>CAVPRS010000011.1:0-767992 GCA_963707895.1 uncultured Actinomycetota bacterium | reverse complement strand
GCAGTCGGTCTAGGGCCGTGGCCGCACCCGGTGTCGTCAGTGCCGATTGCGGCGTGACGTTAGAGTTTCCTACGCGTGACCACGCCAGTGGCGCAGCACGCATGGGGCAGCAGGCGCGGCTCAACGCGCGGCAGCACTCTCCTCGTCGCGACCCGTCGACCCCGTCGGCGAGCTCGCCCGTGGGAGCCTCACGGCCTCTGTCGTCGCCCATGAGCAGGCTCGCGAGGATGGTCGCGACAAGGATCACCACGGCCATGATCAGGTAGGACTGGGAGAACCCGTTCTTGTCGTAGGACCGCCCGAACGCCCCGGAGAACACCGCGACTCCCAGGGACTTCGCGACGCCGAAACCGAGCATGTACGCGGTCGCGGAGATCTTCACGTCGAACATCCGGGTGATGTACTTCATCACCGAGACGAGCATGAACGGCATCTCGACCGCGGCGAGCCAACGCCAGGCGATCAGTGCCCCCGTGCTGGTGAAGAGCGCGGAGCCCAGCACCCGCACCACGAGGATCGCGGCGAAGACCATCAGCCCGCGCTTGGCGCCGATCCGGTTGATGATCGCGGGCGTGAAGATCAGGACCACGGCCTCGAGCAGGATCTGGATCGACACCACCGTGCCGAACAGCGCCTCCGGGGTCCGCGTGGTCGACGAGGCCGGTGAAGTAGATCGAGTACTGCTGGTCGAACACGTCGTACAGGGCGGCCGTGCCCATCATGAGGACCACGAAGCCGAGGAAGTTGCGGTCCGTGACCAGCCGGCGGATGTCCTCCTTGCTGACCTTGTGCGCGTGCGACTCGCCCCCGGCCTGGCGCGCACCGGCCGCCCTGCGCGGCACCCGCGCGACGAAGAGCAGCACGCCCAGCACGAGCGCAGAGAACGACGCGGCCCACCAGATGTTGTCGGGGTTGGTGGACCAGACCAGTCCGCCGATGGCCGAGGCGAAGGAGCCGCCGAGCGCACCGAAGAGCCGCGCGTGGCCGTACTCGAACTCGTTGGCACGGCTCGCGCGCTCGTTGTAGGCCTCGACCACGGACACGCCCGCGTAGGTGACGAGGCTGAGGTACATGCCTCCGACCACGGCGGCGAGGGTCTGGTCGACGCCGATGAGCGGCTTGAACACGAACTGGAAGAACGGCCCGATCAACGCGGCGCACACGACCACGAACGCGAACAGCGGCTTGCGGAAGCCCAGGCGGTCCTGCAGGAATCCGTACAGCGGCTGCAGGCACAGCGCGGTGAGCGCCATGACCGTGCTCACCCTGCCGATGCTCGTCGACGACATGCCCTGGTCGTCGAGCCACAGGCCCATGAACGTGAAGATGAACTGCCAGACGACGAAGTAGAAGAAGTAGATCCCGCCGTAGTTCCACAGCACCGGGCGCTTGATCGAGTCGAGGAACGTGGGCCCGGTGGCCGGCGCCACGGTGTCCTGAGCGCCGCCGCTCATCGGATCGTCCCGTCGGGTGCGAGCACCTCGACGCCGGAGGGCGCCGGACGGCTCAGCGGCTGTGGGACCCCCCACTGGGGCTCGCCGTCCGCGAACGGCAGGACCTGCGCGCAGGCGTGCCGGTTGGGGTCCCACAAGGGGTTGCCGATGAGCTCCGTATAGGTGCGGGCGTGATAGACGAGCACCGTCTCCCCCTCAGGCGACTCCGTGAAGCTGTTGTGGCCCGGACCGTAGATCCCGTTCTCGGGGGCGCTGGTGAAGACCGGCTCCGGAGACTTGGTCCAGCTCGCGGGGTCGAGGAGGTCCGCATCCGCGGACGCGGTGAGCAGCCCCATCGCATAGTCGATCCCGGTCGCGGACGCGCTGTACGTGAGGAACAGCCGCCCGTCCCGCTGCAGGACCGAAGGACCCTCCGCGACCCAGAACCCGATGATCTCCCAGTCGAGCTCCGGCTGGCACAGCCTGACCGCGGGCGTCGCGAGCGTCCACGGGTTCTTCATGCGCGCGATGTAGAGGTTCGAGTGCCCCTTCACCGCGAAGTCCTGCTGCGCCCACACCAGGTACTGGTCGCCCCGGAGGACGAAGCTCGTCGCGTCGAGCGCGAAGGACTCCCAGCCGGTGTCCACCTGGCCCTTCTCCGTCCAGGTGCCGGTGAGAGGGTCCGCGTCGAGGCACTCGAGGCAGTAGACACGGTGGTTGAAGGTGTCGTCCGCGTCGGGGACGTCGAAGGTGACGTCCGGGTTGGGCGCCGCGGCGTAGTAGACGTACCAGGCATCACCGATGCGGTGGAGCTCGGGCGCCCAGATGAGGTTGGACTGCGGCCCCTCGGCGTGCTTGCTCCAGATGGTCACCTCGGGCGCGGCCTGCAGGTCGTCGAGTCGTTCTGCCCGGCGCAGGACGATGCGGTCGTACAACGGGTGCGAACCCGTGAAGTAGTACTCGCCGTCGTGGCGCAGGACGCATGGATCGGCGCGCTGAAGCACGAAGGGGTTCGCCACGGGAACCGTGGGCATGGTTCGCCTCCTCGACGCTGAGAAAGGACAGATTTGCAACGTAGCAGGACTGGGGCTAAGTCGCGCTGAGGGCGGCTCGCTGGACCGGCAGTGCGGCCACGTAGTGCTCCATGAAGTCCGAGAACCCCTCAACGTCAACGGGGTCGGGCTCGACGATGCGCGCTGGAGCGCCGGCTGAGAACAGGGCCTGCAGAAACGCCGCCAGGTCTGACTCGTCGGCGTGAGCAAGGTACGAGGCGAGGACGGCGATGCCCCAAGCTCCACCCTCACCTGCGTCCCGCCCAACGGCCACCGGGGTGCGCAGCGCCGCCGCGAGAAGGCGCTGGGCCACGCCTTCGGTGCGGAAGAGGCCACCGTGGGCGACCACGACCTCGAGCTGGACTCCTTCGTCGGCCAGGACACGCATCCCGAGACTGAGCGTTGCGAACGCAGCGAAGACCTGGGCGCGCATGAAGTTCCCCAGGGTCAACCGGCTGTCGGGCGTCCGCAGCACGAGGGGACGCCCCTCGGCGAGCTGGGTGACGGGCTCACCCGAGAGGTTGTTGAACGCGAGCAGCCCACCCGCGTCAGGGTCCGCGGTCAGGGCCTCGTTCAGGAGCACGCGGAACGCCTCATCGGGATCCACGTGGTGCCCGATGGCGGTCGAGAACTCCTGGAACACCGACGCCCATGCGTTGAGCTCGCTGGCGCCGTTGTTGCAGTGCACCATCGCCACCGGGTCCCCGGCGGGGGTGGTCACCATGTCAACCTCAGGATGGATCCGCGACAACGGTCCCTCGAGGACGGCCATCGCAAAGATGCTCGTCCCCACGCTGACGTTCCCGGTCCGCGGCGCCACGGCGTTCGTGGCGACCATGCCGGTCCCGGCATCGCCCTCCGGCGGGCAGAGTGGCGCCCCCGGCACGAGCTCCCCGGTGGTCACCAACAGTGCGGCGCCCCGGTCGGTGAGCCGGCCTGCCTCCGCACCGGCGGCCAGCACCCGTGGCAGGAGCCGAGCCGAGGTACAGGCCGGGGTGACGATCGGCAACCAAGGCGTCGAACTGCGCGAGGCGCCGGGCGTCGTAGTTCCGGGTCTTCGCGTCAATGGGGAACATGCCCGACGCGTCGCCGACGCCGAGCACGTGCAACCCGGTCAGGCGCCGGTGGACATAGCCCGCCAAGGTGGTCAGTGACGCCACCTGCGCAACGTGGGGCTCGTCATCCAGGATCGCCTGGTATAGGTGCGCGATCGACCAGCGCAGCGGGATGGTGCACCCGAAGAGTTCGGTGAGCTCGGCCGCCGACCGGCCGGTCGTCGTGTTGCGCCAGGTCCCGGAACGGCGTCAGCAGGTCGCCCGAGGCGTCGACGGCGAGGTAGCCATGCATCATCGCGGACACCCCCAGGGCCCCCAACGAGGTGGGGCGAACCCCGTGCCGTTCCTGCGCATCGGCGCACATCGACACGAAGCTGCCCTGAACTCCCGACCAGATGTCCTCATCGGTGTAGGTCCACACCCGGTCGACGAACCGGTTCTCCCACGTGTGACTGCCCCCGGCGAGGTGGCGGCCGAGCGGGTCGATGAGCACTGCCTTGATACGCGTTGAGCCAAGTTCGATGCCGAGCACCGCCGAACCGGCGGTAATTACGTCACGGGCGCTGGGACCATCGTGGCTCGCCATGGTCAAACTCCTTTGGCCGGGCGCGTCAGCGCCGAAAGGTGCGGGACGTCCGTGATCCGTCACAGAAACGTCCTTACCGGGCTGACCTTCGGCGCTTGACGGGGGACGCCGTGAGAGTCACCGTAAGCGGTTCAATGACATCGAGGGAAGTGCAAAGTGACTCGCTGCACACACGGGTTCGCCGGTGATGGGCGACGTCGCCCGGCTTGCTGGCATCTTGCACCGGACGCGTCCGTGTCATCAACGACCAGGGACTCGTGGTTAGGGTCATGGGCCCGCGGGGGTTCGGGAGGCCCAAGAGAAGCCGCAGCGCGTCCTCGGGTACGGCGTACTGACGTCACGACCGGCGGGCCCGACTCCTGGATGCACCTACATCTACGGGGCGCTTCACGGCGCCGCCCGGGTCGCCGACGCCGAGGCCGCTGGCCGCATCACTGGGTTGTCGGCTCAGGCCCGCTTCCCGTCGAGGATGGTCTGGATGTCGAGGACCTCACCGTTGACGTCGATGACCGACGTCAGGCCGGCCTTCAACGCGGCCTTGCAGCATCGTGTGCAGCCGGTCTGCTTGAAAGCTGCTTCCGCGGGCGTCGACGCCTTCACCCGCAAAGGCTTCGCGGCTCGGCTTGGGAATGAAGGATGCGATCCTCGACCAAGTGCGTGTCCGGCGCGGACTCGATCCAACGATCGACACGGACCACGGTTCCATCGACCAGCCCGTAACCATCAGCCCCTCCACCCTCGTCCGCGCTATCAGTTGTAGTGCGTATTGCCCCATCGAAGACGCAACCGACCATAAAGGCGAGCCCCGCTCAGTGGGGGCCGAGCCCATCACCCATCACACCCGCCCCCTGTCGTTTCGCGAGCCTGCCTTGGTGGCGGGCTCGTGCGCAAGATTGGGTTCACTGACGAGGCCCTTTGCACCCAAATGTGGATCGGGACGACCATCCGCGGGCTTGCGTACCTCGGCCCGCCTGCCGCAAACGGTCAGCGAGAATTCGTTCCTCGCTGGAGGGTTTTCCGTCGGTGCCCCGGGAGTACGTTTCTCGGCGTTCCGGCGCCCTGCAGTGGGAGTTGCACGGGTCACGTCGGCGTCGAGAGACGTGGACGGGGGCGCTCCTCGGGTATGAGGTTTCGTCTCCTCGAGGGGCGCGACCACATCTTGCCCGGTAGCAGCTGGTGGTGGGCCACCGAGTCGTCGCACCCCCTACAGTACGGGGGCTCGGTGGCCCATCGGGGCCGAGCTGTTGACCCGGGCCCAGATCGCCGTCACCGGGGCGCCTCATACCGCGCACCGCGCAGGGCGGCATCTACACGGGGGCGGGACGGGCGGACGAGCCCACACCCGGGTTGTCGCGCACCGACCTCTTCAGCGCGCTCGCTGCCTTCCGCAAGGCGGGTCGGCAACTCCTTTCCATTGGAGCGCACTTGGCTCGATCATGTGACCCGTTTCACACAACTTGTCCCAGCGACGGCGCGGGGTACTCCCAAGACCCGCGTGGCGACACCGCGCGCACGTCACTTTGCCGTCCGCCGCCTGCTTACCCCCCGCTGTCTCCCGCAACGAACCAGCCTCGTGGGGAGTCGCCGGCGTCAGTGCGACGGGTACTCAACCATCGCTTGGCTGCTCTCCCCGGATACGCGCAAATGCGTCAGGAAGTCGGACTGTTTCGCTGTGACCTGGACGTGGGCAAGCCGCCTGCGTATCCGCAAGCATCACAGGCCAGGCAGCCCCGGTCGGCCGCCCCCAGCGCAGCGTTAGCCCACCAACATTGCGGCATTGCGGGCAGGTCATCGTTGGCGCCATCCGGGCCATCGCTTGTCTCGACCACTCCGGTCCCGTCTGGACCCCCGGACCCCCGGAACCGCATCAACACTCACGCCGACGACCGTAAAGGCTCGGTAGCTGCTCCGCTACCGGCATCTCAGACAGGCCCCGAAGATTCACCTTGGAAGGGGGGTTCGTTCATCCGCCGTGCGACCAAAGAGTCCGATACCAACGGTGGCACCAAAGACACGGCGAAATCGGTGCCGGTCGAGGCGGCAGGGCGCCGTCCGCTGATACCCCTCCGCTGTGCGGGGCATTGGCGGAAGGGACCGCTCGCTCTGGGGGGGGCTACCGGCCTGGGTGGCTGTCGGTGGCGGGCTTCGGTGCTGGCGAGCCGCTTCAGGAAGGCCTCGACGTGCCGGCGCTCGTCGGCGGAGGCGAACGGGCCGAGCTTGTCGTGGATGCTGTCGCCGTGGGCGCGCTGCGCCCGCGCGAACAGCGCGCGGCCCTCGTCGGTCAGCCCGACGAGCACGGTGCGGCGGTCGTCTGGGTCCGCGCCGCGTTCGACGAGCCCGCGTTCGACGAGCCGGTCGAAGACCTTGGTCGCGGCGCCGCTGCTGAACAGCAGCGCGTCGGCGACCTCACCCATCCGCAGGCACGTCCCGCCCGCCAGCGACAGGCGCAGCAGGGCGTCGTACTGGGGCACGGACAGGTCGAAGCTCGCGTCTTGAGCTCGGTCTGGAACTGCTTCATCAGCCGGTCGTGAGCGACCACCAGGTCGCGCCAGACCGCGATCCGGCCCTCCCGCTCCGCGTCCACCGCCGCGTCCTCCGCCGTCGTCATCGTCAGCGCTCCGGAAGCTGCTCGGGACCGAACTGCCGGGTGAAGTCCTGCACGTCGAGCACAGTACGGCCCAGGCGGCCGGTCACCTTGTTGTAGCGGCCGCCGATCTCGAGGTCCGCCGAGCGGCCGATGTCGCCGACGTACCAGGGCTGCCATCCGGTCCGCTCCAGCAGCGGCCGCACCCGGTGCGCCGTGGCCGAGCGAGTCGGCGAGGTAGGGCAGCACCGCGGCGGGCTCCTGGTCGGCGGCCGTGCCGAGCACGGCGGTCGCGAGGTTCGAGAACGCCTTGACGTGCCCGACGCCGCGCCGGCAGCAGCGTCGCCACGAACTGGCCCGCCGACCCCTCGACCGGCTTGCGGAAGGAGATCCCGGCCGGGGTGACGTCGAGCGGGTTGGAGACGTCGAGGAGCACCTTGCCGACGAGCCGGTCGCCGATGCGCGCGAGAGGACCTCGCGCTGGGGCGCGTCCCAGAGCGTGGTCAGGGCCACGACGTCCGAGCTGTCGGCCGCGGCCTCCAGGCTCTCGGCGATCTTGACCGTGGCACCGCGGCACAGCCGCCGTGATCGCCCGAGCGGCCTGCTCGGCCTTCTCCGGGCGGTAGTGGAACAGGGTCACCTCGACGCCGTGGGCGGCGAAGAGCTGCGCGATGGCGGTGCCGTGCCGGCCCGGGCCGATCAGGGAGAGGGAAGTCATGGTCATGCCTCCGGGAGGTGCGGGTTGTCGGACAGGTCGAGGACGGTCTTGCCGACCGCGTGACGGGCGTCGAGGCGGCGGTGCACCTCGACGATCTCCTTGAGCGGCAGCGTCTCGACCGGCATCTGCAGCGTGCCGTCGGCGGCGTCGGCGAGCAGGCGCGTCAGGCGGGCCTGCGACCGCTGCACCTGGATCAGCGGGATCCCGTGGCTCTGGGTGGTCGCGGGGACGATGGTGACGGCCTTGCCGCCGGCCCGCGCACCGCGACGCCGATCTCGCCCGCCTGCGGCGCTGCCGGCGAGGTCGATCGAGGCGGCGAAGCCGTTCGGGTGCTCGATGTCGAGCCGGGCGGGCAGGTCGGCGTAGACCACCGGCGTCGCGCCGAGACCCGCGAGGTAGTCGGCGCGCGCCGCGCTCGACGTGGCGACCACCGGGTTCCCGGCCGCCACCAGCAGCTGCACGAGCATCGTGCCGACACCGCCGGAGCCGCCGTGCACGATGACGGGCGCATCCGCGGGAGAGCCAACGCGTCGAGCACCGTCAGGGCCGTCTGCCCGACCGCCCCGACCGCACCCGCGAGCTCCCAGGACAGGTTCGCCGGCTTGGCCACCACGCGGTCCGGCGTCGAGACGACCAGGTCGGCGTCCGAGCCCGGCGTGCCGAACCCGACGACCTCGTCACCGACCGAGACACCCGTGACGCCGGCGCCGAGCTCGACGACCACGCCCGCGAACTCGGTGCCCGGGACGAACGGGCGTGCCCCCACCGAACGAGCCGGAGCGGATCGTCGCGTCGACGGGGTTCACCCCGCCGACGCGGACGGCGACCCGGATGGTGCCCGGGCGCCAGCGGCGCCGACGGGCAGGTCCTCGACGCGCAGGACGTCGGGCGGGCCGAATCGGCGGGCAACCGCTGCGCGGTAGGTCGTGGTCACGTTCGCACTCGCTTCCTCTCAGTGCAGTATCTTCACTTACAGATACTGTGCATCGAAATACCTCGAACTCCAAATCGGGAACCTCTCGCGGGCCGGTGCCTTGGGCACTCCCGCTCGGCTGACCCCAGAGAAACCGCAGAAGCTACCCGCTGATGCCCCAGGAGGGTGCGACTCATCGCCGCGAGGAACGCTCTCTTGCCGGCACGACCGCTCGCACCACTAGTCCTTATGAACGGACCCTGATGATCGTCTTCCCCTTGCGTCTCTCGGTTGCGTCAGGGACCCGCTACCCCCAGCGCCCGGGGACATCCAAGTTCGACTGAAGGGTCGCTCAACCACGATCTCTTTTAGTTTCGGGTCCAACTGAGCCTCAAACGCGAGCATCGCCTCCGCATCCCCTGCAGACACCTCTTCAGCCACCGGTGCGAGGGCGTCACTTCCGAGCAGCCGCACCCGGGATCGAGCAACACGCACGCGTGCTTGGGCCGACGCTCGGGCAGCACGCGCCGCCTCCTGCTCGGCGGTCAGCGGGACCAAGCCCGCGTACTGGTCGCCCATGGCACCTATCTGAGCGGGCGGCGCAACCGACATCAACCAGAGGCACCGTCAAGCAGTTCCAGTCCAGCATCGAGCAACCTGTCTCGCTCGGCATGCCTGCGCTCCGTCCGTGAACCGTAGATGCCGATTCCCCATGTCCGACGCTCCCTAGGACTACACCGACAAGGGGCAGAACGAGTGCCCACCAGGGTGATATGCCGTCACCTGTTGCGGCCGTCGTTGCGGCGATCATGCACCCGAGTTTGAGGCACATGGCATCCGACGAGCAACGACTAGCCGCCCCCAAGGAGGTTGTCGCCTCCAGCTCCGCATCTGCGCCCGCACACTCCGTCTCATCGCCGCAACGGCGCCGCCGAGGACAAGCGTCCCCTCAAGCCGGGCGCTGCCTCAGCGGCAGACCCTGAGGGGAACTGTCCTGCTCAGGTTTCCTGGCGAGCCGATTGCGCTTTCGCCAAGCGCATAGACCGTCATCCAGTGGGTGGTGCCTGTGGGGCACTGCGCTGAGCCGTCAACGACCACGGAAGACAAGGCCGCTCCCGGACCCGCCGGCCCCACAGTGCCTGCAGAACCCCGGGGACCTGTCAGACCCGGTGGGCCACTCGGTCCCGGCGACCCTGACGGACCTATTGGACCGGGATACCCAGTGGCACCGCTCGGTCCAGCGGGTCCGGGCGCTGCAGCGAGCATCGCTGGACTGGCGTGGGCAAGGGCAACCACCGCTCCGGCACCTACGATTCCGCCCAGCACTGCGGCGACCACCGCCTGCGCAATCACATCCCGAGCCGCCATGATGCGAAGTGTGCCGCAGAGCGTTGTTGCGGGATCACGAACTGCGCACTTTGCAGGATGGGCAATGTCGTCGCGGACCGGTCGGGTCACATCGCCGACTGCGCCCTTGAGCGCTTAGGGCTGGTCCTCCGCGGCTTGTGCGAGGACGGTCGTGATAGCGGTGGCTGCGGCTTCTGGCGCGTCGCGGTAGATGTAGTGCCCTGCGCCGGGGATGACGGTGACATGGCCGCGGGGGCTAAGTGCGGCAAGGCTGTCCTGGCCGGCTGCCCAGCGGGTTTCGACGTCGGTGTCCCAGGTGCCGTTCGCGGCGTAGACGGCTGGGTCGTGGCGCAGGATCTGCACGGGGATGTCCGGCCAGCGGGTCACGTGCTCGACCTGGTCGGCGCTGGTGGTTCCGTCCCAGCCGGGACGGAACTCGGCCTGGTCGAAGTCTCGGGCGAACTCGGCGACGGTCGGGTCGAAGAGGACGACCCCGGCGACCTCGTCCGGGTGCTGCCCGACGAAGAGCCGGGTGGTCAGGCCCCCGATGCTGTGTCCCACGAGCACCACCGGGCCGGGTATGCCCGCGGCCCGCAACGTCGCTTCGAGCGCAGTTGCTGCGCGCTGAGCGGTCATCATCGAGAGGCCGGTGGAGCTGCCCGTTCCGGGGTAGTCCCAGGCGCAGGTTCGCACATTGGGTCCCAGCCGGGTCCGCAGTTCACGCCACGTGCTGGTGTTGTCGCCCTGCCCGGCCAGCATGACCAGGGTCGGGCTGCCGATGCCCTGGCACTGCAGGTGCAGCGTCTCCTGGCCGATGCGGTACAGGTCGGCCGCGGGCGGGGGTGGTGTGGGGGTCTGCGAGAGCAGGCGGACGCCGAGGTCGGTGACGTCGTCGCGGGCCACGTCGGACAGGACGATGACTGCCTTGCCTGCGGCACGGTCCAGCCCAAGGTAGGCCGTGTGCCCACTGGTCTGGCCGTTGTGCCACGTGATGGTTTGGCCGTTGCCCCAGTGGGACACCTGCCAGAAGGCCCCCACCTGGGTGTTGCTGCTGTCACCGGCCAGCAGTGGATCAAGTGCGCCTAGTCCTGGCGCCGTTCCATCTAGGAGCGCGGTTGCCAACAGCGTCAGGTCGTGCGTCGTGGACACGGCGGCGGCCGCGGGGGCGTAGCCGTCCACGTACCAGGTCTGGGTCGGTAGCCCTGACGCGGAGCGTCCGGGCATCACCGCGGGCGTGGTGGTGGGGATGGAGGTGCTCGTCATCTTCAGCGGCGCGAACAGTCGCGTGCGCATCAGCTCGGCATAGGGCAAGCGGGCCGCCGCGGCGGCGGCCTGCCCGGCGACGGCGGCCCCCAGGCTGGAGTACGCGTAGCTTCCTCGGGTGGACAGGGTGGCCTCTCGGGCCTCGGCCAGCATCCCGGCCCGGTCGGTGGTGAGGAACTGTGCGCCGACCGGGCCGTTGAGGATGGCGCGGCGCATCGAGCTGGCACCGAACTGGGGGTACCCGCCACTGTGGGTGATGAGCTCACGCATCGTTACCGTCCCGGCTGGGGAACCGGTGAGCTCGGGCAGGTAGGTCGAGACTGGCGCCTCTAGGGACAGCTCTCCGCGGGTGATCGAGTCGGCTACGACCAGCCCGGTCAGTGCCTTGGTGATGGAGCCGACCTCCATCGGTGACGACGCGCTCATCGAGCCGATCGTGGCCTCCCGCACCGGTTCGCTTGCTGACAGGTCGACCTCGGAGACAGCCAGGTCGTGAAACCCCTGAAGTGCCCCGTCGTCGGCCAGACCCTGTAGCTGGCCGGTCAGGTCGGGATCCCCGCTCTGGGTTGTTGCCAGGCTGGGCGCCAAGGCCGCGGAGGCCGCTAGAACCGTGACGGATGCGACGACCAGGGTCAGCAGCAGCCGCCGCGACGCGACACCGACCACGAGTAGCAACCCGGCGAGCAGGAGCACGCTCCAGCTGTCGTCCATCCAGGACCCGCTCGACTGCCCAAGAGCGACGGCCACCAACATAACTGGCACCAGCACCATCAAGGCCTTGCTGCGCCAGCTGCTGCTGCGCCGCACCCTGTCATCGCTCCACACCCGCCGGGCCGGGCGCCTCAGGACGGCGACGCGGAAGACCACAAGCAGGAGGCACGCCAGCAGAGCCAGTGGGACGACACGCTGCGTCCAGAGCAGGGCAACAGCGACCCAGCACAAGAGCAGGACGACCGCGGCGGCAGTGCGAAGCACGCTTCTTGAGGTCCGGGGATTCGGCTTCTCGACGACCGGCAGCAATGGCGCAGGTGTGGTGGAGGTGGGGGCGGCGACCGTGGACAGTTGGGTCATGACAGCAGCTCGTTTCAGCGAATCCGAAGGCATCGTGCTGACGGTTGAAGGTGTGCTTGAACTGGTGATCGCGCTGGTCATGATCAGGCCTTTTCTGGGCTTGCGGTGGTGGCGGATGTGGGCAGTTGGGATAGGTGGCTGGACATGCTTCCTGCTCTTCATTGCGGGGCGAGGGTGGCCGCAACGATTCGCAGCCAACCGGGGTGCCAGGTGTCCGCGGTCGGTGCTGCCCGCGGACACCTGGCGTGGGTTTGGTCAGTGGTGCATGTGCATGGCGGGACCGTCGGCTCGCTCGGCTGGCATCCTCAGGTAGGCGAAGCCGGCAAGCGCGGCGGCGATGACGGCGGCGGCGAGGAAGCCGCGAGGGAAGCCGTCCACGACACCGGTGGCGCTGGTCAGGTTCCCGCCGGTGCTTGCGATCGCTGAGATGACGGCGACGCCGAGGGCGGCGCCGACCTCGTGCCCGGTCATGAGGAATCCGGAGGCCAGGCCGGCGTGCTGCGGCGGGATGCCGGCCAGTGCGGTGACCGAGACCGGGACGAACACCATGCCGACGCCCAGCCCGATGATGCTCAGGCCGGGCAGCACGTTGGTGGCGAAGGAGGCATCGGAGGAGGCCTGGGCCAGCAGGACCGCTCCGCCGGTGACCAGGAGCAGGCCGAGGGCGGCGATGGCCCGCGGAGTGCCGTGGCCAAGCGCGTGCTTGGCGAGCACGGTTCCGATCGGTGATGGCGAGGGCGAACGGGACGAAGGCCAGGCCGGCGCGGATGGCGGAGTAGCCCATGACGGTCTGCACGAAGATCGAGGTGAGGAACACGGTCCCGACGAGGATGCCGGTGACGCCGAGCATCACGGTGGTGCCGGAGACCAGGGACTTGACCTTCCAGGTGTGGGGTGGGACCAGGGGGCTGGCGGTGCGCCGCTCAAGAACGACGAATGCGGTTGCCAGCAGCATGAACCCGGCCAGCGAGAGGAGTACTGGTGCGGAGAGCCAGCCGTGCTGTTCGGTGGCGCCGAGGGCGAAGATGAGCGCGGCGAGGCTGCCGATGACGGTGGCGGCGCCGGCCAGGTCGAACTGGTTCAAGGCGGGCCGCGCGGTGCGGACGCCGGGGATGACCTTGAGGCCGACGAGGAAGGCGATGGCGCCGATGGGTGCGTTGATCCAGAAGATGGTCTGCCAGCCGGCCCAGGTGGTCAGGGCTCCGCCGAGCAGCACTCCCGCGGCGACGCCGAGGGACCCGACGGCCCCCCACACTGCCAGGCCGGTGCGGCGCTGGGCACCGGAGTAGGTGGTCATGATGATCGACAGCGCGGCCGGGGTCAGCAGCGCGGCGGAGAGACCCTGGGCTGCCCGGGCCGCGATCAGCTCGGTGGGTCCGCCTGCGAAACCGCTGACGATGGAGGCGGCGGTGAACCCGCCCACCCCGCTCAGGAACACCCACTTGCGGGAGAGCAGGTCGGCGATGCGCCCGCCGAACAGCAGCGCCCCGCCGGACATCATCAGGTATGCGGTGACGACCCAGGCCAGCTGGGAGCCGTCCAGGCCGAGGTCGCGGCCGATGGTGGGCAGGGCGGTGTTGACCACGGAGATGTCCAGTACGACCAGGACCTGGGCGGCGAGGGCGAGGACGAGGACGACCCATGACTTCCGGGGCTCCGGCTCCGAGTGCATCTCAGCGCCGTGGACTGTGGCGGGGGTGTGCTCGTGGTGGGCGGCGGCCGGGGCGTTCGTCGTGGAATCGGTGGGCGCTGCGGTGACGACCGCGAGCGGTTCGGCGGCTGGCGTGGCGTGCATGGCTACTCCTTCGTGGGTGCTGGCTGGTCGGCTTTGCCGTGGGCACCGGCCGACATGGGCCGTGCCGGTGCTGCCTTTCACCGTCGTCCGCTCGCCGCACGGTCGCCCCGGTCATTTGGCCGGGATGCGGCCGGGACCTGGCAGGCGGTGGGGTCACGCCGGAGGTGGTAGGACCGGCGAGGCGTCAGCCGAAGTCGAGTCGCGCGAGTTCGGTGCGCGAGCTGACGCCGAGCTTGGTGAACACGTTGCGCAGGTGGAACGCCACCGTTCGCGGGGACACCCAGCACTGCGCAGCGACGTCCTTGTTCGACAGGCCGGTGCTGACCAGCTGGGCGACCTTGCGCTCCATCGGCGTGAGGTCAAGGAGTGTGGACGGGTCTCGTTTGCGGGCCGTCTCGCCTGAGGCCCGAAGCTCGTCGGTGGTGCGCCTCATCAGCGGGGAGGCGCCCAGGTCAGTGAACGTCTCCAACGCCGACCGCAGGTGGCCACGGGCATCCGCGCGGCGGTTGCTGCGGCGCAGGAACTCTCCGTAGGCCAGGCGGGCTCGAGCCAGGTCGTAGGGGCGGGCGGCGTGCGCATAGTGCCGCAGCGCGGACTCGAAGGTCGTCGCGGCCCGTGCCGGGTCCGTGGCTGTCAGGGCGTGTCCCAGGTCGACATCGGCGAGTGCCCACGACTGCCCGGTCAGGGTCGCGAAGGGCGTGAGCTCGGCCACCCAGGTGAGCGCCTGGTCGCGGTCGCCGGCACGCACCGCCGCTTCGATGCGGTCCACGGTCGCCATCCGTTGCAGTGCAGGCACGCGGATCGCGGCCAGGTGGTGCAGGGCCGTCGGCGCGTCCCCGGCGGCGGCGGCCCGGGTGCCTTTGGCCCAGCGGATCAGGTCGTGCACGGGGTCGGTGAGGATGCCGAGTGCGTGCCGCGCGGCGACCCCTTCGGCCTCGGCCAGGTGGTGCTCGAAGTCGCCGCTGCCGGTCAGGGCGGCCTGCAGCGTCAGCCACGCCAGCGGGGCGGCGGTGAGGGTGGGCTGTCCGACACTGCGGGCCAGCGTGAGTGCCTCGTCCGCGGAACTGCGGACCTGGGTCCATGCGGCGGCGGGGAGCAGAGCGAAGGAGAGCCGTTCCAGACCGTAGATGACCACCATCCCTGCGCCGAGCTCGCGAGCCACGGACACCATTGCGGCGTAGCAGAACTGGGCGCCTTCGTCATGACCGAGGTTGAGCGCTGCGTTGCCGAGGTTGCCCAGTACATCCAAGTCTTCGAGTAGACGCCCAGTGTCCAGGGCCTGCTCGAGGGTGGCCGACGCTCGAGCCCAGTCGTGCTCGGCGGACGCGGTGAGGGTGCCCAGCAACAGCCGTAGGCACGCCGTGCGGGTCGTGTCGGCATCGGTCGGAGCCAGCAGGCGCTCCAGCACGTCGTCGGGGAGGGCGGCTCCACTGTCGCCGCCGTAGGTACGGGTCAGGGCGGCAGCCGAGGCCATCTCCAGGGCGCGGCCATGGTCCTTCTCGGCGACCGCACGAGCCCCGGCGGTGAAGATGCGGTGCGCGTCGGCTGCGGAGCCGACGTAGATCTCCATGCGAGCGCGGAGCCGGTCGATGTCCGCGCGCAGCAGTGGGTCAGTGGCGAGCTCACGGGCTGAGCCGGCCAGCGCCCGTGCGCGGACGGCCTGCCCGGCCGCCCATGCGGTTCGGGCCGCCCCGAACAGTCGAGCCGCGCGGATCCCCTCCTCAGCCGTCAGGGCCGCGGCCCGCTCGAACGCGTCCGCTGCGGCGACGTGACCACCACGCTGCTCAGCGCGCAGTGCGACCTGGCTCAGGTCATCGGCGATGTCGGTGTCGGGGCCGTCGGCGGCGACGGCGCGGTGCCAGGTGGCCCGGTCGGGGTTGTCCGCGCCGATCGCGTCCGCCAGCGCACGATGTACCTGTCGGCGCTCGAAGCTGGTGGCCGCCTGGTACACGGCCGAACGGACCAAAGGGTGGCGGACCTCGACGGCGTCGCCGGTGACGCTGAGCAGGCCGGCACGTTCGGCGTCGTGCCAGTCCCCTCGTTGGACGCCCATGGTGCTGGCCGCCTGACCGACCGTGTCGACCCGCCCGGTGTCGTCGGCGGCCGCCACCAGGAGCAACGTCTGCACCGACTCGCCGAGCCGGCGGCACCGATCCAGGAAGGCTCGTTCCACGTCGGCCGTCAGGGTCAGCTGCTGGGGCAACGGCGCAGCCCCGCGCAGCTGGGCCGGGCTCAGGCCGCTGGGCAGCTCAAGCAGTGCCAACGGGTTGCCCCCGGTCTCGTGGACCAACCGGTCGACGACGTCGGGAGGTAGCCGGGCGTCGCTGTGCTCACCCAGCAGCTCTCGGGCACTCTCCCGGGTCAGGCCGCCGAGCCGGAGCACAGGCAGCCCCTCAGCGAGCGAAGGGCGCCATGTCGGACGCCTCCGAACGGGCCGCGAAGACCATGACCACCGGGTCGGCGGACAGCTGTCGGGCCGCGAAGAGCAACGCATCCGTGGACGCCGGGTCGAGCCACTGCGCGTCGTCGACCACACACAGGACAGGTGCCTCGAGGGAGGCCGCCTCGGTCAGTGCCGACACGGTCGCGACCCCGACGAGGAAGGACTCGATGGTGGGGCCGTCCTCGAGCCCGAACGCCACCCGCAACGCCCTCGCCTGGGGTGGCGGCAGCGCGTCGTAGTCCACGACCGGGCGAAGCAGACGGTGCAGGGCAGCGAACGGCAGGGGCGACTCGGACTCCACACCGGCGGTCCGCAGCACGCGTGCGCCTCCATCGCCCTGCTGCAAGGAGACCAGGTCGTTCAACAGTGCGGTCTTGCCCACGCCGGGCTCTCCCGTGACGACCAGCACGTCCGCAGTTCCGGCCCGCGCATGATCCACCGTGGCGGCAAGGAGCGCGCGTTCCCGCTCGCGGCCGTGTAGCACGAGCCGACCGTACCGCCGGCCCGGCAGGTGCTGCACGCCCGAGGTCCTCTCGGGCGCGGTGACGTGGCGGGTCGCCCGGGTGCATGCTGCGGACATGACCGAATACGACGTGGTGGTGGTCGGCGGCAGCGCAGCAGGACTGTCTGCGGGGTTGGTCCTGTCGCGGGCTCGTCGACGTGTGCTGGTCGTGGACTCCGGCATGCCGCGCAACGCGCCGGCCGCCCACATGCACGGGTTCCTCTCGCGCGACGGCATGCCGCCAGCAGACCTGCTCGCGGTCGGACGGCACGAGGTGCGCAGCTACGGCGGCGAGGTCCGCGAGGGCATCGTCACCAGGTTGGTCGGCGAGAGCCCCACGAGGTTCACGGTCTCGCTGTCCGACGGGCCTCAGGTCTTGGCGCGCAGGGTGCTCGTGGCCACCGGTCTGCGCGACGAGCTGCCCGATGTCCCCGGTCTGGCCCAGCGGTGGGGACGCGACGTGCTGCACTGCCCGTACTGCCACGGACACGAGGTTGCCGATCAGCCGCTGGCTGTCCTGGGCGCAACGCCGGAATCCGTGCGGTACGCGCAGATCGTCCGACAGTGGTCCGAGGACGTCATCCTGGTGATGCCCGCGGGCGTCCTGACCGACGAACAGAGAGCCCAGTTGGAGGCCCGGGCCATCGAGGTCGTCGAAGGAGACGTCAGCCAAGCCCTGGTCGAGCACGACCGGCTGCGAGGAATCCAGATGGATGACGGCCGGGTGATCGCCAGGGCGTGCACTGTTCGTGCCTCCCCGATTCATCCCCAACAGCGACCTACTCGCACAACTGGGCTGCGCCATGGACCAAGCCGGCTGGGTCGTTGCGGGACCGTCGGGCGCAACCAGCGTGCCCGGCGTCTGGGTGGCCGGCAACGTCGCCAACCCCAGGGCCCAGGTCATCACCGCCGCCGGGGAAGGGTCTGCGGCCGCCATCGAGCTCAACGCCGACCTCGTCGACGAGGACGTGGCACTGGCCGCCAACGCCTAGCCCGCGCGACGAACCGAGATTCCGGGAGCGAGCGTGTCACTGATCCGTGCCGGCTCCGCCGCGGGTCCTGGAGCTCACTCCTCGAACGGAGCGAGCGCGACAGCCGTGCTGAACGCGCCGTACCGGCGCAGCAGCTGCGCCCGGCCCTGAGGGACCCGGGCAGCCTCGGCGACCCAGGCGTGGCGTGAAGTACTCCTTGAACCCCTCGCGCGGGTGGGCAGCGACGGCGCCGGTGAGGACGGACCGGGGGAGGTCCCAACAGCGCAGCCCGACCACGTCCACCCCCGCACCAGCCGACAATAGGTACGCCACCGGCCCGGCCGCACGGCTGACGCGAGGGCTGTGATGCATGGTGATGGCGCTCTGGAGGGTCTCGGTTGCTGCCGTGGACAGCCCGACCTTCTCGGCGACGTCCCGGGCCACCCGGGCAGAGGTGAGCGTGAAGTCCTCCCTGCCGCTGGCGAGGACCAGTCCGGTGTCGTGCAGCAGTGCCGCGGCGTACAGAAGCTCGGCGTCCACCTCCACCCCCTCGAGCTCGCCCAACGCTCTGCCGAACACGTAGGTGCGGTAGCCGTGGTTGAGCAGGGTGACCGGTAGTGCCTGAATGGCGGTCTCGTGTGACGCACGGGTGAGCGGTGAGTCCGGGAGCGCCAGCCGCTCTGGGGGCACGTACGCATTCCGCCCCCGGTTGAGCCGGATGAGGACGCTGAGCCGTCCATGGGCGTTGGTCAGGTGAACGCGAGCCAGGTCAGCGACCAGGCGACGACGTTCAGCGGGGTCCAGAAGCCCCCCGGTACGAATCGTCCAGTCGACCGTCCCCACTGTGCTTTCGGCATTCATGCGTCAATCTCCTCCTCGGTGGGCCTGATTCCTCCTCGGACCATGCCTCCAACGAGCCGCGCTCGCCCCGGCCATCTGGCCGGACTGTCGAAGGTCACCCCCGGATCCCGGCCATCTGACCGGGGCGAGGGAGCCCGGTAAGCGCGACCGTGGTTCTCGCGCCGACCACCTCGGGAGGCCCAGAAAGGGATCGTCATGATCACCTCGACCCGGAGCCACCGGACCGACACGACCAGCGCCGAGGACACCGGTTCTTCCGACGTACCAGCGAGGGGTGTGTCGTCCTCCCCGTCCGCCTTGGTGCCGCGCGGACGCATCGGATGGGTGGTCTCCGGGTCGCTGCTGGCCGGACTGGTCACCGCGGCGCTCCTCGTGGCAGCCCCCTTCGTTCCGGCCGAGGAAGCAAGAATCACCGGGGCGGTCCTTCTCGGGTTCGCGGTGGGTTGGGCGGTGCTGGCCGGGCTTTCGCTGCGGTTCACCGACAAGCCGCAGCTCTGGGCCGTTGTCCCCGGCGCCTTCATGGCAGTCGGGGCCCTCCTGTTGCTCGTGTTCGGCACGTCGGTGGACCCGATCCTCAGCTGGGTGTGGCCGCCAGCGCTGCTCGCCCTCGTCGCATGGATGACCCTGCGGAGCCGGCGGCACCTTGCGAGTTGGACGCGCTCGGGGCTGCTCTACCCCGTGTTCGCGATGCTCGTCGTGGCCGCTCTCGGCGGCGGCTACGAGAGCATCAGTGCGGCAACCGACGCCCCGGCCGCCATGTCGGGACAGACCATCGACGTCGGTGGACACGCCCTCCGCCTGCACTGCACCGGCACGGGCGCACCGACCGTCGTGCTCCAGCCCGGCGGCGGCGAGATGGCCGCGAACATGGGTTGGATCGCACCCAGGGTGGCGGCCCATACCCGGGTGTGCGTCTACGACCGCCCAGGTCGCGGGGGAAGCGAGCCTGTGGGCATTGCGCAGGACGCCGCACAGATCGCGACGGACCTGCACACGCTCTTGGAGCAGGCCAACGTTCCCGGGCCCTACGTCCTGGCAGGCCATTCCTTCGGCGGGCTCTACGTCCTCACCTACGCTGCGCGCTACCCCGACGAGGTCGCCGGGCTGGTGGTCGTGGACACGACTGCGCCGCGGAGTGCACCAACCGTCGCGCCTTCGACCGACCCGAACCGCTACGACCCCCTGGAGAGAGTTTCCACCCTGGTCTCGACCTCCGCGCGGCTCGGTCTGACCCGGCTCTACGCCCCCGTCGAGGGCGCGGGCCTTCCCCCCGAGTCCAGAAACGAACTCCGTGCAAGCCTCAGCACCGGAAGCAACCTGCGCAGCTTCATCGACGAGTTCGCCCAGGCCAACGCCTCCATGGCGGAGGCGGCGTCCTTCACGGACTTCGGCGCCAAGCCGCTGGTCGTGCTCACCGCGGGCAACGGAAGCGACGCGGACCTGATCGCCAGCCACCAGCGCATCGCCGCAATGTCGACCAACAGCGTTCACCGCATCGTCGACGGCGCCAGCCATGAGGAGCTCATCGCGGACAAGGACGACTCGGCCGCCACCACCCAAGGAGTCCTCGATGTGGTCGCCGCGATCCGAGCTGGCGCACGAGTGGCCCAGTAAGTCCGAGGCGGGACGCGTTAGGTGCTCAGGCCCGGCGCAAGACACAGGACGCCGCAGAATTTGCGCCCTCGGCCTCACTCATCTGGCACACGGGGAAGCGAAAGGCCCCGTGATTCTGCGCGTTTCCGCAGGTCACGGGGCCTTTAACACGTGGTGGCAGGTGAAGGATTCGAACCTTCGAAGCTTTCGCGATGGATTTACAGTCCACTCCCATTGGCCGCTCGGGCAACCTGCCTGGTGCGCATGGAAGGATAGCAAGCCGCAACCGGCAGACCGAATCGACCTGGAGGACCCGTGGCGGACAGCAGCTTCGACATCGTCAGCAAGTACGACAAGCAGGAGGTGGCGAACGCCGTCAACACCGCGGCCAAGGAGATCGCCAACCGCTACGACTTCAAGGGCGTGGGGGCGACGGTCGAGCTCGCCGGCGAGGTCATCAAGATCGAGGCCAACAGCGAGGAGCGCTGCAAGGCGGTGCTCGACGTCGTGCAGACCTGGCTGATCAAGCGTGGCGTCTCACTCAAGCACCTCGACGTGCCCGAGGCCGGGCCGCGGCTGTCGGGCAAGGAGTACAAGCTCGACTGCCCGCTCAAGGAGGGCATCTCGTCGGAGAACGCGAAGAAGATCACCAAGATCATCCGCGACGAGGGACCGAAGAGCGTCAAGACCCAGATCCAGGGTGACGAGGTGCGCGTCACGAGCAAGTCGCGTGACGACCTCCAGGCGGTCCAGCACCTGCTCAAGGACGCCGACCTCGAGGTGGCCCTGAACTACACGAACCGCCGCTGATCCGAGCCGTTGCCGCTGCTGAGCGGCGTAGTCGGCTGTCCCGGACGGGCGTTGGTCGAGATCGGAGACCCGATGGGGCAAGCGCTGCTCGGGCTGCTACCCCTGGCCCTGGCGGCCGCGCTGAGCACCGTCCCCGTCACCGCGGCGATCGTCATCCTGCTGTCGGACCGTCGGCGCCGCGCGGGCGCGGCCTTCCTCGCCGCCACGCTGCTGGGGACCTTGGTCGTGGTCGCCCTGGCGACCCTTGTCGGTCGGGCGCTGCCCGGGCGCACACGCCAGCACGACGCCCTCATCGGTCAGCTGGAGATCGTGATCGGCGGCGTGATGGTCCTCATCGGGGTCCTCACCCTGGTGCGGCAGAGCCGCTCGCACGCCCCCGGCGGCTCGGGTTGGCTCGACGACGTCGGCTCCCTCGGGGTGCTGCCCGTGTTCGGCATCGGACTCGCACTGTGCCTGCGTCCGAAGGCGGGGCTGCTGGCCCTGGCTGCGGGTCTGGCCATCAACAGGGCGGCTCTGCCGCTCGAGGAGAACCTCGTCCTCCTCGTCGTCTACACCCTGGTCGCCACGTCCACGGTCGCCGTTCCCATCGTCGCGACGGTCCTCTTCCCCCAGCAGACGGTCCCTCGTCTCGTCGCGGCGAATCGGTGGCTGTCGGTGCACGCCACGACGGTCGGTGCGGCGGTCATGATCCCCGTGGGTGGCTACGTCATCGCCCTCGGCGTCACCGGCTGAGGTCAGACGAGACGCTGGGTCCACAGCAGGGCCCCGGCCGCGGCGAGCACCGCCATCATCAGGGCCACGCCTGCGAAGGCTGCGGTGAGGTCGCGCGTCTGCACCGTGTAGGCGACGTCGCGGCCGATCTGGGCGTAGATCGAGCCGAGCTGGTCGGCGCTCTCTGCCGTGAACGAGCGTCCACCACTGTCCTGCGCGACGCGGCTCATGGAGTCGGGGTCGTACGGGACCGCGATGTCCTGGCCCTGGATGGTCACCATGCCGCCGGAGGTGCCGAACGCGATCGTGTTGACCGGCACCTTCTGCACCCGCGCCTCCTGCGCGGCCGCGTCGGCGGCCTCGGTCGGCGAGAGCTGTCCGTCGCCGAGGGTGGGGGCCCCGTCGCTCATCAGCACGATCGCCGCCGGCACCGGCTTGCCGGTGGTGCCCTTCGGCACGGCCGCGATCGCGTCGAGCGACTCGCGGATCCCCGCGGCGGTCGCCGTGCCCGCGCCGACGGACAGCGACCGGATGGCTGCCGTGAGCTGCGCCCGGTCCGTCGTGGGCGCCACCAGCAGCCGGGCGGCGCTGTCGAAGCTCACCAGCCCGACCTGGACCCCGCGCGGCAGGTTCTCGACGAACTGCGAGGCCTGGGCCTCGGCGGCGGCCAGCCGGCTCGGCGCGACGTCGGTCGCGGTCATCGACGCCGAGGTGTCGAGGGTGAGCATGATGGTCGCGTTGTCCTTGGGAGTGCGCATCGCCACTGCCGGCTCGGCGAACGCGAGGGTGAGCACCACGAGGGAGAGCAGCATCGCCGCCGCCGGGACGTGCCGCTGCCAACCCTGCCGACGCGGTGCGACCGAGTCGAGGAGGTCGACGCTCGTGAACCGCACCACCTGGGTGTGGCGGCGTCGCTGGACCAGCAGGTAGCCGACGAGGAGGGCGACGGGCAGCACCAGCAGCAGCAACCGCCAAGCGGACTGGAAGCTCATCGGGCCACCGCCGGCCTGAACCGCGCGATGGTGGCGTCCGAGGGACGGGCGCGCCGCGCCCGGTCCTGGCGTGAGGCGAACTGGACCGTGTCGGACAGCCAGTCCCTGTCGGTCGACAGGTGCAGGTACGTGGCGCCCGCACCCTCGATCCGCGCCACGATCCCCCGATGGCGCGCCTCCGCGGCCGTCGCGTACTTGGCGCGAAGTCCTTGTGACGCGGACTGGACGTAGCGCTGCCGCCCCGTCTCGGTGTCCACCACGGCCAGCATCCCGACGGCCGGGAGGGTCAGCTCTCGCGGGTCGGTGACATGGACTGCGACCACGTCGTGGTGCCGGACGGCGCCGCTGAGCTCGCTCGCCCACCCGTCGTCACCCAGGAAGTCCGAGACGACCACGACCTGGCTGCGGCGGGGCTGCACCAGGTGCAGCCGCCGCAGGGCGTCCGACAGGGTGGCGCCGGAGCCGGGAGGGCCGGGTTGCCTCGGGGAGTCGTGGACGGCGGCCAGCGACGCCAGGAACGCGCTCCGCCCGCGCCGCGCCGGGATGTGCCGCAACCGGTCGGTGCCGGCGAGCAGCACGCCGAACCGGTTGCCACCGCGCAGGTTCATCATTCCGAACGCCGCGGTGGCGCCGAGCGCGACGTCACGCTTCTCGCAGTCGGCCGTGCCGAAGTCGAGGCTGGCCGAGCGGTCCACGACGACCCAGGTCTCCAGCTCGCGGTCGGCCTCGGTCTGTCGCACCCAGACCTGGCCGGATCGTGCCGTCAGGTTCCAGTCGACGAGTCGGGCATCGTCGCCGGGTGCGTACGGTCGGGCCCCGGCCCGCTCGCTGCCGGGCCCGTAGGCGTAGCTGGCGTGGTCACCGCTGTCCCGACCCTCGAGCCGGTGGGCGATGGCCAGCTCGAGGCGCCGCAGCACCTGAGCCCGGGCGGCGGCATCCGACGCCGGCATCGACAGCAGTGGGGCGCTCATCCCGCCGCCATCGGGACCGTCATCGCGCTCTGGTGCACGCCCTGCTGCGGCGAGATGCTCGGTGCCGGAACCCTGCTCAGCAGCGACTCCACGACGGCCTCGGGGTGCACGCCCTCGGCGAGCGCGTCGTAGGTGAGCGTGATGCGGTGGCGCAGGACCTCGGGCGCCACGTCGTACACGTCCTGCGGGACGGCGTACCGCCGGCCGCGGAGCACGGCGAGCGCCCGGGCCGAGGACAGCAGGCCCAGCGTCCCGCGCGGGCTGGCGCCGAGGGCGATCAGGCGGGACAGGTCGTCCAGGCCCCAGCGGGCCGGCTCACGGGTCGCCATCACGAGGCGGACGGCGTAGTCCTGCACGGCGTGGTGGACGAACACGTCCCGGACGACGCCCTGCAGCTCGACGAGCTGTTCGCTGGTCAGCACCTGCTCGGCCTGCGGCGGCCGACCGGACATGCGGTGGGCGATCGCGACCTCCTCCTCGTACGTGGGCTGCTGGACCACGACGTGCATGAGGAACCGGTCGCGCTGCGCCTCGGGCAGGGCGTAGACGCCCTCGGACTCGATCGGGTTCTGGGTGGCGAGCACGAGGAACGGCCGCGGGAGCGCACGCGTCTCGCCGGCGATCGACACGTGCCGCTCGCCCATCGCCTCGAGCAGCGCCGACTGGACCTTGGCGGGGGCGCGGTTGATCTCGTCCGCCAGCACGATGTTCGCGAACAGCGGGCCCCACTCGATCGCGAAGTCCTCCTGCGACGGCCGCCAGGTGCGGGTCCCGACCAGGTCCGCCGGCACCAGGTCCGGCGTGAACTGCAGCCGGGCGAAGTCGCCACCCACGGCCTGCGCCATCGTCGACACGGTCAGCGTCTTGGCCAGGCCGGGGAAGCCCTCGATGAGGCAGTGGCCGTCGGCGAGCAGGCACACCATGACCCGCTCGACCAGGCGGTCCTGGCCCACGACGACCTTCTTGACCTGGAACAGGGCGTCCGCCAGCAGTGCTGCGTGGTCGGCGCCCGGGACGGTCAGGGCGGGGGCCTGTTGCGGGTCCTGGCCAGTGCTGGTCACGGTGGGGTCCTCTCGTTGGGGAAGCTGGGTCAGCCGACCGGGCCGGAGCCCAGGCGGACGGTGGCGCTGTGGGTCTTGCCGGACGCGTCGGTCCACGCGACCTTCACGGTGTCGCCGGGCCGGTGCGCGGACACGGCGGTGTGCAGGGCCTCGGGCGAGGTCACGGCGCGGCCGTCGACCGCGGTGAGCACGTCACCCTGCTCGATGCCGGCCCGCTCCGCCGCCGATCCGGGAACGATGCCCGCCACCTGGGCCCCGGCCCTGGCCGCACCCTGGGTCGGGGTGCCGGGAGCGACCTGGACACCGAGGAACGCGGTGCCACCGATGTGGACCGTGCTCGAGGAGCGCCCGTCGATGATCTGCTCGGCGATCGAGCGTGCCTCGTCGATCGGGATCGCGAAGCCGTCGACGAGCGTGGCGGAGTCGCTGGCGGCTGCACCGCCGGTGGACCCGGCGGTCACGACACCCACGACCTTGCCGTCGGAGTTCACGACCGCACCGCCGGAGTCCCCCGGCGCGATCGCGGCATCGACCTGGATCAGGCCGGTGAGCCGGTGGGCCGAGCCGTCGAGCTCGTCCCGCACGGTGATCTGCTGGTCGAGCGCGCGCACGGTTCCGGCCACCGGGGTCGGGGTCCCACCGACTCCGCCGGCGTTGCCGACGGCGACGACGGCGTCGCCCACCTTCACCGTCGACGACGAGCCGAGCGGGGCGACCGTGAGGCCGGACGCGTCCTTGAGCCGCAGGACCGCCACGTCGTGGGTGCTGTCGTAGCCGAGCACCGTCGCGTCGTACGCCTTTCCGTTGCCGACGTCGGTGACGCGGATGGCGGTCGCCCCGGCGACGACGTGGTGGTTGGTGAGAACCAGCCCGTCGGCCGAGAGCACGATGCCCGTTCCGGCGCCCTGCGCCCCGTCGAACCCGATGGTGGTGTTGACGTCGACCAGTCCCTTGGACACGGCTGCTGCATCCGCGGACTGGTCGGGTGTCAGGGACGACCCGGGCTGCTGTCCGCCGCTGGGCGGAGTGCTGGGCACGACGCCGGGCGGTGCACTGGGTGCGGTGCTCGGCGCGGTGCTCGGCGGGGTGCTCGGAGGAACGGTGGGGCGGCTGGGCGAGCTCGGCACCGAGGGCGGCGCCGACGCGGAGGGTCTCGGCGCTGCGGAAGCGGGATCGTCCGTGGATCGCAGCGCGCCGGTGAGCGCCGCACCGCCGGCCAGGAGTGCCGCGGCGACGACGGCGGCGACCACGGCCAGTCCCCGGCGACTGGGCCGCTGCGGGCCGTGCGGGGGTGGTGGCGGAGCGGGGATGGATCGGTCGGTCGTCTGGGCGAGACCGCCGACGGTGTCGGGGCGTGCCCACAGCTCCGACGTCCACGGGTCCGGCTGGCCCTGTGGCGAGCCGGTCGACTCCCACCAGACACCCTGACCCGGGTCGTCCTGCGTGGACATGGCCGCCCCTCTCCGTGTTCTGGACGGCCACAGCGGCCGGAGCGCACAGTGTGCAGCGACGAACCTGAACGCAGGTCCGGCAGAGCCTGAGAGGAGCCTGTGGATCGAGCCCGGGCGCAATCGACGACGAGGCCCCCGGCTGGGTCAGCCGGGGGCCTTGTGGTGGTGCGCCGGTCACGCGTCGACGGGCTTGCCGAAGAACAGGGACCAGGAGAGCATCAGCGCGACGATCGACGTGAGCAGGCCGAGGACACCGCCCGGCTGCTTCAGGAACACGAGCACGTACCCCGCGTTCGGGATCTGGTGGATGACCTCTCCCACCACGTCGGCCGTGGTCCTGGTGCCCGAGTCCGCGGTGGCGTTGGCGTCCCCCTTGGTCGTGATCTCGTCATCCGCGACGTCGACGACGCGGTGGGTGACCACGGGGTCCATGCCGGGGGCGGCCTTCACCGCGAAGGTGATGACGTCGCCCTTGGTGTACGGCCCGGTGGCCGGTGCGTCGATGACCAGGTCACCGGGCGGGAGCTCCGGCGTCATCGACCCCGTGCGGACCGCATAGGCCTGGTAGCCCTGCTGGTGGGCGAAGGTGGCCGCCGCGACGCCCCCCGCGAAGGTGAGGACCACCAGCGCGACGAGGAACCGGCCGGCCACCTTGCCCCAGCGCATCAGGCGCCCGGCTGCACGCCGACCTGGGTGGCCACGAGGTCGTAGTCGAGGCCGAGGATCTGCTTGCCCTGGTAACCCGTGAACTTGGAGGACGGCGTGAACGAGAACTTGAAGTCCCCGGTGTGGCCCGGCTCAAGGGCGTCAGCCAGCTTGATCTTGCTGGGCAGCGGCTTCACGTCGGGGGTGCCGGCGGGGTAGCCGTCGTTCAGGTTCGCGCTGGTGAACAGCTCGGTGCCGTTGCTGGCGACGTGGACCTCGGCGTAGCGGCCGAGCGAGTTGATGCCGACCTTGCCGGTGCCGTCACCGAAACCTGCGCCCTTGAAGACGACCCAGACGTCCTGCGCGTTCTTGCCGGTGTTCTCGTAGCGCAGGGTCGCGCTCTTGGTCGCGCCCGGCAGCATGTCGGTGAACACGGCGTCCAGCTTGTTGTCGCCCGAACCGTCGTGGCCCGCGACCTGGATCGAGCCCATGGTCCCGGTGATGTGGTTGTCCGCCTTGGTGTCGGAGAAGTAGGCACCCGTGCCCACCACTGCGGTGGCGAGGAGGCCGCCGGTGACGGCGACGGTGCCGAGGAACCCGGCGACCTTGGTCTTGCGGCTGGTCATGACTGCGTGCATTTCGTGTCCTTCGTGGTGCTGTGGCGCGGGAGTCCGTCACGCGGCGGCGAACGGGCGTCGGCTCCGGTTGGACGATCAGAGCGCCCCCCGCTTGCCGGGAAGAGGTCCACAGAGCACTATCGGTGTTCAATGAGGAGTCTATAAGGGCTGCTATGGGGTTGCCAAATCCTGACACTGTGACCTCGCGCACTGCGGTGAGCCCACGTTCTACGGTTCCCGGGCGGTCCTGTTGTCCCGGCGGATCCTGACGTAGCGTGAGGCGATGAGCGAGCGTCCTGCCCCGACCACCGTCGGCGAGCTGCGCGCCACCGGGCACGTCGCCCGGTCGGTGCGGTCCGAGATCCGCGACAACCTGCTCGCCGCCCTGGCGGCCGGTGCGGACCCGTGGCCGGGACTGCACGGCTTCGGCAGCACCGTCATCCCCCAGCTCGAGCGGGCCCTGCTCGCCGGTCACGATGTCGTGCTGCTCGGCGAGCGCGGCCAGGGCAAGACCCGGTTGCTGCGCAGCCTGGTGGGCCTGCTCGACGAGTGGTCGCCGGTCCTTGCCGGGTCCGAGCTGGGCGAGCACCCGTTCGAGCCGATCACCGTGGAGTCGCGACGACGGGCGGCGGAGCGC
Source organism: uncultured Actinomycetota bacterium (assembly GCA_963707895.1). Taxonomy (GTDB): domain Bacteria; phylum Actinomycetota; class Actinomycetes; order Actinomycetales; family Dermatophilaceae; genus Fodinibacter. The sequence goes on along the minus strand of CAVPRS010000011.1, from coordinate 739,910 downwards.
GGTGACGACCTGCCGGTCGAGTGGCGGCACCGCGACGAGCGGTATGCCGAGAAGCTCGCCACTCCCGACACCAGCGTCGCCGACCTGATCGGTGACGTCGACCCGATGCGGGTGGCCGAGGGCCGCCGGCTCGGCGACCCCGAGACGATCCACTTCGGCCTCATCCCGCGCAGCCACCGTGGCATCGTCGCGATCAACGAGCTGCCCGACCTCGCCGAGCGCATCCAGGTCGCGATGCTCAACGTCATGGAGGAGCGCGACATCCAGATCCGTGGCTACGTGCTGCGGCTGCCGCTCGACGTGCTCGTCGTGGCCAGCGCCAACCCCGAGGACTACACCAACCGGGGCCGGATCATCACCCCGCTCAAGGACCGCTTCGGTGCCGAGATCCGCACCCACTACCCGCGCGAGCTCGACGACGAGGTGGCCGTCATCCGCCAGGAGGCCAACCTCGTCGCCACGGTGCCCGACGCCCTCGTCGAGATCATCGCGCGCTTCACCCGGGCCCTGCGCACCTCGCCCGCGGTCGACCAGCGGTCCGGTGTGTCTGCGCGGTTCGCCATCGCCGGCACCGAGACGGTCGCAGCCGCCGCCCTGCACCGGGCGACCACCAAGGGTGAGGAGCAGGCGGTCGCCCGGGTCGTCGACCTCGAGGCGGCGCTGGACGTGCTGCGCGGCAAGATCGAGTTCGAGTCGGGCGAGGAGGGCCGCGAGCGCGAGGTGCTGGCCCACCTGCTGCGCACCTCGACGGCCGAGACCTGCCGCAAGCGGCTCGGCGGCATCGACCTGCACCTCATCGTCGACGCGATCGACGGAGGCGCCCTGGTCACCACCGGCGAGCGGGTCAGCGCCGACGAGTTCCTCCGCGGCCTGCCCGTGATCGGTGAGTCCGACGTCTACGACGCCGTGTGCGAGCGGCTCGGTGCCACCACCGACGGTGAGCGGGCCAGTGCCGTGGAGCTCGCGCTCGAGGGCCTGTACCTGGCTCGGCGCATCGCCAAGGACAGCGCCGACGGGGAGACGATCTACGGATGAGCCCGGCGAGCGGGAGGAGCGGCGCGGGTCGCACGTCGCGCTACGCGCGGTATGCCGGCGGCCCCGACCCGCTCGCGCCGCCCGTCGACCTGCGCGAGGCGCTCGACGCCATCGGTGAGGACGTCATGGCCGGTTCCTCGCCCGAGCGGGCGATGCGTGAGCTGCTCAGGCAGGGCACGGCATCCCGGGTGGGTCTCGACGAGCTCGCGCGCCAGGTGGCGCAGCGGCGGCGCGAGCTGCTCCAGAAGCACCAGCTCGGGGGGACGCTCGACGAGATCCGCAAGCTCCTCGACGACGCGGTGCTCGCCGAGCGCAAGCAGCTCGCCCGTGACCTCGACGACGACGCGCGGTTCGCCGAGATGCGGATGGAGGGGCTGCCGGCGTCCCCGGCGGCCGCGGTCACCGAGCTCGCCGACTACGAGTGGCGCAGCAGCGACGCCCGGGAGAAGTACGAGCAGATCAAGGACCTCCTCGGCCGTGAGCTGCTCGACCAGCGCTTCGCCGGGATGAAGCAGGCGCTCGAGAACGCCACGCCCGAGGACCGCGAGCGCGTCGAGGAGATGCTGAGCGACCTCGGCGACCTGCTCGCCGCCCACGCCCGCGGCGACGACACGGGCGAGCAGTTCCGCGACTTCATGGACAAGCACGGCGAGTTCTTCCCCGAGAACCCCGAGTCGGTCGAGGAGCTGATCGACTCGCTCGCCGAGCGGGCCGCAGCGGCCCAGCGGATGCTCGCGTCGATGACGCCCGAGCAGCGGGCCGAGCTCGCCGAGCTGTCGCAACAGGCCTTCGGCTCACCGGGACTCATGCAGCAGCTCGACCGGCTCGACGACCTGCTGCGCGGCCTGCGCCCGGGCGAGGACTGGGACGGCTCCGAGCAGTTCGGTGGCCAGCAGGGCCTCGGGCTCGGCGACGGCACCGGCGTGCTGCAGGACATCGCGCAGCTCGACGCCCTCTCGGACCAGCTCGCCCAGGCCCACCCCGGCGCGCGGATGGACGACGTCGACCTCGATGCCCTGGCCCGCCAGCTCGGGGACGAGGCGGCCGTCGACGCCCGCGCGCTGGCCTCGCTCGAGAAGGCCTTGCGCGAGAGCGGCTACCTCAAGCGGGCCGCCGACGGCACGTTGCGCCTGTCACCACAGGCCATGCGCGAGCTCGGCAAGTCGTTGCTGCGCGACGTCGCCGGTCGCCTGTCCAACCGGTCCGGCGCGCGCGACGTGCGCGCGGCCGGGGCGGCCGGTGAGCCGAGCGGCGCCACCCGCGCCTGGGAGTTCGGCGACACCGAGGCCTGGGACGTCACCCGCACCATGACCAACGCCCTCACCCGCACCGCCGACGAGGGAACGGCGGGGCGCGACGGCATCCGGCTCGACATCCGCGACGTCGAGGTGGTCGAGACCGAGGCGCGCACCCGGGCGGCGGTCGCGCTGCTGGTCGACACGTCGTTCTCGATGGCCATGGACGGCCGGTGGGTCCCGATGAAGCGCACCGCGCTCGCTCTGCACCAGCTGATCTCGTCACGCTTCCGGGGTGACCACCTCGAGCTGATCGGGTTCGGGCGGCACGCCGAGGTCATGGAGATCGAGCAGCTCACTGCACTCGACGCCATGTGGGAGAAGGGCACCAACCTGCACCACGCCCTGCTCCTGGCGAACCGGCACTTCCGGCGGCACCCGCACGAGCAGCCGGTGCTGCTCATCGTCACCGACGGCGAGCCGACGTCGCACCTGGAGCCCGGTGGTGAGGTGTTCTTCGACTACCCGCCGCACCCGCGCACCATCGCACTGGCCGTGCGCGAGCTGGATGCCGCAGCGCGCCTGGGTGCCCAGACCACCTTCTTCCGGCTCGGCGACGACCCCGGGCTGGCCCGGTTCGTCGACTCGATGGCCCGACGAGCGGGCGGCAAGGTCGTGGCGCCGGAGCTCGGCGACCTGGGGGCTGCGGTCGTGGGCTCCTACCTCGGGTCGCGTTCTCCCGCGTCGCCGTTCGGGTCGTACCGGGACATGTTCGGCAGCAGGGGCTGGTGGGCCGAGTAGGCCGAGGTCGGCGGGCGCGTTTCGACCAGCGGCGGGCGGTCGCCCCGCGAGAGGTGGTCAGCTGCCCTCCGACTGCGGTGCGGCCCGCGAGAGGTGGTCCAGCTGCCCGCCAGGCAGGTCCCGCACGGGCAGCTAGCCACCTCTCGAGGCTCGTTCCACCTCGCCGGGCCGACTCCCAGTCGGCTCCGGGCCGTCCCAAACCCGGTTGCCGGGACACCGCCGAACTTGGTTGGCTGGCCCGATGGCATCCGACGGCAGGTGGAGCGAGCCCGGCACCGACCCGCGCGAGGGGCTGGAGCCGGGGCGCGGTGAGCGGGCCGTCCTGGAGCAGTACCTCGACCGCTACCGGATGACGATCGAGCTCAAGTGCGAGGGCCTCACCACGGAGCAGCTGGCCACCCGCTCGGTGCCGCCGTCGACGATGTCCCTCCTCGGCCTCCTCCGGCACCTGGCACGCGTGGAGCACTCGTGGTGGCGACGGGTCGTCGAGGGCGATGCCGACCTGCCTCGGCTGTACCGCACCGACGCCGACCCCGACCTCGACTTCAACGGCGCACTCCCCGACGAGGAGGTGGTCGCCGACGCGTGGAAGTCCTGGCGCCGCGAGGTCGCCCACGCCCGTGAGGTCTACGCGTCACTGGACCTCGACGCGCTGGTCGACGTGCACGACGAGCCCATCGAGGCCCGCGACATCGTCGTGCACCTCGTCGAGGAGTACGCCCGCCACGCAGGCCACGCCGACCTCCTGCGGGAGTGCCTCGACGGGCGCACCGGCCAGTAGGCAGGTCCGAGCTTCCGCGACGTCACTGTGACGGCTCGGATGTTCCGTCGAGGCGCGGAAGCTTCCGCGTCATCCGCCAGGTGCCGCGCCGTCACTGTGACGACGCGGAAACCCCACCCTTGGCGCGACGCCGCCTCAGCCGAAGCGGCGCCGGCTGGTGAGCGCCTCGCGCAGCTCGAAGTCGGCATCCACGAGCGCGCGCCGCACCCCGGGGGTGAGGTCGTCGCGCTCGAGCAGCCCGGCCGACACGCGTGCGGTCGCGTCGTCGACCAGCCGGGTCGGGTGGATGGCGGTGACGACCCGCGCCAGCGCGTCGTCACCCATCCGCGACGACAGGGCGACGACGAGGTCCCCCACCCGGCCGACGTAGGGCCGCACCAGCTCGGGGTCGCCCGTCACCCAGAACCCGGTAGCCAACGACAGGGCCGCGTAGTTCGACAGCTCTGCGTCGTCGCGCAGCCGAGCCCAGGCCCACTCCTTGGCGGACGCAGTCGGCCGCACGGCCCGCACCCCCAGTGCTGCCAGCGAGCCGGCGAGCGAGCGGTCGGCGGCCTCGGCCTCGTCGACCTCGTCGTCGGACAGGGCGTCGAGCGAGGACAGGCGCCGAAGCACCTTCCACCTGAAGTCGTCGTCCCCGGCCAGGACGCCCGGGAGGCCGTCGCCGCCCGCCCAGCGCCGCAACCGCTCGGTGTCCGCTCCGGCCCCCGCCCACACCCGGGCGGCGACGACCGCCAGCGCGTCGCCCTCCGCGCCGCCGACCGACGACGACCGCTCGAGCAGTGCCTCGGCGGCCTCGGCGACGAGCGCCAGCGCAGCCTCCTGCTCCAGCGGCGGGAGGAACATCGGGACCAGCCGGTTGGTGACGACGACCGCCGTGCGGGCCAGCACCGCGGCCGACTGCTCACGGGGCCACGCGTTCACGAACACCTCGAGGGCCACGCGCGGGTCGACCTCGGACCGGCTCACCGCACCGAGCAGCGAGACCCACAGCACGGCCCGCGCCTGGGCGTCGGGGACCGATGCCAGCGAGACCGGCAGCGCCGCGACCGTCTCGGCGTCGAGCGACACCTCCGCCCAGGTGAGGTCGCTGGCATTGGGCACGACCAGCGCACCGGGCGGCACCGCATCCAGGCCCGGAACGGCTGTGCGCGAACCGTTGACGACGACATCCACCCGCGCCACCTCGACTCCGTCCGCAAACGCGGCGACATCGAGGGTGTGCGGCCGGTCGGCGGGGTACGCGGGTGGCGGCGTGCGGGTCAGCACACCGTCGGCGACCGCGAGCCGGTCGGCACCGGCGGTCTCGAGCCAGGCCGCGCTCCACGCCGACAGCGATCGGCCGGACGCCGACTCCATCGCGGCGAGGAACTGGCCCAGGTCGCCGTTGCCGAACGCGTGCGAGCGCAGGTGGTCCCCCACGCCAGCGACGAACGCGTCGTCCCCGATGTGCGCGATCAGCTGGCGGAGGACGGACGCGCCCTTCGCGTACGAGATGCCGTCGAAGTTCCCGAGCGCCGAGATGGCGTCCGGCGCAGGCGAACCGGCGACGGGATGCGTGCTGGGAGCGCGCTCGGCGGCATACCCCCACTGCTTGCGGATGACGCCGAACTCGACCCAGGCGTCGGTGAACTCGGTGACCTCGCTGGTCGTGCGGTAGGCCATGTACTCGGCGAACGACTCGTTGAGCCACAGGTCGTCCCACCAGCGCATCGTCACCAGGTCGCCGAACCACATGTGCGCCATCTCATGGGCGATGGTGTTGCTGCGCTGGAACACCTCGTCGGGGGTCGCGGCCCCCCGGAAGACCATGGTGTCGCGGAAGGTCACGCACCCCGGGTTCTCCATCGCGCCGGCGTTGAACTCCGGCACGAACACCTGGTGGTACTCCCCGAACGGGTACCGGATGCCGAACAGCCGGTGGTAGTAGTCGAAGCACGCACGCGTGGCCTCGAGCATGTGCTCGGCCTGCGCCGTCAGGTACGGCTCGAGCGACCGTCGCGCGTGCACGCCCAGGGGGATGCCGTCGTGCTCGGCGCGCACGGAGGCCCACGGCCCGGCGCAGACCGTGACGAAGTAGGTCGCGAGCGGCGGGGTCTCGGCGAGCTCGGTGCGCCCGGGGGCCACGAGCGTGGCGCCGCCGTTGCCGAGGACGGTCCAGTCGGTGGGCGCGCCCACCGACACCGTGTAGGGCGCCTTGAGGTCGGGCTGGTCGAAGCAGGCGAAGACCGTCGGGGCGGCGTCGAGGAAGAGGTGGCCGTAGACGTAGGCCTCACCGTCGGCGGGATCGGTGCTGCGGTGCAGGCCCTGGCCGTCATGGCTGTAGGCCATGGTGGCGTCGACCTCGAGCAGGTTGTCGGTCGCGAGGTCGTCGAGGACCAGCCGGCCCCCAGCCACGGATGCCGGGTCGAGCGCCGTCCCGTTGAGGGTCACCGAGTGCAGGGCGCGCGCCCGCACCTCGACGAACGTCGATGCCCCCGGGTCGGCGCAGGCGAACCTGATCGTGGTGTGCGAGCCGAACACCTCGCTCCCCCGGTCGAGGTCGAGGTCGACGGTCATGGCATCGACGGTGATCAGGGCGGCCCGGGTGGTGGCCTCGGCGCGGGTGAGGGACGGCATACGACCCACCCAACCAGAGGACTGCCGCGATGCGGTCCCGCGGGACCCACCACCGGCTCACCCCCGATGGGTGGGGGGCGGGCGTGGTGGGTTCGCCAGAATTGCCGCAAGGGTGATGCCACAGGGCGCTCGCCATGACGAGGGAGCCGTCCGTGAGCGGTCTGAGCATGATCATCATCGGCCTCGTCCTGGGCCTGGCCGGGGGGTGGTCGATCCGCACCGTGCTCATGCTCGTGGGCTTCGGCGCCGGGTGGCTGCTGGCCAGTGTCTTCGACGCGACCTTCCTGGTCAGCCTGGCGATCGCCCTCGCCGGAGCGCTCATGGCCTGGCTGGTGCTCCGGCTCGCCACGACCATCGTGTTCTTCCTGGTCGGCGGCCTCGTGGGCGTGCTCGTGGGGGCACGGCTGTTCCGGCTGCTCGAGGGTGGCGACGGCAACCTGCTGCTCGCCGTCGTCTTCATCCCGGCGATCGGCATCGCCGGTGGCTGGCTCGCCGAGAAGACCCGCGAGTCGTTCGTCGCCTGGGGCACCTCGGTCGGCGGAGCGGCGCTCGTGCTCAGCGGGATCGGCGTGCTGGTGGCGTCGCTCGAGTGGCTGCGCGACCCCGGCGAGACCTGGCAGGCCGTCGTCGGCGCGCTCGTGTGGATCGCCCTGTCGGTGTTCTTCCGGTTCACCCAGAAGGCCGTGGGCAGCAAGGACTAGGTCGCCCGCCGGGGCCGCGGGCGGTACCGGCGGGGGCACGTAACGGTCCGGTCACGGCGGCGGTTCGGCTCTTGCGAATATTAAGTTAGTAAAGTTTACTAACCCTCATGTCCAGCGCAATGCCGCGCCGCGTCCGGCCCTCGGCAGCAGTCCTCCCCACGGACGGCCGTCGCCAGAACCTGTCGCTCGTGCTGCAGACCCTGCGCCGTCTCGGGCCCACCAGCCGGGCCCAGCTGGCCCGTGAGGTGGGCGTGACCAAGGTGACCATGTCGCACCTGGTGTCCGAGCTCATCGACGAGGGCCGGGTGCACGACGTGGGCACCGCCGAGCAGGGTGGCCCCGGCAAGCGCGCCACCCTCGTCGACCTCGACCGCGGACGCCTGCTCACGCTGGCCGTCGACCTGTCGGTGCCGGCCCGGCTGCGCGCCGCGGTGCTCGACATCACCGGTGAGGTCGTGGTGCGCGAGGAGCGCGCCGCGGCGGTCGACGCCGCCCAGGGTCGCGGCGTCGACCCCGCGGTGGTCGTCGAGCTCGTGCTCGCCACGATCGCCCGCTCCCCCTACCCCGTGCTCGGCATCGGCATCGGCACCCCCGGCCTGGTCGACCGCAACGGCACCGTACGGACCGCCCCCAACCTGGGCTGGACCGACGTGCCCCTCCAGGCGCTCGTCGCCGAGGCCACCGGCATCCCGGTGCTCGTGTCCAACGACTCGGATGCCGCGACCCAGGCCGAGCTGAGCGCCTCCCCCGGCAGCGAGGACATGGTCCTCGTGCACGTCGGACGAGGCGTCGGCTGCGGCATCGTCACCGGCGGACGCCGCGTCTCCGGCGCCCACCACGCTGCGGGCGAGATCGGCCACGTCACGGTCGGCACCGACGGTGGCGAGGACTGCCCCTGCGGCAAGCGTGGCTGCCTCGAGACCTGGTTGTCGATCCCCCGGCTGCGTGCGGCGCTCGACTCCCCCGACGGCCACGAGGTCGTGGAGGCCGGCGGCGAGCGCCTCGGCGTCGCCCTCGCCCCGATCGTCGCCGCCCTCGACCTCTCCGAGGTCGTGCTCGCCGGGCCGGAGGAGCTGCTCGCCCCGGTCCTGCCCGTCCTCGAGCGCACGCTGGCCCAGCGCCTGCTCGCGGACCCCGATGCACCGCTGTCCGTCCGGCTCGCCGGATCACCCCAGGACATCGTCCTGCGCGGCGCAGCGGCGGTGGTCCTCTGGGACCAGCTCGGGGTCGTCTAGACCCCCAACCACAGCTCCATCCCTGCGAGAGCACCTCCACCACAACAGCACCACCACAGCACCACCCACCACCACCCGCACCTCGGTGCACCCCCGGGGCCGAACGGCCCCACCGCCCGAAAGGAAGACCGAATGATTCGGCGCCTGCCCATCGTCGCGCTGACCAGCGCGGCGCTCGTCCTGACTGCGTGTGCGAACGGTGGTGACTCGTCGGACACCCCGGCCGCCACGAACTCGACCTCGAACGCCGACAAGACGATCACCCTGTGGCTCGCAGGCGGGGACACCCCCGACGAGCTGCGCACGTACCTCAGCGACACGTTCAAGGCCAAGACCGGGGCCACGCTCAAGATCGAGGAGCAGGCCTGGCCCGACCTCGTCACCAAGCTGACCACCTCCCTTCCGGACGCCGAGAACACCCCCGACGTCGTCGAGCTCGGCAACACCCAGTCGCCGACCTTCACCAACGTCGGTGCCTTCCTCGACATCTCCGACCAGTACGACGCGCTCGGTGGCGACAAGCTGCTGCAGTCCTTCGTCGAGGCCGGCTCGGTCGACGGCAAGAAGTACGCCCTGCCCTACTACTTCGGCTCGCGCTACATGTTCATGCGCAAGGACGTCTGGAAGGAGGCCGGCGTGAACCCGCCGACCACCCTCGACGAGTTCAACGCGGCCGTGACCAAGGTCGCGCAGGCGAACCCGCGCCACATCAAGAACTTCTCCGGCTTCTTCATCGGTGGCCAGGACTGGCGCAACGGCATCTCCTGGATCTTCGCCAACGGCGGCGACCTGGCCAAGAAGGAGAACGGCCAGTGGGTCTCGACCCTCTCGGACCCGAACTCCCTCAAGGGCCTGCAGCAGCTCCAGACGATCCAGAAGACGGCGAGCAACGCGCCCGCCGACGCCAAGGACCAGACGCCGTGGCTCTACGTCAACGACAACGACGTGATCACCGACGCCGACGGCAAGGCCACCGGCAAGACCTCGCTCTCCGCGGCCACGATCATGGCTCCGGGCTGGGCGCACTGGTCGATCGGTGACGCGGCCAAGAAGGACGGCAAGGTCGTCCGCGAGTGGAACGACAAGAAGTTCGGCACCTTCGTCCTCCCCGGCAACGACGGCAAGCCGGCCCCGGTCTTCGCCGGTGGCTCGAACATCGCCATCTCCGCCAAGACGAAGAACCCCGAGCTGTCCAAGGAGCTGATGAAGATCATCTTCAGCCCCGAGTACCAGCAGAAGCTCGGCGGTGCAGGCCTCGGCCCGGCCAACTCCGACTACGTCTCCTCCCTCGGTGACGACGAGTTCGCCAAGGCCCTGATCGACTCCGCGTCCAACTCCAAGCTGACCCCGGCCGCTCCGGGTTGGGCCGCCGTCGAGGCCTCGATGGTCCTCGAGGAGTTCTTCGGCAAGATCGAGGGCTCGAACGACCTCGCCGCCCTGGCGAAGGCCTACGACGCCAAGATCACCCCGATGCTCAACGGCAAGTGATCGAACCCCGGCGGCCGGTTCCCCTGTGACCGGCCGCCGGGGACCCACCCCCACCTGAGGACCCCCCATGACGACCGGGACGACCACGGCCCCGACCACCGCGAAGGCCGGTACCCCGAAGCGGGCGCACCGCCGCCGGAGGAACCGCCTCCCCCTGATCCTGATCATCCCGTCGCTCGTCCTGCTCATCTCCGCCCTCGGCTACCCGATCGGCTGGCAGATCGTCACGAGCTTCAAGCAGTACGGCCTGATGCAGCAGTTCGGGGCCCCGGCCCCCTTCGTCGGCCTCGACAACTACAAGGCCCTCGTCACCGACCCCTACCTGTGGACCGTCGTCGTGCGGTCGATCGTGTTCTGCATCGTGACCGCCCTGGTGACCGTCGCCATCGGTGGGGCGATGGCCGTGCTGATGAACGCCCTGAGCACCTGGGCCCGCGTGGTGCTCCAGGTCGCCCTGCTCGTCGCGTGGGCCATGCCCGTCGTCGCGGCGATGACGGTGTGGATCTGGATCGTCGACTGGCGACGTGGGCTGCTCAACTGGGCCCTCGTGCGGCTCGGCGTCGAGGGTGCGGAGGGCCACAACTGGCTCGCCGAACCGCTCTCGTTCTTCGTCGTCGCCTCGGTGATCATCGTCTGGATGAGCGTGCCCTTCGTCGCGCTCTCGATCTACGCCGGCCTCACCCAGGTGAGCACCGAGGTGCTCGAGGCGGCCGCGCTCGACGGGGCCAACGGCCTCCAGCGGCTCCGGCACATCATCCTGCCGCTCATCGCGCCCGTGCTGTCCATCGTCATGCTCCTCCAGCTGATCTGGGACCTGCGGGTCTTCACCCAGATCAAGCTGCTCCAGGATGCGGGGGGCGTCACCAACGAGACCAACCTGCTCGGCACGTACGTCTACCAGCTCGGCACCGGCAAGGGTGACTTCGGGACGGCCAGCGCCGTCAGCATCCTCATCCTCGGCCTGACCATCGCCCTCAGCGCGTACTACGTCCGCTCGCTCATGAAGGAGGACGTGTGATGCACCGCTCCCGCGTGAAGCGCACCCTGCTGACCACCCTGGCGCTCGTCCTGGCCTTCGCCTGGGCCTTCCCCGTCTACTGGATGCTCAACTCGGCCTTCCTGCCCAACGTCGTGCTCCAGTCGGCCACCCCGACGTTCCTCCCCTTCGGCGGGTCCTTCGACAACCTGGTCAGCGTCGCCACCGACGGGTCGTTCGGCCAGGCGCTGACCATCTCGCTCGTCGTCACCCTCACGACGGTCGTGGCGGCGATCATGATCGCCTTCCTCGGCGCGCTGGCGATCAGCCGCTTCCGGTTCCGCGGCCGGGCGTCCTTCGTGCTCGCCCTCCTGCTGATCCAGATGCTCCCGGCCGAGGGCCTGTTCATCGCGCAGTACAAGATGATGAGCTCGCTCGGCCTGCTCAACCAGGCGATCGGGCTGGCCGTGCTCTACACCGCCGCCGTCGTGCCCTTCACGATCTGGATGCTGCGCGGCTTCGTCGCGGGGGTTCCCGCCGACCTCGAGGAGGCCGCCATGGTCGACGGCCTCTCGCGCACCAGGGCGTTCCTCAAGATCACCTTCCCGCTGCTCGCACCCGGCCTGGTCGCCTCCGCCGTCTACGCCTTCCTCCAGGCGTGGAACGAGTTCACCGTGGCCCTCGTGGTGATGACCGAGGAGCAGTCGCGCACCCTGCCGCTGTGGCTGCGCGGTTTCGTGCAGGCGAGCGCCAGCCGGGAGACCGACTGGGGCCAGGTGATGGCCGCCTCGACCCTCGTGGCCGTGCCCGTCATCATCTTCTTCCTCATCGTCCAGGGCCGGATGAGCAGCGGGCTCGTCGGCGGGGCGGTGAAGGGATGAGCCTCGGCTCGGACGTCGCGGCGACCCTGCAGCCCGGCTTCCCCGGCTCCGACGTGCCGGGCTGGCTGGTGCGCGCGCACGGCCTGGGACTGGTCTCGGTGTGCCTCTACGGCGACAACGTGACCGGCCCCGGCGGCCTGGCCGCGCTCTGCGCGAAGCTGCACGAGCGGATGCCGGGTGTGCTCCTCGCCGTCGACGAGGAGGGCGGCGACGTCACCCGGCTGCACTACCCCGCCGGCTCGACCGCCGTCGGCAACGCCGTGCTCGGCCGGCTCGACGACCTGTCCACCACGCGCACCGTCGCGGCCGGCATCGGCCACGAGCTGGCCGCGCTCGGCATCGGGCTCGACCTCGCCCCCGACGTCGACGTCAACTCCTCCCCCCAAAACCCCGTCATCGGCGTGCGCAGCTTCGGCGACGAGCCCGGACTCGTCGCGCGCCACACCTCCGCCTGGGTGGAGGGCCTGCAGTCGACGGGGGTCGCCGCCTGCGCCAAGCACTTCCCCGGCCACGGTGACACCGTGGTCGACTCGCACCACGGGCTGCCCCGGGTCGACGTGACGGTCGAGGTGCTGCACGAGCGCGAGCTGGCGCCGTTCCGGGCCGCGGTCGAGGCCGGCGTCGCCTCGGTCATGACCTCGCACATCGTCGTCGCCGCTCTCGACCCGCACAGCCCGGCCACCTTCTCGCGCACCGTGATCGGGCTGCTGCGCGACGACCTGGGCTTCGACGGCGTCGTCGTGAGCGATGCCCTCGACATGGCCGGGGCGAGCGCCGAGACCGGTATCCCCGAGGCCGCGGTACGCGCCCTGCGGGCCGGCGTCGACCTGCTCTGCCTCGGCTCGGCCACCAGCGAGGACACCTTCGAGGCGGTGCACGCCGCCGTCATCGCAGCCGTGCACGCCGGACGGCTCCCCGAGGACCGGGTGGCCGAGGCTGCGTCGCGGGTGCGCGCCCTCGCGGGCACGACGGCCGGGCGGATGCCGGCCCCGGGCACCGGTCCCGACACCACCGCACCCCTGCCGGACGCGACCGTCGCCGGCGCCTTCCGTTTCGACGGCCGTGCCACGGCCTGGCTGGCCGCGCCGGGCCCGGTCGCGTTCGTGCAGGTCGCCAGTACCGCCAACCTCGCCGTCGGCGACGTCTCGTGGGGGCCGGCGGCACTCGGAGTGACGGTCGCCGAGGCCGACGTGCCGCCGGGTGCGAGGGTGGCCGTGGTGGGACGGGCGGTCGACGCGTCGCACCCTGCATCCGGGGTCGTCCACCGGCTGCGCGAGGCGGGGCACGACGTCGTGCTCGTCGAGTGCGGCTGGCCGCGCGGCGGCGCCGACATCGAGACCTTCGGCGGCTCTCCCGCCGTGGCGCGCGCCCTGGTCGCCCTGTGTCGTGGTGAGGTGGCTCCGTGAGGCTCGGCATCGACATCGGCGGCACCAAGACCGCCGCGCTCGTGCTCGACGACGCCGGCATCGTGGTCGCCGAGGTGGCCGCCCCGTCTGGTCGGGGGAACACCGGGGTGCTGGCCACCGCGGTCGACGTCGCCGACCAGGCCGCCGCCGTCGTGGGCGGCTGGTCGCAGATCGAGCACCTCGGGGCCTGCATGCCCGGGCTGGTCGACCCGGAGACGGGGTGGGCGCGGCACGCGGTCAACCTCGAGGTGCACGCCCTCGACCTCGCCGGCGGTATCGAGGCCGCGACCGGCCGGCGGCCGAGCATCGACAACGACGTCAAGGCCGCCGCCCTGGGTGCTCACCACGCCGTTCGGCCCGAGGTGCACCACGGGACCACCGCCTACCTGAACGTCGGCACCGGCCTGGCCGCCGCGATCGTGCACCGCGGTGAGGTCGTGCGGGGTGCCGGCGGGGCGGCGGGCGAGATCGGCCACCTGCCGGTCGGTTCCGGCGTGCCCTGCACCTGCGGCCAGGAAGGCTGCCTCGAGACGATCGCGTCGGGCACCGCCCTGCACCGGATGTGGCCCGGGCCGGCCGCCGACCTCTTCCCCGCGGCCGCAGCGGGTGACGAGCAGGCCCGCGAGGTCGTCGCGACGCTGGCCCACGGCATCGCGCTGGCGGTGCAGGTGCTGGTCGTCACCGGGGCCGAGCTGGTCGTCATCGGCGGCGGACTGGCGCGCGACCGCGCCGAGCTCGAGCAGGCCCTGGCAGCCGACATCACCTCCCGGGCGCAGGCCTCGCCGTTCCTGCGTCGCCTCGACCTGGTCGGGCGGATCCGGGTGCTCGACGGCGACGTGCCCGTGGCCGCCATCGGCGCGGCCCTGCTGCCCGGCAGCAACGAGCCGGTGGGCGTGAACGCCTGATGGAGGTCGTCGTCCGGAGCACTCCTGACGCGACGGCCCGTCGGGCCGCGCAGGCGGTGCTCGAGCGGCTGCCCTCGGGCGGTGACCGGGCACCCGTCATCGGGCTGGCGACGGGGTCCTCTCCCCTGGGCCTCTACCGTGAGCTCGGCCGGGCCGTCGAGCGCGGCGACGCCGACTTCGGGCAGGCGCACGGGTTCGCCCTCGACGAGTACGTCGGGCTGCCGCCCGGTCACCCGGAGGGCTACCGCGAGGTGCTGCTGCGCGAGGTGTGCGGTGTCATCGGCCTCGCTCCCGAGCGGCTGGCGGTGCCCGACGGCTCCGGTCGCGACGTGCCGAGCCTGATGGCCGCGGCCGCTGCCTACGAGGCGCGCATCCGCGAGCTCGGCGGGGTCGACGTGCAGGTGCTCGGCATCGGCGCGAACGGGCACCTCGGCTTCAACGAGCCCGGCTCGGCGCTCACCTCACGCACCCGGGTCAAGCGCCTGTCGGACCGCACCCGCCGCGACAACGCCCGCTTCTTCCAGGGCCTCGACGACGTGCCCACCCACTGCGTGACCCAGGGCCTGGGCACGATCCTCGAGGCCCGCCGCCTGGTGCTCGTCGCCACCGGTGACGCCAAGGCGGAGGCCGTGGCGGCCGCCCTGGAGGGCCCGCTCACGGCATCCGTGCCGGCATCGGTGCTCCAGTGGCACCCCGACACGGTGGTCTGCCTCGACGAGGCGGCCGCAGCGGCGCTGCGCAACCGGCCCTACTACGACGACGCGGCGAGCGGCCTGCCCGGCTGACCCGCCACAGGGGGATGCCGTCGCCCGGGCGCACGTCGCCCGCCGGGCGTGACGGGACTCAGGGGCCCTTCTCGCACCTGGCCTTGAGGCCGTTGGCCTCGTTGGCGAGGTAGCGGTCGGTGAGCCCGCGGTAGAAGCGCCCCATCACCGATCCCAGCCACCCGGACTGCGACACCGACAGCCGCACCCGGGTGCCACCGTCGGGCAGCGGCTCGGCGTCGTGTCGGGCGGTCGTGAGCACGCCGGGGCCGGTGGCCACCCAGGTGAACGAGCGCCCCGGCTCCAGCTCGGTGACGACGTACTCGGTCTCGGGCAGCCGTGGCTGGCGGATCTTCGCCCGGCTCCCCGTGCGCAGCGGCCCGTCGTCGAGCCGGCGCACCACCGTCACCGTGGGCGTCCACTCCGACCAGTACTCCACGTCGCTCAGCACCTCCCACACCCGCTCGGGCGTGGCCGCGATGTCGACCGTGGTGCTCTGCTCCATCGACCCATCCTGTCGCGGATGCCACCGGGATGTCAGCCCGTGGCCGCCGAGGCCGGCGTCGCCGGGGCGGGTGTCGCCGAGGTCGGAAGTGTGTAGGTGTGCGCGGAGGCGGCCGCCGCGGCATCCTCCAGGGTGCCGGTCGCGCTGCGGGCCTGACGGCCCATCACGACGGCCATCGCGACCCCGGCGAGGCTGAAGACGGTCATCATCCAGGCGGTGGCGGACAGCCCGGCGGTGAGTGCCTCGCCGGTGGGGACGCCGTCCGCGACCTGGTTCGCGGTGACCGAGCTGTAGACGGTGGCGGCCAGCGCCGTCGCCACGGCCGCGCCGACGTAGCGCGCCATGTTGGACACCCCCGAGGCCGACCCGACCTGCTCGATGGGGACGCAGGCGGTCGAGGCCGACGATGCCGGACCGTTCGACATCCCCATCCCGACGGCGATCGCGATCAGGGGGATGACGAAGGCCCGGTACAGCCAGTCGGCGTCAGCCAGTCCGATGACGGCGAACCCGGCTGCGGTGATCGCGAACCCCAGCCCCACGACCTGGCGCGCCCCCAGCCGGGCCGCGAACTTCGGCACGAGGGGTGCCACGACGACGAGGCCCACGGTCGCCGGCAGCGTCGCGAGCCCGGCCTGGAGGGGGGTGAACCCGAGCGAGCTGGGGTCCTGGAACCACAGGCTCAGCACGTACATCAGGGCGTTGATCGTGCCCGCCCCGATGAGGATCGCCACCGTGGAGCCGACGAGGACCCGGTTGCGCAGCAGGGCCAGGTCGAGCAGGGGAACGGCGACGCGCTTCTCGACCATCACGAAGGCCACGGCGGCGAGGACGGCCACGACCAGGCAGCCGATCGTCGCGACCGAGGCCCAGCCCCAGGAGCTGCCCTTGCTCAGGGCGAGGATGAGGGGCCCGAGGGTCAGCGCGATGAGGACGCTGCCGGTGTAGTCGATCGAGCGCGACCGGTTGGGGTCCCTCGACTCCGCCACGCTCCGGCGGGTGATGACCATGCAGACCAGCCCGACCACCGCGTCGATCCAGAACAACCCCTGCCACCCGGTGATGTCGACGAGCACGCCACCGATCAGCGGCCCGGCCGCGGCCCCGACCGCTGCCGCGGCCCCCCACAGCGAGACCGCCCGCAGCTGCTCCGCGCCCGAGTTGGCGACGGTCAGCAGGCTGAGCCCGCAGGCCAGGATGGTCGAGCCGGCCGCGCCCTGGACGAACCGGCCCGCGATGACGGCGCCGCCCGAGCTCGACAGCCCGATGAACACGCAGGACACGACGAAGAGCGCCAGCCCGAGCTGGAAGACCCGGCGCCGCCCGAAGACGTCACCCAGCGACCCGGCCGTGACGATCACGGCGGCGCCGACCAGGGAGTAACCCGTGACGGCCCACTGCAGGGTGTCGACCGACGTGCCGGTGTCGTCGCTGATGGCGGGCAGCAGGATGCTGACGGCCGAGGTGTTGGCGTTGACGACGAGCGTCGAGAGGCAGGTCGCCGCGAGGACCCCGCCGGCCCGCGCGGTCGCGGCCTGCGTGGCGGTCATCGGCTCGCGCCCGTCACCGCGGCTCGGCCAGCAGCTGGAGCAGCAGGGCCTGGGCGACGACGAGCTTCTCGATCTCGGTGGGGTCGACGCTCTCGTCGGACGCGTGGATCCGCGCGAGCGCGGTGTCCTCGGGTCCCCACAGGATGAACTCGGACTTCGGCGAGACCTGCTGCAGGGTTCGCAGGAGCGGGATCGACCCGCCCGAACCGGCCTCTCCCACAGGCTTTCCGAAGGCCTGCTCGAGCGCGGTGCGTGCGGCGTCGTAGCCCGGGCCGGTGGTGTCGCAGCGGAACGGTGGCGCCTCCTTGGTGCGCTTGACGCTCACCTGCGCACCCCACGGGGCGTGCGACTCGAGGTGGGCGACCAGGGCGTCGAGCTCGGCCTTGGGGTCGGTGCCGGGGGCGATCCGCATCGAGATCTTCGCCTTGGCCTCGGGGATGAGCACGTTCGACGACCCGGCGATCCGGGTCATGTCGACGCCGATCGCGCTGATCGACGGGTGGGCCCACAACCGGTCGGCGACCGTTCCGGTGCCGACGAGCTCGACACCGTCGGCGACGTCAGCGCTGGCCCGCAGGTCCTCCGGCGACATGTCGGCACCGGCCCACTGTCCGGTCGTGACCCCGGCGACGGCGACGTCACCGTTGTCGTCGTGCAGGGTCGCGAGCAGGCGGGCGAGCGACATCATCGCGTCGGGGACCGGGCCACCGAACACCCCCGAGTGCAGTGGGTGCTCCAGGGTGCGCACCGAGACCACGCAGGCCACGTCGCCACGGAGGGCGGTGGTGAGCACCGGTTCCCCGACCGTCAGGTTGCCCATGTCGCACACGATGAAGACGTCGCACTGGAACAGCTCGGGGTGGGCCTCGACGAACGCCTCGAGGTTGCTCTCGGTCTCCTCCATCCCCTCGAGCACCAGCTTGACCGTGCACGGCGGTGTGCCGTCGAAGACCCGCAGGGTGCCCAGGTGGGCCACCAGACCGCCCTTGTCGTCGGCGGCCCCGCGCCCGAAGATCCGGCCGTCCTTGTGGGTCGCGACCCAGGGGTCGGTCGACCAGCCCTGCTCCGGCGGCGCCGGCTGCACGTCGTAGTGGGCGTAGAGGATGACGACGGGCGAGCCCTCCGGACCCTCGATCTCGCCGTAGATCGGCGGGAACCCGGTGGGCACCTCCATCAGCCGGGCGTTGGTGAAACCGGCCTCCTGGAACAGGGCGAGGGTCCGCCCGGCCATCTGGTGCACCGGCTCCTCCGGGTACCCGGGGAAGGCGATCGAGGGGATCGCCACCAGCTCCTCGAGGTCGCTGATGATGCCGGGCATCAGAGCGCTGGCCTTGCCGGAGATCTCGTGAACCTCCATGGCGTACCGCCTTTCCTGGGTGCGACGTCGTCGGGCTTGTGCGGTCAGAAGAAGATGGCGCCGATCGCCGCGCCGACCACGACCGTGGTGACCGACAGGACGAGCATCGGCACGAAGAAGCTGTGGTCGAGCAGCTTGGTCCCCAGCTTGGTGGTGCCGGTGGCGTCGAAGTTCGCCGCCGCGATCTGGGTGCCGTTGGCCGGCAGGGTGTAGACGCCGCCCAGGGCGCCGGCCCACATGCCGGTGACCACGCCGACCGGCAGGCCCGCTGCGAGGCCGATCGGCACGATCGTCCGGGTCGCCGTCGACTGACTGGTCGTGAGGGCCGCGACGAGGAACACCGCCAGGGCGAAGATGAACTCCCAGTTGGTGACCCACTCCCCGATGGTGCTGATGATGTACTCCTCGTGCGCGTCGATGAAGGTGGCCGTCAGCCACGCGATGCCGAACAGCGCGATCGCCGAGATCATGCCGGCCTTGAAGACCGACTGGTCCGGGACCGTCTGCACGTCGGGACGCCCCAGGAACAGGATGATCACGCCGACGACGAACATGACCAGCACGATGGTGCTCGTCATGTCGACCGACACGCTCTCGCCGTCGACCTCCCACGAGGGCCGCAGGTCGGGGAACAGCCCGAAGATGACGATCGCCACGACGCCGAGGAGGAAGGCGAGGGCCGAGTTGCGGCCCCGCGAGGTGAAGGTGAGCTTCGAGGCGGCCGACTCGCCGTCGGCAGCCGCTGCGTCGGGCGGAGCCAGCTCCCCGGAGGTGATCTTCGCCTGCACGTCGGGGTCGTCGTCGAGGTCCTTCCACATCCGGTTGACCACGAGGGACGTCACGATGATGCCGATCACGCACGCGGGCAACGTGATCGCGAGGATCTGGCCGAGGCCCAGGTCGTAGGGCGCGACGTCGGTGAGCGTCAGCATGGCGGCCATCGCGGCCGAGACGGGCGAGGCCGCCAGCGCGATGCCCGACTGGACGACGGTCACGGTCAGTGGTCGCGAGGGCCGGATCCGGTTCTTGTAGGACACGTCGTAGATCACCGGCAGCAGGGGGTAGATGATGTTGCCGGTCCCGGAGCCGATGCAGAAGAGGAACGCCGTCAGCGGTGCGATCAGGGTGATCTGCTTCGGGCGCTTCTCGATGATCCGCGCGGCCATCGCCACCATCCAGTCGATGCCGCCCGCGGCCTGCATCAGGGCCGCGGTCGTGACGACCGCGAGGATGATCGCGACCGCGGCGGCCGGCGGCTCGCCGGGCGCCTCGCCGAAGATGAAGACCAGCACGAACGTGCCGAGGCCACCCCAGAGCCCGACGCCCACTCCCCCGGCCCGGGTGCCCATGACGATCGAGCCGACGACGACGAGGGCCTCGAGGACGAAGCTGACGCTCATGGCGTCTCCTTCCGATCGGTGGTGGGCGGGGTCATGACGTCGAGCACTGCGTGTCGAGGGCGGACGCCACGGGGGCGTACGCCTCCCGCAGGTTCGCCTGCGCCTCGGTGATCTTCGGGCCCAGGGTCTCGGCCGCGTCGTAGCGCGCCACGATCAGCGACTCGCGCATGTCGTCGATGCTCAGCCGGGCGTTCGCGATGGCCGTGTCGAGCCGGCCCTCCGACACGCGCTGCACCTGGTCGAGGATGTCGCGCACCTTGTCGGCCTGCAGGCGCAGCGCGTCGACCTGCTTCTGCACGGCCTCCGGGTTCGACGTGTCGAGCCGGGGGGCCGCGTCGAGGTCCTCGACGGCCGCCTTCAGGTCGTCGTACCGCGCGCAGAGGTCCTGACCGGCTGGGTCGGCGCCACACCCGGCGAGGAGGGCGACGGCGAGAAGGGCGGGCGCAACGCAGTGCTTCACCGAGGCCATGGCCCCTCCACAGCGCGTCCTCGTCGCCATACCGTCAGGGTAGGAGCGCCGCATCCGGCGGCGGCTCGCCCGGCTCGGGTGAGCGCCGCTCGTCAGTCCCGTTCGGCTCGGGACCGGACCTTGCGCCAGCCCCCCGCGCGGTTGTTCGCGATCACGGCACGGAACAGGTCGACCAGGGCCGCCTCGTCGATCTCCTCACCAGCTCGGATCTGGATGCCGCGCGCCGTCGCGTTGGCCTGTCCCTGGTTGACCAGACCCGTGGGGTCCGGGGCGATCGGGTCGTAGATGAAGACGTTGAGGTGGTCCTTGGCGCCGAGGAGGGCGCAGATGTTGCCGTCGAGAACGAAGTACGGCTGGACGCGCCGCTTGATGACCTCGTCGACCTCCGGGTCGGCCTCGTGGACCAGGCGGCGCACGGTCTCGGCCACCTCGCGCTGCCACTCCGGCAGGGCTGCGATGTAGGCGTCGACGGCAGGGTTCCGCTGGCTCCCGGGCACGCCACGATGCTACCGGCGCCGCTGTCAACCGTGATTGCGCCGGGTGGCGGTCCCTGACAGCATCGGCCGATGCTGAACGAGGTGGCCGACGGTGTCTGGGTCCGTCAGAGCGCATGGGTCTGGAGCAACTCCATCGTGGTGCGCGGCGAGGGTGGGCTGGTGCTCGTCGACCCGGGCATCGACGGGTCCGAGCTCGACGAGCTCGCCGACGACGTGGACCGGCTCGGCCTGCCGGTGGTGGCCGGGTTCTGCACCCATCCCCACTGGGACCACCTGCTCTGGCACCCGCGGTTCGGCGACGTCCCGCGCCACGCCACCGCCGCCTGCGTGCGGATGGCGACGGACGCCCGCGAGCGGGCCCAGGCGATGGCTGCGGAGAGCGCCACCGGGGTGCCGCTGGAGCTGGTCGCGCTCGTCACGCCGCTTCCCGCCGACGGCGGGCAGGTGCCGGGCGAGGTCATCGAGCACGAGGCGCATGCCATCGGCCACGCCGCGGTCCTGCTCGCCGACCGTGGTGTCCTGCTGGCCGGCGACATGTTCTCGGACGTCCTGATCCCGCTCCTCGACGCTCGCCGCCCCGGTCAGGTGGCTGCCTACGAGGCGGCCCTCGACCGGCTGGGCGGGGCACTCGAGGACGTCACCGTCGTCGTCCCCGGGCACGGGGCCGTTGCCGAGGGTGCCGAGGTGGCGGCCCGGCTGGCCGCCGACCGCGCCTACATCGACGCGCTGCGGCGAGGCGAGGAACCGGTCGACGCTCGCCTGGAGCAGGACTGGCTGGCGGGCCCGCACCGGTCGAACCAGGAGCAGGCGCGCGCATCCACCGAGTGAACGTCGGCCGTCGCGGAGGGCGGCGCCTCGGGTCCGGTCAGGTTGGGGGGTGCCACCACGGCGATGTGCGCGGCCACGACCCGCCATCCCAGCTCCTCGTCGTGCGCCCACGTGCGCGTGTAGCGCAGGCGGGCCGTCATCGGCCGGCCCTCGAAGGTGCCCGACACCCCTCGACGTCCCCCGCGAGCTGGGCAGCCTGCAGCTGCCGCTCGGCTCGCAGCAGCGTCTACGTGCTCGGGACCTGGCTCACACCGGCCTCCTGGCGGTTCGTGTGTGCGAAGGGGGACGACTGCCAGCGTAGGCAGGCGGCACTACTGCGATGCAGGGGGCGCGGCAGGCCGCGCCCCCTGCATCGCAAGCCCGGCGAGGGTCCTGTGGATCAGGGGTTGACCCGGTAGCCGTAGGCCATCTGCTCGAGCCGGGCGATCCGCTCGGCCATCGGAGGGTGGGTCGACATCAGCCGCGACACGTCCTGGGCGCGGAACGGGTTGGCGATCATCATGTGGCTGGCGTCGACGACCTTCTGGGTCGGGGCCAGGGGCGACCGTGCGACGCCCAGCTCGAGCTTGCGCAGCGCCGACGCCAGGGCCAGCGGGTCGCCGGTGAGCGTCGCGCCGTCCTCGTCGGCGTCGTACTCGCGGGTGCGCGAGATCGCGAGCTGCACGACCATCGCGGCGAACGGCGCCAGGATGGCCAGCGCCAGGCCGGCGAGGGGGTTGCGGTCCTCGTCGCTGCCTCCCCCGCCGAAGATCATGCCGAACGACAGGAACTGCCCGATCGTCGAGATGACGCCGGCCACGGCGGCCGCCACCGACGCCGTGAGGATGTCGCGGTTGTAGACGTGCATCAGCTCGTGGCCCAGCACCCCGCGCAGCTCGCGCTCGTCGAGCAGCCCGAGGATGCCCTCGGTGCAGCAGACGGCGGCGTTCTGCGGGTTGCGGCCCGTGGCGAACGCGTTCGGCGCCTCGGTCGGCGAGATGTAGAGCTTCGGCATCGGCTGCCCGGCCTTGGTCGAGAGCTCGCTGACGATGCGGTACATCGCCGGGGCCTGGGCCTCGCTCACCGGGTAGGCGTGCATCGCGCGGATCGCCAGCTTGTCGGAGTTCCAGTAGCCGTAGACCGTCGTCGCCACGCCGAGGAGCGCGAAGACGAGGAGGAAGACGCTGTTGCCCGCCCAGGAGGCGACGACCCAGCCGATGAGGAGGAGAAGGGCCCACATGCCCCCGAAGAGGGCAGCGGTCTTCATCCCGTTGTGGTGCTTGTGCATGCCTCGTCCAACGACGGTGGGTGGGCGGTTCGTTCCGTCATGACAGCAGCCCGAGGAGCAACCCCGGGAGCACGCTGAACAGCACCAGGATGCCGGTGCCGAGCACGAGCACGGCCGTCGCCCCACCACGTGGCCGGCGTCCGCCGGCGGGGGGCTCCTCGACCTCCTCCTCGGGGTGTGGCCGGGCGAGCAGGAGTGCGAACCAGCGCAGGTAGACCGCGATGCCGAGCACCACGGCCACGACGGCCGTCAGGGCGAGCGGCCAGAGCCCGGCGTCGACGGCGGGGCCCAGGGCCACGACCTTCGCGACCAGCCCGACGACGGCCGGCGGCAGCCCGGCGAGCACGAGGAGGGCGAACGCCAGCGCCCCGCCGGCCAGGCGGTCGCGGCGCAGCAGGCCGCGCGTGCGCTCGAGGGCTCCGGCGCCCACGACCGCGACCGCCGCGAAGGCGACGAGCGTGGCCACGGCGTACACGAGCACGTAGGCGGCCGACGCGCGCAGTCCCTGCGCCGACAGTGCCGCGACCGGCAGCACCACCCAGCCGGCCTGCGCCACGGTCGACCACGCGAGCAGGCGGGTCGAGTCGGTCTGACGCAGGGCCATGACGTTGCCGAGGAGCAGGGATGCCGCTGACAGGGCGCCCAGCACGACGCTCACCGACCCGGTGTCGATGGCGGCACCGACGACGGCCTGCGCGACCACGAGCAGGGCAGCGGCAGCGGAGATCTTCGAGGCGCCGGCCAGTGCGGCCGCGGTGCCGAGGTCGGCCGTGGAGTAGGCCTGCGGCGTCCAGGCGTGGAACGGCACGAGCGAGAGCTTGAAGCCCAGGCCCGACACGAGCACGGTCACCGCGAGCACGAGCACCGCCCGCTGCTGCGGGTCACCCCACGCCGCGGCCACGGTGTCGGCGGCGAACGCGGCGTCGCCGGTGGCCGTGAGCCAGAGCGCGGCTCCGAGCACGAGGAGGGCGAACGAGGTGAGCGAGGTGACGAGGAGGGTCAGCGCCCCGTGCGACGCGGTGCGGGTGCCGCGCAGGGCGACCAGGGCGATGACCGGCACGGTCGCGAGCTCGAGGGTGACCAGCCAGGTGCCGATGTCGCGGGACGCGGCGACGCCCACCCCGCCGGTGGCCGCCGCGAGCAGCAGAGCCGTGGTGACGGTGGTGTCGCGCGGGCCGCGTCCGCCGTCGTGGAGCAGCGCCAGGGCCGCCGCGGTCGCCACGAGGATGCCGGCCTGCAGGGTTCCCGCCGCCGGCCCGGCGGTCCACAGGCAGGCACCATCGGGCGCGGGAAGGCACAGGGTGCGAACCGGGTCGGCGGCGTCGCGCAGTCCGGTGGCCAGCGCGGTGCCGGCGCCCACGAGCAGCACGACCACGCCGATCAGCGGCGCCCACGAGCGGCGGCCGGGCAGCACGGCGTCGACGACCAGCACCAGCACGGCGCCCAGGGCGGGCAGCAGGGCCGGTGCGAGTGCGACCGGGTCGACCGACACGAGGTCCGCGGTCACCAGGGTGGCGGCGCTCACGACCCACCCCGGGTGATCAGCGCAGCGGCGTCGGCGGTGACGGCGAGCAGCGGGCCGGGCAGCACGCCGAGCACGACGATGAGCACGCCCAGCACGCCGAGGACGGCGAGCTCGACCCCGTGCGTGTCGGGGGTCGCGGCGGCCGCCTCCGGGTCGGGACGGTCACCGACCCAGACCGTGCGGGCCACCCGCAGGGCGTAGCCGGCGGCCAGGGCGGCCCCGACGGCCGCGACCACCGCGCAGGCGACGAACAGCGGGCGGGGACGGTCGGCCGCGGGCCACCAGGCGGCGTACACGCTGAAGAACTCGCCCCAGAAGCCGGCCAGGCCGGGCAGCCCGAGGCTGGCGGCGAGCCCCAGGACGAGGAGGAAGCCGAGGCGCGGGGAGGTCTCACGCAGGGCCGGACGGGGCACGTCGAGGTCGACGCTCCCCCAGCGCAGCTTGAGCCCGCCGACGAGGAAGAACAGCAGGGCCGAGATGATGCCGTGGGCGATGTTGGCGAAGAGCGCCGCCTGCAGTCCGGTGGCGCTGCCGGCGGCGAGGGCGAGCGCCACGAAGCCCATGTGGGCCACCGACGAGTAGGCGATGAGCCGCTTGAGGTCGCGCTCGACCAGGCAGACCAACGCGCCCCAGACGATGCCGACGACCCCGGCGACGCCGAGCACGGGTGCGAGCCGACCGAACCCGTCGGGCACCGTGGCGACCGGGAGCCGGACCAGTCCGTAGGTGCCCATCTTGAGCAGCACGGCGGCGAGCAGCACGGATCCCGCCGTGGGTGCGGTGGTGTGGGCCGGCGGCAGCCAGGTGTGCACCGGGAAGACCGGCACCTTGACGCAGAGTCCGGCGACGAGGAGCACGGCCACGAGCAGCTGGGTCCCGGCCGGCAGGGCGGCACCCGCACCGGCGGCGAGACGGCGCAGGTCCGCGGTACCGGCCGACGTGACCAGGGCGAGGATGCCGACGAGCATCAGGGTCGAGCCGAACGCGGTGTAGAGGATGAAGCGGTGCCCGGCATCCGTGCGCGCTCGCTCGTCGTGCCGGTCGCCGAAGCGGCTGATGAGCACCCACATCGGCACGAGGACGATCTCGAACGCGACGAAGAAGAGCACGGCGTCGCGTGCGGTGAAGGTCGCCAGGGCGCCGGCCTCGACGATCAGCAGGCAGCCGAGAAACGTTGCCGGAGTTCCGCCCTCGGGCACGTCGACCCAGGCGTGCGCCGCGACGAGGACCGCGATGAGGGCGGTGAGCAGCACCAGCGGCACCGCGATGCCGTCGACGCCGAACGACCAGCGCACGTCGATCTGGGGGATCCAGGCGAGGTCGACGTCGGGCCGGGCGACGCAGACGGCGACGGCGAGCACCGCCGTGAGGCCGGCCGAGGCGGCCGTGACCACTCGGGCACGGGCGACGTCGAGGGTCCGCCCACCGGTGACCAGCCACAGGCCGACGACCGCGGGGACGAGCAGGAGCAGGCTCACGACCATGCGAGCACCCCCGCGAGGCCGAGCACGACGACGGCCGCGAGGACGAGACCGACGGCGGAGGCCGGCCGCTCGCCGCGGAAGGCGCGGGTGCCCGCCCATCCGGCCGCGCGGGTGACGACGGCGGTCCCGCGCACGTAGGCGTCGATGACCTCGGTGTCGAGGAAGGCGACGAGCCGCGCGAGCCTGAGCACCGGTGTCGCGACGAGGCGAAGGTAGAGCGCGTCGACGCCCAGGCCACGGTCGGCGTGCGGAACCAGCCAGGGCGTGAGGACCTCGGCCGGGTCGCGGTCGAAGCCACCTCTCAGCGCCACGGTGACGCCGACCGCGATGGCGAGCACGGTGATGACCACCCAGACGATCTCGGTCTCCCCCACCCGGAAGGCGTCGGTGAGGAGCACCAGGCCACCCACGACGCTCAGCACCACCAGCACGGCGAGCACCCCCTGCACGGCCGGCGTCACCGGCGCACTCGGCGGGGCGGGGCGCACGTGTGCGGTGAGCAACAGGTAGGCACGGGTGCAGTAGGCCGCGGTGACCGCGGCCGTGAGGATGAGGGCGACGAGCACGACGACGCCCGGCCCCGACTCGACCGCACCCTCCCACGACACGGCGACCACGTGCTCCTTGGACAGGCCGCCGACCACCAGGGGCACCCCGGCGAGCGAGAGCAGCCCGAAGAGGAAGGACACCCGCAGCAGCGGGCTGGCGAGTGCGCTGCCCCGCAGCGCCTTCGCGGCGGTTCCGCCGACGGCGAGCCCGGCCCAGCCGATGGCGAGGAAGAGCAGGGCCTTGAAGATGGCGTGCGACCACAGGTGGAACAGGCCGGCGTCGGGGCCGGCCTCCGGCGGGGCGGCCGCGAGCGCCGAGAGCATGACGCCGACCTGGCTGACCGTCGACCACGCGAGCAGGCGTTTGAGGTCGCTCTGCGCGAACGCGAGCACGGCCGCCAGCAGCATGGTCAGCGACACCGCGACGCCGAGCACCCACCGTGGCGTCTGGCTCACCGACAGCAGCGGGAACAGCGCAGCGAGCACCACGGTGCCCGCCGCGACCATGGTCGCCGCGTGGATCAGCGCACTGGCGGGGGTGGGGCCCTCCATGGCGTCGGCGAGCCAGTCCTGGAAGGGCAGCTGGGCCGACTTGCCGAGCACGCCGATCACGATGAGGGTCAGGAGCACCGCGCGCAGGGTGCCG
Organism: uncultured Actinomycetota bacterium; assembly: GCA_963707895.1. Classification (GTDB taxonomy): domain Bacteria; phylum Actinomycetota; class Actinomycetes; order Actinomycetales; family Dermatophilaceae; genus Fodinibacter. The sequence goes on along the minus strand of CAVPRS010000011.1, from coordinate 713,010 downwards.
TCGGGCGCGGCGCAGGCGGTGAGCGCCTGGCCGACGGTGAGACCCGTGGCGGTCTGGGTGTCGATGCACTCCGTCGGGCGGGCCCACGCGTCGAGGACCTGCGCGAGCCCGGTCGAGCGCGCACCGGCCGCGAGCCCGATGACGCCGAGCACGAACCCGATGTCGGCGACCCTCGTGACCAGGAACGCCTTGTGCGCCGCCCGGCGGGCGCTGTGCCGACGCGACCAGTGGCCGATGAGCAGGTAGGAGCACCAGCCCATGACCTCCCAGCCGACGACGGTGAGCACCAGGTCGCCCGAGACCACGACGAGGAGCATGGCGGCGCTGAACAGCGAGACGGTCGTGGCGAAGCGCGGGTAGCGGTCGTCGGTCTCGAGGTACCACGTCGAGTAGACCTGCACCGCGAGGGTCACGAGCGCGACGACGCTCGCCACCGCCCAGCGGGTCGGGTCGTTGAGCACGCCCAGCGGCACGTGCAGGTCGCCGACGTCGAGGGCCGGCATGATCGTGAAGACCTCCGACGGCGAGCCCACGGCCCAGCCGACGACCGCGAGGAGCAGCGTCAGGGCCGACCCACCGACGGCAGCCCCGCGGGCGATCCGGTCGTCGCGACCGCTCGCGAGCCCGACCAGGGCCGCCAGGGCGGGCACGAGTACCAGCAGCCACGGGCTCACGGCGCCTCCCCGCTCGGCTCGTCGAGGTCGATCCGGCGGCTCTGGCGGAAGGCCGTGAGGATGATCGCGAGCGCGACGACGGTCTCGGCCGCGGCGATGGTGATGACGAACAGGGGGATGACGCTGCCCGCGGCCCAGCGGTCGGCGCCCGCCGCCTGGGTCGTGACGAGCAGCACCAGCGCACCGCTGAGCACCAGCTCGACGCCCACCAGCAGCAGCACGGCGTTGCGGCGCACGGCGATGCCGAACACGCCCAGGCCGACGAGGGCCGCGGCGAGCAGGTAGGGACCCGCGAGGTGGATCACGGGAGCGCCTCGGTGGTGGCGCTCGCCTCGGGCGCCGGCGCGGCGTCATCCGGATGCCGGGTGCTCGCCTCCCGCGGGACCCGCGACACCGCGAGGGCAGCCACGAGCGCCACGAGGAGCAGCAGCGAGAGCAGCTCGAACGGCCACACCCAGGTGCCGAACAGCTGGCCGGCCACCTGGCTGGACGAGACGTCGGCCCGTTCGACCGGGTCGCCCGCGAGCGGCAGCAGCACGGAGCCGAGCAGCAGGGCCACGGCGGCGCCGAGCAGCGCCGCGCCGGCGGTGCGCCACGGGCCCGCCGCGTGCTCGAGGTCGGGGCCGATCGGCGCACGGGTGAGCATCAGTGCGAAGAGCACCAGCACGACGACCGCGCCCACGTAGACGAGCACGAGCACCAGGGCCACCAGCTCGGCACCGAGCACCAGCAGCGACCCGGCCACCCCGAGGAGTGCGACGACCAGCCACAGGGCGGCGTGCACCACGTGCCGCGTGGTGACGGCGAGGAGGCCACCGGCGACGGCCACGAGCGCGGTGGCCGCGAACGCGGTGTCGAGTGCGGTCACGTCTCGTCTCCGGCGGCCGGGGGCTCGGCGGCCGGGGGCTCGGTCGGCCGGGGGCTCGGTGGCCGGGGGCTCGGTGACCGCGGGCTCGTCCGACGGCTCGGTGGCCGACGGCTCGGTCGCCGCGGCGCCGGCGGCGCGCGGACGCACGGTGCGCGGCATCCGGGCACCCGGACCGCCGGCACCCGCGGCACCCGCGCCGACCAGTCCGGTGCCTCGGGCCGGCTTGTTGGCCGCGGCGATCTCGGCCGGCTCGGCCGACTTCTCGTCGAGGGCGGGTGGTGGGGGCACGGTGGCCATCCAGTCGCTCAGCCGGCCCTTCTCGTGGAGCAGGTCGAGGATGTCGACCTCGGCGTACTCGAACTGCGGGCTCCAGTGCAGCGCGTCGAACGGGCAGACCTCGATGCAGATGCCGCAGTACATGCACAGGCTGAAGTCGATGGCGAACCGGTCGAGCACGTTGCGTTGCCGCTCGCGTCCGCCCTCGGTGGTGGCCGGGATCGTCTCCTTGTGCGAGTCGATGTAGATGCACCAGTCGGGGCACTCGCGGGCGCACAGCATGCACGAGGTGCAGTTCTCCTCGAGCAGCGCGATGACCCCGCGGCTGCGGGGCGGTAGGTCGGGGGCGACGTCGGGGTACTCGGCGGTGTGGGTGGGCCGCGTGGCGGTGCGCGCGGTGGTGAGCAGGCCCTTGAGGATGCCGGGCAGCCCGCCGCCCTTCTGCGGTCCCGGTCCGGTCACCATCCGAGCACCACCCCGGCGCCGGTGAGCAGCAGCTGGACAGAGCGCGAGCGGCACGAGCCAGAGCCAGGCCAGCCGCTGCAGCTGGTCCTCGCGCAGCCGGGGCCACGCGACGCGCACCCAGATGACGAGGACGGCGACGAGGAAGCCCTTGAGCAGGGTCCAGAGCCAGCCCAGGGTGTCCTCGAAGGGGCCGTGCCACCCGCCCAGCCAGAGCGAGGCGAAGAGCAGCGACATCACGACGATGCCGGCGTACTCGGCGAGCAGGAAGAAGGCGAACCGCAGCCCGGTGTACTCGGTCCAGGCGCCCATGACGAGCTCGGCGTCGGCGACCGGCATGTCGAACGGCGGCCGCTGCAGCTCGGCCACGGCCGCGACGATGAAGACGACGGCGCCGGGCAGCTGCCACAGCATCCACCACGGCGACCAGCGGTCGGTGAGCGTGGCGAGCGACAGGGAGCTGCCGGCCAGGGCGATCGACGCCACGGCCAGCACGATCGGCAGCTCGTAGGAGACGAGCTGCGCGGCGGCGCGCAGGCCGCCGAGGAGGGCGTACTTGTTCGCGCTGGCCCAGCCCGCCATGAGCGTGCCCAGCGCCCCCACCGAGGTCGCGGCGAGCACGAGCACCACGGAGCCGGGCACGTCGATGGCGGCGACGCCCGGCGCGACCGGGATGGTCGCCAGCGCCACGAGGTAGGGGATCAGCGCGACCGCGGGGGCCAGCCGGAAGACCCACCGGTCGGCGGCCCGTGGGGTGATGTCCTCCTTCTGCACGAACTTCACGCCGTCGGCGACCAGCTGGGCCCACCCGTGGTAACCCCCGGCGTACATGGGTCCGAGCCGGCCCTGCATGTGCGCCATCACCTTGTGCTCGGTCTGCCCGACGAGCAGCGGCAGCACGAGGAAGGCCGCGAGCACCGACAGGGCGCGCACGCTCGCCTCGAGCAGGGTCATCGCGGCCCCCACTCCGGCGGCGGGACGCCCGGCGCCTGCACCCGGCGGCGGCGTCGGTGCCCTGGCCGACTCGTGGCCCTCGCCGGGCTCCTTGCCGCCGGGCCACGGCTTCGAGGCGCGCGCCGCCAGCTGGAAGGACTTGCGCAGCGGCGTGCCCTCGAACCCGTCGGGCAGCAGCAGCGGCCGCATACCCAGGCCGCTGCCGTCGTCGAACCCGGCGAACTCGATGCCGAACATCTCGAAGGTCTCGCGCTCGTGCCAGGCGGCGCCCGCGAAGACCCCGGTCACCGAGTCGACCGCCGCGCCGTCGGCGACGCGGGTCAGGAGCAGGATGCCGCGCAGGGCGCCGGACGTGCTCACGTCGAGCAGGTGCGCGGTGACGTCGAACCCCGGCGCGCCCTCGTCGTGGGTGCGGTCGACGGCACTGAGCCAGTCGAAGAAGTCGTAGCCCTCGTCGCGTGCGGCCTCGAGGGAGGCGCGCCACGCCCCGGCCTCGACCACCCGCGTCTCGTCAGCCACCCGGGCAGCCTATCGAGGCGGGTGCCCACACCGCCGACGGCGCGTCGTCGGATCGGCCGCGAGACGACCCGCTACTTCCAGACGGGGGCGATCTCGCTGCGGTAGCTGCGGCCGAAAACACCGGTGAGGACCGTGAACACCAACCCCGGAACGGCGATCGAGGCCCGTGCCTCCGGGGTGATCCCGTCGGCGATCCACGCGAAGAAGCGGCCACCGACGGCGGGGCTCTGCTTGCGGAACTCGCCCTCCATGGCGCGGACCTCGGGGTGCTCGGCGTTCTCGAGGTAGAAGGTCTCGAGCTCGCGCTCCTCGTGGTCGAGGTGGGTCACGGTGGCCGTCCGCAGCTCCTCCATGGCTGCCAGGGCCGTGTCGGCTCGCGCCCGGGTGGGTTCGCGCTGCAGGTCGGCCATCGCCGTGCGCGCGCCGCCCAGCGCCGCTGCCATCACCTCGTGCTCGGCGTCCATCTGGTCGAGCAGCTCCCGGGTGATCCCGGCCCGCTGGAGATGGGGCCACGCGACCTCGTGCTCACCCTCGTGGTGGTGGGTCAGCTGGAAGTCGAAGTTGTCCCAGGCCCGGCCCAGGGCGGCCGCCCGCTCGGCGTCGCCGTCACGGAAGGCGCCGAGCGCGTCCACGAAGCGGTCGAGGTCGCGCCGGAAGGCCCCGTGGATCACCTTGTTCATGCTCATCGTCGCCATCGTGCAAGCGTAGGGATGCGGCGTGGTGCTGAACAGGGCTTTCCGACACCACTGTTGGACCGATCCTGCCCCGATGTCGGTCAGGCCCGCTCCGGGTCGACCTGCGGCAGGGCGACCTGGGCCGCGACGACCGCGACGCCCGCGATGCCGACGAACCCACCCCACCAGGGGTGCCCGGTCGCGACGAGGCCGGCTGCCGTGCCCACGCAGAGCAGGGCCGTCACCACCAGCCGGGGACCGGTGGCCAGTCGCCGACGCGCCTTCGGGGCGACGAGCAGGCCCCAGAACACGAGGATCGCCACCGTCGCGCCCGCCGCGCCGAGCCAGCCGGGCAGCCCCCCGCCGATCAGCTCGTAGGCGATGGCGCCCACGCCGCAGAAGAGGGCGAGCTCGACGGCGAAGGCCACGACGGCGAGGGCGAACAGGCTCGGGGTCGACATCAGGTCGGGTCCGTGGCCGGGTGTCGGCACGGTTCGGCGGGTCGGCTCCTCGGGGTGCGGTGCCTCGTCGCTCACGGCTTGGTCACGAGGTCGCGGGTCACCTCGCCGGCCGCCGCGGTGCGGTGGCCGGCAAACCGCTCGGGAGCAGCCATCCGGCCGGGCTGGCGGGCCGCGATGCCGGCGCCGCTGACCCGCTCGGCGGCGATCTTCTCCTGCAGGCGGATGATGCCCTGCAGCAGCGCCTCGGGCCGCGGCGGGCAGCCGGGCACGTAGACGTCGACGGGGATCAGCTGGTCGACCCCCTTGGTGACGGAGTACGAGTCCCAGTACGGCCCACCGGAGTTCGAGCAGGCCCCGAACGAGATGACGTACTTCGGCTCGGGCATCTGGTCGTACAGGCGCCGGATCGCCGGGGCCATCTTGTCGGTGACGGTGCCCGAGACGACCATGAGGTCGGCCTGGCGGGGGCCGGGAGCGAACGGGATGACGCCCAGGCGCATGAAGTCGTGCCGGCCCATGGAGGTCGCGATGAACTCGATGGCGCAGCAGGCGAGCCCGAAGTTGAACACCCACAGCGAGTAGCGGCGCCCCCAGTTGAGCACCACCCGGATCGGCTTCGGGGCGTGCTCGGCGACGGGCCCCACCCGGGGCATCGGCAGGTCGACGCTCACGAGTGGCACCCTAGCCCCATGACCCGGGCGCGCACGGTGTGGCGGAGCCCGTCGTGGCGGCTGGGGTTCGCCGCGACCGACGAGTCCGTCGCCCGCGGCCGGCTGCTGCCCGAGGAGCAGGCGCTCGTGGCGTCGGCCGGACCCGAGCGGGTCGCCGAGTTCACGGCCGGCCGGCACTGCGCGCGGCTCGCCCTGGCCTCGCTGGACCCGTCCCTGTCCCGGATGCCGGTGCTCGCCGACGCACACGGCGCACCGTCGTGGCCGCCGGGGTTCGTCGGCAGCATCAGCCACTGCGCCGGCTGGACCGGTGCCGTGACGGCCCGGTCGGCGGGATCGGCGGGGCGGGTCGGGCAGGTGCTCGGGCGCGGCATCCGTGGCATCGGCCTGGATGCCGAGCCGACGGGACCGCTTCCCCCGGGCGTGCTCGACGTCGTCGCCTCGGCCGCCGAGCGGGAGGCGCTGTCGAGGCTGGCGGACGTGCGTCCCGGCATCCCCTGGGACCTGCTGCTGTTCTGCGCCAAGGAGGCGACCTACAAGGCGTGGTCCCCGCTGGCCGGGGTCGTCGCCGGGCACGACGCCGTGCGGGTCGAGCTGTCGCCGACCGGGTCGTTCACCGGGGTGGCCGCGGGCGACGACGCGTCGGGACGGGCGTCGACGGTGGCGGTGCGCGGGCGCTGGGTGCTGGGCCCACGGGTGATGGTCACGCTCTGCGTCGTCGGGTGACCCGGTCGTGGGTGAAGATCGTCGGCGGGGCGAAGGTCCTCGCCCACGTCAGCGGGCCGTCGCGGGCGAGCTGACCAGCGGCGGCAGTGAGGTCTCCCGCAGCCACGGGCCGAGGAGCCGTTCGGGATCGAGGCCCGTCTCGTCGCGCACCAGCGCCTCGAAGCCTGCCGTCGTGACCACGCCGAAGCGGTGGGTGTCGACCCAGGAGCGCAGCAGGGCGAAGAAGAGGTCGTCGCCCACGGCTCGGCGCAGCGTGTGCAGGGTGAGCGCGCCGCGCTTGTAGACCCGGTCGTCGAAGGTGTGTCGTGGCCCGGGATCCGTGAGCACGAGGTCCTGCGGCAGCCGGGCCAGCAGCGCGTGGTGCCGCTGGGCCTCCTCCTGCGCCGTCGTGCGCCCGATCGACTCCGACCAGAGCCACTCGGCGTAGCAGGCGAACCCCTCGTGCAGCCAGATGTCGCGCAGCGAGGCGGCGGTCACGGTGTTGCCGAACCACTGGTGGGCCAGCTCGTGGGCGATCAGCCGCTGCGCCTCCCAGCCCCTGCTGAGGTGGTTGCTGCCGAAGGTCGACAGGGTCTGCGACTCGAGCGGGATCTCGAGCCGGTCGTCCGTGACCACGGCGGTGTAGCCGTCGAAGGGGTAGGGCCCGAACAGGCCGGCGAAGGTGTGCAGCATCCGCGGCTGGTCGGCGAACGCGCTCCGGGCGGCCGCCATCCGGGCCGGGGGCGCCGCGAGCGCGGTCGGCACACCGCCGGAGTCGGCCTGGGGCTTCAGGTCGTATCCGGCCTGTGGCTCCAGGTCGTAGCGCCCGATCTGCAGCGTCGCGAGGTAGGTCGACATCGGCACCGGCTGCTCGTGCACCCACTCGACGCGGCGCCCCATCCGTCGCTCGGACGTGAGGACCCCGTTGGAGACGACCCGGTAGCCGGGGTCGGTGCGCACCGTGATGCCGTAGGTGGCCTTGTCGGCCATCCGGTCGTTGCAGGGAAACCACGTCGGCGCGCCGTGCGGCTGGGCCGCCACGATGACGCCGTCGGCCAGCTCCTCCCAGCCCGTGGGGCCGTCGGGGCCGGGCATCGTGCGCGGGCTGCCCCGGTAGGCTGACCGCGACGCCGAGCTCGAGCCCGCCGCGACGGGCGACCGCAGGCGGATCCGCAGGCGCGAGGCCCGGTGGGTCCAGCGGGCGACGGTCGCCCCGGTCACCCGCAGCGAGGTGACCTGCAGGCCGTGCAGGTCGAGCACCACCTCGGGCAGCGCCTCGAGCACGGTCAGCCGCACTACCGCCCTGGCCTCGAGGTGGTTGTCGGCGACCTTGTACTGCAGGTCGAGGTCGTAGTGCTCGACCTGGAACCGGACGTCGCCGTGGCCGGGCAGGTAGGGGTCGGCGCCGGTCACTCGTCCTCCGTCCACGGTCCGACAGGGTTGCCGATCCATCGCGTCTTGTCCGGCACCGCCTCGCCGCGCATGACGAGGGACACCGGGCCGACGGTGGCGTGCTTGCCGATCCGTGCGGCCGGCAGGATCACCGAGTTGGGACCGAGTGTTCCGCCGTCGGCGATGGTGACACGATCCATCGACAGGATGCGGTCGTGGAACAGGTGGGTTTGCACGACGCACCCCCGGCCCACGGTGGCGCCGGCGCGCAGGTCGATCAGGTCGGCCTCGGGCAGCCAGTAGGTCTCGCACCAGACGCCCCGGCCGATCCGTGAGCCCATGGCCCGCAGCCAGAAGTTGAGCACGGACGTTCCCGTGGCCGCCCGGGCGAACCACGGCGCTGCCACGACCTCGACGAAGGTGTCCGCGAGCTCGTTGCGCCAGACGAACGAGCTCCACAGGGGGTGCTCGGACGGACGCATCCGCCCGACCAGGAGCCACTTGCCGACCACGGTCAGGATGCCGGCGAACAGGCCCGCGACCAGCAGCACCGGGCCGCCGAGGAGCACGGCCCACCAGGGGCCGCGGTCGAGCAGGGCGGCCAGGGTGGCGGCGACGAGCACGACGAGCAGCACGTGGAGCCACACGGGGACGATGCGGCACAGCTCGACGAGGGCGCGTCCCACCCGCAGCCGCCGGGGCGGGGCGTGCGTGCGGGCGGCGTGCGAGTCGTCACGCTCGCGACGCAGGGGGCGGGGCGGGCTGCCCAGCCAGGACGTCCCGGCCTTCGCGGTGCCGCGTTGCGGGGCGGCCGACAGCACGGCGACGAGGGCCTTCTTCGGCACCCTGCGGCCGGGCGCGGCCATCCCCGAGTTGCCCACGAAGGCGCCCTTGCCGACCCGCACGTGCTCGACGCGCAGCCAGCCGCCCCCGAGCTCGTAGCCCCCCACGAGGGTGTCGTCGGCGAGGAAGGCGCCCGCCCCGACCCGGACGAACGGCGGGATCATCAGCACCGTCGAGGCCTCCACGTCCGAGCCGATGTCGGCCCCGAGGGCACGCAGCCACGCCGGGGTGAGACCCGAGGAGTAGATCGGGAACAGCCAGGTGCGCGCCTCGTCGAGCACCCGCAGCATCGACCACGCCTGCCACGCCTGTCGCCCGTGCACCGGGTGGTGGCCCACCTCGAGCCCGAGCGCGAGCAACCGCACGGCCACGAGCACCAGCGCGGCCAGCACGACGAACCCGACGACGGTCGACAGGGGCAGCCACAGCAGCGCGGTGGTCACGGCACCCGGGATGCCGTCGGTGCCGGCGAGCGCGGGAGCCGCCACGGCGAGGCCCGCGAGCACGGCCAGGATCGGCAGCCAGGAGAGCACGATCGCCGAGGCGGCGTAGGCCGCGAGCCAGGCGGGACGGTTCGGAGGGCGGTCGTCGCCCCAGGGGCCGCGGGCCCGGCCCGAGAAGGTGGCGGGGGCACCCGACCAGGCCTCGCCCGCCGGCACGAGACCGAAGACGGCCGAACCGGCCGCCACCTCGGCTCCCGCCCCGACGTCTGCTCCCGGCAGCAGGGTGCTGCGGGCGCCGACCCGCGCGTCGTCACCGACCCGCACCGCTCCGATGTGCAGCTGCCCGCCGTCGACCCAGTGGCCGGCCAGGTCGACCTCGGGCTCGACCGAGCATCCGGTGCCGAGGGTCAGCAGCCCGGTCACCGGGGGGACGCTGTGCAGGTCGACGTGGCGTCCGAGCCGGCAGCCGAGCAGGCGCGCGTAGACCTTGACCAGCGGCGCCGACGACAGGCTCGTGGCACCCAGCTCGTCGACCAGGCGCTCGGCGAGCCAGAGCCGCAGGTGCACGATGCCGCCGCGGGGGTGGGTTCCGGGGTGCACCCCGACCAGGGCGAGGCGGGCGGCCGTTGCCCCCAGCGCGACGCGGCCGGGTGGGCTGACGAGCAGCAGCCAGCCGAGCAGCACCCACCCCCAGCCGACGTCGGGCAGCCAGTCGAGGCCGAACACCGCCCGGCCGACCACCGCGCCGGCGCCCACCCAGGTGAGCCAGCGCAGGGCACCGATCGAGCGGAAGCCCAGCGAGGCCAGCACCTGGGCGACCTGCGTGGTCAGGGGGACCGGCAGCACGGCGGCGTTCTGGCGACCGGTGGGGGTGGCCATGTCGTCCAGCGCCGCCGCGAGCTCGGTGAGGCCGGGGTGGTCGTAGACGTCGGCGACGGTGACCTCGGGGAAGCGCTCGCGCAGCCGGCTCACGAGCTGGGCCGCCGTGAGGCTGCCGCCACCGAGGTCGAAGAAGTCGTCGTCGGGGCCGGTCGGTGCGCCGCCGAGGATGGCGGCCCAGTGCCCGGCGACCCACGCGGCCGTGCCGGACACCTCGGGTGGGACCTGGTCGGATGCCGTGCCCCCGGGTCGTGCGGGTGGCGGCCAGGGCAGGGCGTCACGGTCGATCTTCCCGGAGGTGCGGGTCGGCAGCGTGTCGACGACGACGAGGCGCGGGACGAGCGCGGCCGGCATCGTGCGACGCAGCTGCTCCACGCCGGCCTTGGCGTCGAAGGCCGGCTCGGTCGTCACGTAGCCGACGAGCAGGCTGTTGCCCGCCTCGCTGCGGCGTACCGCGGCCGCGGCACCGCTCACCCCGGGAAGCGCGAGCAGGGCGCTGTCGACCTCGCCGAGCTCGATGCGTCGTCCACCGACCTTCACCTGGTCGTCGGCCCGGCCGTTGAAGACGAGACCCTCGCCGTCGAACCGCACGATGTCACCGCTGCGGTAGGCCCGGTCCCAGCCCAGGCTCGGCATCGGGGCGTACCCGCTCGCGTCCTTGACCGGGTCGAGGTAGCGGGCCAGCCCGACGCCCCCGATGATCAGCTCGCCGGGCTCGCCGTCGGCGACGCGCTCGCCCTGTGGGTCGACGACCGCCAGGTCCCAGCCGTCGAGGGGCAGCCCGATGCGCACCGGCGGCTCGCCGGTGAGGCGGGCGCCGCACGCGACGACGGTGGCCTCGGTGGGGCCGTACGTGTTCCAGACCTCGCGCTCGGGCGTCGCGAGGCGGGCACCGATCTCGGGCGGGCAGGCCTCGCCGCCGAGGATGAGCAGGCGCACGTCATCCAGCGCCTGCGCCGGCCAGAGGGTGACGAGGGTGGGGACGGTCGACACCACCGTGATGTCGTTCGCGCGCAGCCACGGGCCGAGGTCCATGCCCGACCTGACGAGCGAACGGGGCGCCGGGATCAGGCAGGCGCCGTGTCGCCAGGCGAGCCACATCTCCTCGCAGCTCGCGTCGAACGCCACGCTCAGCCCGGCCATCACCCGGTCCCCCGGTTGGATGGGCTTGTCCTGCAGGAACATCCGCGCCTCGGCGTCGACGAAGGCCGCGGCGCTGCGGTGGCTGACCGCGACGCCCTTGGGGGTCCCGGTGGAGCCGGAGGTGAAGATGATCCAGGCGTCGTCGGTGAGGTCGGGGTCCTCCTCGGGCGCGGGCTGCGCGGCATCCTCGGTCGAGAGGATGACGAGGTCGGCGGTCACGACCGCGGCGACGCCCGCCTCGTTGAAGACCAGCCTCGCGCGCTCGTCGGGGTCGTCGTGGTCGACCGGCACGTAGGCGGCGCCGACCAGCAGGATGCCGACGATCGCGACGTAGAGGTCGGTGGTGCCGCTCGGGAGGCGCACGCCCACGCGGTCGCCCCGACCGACGCCCTCGTCGCGCAGGGCGGTGGCGACGTCGCCGGCGGACGCGAGCAGCTCGTCGTACGTGAGCACCTCGCGGCCGTTGTCGATGGCCGGTGAGTCGGGGTGGTCGTCGGCGGTGGAGCGCAGGACGTCGACGAGGGTGCGCGGTGCCGGGGCGCGGTCGGCCCGCAGCAGGGGGTCCGCGTCCGCCCGCAGGGGGGCGTCAGGGCCGGGTCGGGTGGGCTCCACGTGCCCCATTGTGTCGGTGCGCCTGCCGGACGGTCAGGGGGTCCAGCGCAGGAGGCCGCGACGGCCGGCGTGGACCAGGCCCACGAGGATGACACCGACGAAGACGACCACCTCGAGCAGCGAGGCGACGCCGAGGTCGGGGTCGCGGATCACCAGGGCCCACGGGAAGAGGTAGACCGCGTCGACGGCGAAGACCACGTAGAGGAAGGCGAACGAGACGTAGCGGATCTGGCTCTGGGCCCAGCCGGCCCCGACCGGGTCGACCCCCGACTCGTAGGTGCGCAGCCCCTTCTCGGTGACCGCGCGCGGGGCGAGCATGCGTCGGGCGACCATCGCCGCGGTCACCAGCAGGATGCCGGCGAGCACCACCGCTGCCGCTGCTGCGTAGCCCTCCATGCCGGCCAGCGTAGCCGTGGCCCCTCGCCCGCGCCCCTTACCGGCGGGGGACGGCCAGTGGTCGTCCGGTCACGCCCCCAACAGCCAGTCGCCACCCCGGGCCGGTCGCCCGCGCGGTCAGGGACGGCCAGTGGTCGTCCGGTCACGCCCCCAACAGCCAGTCGCCACCCCGGCGTCACCCCTGACCGGACCTGCTCCCCCCGGAGCTCGTCGTGGGCACCACTGTCGACCCGTGGAGGCGGTCGCGGCAATGGGGAGCACTCCCCCGAACCAAACCTTCGCGCAGACCGTGGACACCAGTGAACACCGGGCCGCGGAGTCGTACGATGGATGACGCTGCGCCCTGCGGCACACCGGCAGGCGCAGCAGACCAACGACCTTTCGCCGACCGACCAGGGTGAACAGTGAGCAGCAAGACCGTCCACACGCTCGACCGCGTGGTGATCCGTTTCGCCGGTGACTCGGGTGACGGGATGCAGCTCACCGGGGACCGCTTCACGAGCGAGACCGCGGCGATGGGCAACGACCTGTCGACGCTGCCCAACTTCCCGGCCGAGATCCGGGCCCCCCAGGGGACCCTGCCGGGGGTCAGCAGCTTCCAGCTGCACTTCGCCGACCACGACGTGCTCACGCCCGGTGACGCCCCCGACGTGCTCGTCGCGATGAACCCCGCGGCGCTCAAGGCCAACCTCGGCGACGTCCCCCGCGGCGCCACGATCATCGTCAACACCGACGAGTTCACCAGCCGCAACCTCGCCAAGGTCGGCTACGCGGCGAGCCCGGTCGACGACGGCACCCTCGAGTCCTTCCACGTGCACGCGGTGGCCCTGACGAGCATCACCGTCGAGGCCCTCGCCGACTTCCCGGGGCTGACCCGCAAGGAGAAGGAGCGGGCGAAGAACATGTTCGCCCTCGGCCTCCTGTCGTGGATGTACACCCGCCCCACCACCGGCACCGAGGCCTTCCTCACCAGGAAGTTCGGTGCGCGACCCGACATCCTCGAGGCCAACCTCGCGGCCCTGCGCGCCGGCTGGAACTACGGCGAGACCACCGAGGACTTCGCCTCGTCCTACGTCGTCGCCCCCGCGAAGATGCCCGCCGGCACCTACCGCAACGTCACCGGCAACACCGCACTCGCGCTCGGGCTGGTCGCCGCCGCCCACCGGGCCGGCCTGCCCCTCGTGCTCGGCTCGTACCCCATCACCCCCGCGTCCGACATCCTGCACGCCCTCGCGGCGCTCAAGCGGCACGGCGTCACCACCCTGCAGGCCGAGGACGAGATCGCCGGCATCGGCATCGCGCTCGGGGCCAGCTTCGGCGGCGCGATCGGCGTCACCACCACGAGCGGCCCGGGCGTGGCCCTGAAGTCGGAGTCGATCGGGCTGGCCGTCTCGCTCGAGCTGCCCCTGATCATCGTCGACGTGCAGCGCGGAGGCCCCTCCACCGGCCTGCCCACCAAGACCGAGCAGGCCGACCTGCTCCAGGCGATGTTCGGCCGCAACGGCGAGTCGCCGGTGCCGATCGTCGCCCCCCAGACGCCCGCCGACTGCTTCCGGGCCGCCATGGATGCCGTGCGCATCGCCACGACCTACCGCACCCCGGTGTTCCTGCTGTCCGACGGCTACCTCGCCAACGGGTCCGAGCCGTGGAGCGTCCCTGACGTCGAGAGCCTCCCCGACCTGCACGTCGAGTTCGCCAGCGCCCCCAACGGCACCGACGACAAGGGCGAGCCGGTCTTCCACCCGTTCCTGCGCGACGAGGAGACCCTCGCCCGGCCGTGGGCCGTCCCCGGCACCGCCGGCCTCGAGCACCGCATCGGCGGCATCGAGAAGGCCGACGTCACCGGCAACATCAGCTACGACCCCGACAACCACGACAAGATGACCCGCCTGCGCCAGGCCAAGGTCGACGGCATCACGGTGCCCGACCTCGAGGTCGACGACCCGAGCGGCAACGCCCGGGTGCTCGTGCTCGGCTGGGGCTCCACCTACGGGCCCATCGCGGCCGCGACCAGGGTGGTGCGCAACGCCGGCCACGACGTCGCCCGGGCCCACCTGAGCAACCTCAACCCCTTCCCGAACAACCTCGGCAAGCTGCTGAAGGACTACGACCGCGTCGTCGTGCCCGAGATGAACCTCGGGCAGCTCGCGCTGCTGCTGCGCGCCGAGTTCCTCGTCGACATCCGCTCGCACACGTCGGTGCGCGGCCTGCCGTTCTCGACCGTCGAGCTCGCCGACGTCATCTCCACGACCCTCGAGGAGCTCTCATGACCTCTGTCGACATCGGGATGCCGGTCAGCGGCCTCCGGTCGGTCCCGCACCTGCCCGACGACGCCGCCAAGCAGACCAAGCGCGAGTTCACCTCCGACCAGGAGGTGCGCTGGTGCCCGGGCTGTGGCGACTACGTCATCCTCGCCGCGGTGCAGTCCTTCCTGCCCGAGCTGGGCCTCAAGCGCGAGAACATCGTGTTCGTCTCGGGCATCGGCTGCTCGAGCCGGTTCCCCTACTACCTCGACACCTACGGCATGCACTCGATCCACGGCCGCGCGCCGGCGATCGCGACCGGGCTGGCCACCAGCCGCCCCGACCTGTCGGTCTGGGTCGTCACCGGTGACGGCGACGCCCTGTCGATCGGTGGCAACCACCTGATCCACGCGCTGCGCCGCAACGTGAACATGACGATCCTGCTGTTCAACAACCAGATCTACGGGCTCACCAAGGGCCAGTACTCGCCCACCTCCAAGGTCGGGCAGGTCACCAAGTCGACCCCCGTCGGCTCGGTCGACAACCCCTTCAACCCGGTCTCGCTGGCGCTCGGCGCCGAGGCCACCTTCGTCGCCCGGGCGATGGAGAGCGACCGGGCCGAGCTCACCGGCATCCTCAAGGCGGCCGCCGAGCACCGCGGTACCGCGCTCGTCGAGATCTACCAGAACTGCCCGATCTTCAACGACGGCGCCTTCGAGGTGCTCAAGGACCGCAGCCAGCAGGAGGCCCGGATCGTGCGGCTGCGCTCCGGCGAGCCGGTCACCGTCGGCGCCGAGGGCGACCGCAAGGTGCTCGTGCGCAAGGGCTCCGGCGTGATGAAGTTCCTCGCCGAGGACGAGGCCGCCACCGGCGAGTCCGGTGCGGTCGTCGTGCACGACCCCTCGCTCGAGGACCCGTCGCAGGCCTTCCAGCTCTCGCGGCTCGACACCCCCGAGATGTCGCACGTGCCGATGGGCATCTTCCGCCAGGTGGCCCGGCCCACCTACGACGACCTGGTCCGCGACCAGGTCGAGGCCGCTGTCGACACCGCGGGCGGCCCGGCCACCGACGCCGACCTCGCCGAGCTGCTGCACGGGCGCGACACCTGGACCGTCGGGTGACCTCGGCGCCCCCGCCGGACACGGAGGGGGCGGGAGCACCCGACGCGGCCGCCGACGGCGAGGTCAGGCGCGGCACGGTCTACGGCTTCCTCGCCTACGGCATCTGGGGCCTCTTCCCGCTCTACTTCGCGGCGCTGAAGCCCGCCGGCGCGTTCGAGATCCTCGGCCACCGGATCCTGTGGACCCTCGCCGTGTGCGCCGTCGTGCTGCTCGTGCGGCGCGACCTGGGGTGGATCCGCCCCTTCGTCGCCCGCCCTCGGCTCGTCGGCGGCATCACCATCGCCGCCCTGCTCATCGCCACGAACTGGACGGTCTACGTGCTCGCCGTGCTCACCGGCCGCACCTACGAGGCCGCGCTGGGTTACTTCCTCAACCCCATCGTCACCGTGGCGCTGGGCGTCGTCGTGCTCGGCGAGCGGCTTCGACCGCTGCAGTGGGCGGCGGTGGGCACCGGAGCGTTCGCCGCGGTCTACCTCGCGGTCGCCGGCGGCGTGCTGCCCTGGATCGCTCTCACCCTGGCCTTCTCGTTCGGGCTCTACGGCCTGACCAAGAAGAAGGTGGGGGCCAGCCTCGAGGCGATGCACTCGCTCACCGCCGAGACCGCAGTGCTGGCGCCGATCGCTGTCGTCGTGCTGGCCATCCTCGTTTCGCGCGGCGAGACCACCTTCCTCGACCACGGCACCGGCCACACCTCGCTCCTGGTGATGGCGGGCGTGGTCACCGCCGTGCCGCTGCTCCTGTTCGCGGCCGCAGCACGCCGCCTGCCGCTGGTCACCGTGGGCCTGATCCAGTTCATCACCCCGGTGCTCCAGCTGCTCGTCGGCGTGCTCGTGCTCGGCGAGCACGTGAGCGCCCGGCTCTGGGTCGGGTTCGGCATCGTCTGGGTCGCGCTGGTGCTGCTCAGCATCGACTCGCTGCGCAGCGTGAACAGCGCCCGCACCGAGCGTCGGCGGGTCGCTGTGGCGCTGGCAACCGACGCTCCCGAACCCTGCCCCTGAGCGACCGGCTCAGGCGGTCGGCGGCGGAGGCGCGCGGGTCAGGAGGGCGTCGAGCTCCTCGATGGCCTCCTGCTGCTGGGCGAGCAGGGCGCGCAGGTTCTCCACCCGCTCGCGGGTGTCGTCCGCGACCTCGTCGGTCTCAGTGCCCTCAGTCGGCCTGTGCCTCGCCCGGGTGACGCAGCGGCCGCTTCGGGGCGAGGAAGAGGTTGGCCAGGTAGCCCGTGAACGTGCCGAAGATGCCGACGCCGATCACGATGATCCCCGACCCCAGCATCCGACCCTCGTTCGTCACGGGGTACTGGTCGCCGTAGCCGACGGTGGAGATCGTCACGACGACGTACCAGATCGAGTCGGAGGCCGTCGTGATGTTGGCCCCCGGGGCCGACTGCTCCAGCGCGAGCATCCACAGGCTGCCGAACTCGAGCACGAGGATGCCCATGAGCAGCAGGCTGAGCAGGGCGCTGCCCGCCCGGTTGCGCAGCAGCCCGCGGCCGATCAACCGGCCCCCTCTGGCCCGCATCAGCTGAGCCACGCGCACCAGGCGGAAGATCCGGAAGACTTTCGCCTGGGGGAAGGGCAGGCTCGACAGCAGGTCGGCCCAGCCGTACAGGCGGAAGAAGTAGCCCGACCGCGACGGCGCCGTCGCCAGCCGGTAGACGAAGTCGACGAAGAGGATGGCGGTCAACAGGACGTTCATGACGAGCAGTACGGTGTCGAGGCTGTGGTCGGACACCACGTACATCAGCACGAGGTTGACGAGCGAGAGCACCGAGACGGCGGCCACGAAGAGCTCGTAGCCGACGTCCTTCAGCTCGTGCCGCTCGCGACGACGGGCGGCACGAGCCGACCGGCGCCGGGCCATCTGCTCCTTGACCATGACGCCATGCTGCGCCGGCCAGGACCCGCCAGCATCACCCCGAGCGGGTGGACGGCACCCGGCCGGTCAGTCGCTCGTGTCGCCCGGGACCGCACCCGTCGGCTCGAGCACGACCACCGCGGTCTCGGACGGCCGCCGGGCGGCGAAGGCGTCGAGGTTATCGTCGGTCTCGCGCCAGCGGGCCCACAGGCGCTCCCGCTCGGCGCCGGTCGCCGCGTGCCCGGTCACCTGCCTCGTCTCCCCCTTCAGCTCGACGAGGGCCTCCGGGTGCGCCTGCAGGTTCAGCCACCACGCCGGCTCCCCCTCGCCCCAGCCGTTCATCGCCAGGGTCACGAGGTCGGGGCCGTCCTCGACGTAGCCGAGCATGACGCTGCGCTCGTGTCCGCTGCGCCGCCCCGGGACGGTCAGCTGCAGGGTGCCCCACTTCGTCCCTCGCGGCCGCCAGAGGCCCACCCGGCCGCCGGTCACGCGGTACAGGGCGCGGTGGACACGCCAGGCGAGGTGGATGAACCACCGTGGCGGCAGGTAGGGAGCCCGCCCGGCCTCGTCGCCCATGGTGCTCTCCGTTCGTCGAGGCCCATCCTCCCGCCTCCCGGGCCGCGGCGGTACTCCCGTAGGTTGGGCACCCGACGGCGCCGCTGCGCCGCGGCATCCGGGAAGGAACGCGATGAGGAGCCGGCTCGCCAGGTTCGTGCTGTGGGCCACCCGCTGGACCGCCGTCGGCGAGGTCCCGCGCTCCGGCATCCTGGTCGGCGCCCCGCACACGTCGAACTGGGACTTCGTGATGATGCTGCTCATCATGTGGCGCGGCGGCGTCAGCCCGCGCGTGCTCATCAAGAAGGAGCTCTTCCGCGGACCCCTGGGCTGGGTGCTGCCCCGCCTGGGCGGCATCCCGCTCGACCGCGACAACCCGGGGGCCGTGGTCCGCGAGCTGGTGACGGAGGCTCGCAGCGGGGAGCCGTTCCTGCTCGTCCTCGCGGCCGAGGGAACCCGCTCCCGCGGCGAGTACTGGAAGTCGGGCTTCTGGCGCATCGCGCGCGCCGCCAAGCTGCCGATCGATCTCGCGTTCATCGACGGCCCCTCTCGCACAGCGGGTTTCGGTCCCACCATCACAGCGACGAACGACGTGGTCGCCGACATGGACCTCGTGCGGGCGTTCTACGCCGACAAGCGCGGCATCCACCCCGAGCGGCGCACCGAGCCCCGGCTCCGCGAGGAGCTCACGGCCGGCGAACGGCCCTCGCCAACCGGGAACCAGCCGCCGTCCACGTCCTGAGCCCAGGACGCCCCGACCCAGGGCTCATCCGTCGAGCAGGTGTGCCACGTGGTCGTTGGTGAACAGGTGGCCCGGGTCGAGGCGTTCGCGCACCGCCCGGAAGTCGTCGAAGCGCGGATAGAGCTCGTGCAGGCGCTCGGCACCCAGCGTGTGCACCTTGCCCCAGTGCGGGCGGCCCTCGTGCTCGGCGACGATCGCCTCGAACGCCGCGAACAGCGGCCGTGGGTCCATCCGGTGGTACTGGTGCACCGCGACGTAGGCGTTGTCACGGTCGTGGGCCGTCGACAGCCAGACGTCGTCGGCGGCGATGAAGCGCACCTCCACCGGGAAGGAGACGGGGGCGTCGGTGCGGGCGAACCACGCGCGGAGCTCGGTGAGAACCGCCTCGACCTCGTGCCGCGGCACCGCGTACTCGCTCTCGACGAACCGCACCTCCCGCGAGGAGCAGAACACCTTCCACGAGTCGTCCGCGTACTCCCGGGACCCGAGGACCCGCGAGCTGAGCCGGTTGATGGTGGGCACGAGCGAGGGACGCGCCGCACCGAGCCGGTTGGCCACCTCGAAGACCCGGTTGGCGAGCAGGTCGTCGTCCAGCCGGGCCCGCCACGGTGCCAGCGGCGGCGGGCCCTCGCCGCCCTCGACGACGTCGTTGCGCTTGGTGAGCACCCGGTCGGTGTGCGGGAACCAGTGCAGGTCGAGGTGGTCGGTGGCGTCGGCCTCGGCCTGGATGACGGGGAGCAGCTCGGTCAACGAGGCTCCCGCCTCCTTGGCGTGCAGCCGGTAGGCCGGCACGCACTGCAGCTCGACCTCGGTGACCACGCCGAGCGCGCCGAGCCCGACCCGGGCCGCGGCGAACACCTCGGGCTCGACCTCGGCCGAGCACTCCAGGCTCGACCCGTCGGCCAGCACCAGGCTGAGCCCGCTGACGGCGGCCGCGATGCCCTGGCGGCGGGTTCCGGTGCCGTGCGTCCCCGTCGCGATGGCGCCGCTGATCGTCTGCCGGTCGATGTCACCGAGGTTGGGCAGCGCGAGCCCGAGCGACTGCAGCGCCGGGTTGAGCACGTGCAGCGGGGTGCCGGCGAGCACCCGCACCCGGCGCCGGTCCCGGTCGACCCCGAGCACGCCGCTCAGCCGGTCGACGTGCAGCAGCAGTCCGTCCGTCGCGACGAGCGGGGTGAACGAGTGGCCCGTCCCGGCCACCCGGACCCGCAGGCCGGTCGCGGCAGCCCGCTGCACGGCATCCACGATGCCCTGCACCGAACCGGCGTGCTCCACCTGGGCCGGGGCAGCGGTCACGTTGCCGCCCCAGTTGCGCCACTCACTCACCCGAAGTTCCTTCCCTCACCGCGATACGACGGAACGCTGTCGACCAGCTCGTCCCCGGCCACCAGGTGCACGACGTCGAACCGCTCGAGCAGCTCGCCGGCCTTGGCACCGCGCATCCACACCCGGTCGCCGACCCGCAGGCCGTCGGCGTCGTCGCCGTGCAGCGGCGTCTGCACCTCGCCGGCCGCCTCGGTGCGCACGAGCGACAGTCCGCGGCGCACCGGTGACGGCACGCGGGACCAGCCGGGCTCGCCGCTGGACACGTAGCCGCCGCCGAAGGCGGTGACGTAGCCCGGTCCGGGCCGCCGCACCACCGGGAGGGCGAACGCCATCGCGGGCCGGGGGTCGAAGTCGTCGTAGCCGTCGAAGAGGGTCGGGGCGTACAGCCCGGAGCCCGCCGCCAGCTCGGTGACCGCGGCGTCGTCGCCGAAGCGGTGCAGGCTGCCGGTGCCACCGCCGTTGACGAACCGCAGGTGGGTCTCACCGCGCACCGCGGTCACGACCGCGTGCCGCCGCTCGCCCAGCTCGCGCACGGACCTCCGCTTCATGGTGCGGATGTGCGGGCCGGCGTCGGGGAGGCCGGCCACCTGGGCGTCGTAGAACATCACGCCACGCACGTCGAGCCCGACGCCCAGCGCAGCGCGCACGACCGTGAGGGCCTGGTCGGCCGTGCGGGTCGGCGAGCGACGCACCCCGAGGTGCACCCGGCCCACCCGCAGCGACGCGTCGACGTCGAGCGCCACCCCGAGGCCCGCGACGTCGGCGCCGAGGGTGTCGCGCAGCCAGCGCACCTGCTCGACCGAGTCGACCGTGACGGTCACCTCGGCGCGCAGCAGGTCGTCGGTGGCCACCGTGCGGAGCGCGGCCTCGTCGACCGAGGGGTAGGCGACGAACACGTCGCGCACCCCCGCACCCGCGAGCCAGACCGCCTCGGGCACGGCATACGCCATCACGCCGGCGAACCCGGGGCGGGCCAGCACCCGGTCGAGCAGGGTGCGGCAGCGCACCGACTTCGAGGCGACCCGGATGGGCAGCCCACCGGCCCGTCGCACGAGGTCGTCGGCATTGGCGTCGAAGGCGTCGAGGTCGACGGCGACGAGCGGTGCCGGCAGTCCGGCGGTCGCTCTCGCCCAGTGGTCCGTGCGTGTCACGGTGCCGACCCTAGTGCGATGCTGGCCCGGTGACCCAGGAGCTCGGGACATTCGTCGGTGACCCGCCGCACACACGATGGCACCGAGCGTGGGTCGTGGCCGCCGTCACCCTCGGCGCCCTCGTCGCGGCGGCGGCGTTCCGCTCCTCCACGGGCGTGCTCCTCGAGCCGATCGAGGCCGAGTTCGGCTGGTCGCGGGCGGTCACCTCCGGGGCGGTGAGCCTCAACCTCGTGCTCTACGGGCTGATCGCGCCGTTCGCGGCCGCGTTCATGGAGCGCTTCGGCATCCGGCGCACGGTCGCGACGGCGCTGGTCGTCGTCGGCGCCGCCAGCGGGCTGACCCTGCTGATGACGCAGCCGTGGCAGCTCTGGCTGCTCTGGGGCGTGTTCATCGGCATCGGCACCGGCGCGATGGCCCTCGTGCTCGGCGCGATCGTGGCCAACCGCTGGTTCCACACCCACCGCGGCCTGGTCACCGGCATCTTCTCGGCCGCGAGCGCCACCGGCCAGCTGCTCTTCCTCCCGCTGATCGCCCGGACCGCGGTCGACTCCGGCTGGCGCGCCGCGGCGGGCATCGTCGCCGCCCTCGCCCTGCTCATGGCCGTGCTCGTCGTCGCGTTCCTGAGAGACCGGCCCTCCGACCACGGCCTGCTGCCCTACGGCCTGGAGCCGGGCAGCGTCGTCGTCGAGGCCGAGCGCAGCGGCGCCTCCCCCGCCCGGGTGGCGATCGGGGTGCTCCGCAAGGCCAGCAGGCGATGGGCCTTCTGGGCGCTCGTGCTCACCTTCTGGGTGTGCGGCTGGTCGACCAACGGCATCATCCAGACCCACTTCGTGCCGGCCGCCCACGACCACGGGATGCCGAGCACCACCGCCGCCGGGCTGCTCGCCGTCGTCGGCATCTTCGACATCATCGGGACCATCGGCTCCGGCTGGCTCACCGACCGGGTCGACCCGCGCTGGCTGCTCGTCGCCTACTACGGCGGGCGCGGCCTCTCCCTGCTGGCACTGGATGCTGTGCTCGCCCCGGGCATCGCGCCGGGCATGTGGCTGTTCATCGTCTTCTACGGCCTCGACTGGGTGGCCACCGTGCCACCGACGGTCGCGTTGTGCCGCAGCCACTTCGGGCTCGCCGACTCCGGTGTCGTCTTCGGCTGGGTGTTCGCCTCGCACATGGTGGGTGCCGGTGTCGGGGCCAGTGTCGCCGGGTGGGTGCGCACCAGCCAGGGCGACTACCACTGGGCCTGGGTGGTGGCGGCGGCGATGTGCTTCGCGTCGGTGGCGATCACGCTGTCGATCCCGAAGGTGCGTGAGGGGGCGGTCGTGCCGGCGACGGCGCCGGACCCGCGTACTTCGATCGACCAGTAGGTCACCCGGGGTACGCCCCGGGAGGGTCGCGCTGCACCCCTCCCGCTGTTCTCGAACTGGGTGCTCAGCTGGTCGCCCGGGCAGCCGCCTGGGCACCCAACTCTGACTCAGCGCGGACCGGGCCCGCTATGGCGCCGGCTACCGCCTGGGAACCGCTGGGATCGCAACGAGTACCAAGCGGTAGCCCGCGCCGAACCGCGACCACCAGGCATCCCTCGCGCTGGGGCCACCTGCCGGGAGCGTCAGCCGACCCGTGTGACGACCCCGGTGGCCAGGGCGTGCAGCGCGTCCTTGGCGTCGCTGGCGGGCAGCGTGCCGAGCACGTCCTGCGCCTGCCGAGCCACGGCATAGGTGTGCTCGCGCGCCCGCGCCATCGCGGGGTGGGCCCGCAGCAGGCCGAGGGCCTCGGCGAGCCGCGCGTCGTCCTCGAGGTCGCCGGTGAGCAGGTCGCGCAGGCGTGCGTCGGCGGGGTCGGTGGAGGCGAGCACGTGCAGCACCGGCAGGGTGCGCTTGCCCTCGCGCAGGTCGGTGCCGGGGGTCTTGCCGGTGTCGTCGGCCTCGGACTCGATGTCGATGAGGTCGTCGGCGAGCTGGAAGGCCACACCGAGCCGCTCCCCGAACTCGCGCATGGTCTCGACGGTGGCGTCGTCGCAGCCGGCGAACATCGCGCCGTACCTGGCGGCCGTGGCGATGAGCACGCCGGTCTTGTCGGCCAGCACGCCGAGGTAGTAGTCGACCGGGTCGGTGCCCGCCGGGCACGGCCGGTCGTCGCGGATCTGGCCCGAGCACAGCCGCACGAAGGTCTGTGCCTGGATCTTGACCGCCTGCGGGCCGAGGTCGGCCACGATGTCGGAGGCCGTGCCGAAGAGCAGGTCGCCGACCAGGATCGCCGTGGAGTTGCCGTAGGCCGCGTTGGCGCTGGTGGCGCCGCGGCGCACGTCGGCCTCGTCCATGACGTCGTCGTGGTAGAGCGAGGCCAGGTGGGTCAGCTCGACCCCGGCCGCGGCGGCGACGACGCGGTCGTCGATGCCGTCGCCCAGCTCGGCGGCGAGCAGGGTGAGCAGCGGCCGGAACCGCTTCCCACCGGCAGCGGTGAGGTGCGAGCTGGCCTGGGCGATGAAGGGGTCCTCGGAGTCGACCCGGGCCGCGATGAGGGCGTTGACGGCCGTGAGCCCGTCGGCGAGCCGCACCCGCAGCCGCTCCGAGGCACCGGGCAGCTCGAGCACCGACGGGGTGCCGCGCTGGGCCGGTTCAGCCGTCACCGGCGTCACAGCAGGAACTGCGAGGCGTTGCTCGCGATCTGGAGCAGGAAGCCGGGGACGATGCCGAGCACGACGGTCGCCGCGACGCCGACGGTGATCGCGACGCTCGAGGCGATCGACGGCGTGAGCACGACGACCACGTCGTCGTCGTCGGTCGTGGGGTCGGTGAAGTACATCAGCACGATGAGGCGCACGTAGACGAACGCCGTGATCGCCGAGGCGAGCACCGCGATGAGCACGAGGAAGGCACCGCTCGGGCCCGCGGCCACGGCCGGGGCGAACGCCGCGTACTTCGCGGTGAAGCCCGACGTGAGCGGGATGCCGGCGAAGGCCAGCAGCAGGAACGAGAAGGTCGCGGCGAAGACCGGGTGGTTGCGCCCGAGACCCGCCCACTGCGAGAGGTGCGAGGCCTCCGAGCCGCCCTGGCGCACCATCGCGATCATCCCGAAGGCGGCGACGGTGGCGAAGCCGTAGGCGACGAGGTAGAACATCACGCCGCCGATCGCGGCCTGCGAGAACGCGAGCACACCGACGAGGATGAAGCCCGCGTGGGCGATCGAGGAGTAGGCGAGCAGCCGCTTGACGTCGGTCTGGGTGACCGAGAGCACCGCGCCGACGACCATGGTGAGGATCGCGATGAGGTAGACCCCGCCCTGCCAGTCCCAGCGGTCGGCTCCGACGCCGACGAAGGCGACCCGCAGGAGGACCCCGAAGGCCGCGAGCTTGGTGCAGGCGGCCATGAAGCCGGTGACCGGGGTCGGGGCGCCCTGGTAGGCGTCGGGGGTCCACGAGTGGAACGGCACCGCGCCGACCTTGAAGAGCAGGCCGACGAGCAGGAGCACCACACCGGGAACGAGGAGCCCGTCGAGGTCGCCGGGAGCCGTTGAGATCGTCGCCGCGATGGCCCGCAGGTCGGAGGAGCCCGCGTACCCGTAGAGCAATGCCGAGCCGAAGAGGAAGAACGCGCTCGAGAAGCCGCCGAGCAGGAAGTACTTCAGCGCGGCCTCCTGCGAGAGCAGGCGACGACGCCGCGCGAGGCCGGTCATCACGTAGAGCGGCAGCGAGAGCACCTCGAGGCCGACGAACATCGTGATCAGGTCGTTGGCGGTGAGGAAGACCATCATCCCGAGCACCGCGAACAGGGTGAGCGGGAAGACCTCGGACGTGGCGTAGCCGGCGCGGGTGGCGACGTCCTCCTGGCTGGAGCCGGGGGTCGAGGCCCCCATCGGGGTGAAGGCGTCGGCGCCGACCCCGCCGAACCGCTCGGCCATGATGAGCACGCTGGTCGTCGCGAGCAGGAGCAGGGCGCCCATGAGGAACACCGAGACGCCGTCGACGACGACCGAGCCGCCGAGGGTGACGGTCTGGTTGGTGCGCGACCACAGCAGCAGGGCGGCGAAGGCGGCGAGCAGCACCACGGTGGTCAGCACGACCTGGGCGCCGTGGCGGGCCCGGCGCGGCGCGAACGCCTCGACGAGCACGCCCACGAGCGAGCCCACCACGACGACGAGCATGGGCGCGATCGCGGCGTAGTCGACGTTGACCGACTGGAACTCGGCGGCGATCACGGCGGCGGTCACTTCGAGCTCCCGGAGGCGTTGGTCGGGTTGGGGTCGGTGACGCCGACGTAGAGCAGCGTCCGGTCGACGGCCGGGTTGAGGAGGTCGAGCACCGGCTTCGGGAAGAACCCGAGCACGATGAACGAGGCGATGATCGGCACGACCACGACCTTCTCGCGGATCGAGAGGTCTCGTGGCGCCTCACCCTCGGCGAAGGTGGGCTTCGGCCCGGTCATGGTGCGCTGGTACATCAGCAGGATGTAGAGGGCGGCCAGCACGGTGCCGAGGGTCGCGATGACCGCGGCCGCCTCGTAGCGCATGAAGGTGCCCTGCAGCACGAGGAACTCGGACACGAACGACGACAGCCCCGGCAGCGCCAGGCTCGAGAGCCCTGCCACGAGGAAGGTTCCGGCAAGCACCGGGGTGACCCGCTGCCAGCCGCCGTAGTCGGGGATCCGCTTCGACCCGCGGCGGGCCACGAGGAACCCGGCCAGGAGGAACAGCCCGGCCGTCGAGAAGCCGTGGTTGACCATGTAGAGCGTCGACCCTGCTCCACCGACGGTGGTGAGCGCGAAGATGCCGAGCACGATCAGGCCGAAGTGGCTGATCGACGTGAACGCGATGAGCCGCATCATGTCGGTCTGCCCGATGGCCAGCAGGGCGCCGTAGATGATCGAGATGACGGCCAGGGTGATGACGACCGGCGTGGCCCACTTGGAGGCCTCCGGGAAGAGCTGGAGGCAGAACCGGATCATCCCGTAGGTGCCGACCTTGTCGAGGATGCCGACGAGCAGCACCGCGGTCGCGGGGCGGGCCTCGGTCGCGGCGTCCGGCAGCCAGGTGTGCACCGGCCACATCGGCGCCTTGACGGCGAAGGCGAAGAAGAACCCGACGAACATCCAGCGCAGCGCCGTCGTCGACGCGTCGAGGTTGCCGGTGAGGTTGGTGATGAGGAAGCCGTCGTCGCCGCCGGGGCCCGCGACGTAGACCCCGATGACGGCCACGAGCATGACCAGGCCGCCGACGAGCGAGAACAGCAGGAACTTCACGGCGGCGTACTGCCGGCGCGGGCCGCCGAACAGCCCGATCAGGAAGTAGACCGGGATGAGCATCGCCTCGAAGAAGACGTAGAACAAGAAGACGTCGGTGGCGGCGAAGACGCCCACGATGAAGGCCTCGAGCACGAGCATCAGCGCGAAGTAGCGCTTCTCGCGGCCCGCACCCTCGTCGCTGACGTCGTTCCAGGCGGCGAGGAGGCAGACCGGCGTCAGGATGGCGGCCATGACGATGAGGGACAGGGCGATGCCGTCGACCCCGACCGCGTAGGACACCCCGAACTGCGGGATCCAGGAGTGCACCTCGGAGAGCTGGAACTGCTCGGTCGCCTCGGGGTCGAACTGCGCCCAGGCCATCAGCGACAGCACCAGGGTGACGAGCGAGAAGCCGAGGGCCACCGGCTTGGCGTGGCGCGCGGCGCTGCCGGGCAGCACGGCGACGACGACGGCACCGACGAGCGGCACCACCATCATCAAGGTGAGCAGGGGCAGGGAGTTCACTGGATCACCCACAGAGCGCCGAGGATGGTGACGACACCGGTGAGCATCGTCAGGGCGTACGACCGCGCATAGCCGGTCTGGAGGCGACGCAGCCTCGAGGACATCCCGCCGATCAGGGCGGCCATGCCACCGACCGCACCGTCGACTCCCCGCGCGTCGGCGAAGACCAGGCCACGGGTCAGGTGGATGCCGGGGCGCATGAACAGCCCCTCGTTGACGGCGTCCTGGTAGAGGTCGACGCGGGCGGCGCGTGTGAGCGACGAGCCCTTGGGTGCGACCTCGGGCACGATGTCGGCGCCGTACATCCGCCACGCGTAGAACGCGCCGATGGCGACCAGCACCAGGGTGAGCACCATGATCACCGTCACCGGCAGCACCGGGTGCTCCTCCGGTGTCTCGCCGACGACCGGCGCGAGCCAGCTGGTGATGATGCCGGTGGGGCCGAGGATCAGGCCGAGGAAGGCCGAGCCGAAGGCCAGCACCATCATCGGGATGGTCATGGTGAGTGGCGACTCGTGCGGGTGCTGGTCGTCCTCCCAGCGCTTCTCACCGTGGAAGGTCATGAAGAACAGCCGCGACATGTAGAAGGCGGTGATCCCGGCCGCGAGCATCGCGGTACCCCCGAGCACCCAGGGCTGCCAGCCCTCGCCGACGAAGGCCGACTCGATGATCTTGTCCTTGGACCAGAACCCGGAGAACGGTGGGACGCCGATGATCGCCAGCCAGCCCAGGCCGAAGGTGACCCAGGTGATCTTCATGACGAGCGCCAGGGCGCCGTAGCGCCTCATGTTCACCCGGTCCCTCATGCCGTGCATCACCGACCCGGCCCCGAGGAACATCCCGGCCTTGAAGAAGCCGTGGGTGAGCAGGTGGAAGATCGCGAAGGCGTAGCCGATCGGGCCGAGGCCGGCGGCCAGCATCATGTACCCGATCTGGCTCATCGTCGAGGCGGCCAGCGCCTTCTTGATGTCGTCCTTGGCACAACCGATGATCGCCCCGAAGACCAGCGTGAACGCACCGACCAGGGCGACGGCGAGCCGGGCGTCGGGCGCGGCCGTGAAGATGACGTCGGAGCGCACGATGAGGTAGACGCCGGCGGTCACCATGGTCGCCGCGTGGATCAGGGCCGACACGGGTGTCGGGCCGGCCATGGCGTCACCGAGCCACGACTGCAGCGGGAACTGTGCCGACTTGCCGCAGGCACCGACGAGGAGCAGCAGGCCGAGCGCGGTGAGCGCTCCCTGGTTGGCCGAGGCCACACCCGCGTCGACCGTCGCGTAGTCGACGCCGCCGAAGGTGACGAACATCAGCATGATCGCGATGGCCAGGCCGAGGTCGCCGACCCGGTTGACGAAGAACGCCTTGTTGGCCGCGGTCGCGTAGGCGGGGTTCCAGTTCCAGAAGCCGATGAGCAGGTACGAGGCCAGGCCCACGCCCTCCCAGCCGACGAAGAGCAGCAGGTAGGAGTCGGCCAGCACGAGCAGGAGCATCGACGCCACGAACAGGTTGAGGTAGGCGAAGAAGCGCCGCTTGTCGGGGTCGTGCTCCATGTAGCCGAGGGAGTACACGTGGATCAGCGACCCGACGAAGGTGACGAGCATGACGAACGCCATCGACAGGGGGTCGACGAGCAGCCCGGCATCGAGCTGGAAGGAGCCTGCGGGGATCCAGTTCCACATGGTCAGCTGCATGGCCCGGTCGTCGGCGGCCAGGCCGACCAGCTGCACCATGACCACGAGGCCCACGAGGAAGGAGGCCCACGACATCCCGACGGCGAGGAGCGGGCCGAACTTGTCGGTGCGCCGGCCGCCGAGGAGGAGGATCGCGGCACCGAGGAGCGGCAGCGCGATGAGCAGCCACGCGTAGGCGGAGGCTCCGCTCGCGTCGGCTACCACCTCAGAGGAAAGGGAGGTCACTGGTGCTCCTTACAGCTTCAGCAGGTTCGCGTCGTCGACCGAGGCCGAACGTCGGGAACGGAAGATCGCCATGATGATCGCGAGGCCGACGACGACCTCCGCCGCAGCCACCACCATGACGAAGAGGGCGAGGACCTGGCCGTCGAGGTTGCCGTGGATGCGCGCGAACGTCACGAAGACGAGGTTCGTCGCGTTGAGCATGAGCTCGACGCCCATGAAGACGATGATCGCGTTGCGGCGGGTGAGCACCGTGGCCCCGCCGATGGCGAACAGGATCGTCGCCAGGTAGATGTAGTTGACGACGCTCACCGGTCGCTCCCCTCGCTCATGTCGCGCTCGATCTGGGCCTCGGCCTCGAGGTAGACCTCCGGGGAGAGGTTCTGGTCGCGGGCCGTGAGCACCCGGGAGACCGACAGCTCCGACGGGGTGCCGTCGGGCAGGAGCGCCGGGGTGTCGACCGCGTTGTGCCGCGCGTAGACGCCGGGCACCGGCAGGCCGGCGAGGTGCTCGCCGTCACGGAAGCGCCGCTTGCTCCACTCGCGCTGGTTCGGGCCGCGCCCGAGCCGCTCGCGGTGGGCCAGCACCATCGCGCCCAGCGCGGCGGTGATGAGCAGGGCGCTGGTCATCTCGAACACCCACACGTAGCGGCCGAAGATCAGCTGGGCGACGGCCGAGACGTTGCCGGTCTGCGCGTTGATCGCGGTGACCCCCACGGGGTCACCGAACTTGGCCTCGCCGATGGCCGAGGTCAGGATGCCGGCGAGCCCGAGGCTGAGCAGGATGGTCGCCCACCGCTGCCCGGTGAGCGTCTCGACCAGGCTGTCGGAGGAGTCGACCCCGACGAGCATGACCACGAAGAGGAAGAGCATCATGACCGCGCCGGTGTAGACGAAGATCTGGATGACGCCCAGGAAGTCGGCGTTCTGGGCGATGTAGAACACGCCGAGGATGATCATCGTCATCGCCATGCCGATGGCCGCGTGCACGGCCTTGCGGGCGAACACCAGCCCGAGGGCCCCCACCACCGCGATCGGGGCGAGGATCCAGAACATCACCGCCTCGCCGGTGCCGGTCACGAGGTCACCTCCGCGTCGTCGGCCGGGCGCGTGTGCTGCGCGACGTACTCCTTCTGGGCGTCGGTGGCCGAGGAGACCTTGCCCAGGTAGTAGTCGCGCTCCTCCAGGCCGTCGGCCATCGGGAACGGCGGCTCGACCATGCCCTGCTGGAGGGGCGCGAGCAGCTGGTCCTTGGTGTAGATCAGGTCGGCCCGGTTGTTGTCGGCGAGCTCGTAGAAGTTGGTCATCGTGAGGGCCCGGGTCGGGCACGCCTCGATGCACAGCCCGCAGAAGATGCAGCGCAGGTAGTTGATCTGGTAGACGCGGCCGTAGCGCTCGCCGGGGCTGAACCGCCCGGCACCGCCCTCGGTGTCGTCGTTGTTGGCCCCCTCGACGAGGATCGCGTCGGCCGGGCAGGCCCACGCGCACAGCTC
Source organism: uncultured Actinomycetota bacterium (assembly GCA_963707895.1). Taxonomy (GTDB): domain Bacteria; phylum Actinomycetota; class Actinomycetes; order Actinomycetales; family Dermatophilaceae; genus Fodinibacter. Next base: position 682,903 of record CAVPRS010000011.1, on the reverse strand, counting down.
GCAGCCGACGCACTTCTCGAGGCCGTCGGGGTGGCGGTTGAGCTGGTGGCGGCCGTGGAAGCGCGGCTGGGTCGGGCGCTTCTCCTCGGGGTACTCCTCGGTGGCGACCTTGCGGAACATGGTCGCGAAGGTGACCCCGAAGCCCCCGACGGGGGCGAACAGGTCGGAGAAGAAGCCGGACTTCCTCTGCTCGTCAGCCACGGGCGGCCTCCTTGGTCTCGCTGCCTGTGGTCAGGACCGGTGCGTCGAGCGAGGGCTCGCGCAGGCGCTGGCCGGGCAGTGGCGGCACGGGGTAACCCCCGGCGTACGGGTCGATCTCGTCGGGCACGGTGGGGTGCGCCGAGGCCTCCCTGGCCTCGGAGCGGCGGTCCCACAGCCAGCCGAGCACGAGGGCGAGCACGGCGATCACGCCGACGAGGAGCAACGAGCTGCCCGGGAAGGTGCGGCCCGCGACGGTGAGGTCACCGAACCAGTCGAGCCAGCCGTTCTGGCCGGCGCGGAAGAACGCCACCAGCACGACCCAGCCGAGCGTGGCCGGGATGAGGAACTTCCAGCCGAAGCGCATGAACTGGTCGTAGCGCACCCGCGGCAGCGAGCCGCGCAGCCAGACGAAGACGAACATGAACATCCACAGCTTGGCCGTGAACCAGAGCAGCCCCCACCAGCCCTCGTTGAACATGCCGTCGTTGATCGCCGCGATGCCGGGAGGGGCCTGCGGTCCGCCGAGGAACATCGTGGTGGCGAGCGCGGCGACCGTGAACATGTTGATGTACTCGCCGAGGAAGAACATCGCGAAGCGCATCGAGCCGTACTCGGTGTGGAAGCCACCGGTGAGCTCGCCCTCGCCCTCGGCGAGGTCGAAGGGCAGCCGGTTGGTCTCGCCGACCATGGTGATGATGTAGACGAAGAAGCTGAAGAACGCGGGGATGACGAACCAGAGGCTCGACTGCGCGGCGACGATCTGCGAGGTCGACATCGACCCGGCGTAGAGGAACACCGCCACGAGGGAGAGGCCCATCGCGATCTCGTAGGAGATCATCTGGGCCGAGCTGCGCAGCCCACCCATGAGCGGGTAGGTGGACCCCGACGACCATCCGGCGAGCACCACGCCGTAGATGCCGATGCCGGCCACGGCGAGCACGAGCAGCACGGCGACCGCGGTGTCGGTGAGCTGGAAGGGCGTGCGGTGCCCGAACATCGACACCTCGCCTGCGAGCGGGATGATCGCGAAGGAGACGAAGCACATGGTCGCCGTGATGATCGGCGCCAGCGTGAAGACGAACACGTCGGCCGCCTTGGGCCGCACGTCCTCCTTGAGCATCGACTTCATGCCGTCGGCGAGGGTCTGCAGCAGGCCGAAGGGACCGTTGCGGTTGGGGCCGGGACGCTGCTGCATGCGGCCGATGACCCGGCGCTCGAACCAGATGACGAGCAGCGTCGAGACGAGCAGGTAGACGAAGATCAGCACCGCCTTGACCAGGCTCAGCCAGAGCGGGGTGTCGCTGAAGTCGGCCAGGGGGTTGTCGGTGTTCGAGGAGGCGGCCGAGGCCGCCTGCGGCAACGCCAGCAACGCACTCATGAGTGGTCCTCCTTCGTGACGGCGACGAGGGCTCCCGGCGCCCCGGCGAGCGCGGCCCGCAGGTCGCTGCCCACCGAGTTGGTGGGGAGCCAGACGACGTGGTCGGCCATCTCGGACACCAGCACCGGGGCGGTGACGGTGGTGTCGCCGACCCGCACGGTGAGCTCGTCGCCGTCGACGACACCGAGGCCGCCCGCCGTCGACGCGGACACCCGGGCGACGGGGACCGGGGCGGTTCCGGCGAGGAAGGGCTCGCCGTCCTGGAGCGACCCGCGGTCGAGCAGGTGGCGCCAGGTGGCGAGCACGAGCGAGCCGTCCTCGACGCTCGGCACGTCGCCGGCCTCGACCGTCGGTGCGGACGCGCGGGTGCCCTGCCACGGGCCGATCGACTCCATCTCGGCGCGCACCTCGCGCACCGTGCGGGTGCCGAGGAACTCGCCCATCTCGTCGGCGAGCATGTCGAGCGCGCGGTAGTCGCTGACCTGGGCGGACTCGATGGCCGCCTCGAAGGTGCGCACCCGGCCCTCCCAGTCGACGAAGGTCCCGGCCTTCTCGGCGTGGGCCGCGACCGGGAGCACGACGTCGGCGACGGCGGTGACCGCCGAGGGGCGGATCTCGAGCGAGACGACGAACGGGCGCTCGAACGCAGCAGCGGCGTCGGCGAGACCGAGGTCGGCCGGGTCGACACCACCCACGACGAGGGCGCCGAGCTCGCCGGCTGCCGCTGCGGCCACGATGCCTGCCGTGTCACGTCCCGCGGTGTCGGAGAGGGACTCCACGCCCCAGGCGGCTGCCACCTCGGCGCGCGCCGCGGCATCCGTCAGGGGACGTCCACCGGGCAGGAGGGTCGGCAGGGCGCCGGCCTCGAGCGCACCGCGCTCACCGGCGCGACGGGGCACCCACGCGAGCCGGGCGCCGGTGGACTCGGCGAGTGCGACCGCGGCGCTGAGCGCCCCGGGGACCATTGCGAGGCGCTCGCCGACGAGGACGACCGCGTTGTCGCGCAGGCCCTCCCCCGCGGCGGCGACGACGTCGGTGCCGGAGCCCTTCGCAAGGGCGCCCAGCACCTCGGGCTCGGTGCCCGGGGCCGTCGGGATGAGCGTGCCCCCCACCTTGGCGAGCCCACGCGTGGCGACCGGGGCCACGGCGTACACGGCGGTGCGGTGCTTGCGGAACGCCTTGCGCAGGCGCAGGAAGACGATCGGGCTCTCGTCCTCGGGCTCGAGGCCCACGAGCAGCACGGTGCCGGCCGACTCGAGGTCGGCGTAGGTGACCGCGCCGCCCTCGGGGCCGGTCGCGACGACGGTCGAAGCCAGGAAGTCGGCCTCCTCGGCGGAGTGCGGGCGGGCGCGGAAGTCGACGTCGTTGCTGCCGAGCACCATGCGGGCGAACTTGCCGTAGGCGTAGGCGTCCTCGCTGCTGACCCGGCCGCCGACGAGCACGCCGGCGGAGGACGCGGCACGCAGCCCGGTGGCCGCGGCGTCGAGCGCCTCACGCCACGACGTGACGCGCAGCCGACCGTCGGCACCGCGCACCTGCGGCAGCTCGAGCCGGTCGCCCACCGTGGTGTAGGCGAAGGCCCAGCGGCCCTTGTCGCAGTTCCACTCCTCGTTGACGGCGGGGTCGTTCTGCGCCATCCGGCGCAGCACGCTTCCGCGCCGGTGGTCGGTGCGCTGGGCGCAACCGCTCGCACAGTGCTCGCACACGCTCGGGGTGGACACGAGGTCGAACGGGCGGGACCGGAACCGGTAGGCCGCGCCGGTGAGGGCACCCACCGGGCAGATCTGCACGGTGTTGCCGGAGAAGTAGCTCTCGAACGGCTGGTCCTCGTAGATGCCGACCTGCTGCAGCGCACCGCGCTCGACGAGTGCGATGAACGGGTCGCCCGCGATCTGCTCGGAGAAGCGGGTGCACCGGGCGCAGAGCACGCAGCGCTCGCGGTCGAGCAGCACCTGCGAGGAGATCTTGATCGGCTTGGGGTAGGTGCGCTTGACGTCCTCGAAGCGGGAGGTCGAGCGGCCCGCGCTCATCGCCTGGTTCTGCAGGGGGCACTCGCCACCCTTGTCGCACACCGGGCAGTCGAGCGGGTGGTTGATGAGCAGCAGCTCCATGACGCCCTGCTGCGCCTTGTCGGCACCCTCGGACGTGTACTGGGTCTTGACGAGCATGCCGGGCGCGACGGTCATCGTGCAGGAGGCCTGCGGCTTCATCCGGCCGGGCGGGCCCTGCATCTGGCGCGGGTCGCTCGGGGTGCCGTCGGCTCCGGGCGGGCCCGGCATCCAGACCTCGACCAGGCACTGACGACAGGCGCCGACCGGGTCCAGGCTCGGGTGGTCGCAGAAGCGCGGGATCTCGATGCCGGCCTCTTCGGCGGCGCGGATGATGAGCGTCCCCTTGGGGACGCTCACCTCCCGGTCGTCGATCGTCAGGGTGACCAGGTCGACCGCCGGGGGCGCGGCAACGGTCTTCTCGGGCGTGGTCGTCATGCGGGCACGCTGTCCTTCTCGTCCTTGGCGAACAGCGTCGACGCCTTCGGGTCGAAGGGGCAGCCGCCGTGCGTGAGGTGGGCGACGTACTCGTCGCGGAAGTACTGGATCGAGCTGGTGATCGGGCTCGTCGCGCCGTCGCCCAGGGCGCAGAAGCTGCGGCCGAGGATGTTGTCGCAGATGTCGAGCAGCTTGTCGAGGTCCTCCTCGCTGCCCTCCCCCTGCTCGAGGCGGCCGAGGATCTGCTTGAGCCACCACGTGCCCTCGCGGCACGGGGTGCACTTGCCGCACGACTCGTGCTGGTAGAACTCGGTCCAGCGGTCGACGGCGCGCACCACGCAGACCGTCTCGTCGAAGATCTGCAGCGCACGCGTGCCGAGCATCGACCCGGCCGCACCGACCGACTCGAAGTCGAGCGGCACGTCGAGGTGCTCGGCGGTGAACAGCGGGGTGGACGAGCCGCCGGGGGTCCAGAACTTCAGGGCCTTGTCGGGGTCGCGCATGCCGCCGGCCATGTCGAGCAGCTCACGCATCGTGATGCCGAGCGGGGCCTCGAACTGTCCGGGGTTCTTCACGTGGCCGGACAGGCTGAAGATGCCGAAGCCGGTCGACTTCTCGGTGCCCATGCCGGTGAACCAGTCGACGCCCTCGAGGATGATGCCCGGGACCGAGGCGATCGACTCGACGTTGTTGACCGAGGTCGGCCGGGCGTAGAGGCCGGCGACACCGGGGAACGGCGGCTTGCTGCGCGGCTGGCCGCGGCGTCCCTCGAGGCTGTCGAGGAGCGCGGTCTCCTCGCCGCAGATGTAGGCGCCCGCGCCGGCGTGCACGGTGATGTCGAGGTTGACGCCCGTGCCGTGCACGTTCGTGCCGAGGTGACCCTTGGCGTAGGCCTCCTCGACGGCGCGCAGCAGCCGGCGGTAGACGTGGACGACCTCGCCACGCAGGTAGATGAACGCGTGCTCGCAGCCGATCGCGAACGAGCTGATCGCGACGCCCTCGATCAGCACGTGCGGGTTGGCCATCATGAGCGGGACGTCCTTGCAGGTGCCCGGCTCGGACTCGTCGGCGTTGACGACGAGGTAGCGGGGGCCACCGTCGGGCGGTGCCATGAACGACCACTTCATGCCGGTGGGGAACCCGGCACCACCACGGCCGCGCAGCGAGGAGTCCTTGACCGCCGCGATGATGGCAGCCGGCTCCATGCCCAGCGCCTTGTCGAGGGCCTGGTAGCCGCCGTGGCGCGCGTAGGTGTCGAGCGTCCAGGACTTGGGGTCGTCCCAGAAGGCACTGAGGATGGGCGTGAGCGTCGTCGCCATCAGGAGCCCTTCTTCTTCGTGGTCTTCGTCGGGGGCTTCGTGCCGGACGGGTCCGTGGCCGGGACCGACGCGCTCTGGGCCGAGACGTTGGCGGCGCGACCGGCCTCGTCGGGCTCGGACTCCTGCGGGGGAACCGGGTCGACGGTGTCGACGGGCGAGGGCACCTCGCGGGCCACCCCGCTGACGCCGTCACCGGTGGACGCGACCGGCGCGCCGGGCTCCTCGGACTTCCCGGGGGCCGGGGGCTCCGGCGTCGAGGTGGTGGCCTTGTCGGCCTTGGCCTCGTCGTGGTCGGGGGTGACCTCGGTGTTGCCCGGGCTGCGCGGGGCGCTCGCCCCGGAGCCGGACCTCGTCGAGTCACCCTCGGGTGCGGTCCAGCCCTGCTCCTGCGCGATCTTCAGCCCGACCAGGGATGCCGGCCCGGCGCCGACGCCCTCGTCGGCCAGCCCGTCGGAGAACCCGGCGAGCACCCGGCTGACCTCCTTGAAGGTGCCGACCTGCTTGGGGCCGCGGGTGGGGGCGACCGGCTCGCCGGCGCGCAGCGCGTCGACGAGCTCGATGGTCGAGGCCGGCGTCTGGTTGTCGAAGAACTCCCAGTTGGTCATGACGACCGGGGCGAAGTCGCACGCGGCGTTGCACTCGACCCGCTCGAGGGTGATGGTGCCGTCGGCGGTGGTCTCGTCGTGACCGATGCCCAGGTGCTCGGACACGGCATCCCAGATCTCGTCGCCGCCCATGACTGCGCACAGCGTGTTGGTGCACACGCCGACCGTGTAGGTGCCGTTGGGGTGGCGCTTGTACTGCGTGTAGAACGTGGCGACGCCCGAGACCTCGGCCGTGCTGAGGTCGAGCAGCTCGGCGCACAGGTCGATGCCGCGGCCGGTGACGTAGCCGTCGACCGACTGCACCAGGTGCAGGAGGGGCAGCAGCGCCGAGCGCTTCTCCGGGTAGCGGGCGATGACCACGGCGGCGTCGGCGCGGAAGGTCGCCTCGACGTCGGAGGGGTAGCGCTCGCGGGACTCCGCACTGACGGTGAGGTGCCCGGACGCGGTCTGGAGGCCGAAGTCGTGGGACATCAGCGGTCGACACCTCCCATGACGGGGTCGAGGGACGCCACGGCGACGATGACGTCGGCGACCTGGCCGCCCTCGCACATCGACGCCACGGCCTGCAGGTTGTTGAAGCTCGGGTCGCGGAAGTGGGCCCGGTAGGGGCGGGTGCCACCGTCGGACACCGCGTGGCAGCCCAGCTCGCCCTTGGCCGACTCGACCGCCGCGTAGGCCTGGCCCGGTGGGACCCGGAAGCCCTCGGTGACCAGCTTGAAGTGGTGGATCAGCGACTCCATCGAGGAGCCCATGATCTCGCGGATGTGGTCGAGGCTGTTGCCCTGGCCGTCGCCGCCGATGGCCAGCTGGGCCGGCCAGGCGATCTTCTTGTCCTCGACCATGACGGGCTGGCCCTCGGTGCGCTGCAGCCGGTCGAGGGTCTGCTCGACGATCTTCAGCGACTCGTACATCTCGTCGATGCGGATGCGCAGCCGGTCGTAGGCGTCGCAGCCGGTGCGCGTGATGACGTCGAACTCGTAGGTCTCGTAGCCGCAGTAGGGCGCCGACTTGCGCAGGTCGTGCGGGAGGCCGGTGGCGCGCAGCACCGGGCCGGTCATGCCGAGCGCCATGCAGCCGGTGAGGTCCATGAACCCGACGCCGACGGTGCGGCCCTTGAGCAGGGGGTTCTCGTTGAGCAGCAGCTCGAGCTCGCGCAGGCCACGGCGCAGCTCGGTGACGACCTCGCGCACCATGTCGACCGCGCCGTGCGGCACGTCCTGGGACACGCCGCCCGGGCGGATGTAGGCGTTGTTCATCCGCAGGCCGGTGATCGCCTCGAAGATGCGCAGGATGCGCTCGCGCTCACGGAAGCCGACGGTCATCACGGTGGTGGCGCCGAGCTCCATGCCGCCGGTGCCGAGGCAGACCAGGTGCGAGTTGATCCGGGTGAGCTCCATCATGAGCACCCGGATGATGCTGGCCCGCTCGGGTACCTGCTCGGTGATGCCGAGCAGCTTCTCGATGGCCAGGCAGTAGGCCGTCTCCTGGAACATCGGGGTCAGGTAGTCCATGCGGGTGCAGAACGTGACGCCCTGCACCCAGGTGCGGAACTCCATGTTCTTCTCGATACCGGTGTGCAGGTAGCCGATTCCCGCCCGGGCCTCGGTGACGGTCTCGCCGTCGAGCTCGAGGATGAGGCGGAGCACGCCGTGCGTCGACGGGTGCTGCGGCCCCATGTTGACGACGATGCGCTCCTCGTGCAGCGCCGTGGCCTCGTCGACGAGGTCGTTCCAGTCGCCACCGGAGACGTTGAACACGGTGGCTCCCTCGACGCCCTCGTGCACGGAGGCACCGTAGGCGTCGGTGGTGTTGTCGGCGCCGGCGGTCCCGGCCGACTCGAAGATCGAGGTGTCCTGGTCGTGGGTCGTCATCAGCTGTACGCCCTCCGCTCGTCGGGCGGCGGGACGGTGCCGCCCTTGTACTCGACGGGGATGCCGCCGAGGGGGTAGTCCTTGCGCTGCGGGTGCCCGGGCCAGTCGTCGGGCATGAGGATGCGGGTGAGCGCGGGGTGGCCGTCGAAGACGATGCCGAACATGTCCCAGGTCTCGCGCTCGTGCCAGTCGTTGCTCGGGTAGACCGAGACGATCGACGGGATGTGGGGGTCTGCGTCGGGGGCGGTGACCTCGAGCCGGATCCGGCGGCTGCCGTGGGTGATCGAGAGCAGGTGGTAGACCGCGTGCAGCTCGCGACCCGACTCGCCGGGGTAGTGCACCCCCGAGACGCCGGAGCACATCTCGAAGCGCAGCCCGGGCACGTCGCGCATCGCGCGCGCGACCGCCAGCAGGTGCTCGCGGCGCACGAAGAGGGTGAGCTCGCCGCGGTCGACGACGACCTTCTCGACGGCGTCGTGGTAGCCGGGGCCGTCGGCACCGGTGAGGGCCGTGCCGAGGGTGTCGGCGACCTCGTCGAAGAACGACCCGTAGGGCCGCGGGGTGGCGCCCGGGAGGAGCGTCGGGGTGACCAGCCCGCCGTAGCCGGAGGTGTCCTGGCCGCGGGTGGCGCCGAACATGCCCTGCCGCTCACCGATGAGCACCGGCTCGCGCTCGTCGTCGGAGAGGTCCTGCCAGGTGGCGATGTTGGCCGAGTGGGCCGGCCGCAGGGCGTCGGGGTCGTCGACCGTGGACGTCTCGGGGCTGTCGATCTCCTTGTCGGGGATCGCCTGCACGGCGGAGTCCTCGAGCTCGGGACCCTCGTCGGTCTTCTTCTTCTCGCTCATGCCAGGAGGTTCTTCCCGGTGGGGGCCGCGAGGTGGGCGAGGTGGTCGTGGGTGGGGGCCATCAGCGAGGTGGGCACCGCTGTCATCGCGGCCTCCTCGGCGGCACGGGCGGCGGCGACGCGGTTGACCCCGAGCTTGCTGCCCTGGATCTGCGCGTGCAGCTCGATGATCGCGTTGAGCAGCATCTCGGGCCGCGGCGGGCAGCCGGGCAGGTAGATGTCGACCGGGATGATGTGGTCGACGCCCTGGACGATCGCGTAGTTGTTGAACATCCCGCCGGAGCTGGCGCACACGCCCATCGAGATGACCCACTTGGGGTTGGGCATCTGGTCGTAGACCTGCCGCACGACGGGGGCCATCTTCTGCGACACCCGACCGGCGACGATCATCAGGTCGGCCTGGCGCGGCGTGGCGGAGAACCGCTCCATGCCGAACCGGGCGATGTCGTAGTCGGGGGTGCCGACCGCCATCATCTCGATCGCGCAGCAGGCCAGGCCGAAGGTGGCCGGCCAGATCGAGGCCTTGCGCATGTAGCCGACGACGCTCTCGAGCGTGGTCAGGACGAACCCCGCGGGCAGCTTCTCCTCGAGTCCCATCAGCCCTCCTTGGTGTGTGCGGCGGGTGCGCAGGCGCACGGGTGGTGCGCGCCCGGCATACGGGTGGTGGTGGCCGTCAGTCCCACTCCAGGCCCCCGCGCTTCCACACGTAGGCATAGGCGACGAACACGGTGGCGATGAACAGCACCATCTCGACCAGGGCGAACAGCCCGAGCTGGTCGAAGGCGACCGCGAAGGGATAGAGGAACACCGACTCGATGTCGAAGATGATGAAGAGCATCGCGGTGAGGAAGTACTTGACCGGAACGCGTCCGCCGCCCGCCGCACGGGGGGTCGGCTGGATGCCGCACTCGTAGGCCTCCATCTTCGCGCGGTTGTAGCGCTTGGGTCCGACGACGAGGCTGGTGCCGACCGACAGGGCCGCGAAACCGAAGCCGAGGGCCAGCAGGATCAGCAGCGGGACGTAGGGGTTGCTCATCGCAGGACAACTCCCCTTTCGGTGCTCGTGTGCGTCGGTTGGGCACAGGTCGCCGGGAGGACAGACGGCGTCCCGCTCATCCTAGGGGGAGTGACGTACGCCTCACCCGGTGAGGTCGGCTGGCGAAACCCGCCCCGGGGGTGCTTGTGAATGCCTTCACGAACGGAGGGAGTCTAGGACGGCTTTCGCGCGGTCTGAACTTAGGTCCGCCTAACCTTCGACCGAGGCCGCGAGCGGCTTGGTCGCACGGTGCAGGGCGACGACTCCACCGGAGAGGTTGCGCCACTTCACGCCCTCCCAGCCGGAGGTCGAGATGCGCTGCGCCATCGCGCGCTGGGCGGGCCACGCCTGGATCGACTCGGCGAGGTAGACGTAGGACTCGGGGTTGCTGCTGACCTTGCGCGCGACGGCCGGCAGCGAGCGCATCAGGTAGTTGCTGTAGACGGTGCGGAACGCCTTGTTGGTGGGCTGGCTGAACTCGCACAGCACGAACCGGCCGCCCGGCTTGGTGACCCGCAGGAACTCGCGCAGCGCGGCATCCGGGTCGGAGACGTTGCGCAGACCGAAGCTCATCGTGACGACGTCGAAGGAGTCGTCGGCGAACGGAAGGTTCATCGCGTCGGCGGCGGTGAAGCCGAGGTCGGAGCGGCGGCGGTGGCCGACCCGCAGCATCCCGAGCGAGAAGTCGGCGGGCACGACGTCGACGCCGGAGTCGGCGAACGGCTCGCTGCTGGTGCCGGTTCCGGCCGCGATGTCGAGGACGACCTGGCCGGGGACGGCCTCGCAGGCCTGCACCACCGCGCGGCGCCAGAGCCGGTCCTGGCCGAGCGAGAGGACGTCGTTGGTGACGTCGTACTTGCTCGCGACGTCGTCGAACATCGCGGCGACGTCGCGGGGGTCCTTGTCGAGGGAGGCGCGGCTCATGCGCGTCATCCTCCCACCCGGTCAGGGGGTGCGATGCGGGGGCCGGGGGCTCGGGTCGTATCCTGCTGCGCGATGACCTCGCTGCCCGCAGGCGACCCCCCGATCGACGCGATCGGCTCCCCGGCCGCCCCTCTCGTCTCACGCACCGTGCCCCTCGACCCCGAGCTCGGCGCGGCGCTGCTGTCGCTGGTCCCTGCCGGTGGCCCCCGCGACGTCTGCTCGTGGGTGCGACGCGGCGAGGGGATCGTGGGCTGGGGACGCGCGGCCGGCCACACCGCATCCGGGCCGGGGCGCATCGCCGAGCTGGAGTCGTGGTGGAGCACCCTCGTCGGCGGCGCGGTCGTGCGCGACGAGGTCGACCTCCCCGGGTCCGGACCCGTCGCCTTCGGGTCGGTGTCGTACGCCGCCGGGTCCGCCGTGGGGGCGACGCTCGTCGTGCCCGAGGTCGTCGTGGGCATGCGCGGTGGGGTGGCCTGGCTGACGACCGTTGGCGTGGAGTCGGCCCCCGCGGTGGCCGCCGTGCCGGGGACGCCGTCGATCGCCCTGCAGCCGGCACCCGGTGGGCCGGTCGACGTGGCCTTCGCCGACGGCGCTCTCTCGGCGGCCGACTGGGCCGGGGCGGTGGCCGAGGCCGTCGCACGGATCACGAGCGGGCAGCTCGACAAGGTGGTGCTCGCCCGCGACCTCGAGGTCACCACGGGAGCGCCGCTCGACGTGCGGTGGCTGCTGCACCGGCTGGCCGAGCAGTACCGCACGACGTGGGTGTTCGCCGTCGACGGGCTGGTCGGGGCGACACCCGAGCTGCTGGTGCGGCGCGAGAAGGGCCTCGTGACGTCGCGGGTCCTCGCCGGCACCATCCGTCGCACGGGGGATGACGACCACGACCTCGCGCTCGCGGCATCCCTGGCGCGCTCGTCGAAGGACCTCGAGGAGCACGAGTACGCCGTGCGGTCGGTGGCCGACGCGCTGGCGCCGCACTGCTCGTCGATGAACGTGCCCGAGTCACCGTTCGTGCTGCACCTGTCCAACGTCATGCACCTGGCCACCGACGTGGCCGGAGTGCTCGTCGACGGCGCGTCGTCGCTGACCCTCGCGGCGTCGCTGCACCCGTCGGCCGCGGTGTGCGGCACCCCGACCGCGCGTGGCGGACGACGTCATCGCCGAGCTCGAGCACATGGACCGTGGGCGCTACGCCGGCCCGGTCGGGTGGATCGACGCCACCGGCGACGGCGAGTGGGGCATCGCCCTGCGCTGCGGGGCGGTCGACACGCAGGACCCGTCGCGGATCCGGCTGTTCGCCGGCTGCGGCATCGTCGCGGGGTCGGACCCCGAGGCCGAGGTGGCCGAGTCGTCGGCGAAGTTCGTGCCGATGCGCGACGCCCTCACGGCCGCGGCTCCCACCCCCGCCTGACCCAGAGTTGGGTGCTCAAGTGGTTGCTGGAGCAGCCGCTGAGCACCCAACCCTGGTGCGCCTTCGAGTTGGGTGCTCAAGTGGTTGCTGGAGCAGCCGGCTGAGCACCCAACCCTGGTTCTCTCAGGTGAAGGGTGGGCGGGCGTCGATCGCGACCGAGCGCCGCCCGGCCCAGCGCCAGACCCGTGCCGAGCGGTCGCGGTCCTCGTCGGTGACGAGGTTGCCCATCCAGCGCAGGGCGAGCGTCATCAGCCAGTCGCTGCGCATGCCGACCGGGCCGAGCGCCGAGAGCGTCTTCGGGACGGTGAAGATGCCGGCCAGCCGGCGCGCGATGGAGAACGCGTCGCCGTAGTGGTCGGTGAGGAGCGCGGGCCACACCGTGGCCAGGTCGTCGTCGAGGTGGTCGACGACGAGCCGGCCGGTCTCGAGGCCGTAGTCGATGCCCTCGCCGTTGAGCGGGTTGACGCAGGCGGCCGCGTCGCCGATGAGCGCCCAGTTGGCGCCGGCGACGTTGCTCACGGCGCCACCCATCGGCAGCAGCGCGCTGGTCGGCAGCCGCTGCTCGCCGCTGAGTCCGAAGTCGGCGCGGCGCTCGTCGGTGTAGCGCTTCATCAGCGGCTTGATCGCGATGTCGGCCGGCCGTTTCGTGGTGGCGAGCGCGCCGACCCCGACATTCACCTGCCCTCCACCGAGCGGGAAGATCCAGCCGTAGCCGGGGAGCGCCTCGCCGCGGTCGCCGCGCAGCTCGAGGTGGCTGCTGATCCACGGGTCGTCGGCCTGGGTGGAGTCGACGTAGCAGCGACCGGCCACGGCGTAGACGGTGTCCTGGTGCCACTCGCGCCCCAGGACCTTGCCCAGACCGCTGCGCACGCCGTCGGCCACGACGAGCCGCTCGCACTCGACGTCGAAGGTCTCGTCGCCACGTCGGAAGGTCACCGCCGTGACCCGCCCGCCCTCGACGCGGGCGTCGACGGCCTTGGCCCCCTCGAGCCCGGTGGCGCCGGCCTCGACCGCGTGGGTGCGGATGCGGTCGTCGAGCTCGGTGCGCGGCACGGCCGAGCCGTGGTCGGGCAACGAGCCGCCGGGCCACGGCAGCAGCAGGGTCTGTCCGAACCCGTGCGCCCGCAGGCCCCGGTTGACGGTGTGGTCGCGCACCCACTCGCCGAGGCCGAGCAGGTCGAGCTCCGCGATGGCGCGAGGGGTCAGCCCGTCGCCGCAGGTCTTGTCGCGGGGGAACACCGCGGCGTCGGCGAGCACCACGTCACGTCCGGCGCGGGCCGCCCAGGCCGCCGCGGAGGCGCCGGCGGGTCCGGCACCCACGACGAGGACGTCGGTGCGCTGCGGGGGTGGGGTCACCCGCACAGTCTCGCAACCGCGGGCGGTGCGGCCGAAATCGCCCCCGGCGCTCGACCCGGCGGAGGGCCGCGGGAGGAGAGTCCTGGCCCGCCGCCGCCCCGGTCGACCGCGGCACCTCTCATCCGCGACTCATTGCGATTTACCCACCGATCGGCCCCTTGGATCGGGCTCTCCGGGTGGGTATCTCGCAATCAGTCGAGGAGGGTGCGTGCGGCGAGGGCGCGCAGGTCGGCGTGCGCCTGCCGGTGGGTCGCGCGGTCGACGCTGACCTCGACAACGCGGATGCCGTGGAGCGGCTCCGCGACCGCAGCGACCAGGTCGGCGGCGGTCGCCACGAGGTCGTGCCGGATGCCGTGTGCCCGGCACAGTGCCCCGAGGTCGGTTCCGGTGGGGGTGCCGAAGACGCGCTCGAAGTCGGCAGCCCGCTCGGGGGCGCCGTGCTCGAGGGTGGTGAAGATGCCGCCACCGTCGTCGTTGACGACGACCAGGGTGAGGTCGGGGACGGGCTCGTCGGGGCCGATGAGGAGCCCGTTGGTGTCGTGCAGGAAGGTGAGGTCGCCGAGCAAGGCGTAGGTCGGTGCCGCCGGACGGCTCAGGGCGATGCCGACCGCCGTCGAGACGACGCCGTCGATGCCGGCGAGGCCACGGTTGGCGAGCACCTCGTCGGCCAGCGGGCCGGCCACGGCGAGGTCGAGGTCACGCACCGGGTTGCTGGAGCCGAGGACGAGCACGGCATCGCCGGGGAGCCCGTCGACGAGGGCGCTGGCGACCCCCAAGCCACTCGGCCAGGAAAATGGTTGCGCGGCAACGGCATCCGCGAGGCGGCTCGCAGCCGTCCGCCAGGACTCGCTCCAGCCGTCGTCGTCGCCCGGGGAGGTGGGCCCACCGAGGCGCAGGGCGAGTGGAGGGTGCACCGCAGAGGCGACGTGCGACGGGTCGGCCCACTGGCCGCCCTCCGACACCACCTCGACGCGCACCTCGGGTCGCCGCAGGAGCGCCCCGACGGCGCGGGACAGGGTCGGCCGGCCGACCACGACGACGCGGGCCGGAGCGTGCGCGTCGAGCCAGTCGGTGGCCGTGAGCAGCAGGGGACCGTGGGCGACCGCCTCGGCCCGGACGGCCGCGCTCCCGAACGGCTCGGCCACGACCGGGTGCCCGCGCTCAGCCGCCCAGGCGACGGCCCGTTCCCCGAGAGCGGGGTCGCGGGTGTCGCCGACGACGACCAGGGTGCGGACGACCTCGGTCAGCGGGGTGGCCTTCGTCGAGTCGACCCCGTTGCCGCCCACGCGCACCCAGGGCTCGCCGTCGTCGCGCCCGTCGAGCGAGTCGGGCCAGGCCGGGGCCAGGTCGTCCGGTGCGAGTGGCTCGCGCAGGCAGACGTTGAGGTGCACCGGACCCGGCACCCCACCGGTGACGCCCGTGGCGGCGGCGAGGGCGCGGCAGACGGTGCTGCGCCAGAACGGGGTGAGCCCGGGACGGGCGACAGGAGCCGGGAGGTCGACCGAGTACCGGACCGCAGACCCGAACAGGCCCGGCTGCTCGGTGGTCTGGTTCGCACCCGTCCCCCGCAGCTCGTGCGGCCGGTCGGCGCTGACCACGACGAGCGGCACGCCGGCGTGGTGGGCCTCGAGCACCGCTGGGTGCAGGTTGGCCACCGCCGTGCCCGAGGTGGTGACCACCGCGACCGGGTCACCCGAGCCGCGGGCCAGGCCGAGCGCGAGGAACCCGGCACTGCGCTCGTCGACCCGCACGTGGAGGCGGAGCTCGCCGGCGCGCGCTGCCGCGAGCACGGCATACGCCAACGGTGCCGACCGGGAGCCGGGGCACAGCACGACCTCGCGGACGCCGTTGCGTGCCAGCTCGTCGACCAGGACCGTCGCGAGGGCGGAGGACGGGGTCACGAGCGTGGATTCTGCCACCCCCTCTCGACGCGCAGCTCGGACACCGAGCGCACGGGTCGACCCAGCACCCCGCCGGCCGAGGCCTGCCAGGCGTCGAGGCCCGCGACCGTGCCCCGCGGTGCGCCCTCGGCGACCCGCAAGGTGGCGACGTAGCCCTCGAGCGCGTGGCTGCCGAGGTCGACCGGTGGCCCCCGGCCCGGGGTGCGCAGGGTGACCCACGAGCCGCGGTCGGGGTTGGGGCTCAGGTCGAGTCGCGGCACGGGGTCGTCGCCGTGCTCGACCGAGAGCACCCGCGTGGTCGCCGGCACGGGGAACAGCCCCACCGGTGACCCGCTCGTGACGACGTGGCTCACCCGGTGGCGCGATGTGAACCCCGGGTCGCTCGCGAGGGCCGCCGCGAGGATGCCCCCCTGGCTGTGGCCGACGAGAACCACCGGGTCGCCCGGGGTCGACCTCGACCCGGCCCTGCTCCTCACCAGGTCGAGCGCTGCAGCGGCGCCGGCCGCCGCCACCGTGGCGTCTCCGGTCACAGCCCTCACGTCGCTGGTGAGGTCGAACGGGTTGGCGCCCGCCCGGGGCGACCACTCCTGGGTGCCGGGCACGACCACCACCCATGCTGACCCGCCATCGCCGCGAACCAGCTCGACGACCCGCACCCGGCCGCCACCGAGCCCTTCGCCCGCCGCGACCAGGTCGGCGGCGCCCCGGAAGCCGTGCTCCCGGTCGACCACCAGGGTCGGCTCGACGGCCGTGACGGTCGGTCTGGCGGACCCGTCGGTCAGCCAGCCAGCGCGCGCCGCGAGGTCCGCTCCGGCCCGAACGCCGGTCAGCACGGCCGCCACCGAAGCCTCGACCTCGGCGTAGACGCGCGCAGCCGCTCGGAGGTGCACGGCCAGGACGTCGAGCGCGAGGCCCTCTCCCCACGCGCCACCGGGACCCACCACGCTGGCGGTCTCACCCTCGAGACGGGCCCACTGGGCTAGCAGCGACAGGCCACCGGCCGTGGCCACCGGCGGCGGGCGGGCTCGAGCGGCGGCCACAGCGAGCACGTGCGCGTCGTCGCGGACCTCGTCGGCCAGCGCCTCCAGCCGGGCGGCCGTGGCCAGCAGGGCGTCGGAGCGCACGCCCACGGGGCGCGTCATCGCCGTCCGCCGGAGCCCATGGCGGGCCGGCCGCTCGCCTCGAGCAGCTCGGCCGCCCCCAGCAGAGCAGCCGCCGCTGCCAGCTCGTCGGCGAGCCGCGCCAGCCCCTCGAGCCGGGCCGACAGTGCCGCCAACGCGTTGACCCGCTCCTGCACCCGGCGCTGGTAGCTCTCGGCCGCCTCGCCTCGCCACCAGACCAGCGCCGAGCGGGACAGGGCCACCCGCCGCTCGTCCATCTCGCGGGCGGACAGTCGTGCTCGCACCGCGAGGGCGCGGCTCTTCTCGCCGACGTCGGACCACGTCACCGCCGCCTCACCCATCCGGCTCCTCCCCTCGTCCACCCCACCCTCACCCGCACGGCGCACCGCCCGAAAGCCGCACGCCCGGGCTGTGGACGATGCATCCCCGCCGGCCTGCCTGTGGACGGACGGCGCCTACGCTGGCGCCCATGCCGCACCACGACCTGGTCATCATCGGCAGCGGTTCGGGCAACTCGCTGCTGATCCCGGAGCTCGACGGCCTCGACGTCGCGATCGTCGAGGGAGGCACGTTCGGGGGCACCTGCCTGAACGTCGGCTGCATCCCGACGAAGATGTTCGTGCTGCCCGCCGACCGGGTGCTCGAGGCGCACGAGGCCCACCGGCTCGGCGTGACCTTCGCGCAGCCGAGGGTCGACTGGCCGGCCATCCGCGACCGCATCTTCGGGCGGATCGACCCGATCTCGGCCGGCGGCGAGGCCTACCGTCGCGGGCAGGAGCACACCACGCTGTACCGCGCCCACGCCACCTTCACCGGCGAGCGTCGCCTCACCCTCGCGACCGGCGAGGAGGTGACCGCCGACCGGGTCGTGGTCGCCGCCGGGAGCCACCCCGTCGGCCTCGACGTCGACGGCCTGCGCGCGCCCGACCCCGAGCACGGGGTGCACACCTCCGACACGGTGATGCGGCTGGACGCCCTGCCGCCCCGGATGGCGATCATCGGCGGGGGCTTCGTCGCCTGCGAGATGGCGCACGTGTTCGCGTCGCTCGGCGTGGCCGTGACCCAGGTGCAGCGCGGTGAGGCGCTGCTGCGCCACCACGAGGTCGAGGTCTCGCAGCGCTACACCGAGATCGCGCGGCACCGGTACGACGTGCGGCTGTCGACGACCCCGACGTCGGCGGAGCGCACCGGCGACGTCTGGCGGATCGGTCTCGGCGGTCCCGGTGGCGCGAGCCACGTCGAGGCCGAGGTCGTGCTGCTCGCGGTGGGCCGGGTCCCCAACACCGACCGGCTCGACCCTGCGGCGGGCGGCCTCGAGGTTCACGACGACGGGCGGCTCGTCGTCGACGACCAGCTGCGCGCCACGGCACCCGGGGTCTGGGCCCTCGGCGACGTCTCGTCGGCCCACCAGCTCAAGCACGTCGCCAACCACGAGGCCCGGATCGTCGCGCACAACCTCGCCGTCGACCTCGGCCGGCTCGTGCGCCGGACCACGCACCACCGACGAACGGCCGGTCCCCCACGCCGTGTTCGGCCACCCGCAGGTCGCCGCCTTCGGACCGACCGCTGCCGAGCTCACTTCTGCCGGAACGTCGTTCGTCACATCCACACAAGCCGTCGGCGACGTCGCCTACGGCTGGGCGCTGGAGGACACCACCGGCCTGCTCACCGTCCACGCCGACCCCGCCGGGCGGATCCTGGCCGCGCACGCCATCGGGCCGCACGCCTCCACGTGGATCCAGCCGCTCGTGCAGGCCGCGTCGTTCGGGCAGCTGGCCATCGACGTCGCCCGTGAGCAGTACTGGATCCACCCGGCGCTCGCCGAGGTCGTCGAGAACGCCCTGCTCGGACTGCCGCTCCCCGACCCCGCCTGACGAGGGACCGGCGCCGGCCGGCGGATGCCGGTCAGCCCGGCGGAGCGGTCGGGCTGCGGTCGGTGAGGCAGTAGACGCGACCGACCGGGTCGGCCATCACCGTCCAGCCCTCCCTCACCCGCACGACCTTCGCCCCGGCGGCCAGGTGCCGCCCCAGCGACGACCCGCGGTCGGCGCACGCGACGTCGACGTGGGCCCGCACCGCGCCCCTCGGCTCGCCGAGCCGCTGGAACAGCAGCCGGAACGGGATGTCCGCCGGCCGCCGCAGCCGCGAGAGCTCGGGCTCGTCGACGTCGGCCCACTCCCAGCCCGTGAGTGCCGTCCAGAAGGCGACCTCGGCGTCGTGCACGTCGGCGGGGCAGTCGAGGCAGACCTGGTCGACGAGCTCGACCGCGCCCGCTGCGCACCTGCTCCGCGTCGCCGTGCCAGGGCGTGAGGCAGAACGTCAGGCCGCCGGGCGATCGCAGGATGACGACGACCTCGCCGATGCCGCCGACCCGGGTCGCACCCAGGCGCTCGGCCTCGGCGGCCGCCCCGTGCACGTCGTCGACGTCGAGGTCGAGGTGGATGCCGCCCGGTCCGTCGGCGACCGCCTGCACCTTGAGCCACGCGTCACCACGGGGTGGGAGAAGCGTGGCGAACTCGTCGTGCTCACCGCGGGTGGGCGACTGCCGCCACCCCGTGACCTCGGACCAGAAGGCCCACGACGGCCCCGCGTCGCTGCGCGGGGTGTCGAGGAACAGCCAGGTCCAGCGGATGTCGATCACCGGCCGGCCCCCCGGCGCAGCTCCGCGTGGGCCGCGGCGACCCGTTCGTGCCACCAGGTCACGCGGTCGGCCGGCGCCGCGTGCCGCTCGAGGAGCCCGGGGTCAGCAGCCACCGGGCCGATCGGTAGCGATCCCGCGACCGGAAGCAGCGAACGCGCCGCGACGTCGCCGTCGAGCAGCGCCACCGTGCCCAGGCCGCAGGCGTGGTCGAGCGTGGGCAGGGCGGCCGCGAGCGCCACCCCGGCCGCGATGCCGACGCTCGTGTCGAGGGCCGAGGACACCACGGCGGGCAGCCCGCAGGCCTCCACGACATCGAGTGCCGCCCGGACGCCCCCGAGCGGCGCCACCTTGACCACGATGACGTCGGCGGCCTCGAGGTCACGCACCCGAAGGGGGTCCTCCGCCTTGCGGATGGACTCGTCAGCCGCGATGAGCACGCTGATGCCGTTGCGTGCCAAGGAGATCCGCAGGTCGCGCAGCTCCTCGACCGTGGCGCACGGCTGCTCGGCGTACTCGAGGCCCAGCCGGCCGAGGGCCCCCAGCGCCGTGAGCGCGTCGTCGACCGACCAGCCGCCGTTGGCGTCGACGCGCACCCGCGCCGACGGCCCCATGACCTCGCGCACGGCGGCGACCCGGGCGAGGTCGTCGGCCAGCGACTGGCCGCGCTCGGCCACCTTGACCTTGGCCGTGGTGCACCCCGGGAACCGCGCCAGAACCTCGGCCACGCCTTCGGCACCGACGGCGGGCACGGTGGCGTTGACCGGCACGGAGTCGCGCAGCGGATCGGGCCAGCCCTCCCAGGCCGCCTCCACCGCCGCCGCCAGCCAGCGCGACGCCTCGGGCGGCTCGTACTCCACGAACGGCCCGAACTCACCCCATCCGGCGGGACCCTCGAGGAGTGCCACCTCGCGCGTCGTCACACCGCGGAACGGCACCCGCATCGGGATGGCGACGACGTGCAGCGCGGCGAGGAGGTCACCGACGGGAGGCAGCGGCATACGGCCAACCGTAGGCGGTGCGGGGGAGGCGCCGAGTGGCTCGCCCGCACACCGGCAGAGCCGCCCGGCGCCGGCGCGACGTCATCCACCGCCCGCCCCGCGGATAGCCTTGCCGCCGTGAGTGCGATCCCCGGCGTCAGCGAGACCTTCGACCCCAGCGCCTGGCAGGAGGTGCCCGGCTTCGACGACCTCACCGACGTCACCTACCACCGGGCGGTCGGGCTCGGCTGCGTGCGGGTGGCCTTCGACCGCCCCGAGGTGCTCAACGCCTTCCGCCCGCACACCGTCGACGAGCTGTACCGCGTGCTCGACGACGCCCGCCGCACGGCCGACGTCGGCGTCGTGCTGCTCACCGGCAACGGTCCCGGGCCCGAGGGCACCGGCAGCCACGGCAAGCGGGCGTTCTGCACCGGCGGTGACCAGCGGATCCGCGGCCGCTCGGGATACCAGTACGCCGAGGGGACGACGGCCGACACCGTCGACGAGCGCCGGGTCAGGGCCGAGGGCGGACGGCTGCACATCCTCGAGGTGCAGCGGCTCATCCGCACCATGCCCAAGGTGGTCGTCGCCGTGGTCAACGGCTGGGCCGCGGGCGGCGGGCACAGCCTGCACGTCGTCTGCGACCTCACCCTCGCCTCGCGCGAGCACGCGGCGTTCAAGCAGACGGATGCCGACGTCGGCAGCTTCGACGGCGGCTACGGCAGCGCGTACCTCGCGAAGATGGTGGGACAGAAGCGGGCCCGCGAGATCTTCTTCCTCGGCCGCACCTACTCCGCCGACGACATGCACACCATGGGAGCGGTCAACATCGTCGCCGACCACGCCGACCTCGAGGCCGAGGCGCTACAGGTGGCGCGCGAGGTGATGGGCAAGAGCCCCCAGGCGCAGCGGATGCTCAAGTTCGCCTTCAACCTCGTCGACGACGGGCTCATGGGCCAGCAGGTGTTCGCCGGCGAGGCGACCCGGCTGGCCTACATGACCGACGAGGCGGTCGAGGGCCGCGACCAGTTCCTCGAGAAGCGCGACCCCGACTGGTCGCCCTTCCCCTGGTACTTCTGAGCCGGCGTACGTACGCAGGTCATCCGATAGCCACGTCCCCGCGGTCCGCAGCGAGTGCCCACGATTTCCCATCGCCGCCCGCATCAGGCCGGCCGCGGCCTTGGGCGTCTGGCCCTCCTTCGATGGCCCTGAAGCAAACCGGAGAGTGGCGGCTGTCACGCACTGCCCGGAGGCAGGTTGTGCCGGCTTCTCGTGGGCTGTGCCCGCGACGGGTTACATCCAGGACCAGACCGGCAGCTTGTGCTTGGTGCCGAGGACCGGGTTGAGGATGGTCAGGAGCTCGGAGGTCGCCTTTCTCGCGACCGTGTACGTGGCCGCCGCCTCGGTGATCTGGTCCTCGGAGAGCTGCCACTCGGCCTTGTCGTAGAACTGGCCGAGTGTCCGAAGCAGTGCGACGTAGTGAACCTGGTCCTTCACGTCCGGGACGCCGGCACCCTCCAGGTTGCTCATGGTGTCGGACAGGAAACCCATGGTGTTGCCAGCGTTGAGGGGTCGGTCCAACATCCGCTCATCAGCGGTGGCGATGTCCTCGACGATGCGCCCGGTCATGAGCCGGGCGTAGTCGTCGTCGAAGGTGCTGACTGGCTTGGGAGCCTTGGTCGGGGCGGCCTTGGTCGCTGGCGGTCGTGATTGCTTCTTGGCTGTGGGCGCAATGGCCCGAGGCGAAACGGACGTGGTTGATGCAGGCCGTGACGACTTCTTCTTGGTTGCAGGCGCCGCGGACTTGGACGCAGCAGGCGAGGAGACGTCCTTGGCGGAGTCCGGGGTCCCGGTGGCGAACGCCAGAGCGCCACTGGCACCGCCGCCGATCACCAGCAGCGCCGCCATGGCGCCTGCCGCAATCACTGCGATGCCGGCGACCACCCACGGCAGAATCCCCTTTCGGCGGGCCCGGCGACCCATAGAGGCCTCCTCGGCTGCCTCAGGCGACTTCGACCGTTCGGAGTCGTCGCGCAGTGGTTCGCTCCTGCTCCAACTCTCGCCATCCCAGTAGCGCATGCCCTCGTTCGGGACGTAGTACATCCCGGGCCGTCGATCGTTCATGTCACTCCATCCAGGGGGCACCCTGTTGCACGTCGGGCGGCACCATAAGTTCCGTATGCCGGTACTATAAGTTATGTATGGAACCTTACTTGGCGGTAGGGCGGAATCATAACGTAAACCCGAGTCACGCCTACGGGTCGAGGTCCACCTCGTAGCAGTGCGCGTAGAAGCTTAGGTTCTAGTGTCCTGCGAGGACGTCGACGACGCCTTCGACGGCCTTCGAGCAGACCAGGACGATGGCGGCCAGCTCTCGCACTACGCGCAGAGCGGCGGTCCCGGCTTCCGGCGAGTGCTCGGGAGCTTGGGGTAGGCGAGACCGCCAGGGACGCGGCCGCGGCGATCGTCCAAACGATCAACATTGAGTCCGCCAATCAGGGTGGCGGGGCCGCCCTCGAGGCGGCCCCGCCAATGGGGTGGTCAGCGTCGGGCGTGGGACCTACGGGCCCGCGTGCTCCTGCTGCTGGGCACGGCGTTCGGTGCGGTTCAGCGCGTGCTCAGCGGATGATCAGCGCTTGCAAACGCATCTACTCAGGTCAGCCAACGGTGCCGACAACTGCCGTCGCCGACCGCCACCCTGGCCCCGTTCCCCTGGTACTTCTGAGCACTGCTCCGCACGCGGACGGGCCCGGCCCCGCGTGGGGGCCGGGCCCGTCCGGCGGTTGTCAGAGGGCGTCCGTTCAGCCGTTGCCGGCGGCCTTGAGGGTGGCGAGCTTGGTCCCGCCGTCGTCCATCAGCACGAGGGCGCCGTCCTCGGTGGTGAACTTCTTGGTGTCGTTGAGCACCTTGAGGAAGTCCTGCTCCTGCTTCATGGCGTTGTCCGGCCCGGCCATCATCGTCGAGGCGATCTGGCTGAAGGTGAGCACGCCGTCGCTCGGGGCGCTGTAGCCACCGTTGAAGGTGTTGACGCCGGCGTTCCCGGTGGCCTTGCCGTTGTTCAGGCTCAGCGTCGTGGGAACGGCCGGGTCGGCGGGCGCCCCGTTGAGCGTCACGAGGTTCCAGCTCCCCTCGACCTCGGTCGGCGCGTTGGGGGCGTTGTTCTCGCCTCCGCACCCGGACAGCATCGCGACGAGCGCGACCAGGATGGCGGCGACGAGGGCAAGGGGCTTGGTGCGCTTCACGGCGTCCTGCACTTTCCACGGCTTCGGGGCGGGCTGTGCGCGACGGTACTCCCGGCCGGATGCCGCGCACAGGGTGCGCGGGCAGCATCACCCCACACGGGTGATGGGCACTGCCGGGAGGGCGCGGCGCTCAGCCCGACCCACCGATGTCGACGGCGTAGGCCTCGTAGATCAGGTCGGACGTGCGCTGCCGGTGCCGGACGAGCCGGCCGAGCAGCCGGATGCACGCCTCACGGTGGGCCTCGACCTCGGCGTCGTCGTGCATGCCCTCGTCGCGCTGGGCGAGCAGTCGCTCGACCTCGGCGAGCGCCTCGGCGTGCTCGCCGAGCTGGACCTCCACCCCGTGCGTGAGGCGCGGAGCGGTGGCCCCGATGTCGGCGTAGAGGCCCCCCTCGACCTCGGTGAGGGTGGCGTGGTCGCGCAGGTCGTGCGAGAGCTCGGTGAGGGCGGCGCGCACCCGGCGGCGCCAGACGGCACCCGCACCGGCGGGGAGGGTCAGGGCCGCCTCGAGCGCCGCCATCGACTCCCCGAGCTCGGCGCGCTGCCGCTGCACCTGCTCGAGGTGGGACCGGAACGACTCGTCCATCGCGCACCTCCTGCCGTGGGCCCATGGTCCCGCACGACCGCCGGGAACGCGACCCGCCGTTGCGCCGGTCCTTCCCGGGCGGCCGAGCCCGGCCCTATCGTGAGCCAGACCCCGAGAGAAGGAGCGCGGATGCCGCAGCGGGCGACGATCCTCGCCGTCGACGACGACCCGCAGGTGTCCAGGGCGATCGTTCGGGACCTGCGCGAGCGCTACGGGTCGGACTACCGGGTGGTTCGGGCGACGTCGGGTGACGAGGCCCTGGGCGTGCTCGCCGAGCTGGCGCTGCGGTCGCGGCCGGTCGCGCTGCTCGTCTCCGACCAGCGGATGCCGGGCATGACCGGCATCCAGCTGATGGCGAGGGTCCGCGAGACCTCGCCCGACACCCGGCTGCTCCTCCTCACCGCCTACGCCGACACCGACGTCGCCATCAAGGCGATCAACGACATCGGGCTCGACTACTACATGTTCAAGCCGTGGGAGCCGCCGGAGGCGCAGCTCTACCCGGTCGTCGACGACCTGCTCGAGGCCTGGCGTGGCGACCACCCCGACAGCAGCGCCGTCGTGCGGGTCGTCGGCCACCTGTGGTCCGACCGCAGCTACGACGTGAAGATGTTCCTCGCCCGCAACCACATCCCGTACGCCTGGGTCGACCTCGAGCGCGACGAGGAGGCGACCCGGCTGCTCGACCTCGCCGGGGGCGACCACGCCGACCTGCCGCTCGTGCTGCTGCCCGAGGGCGACCCGCTGCGGTCCCCCACGAGCGTCGAGCTGGCCGACGCGCTCGGGCTGCGCACCCGGGCGCAGCAGCCGCTCTACGACCTGTGCATCGTCGGCAGCGGGCCGGCCGGGCTGGCCGCCGCCGTGTACGCGGCGTCCGAGGGGCTGCGCACCGTCATGGTCGAGCGTGACGCACCCGGCGGGCAGGCCGGCCAGAGCGCCGCCATCGAGAACTACCTCGGCTTCCCCAAGGGGGTCTCCGGGGCCGACCTGACCCACCGGGCGGTGGCCCAGGCCAGCCGGTTCGGCGCCGAGACGGTGCTGGCCCGCGAGGTCGTCGGGCTCGAGCAGCGCGGCCCGGTGCACGCGGTGCGGTTCGCCGACGGCGGTGAGGTCGAGAGCCTGGCGGTGCTGGTCGCCACGGGCGTGTCCTACCGGCGGCTCGAGGCACGCGGGGTCGACGAGCTGGGGTCGCGCGGTGTCTACTACGGCGCCTCGGCCAGCGAGGCGACCCAGTGTGCCGACCAGGTCGTCCACGTCGTCGGGGCGGCGAACTCGGCCGGACAGGCGGTGCTCAACTTCGCCAAGGTGGCCAGTCGGGTGGTGCTGCTCGTGCGCGGGTCCCGGCTCGAGGACTCGATGTCGGAGTACCTCGTCGCCCGGATCAGGGCCGCCGACAACGTCGAGGTGCGCTACCGCACCGAGGTGGTCGCGGCCCACGGCACCGACCACCTCGAGTCGGTGACACTCACCGACCGCGACACCGGCGCCGAGACGGAGGAGAAGACCAACTGGCTCTTCGTCTTCATCGGGGCGCTCCCCCGTACCGACTGGCTCGGCGACGCCGTCGAGCGCGACGCGCAAGGGCTTCGTCGTGACCGGACCCGACCTCCAGCTGCCCGAGCACGCCGGCCGCTGGCCGCTCCCCCGGGCGCCGTACGCGCTCGAGACGAGCATCCCCGGGGTGTTCGCCGCGGGTGACGTGCGCCTGGACTCGATGAAGCGGGTCGCCTCGGCCGTCGGTGAGGGTGCCATGTCGGTCTACCTGGTGCACCGCTACCTGGCGAGCGTCTGATGGACCACGCCGAGCTGCGCGCGCTGAGGCTCTTCGACGGCCTGGACGACGCCCAGCTGGCGGACCTCCTGGCCGCGGCGTCCGAGGAGGTCACCCGGCGGGGGCAGCTGCTCTTCGACGAGGGACGCCCTGCCGTCGAGCTGGTGGGTGCTGCTCGAGGGCACCGTGGCGCTGGTCCGCCAGGTCGGTACCGAGGAGTCGGTGCTCGGCTACATGACCGAGCCCGGCCAGTGGGCCGGCGGGTTCGCCGCGTGGGACGAGTTCGGGGTCTACTTCGCCACCGGGCGGGCCGAGAACCCCGGCCGCGTGCTCCGGCTCGACAGCGCCGAGCTGCGCCGGCTCTCGCAGCAGTGGTTCCCCTTCGGGCTGCACTTCATCGACGGACTGGTCAACACGGTGCGCAGGATCGAGTCCACCGCCCGCCAGCGCGAGGCCCTCGTGGCCCTGGGCACGCTGTCGGCGGGTCTGGCGCACGAGCTGAACAACCCGGCATCCGCGGCGACCCGCGCGGTCGACGCCCTGCACGACACCACCGAGCAGGTGCTGTCCTCGCTCGCCCGGCTCGCCGCCGGTGGCATCACGGCGGAGGAGTACACCGCGCTCGACGGCCTGCGACTCCAGGTGAGCGGAGAGGGCAGCGGCCTGGTGGGACTCGTCGCTCGCCGACCGGGAGGACCAGCTGTCCGACTGGCTCGCCGACCACGACGTCGACCGCGACTGGGTGATCGCCCCCGTGCTCGCGGCGGCCGGTGTCGACGTCACCTGGTGCGAGCGGCTGGCCGACGCGCTGCCCGCGACCTCGCTCGCCCCCGCCCTGGAGTGGGTCTCGGCGTCGCTGTCGACGGCGGCGCTGGTGCAGGAGGTCAAGGAGGCGACCGGGCGGGTGTCGGCCCTCGTCGCCGCAGTGCGGTCGTACTCCCAGATGGACCGCGCCTCGCTGCAGAGCACCGACCTGGTCGAGGGGCTCGACAGCACGCTGGTGATGATGTCGCACGAGCTGGGCAAGGGGATCATCGTCGAGCGCGCACTACGCACCGGGCCTGCCGCCGATCGAGGCGATGGCCGGCGAGCTCAACCAGGTCTGGACCAACCTCGTCGACAACGCCATCGACGCGATGGACGGCGAGGGCACCCTGACCGTCTCGGCGCGGCCCGACGAGGCGGCGGGCTGGGTCGTCGTCGAGGTCGCCGACACCGGGCCCGGCATGCCCCCCGAGGTCCAGGCCCACGCGTTCGAGCCGTTCTTCACGACCAAGGACGTCGGCAAGGGCACCGGCCTCGGCCTGGACATCTCTCGGCGCATCGTCGTCGAACGTCACTCGGGGGACATCGACATCGAGTCGGGAGAGGGTGGCACGCTGGTGCGTGTACGCCTGCCCCAGCGCCACCGGGGCACCACCTGACCTCGACCACGCACCGGCAGCACGGAGGACATCGATGAGCGAGACCGCCCCCGAGGGGTCCGTCGACCCGAACGTTCCACCGAGCGGCACGGGCTGCGCCGACTGCGAGGCCGCCCAGCCGGCCGGCTGGTGGGTGCACCTTCGCCGCTGCGCCGCCTGCGGTCACGTGGGCTGCTGCGACAGCTCGCCGGCCCAGCACGCGAGCGCCCACGCCGCGGCCACCGGGCACCGCGTCATCCAGAGCTTCGAGCCGGGCGAGGACTGGTTCTGGGACTACGGCGACGAGTCGGTCGTCGACGGTCCCGCGCTCGCCTCCCCCACCTCGCGCCCCGAGGCGCAGCCGGTGCCGGGTCCCGGCCGGCCGGGTCCCGGCCGACTGGCGCTCCCACATCCACTGATGCCGACCGCCCGCCCGCCGGAGCCGCACGCGGGGTACGCGCCGCAGGCGGGGCACCCGCCGCAGCCGCTCGCCGTCCCGCTCGGCCCGGCATCCCTGGAGGTCCTGCCCCGCCTGGCCGAAGCACTGCGCGGTGACGCACCGGTGCTGCCGTATGCCGCGTCGACACCCCCGCCGACCCTGCCGCCGTACGACGCCGCGGGTCTTCCCGATGGGCTGGCCGTGGTCGTGGGCACGTCCGGGTCGACCGGCACCCCGAAGCGCGCCCTGCTCACCGCCCGCGCCCTGCTGGCCAGCGGCCGGGCCACGCACGAGCGGCTCGGCGGCGAGGGTCAGTGGCTGCTCGCGCTGCCGGCGCACCACGTCGCGGGGCTGCAGGTGCTGCTGCGCTCCCTCGGTGCCGGCACCACCCCGGTCGCCATGGACCTGTCCGACGGCTTCCTCCCCCAGGTGTTCATCGACGCCACGAAGCGGCTCGACGCCGGGTGCCGCCACTACACGAGCGTCGTGCCCACGCAGCTGCTGCGCTGCTCGACCACCCTCGCGGACCCGAGGCGCTGCGCGCCTTCGACGGCGTGCTCGTCGGCGGCGCTGCCCTGCCGCCGCGGCTGCGTCTCCGGGCCGAGCGCAACGGCGTCCGGGTGCTCGCGACCTACGGGATGAGCGAGACCGCCGGCGGGTGTGTCTACGACGGAAAGCCGTTGCCCTGCACCGAGATCGCCTTCGATGCGGACGGTCGCATCCACCTCGGTGGCGCGACCGTCGGGCACGGCTACCTGGGCCGCCCCGACCTCACGGCCGAGGCGTTCGGCGTCGACGAGGACGAGGTGCGGTGGTTCCGCACCGACGACGTCGGGCACACCGACGAGCAGGCACGGCTGCACGTCGACGGCCGGGTCGACGACCTGGTCAACACCGGTGGCCTCAAGGTGGCTCCCCGGCTGGTCGAGGAGGCCATCGCCGAGCACGTGCCCGGCGTGGCCGAGGTCGTCGTCGTCGGCAGCCCCGACCCCGAGTGGGGCGAGGCCGTGTGCGCCCTCGTGGTCCTCGAGCCGGGTGCCGTGCGTGCGGGCCTGACGGCGCTCGAGCTGCGGGCACACCTGCGCGGCATCCTGCCCGACCACGCGCTGCCCCGCCGGGCCGTCACCGTCGACGCCGTGCCGACCCGTGGGCCGGGCAAACCCGACCGGCGTGCCGTGGCCGCACTGTTCAGCGTGGAATGATGACGACGTGCTCCGCTACGTGCCGGTTCTGCTCGAGATCGCCCTGACGGTCTACTGCCTCATCGACGCCATCCAGACCGACGAGGTGGTCATCCGCAACCTGCCGAAGATGGCCTGGATCTTCCTGATCGTGCTGCTCCCGATCGTCGGGCCGGTGGCCTGGCTGGTCGCCG
Source organism: uncultured Actinomycetota bacterium (assembly GCA_963707895.1). Taxonomy (GTDB): domain Bacteria; phylum Actinomycetota; class Actinomycetes; order Actinomycetales; family Dermatophilaceae; genus Fodinibacter. Next base: position 654,016 of record CAVPRS010000011.1, on the reverse strand, counting down.
GCCGGCCGACCCGCGACTCCTACCGGGCGCCGACGCAGCAGCAGCGCTGGGAGGACCACCGCCGCGAGCAGGAGCGCCGCCGCCCGCGTGGCCCCGACGACGACCCCGACTTCCTCAAGGACATCTGACCTCTCCATGGCCTCCCTGTCCCAGTGGGTGGCGGGCGCCCGCCCGCGCACCCTGCCCGCCGCCGTCGCCCCCGTCGTCCTCGGCACCGCCGCGGCCCACCTCATGGGGCGCGCCGACGTCGCACTCGGCATCCTCGCCCTCGTCGTCGCCCTCTCGCTCCAGGTCGGGGTGAACTACGCCAACGACTACTCCGACGGCATCCGGGGCACCGACGAGGCGCGGGTCGGGCCGGTGCGGCTGGTCGGCCAGCGACTCGCGGCGCCCGGCAACGTCAAGCTCGCCGCGATGCTCTCGTTCGGCGCCGCCGGCCTGGTCGGGCTCGCCCTCGTCGCCCTCTCCGGCGCCTGGGTCATGCTGCCGCTCGGGGCGCTGGCCGTGCTGGCCGCCTGGCGCTACACCGGCGGAGACAACCCCTACGGCTACCGCGGGCTCGGCGAGGTCTACGTCTTCCTCTTCTTCGGCCTGATGGCCACCCTCGGCACGCAGTACACGCAGGCGGATGCCGTGAGCTGGTTCGGCGTGCTCGGCGCCGTCGGCGTGGGTGCGGTCGCGTCCGCCATCCTGGTCGCGAACAACCTGCGCGACATCCCCACCGACACCGAGCACGGCAAGCGCACCCTCGCGGTACGCCTCGGCGACCGGCGCACCCGGCAGCTCTACACCGCCCTCGTGGTGGTCTCGGTGGTCACCCTGGCCGGCATGGCCTTCTGGGAGCCGTGGGTCCTGCTCGGGCTGCTCGCGCTGCCGCTGGCGGCCAAGGGGGTGCGCACCGTGACCTCGGGCACGACCGGGCGCGAGCTCGTGCCGGTGCTCGCCGCGACCGGCCTCTACGAGGTCGCGTACGCCGTGCTCGCGGCAGTCGGCGTGGTCATCGGCGTCGCCCTCTCCTGAGCCGCTCCCGCCGGGTCGGGTGCTCAGGTGGCTGCCCTGGCGACCACCTGAGCACCCAACTCGGGATGGGCCGTCGGGTCAGCGGGCGAGGCGGACCAGGTGGGCCGCGCCGGCGGGGTCCTCGAGCACGACGTAGTCGCCGGTGCCCGTGCGGGCCGCCGACCGCACCACGCGAGCGGGTGGCCCGGTCTGCTGGCGGATGCCGTCACTGCCCACCGTGAGCACCCGAAGCACCCCGCCGGAGGCCAGCACCACGGTGGGCTCGCCGGCGCCCAGCAACGGGGAGGTCAGCAGGTCGTGCTCCCCCAGGGCGAGCGTGGGCAGCCCGAGGGCCGACACCGAGCCGTCGGCCGCCACGGTCCACCCGCGCAGCGTCCCGTCGACCGCGCCGACGACGGTGCACCGGCCGGTGTCGTCGCAGGCGCCCGCGTGGGCCTCCCCCAACGACCCCTCGCCCGGCAGGTCGGTCCGCGTCCACGGTCCGTCGGGCCCGGGTGACCGCCACACGGCCGGCCGCTGGGTGACGCTGCCGTCGCCGAGCAGGGTCACCGAGCCCGTGACGAGCACGCCGTCGCGGTCGGCCGTGGCGCCGCGTGCCGACACCAGGTCGGTGGCCGTGCTCGCCAGCGGCGTGCCCGCCGAGGAGGCGCGCACCCACCGCTCGCCCTTGGGGTGCCACAGGGCGATGTCGAGGCCCGCGCCCCCGCTCTCCCACGACCCGACGACGACGGGCGCGCTCGGGGTCTGCACCAGCGACACCAGGGCCCCGGCCCCCCAGCCGCCGAAGGTGGCGAACGGCTGCGGTAGCTCACGCACCCCGGAGGCGTCGCCACGCCAGGTGAACCACCGGGTGTTGGAGTGGGCACCGGCCGGCGCCCCACCGACGAGGTCGACCGCCGCCCCACGGGGTGCGGCCACGAGCCACTTGGTCTCGAAGGCGGTCGGCGACACCGGGGTGACGGGCACCTCGTGCGAACCGGCTGCCGTCAGAACGGTGAGCCGGGGCCGCGAGGCCGACCCCTCGGGCGCCCGCGAGCCGACGAGCAGGTCCTCGCCCCAGGGCGTCACGACCACCGGCTCGTCACCCGCCGGAAGCGACACCTCGGACGTCGCCACCGTCGCGGTGGGCTCGGCCGTCCCGGCCGACCCCGACCCGTCGCTCCCCTGACCCGACCCGTCGCACGCCGCCACCAGCACCAGCAGCGCCACGGCGGCCCCCGGCATCCCCGACCCGCGACGCGACCCGTCCCGTGCGCTCATCCGCACCATCACACGTCGATCGCCAGGCCGAGCGTGACCGTGTCGCCGAGGTCGACCTGCTCGCGCCGGCGCACGTCGAGGCGCAGCGGGACGATGTAGCCGCCGTCCTTGGGCCACAGCGACGTCGTCCAGGTCGACCCGCCCAGCCGCACCGTCACCGGCACCATGCCCCAGCCGTAGGTGACGAGCGACGACGCGTCCTCGATGCCGCCGCACAGCTCGTCGGGCACCGACACGAAGTGGTGCGGCGCCGGACCGCGCCAGAACCACACCTCGCCACTGAACTCCAGGTCCACCGGCTCAGGATAGGAGGCGCCGCCGTCAGCGGAAGGTGCCCGTGCCCTCGTCGCCGGACACCTCGGCATCCTCGGCGATCTCGTCCTGCGACGCCTTCGGGGCGGCCGCCCGCTTGGCGGCCGAGCGCTCCTCGATCTTGCGGGCGAGCTGGGCGGAGTAGTCCTCGCGGAACCGGCGCAGCCCGAAGTAGGAGATGACGGCCGAGAGCAGGGCGGCACCGACGACGAGCAGGAACAGCTGGTCGCGGTCGCGCAGGCCGACCAGCCAGAGCAGGCTGACGCAGCCGAGGAAGACGAGCAGGCGGAGCAGGCTGTAGCGGACCATGGGCGATCAGAGTCCCGAGTAGGAGTGCTGGCCGACGAAGAAGACGTTGACGACGGCGAAGTTGAGGATGATGCAGCCGTACCCGACCAGGGCGATCCACACGGCGTTCTGCCGCTTCCAGCCGGTCGTCGCGCGGGCGTGCAGGTAGGCGGCGTAGACCACCCAGATGACGAAGCTCCACACCTCCTTGGGGTCCCAGTTCCAGTACGACCCCCACGCCTGCCGGGCCCAGATCGCACCGGCGATGACCGTGAAGGTCCACAACGGGAACGCGACGATGTGCACGGTATACGTGAGCCGCTCGAGCGCCCGCGCGTCGGGCAGCCGGCTCATGAAGCTGCGCGGCCGGTGCTCGGCGCTCTCGAGCCGGTCCTGGATGAGGTACATGACCCCGAGCGAGAACCCGATCGTGAACACGGCCACCGACAACGTGGCCACGGTGACGTGGATGGCGAGCCACACCGAGCGCAGCGAGGGCATCAGCTCGCTCGCGTCGGTGTACCAGACGGTGATCGCGAGGCCGAGGTTGAGCAGCACCGGCGTGACGACGAACAGCCCGAGCCAGCGCAGGTCGCGCCGCATCGCCCAGCCGCAGTACGCGAGCAGCACGAACATGGCACCGAACACGGCGAACTCGTACATGTTGCCCAGCGGCCAGCGGTGCACCTCGAGGGCCCGCAGCACGACCCCGGCGACGACGAGCGCGGTGCCGAGCAGGGTGAGCGCCCAGCCGACGCCGGCCGCCTTGCGAGCCGCGAGCGGCTCGGCGTCGCGACCGGTAGGGGTCGTCTCCGGCTGCTCGGAGGCGAGTCCGACCGCACCCGGCTCGACCGCGCCGCCGGCTCCCACGAGCTCGCGCTCGCGCTCGCGCTCGGCCTCGCGGGCCGCCTCGCGGGCGGGCACCAGGCGGGAGAGGTAGACGGCATCCGCGATCATGGCGAGGGTGAGGACCGCCATGGCGGAGTAGATCGCCAGGTTGGACAGCTGGGCGAGGGTCTGGTCGGTCATCGCGATCCTTGAAGTGCGCTCAGCACGGCTGTGAGCTCGTCGGGCATCCCTTCGTCGTCGTCCTTCGCGAGGCCGCCGACGGACACCACAGTACGACCCGGCTCGGCCCCCGGACCAACCCGCACGAACACCCTTCGACGACGGATGACGAGCGAGGCCACCAGACCGGCGAGCGAGAGCAGGGCCGCGACGAGGGTGAGCGACTTGCCGGGGTCGGTGCGGATCGACAGGCCGGCGAACCGCTCGACCCGGTCGAAGGTGATCGAACCGCGGCCGCCCGGCAGCTCGTAGGTCTCGCCCGGCTTGAGCAGGATGCGCAGCTGGTCGGCGCCGTCCTTGCCGGGTACGGCCGTCATCGAGGCGGTGTCGAGCGAGTAGACCGACTGCGGGGACCCGCCGGGGAACAGGTCGCCCTCGAACGCGGTGAGCGCCAGCTGCGGGTCGAGCGCGTCGGGGAAGACCGAGTGCGGCCCCTGGTCGTCGATCTGGCCGGTCGGCAGGAAGAACCCGGCGAACCCGAGCTGCTTCGGTGAGGCGCCGGCCACCTTGACCGCGCCGACCGACGTGTAGTTGTTGTCCTGCGGCAGGAACGGCGTGGCGTCGGAGTAGAGCACCGTGCCGTCGGCACCACGCACGGTGATCACCGGGGCGTAGCCGTTGCCGAGCAGGAACACCGAGCCGCCACCGGTCTCGAGCGGGTGGTTGACCCGGATGCTGCGCGCCTCGCTCTTGCCGTCGGCGTCGGTGAACGTGGTGAACGCCTCGAAGTCGCGCGGTGCCCCGAACTGCCCCGGGCTCTTGGCCCGGGTCTCGAACGTGGCGTCGAGGCGGTCGACCTTGATCGTGTAGGGGACGAGGTCGTTGACGTCGACCCACGGGCCCGGGCTGAAGGTGTCGTAGCGCGCCAGCGTGTTGGCGAAGGTCTTGCCCACCGGCACGATGACGTCGCCCTTCCAGCCGAGCAGGTGGCCCCACGCGACCCCGACGAGCACCCCGATCAGCGCCACGTGGAAGACCAGGTTTCCGGTCTCGCGCAGGTAGCCCTTCTCCGCCGAGAGCGTCTCGTCGTCGTGGGCGTGCACGCGGTACCGGCGGGCGCGCAGGGCCGTGCGCAGCTGCTCGCGCACCTCCTCCGGCTCGCCCTCCACGGTCTGCTCCTGGTGCGCGGCGAGCCGGTCGAGGCGGCGCGGCGCCCGCGGGGGTGCCGAGCGCATCTGGTGCCAGAGGATCCTCGTGCGCGGCAGCACGCAGCCGATGAGCGAGACGAAGAGCAGCAGGTAGATCGCCGCGAACCACGGGGAGGCGTAGACCTCGAAGAACCCGAGCCGGTCGAGCACGGGCCCGGCCGTGGGGTGGTCGGCGATCCACGCCGTCGTTCGGGCCGGGTCGATCGAGCGCTGCGGGAAGGTCGAGCCGGGGATGGCGCCGATCGCCAGCAGGAGCAGCAGGAACAGGGCGGTGCGCATGCTGGTGAGCTGGCGCCAGGTCCAGCGCAGCCAGCCCAGCGGGCCCAGGCGCGGCTGCACGACCTCGGTGCGGGCACTCACAGCGACACCTCGAAGCCGTTCACGAGCTCGGTCTGCAGCCAGGTGTTCAGGTCCTGCCAGGCCCCCGTGACCATGAGCAGCCCGACGAGCACGAGCATGACCCCGCCGAAGACCTGGATGCCGCGCTGGTGGCGCCGCAGCCATCCCGACGCGCGACCGGCCCGGTCGAGCCCGGCCGCGATGAGGATGAACGGGAGACCCAGCCCGAGGCCGTAGGCCGTCGCGAGCAGCACGCTGCGGCCGACCTGCGGGTCCTGCGTGGCGGTGGCCATGACGAGCACTGCTGCCAGGGTCGGGCCGGTGCACGGTGCCCAGCCGAGCGCGAAGACCGCGCCGAGCACGGGGGCGCCGGCCAGGCCGGCGCGCGGCCGCCAGGCGATCTTGGCCTGGCGCTGGGTGCCCACCCCGAGGAAGACCAGCCCCATCAGGATGACGAGGACCCCGCCCACCTGCAGGAGCAGCGTGCGGTGCTCGATGAGCGCCCGCCCGGCGGTGGTGACGAAGATCGAGCCGACCACGAACACCGCGGTGAAGCCCACGACGAAGAGCAGGGCACCCGTCACCATCCGGCTGCGCGACTTCTCGGCGAGCGGCTCACCGGTGAGCCCGGTGACGTAGCCCAGGAAGCCCGGCACGAGCGGGAGCACGCACGGGCTCGCGAAGGAGACCAGACCGGCGAGCGCCGCGACGACGAGGGCCAGCGGGAGCGCCCCGGAGGTGACCGTGTCGCCCGCGGCGAGCACGGCCGCGGTGCCGGCGGCCGGCGTCACGACTCGGCGACGACGTCGTCGACGAGGCCGCGCAGGGTGCTGGCCGACGTGGCGCCGCTGACCCGGGCGGCGATCCGCCCCTCGGTGTCGAGCACGAGGGTGGTGGGCTGGGTGGGTGCCTTCCCCTGCAGGGCCAGGATGGAGACCCCCGACTCGTCGCTCAGGCTCGGGTAGGTCACTCCGGCCTTCGTGGCGAACGCGGCCCCTCGTGCCGGGTCCTCCCGGAAGTCGATCCCCACGAAGTCGACCGGCGCCTTGTCGGCCTGCAGCTCGCTCCAGGTCTTCTGCAGCACGGGGGCCTCTGCGACGCAGGGCGCGCACCAGGAGCCCCAGACGTTGATGACGAGCACCTTGCCGCGGGTGGTCGCGATGTCCCACGGCGCACCGTCGAGCAGCGTTCCGGTGAGCTCGACCGGCGTGCTGCGCTTCGCCGCCGGGATGCTCTCGACGGCACCGTCGCCGGAGACGTAGCCCTTCTGGTCGCCGGCCTTGGCCTGCGCCGCGACGGAGTTCGGGTCCTGCGAGCAGGCCGTCGCGCCCAGCAGCAGCGCCGCGGCGGCCAGTCCCACGGCACACCGCACGGTGGGCCGAACCGTCATGCGCCCGCCCCGGGCTGGGCCTGGTCGAGCAGGGAGGCGGCCGGCTCGCTGTAGCTGAGCGAGAGCAGCTCGTCGTCGAGGAAGGTGAGCGAGGTGAGCGAGGCCAGCGCGCACTCGCGACGCGCGGGGTTGTGCCAGAGCGGGCGGCCCTCGGTGGCGAGGCGGATCATCCAGATCGGCGCCTGGTGGCTGACGATGACGGCCTCGTGCCCGCGGGCGGCGGTGCGGGCGTCGACGACGGCCCGGCGCACCCGCTCGACGATCTCGACGTAGGGCTCGCCCCACGACGGCCGGAACGGGTTGAGCATCTTGGGGTACAGCCGCGGGTGCTTGAGGATGCCGGACCCGCCCGCCACGGGCAGGCCCTCGAACTCGTTGCCGGCCTCGATGACCCGGTCGTCGAGGTGCACCTCGAGGCCGTGGCTGTCGGCGATCGGTGCCGCGGTCTCCTGCGCCCGCTCGAGCGGGCTGGAGACCAGGTGGGTGATGTCGTGGTCGCCGAGGTGCTCGGCGGCGAGGTCGGCCATCCGGCGACCCAGCCCGGAGAGGTGGTAGCCCGGCATCCGGCCGTAGAGGAGTCGGTGCGGGTTGTGCACCTCGCCGTGGCGCAGCAGGTGCACGACGGTGCGCTGCGGGTCACCGGGGCCAGGCCCACCGGCCTCGGGGGACGACGTCATGCGCCGATTGTCGCAAACCCGGCTGGGTGCTCAGGCACGCGTCCCGGTGGCGGCCTCCGCAGCGGCCCGGGCGGCCCCCGGCAGCGCCTCGAGCACCCGCTCGACGGCGGCGTCGTCGTGGCTGCCGGAGACGAACCACGACTCGAACGCGCTGGGCGGCAGGTAGACGCCGGAGTCGAGCATCGCGTGGAAGAACCGGCCGAAGGCCGCCGTGTCCTGGTCGCGCGCGTCGTCGTAGGTGCGCACCGCACCCTCGCGGAAGAAGACCGAGAACATCGACCCGGCCCACTGGATGCGGTGGGGCACGCCGGCATCCGTCAGGGCGGCGGCTGCCGCGTCGGCGATCGTGTGCGAGACCTCACCCAGCCGGGTGTAGAGCCCGTCGTCACAGGCGCGCAGGGTGGCCAGGCCGGCGGCGGTGGCGACCGGGTTCCCCGACAGGGTTCCGGCCTGGTAGACGGGACCGTCGGGGGCGAGCAGGGCCATGACGTCGGCGCGGCCGCCGAAGGCCGCGGCCGGGAAGCCACCGCCCATCACCTTGCCGAAGGTCATCAGGTCGGGGGTGACATCGGCGTCCTCGTGGCCCCACCATCCGGATCGGCTGACCCGGAAGCCGGTCATCACCTCGTCGGACACCAGCAGCGCGCCGTGCTCGGCGGTGACCCGGCGCAGCGCCGCGGTGAACCCGGCGTCCGGCGGGACGACGCCCATGTTGCCGGCGGCCGCCTCGGTGATGAGGCAGGCGATGTCGGCACCGTGGGCCGCGAAGACGGCCTCGAGCGCCTCGACGTCGTTGTAGGGCAGCACGAGGGTCTCGGCCGCCATCTCCGTCGGGCACACCCGCGCTGTCCGGCAGGGCGAGGGTGGCGACGCCCGAGCCGGCGCTGACCAGGAGGCTGTCGACGTGGCCGTGGTAGTGCCCGGCGAACTTCACGACGAGGCTGCGGCCGGTGAAGCCACGAGCCAGCCGGATGGCGCTCATCGTCGCCTCGGTGCCGCTGGAGACCAGGCGAAGCTGCTCGACCGGTGCGACCCGGGCCACGATCTCCTCGGCGAGCAGCACCTCGTTCTCGGACGGCGTGCCGAACGAGAATCCCCGGCCGGCCGCCTCGCGCACGGCCTCGAGGACGTCGGGGTGCGCGTGGCCGAGGATCATCGGCCCCCAGCTGCAGACCAGGTCGACGTAGTCGCGGCCGTCGACGTCGGTGAGCCACGGACCCCTCCCGCTCGCCATGAACCGCGGGGTGCCCCCCACCGCGCGGAAGGCCCGCACCGGCGAGTTGACGCCACCGGGGGTCACCGCCCGGGCGCGCGCCATCAGGGCTGCGGAGGCCGGGGCCTCGGACGGGGTGGGCTCGGTGGTCGGGGCGTGGATCGTCACCGGCCCATCCTCCCAGCCACGGCGCGCGCCCCGGCCCGGCGGGGTCGGACGCAACCGGGGCCGGGCGGCTGCGGTCAGCAGTCGGGGTCGGGCTGTGACGGGTCGGGCGTGGTGGGGTCGGCGGCGTAGGCGTCGCGAACGGCCTGCATGGCCTCGCCGAGCGCCGCGAACTGGGCGGGCGTCAGGATGTCGACGAGGTGCCGCCGCACGCTGGCCACGTGCAGCTCGGCGAAGCCGACCGATCGCCGCCTGCCCGTCATCGGTGAGGCGCAGCAGCACCCCGCGGCCGTCATCCGGAGCGGGGCTGCGCCTGACCCAGCCGCGCCGCTCGAGGCGGGCCGCGGTGTGGGTCACCCGGCTGCGCGACTGCACGATGAGGGCGGCCAGGGCCGACATCCGCAGCTGGCCCGAGGGGGCCTCCGAGAGCATCGAGAGCAGCTCGTACTCCGACAGCGAGATGCCGGCGGCCTGCAGGTCGCGGTCGAGCGCCACGTCGAGCTCGCGGTTGGCCCGCAGGTAGGCGCGCCACGAGACCTGTTCGGCCTCGGACAGCCACCGCACGTCCTCGCTCGACATGGCACCCATCGTGGCACGTCACGGGGGGTCGGCGAGCGGAGTTTCGGGCCGGGGGCCCTGCGCGTGTCCACGCTCACATCTCACATCCTGAGACCGCGGAATGTTCTCGATGTGCGGATTGGTTGAACGATCAACTAACATAGTGGTTGAGCAATCAACTACTTCCTCGAACCCTGAACCCCAACCAAGGAGATCGACATGACCGCCATCGCCACCCTGAACACTCTCACCTCCGGCACCTGGACCATCGACCCGACCCACACCGAGGTGGGCTTCGTCGCCCGTCACCTCATGGTGAGCAAGGTCCGCGGCTCCTTCACCGACGTCTCCGGCACCGTCGCGGTCGCCGAGGACGTCTCCGAGTCGGTCGCCAACGTCGTCATCAAGACGGCCTCCGTCAGCACCGGCACCGCCGACCGCGACACCCACCTGCGCAGCGCCGACTTCTTCGACGTCGAGACCTTCCCCGAGATGACCTTCGTGTCGACCGGCTTCGACGGCGAGACCCTCACCGGTGACCTGACCATCAAGGACGTCACCAAGCCGGTCACCCTGGACGTCGAGTTCAACGGTGTCGCCACCGACCCGTGGGGCAACGAGAAGGCCGGCTTCGAGGCCACCGCCGACATCAACCGCACCGACTGGAACCTCAACTGGAACGCCGCGCTCGAGAAGGGTGGCGTCCTGGTCTCCGAGAAGATCAAGCTCGTCCTCGACGTGCAGCTCGCCAAGCAGGCCTGAGCTCCGCCGATCCCGCTCCGGACCCTCCGCCGGAGCACCGAGGCCGCCGTCCTCCCCGTCAGGGGCGGGCGGCGGCCTTCGTCGTGTCCTGACTCCGCGGCGCGGGCTGAGTGACGGTTTCACCCATGCCCGCAGCCAGGTGACGGAGGAAACGTCCATCGTCTGGCCGTCTGAGGCTGCGTAGCGTCGGCCCCGACCGAGCGGCGACGAGGCCGCTCCCGAGCCAGGAGCACACCCATGGCGCTGACCGAGAGCCCCACACCCGTCCTGAACGTCGAGGCGTCCGCGACGGCCGAGACAGCCGCCGCCCCGGCGGCCCCAGCACCCAGGCTGCGCCGGATGTCGTTCGGCCTCCTGCTCGTCTACGTCGCGCTCCTCGCGGTGAACTCCGGGGGCAACGGCATCCTCCTGCCGAACATCGTGGCGGGGCTCGACGAGGCCGGGAAGATCGGCAACCTCGCCATCGTCACCACGGTCGCCTTCATCGCGAACATCTTCGCCCAGCCCGTCGCCGGGGCCCTGTCCGACGCGACCCGGTCGCGCTTCGGCCGCCGCACGCCGTGGATGGTCGGTGGCGCGCTGCTCACGAGCGGCTTCCTCCTCGGCCTCCCGATGGCCCAGTCCGTCGTGACCGTGGCGCTGGTGTGGCTCGTCGTCCAGGTCGGCGTCAACGCCATCCAGGCGGCGGCGACCGCCCTCGTCCCGGACCGCTACCCCGCAGCCCGTCGAGGCGGCGTCTCGGCGATGATCGGCGTCGGCATCACGATCGGCAACGCCGTGGGCGTGGTCGTCGCCGGTGGCACCGCCTCGCAGGGGATGGTCCCCTACGTCGTCCTCGCGGCTCTGGTCCTCGTCATCATCGGCGGCTTCGTCCTGGTCAACCGCGAGGAGCCGAGCACCCACCTCCCCCGCCAGCGGACCGGCGCCAAGGAGTTCCTCCGCGGCTTCTGGGTCGACCCGCGCCAGCACCCCGACTTCGCCTGGGCGTTCGGGTCGCGCTTCCTCATGGTCATCGGCTTCTACGGCGCCCAGACCTACGGCCTGTACATCCTGCGCGACTACATCGGCCTCAGCGACGCGGAGTCGAACTCCTTCGCCGCGACGATGGGCATCGTCCTCCTCGTCGGCGTCCTCCTCTCGGCGCTCGTCAGCGGCTGGCTGTCCGACCGCGTGGGCCGTCGCAAGCCGTTCATCGTGTGGTCGTCGGTCGTCATGTCGATCGCCCTGGCGATCCCCCTCTTCGTGCCGACGACCCAGGGCGTCCTCGCCTACGCCTTCCTCCTCGGCCTCGGCTTCGGCGCCTACATCTCCATCGACCTGGCGCTGATGACCGAGGTCCTGCCGGCCCGCCTCCAGGGCCAGAGCAGCGCCGGTCGCGACCTGGCCATCCTCGGCCTCGCCACCACTCTCCCCCAGGCGATGAGCCCCTCGATCGCCGCCGGTCTCGTGACCCTCACCGGTGGCTACCCGGTGCTGTTCGTCGCGGGCATCGTGTTCGTCATGCTCGGCGCCGTGGCGGTGCGCCCCATCAAGGCCGTGCGATGACGCTCGCAGCCCTCCCCTCGGTGGCCGGCCCCCCGGCCACCGAGGTGGCCGTCCCCGACATCGGCACCCTCGCCGACCGGCTCCCCGCCGGAACGCTGCTCACCGAGCCCGCCTCGATGGAGCGCTACAGCCACGACGAGGCCGAGTGGGCGCCGTGGGCCCTGCCCCTGGCGGTCGCCCGCCCGACGGATGCCGACCAGGTGCGCACCATCGTCCGGTGGTGCGTCCTCCACGGCGTGCCGGTCGTCCCGCGCGGGGCGGGCACCGGCCTGTCCGGGGGCGCCAACGCCGTCACCGGTGGGGTCGTCGTCAGCTTCGAGCGGATGACGGCCGTGCTGCGGATCGACCCCGTCGAGCGCCTCGCCGTGGTCCAGCCGGGGGTCGTCAACGACGACCTGCGGGCCGCCTGCGCCGAGCACGGCCTCTGGTACCCCCCGGACCCCGCGAGCTCCCCGTGGTCGACGATCGGCGGCAACGTCGCGACCAACGCCGGCGGGGTGTGCTGCGTGAAGTACGGGGTCACCGGCGACTACGTCCTCGCCCTCGAGGTCGTCACCGGCACCGGCGAGCTCGTCCGGGTCGGCCGCGAGACGGCCAAGGGCGTCGCCGGGTACGACCTCGTGTCGCTGCTGGTCGGCTCCGAGGGCACCCTCGGCCTGGTCACCGAGGTCACCGTGCGGCTGCGCCCGGCCCGCCCCCCGGAGCACACCGTCGTCGGGTTCTTCGACTCGCTCGTCGGGGCCGGCGAGGCCGTCGCGGCGCTGGCCCGCGCCGGGGAGGTGCCCTCGGCCCTCGAGCTCCTCGACCGCCACTGCCTGACGGCCGTCAACGACTGGAAGAACCTCGGCATCGAGGCCGACTGCGAGGCGATCCTCCTGGCCCGGGTCGACGGACCGGGGGCGGCCGGCGTCGCCGAGGCCGAGGCGGTCCTGGCCTGCTTCGAGAGCGCCGGAGCGTCGTGGGCCGCTCGCTCGGAGGACGACGCCGAGGCCGACGCGATGTTCGCCGCCCGTCGCCTCGCCTACCCCGCCCTCGAGCGGCTGGGCCCGGTGCTCACCGAGGACGTCTGCGTCCCGGTGGGCCGGGTGCCCGAGATGCTCGCCCGGGTCCAGGCCATCGGCGAGCGGCACGACGTCCTCATCGCCAACATCGCCCACGCCGGCGACGGCAACCTCCACCCGCTGATCATCACGCCGCCCGGTGACGAGGCCGCCCGCCTGCGCGCCCAGGCCGCCTTCGACGAGATCATCGCCGCGGCCCTGGCCTGCGGTGGCACGGTGACCGGCGAGCACGGCGTCGGGCTGCTCAAGCGCGACGGCCTCGAGGCCGAGCTCGCCCCGGCCGTCGTCGAGATGCACCGCGCGATCCGCCGTGCCCTCGACCCGCACGGCGTGCTCAACCCCGGGAAGGTCGTCGCCTGACCCGATGACACGGGCCGGATCCGTGGCTGGATGCGTGAGGATGGGCCCGTGGGTGAGGTTGACGATGACGTCGCGCAGTCGGTCGCCGAGCTGCGCCGTCGCGCCGACGAGCTCGGCGTGCTCAACGACCTGGCGCGCCGGCTCGCCGCCCTCCACGACACCCGCGAGGTGCTCGACGAGGTGGCCCGGCAGGCCCGGCGGCTGCTCGGCGTCGACGTCGCCTACATCATGCTGCTGCGCGCCGAGCGGCTGCGGATCGAGGTCGTCGACGGGGCGATGGGGTCGGCGATGCGCGGCATCGAGCTCGAGTCGGGGCAGGGCCTCGGTGGCCAGGTCCTCGAGACGGGTCGCCCCCTGTGGAGCGAGCGGTACCTCGAGGACACCAGGTTCCCGCACGGCCAGGGCACCGACGCGGCCGCGCTGAGCGAGCAGCTCGGCGGCATCCTCGGCGTGCCGCTCGTCGTCGGCGACGACACCCTCGGGGTCCTGCTGGCCGCCGATCGCCGACCCCGGGCCTTCGGCGACCGCGACGTCGAGCTGCTCGCGGGGCTGGCCGCCCACGCCGCCCTCGCCCTGCGCACGGCCGACCTCTTCGACCGCGAGCGCGCCGCAGCGGCCGACCTGAGGTCGGCGAACGAAAGCCTGCGCGCGGTCAACGAGAGCCGGAAGCGCGCGAGCGACCTGCGCGACGTCCTCAACGACGTCGTCATCCGGGGCGGAGGGCTCGGCGCCGTCGTCGCGGCGCTCCAGACCTCGGTCGGGCTCGCGGTGGAGGTCCGTGACCACGACGGGCGCACCCTCGCGGGCGAGCCGCCGGCCGAGGGCGGGCTCGTCGTCCCGGTGGACCTGCCGAGCGGTCACGGCGGCGACCTCGTCGCGGCGCCGACGGGCGGGTCCGACGACGAGGAAGCCTTGCGGCTCTTGCGGATCGGCGCCACGACGGTGGCAGTGCTCCTGGCGTCGGAGCGGTCGGTGGCCGAGGCCGAGCTGCGCACCCGCGGCGAGTTCGTCCACGCCCTGCTGTCCTCCGACGCCGACGAGGCGAGCCTGCTGCGCCGGGCCCGGGCCATCGGCATCGACCTGCACGCCGTCACCACCGTGGCCGTCGTCGACGCCGAGCCGGTGGGCGCGACGGCCGCCGCGCAGTTCGCGGCCCGTCTCGCCGCCGAGCTGCGTGGGTGGTCGGCAGCGCACCTGGGAGGGGTCGTCGTCCTCCTCCCGCGTCCGTCGACCGGACCCGGGAGGCCGTCGCCCGCCTGGCCGGCCAGACGGGAGCGCGCCCACGACGGGCCTGGCCGCCGGTGGGGGTGGGCCGCACGGGGTGCGCTCGGCCCACGAGGAGGCGCGGCAGACCGCGGCCCTCCTCCTCGCCCTCGACCGCGCCGGCTCCTGTGCCACGAGCGACGAGCTCGGCCTCTACCGTTCGCTGTTCAGCAGCTCGGGCCGCGCCGGTCTCGCGACCTTCATCGACGCGACGGTCGGCCCGCTGCTGGCCTACGACGACGAACACCAGCGCGACCTGTCGGTGACCCTCGAGACCTACCTCGAGCAGGCTCGGCACCACGCGCGCACCTGCGAGGTCCTGCACATCCACCCCAACACGCTCTACCAGCGGCTCGACCGGGTCACCGAGGTCCTCGGGCCCCGGTGGAAGGAGCCGGACCGGGCACTGGAGCTGCAGGTCGCCCTCCGACTGCACCGCCTCCTCGCCGACCGCCCCGGCTGAGCGCGTGGGAGACCCCCTCCATGTCCGGCCGCTGTCGACGGACGAACTCTCCATGGCCCCGCGGGCCGGTCCGGGGCTAGCGTCGAGGGAACGCACCCCGACCGAAGGAACCGACGGCATGCCGACCTTCCGCACCACCGACGACGTCACCCTCGCCTACACCGACGAGGGCGAGGGGCGCCCGGTCGTCCTCGTCCACGGTTTCACCGCCCCGGCGTCGTCGTGGGCCCTCACGGTCGACGTCCTGCTGGAGGCCGGGTACCGCGCCATCACCTTCGACCGGCGCGCCCACGGGGAGTCCGAGACCCCGGTGCACGGCCAGCGAATGGCCCGGCACGGCCGCGACCTCGGTGAGCTCCTGGCCCACCTCGACCTCGAGGACGCCGCCGTCGTCGGCGCCTCGATGGGCGGCAACACGTTCTGGGCCTACGTCGACCAGTTCGGCCCGGCCCGGGTGCGCGCCGCGGTCATCGTCGACCAGACCCCCAAGATGCTCAACGCCGACGGCTGGGAGCACGGCTTCTACGGCTACGAGCCCGCGAACGCGGGAACCCTCTTCGCCGAGGGCGTGCCCGACACCGGGAACGGCCGCACCGTCGACCGGTCCGCCGCGCAGATGCTCCGCCTCGTCGAGCGCCTCGGCGGCCCGCCGGCGTTCCGCGACCCCACGGCCCCCGAGACCCTTCCCCTCCTCGCCGACCACGCGCGGCAGGACTGGCGCGACGTCGTGCGGCGCTTCCCCCTCCCCCTCCTGATGCTCGCCGGTCGCGACAGCCAGGTCTGGCCGTGCGCGCACGCCGAGGCGGCCGTCGCTGGGACGCCGCACGGGCGTGCCCTCGTCATCGAGGACGCCGGCCACGCCATCAGCTTCGACCAGCCCGACCGGTTCAACGAGGCACTGCTCGACTTCCTCGCCGAGGTCGACGGCGGAACGGTCGCACCGTCCACCGCGCCCGCCTCGGCGGACGCCCGATGAGGCTCGCGACCGCGACCCACGGCGACGGCCCCCGCAGCATCGCGCTCGTCCACGGCCTCAGCGCCGACGGCGCCCTGTGGCACGGGCTCACCGAGCGCATCATCGCCGACGGCAGCGCCACCGTGACCACCGTCGACCTGCGCGGCCACGGCGCGAGCGACCGGTCCGACGTCTACACGGTCGAGGCGTTCGCCGACGACCTCGTCGAGACGCTGCCGACCGGGCTCGACCTCGTCGTCGGCCACTCGCTCGGTGGCACGGTGCTCGAGCGGGCCGTCGCCCGGCTCGCCCCCACCCACGCGCTCTACCTCGACCCCGGCTTCCGGCTGAAGCTCCCCTCACAGGGCCTGACCGGCCGGCTCTTCTGGGCCACGGCCCCGGTGACTCTCACCGTGGCCGCCCTGGCCCAGAAGCTCCGCAGCCGCGGCCGACCGCCGCTGAGCGCGGCTGACGCCGTGCTGCGCGACGCTGCCCTCGCCCGGTTCGACCGGCGGATGACGATCGGCGTCTTCCGCGACGTCGCACACCATCCGGCGCCGGTCGCCGCGCCGGCCGTGCCGTCGACGATCGTGCTGTCCGACGACTCCCCCGCGGTGCTGCCGGACGCGACGGCCGAGCGCCTGGCAGCCCTCGGCTGGGAGGTGCGCCGACTGCCCGGCGTGGGGCACGACTTCTGGCTCGAGGACGCCGACCGGACGGTCGAGGCCGTGCGCGACCTGCTCGTCGGCAACCCCGCACAGGCCTGACCCGACCACCGGTCGCCGGGAGGTGCCGGAGCACCATGGCCAAACGCCTGCAGCGGAGGGTGGTGAGCCGCGATCATTGGGCAGACCCGAAAGGACCTCCATGGTGTTGCCCAGTGACGACCACGTCGTGCTGCGTCAGTGGCTGGCCACGCGCGGCGTGGAGGCGAGCGAGCTGGCCGGCATCCTCGTGACGGGCGACCTCGACCCCCTGCTGGCCGTCTCCGGGTCGCACCGTCGGCTCGCGGCGGTGGACCGGCAGGAGGTGGCCGAGGCGCGGGCGATCGCGCGGGACAACCCCGAGTGGCCCGAGCTGAACGACCTGGGCGCGGCCGCCTGCGAGCTGCGCGTGAGCGCCGTGCTCGAGCAGGTCTGCGAGGCGCTGGGCCGGGCCGGCGTACCGGCAGCGCCCTACCAGGGACTCGGGGTGCGGTGGGGCCACGAGCTGCTCGAGGCCAAGGTCGTCATCCGCGACGTGCGCACCCTGTACGAGCGGATGGCCCAGGCGACGCCGGGCGAGCCGGCGTAGGGACTCGGCCGATCCTCGACCCGGCCGGCTCAGAGCCGGGCAGCCGCCTCGAGCGCGTAGTAGGTGAGGATGACCTGCGCCCCGGCCCGCCGGATGCCGGTGAGGCTCTCCATCATCACCCGGTCGCGGTCGATCCACCCACGCTCGGCCGCGGCCTCGATCTGCGAGTACTCCCCCGAGATCTGGTACGCCGCAACGGGAACCGGCGACATCGAGGCGGCAGCCGCGATGACGTCGAGGTGCGGTCCGGCCGGCTTCACCATGACGATGTCGGCGCCCTCGTCGATGTCGAGCTCGAGCTCGCGCAGCGCCTCGGTGCCGTTGGCGGGGTCCTGCTGGTAGGTGGCCCGGTCGCCCACGAGGGAGGACTGCACGGCCTCCCGGAACGGCCCGTAGAGGCCCGAGGTGTACTTCGCCGCGTAGGCGAGGATCACCGTGTCGGTGTGGCCAGCGGCGTCGAGCGCGGCCCGCACGTGGCCCACCTGGCCGTCCATCATCCCGGACAGCCCCAGCACCGGGGCGCCGGTGGCGGCCTGGGCCAGCGCCATCGAGGCGTAGCGGTCGAGGGTGGCGTCGTTGTCGACCGATCCGTCGTCGGCGAGCACGCCGCAGTGGCCGTGGTCGGTGAACTCGTCGAGGCACAGGTCGGCCATCACGACCAGGTCGTCGCCGACCTCGTCGACCAGCCGCGCGAGCGCGACGTTGAGGATGCCGTCGGGGTCGTCGGCGCCCGACCCGCGGGCGTCCTTGTCCAGCGGTACCCCGAACACCATGATCCCGCCGAGCCCCGCCTCGACGCAGCGCCGGGCCTCGGCCACGAGCGAGTCGAGGGTGTGCTGCACGACCCCCGGCATCGCCGAGATCGGCACCGGGGCGTCGATGCCCTCGCGCACGAACACCGGCAGCACGAGCTCGGCCGGGTGCAGCCTGGTCTCGGCGACCAGCCGGCGCAGCGCCGGCGTGCGGCGCAGCCGCCTCGGGCGCGCGGTCGGGAAGCCGCCCACGCTCAGGTGGCCCGTCGGCGGCCGCCGGGGCGGCGCTGGCTGGGCCGCAGCACGGCCTCGCCGGCCTCCTGGGCGGCCAGCACGAGGGACCGGCCGTGGTCGGCGAGGGCGTCGACGAGGGCCTCGGCGGTCGGCTCCGGGGCGAGCACGTCGACCCGAAGGCCGTGCTCCTCGGCGGTCTTGGCGGTGGCCGGTCCGATGCACGCGACGACGGTGGTCGGGTGCGGCTTGCCGGCGATGCCGACCAGGTTGCGCACCGTCGAGCTCGACGTGAAGAGCACGGCGTCGAACGAGCCGTTCTTGATGGCGTCGCGCACCGCCGCGGCCGGCGGTGCGGCCCGCACGGTGCGGTAGGCGGTGACGTCGTCGACCTCCCAGCCCATCTCCTGCAGGCCCGCGACGAGGGTGTCGGTGGCGATGTCGGCCCGCGGCAGGAAGACCCGGTTGATCGGGTCGAGGTCGGGGTCGAAGTCGGGCCACTCCTCGAGCAGGCCGCGCGCGGACTGCTCACCGGTGGGCACCAGGTCGGCGACGATGCCCCAGTCGCGCAGGGCCTGCTCGGTGACTCCGCCCACGGCGGCCACCTTGAGCCCGGCGAACGAGCGCGCGTCGAGCCCGAACTCGTCGAACTTCTCGCGGATGGCGCGCACGGCGTTGACCGAGGTGAAGCCGACCCACTCGTAGCGGCCGGTCACCATCCCCTTGACGGCCCGCTCGAGCTGCTGCGGGGTGCGCGGCGGCTCGACCGAGATGGTGGGCACGACCGAGGCGTTGGCACCGTGCTGCTCGAGCCGGGCGATCGTCGACGCCGACTGCTCCTTGGTGCGCGGCACGAGCACGTCCCAGCCGAACAGCGGCTTGGTCTCGAACCACGACAGCGTCTCGCGCATGGTCACAGTGGACCCCACGACGGCCAGCACGGGGAAGCGCCCGTCGGCCATCGTCGCTGCGGCGTTGCCGAGGGTGGTGACCACCGTGCGCTGCGCGGTGCTGGTCCCCCGCTCGGTGACGGCGACCGGGGTGTCGGCGGAGCGGCCGGCCGCGACCAGTGCATCGAGGGCCACGGCAGCACGGTCGGGCTGGCCGAGCACGACGACGGTGACGCCGGGGTCGGACGCGCCCGACAGGTCGGTGTTCCGCGCACCGGCGACGACCACGTGGATGCCGGTGGACGTGCTCGACGTCAGCGGCACGCCGGCGTACGACGGCACCGCGGTGACCGAGCTGACGCCGGGCACGACCTCGAAGGCCAGGCCGGCCTTGACGCAGGCCGAGGCCTCCTCGGCGAGGCCGTTGAAGACCGCCGGGTCGCCGTCCATGAGGCGCACGACGAGGCCACCGGGGTGGGCCTTGGCGGCCCGCACGACGAGCTTGGCGCGCACGGCGTGGGTGAGCCGCTCGCCGTGGTCGCCGTAACCGGCGTCGACGACGTCGGTGCCGGGTCGACACCAGCGGTCGACGACGGCCTCTCGCGCGACCTGGTCGATGACCACGGCGTCGGCGGCGGCGAGCAGCTCGCCGGCACGGACCGTGAGCAGGCCGGGGTCGCCGGGGCCGGCGCCGACGAAGGCGACGCGGGCGGGGATCCGGGTGGTGGGCGGGGTGGTCGAGCGCTGGGGGCTCACAGGGCACGCTCCGTAGCGATGTGGTCGGCGGTGGTCAGCGGGTGGGTGTCGGACATGAGGTCGGCGGCGCCGTCCTCGAGCAGGAGTCGGGCGAGGCGCCGCCCGAGGTCGGCGGGGTGGGCGACGTCGCCGACGAGCGAGCGACGCAGGTCGGCGGAGCCGTCGGGGGTGGTGACGACGGCACGCAGGGACAGCTCGGCGCCGTCGAGGCCCTCGACGACCTCGGCCAGGGCACCGACCGGGGCCGAGCACCCCGCCTCGAGCTCGGCGAGCAGGGCGCGCTCGGCGGTCGTGCAGGCGCGGGTGTCGGGGTCGTCGAGGGCCGCCACCACGGATGCCGTGTGGGCGTCATCGGCCCGGACCTCCACCGCGAGCGCCCCCTGGCCGGGGGCGGGCAGCATCTGGATCGGGTCGAGCAGCTCGGTGGCCTCGTCGATGCGGCCCAGTCGGCGCAGGCCGGCAGCGGCGAGGACGACGGCGTCGAGCCGGCCCTCGGTGACGGCGCGCAGCCGGGTGTCGACGTTTCCGCGCAGCCCCGTGACGACCAGGCCGAGGCCGAGCGCCTCGAGCTGGCGCGCGGCGACGGGGCGACCCGGTGCCGACGGTGGCACCCGCGGGCAGCTCGCCGAGGGTGAGCCCGTCGCGGGCGACGAGCGCGTCGCGCGGGTCCTCGCGAGTGGGCACTGCGGCGACGGTCGTGGCGGCGTCCGGGGTGGTGGGCAGGTCCTTGAGCGAGTGCACGGCGAGGTCGACCCGGCCGTCGGCGAGGGCGGTGCGCAGCGCGGAGACGAAGACCCCGGTGCCACCCAGCTGCGCGAGCGGGGTGGTGACGTCGAGGTCGCCCTCGGTGCTCACCTCGACGAGCTCGACCTCGTGGCCGAGCGCGCGAAGGCGCTCGGCCACCCAGGTCGACTGGGTGGTGGCGAGGGCGGAGCGGCGGGTGCCGAGGCGCAGCGCGGTCATGCCTCGTCCCCCGGGAGCTTCGGCGGGGCCGAGACGAGCGAGACGTCGCGGGGGTCGAGGTCGAACAGCTCGGACAAGGCCCGGGCGTAGCTGCCGCCCTGGCCGTCGCGCGCGAGCTCCTTGACGCGCACCGTGGGCGTGTGGAGCAGCTTGTCGACGACCCGCTGCACCGCCCGGCGCACCTCGGCGCGCTCGTCGTCGGTGAGGTCGGGCATCCGGCGCTCGAGCCGGCGCAGCTCCTCCTCGACCAGCTCCCCCGCGTGGGTGCGCAGCGCGGTGACCGTGGGGGCCACCACCTCCGCCGAGCGGGCCAGCAGGTAGGAGGCGACCTCGGCGGTGACCAGGTCGGCCGCCTCGGCGACCTGGGGCGCGGAGCCTGCGTCTGCGAGGTCGTCGCCGAGCTCGCCCAGACCGACCCGCGTGGCCCCCGGGAGGTCGGCGACCGCGAGGTCGACGTCGTGCGGCAGCGCGAGGTCGACGTAGACCTGCGGGCGGCCGGCCCGCGCGCTGAGAGCCGCTCGGACGTCCTCGGCGAGGACGACCCTCGAGGGGGCACCGGTCGACGAGATCACGACGTCGGCGTCGGCGAGGGCCTCGGCGAGCCGGGACAGCGGCAGCGCGGACCCGCCGACCCGCTCGGC
Source organism: uncultured Actinomycetota bacterium (assembly GCA_963707895.1). Lineage (GTDB taxonomy): Bacteria > Actinomycetota > Actinomycetes > Actinomycetales > Dermatophilaceae > Fodinibacter. The sequence goes on along the minus strand of CAVPRS010000011.1, from coordinate 632,643 downwards.
CACGCTGCGCGCGCGGTCGTGGTTGCGGTTGGCCACGACGACGGTGCGGGCCCCGGCACGTGCAGCGGTGGCGGCGGCCAGCGCCCCCATGCCGCCGGCACCGACGACGAGCACCGACAGGTCTCCCAGCCCGCCGAGCTCGGCCTCGGCACGGGTGAGCCCGGCCTGCACGAGCGAGCCGCTGACCAGGTCGATCGCGGTCTCGGTGTGCACCCGCTTGGCGACGCGAAGCGCCTGCTGGAGAACGGTGTTCAGGGCCGGCCCGACGTGTCCGTGGCGCTGGGCGCGCGCCAGGGAGCGGCGCACCTGGCCGAGGATCTGGGCCTCGCCGACGGCCATCGAGTCGAGCCCGGCGGCGACCGAGAACACGTGGGCGATGCCGCGGTCCTCGTACTGCACGAACAGGTGCGGCTGGAGCTCGTTGCGGTCGACCGCACAGGCCTCGGCCAGGGCGGTGGTGATGTCGGCGAGCGCACCGTGGAAGGTGAGGCACTCGGCGTAGACCTCGGTGCGGTTGCACGTCGAGAGCACGACGGCCTCGCTGACGTGCTCGGAGCGCAGCACGGCGGTCTCGAGGGCGGTGCGTGCCTCGGGGTCGAGGGCGACCGACTCGAGCAGCGACAGGGGCGCACCGTGGTGCGACAGGCCGAGGACGACGAGGCTCATGACGGCACAACCTCCGGCACGGCGACCTTCTGCCCGTGGAAGGCGAGGATCTGCAGCTCGGTCGAGAGGTCGACCTTGCGCACGACCACGCCGTCGGGCACCGCGAGCACCGCGGGGGCGAAGTTGAGCACCGAGCGCACCCCGGCGGCGACCAGGTCGTCGCAGGCCTGCTGGGCTCCCTCGGACGGCGTGGCGATGACCCCGATGGCCAGGCCCTCGTCGGTGACGAGCGCGGTGAGGTCGCCCATCGGTCGCACCCGCTGGCCGGACACCCGCTCGCCGACCACGCGCGGGTCGCCGTCGAGCAGCGCGATGACCCGGAAGCCCCGCTCCGCGAAGCCGCGGTAGGCGGCGAGGGCACGGCCCAGGTTGCCCATGCCGACGATGGCGACCGGCCAGTCCTGGGTCAGGCCCAGGGCCGAGGTGATCTCGGAGGCGAGCCGCTCGACGTCGTAGCCCACGCCGCGCACGCCGTAGGAGCCCAGGTGCGAGAGGTCCTTGCGCAGCATCGCCGAGCTGACGCCGGCAGCGGTGGCCAGCTCCTCGGAGCTGACCGAGACGATGCCCTCACGGGCCAGGGAGGTCAGCGCCCGCAGGTAGCCGGGCAGCCGGGCCACCGAGGCCTCGGGGATCCCCCGGCGGGCGGTCGCTGCGGCGGACACGGGCGGTCACCGACTCCTTTCGCGGGCCCGCGGGGCCGGGGAGAGGGCGACGGTCGCGCGCTGCAGCGCGCCGACCCGCGGGTGAGAACGCCAGCGTACGTTCTTGTGAACGCCCGCACAAAGTCGCGCCGGACCCCGTGAGACTGCTCACCCCACCGTGTGCTACAAGCGACTTCAGTCCTTCGTGGGCGGCGAGGCCAGGGCGGTGCGCAGCCGCTGCTCGTCGACCCGCCAGTAGTCGTGCTGCCGGCCGTCGACGAGCGTGACCGGCACCTGGTCGCTCCACCGCTCGAGCAGCGCGGGGTCGCTGTCGACGTCGCGCTCCTCCCACCCGACCCCGAGCTCGGCCGCGACCCGCTCGACGGTGGCACGTGCGACCTCGCACAGGTGGCACCCGTCGCGGCCGATGAGCGTGACCCGGACCGGCGGCGGCATCAGCGACGCACCATCAGAAGAAGACCGAGCGGCGCTGCATGAGCAGCGTGTAGAGCGTCTGCTGGATGGTCTCGCGGACCTGGTCGGTGAGGTCGAACACGAGCATCGGGTCGTCGGCCGCGCCGGGGCCGTGGCTGTCGGTGGGGATGGGCTCGCCGAACTCGATGATCCACTTGCTCGGCAGCGGCACCAGCCCGAGCGGGCCGAGCCACGGGAACGTCGGGGTGATGGGGGCGTAGGGCAGCCCGAACAGCCGCGCGACCGTGCCCATGTTGCCGACGATCGGGAAGATCTCCTCGGCGCCCACGACCGAGCACGGGATGATCGGCACCTGCGCGGACAGGGCCGCCGCGACGAACCCGCCGCGGCCGAAGCGCTGCAGCTTGTAGCGCTCGCGGAACGGCTTGCCCACGCCCTTGAAGCCCTCGGGGAAGACGCCGACGAGCTCACCCTGGTCGAAGAGCCGCTCGGCGTCGGAGCTGGCGGCAAGGGTCGAGCCGGACCGCCGGGCGATGGTGCCGAGGAACGGGGTCGAGAAGACCAGGTCGGCACCCAGCGCGCGCATCACCCGCCGCTGCGGGTGCTCGTCGTGGATGGCGAGCTGCACCATGAGCGAGTCGAGGGCGATCGTGCCGGAGTGGTTGGACACCACCAGGGCGCCACCGCTGGCCGGGATGTTCTCGATGCCACGCACCTCGACCCGGAACCAGTGCCGGTAGATCGGCCGCAGCATCGGGTAGAAGACGTTCTCGGTGAAGTCGACGTCGTAGCCGAAGTCGTCGACCTCGTAGTCGCCGTCGACCCGGCGGCGCACGTAGGCGAGCACCTGGGCGACGCGACGCTCGACGTCGTGCGGTGCCACGCCGGACGCCTCCGCGCCCAGCCGCAACATGCCCACCACCGCGTCGAGGGCGTCACCGACGTCGGGCAGTGGCAGACCGGTGCGCCCGGGTGCAGCGGTCACGGTGGGGTCGAGCGGCGGCTCGGCGATGCGCAGGTGCGGCCGCTCGGCGTCGCGACGGGCCTTCTCGCGCGGGTCGACGCGCACCCGGTCGGCCTTGGCCGCCGGGGCGGGGGTGGGCACGCGTCGGCCGCGGCGCTCGCCGGCCTGCCGGGTGGCGCTGCGGGACGGCGCCGAACGCACCCGCGGCTCGGGTCGGTGCGGCGGCCGCGCGCTGCCGGTGTCGCTCCCGACCGGCTCGGATGCCGTGGGCTCGCCGGCCGGGGCAGCGGTCGCCGGCGTGGTCGGAGTCTTCGGCGCCGCCTTCGTCCTCGTCCCCGCCGTCGTCGATGACACGACCTCGGGCTCGGTTGACCGGGCCGGCTTCTTCTTGGTGTTCGACTTCTTCGTGCTCGCGTTCTTCGTGCCGCGACGCGGCGGCCGGCGCCCGTGCCGCGGGCGGCGCGTCCACGGCATCCGCGGTGGTGGTCTCGTCGGCGAGCACGACCGGGTCGGCGCCGATGAGGGGCGTGGAGCGGCGCTTGGCACGCTCCCCGGACGCACGGGCGGCGCCCGGCGGCCAGGGCTCCCTGTCGGGCGGCCATCAGCGTCCCCTCCCGGTGCCGAGGGTGCGCAGCACGGCCTGGGTCGCGGTGCCGGCGACCCCGCTCACGGCGTCGCCCACCGCCGCCGCCGCGGGAACGGCCGGGCCGACGGTGCGGGCGAAGTCCTGGAACGCACCGCGCGAGGTGAACCGCGGCTCGAAGCCGAGCACCGAGCGCATCCGGCCGGTGTCGAGCCCGCGGCCGAACGCGAGGAACGACATCTGGTCGGGCGAGAAGTCGGCCAGGCCGATCCGCCGGGCGACCCCGCCGACCAGGCCGGCGGCCGGGAGCGGCATCGGCAGCACCGGGCGTCCGACGATCGAGGCGGCCTGCAGCACGGTGACCACGCCGTCACCCGCGAGGTTGACCACCCCGGTGGCGTCGCCGACGGTGGCCCGGACCAGGGCGTCGATGGCGTCGTCCTCGTGCATGAACTGCATCCGGGCGTCGAAGCCGAGCGGCACCGGGATGAGGGGCAGGTTGAAGTAGTCGGTGATCGACGTGCGGATGCGCGGCCCGACGATGTTGGCGAAGCGCAGGGTGAGGATGTCGGTGTCGGGCCGCCGCCGGGCGAACCCGCGCACGTAGCCCTCGACCTCGATGGAGTCCTTGCCGAAGCCGCCGGACGGGCTGCGCTTGGCGCCCATGTCCTCGGTGAACATCGCGGGGTCGCGCGGGGTGGAGCCGTAGACCGCCGCCGACGACTTCACGACGAGGCGCCGCACCGTGCTCGACTTCTGGCAGGCCGCCAGCAGCTGCATCGTGCCGATGACGTTGATCTCCTTCTGCGGGGTGCGGCCCCCGACGAAGGTGGGTGTGGCGATGACGTTCATGTGCACGACCGTGTCGACGCCGGTGCTCTCGATGACCCGCCCGATCATCGGGTTGCGGATGTCGGCGCGCACGAACTCGACGTCACCGATGTCGTGCCCGGGTGGGATGACGTCGACCCCGACGACGCGCGAGACGGACGGGTCGGCGCTGAGCCGGCGCGCGAGGAGGCCCCCGAGGTACCGGGAGACCCCGGTCACGAGCACCACTGACGCCATGCCCTGCTCCTCACTCAAGGATTCCTGGTCCGACCCTACCCAGTGCCCCTCACCGGCGGGAGGTGAGCCCGGTCACCGGTCGGGTCACCGGCCACGTCACCGGGAGGGTCGTCCACCAACGACAAAGGCCCCCGGGGTGCGGGGACCTTTGAAGCACGAGAGGTGACTCGAGGTCACTTCTTGTTGCGGCGCTGGTGGCGTGTCTTGCGAAGGAGCTTGCGGTGCTTCTTCTTCGCCATCCGCTTGCGCCGCTTCTTGATGACTGAACCCATGGGATGTCCTCAATGCTGGTGCGTCTGGTGCGGCTGCCCACCCTACCGGCAGGCGTGCACCGCTCCCAAACCGTGGCCGTGGTGCGGTCGGGCGGTGGGCAGTGCTTCAGGGGCGGCCCGCCGTGCGGGCCGCCCCTGAAAGACGTGTGCTGTGCGTCGTCGGATCACGCGGTGTCGACGAACGAGCTGCGCAGGTAGGCGTGCACCTCGTCCTCGGGGACCCGGAAGGACCGACCGACGCGGATCGCCGGGAGCTCCCCGGCGTGGACCATGCGATAGACGGTCATCTTGGAGACCCGCATGATCGTGGCGACCTCGGCGACGGTGAGGAACCGCACCTCCCCGAGCTGACGCTCCGTGGACATCGTGACCTCGTGCTTCTGCGCGTCCCCAAGAGCCGGAACACTCCGGCGTGTCACATGCGGACTCGCAAGCGCAACCATAGGGGCAGATGTGACCACTGTGGAAGCAAATGGATCACATTCCTCAACCCTGTCCAGCCGACACGCCGGGGGCGGCCTCGGTAATCGGGCACCGACCGGCCCGCGACGGCATCCGTCAGTCGAACCAGGGGTCCAGGCCGTGGTGCGGGAAGGTCGCCTGCCGGGCGGCGAGGACGGCCCGGTCGACGGCGTTGTCGGGGTTGTGGCCCATCCCCCACGGCTGCACCCAGATCGGCAGGTCGGTGGCCGGGAGGTCGCCCATCCGGGTCGGGGCCGACCGGCCGAGGACGCGCTGCACGTGGTCGAGCCACTCCTGCGGCACCACCGTGTCGGCGGGGACCGGCACGTGCGCCGCGATCGCGGTCAGGTGGGTCCAGGAGCGCGGCACCACCTCGACCAGCTCGTACCCGCCGCCACCGGTGGCGACCCATCGTCCGCCGGCCACCTCGTGCGCCAGGTCGTGCAGCGACTCGTGCGCACGGCGCTGGGCGTCGACGGTGATCGCGAGGTGCGCGAGCGGGTCGTGCACGTGGGTGTCGCAGCCGTGCTGGGTGACGAGGACCTCGGGGGCGAAGGCACGCACGAGGGGGTGCGCGACGGACTCGATCGCGCGCAGCCAGGCCGAGTCGCCGGTTCCGGGCGGCAGCGCCACGTTGGCGACCGTGCCCCGTGCCGAGGGTCCGCCGATGTCGGCCGGCCAGCCGGTTCCGGGGAAGAGGTGACGTCCGCTCTCGTGCACCGAGACCGTGAGCACGCGTGGGTCGTTCCAGAACATCCGCTCGACGCCGTCGCCGTGGTGCACGTCGATGTCGACGTAGGCGACCCGCTGCGCGCCGTGGTCGAGCAGCCACTGGATGCCGACGGCGACGTCGTTGTAGATGCAGAACCCGGCCGCGTAGCCGCGCATGGCGTGGTGCAGGCCGCCGCAGTAGTTGACCCCGTGCTCGAGGTCGCCCTGCCACACGCCCCGGCAGAGCTCGACGGTGCCCTGGACGATGCGGGCCGAGGCCTCGTGCATGCCGGGGAAGGCGGGGTCGTCGTCGGTGCCCAGCCCGCGGTGCACGTCGGCCGCCGTCGGGTCGGCCGAGGCCTTGCGCACCGCGTCGATGTAGTCGCGGTCGTGCGCGGTGGCGAGCACGTCGTCGTCGGCCACGCCGGGGGCCAGCAGGGTCACGTGGTCGAGCACGCCGAGCGAACGGGCCAGCCGGGTCGTGAGGTCGAGGCGCACCGGGGCCATCGGGTGCGTCGGCCCGAAGTCGTAGGCCGTGAACACCTCGTCCCAGACGACGCTCGTGCCACCGGCCATGTCTGCACGCTACTCGTCGCACTCGTCGTGGCAGGCTGGGGCCCCACGACACCCGTCAGGGAGGCTTCACGATGGCTCGCAGCAGTGCCCACGACGACGACGTGCTCGTCATCGGGCTCGGCCGGTTCGGCGCCGCCGCGGCGCTCGAGCTGCGCCGCCTGGGCCACAAGGTCACCGCGATCGAGAAGGACGGCTTCCTCGCCGAGAAGTTCCTCGGTCGGGTCAGCCACGTCATCCACGGCGATGCCAGCGACGTCGCCGTCATCCGCGACGCCAAGGCCGGCCGCTTCCGCATCGCCGTCGTCGCGATCGGCTCCTCCGTCGAGGCGTCGGTGCTCGCCGCCGCCAACCTCGTCGACGGTGGTGTGCCCGACATCTGGGCCAAGGCGCTCTCGCCCGAGCACGCGCGCATCCTCGACCGGATCGGCGTGCAGCACATCGTGCGCCCCGAGGCCGACACCGGGCGCAGGGTGGCCCACCTCGTCGGCGGCCGGATGCAGGACTACATCGAGTTCGACGACGGGTTCGCGATCGTGAAGATGCGGCCGCCCACGGAGGCGATCGGGTTCACGTTGGAGCAGAGCGCGATCCGCAGCAAGTACGGCGTGACGATCGTGGGCGTCAAGGCGCCCGGCGAGGACTTCACGTATGCCGTGCCCTCGACCAAGGTGTCGGCGCACGACACGCTCATCGTCAGCGGGCCGTCGAGCCTGATCGAGCGGCTCGCCGCCCGCCCCTGACCCCTCGGGCCCCAACTTTCCCGCCCGATGGGGGAACCTTCACCTTCGCGGGGGAACGGTTCCGGTGCGAACCTGAAGGTTCCGGGGTGAAGCCCTCGCGGGCCCGGGTCTCCGGGGTGAGCCCTCGCGGGCCCGGGTCGCCAGGTGGGTGGAGCCCTCGCGGGCCCGGGTCACCAGCTGGCGATGCCGCCGCGGTCGCCCGAGAGCGGCAGCGTCATGGCCAGCTCCTCCTCGCCGTCGTCCTCGGAGACCACGCGCATCGGCCGCCGCTGGGCCGTGGGCCGGAAGCCGAAGCCGCTCGCGAAGGCCACCGCCCGGCCGTTGTCGGTGCCGACCCAGTAGAGCAGCTGGCGCTTGCCGTCGTCGACCGCGGCCCGGGCGCCGGCGCGCACCAGCTCGGTGGCCACGCCGGTGCCCCGTGCCTCGGGGTGCACCCACAGCCCGAAGAGCTGGGCGGCCTCGGGCTGGTCATCGCCTGCGGCCCCCACGCTGGCGATGCCGACGGGCCGGCCGTCGCGCTCCGCGAGCAGGCGGGTCGAGCGTTCCATCCGCGCCCGCCAGAACGGCTCGTCCTCGGCCGACTCGTCCTCGTGCGAGGCGACGAACGCCTCGGGTGACTCCTGCAGCGCCACGAGCCGCACCGAGCGGTACTGCTCCCAGTCGTCGACCCCCAGGGGGCGCACCGTGATGTCACTCATGGCGGCCACTCTCCCACGACCCCTGCGGGCCACGGCAACCCGTCCGCGTGAACATCACGTGCCCACGGGCTAGGTCGAGCGCCAGCGTCTCCTCGGTGACCGAGGGGTCCCAGGGCATCGACGCCGACCTCGCCGGTGGGGCGGAACCCCATCCGCGTGTAGAACCGCCGGGCCCGGGCGTTCTCGTGCGCCACGTCGAGCAGCACCCGCCGCCAGCCGGATGCCGCGGCGTGGGCCAGCGCGGCGCCCACCAGGGTCGTGGCCACGTCGGTGCCCCGGGCGACCGTCGCCACCCACATGCCCACCAGGTAGACCTCGTCGTCGGGCTGCTCGTCGGCGTGCCAGAGCCCGACCGTGCCCACCGGCCTCCCGTGGTCGAACGCGAGCCAGGTGGGGCCGGTGGTGGCGCACCGCTCGCGCCACTCGCCATCCGTGCGCTGCGCCGCCTCGTCGTAGGTCGCCCAGAAGGCCCGCGGGCTGTCGATGAGCGCCGCGAGCCGCACGTCGCGGTAGGGGCGCCAGGACGCGGCGTCCACCCGCTCGACGACCAGCCCGGTCACGCTCTCGGTCACCGGCTCAGTCACCGGCGAGCTCGCGGGACCGGTGGGCCGCGGCCTCGATCGCGGTGATGAACGCGGCCCGCACCTTGTGGTCGTCGAGCTCACGCAGGGCGGCGGCCGTCGTCCCGCCCGGTGAGGTGACCTGCTCGCGCAGCACGGTGGGGTGCTGGCCGGTCTCCTTGATCATCGTCGCGGCGCCGTAGAGCGTCTGCACGACGAGCTGGGTGGCGGTCGACCGCGGCATCCCGAGCACGACGCCGGCCTCGATCATCGCCTCGACGACGTAGAAGATGTAGGCGGGCCCGCTGCCGGAGATGGCGGTCACGGCATCCTGGAGCTTCTCGGGCACCTCGACGACCTGACCGGTCGCGGCGAGCAGGGCCTGGGCCTCGGCGAGGTGCCCCGTGTCGCAGTGCGCGCCCCCGCTGATCGCGGCCATGCCCTGGTCGACGAGTGCTGGTGTGTTGGGCATGACCCGCACCACGGCCCGGCCCTCGGGCAGGCGCGACTCGAGGTAGCTCGTCGTGATGCCGGCGGCCAGGCTGACCACGAGGTTGCCCTCGGCCACGCTGTCGCTGATCTCGGCGAGCAGGCCGCCCATGTCCTGCGGCTTGACCACCAGCACGAGGGTGTCGGCGAGCGCGGCCGCCTCGACGTTGTCCATCACCCGCACGCCGTACTTCTCGGTGAGCTCGGCGGCCCGGTCCTCGCGACGCTCGGTGATCACCAGCTCGTCGACCGGCCGGCCGGCGCGCAGCAGCCCCGAGAGGAGGGTCTCGCCCATGACGCCAGCACCGAAGATCGCAACCGTTCCCATGCGACCGAAGTATGCCGGGTGGGCGGCTGCCGATCGCGGTCGTTTCGGCGGGGGGCCGCCGGCACCCCGGCGGGGTCGGTCAGCCGGAGCTGACGAGCGAGCGCAGGAAGAACTGCAGGTTGGCCGGGCGCTCGGCCATCCGGCGCACCAGGTAGCCGTACCAGTCCTCGCCGAACGGCACGTAGACGCGCAGCTGGTGACCGCGGTCGGCGATCCGGGTCTGCTCCCCGGGCCGGATGCCGTGCAGCATCTGGAACTCGTAGCTGTCCGGCGAGCGGCCGTGGTGGCCGGCGAGGGCCTGCGCGATGTCGATGAGCCGCGGGTCGTGGCTGGCCACCATCGGGTAGCCCTCGCCCGCCATCAGCACCTTGAGGCAGCGCACGTACGACAGGTCGACGTCGCCACCGTCCTGGAACGCCACCGACGCGGGCTCCTTGTAGGCGCCCTTGCACAGCCGCACCCGGCTGCCCGGGCCCGCGAGGTCACGGCAGTCGGCCTCGGTGCGATGCAGGTAGGACTGCAGCACCGCCCCGACCCACGGGAAGTCCTCGCGCAGCGCGCGCAGCACCTCGAGGGTGCGGTCGGTCGTGGTGTGGTCCTCCATGTCGAGGGTGACCGTGGTGCCGGCGCTCGCCGCGGCCTCGCAGATGGCGCGGGCGTTGGCGAGCGCGATGGCGTCGCCGTCCTGCGGCAGGGCCTGCCCGACGGCGCTGAGCTTGACGCTCACCTCGGCGGCCCCGTACGACGCCAGCCCGGCCTCCGCGAGCGCCTCGATCAGGTGCACGTAGGTGTCGCGGGTGGCCTCGGCGCGGGCCAGGTCGGTGGTGTCCTCGCCGAGGTAGTCGAGCGTCGAGAGCCGGTTCGTCGTGCGCAGCTCGGCCGCCACCGACACCGCCTCGGGCACGGACTCACCGGCCACGTAGCGCGAGACGACCGAGCGGCTCACCGGTGCCCTGAGCACCGTCGTCTTCACGAGGTCGGAGTCGGACAGCTGGAGCATCGCTCCCCGGAGCAGGTCACTGGCGTCCACGTCGTCAGGCTAACGGGGTGTGGGGCGACGCGGACATCCAGGTGCGCGTCCGTGGCCACGACCGCGCTCGCCCGGGCGGTCACCCGGGCTCGCCCGGACTCTCGGCCAGGCTCACCGTCAGGGGGTGCGGCGGCGCAGGGTGAGGCTGCCCAGGGCGAGCGAGCCGACGATCCACAGGGCGATGACCCCGAGGCTGGGCAGCACGTCGGCGAGCGGCTCGGCCGTCGCCGTGACGTCCTTCATGGCGTCGACGGCGTAGGACAGCGGCAGCACGTTCGAGATCGCCTCGAGCGCCGGCGGCAGCAGCTCGCGCGGCACGAGCAGGCCGCACAGGAGGAACTGCGGGAGGATGAACGCCGGCATGAACTGCACGGCCTGGAACTCGGTGCGCGCGAAGCCGCTGGCGAGCAGGCCCAGGGCCGTGCCCAGCACCGCGTCGAAGACCGCGATGACCACGAGCAGCCAGAGCGGCCCGGCGATGTCGAGGCCACAGACCCAGACGGCGAAGCCGGTGGCCACGGCCGCCTGCACCACGGCCATCGCCCCGAACGCCACGGCGTACCCGAGCATCAGGTCGCCCTTGCCCAGCGGGGTGGTGAGCAGCCGCTCGAGGGTGCCGTTGGTGCGCTCGCGCAGGGTCGACACGCTCGTGACGATGAACATCACCACGAACGGGAAGACGCCGAGCAGCGCGGGGCCGATCCGGTTGAAGATGTCGCCGGGCAGGTCGGTGTAGATCCACGCGAGCAGGCCGAGCAGCACGCACGGCACCACGACCATCAGGGCGACGGTGCGGTGGTCGGAGCGCAGCTGGCGCAGGATCCGCGCCGCGGTGGCGCCGGTGATCCGGACGTTCATGCCGCCGCACCCCCGTCGGTGCCGCCCGCGCCGTCGGCCGCGGCCGCCGCGTCGATGAGGGCGAGGAAGGCCTGCTCGGCGTCGTCGGTGCCGGTGCGCTGGAGCAGCTCCGGGAGGGTGGAGTCGCTGAGGATGCGCCCGTCGCGCAGCAGGAGCAGCCGGTCGCACCGCGACGCCTCGTCCATGACGTGGCTCGAGACGAACACCGTGCGACCCTCGGCGGCCAGCCGGCGGAACAGGTCCCACAGCTCGCGCCGCAGCACCGGGTCGAGCCCGACGGTCGGCTCGTCGAGCACCAGCACCTCGGGGTCGCCCACGAGCGTGCACGCGAGGCTGGCCCGCGACCGCTGCCCGCCCGAGAGGTTCTCGACCCTCACGTGGGCGTGGTCGGCGAGGTCGACGGCCGCGATGGCGCGGTCCACGGCATCCGACCCGACACCCATGATCCGGCCGATGTAGCCGACGTTGTCGCGCACCGAGAGGTCGCCGTAGACGCTGGGCGCCTGGGTGAGGTAGCCCACCCGGTGCCGCAGCCCGGGCGAGCCGGCCTCCTCGCCGAGCACGGTCACCGTGCCCCCCGCGACGACCTGCACGCCCACGACCGCCCGCATCAGGGTCGACTTGCCCCCACCGCTGGGGCCGAGGAGCCCCACCACCTGGCCCCGCGGCACGGTGACGTCGAGGTCGGGCAGCACCTCGCGCCCGCCCCGCACGACCCGAAGGTGCTCGACGACGACGGCATCCCCATCGGTCTTATTCGCCATGTGAGGAAATATGCCACCACCGGATCCTCCGCCGCAAGACCCCGCACCGTCGCCGCGCCCCGATAGCGTGCCCGGGTGTCCTTCCCGAACCGTCTGCACCGGCCCTACCCGGCCGACGTCTACCGGGGCGAGGGTGGCGAGGCGAGTGCCTGGCTGCGCCGCGACGACGCCGAGCCCGAGCTCACCTACCGCTCCGGCGGCACCTGCGAGTACCTCGCCACCGGCGACAACACGGGCGGCCTCTACGGCCTCTACCGGTGGACCTTCGGCGTCGACGAGTCCGGGCCGGAGCCCCACTTCCACCGCTCCATCACCGAGTCGTTCTACGTGCTCGAGGGCACCGTGCGGCTCTACGACGGCGCGCGCTGGGTCACCGCGCGCGACGGCGACTACCTGCACGTGCCCGAGGGCGGCCTCCACGGCTTCAAGGGCGGCGACCGCGCCCGGATGCTGCTGATGTTCACCCCGGGGGCGCCGCGCGAGGACTACTTCGAGACCTTGGATGCCGTGGGTCGCGGCGCGCCGATGTCGCCCGACGAGCGGGCCGCGTTCATGCTCCAGCACGACACCTACTGGGTCTGACGACCCCGCCACGAGAGGGGACCGCCGTGTCCTTCCAGGCCTACCTCGACACCATCGAGAAGAAGACCGGCAAGACCCCGCAGCAGCTCGTCGACGAGGCGCACGCGAGGGGCTACGGGCCCGATACCAGGAGCGGGGAGATCGTCGCCTGGCTGGCCGACGACTACGACCTCGGCCGTGGGCACGCCATGGCCCTCGTGCACGTCGTCAAGAACGGGCCGGGCATCGCCGACACCCACGTGGGCAGCACCGGCACGCACCGTGACGAGTCCGACGTGCTGCGCCTCGACGGCATCGCGAACCGCGACCAGCCGGTCACCTGACCCGACCGGTCGTCCCTGCGGTCGAGGGTGGCGCCCGGCGGGGCCCTCACGCCGACGTGGCGAGGTACAGCCGGGCGAACGCGAGCGCCTCGGCGAGGTCGAGCTCACGCTGCGCCTCCCCCGCGCGACGGGTCGCGACCTCGACGATGACGTGGCCGGCGTACCCGCCGGACGCGAGCGCCTCGAGCACCTCGCCGCACGGCTGGGTGCCGCGCCCGGGCACCAGGTGCTCGTCGCGGGCCGACCCGACGCCGTCGGCGAGGTGCAGGTGGCGCAGCCGCGGACCGAGCTGCCGCACCATCTCCATCGCGTCGGACCCCGAGGTCGAGGTGTGCGACAGGTCGAGGGTGACGTGGTCGTAGGGCTGCGGCACCGGGTCCCAGTGCGGCAGGTAGGCCTCGAGCTCACGCGAGCGCGGGCCACGCCACGGGTACATGTTCTCGACGGCGAGCTCGACGTGGGTGTCGTTCTCGCGCAACGCGACTCCGTCGACGAAGTCGCGGGCGTAGTCACGCTGCCACCGGAACGGCGGGTGCAGCACCACGGTGTCGGCGTCGAGCTCGTCGGCCAGGGCGATGGACCGGTCGATCTTCTCCCAGGGGTCGGTGCCCCAGACGCGCTGGGTGACCAGGAGGGTCGGGGCGTGCACCGACAGCACCGGGATGCCGTGCAGCTGCGAGAGCGTGCGCAGGGCGCCCGCCTCACGGGTCAGCGGGTCGGTCCAGACCATGACCTCGACGCCGTCGTAGCCCAGCCGGGCCGCCAGCTCGAACGCGGCCGCGACGCCCTCCGGGTAGACGGACGCCGTCGACAGCCCCACCTTCGCGCGGGGCACGTCGACCGGTCGTCCCCGACCGCCCGCACCCGCACCGCGCGTCGGCACGGCTCAGCTCATCCTGTCCAGGTGCCGCAGGATGATGCCCTCGCGCAGCGCCCACGGGCAGATCTCGAGGTGGTCCAGGCCGAGGAGGTCCATCGTCGCCTCGGCCACGATGGCGCCGGCGAGCAGCTGGCGCGAGCGGGACCCCGACACGCCCGGCAGGTCGGCGCGCTCGGAGGCGGTCATGCCAGCGATCTCCGGCAGGCGGGCCGCGAGCGCCTCACGCTCCAGGCTGCGGGCGGCGTACATGCCCTCACTGCTCGGCGCGGCACCGCAGATCCGGGCCAGCGAGCGCATCGTCTTCGAGGTGCCGACCGCGTGGTCGGGGGTGCCGGCCTTGGCGAGCGGACGCAGCTCGGCGGCGATGGTCGCGCGCACCTGCTTGCGGGCCTCGCGCACGTCGTCCCTGCCCGGGGGGTCGCCGGCCAGCAGGTCGCGGGTGACCCGGCCGGCGCCGAGCGGCAGCGAGACCGCGACGTCGGGGTCCTCGTCCATGCCCTGGGCCAGCTCGAGCGAACCACCGCCGATGTCGGCGACGAGCAGGGTCCCGGCCGACCAGCCGAACCAGCGCCGGGCCGCGAGGAAGGTGAGCCGGGCCTCGTCCTCACCGCTCAGCACGTCGAGCGAGACCCCGGTGCGCTCGACGACGGCGGCGAGCACGTCGTCGCCGTTGGGGGCCTCACGGATGGCGCTCGTGACGAACCCGCTGAGGTCCTCCACCCCCTGGTCCTCCGCGACGTCGAGGCACTCCTGCACGAAGTCGGCGAGCCGGTCGCGGCCCTCGTCGGCGATCAGGCCGCCGTCGGTGACGTGCTCACTGAGGCGCAGGTCGATCTTGTGCTTCGACGCGGGCAGCGGCTGGGCCCCCGGGTGCGCGTCGACGACGAGCAGGTGGACCGTGTTGGATCCGACGTCGATGACCCCGAGGCGCATGCGCCCAACGTAGTGGCTGGCCGGGGTGGCCCATAGGGTGGTGCGCGTGCCCGAGACACCGCTCGACATCGCCCGCACCTGGGCCGAGATGCCCGACCCGGCCAACCCCTCCCAGCGGTTCCGGCTCGACCTCACCTGGCTGACGTCGAGCTGGACCTGCATCTTCGGCTCGGGGTGCAAGGGCATCTACGCCGACCGCCCCGACGACGGCTGCTGCACGCTGGGCGCGCACTTCACCGATGACGACGACGTGCGGCGCGTGCAGGCGGTGGTCACCGAGCTCGGCGAGGACGAGTGGCAGATGCACCCGGGCCGCGGCAGGGCTGGCGACAAGGACCCCGCCCGCCTCAAGGCCTGGACCGAGAAGGAGGACGGCGCCCGCAAGACCAAGGTCGTCGACGGCGCCTGCATCTTCCTCAACCGCCCCGGCTTCCCCGCCGGAGCGGGCTGCGCACTGCACCAGCACGCCGTGCTCACCGGCCGGCCGCCGCACGAGGCCAAGCCGGACGTCTGCTGGCAGCTGCCGATCCGACGGTCCTACCGCACCGTCGAGCGACCCGACGACACGTCCTACCTCGAGGTGACGATCGCCGAGTACGACCGCCGCGGCTGGGGACCCGGCGGCCACGACCTCGACTGGTACTGCTCGAGCAACACCGAGGCGCACGTCGGAGCCGAGCCGGTCTACCGCAGCAACCGCGCCGAGCTCACCGCCCTCATGGGCGAGGAGGGCTACGCCGAGCTCGTGCTGCGCTGCGAGGCGCACCTCGACACCGTCAAGCGGGCCCGCTCGGCCGGGGCTCGGCAGCTCATCCCGCTGCTCGTGCACCCCGCGACCGTGGCGGCCGGCACCGTGGGAGGGCGCCGGACCCGAGTCCCCCGCAAGCGGACCCCCGCACCCGTTGCCGGGGCGAACGAGCCGGCGCACCCGGTGGCGTCGTCGAAGGCGGCGAAGGCACCCGCCAAGGCGACGAAGAAGGCACCGACCAAGTCTGCGAAGCCGCCCGCCAAGCCACCCGCCAAGGCGCCCGCAAAGCCGACCAAGAAGGCAACAGCCAAGACGCCTCCCAAGGGGTCGAAGGCCCGACGCTCGTCGTGATCCGCAGCCCGAACATCTGGGACACCCCGGACGTCTACGAGCTGGAGAACCGCGCGTCCGACCGCGCCGGGGTCATCGACACCACCATCGACGCGCTGCACCCCCTGGCCGGCGCCGACCTGCTCGACGTCGGGTGCGGCACCGGCTTCCACCTCCCGCGCCTCGCGGCCCGGGGCGCCCGCGTCGTCGGGGTCGAGCCGCACCTCCCCCTCGTCGCCCGGGCTCGCGCGCGGCTCACGGGCGCCGGGCCCGGCCCGGCATCCGCGGTGGTCGTCGCGGGCGACGCCGAGGCGTTGCCCCTGGCCGACGACAGCGTCGACGTCGTCCACGCCCGCTGGGCCTACTTCTTCGGGGCCGGGTGCGAACCCGGGCTGGCCGAGGTCGCGCGGGTGCTGCGGCCCGGTGGCACGGCGTTCGTCGTCGACAACGACGTGACTCGCTCGACCTTCGGCGGCTGGTTCCGTCGGTCCTATCCGGCCTACGATCTCGTTGCGGTGCAACGGTTCTGGGACCGACAGGGCTTCACGACCGAGCGCCTCACGATCGCCTGGACGTTCGAGCGGCGCGAGGACCTCGAGGCGGTGGTGCGCATCGAGCTACCACCCGCACCGGCCGACGAGGTGCTGGCCGCACACGACGGGCTCACCGTCGACTACGCGGTGGCCCTGCGGTGGAGGCGCTTCTGAGCCGGCCCGGGTCGTGCGGGCCGGTCCCTGACCGGCACGGAGGGGCCAGGCTCAGCCGGCGGCGGCGGACTCGTTGTCCCACTTGGCCAGCACGACGGCCAGCGCGAAGACCCCGACGTCGAGCGGCACCCCTGGCAGGTCGGCCACGGCGTCACTGCGCCAGACCTTCGGCCGGCGCACCGACCCCACGGCGGCCCCGGCCGCGAGCAGCTCGACCTCGTAGCGCCACCACGACCCGCGGCGGAACTCGTAGGTCACCCGGTCGGCCTCGACCGTCCAGGTCTTGCGACCCACCCCGGTGGCCCTCGCCACGACGGAGCCGGCGGCGTCGGTCATCGCCCAGTCGCCCTGCCACAGGTTGGCCCGGACGTCATGCGGCCGCCCGTCGATCTCGAGGCGCCCACCGGACGTCCACGCCGACTTGTCCCAGGTCGCCACCGGGACGGCCGTCGGCGACGATGTCGTACCGACCCTTCCAGGCGCTCACCTTGTGGGCCTCGATCATGCGACCACGCTAGGGCAGGCCACCGCCACCGCTGCCCGAGTACCCTCCACCGTTCAGGCCGTCCCAGGCCCGGGCCCAGTCGGTCTGGGTCCCGACGGCGCGACCCTGGGGCCTGGGGTCGGGCGTGTCCGTGGGGTCGGGACGGCGCAGGAGGTCGCGGACCGCGATACCGACGACCAGCACGGCGAGGGCGATGAGGAACCACAGCACGGCGATCTCCTCCCGGCGTCCCACGACCGCTCGTGGGTGGGCTCACCGTACCCCGGCACCCCCACGGCGTCACCCGTTCGGACCGGGTGCGGCGGGTCCGCGCGCACCCGTCAGCCGGCCTCGCGCTGCAGCGACCAGGCAGCCTCGAGGGCGTCCTCGACCGCACCGTCGTCGGCGGCGGTGAGGTCGGCGACGACCATCATGTGCTTCACGAACCGTCGGGGCACCGTGAAGACCTCCGGGTGCTGCTCGACCAGCGAGTCGCGCACGTCGAGCTCGGCCCGGATCACCACGTGGGTGTCGTCGAGCTGTCGGGCGACCAGCCGCCCGTGCAGCGACCACCGGGCGGCACCCCCCGGGGTGGTACGCCGCACACCGGCGAGCGAGGTCGCGAGGGCGTCGAAGCCGGCCAGGTCCACCCGGTGAGTCTTGCAGCGCGATGCGCCGTGATGGCGGATGGCGGATGGCGTCGTCACCCGGCCGCCGCCCGGTGCGCACCTCGGGCGGGACCCTGGCCGACTCCTTCACCATCACGCGCTGACCCTGGTCGCGGGGGTCGGCCGCGGATGGTGCTCCTGGTGACAGGCAATGAGCACCGCCGCAGCAGGTCTGCGGTCGGTCACACGCTGGCGCACGGCGCGCCCGGTGGCCTCTGCCTGTTCGTGGGAGCGCCGGGGTGACCAAGTCCGTGCTTGCGCGGGCGCGGCTCAGTCGCCCTCGGGATCGAGGTCGAGCGCGATGTCGAGGATCGGCGAGGAGTGGGTCAGCCCGCCGACCGACAGGTAGTCGACCCCGGTGGCCGCGTAGGCCGCCGCGACCTCGAGCGTCAGGTTGCCCGTCGCCTCGATCTCGACCGACTCGCCGGTGCCGCGCACGGCATCCACCGTGGTGCGCAGGAGGTCGGTGGACATGTTGTCGCACAACAGGAACCGCGCCCCAGCGGCCACGGACTCGAGGGCCTCGTCGGTGGTCGTGACCTCGACCTGGATGGCGACCTCGGGGAAGGTGCGTCGCACCGCGTCGAACGCCTGGGTCAGCCCACCCGCGGCGAGCTTGTGGTTGTCCTTGATCATCGCGACGTCGTAGAGGCCCATCCGCTTGTTGGTGCCCCCGCCGCAGCGCACGGCGTACTTCTCCAGCGCGCGCAGCCCCGGCGTGGTCTTGCGGGTGTCGAGCACCATCGCGCCCGACCCGGCGAGCACGTCGGCCCAGCGCCGGGTGTGGGTGGCCACACCGGAGGTGCGCGACAGCACGTTGAGCACCGTCCGCTCGGCGACGAGGGTGGTCCGGGTGGCCCCGCGAAGGGTGGCGAGGTGGTCGCCGCGTCGCACCCGGGCGCCGTCGTCGACGTGCAGCGAGACCTCGACGGCAGCCGACCCGAGGCGCGTCGCCACGGCGTCGAGCACCAGCGCGGCGACGGGTAGCCCGGCGACCACCCCGTCGGCCCGCGCCACGAGGTGCGAGACCGACACCTGGGATGCCGGGATCGTCGCCATCGTCGTGACGTCGGTGCCGGTGGCGAGGTCCTCGTCGAGCGCGCGGTGCACGAGCAGCAGGGCGTCGGTGGTCGGGAAGCCGTGGTCGGTCATGCGGGGGCCTCCACCGACCGCTCCGTGACGACGAGTGCCCCGTCGGGCGACCGGGTCGTCGTGAGGTGGCGCAGCCAGTGCGCGTCATCGCGCTCGGGGAAGTCCGAGCGCACGTGCCCGCCGCGGGTCTCCTCGCGCAGGTGCGCGACGAGCGAGAGGGCCTGCCCGAGGTGGAGCAGGTTGGTCGTCTCCCAGGTGGCCGGACCGGGCTCGGCCTCGGTCGGGGGCAGGGAGGCGAGCGCGGCGAGGGCCTCGACGGCCCCCTGGGTCGACGGGCCCGACCGCACCGGGCCCGAGCCGCGGGTCATCGCCCGCTGCACGTCGAGGCGGTGCGAGGCGTCGAGCACTGCGGCGACCCCGGCGTCCCACGACGGCTCACGCAGCGGCAGCTCGCCGGCTGCGAGGCGGGTGGTGACGTCGTCGGCGATGCGGTACGCGAAGACGAGCCCCTCGAGCAGCGAGTTCGACGCGAGCCGGTTGGCGCCGTGGACCCCGGTGCACGAGCACTCGCCGCAGGCGTAGAGCCCGTCGAGCGAGGAGCGTCCGAGGTGGTCGGTCTCGACCCCGCCGGACGCGTAGTGCTGGGCCGGTGCGACCGGCAGCAGCTCGGTGGCCGGGTCGAACCCGAGCTCGCGGCACCGGGCCACGATCGACGGGAAGCGCTGCTCGAGGAACTCGGCGCCGAGGTGCCGGGCGTCGAGCCACACGTGGTCGACGGCCTGGTCGCGCATGACGTCGAGGATCGCCCGCGCGACTACGTCACGCGGCGCGAGGTCCGCGAGCTCGTGGCGCCCCTGCATGATCCGGTGGCCGGAACCGTCGACGAGGAAGGCACCCTCGCCGCGCACCGCCTCGGAGATCAGCGGCTGCTGGCCGGTGGAGCCCTCTCCGAGGAAGAGCACCGTGGGGTGGAACTGCACGAACTCCAGGTCGGTGACCCGGGCCCCGGCCCGCAGCGCCGCCGCCATGCCGTCGCCGGTCGCGACCGGCGGGTTGGTCGTCGAGGTGTAGATCTGCCCGAGGCCGCCGGTGGCGAGCACGACCGCCCGGCCGTAGGCCGCCCCGAGGCCGTCGACCTGCCCCTCGCCGATGACGTGCAGCGTCACCCCGCACACCGCGCCGTCGTCGGCGGTGAGGAGGTCGACGACGAGCGCGTGCTCGACGACCTCGATACCGGGGTCGTCGACCACCCGGTGCAGCGCGGCGATCAGCGCGCGGGAGATCTCGGCGCCCGTCGCGTCGCCGCCCGCGTGGGCGATGCGGTCGCGGTGGTGGCCCCCCTCGCGGGTCAGCTTGATCTCGCCACCGGCGTCGCGGTCGAACTCGGCGCCGAGCGCGACGAGCTCGCGCACCCGGTCAGGCCCCTCGGTGACCAGGATGCGCACCGCCTCCCGGTCGCACAGCCCGACGCCGGCGACCAGCGTGTCGTCGAGGTGCTCCTGCGGGGTGTCCTCGGGGTCGAGCGCCGCCGCGATGCCTCCCTGCGCCCAGGCGGTGGAGCCTGCCGAGAGAACCGTCTTGGTGACCAGCAGCACCCGGTCGACCCGCTCGCGCAACCGCAGCGCACAGGTCAGGCCGGCGATGCCGGACCCCACCACGACGACGTCGGCGCTGGTCGTCCAGCCGGGTGCGGGTGCACTGAGGCGCCGCGGCAGCGTGGCGCGCGTGGACGGCATCCGGTGCTCAGACCTCGGCCCGGGCGTGCGGCACGTCGGAGAACACGTCCACCGGGCCACCACCGGGGCCGACGAGCAACGGGGCGTTGTCGATGAGGCGGGTGGTGCCGACCCGGGCCGCGACCGCGAGCAGCGCCTCACCCCGGTACCACTCGGGCACGTCGGCGAGGGTGTGCGGGTGCACCAGCACGAGGTAGTCGACGAGGGCGAGCGGCTCCTCGACGAGCACCTCCCGGGCCGCCCGTCGGATGGCGGAGGGGCCGAACGACGCGGCCTCGCCACCAGCCCGCAGCGCCCGGGAGAGGCACAGGGCCGTCTCGCGGTCGCTCTCGGTCAGGTACATGTTCCTGCTGCTCATCGCCAGGCCGTCGGGCTCGCGCACCGTGGGCACCGAGACGACGTCGACCGGGAAGTCGATGTCACGCACCATCCGCCGGATGAGGAGCAGCTGCTGGGCGTCCTTCTGGCCGAAGTAGGCGCTGCGGGCCGCGGTGAGGTGCAGCAGCTTGCCGACCACGGTGAGCACGCCGTCGAAGTGGCCCGGCCGCGAGGCGCCCTCGAGCACCTCGCCGAGCGGACCGGCCGACACCCGCACGCCGGGGTCGCCCTCGGGGTAGACGACGTCGGGGGTGGGCGCGAAGATCACGTCGACGCCGGCCGCGGTGCAGATCTCCAGGTCGGCGTCGAAGGTGCGCGGGTAGCGCGACAGGTCCTCCTTGGGCCCGAACTGCAGCGGGTTGAGGAAGATCGTCACGACGACGTGGTCGTGCCGCTGCCGGGCCGCGCGGATCAGCTGCGCGTGCCCGTCGTGCAGCGCCCCCATCGTCATCACCACCGCGACGTCACGGCTGGACAGCGCCTCGCGGGCCGCCTTGAGCTCTTCGCGGGTGTGCGCGACGACGGGGACGGTGGTGGCGGTGGTCACTCAGTGCTCCTGGTCGGCGAGGCTGTCGAGGAGGGGCTCGGCGTCGGCCGGCCGCAGGCGCCCGCTGTCGAGGGCGCGCAGCGCGGTGGCACGGGCGAGCGCCACGTAGGTCCTCCGGATCTCGGGCGAGAGCCGGTCCAGCTCGCGCAGGTGGTCCTCCACCGTACCCACGTCGCCCCGGGCCACCGGTCCGGTGAGGGCCGCGTCACCCAGCCGCAGGGCGTTGTCGAGGGCCGCGCGCATCAGCGGCCCGACGACCCGGCGCGGCTCGTCGACACCGGCCAGCGACAGCACCTCCATCGCCTGCGTGGTGAGCGTGACGAGGTGGTTGGCCCCGTGCGCGAGGGCGCAGTGGTAGGCCACCCGGTCCTCCTCGGCCACCCACACGGGGTCGCCGCCCATCTCCATGACGAGCGCCTCGGCCACCGGTCGAAGGACCTCGTCGGTCGTGACCCCGAACGCGCACTCGGTGAGCCGGTCGAGGTCCATCGCGGTGCCCGTGAACGTCATCGCCGGGTGCAGGGCGAGCGGCAGCACGTGGTGGGCGCGGGCCGGCTCGAGCACGGCCACCCCGTGCCGTCCGGAGGTGTGCACCGCCATCTGCCCGGCCTGCCAGGCGCCGGTGGCCGACAGCCCGCCGACGAGGTGCGCCAGCGCGTCGTCCGGTACCGCGAGGAGCACCAGCTCGGCCCCGGCGACGACGGTGGCCACGTCGGCGAGCGGCACCCCGGGCAGCAGGTCGGCGGCCCGGGCGCGGCTGGCGTCACTCACGGCGTAGGCGCCGGTGACGCGGTGTCCGGCCCGGGCGAGGGCCGCGCCGAGCACGGCACCCACCCGTCCGGCGCCGACGACCCCCACGGTCAGCCGGGCGGGGTGCTCGATGCCGTCCACGAGCGAGCAACCTACTCCTACCGCACGGATGCCGCCGCGCCGGTTCGCGACGCCCGTTCACCTCCCCGGCACCTCCCGCGGGTGGGTACCGTGCGGCGGGTGATGCTCCCCTGGCGCGAGGCGTGGCACGACGCGCTCTACGGCCCGCGTGGCTTCTACCTGCGGCCCGAGGGGCCGGCCGGGCACTTCACCACGTCGACCCACGGCCCGCTCGGCGTGCAGCTCGCCGACGCCCTCGGCCGCCTCGCCGACCGCGAGGGTGTGCACCACGTCGTCGACGTCGGCTGCGGGCGCGGCGAGCTCCTGACCGCCCTGGCGACCCAGCGGCCCGACCTGCGGCTCACCGGCGTCGACGTGGTCGAGCGCCCGGCCGACCTGCCGGATGCCGTGGCCTGGCTGCGCGGCCGCGGCGGCAGCGCGGTTCCTCCTGATCTCACCGACCTCGACGACGTGCTCGTGCTGGCCCACGAGTGGCTCGACGTGGTGCCGTGCACCGTGGCGGAGGTCGTCGCACCCGGCCGGCTGGCCGTCGTCCTCGTCGACCCCGCCACCGGTGAGGAGTCGGCTGCCGTCGGCGGGGCCTCGCTCACCGACGACGAGCTGGCCTGGTGCGCGCGGCACTGGCCCGTCGACGGCCTGCCGGTCGGCGCCCGCGTCGAGGTCGGCCTGGCCCGCGACGAGGCCTGGCGCGACCTGGTCCGGCGGGTGCGCCACGGCATCCTGCTCGCCGTCGACTACGGCCACACGGCTGGTGGGCGTCCGACGGGAGGCACGCTCGCGGCCTACCGGGACGGGGCCCCGGTCACGCCCGTCCCCGACGGGACCTGCGACCTCACCGCGCACGTCGCCGTCGACTCGCTCGAGCACGACGAGCTGACGTCCCAGCGGGCGGCGCTGCGCTCGCTGGGCCTGGATGCCGCGACCCCACCTCACGACCTCGCCCGCACCGACCCGGCCGGCTACCTCGGGGCCCTCGCGCGGGCCTCGGCCGCCGGTGCGCTCCTCGCTCCTGACGGCCTCGGCGGCTTCGCCTGGGTGCTGCGTCGCGTGCAGCGGATGTGACGCGCGGGGCCGGTCCGTGGCACCGTTGTCGTGATGCGGTCCCGGATGCTCCTCACCCCCTTCGCGCTCGCCCTCGTGGCTGCGGCGAGCCTGGGTGCCTGCGGGTCGGGCACCCCTCCTGACGTCGTCGTCACCGTGACCGCCGGTCCCTCGGGAGCGGCCTCCTCGGCGGGCCCGACGCCCTCGACCACGGCCTCGACCAAGGGCAAGGCACCCACCAGCGACGACAAGGGCCGCAGGTTCGACTTCGGCCAGGTCACCGGTGCCAAGCGCTCCGGTGACGTCGACGTGCTCGTGCTCGACCGCTGGACCGACCCGTCGGTCGACGACGCGTCGGTCGCGAAGCGGGGCCTGCCGGTGACCTCGTGGCAGTTCGGCTCCGACCGCTACATCAACCAGAACGACAAGAAGACCTTCGACATCCCGGTGCGCGAGGGCACGATGTTCCTGCTGCACCACTGCGTGACGGCCGGCGACCCCATGCAGACCCGCTCGGTGAGCGCGGCCGAGCTGGCCGAGGCGCCCGAGATGGACCGGCTGGTGCTGGTCACCCTCGACAAGGACGGCTGGGCGACCGGCGGCGAGACGTTCGCGGGCTGCTGACGGCAGCCGCCCGGCGCGGTGCGGCAGACTGGCGACCGTGACCTCCGAGACCGGCCAGCGCGCGCTCGACGTCGGCATGGGCGCCGGCGGCCTCGCGACCGCCGACATGGTGCTCAACATCGGCCCGCAGCACCCGGCGACGCACGGGGTGCTGCGGCTGCGCGTGGTGCTCGACGGCGAGCGGATCATCTCGGCGGAGCCGGTCATCGGCTACATGCACCGTGGCGCCGAGAAGCTGTTCGAGGTGCGCGACTACCGCCAGATCACCGTGCTCGCCAACCGGCACGACTGGCTCTCGGCGTTCAGCAACGAGCTCGGGGTGGTGCTCGGCGTCGAGGCGATGCTCGGCATGGAGGTGCCCGAGCGGGCGGTGTGGCTGCGCACGTTGCTCGCCGAGCTCAACCGGGTTCTCTCGCACCTGATGTTCCTCGGCTCCTACCCGCTCGAGCTCGGGGCGATCACGCCGGTCTTCTACGCGTTCCGTGAGCGCGAGGAGCTGCAGGCCGTGATGGAGGAGGCCTCCGGCGGCCGGATGCACTACATGTTCAACCGGGTCGGCGGCCTCAAGGAGGACGTGCCCGCCGGGTGGCTCGGCCGGGTCGAGGCGGCCGTCAACGGGGTCCGGCGGCGGCTTCCCGAGCTCGAGTCGCTCATCGTCGGCAACGAGATCCTCGAGGCCCGCACCCGCGGGGTGGGCGTGCTCGACACCGCCACGTGCCGGGCCTACGGGGTGTCGGGCCCGATCGCGCGGGCCAGCGGCCTCGACGTCGACCTGCGCCGCGACGACCCCTACCTTGCGTATGCCGTGCTGTTCGGCCCCGGCGGGCCCGGCCGCGTCGTCACCCGCACCGCCGGCGACTGCCAGGCGCGGCTCGAGGTGCTGCTCGAGCAGGTGCACGTCAGCCTCGACCTGGCCCAGGCGTGCCTCGACACGCTCGGGATGCTGCCCGCCGGCCCGGTCAACCAGCGACTGCCCAAGGTGCTCAAGGTCCCCGAGGGCGAGCGCTACACCGCCACCGAGAACCCACTCGGCTTCAACGGCTACTACCTGGTCTCCCGTGGTGAGAAGACCCCGTGGCGGCTCAAGCTGCGTTCGGCGTCGTTCAACAACGTGCAGGTGCTCTCGCAGGTGCTGCCCGGCTGCCTGGTGGCCGACATGGTGGCCGTGCTCGGGTCGATGTTCTTCGTCGTCGGCGACGTCGACAAGTAGGCCGGGCGTCCGGGCACGCAGAAGTTCGCCGGGCGCGCAGCAACAGGTGCCTGCCGGCCGAGCTTCTGCGTGGGAACACGGTGGGCCGGGAAGTGTGACGAGCGACCGGTACCTGAGCCGGAGCTAGGCGGCGCGGTCGCCCTTCTCGTCCTCGTCCTCGTCGGGCGGAGCCACCCGGCACCAGCGCTGGGCCACCAGCCCGGCCGCGGCGAGCGCGACCCCGGCGACGACGAGGGCACCGAGCGGCAGCAGCCGGCCCTTGTTGGCGTCGAGCGAGAGGTCGGTGATGACGACGACCAGCTGCCCGAGGTACCACCCAGCGGCGGCCGAGCCGGTGAGGGCGGCGGCCTGGGCGAGCACCACGGTGCGCGCCGCCCGCAGCGGGTCGAGCGACGTCGTCGCCCGGCCCTGGAGGTAGCGGCGCACCGGCCGGGCGAGCCAGAGCACCAGCCCGCCCATGGCGACGAGCAGCACGCCCGAGAGCAGCGACGGCCGCGGCACGAGCTCGCCGGTGCGGGTGATGGCGGCGAACATCGCGAAGCCGATGATCCCGGTGACCGCTGCGACCAGGAGCAACGTCTGGATGCGAATCTCTTTGCGTCGCATCAGCTCTCAGGTCCTTCGTCGCGTGGGCGTGTCGGTCGGGTGCTGTCGCACGCCGCTCGTGTCGAGGGCGGCGACGAGGTCGGCGACACGCACGACCCGGCCCGCGTGCCGCAGGGTGGCACCGGGGTCGGCCTGCGAGCCACGGCACGAGCACGAAGGCCCGCTCGTGCGCTCGCGGGTGCGGCAGCGTGAGGCGCGGCAGGTCGGAGGTGACGTCGGTGCCGTCATCCGGGTCGCCGTACTGCACGAGGTCGAGGTCGAGCGTGCGGGCTCCCCAGCGCACCTCGCGCCGGCGGTCGAACGACGCCTCGATGCCGTGCAGCTCGCGCAGCAGCGACGTGGGCGAGAGCACGGTGCGGGCGGTCACCACGGCGTTGACGTAGACGGGCTGGTCGGGGCCACCGACCGGCTCGGTGTCGTGCAGCTCGGAGACCCCGACGACGACGATGTCGGGATGCCGCGCGAGCGCCTCGACAGCGGCCCGGGCGGTGTCTGCCGGTCGCTGGTCGCCACGAGGCAGGTTCGCCCCCACGGCGACGACGACGGGGACAGGGGGACGGTGCCGCACGACCGTGACGGTCACGTCGGCGAAGGGCACGCCGACCGGCGCCTGCGGCTTGTGCACGGTGACGGCGACCTCGTCGACCTCGTTGTGCCGCAACGCATCCGAAGCGATGACCTCGGCGAGACGCTCGATGAGGTCGAACGGCTCACCCTCGATGCGGGCCAGCACCTCGGCGCCGATCTCGCCGTAGTTGACCGTGTCGGCCAGGTCGTCACTCGTACCCGCCGGCGCGAGGTCGGCAGCGAGCTCGACGTCGACGACGAACTCCTGGCCCTCGCGCCGCTCGTGCTCGAACACGCCGTGGAAGCCGCGCCCGCGGACCCCGGACAGATCGGATGCGGTCGCGCGCGACGCCCCCGCTCACCGCGCGGTCCCGAGGTCGTCCGGGCCGGCGTCGTCGCGGAGCGCCGCGACGACGTCAAGGGCGTCGACGGTCGCGACGACGTCGTGGACCCGCACGCACCACACGCCGTGCCTGGCGACGTGCACGGTCGTGGCCGCCGTGACGACGTCACGCTCCAGTGGCGGGCGGACCTGCTCGGGCGCGCGGCCGACCGACCCGAGGAAGGTCTTGCGCGACGTGCCGACGAGCACCCGGTGGCCCAGCGCCACGACCTCGTCGAGGCGGCGCAGCAGCTCCCAGTTGTGCTCGGCGTGCTTGGCGAACCCGAACCCGGGGTCGAGCACGACGGCATCCGCGCTGACGCCGGCTCCGACCAGTGCCTCGACCCGCTCGACGAGCTCGCGCACGACGTCGGCGACGACGTCGTCGTAGGTGGCGCGCTGCTGCATGGTGCGGCTGTGGCCGCGCCAGTGCATCGCGACGAAGGGCACGGCCCGCGCGGCGACCAGCGCCGGCATCTCGGGGTCGGCCAGCCCGCCACTGACGTCGTTGACGAGGGAGGCGCCGGCATCCAGCGCGGCTGCGGCGACCTCCGCACGCATCGTGTCGACCGACACCGGCGCCAGGGCGCCCAGCGCCTCGACGACGGGGATGACGCGGCGCAGCTCCTCGGCGGTGCTCGGCCGCTCGGCACCGGGCCGGGTCGACTCACCACCGACGTCGAGCAGGTCGGCGCCCTGGGCGACCAGCTCGCGGCCGTGCGCCACCGCGGCCTCGGGCGTGAACCAGGCACCACCGTCGCTGAACGAGTCGGGGGTGACGTTGACGACGCCCATGACCAACGGGCGCCCGGCCCGGGGTTCCGGCAGGGTCACCGGCCGGTCACCGCTTGCCGCCGAGCAGCAGCGACATCGCCTCGGCGCGGGTGGCGGGGTCGCGCAGCTGGCCGCGCACGGCGGAGGTGATGGTGCGCGAGCCCGGCTTCTGCACCCCACGCATCGACATGCACAGGTGCTCGGCCTCGATCACCACGATGACGCCCTGGACCCCGAGGTGCTCGACGAGGGCGTCGGCGACCTGCGTGGTGATCTGCTCCTGCACCTGCGGCCGCCGGGCGAACACCTCGACCAGCCGGCCGAGCTTGCTCAGCCCGGTGACCTTGCCGTCGGGAGCCGGGATGTAGCCGATGTGCGCGACGCCGTGGAAGGGCAGCAGGTGGTGCTCGCAGGTGGAGTACATCGGGATGTCGCGCACGATGATGAGCTCTTCGTGGTCGATCGAGAAGGTCTTCGACAGCACGTCGGCGGGGTCCTGCCAGAGACCCGCGAAGAGCTCACGAGCGGCTCGCGCCACCCGCCCGGGCGTGTCGAGCAGGCCCTCGCGCTCGGGGTCCTCGCCGATCGCGACGAGGAACTCACGCACCGCCGCCTCCGCGCGCGGGAGGTCGACCGGACCACGCATCGACGCGTCGTCGAGGTCCTCGTCAGGGCTCGACACGACCACCGTCCGGCACCTCGATGACCTGCGACGGAGGGTTCTCCTCAGCGGTCGGGTCGGCGCCGGCCTGCGCGGCAGCGTCGATCTCGGCCCGGGTGCGAGGGTCACCCGGCGTCTCGGTGGAGCCCACCGGAGCGCCGAAGCCGTTGCTGTGGCCGTTCATCGCGGCCTGCTCGGCCGGGGTGAGCACCGGGGGCAGGTCGGAGAGGGTGCGGTGCTCGCTGGACAGCCAGGTCTGGCGGACCGGGCGCTTGACGATGTCCTTGAACATCTCGGCGAGCTCGGCCGCGTTGAGCGTCTCGCGCTCGAGCAGCACGAGCACGAGCCGGTCGAGGATGTCGCGGTTGTCGTTGACGGCGTGCCAGGCCTCGTCGTGGGCGTCGTCGACGAGCTTGCGCACCTCCTCGTCGACGACCGCGGCGACCTGCTCGGAGTAGTCGCGCTGGTGGCCCATGTCGCGGCCGAGGAAGACCTCGCCCTGGCTCTGGCCCAGCTTGACCGCGCCGACGCGCTCGCTCATGCCGTACTCGGTGACCATCTTGCGGGCCATCGCGGTGGCCTTCTCGATGTCGTTGGCGGCGCCGGTCGTGGGGTCGTGGAAGATGATCTCCTCCGCGACGCGACCGCCGAGGGCGTAGGCGAGCTGGTCGAGGATCTCGTTGCGCGTGGTGGAGTACTTGTCGTCGGTCGGCATCACCATCGTGTAGCCCAGGGCCCGGCCGCGCGGCAGGATCGTCACCTTGGTGACGGGGTCGAGGTGGTTCATCGCCGAGGCGACGAGCGCGTGCCCACCCTCGTGGTAGGCCGTGATCTTGCGCTCCTTGGCCGACATGATGCGGGTGCGCTTCTGCGGACCGGCGATGACCCGGTCGATCGCCTCGTCGAGCACCTCGTCGTCGATGAGCTTCTTGTCGGTGCGGGCGGTGAGCAGCGCGGCCTCGTTGAGCACGTTGGCCAGGTCGGCACCGGTGAAGCCGGGGGTGCGGCGGGCGACCGCGAGCAGGTCGACGCCGGTGGCGAGCGGCTTGCCCTGGCCGTGCACCTCGAGGATGCGGTGGCGACCGATCATGTCGGGGGCCTCGACCGCGATCTGCCGGTCGAAGCGGCCCGGGCGCAGCAGGGCCGGGTCGAGGATGTCGGGGCGGTTGGTCGCCGCGATCAGGATGACGTTGGTCTTGACGTCGAAGCCGTCCATCTCGACGAGCAGCTGGTTGAGGGTCTGCTCGCGCTCGTCGTGGCCACCGCCGAGACCCGCACCACGGTGCCGGCCGACGGCGTCGATCTCGTCGACGAAGACGATGGCGGGGGCATTGGCCTTGGCCTGCTCGAACAGGTCACGCACGCGCGAGGCGCCGACGCCGACGAACATCTCGACGAAGTCGGAGCCGGAGATCGAGTAGAACGGCACGCCCGCCTCGCCGGCGACGGCGCGCGCGAGGAGGGTCTTGCCGGTGCCGGGAGGGCCGTAGAGCAGCACGCCCTTGGGGATCTTGGCGCCGACCGCGAGGAACTTCGCGGGCTCGGCGAGGAACTCCTTGATCTCGTGCAGCTCCTCGACGGCCTCGTCGGCCCCGGCGACGTCGGCGAAGGTCACCTTGGGGGTGTCCTTGTTCGCGAGCTTGGCCCGCGACTTGCCGAACTGCATGACCCGCGAGCCGCCGCCCTGGGCCTGGCTCATGAGGAACCAGAACAGGCCGACGAGCAGCAGCACCGGGAAGAAGCTGATGAAGATGGTCCAGAAGGCGCTGTCGCCCTCCTTCTCGTCGTTGTAGCCCGGCACGTCGGCGTCGACCGCTGAGACGAGGGCCTCGGCGCGGGCGTCGACGAACTCGGCCTGCACCTTGGTGGCCCCGCTGACGTCGGAGGCGGGGTCACTGAAGGTCTGGCCGTCCTTGAGGTCGAGGCGGATGACGTTCTCGGTCGTCATCACCGACTTCGCGACCTTCTTGTCGGTGATCAGCTTCTCGGCCTGGGCCGTGGTGACCGTGGTGTAGCCGCCGTTGCCGTCGAAGGAGAACACCGTCAGCATCACCACGATGACGGCCAGGACCCAGAACAAGGGGGTCTTGAAGATGCGCTTGAAGTCCATGTGGGTGCGGAGCTCGCGCTCCGGTCCTCCTGATCGTGGTCAATCGGCCGCCCGGAGGTCACACCGGGTGGGACGGGTACACGCTAGCAACGAGCCCCGTCTCCCCCGTGTTCCGCGCAACGATGCGGCTCAGCTGTAGACGTGCGGTGCGAGGGTGCCGACCACCCGGAGCCCACGGTAGGCCTCGGCGTAGTCGAGGCCGTAGCCGACGACGAACTCGTTGGGGATGTCGAAGCCGACCCACCGGACGTCGACCTGGACCTTCGCGGCATCCGGCTTGCGCAGCAGGGTGCAGATCTCGACCGAGGCGGGGCTGCGCGACTCCAGGTTGGACTTGATCCACGACAGGGTCAGGCCGGAGTCGACGATGTCCTCGACGATGAGCACGTGACGGCCGGTGATGTCGGCGTCGAGGTCCTTGAGGATGCGCACGACGCCGCTGGACTTGGTGCCCGAGCCGTACGACGACACCGCCATCCAGTCGACCGGCACGGTGACCGGCAGGGCGCGCATCAGGTCGGCCATGACCATGACCGCCCCCTTGAGCACCCCCACGAGCAGGAGGTCCTTGCCGTCGTACTCCCGGGCGATCTCGCCGGCCAGCTCGGTGAGCTTGGCCTGGATCTCCTCCTCGCTGATGAGGACACGTTCGAGGTCTGCTCCCATGTGGGCGGCGTCCACTGCGGCTCCTGGTGGGGTGGGGCGCGGGCGGGTGGTGGGGCCTAGTCAACCCGATCGGCGGGGGCGATGGTGACCCGACCACCGGATCGGACCACCAGCAGGTCGCCGGGGGCGTGCACCGGGCCCTGCCCGTGCCACGCGGTGAGCAACCGGTCGCACGCGTCGGTGTGCCGGGTTCCCACCCGGCCTGCCGGCGCCCCGGCCGCGACGAGCAGCCGCCGCCAGGCGCGGGTGCGCACCGCACGGGGGATGCCGGCCAGCGCCTCGACCGCCCAAGGCTGGGGGCCCAGCGAGGCCAGCGGCGGTGTCGGCCAGCCCGTCGAGGTGGTCGGCGTCGTCACGCAGCTGGGATGCCGTGCGCGCCAGTGCCGCGGCCACCCCCGGCCCGAGGTCGCGCTCGAGGTCGGCGACGGCACGGCGGGCCCGAACCCGGGTGAACGCGGGGTCCTCGTTCATCGGGTCGTCCCACCAGGTGAGGCCCTGCGCCGCGACCGAGGCCCGGCACTGCTCCCTGGAGACCCCGAGCAGTGGGCGGCGGAAGCGGCCGCGGGCGGACGGCATCCCCGACAGGGAGCGGGCGCCCGAGCCGCGGGTGAGGCCGAGCAGCACCTGCTCGGCCTGGTCGTCGAGGGTGTGGCCGAGGAGCACGGTGAGCGCGCCGTGCCGGTCGGCGGCGGCCTCGAGCGCGGCGTAGCGGGCCGAGCGGGCGGCCGCCTCGAGCCCGTCGCCGGTGCTCTCGACCTCGACGGTCACGACGTCGACCGGGTCCAGGCCGAGGGCGTGCAGGCACCCGGCGGCGTCGGCCGCCACCCTGGCCGAGCCGGGCTGCAGGTCGTGGTCGACGACGACGGCTCCGGCTCGCAGCCCGGCGCCCGGCGCCTCGAAGGCGAGCGCGGCCGCGAGGGCGAGCGAGTCCGCGCCGCCACTGCACGCCGCGAGGACGAGGTCACCGGGGCCGAGGTCGGCCAGGGAGGCGCGCACGGCGTGCCGGACGGCCGCCGTCGCGGCATCCGGCGATCCCCAGCGACGCTCCATCCCGCCATCCTCGCGACTTCGTGCGGGTGACACACGGTTCTCGCACCGTCGGGCGTGCGAAAACCGTGTGTACCTCGCACGAGGTGCGGGTCAGGCGCCGTCGTCAGCCGTGGATGCGGCGCACCCAGGCCTCCGGTTCCTCGATCTCGCGGGCCAGCGGCAGGGTGTCGGGCGAGGTCCAGATGGCGTTGAAGCCCTCGACCCCGACCCGCTCCTGCACGCCGCGCACGAACACGGCGCCGTCGCGGTACTGGCGCATCTTGGCCTCGAGGCCGAGCAGCCGGCGCAGCAGCCGGTCGGGGGCCCCGGCGCCCTTGCGACGCTCGCTGAACCGGGCCCGGATGTGCGCGACGGTGGGGATGTGGCGGGGGCCCACGTCGTCCATGACGACGTCGGCGTGCCCCTCGAGCAGCGACATGACCGCGGTGAGCCCGGCGAGCTTCTCGCGCTGCTCCGGGGTGGTGAACAGGTCGGCCAAGCCCGTGCTGCCCTCGCGGAACAGCTCGGGCAGC
Source organism: uncultured Actinomycetota bacterium (assembly GCA_963707895.1). Taxonomy (GTDB): domain Bacteria; phylum Actinomycetota; class Actinomycetes; order Actinomycetales; family Dermatophilaceae; genus Fodinibacter. The sequence goes on along the minus strand of CAVPRS010000011.1, from coordinate 600,296 downwards.
TTCTCGGCCACCCGGCCGGCGATCTCGTGGAGCTTCTCGGGGTCTGGCGCGAGGTCGACGGCCAGCGACCGGGCCTGCTCGACCATGTGGTCGCGCAGCCAGGGGTTGGCGGTGAACTGCACGCGGTGGGTCTCCTCGTGCATGCAGACCCACTTGCGGAAGTCGTCACGGTCGACACCCAGCTCGCCGGCGACGGCCATCATGTTGGGGGCCACCAGCAGCAGGGCCGGGGTGCCGTCGGGCGCGAGGTCGTACTGCCCGAGCACCTTGCTCGCCATGAACGCCAGCAGCGCACCGGCCTCGGCGCCGGTGATCTTGCCGCCGACGGCCTGTGCGGTCGCGCCGGGCGCCGACCCCCCGCGCTTGGCGACCATCGCGTCGAACGTGGGGTCGAGCATCGCGCTCATCGAGTCGGCGTTCACCGCGATCCAGGTGGCGCGGTCGACGACGAGGGCATCGGGTGCGTCGTCGGGGGTCTGCATCAGCGCGGTCTCGGCCACCGGCTGTCGCGCGGTGCGGGCGGCGGCACGGATGGCGGCGACCTCGTCATCCGCCTCGGACCGGGTGACGGTGGGTCCCGCGGGCACGAGCAACCGCCCGGTGGTCTTGGCGAACTCCCAGTCGACGTATGCCACGCAGGTTCCTGCCTCTCGTCGTGCCGCGGTCAGCGGCAGCCGCACCTGGTCAGTGTGGCCACGATCCGGTCCAACGCGGCCCGTGCGCGCAGCGTTCCCCCGTACGTGTGGGGAAAACCCTCGACGAGCAGCACGTAGGTGAGCGGGCGCCCGTCGGCGTCGACCGTCGTGCCGGCCAGGGCCGACCCGGCGCGCAGCGTGCCGGTCTTGGCGCGTGGCACGCCCACGACGTCCTCGGTGGCCTCGGAGCCGAAGCGTCGCGTCATCGTCCCCGACAGCCCCGACACCGGAAGGCTCGCCACCACCCCGCGCAGCTCGTCGACCTCTCCGGTGGCAGCCAGGGCCAGCACCCCCGACAGGGTGGCGGCGGCGGCCTTCTGCCCCGGGCTGAGCCCGCAGGCGTCGGTGATGACCAGCCCGGCCGTCGGCACGTCGTGCGCCACCAGCCGCTCGCGGATGAACCTCGCGTTGTCGCCCTGGCGGGTCGTCGACCGGCCGGATGCCGCGGCGGCCTGTCGGGTGAGGTTCTCGGTGAGGGCGTTCTCGCTGTGGTCGAGGGCGAAGTCGAGCACCTCGCCGTAGGTCGCCGACTCGACGCTGCCGAGCGCCTGGGCTCCCGTCGGCGCCGCGGCCGTCCAGGTGCGTTCGGGCCGAAGGGTCGCCGTGATGCCGCGGTCGGCGAGGCGGTCGACGAGCGCGTCGGCCACCTCCTTCTCCGGTCGCAGCGGCGACGGGTGCAGGGCCCGCGGGAGCTGGGTGGCCAGCCCGGTCATGACGACCGCCTGGGTGAACCCGTCGCGCACGTCGTGGGGGTTCCACGTCGACGGGTAGCGCGGGCCGGGGGCGTGGGTGGTGTCGAGGCGCAGGCGCACGCTGGTGCGGCCCGATGGTGCCAGCGAGGCGGCCACCTGGGCCGCGAGGTCGGCCAGCCCGGCCCGGCCGGCGACGGCCTCCGGGTCGCCCGCGCCCGGTGCGAGAAGGGTGTCGCCGCCGACGACGAGCACGACGTCGGCGGAGCCGGGCAGCGCGACGACCGAGGTCGTCATCCGCTCGGTGAGGTCCAGGCCGTCGGCAACCGCCAGCGCCGCCAGCAGCTTCTGGGTCGAGGCGGGCACGCGTGGCGTCGCCGCGCCGAGGGCCCACAGCTCCTCGCCCGTGATGCCGTCGCGCACGCTGATGCCCGTGCCCTTCCTGAGCGCCGGGTCGTCGGATGCCGTGGTGAGCGCCTGGCGCAGGCCGGCCCGGGTGGGCGCGGGCGCGTCGGCACCGGTGTCGGTGAGGAGCGGGTCGACGCTGGCGGCGGGCTCGGGCAGCAGCACCGGGGCCGGGGTGCCGGACACCGTGGGCGTCGGCGCGGCGACCGGGCGGTCGAGGGTGAGGATGCCGGGTGCCACGTCGAGCACGTCGGCCGCGGCGTACCCCGTGACCGCGACGAGGGCCGCCGCAGAGCCGACGAGGGACGCGAGCATGACCCGTCTCACCCCGCCTCCCTTCGTGCTTCACCAGCGCATGCGCCAGACTGTGCCGAGAGCCTAGGTCACCCCCCTGAAGGAGAAACCCGCCGTGGAGTTCGACGTCACCATCGAGATCCCCAAGGGGCAGCGCAACAAGTACGAGGTCGACCACGAGACCGGACGGATCCGGCTCGACCGGATGCTGTTCACGGCGATGGCCTACCCGTCCGACTACGGCTACATCGAGGAGTCGCTCGGGGAGGACGGCGACCCGCTCGACGCCCTGGTGCTGCTCGACGAGCCGACCTTCCCCGGCTGCCTGGTGCGCGCGCGGCCGATCGGCATGTTCCACATGCGCGACGAGGCCGGCGGCGACGACAAGATCCTGTGCATCCCGGCGGGCGACCCGCGCAAGAACCACATCCGCGAGATCGAGGACGTCAGCTCCTTCGACCGGCTCGAGATCCAGCACTTCTTCGAGACCTACAAGGACCTCGAGCCCGGCAAGTCGGTCGAGGGCGCCCACTGGGCCGGTCGGGAGGACGCCGAGCGCTGCATCGACGAGGCCATCGAGCGGGCCCGCGAGGCCGGCATGAGCACGGCCCGCTGGCGGATGCCGGAGCACGACGTCGAGGTCGCCTCGGGGTCGGCCCAGCGCACGGCCGACGAGATCTCGGCCGCCGCGGAGAAGGCCCGCAGCGAGCTCGCGACCAAGGACCGCCCGCTCAGCGACGACTGACCGGCGCCCCAACTTTCCCGCCCGATCCCGGAACCTTCACCTTCGCACCGGAACCGTTCCGGTGCGAAGGTGAAGGTTCCGGTGCGAAGGTGCCGCGTCACCAGCCCCAGGAGCCCGGGCCGCCCTTGAACGGGCCCGCGACGCGCGAGGTGACCCAGCCGCCGTAGAAGCCGCCGTCCTGGGCGCGCACGACCTCACCGTCGACGGTGCAGCGGTCCATGGCGCCGGGCATGACGGCGACGAGGCCGGCGATCACCTCGAAACCGGGGCTCGGCCGCAGGTAGGTCCACGCGGCACGCGGCGCGACGGCATCCCCGCCATGGATGTCGAAATAGGTTGCCTCGCCCTTGAACTCGCACCACGACGAACCCTCGGTGGCGCTCAGGGCGCCCGGGATGAAGTCGGCGGCGGGCAGGTAGTACGCCGGCGGGTGGCTCGTCTCGAGCACCCGCAGCGACCGGTTCGATGCTGCGACCAGCACCCCGCCGAGCCACACCTCCAGGCTCTCGGACGTCGGCTCGACGCGAGGTGGGCGCGGGTAGTCCCAGACCGACTCCTGCCCCGCGCGGGGGACGTCGGGCACGGGGTGTCCGGACATGTCGGACCTCCTTGAAGGGGAGACACAACCTAACCCGCGGCGACGGGGTGGGCGCCGGGTCGTGACGCCCATCCCGTCGCGGAGCCGCCGGGTGGCCCGGGTCAGCCCCGACCGAGGCGGCGCAGCGTCGAGATGCGCTGCTCGTACTCCTTCTCGTCGATCTCCCCCGCGGCGAAGCGTCGAGCCAGGTCGGACTCCGCCGACTGCACGGCGTCGCGGTGCGGCGGGGGGCCCCATCCGCGGCGGCGGCCGAAGATGCCGAACACGACGAAGAGGAAGAGGAGGAAGAAGAAGAACCCGAAGAACGGGAAGAACGGGAACCACCCGTAGCCGCCGTTCCAGGGGCCGGGGTGTGCGGACAGGGACTGGGCGAGGGTGGTGACGGTGGTCATCGGTCGCTCCTTGTGTGGTCGGTGTGCTCGGTGATCTGGCACCACCCATGCTTCGCGAGCGGCGGGCCCGGCGAATCCCCCTGCGGGAGGCACCTGTGGCACTCCCCCGGCGGTATGCCGGCCCCGCTACTCCTCCGACCAGCCCGGCCGCACGAGCCCCGACTCGTAGGCCAGCACCACGAGGTGGGCCCGGTCGCGCACCTGCAGCTTGACCATCGCCCGCGACACGTGGGTCTTGGCGGTCGCCGGGGAGACGACGAGGCGGTCGGCGATCTCGTCGTTCGACAGCCCCTCGCCGACGAGCGCCACCACCTCGCGCTCCCGCTCGGTGAGCGGGGCGAGCCGCTCGGCGGCCCGACCGGCGCTGGGCCTGCTGCGCGAGGCGAACTCGCCGATCAGGCGCCGGGTCACCCTCGGCGAGAGCAGGGCGTCGCCGCCGGCCACGGCCCGCACGGCGCGCAGCAGCTCGGTCGGCTCGGTGTCCTTGACGAGGAACCCGCTGGCCCCCGCCCGGATCGCCTCGAACACGTACTCGTCGAGGTCGAACGTGGTGAGCACGACGACCTTCGTGCCGGCCAGGCCGGGCTCGGCGGCGATGAGGCGGGTCGCCGCCAAACCGTCGGTGCCCGGCATCCGGATGTCCATGAGCACGACGTCCGGATGCCGCTCGCGCACCAGGTCGACCGCCTCCTGCCCGTCGGACGCCTCCCCGAGCACGGTGATGTCGGGTTCGGCGTCGAGCAGCGCGCGCAGCCCGGCCCGCAGCAGCGCCTGGTCGTCGGCGAGCACCACCCCGATCACGTGGCCGCCTCCCCCGTCGGGAAGGTCGCGACGACCCGCAGCCCGCCGAGCGCCGAGCGCTCGAGGCGCACCTCGCCGCCCAGGGACGCGGCGCGCTCGCGCATGCCCCGGATGCCGTTGCCCTCCACCACCGCGTCGACGTCGCGCACGCCCTGGCCGTCGTCGTCGACGCTGACGACCAGGGACCCCGGCCGGTGCTCGACGGCGACCTCGGCGTGGTCGGCGCCGGAGTGGCGCACCACGTTGGTGACCGCCTCCTGCACCAGGCGGTAGGCGGCGAGCTCGACGCCGGGTGGGAGGGTCAACGGGGTCCCGGTGACGTGCGTCGTGAGGTCGAGACCGGCATACCGCGCGCGCTCGACGAGGTCCTCGAGCGCGGCCAGGCTGGCGGCAGGGTGCCGCGGCGCCGGGCCGTCACCCTCGCGCAGCACCTCGATGAGGGAGCGCAGCTCGACCAGCGCCTCCTTGCTCGCTCCCTTGATGACGACGAGCGCCTCGTCGACCTGCTCGGGATGGGTGCCGCGCAGGTGGAGCGCGACCGACGCCTGCACGTTGATGAGCGACATGTGGTGGGCCACGACGTCGTGGAGCTCCTGGGCGATGCGCAGCCGGTCCTCGCCTGCCCGGCGGCGGCGCTGCTCGGCGAGGGCCCTCCGGTGGCTGAACGCGCGCTCGCTCCGCACCCGGGCCACCTCGGCGAAGGCCAGCACGAGCAGCGCCCAGGCGACCGCGGCGGCCGCGGTGGGCCACGACCAGCCGCGGGACGGGTCGCGCCACGCGGCCACCCCGTGCGCGGCCAGCACACCGCCGGCCACCAGCCAGGCGAGGAGTCGGTGGCCCGTGAGCACGGCCGCGACGAGTGCCACGACCAGCGAGAGCACGACGGGGCCGTAGGGGTAGCCGAGCACGAGGTACAGGGCCGTGGCGGCTCCCACGACGACGGTCACGGCCACGACCCGTGCGCGGGTCATCAGGGCGAGCGCGACCGGGCCGGTGAGCAGGAGGGCGACCGCGAGCAGGTCGAGCGACCGGCGTTCGGGCTGGGCGTGGGCGGCGCCGAGGGTCCCGAGCAGCTGGATGACGGCCAGCACCACCGCGAGCGCGACCTGCGGGGGTCGCCCACCACCCCACGGCCCACGCCCCACCCAGGGGGGTGGGCCCCACGTGCCCGTGGACCCGTCATCCGTGGCCCAGCCGTCGCGCCACGGGCGAGCGCCGGCCGGCGTCGTCGGCGTGCGCTGGGTCGGGCCGGGCATGCGACCAGCGTAGGGACAACGAGCTCGCGGGTCGTCCGGCCGACGGCTGAGGTGGGCCTACTCCCCGGGGAGTAGGAGCGCGACTGAACCCTCGCGGCCGTGTCTCGCACGCGACGGCCGGGGCGATGGGCCACCACTACCGGAACCCGAACGTCCAGTGCGGACCGACCGGCGGGCGGGCGACGAGGCGCGTCCGGCCCGGAGCTTCGCACCGGAACCTTCACCTTCGCACCGCTACCGATGTGGTGCGAAGGTGAAGGTTGCGGGATCGGGCGGGAAAGTTGGTGCGGGTGGTGCTGTGGAGCCGCCTAAGGGAATCGAACCCTTGACCTATTCATTACGAGTGAATCGCTCTGGCCGACTGAGCTAAGGCGGCGGGCGCCCGAGGGGGCTCGGGCACGCCGGACGAGTATACGGAGTCGACCGTCGGCACCGCGAATCCCGGATGACGGGCTCAGCAGCGCAGGCCGTCCTTGGGCACGGTGCCGTCGAGGTAGTAGTCGTCGACGGCGTCGTCGACGCAGCCGTTGGAGCGGGTGTAGGCCGTGTGGCCGTCGCCGTCGAAGGTGATCAGCGATGCCTCGTCGAGCTGGTCGTGCAGCCGCACGGCCCACTCGTAGGGCGTGGCCGGGTCGCGGGTGGTGCCGATGACGACGATGGGCGGCGCCCCGGTGGCGCTGATCTTCTCGGGCGCGCCCGTCGCCTTCACGGGCCAGTAGCCGCACGCCAGGGAGCTCCACATGAGGAACGGGCCCCACGTCGGCGCGTCCTTCAGGGACTCCTCCGAGAGGCGGTGGCGCTCGGCGAGGTCGTTGGTGTCGGGCTTGTCGAGGCAGTTGACCGCGTAGATGACCTCCATGATGTTGCCCGCGTACTGGCCGCCGGGGTTGCGGTCGGCGTACTGGTCGGCGAGCTGCATCAGGGCGGTGCCGTCACCACCGACGGCATCGCGCATCGCGTCGGTGAGGGTCTGCCAGGCGCCCTGGTCGTACATCGCCGCGGCGATGCCGAGCGACGCCCAGCCCTCGGTGAGCCTCGGCACGGCGTTGTCACCCGTCTTGGGCAGCGGGCTGCTGTCGACCGAGCGGAGGAAGGTGCGCAGGCCGTTCATCACGTCGTCGACGGACCCGCCGAGCGGGCAGTCTCCCTGCTCGACGCAGTAGGCAGCCCACTGGCGCGTGGCGAGCTCGAAGCCCTTGGCCTGCCCGAGGTTGAGCTCCTCGGAGGTGAGGTCGGGGGCGACGACGCCGTCGAGAACCATCCGCCCGACGTTCGTGGGGAACAGGCCGGCGTAGACCGACCCGAGGTAGGTGCCGTACGACTTGCCGAGGTAGGTGAGCTTCTCCTCGCCGAGCGTGGCCCGGAGCACGTCCATGTCGCGCGCGGCGTCGGCGGTCGACACGTGGCCGAGCAGCGGGCCGGCCGTCGCGGCACAGGAGTCCGCGAACCCCTTGGCGGTCGCCGCGAACGCCTGCTCCTCGGCCGCGTCGTCGGGGGTGGGGTCCGAACCCAGGAAGGTGTCGAGCTCGGAGTCCGTGAGGCAGTCGATCGGGGCCGAGCGCCCGACGCCGCGGGGGTCGAAGCCGACCACGTCGTAGGCGTCGCGCACCCCCTTGCCGACGATGAAGTCGGCGGCCCGCGCGTAGTCGACACCGGAGCCACCCGGACCGCCGGGGTTCACCACCAGCGACCCGATCCGCTTCGACGACTTCTTGGCCGGAACCTTCACGACGGCCAGCTCGATGGTGTCGCCCTGGGGTTTGTCGTAGTCGACGGGGACCTCGAGGGTGGCGCACTGGGCGCCCTCGCAGTCGGACCAGTCGAGCCGCTGGGTGTAGAAGCGCGACAGCGCCTCGGCCCCGGGCGGCGGACTCTGCGGCGTGACCGACACCGACGGCACGCTCCCCGAGTCGCGGATGCCGTCGATGACCGAGCACCCGGAGAGCACGAGCAGGGCGACCGTGGCACCCGAGAGGGCGGCGACGCGGCGACGGATCATGGCGGAACGATAAGCGAGCCGTCTGAGGACGTGCGCGCGGAGCAGGTCACGATCCGGCATGGATCACCCATCGGGCGGACCGGGCCGGAAGCGCCTGCGCTCAGCGGGGCAGTCGCAGGTCGAGGGCCATCGCCTCGAGGGCGAGCAGCGGGTTGACGTTGGCGCCGATTCGCTCGCGGGCCGTGCCGATGGCGTCCATGGCGCGCAGCAGCTCGTCGGGCCCGAGCAGCTCGCAGACCCGCTGCACGACCTGGCGGCTGTCCTCGTTGACCAGCGCCGTGCCCGCGCCGGTGCGCAGCACGAGCGCGTCGCGGTAGACCGAGAGCAGGTCGACCAGCGCGCGGTCGATGACGTCACGGGTGAACCGGGTCGCGCGGGCCTTCTGGTCGCGCTCGAGCGAGCTCACCTGGGCGCGTACGTGCGGTGGCTGGGTGCGGGCGCTCGGGTCGGCGCCGAGCACCTCGAGCAGGCGCACCCGCTCGGCGGCGTCGCGCTCGCTCGAGGCGGCCACGGACTCCTCGGCCGCGATCGTCATCAGGTCGCTCGCTGCGCCGATGGCGTCGCCGACGCTGACGATGCGGGTGGCCAGGGTGATGACGTCGTGGCGCCTGATGCGGGCGTGCTCGTCGCGGGCCAGCCGCGCGGCCAGGCCGACGTGCGACTGGGCGGCGCGCGCGGCGTAGAGGGCCATCGACGGGTCGACCCCGTCGCGCCGGGTCAGCAGGGCCGCGACGGCCTCGACCGACGGGGTGCGCAGCCGCACGTGCCGAGACCGCGAGCGGATCGTGATGATGACGTCCTCGACCGAGGGGGCGCACAGCATCCACACGGTTCGGGGCGCGGGCTCCTCGAGCGCCTTGAGCAGGGCGTCGGCGGCGCGCTCGGTGAGGCGGTCGGCATCCTCGACGACGATGACCCGGAAGCGGCCGACCGACGGGCGGTGGGCCGCGAGCGCGACGAGGTCGCGGGCCTGCTCGACCTTGATCGAGAGCCCCTCGGTGGCGATGACGTCGACGTCGGCATGCGTGCCGCCGAGCGCGGTGCGGCACTCGCGGCACTCGCCGCAACCGCCGTCGGGGCAGAGCAGGGCGGCGGCGAAGGCCCGGGCGGCGACCGACCGGCCCGACCCGGGCGGCCCGGTGAACAGCCACGCGTGGGTCATCGCCCCGGGCGTGCGCACGGCGTGCGCGAGCGTGGCGACCGCGCTCTCCTGCCCGATGACGTCGCTCCAGACGCTCACGGCTCGACCAGCCCCATCGCCTCGAGCCGGCCCACGACGTCGTCGTGCAGACGCTCGGACGGCTGCGTGCCGTCGACGACCAGGTAGCGCTCGGGGTGGCCGGCCGCCATCGACAGGAAGTGCTGGCGGATCGCCTCGTGGAAGGCGTCCTCCTCCGACTCGAGCCGGTCGTGGGTGTCGCCGCGACGACGGCGCCCCTCGTCGGCCGGGACGTCGACGACGACGGTGAGCGCGGGGACGAGGCCGTCGACGGCCCACATCTGCAGGTCGTGCACCTCGGCTGCTCCGAGGTCGCGCCCGGCTCCCTGGTAGGCGACCGAGGAGTCGGTGTAGCGGTCGGTGATGACGACCTCGCCGGCCTCGAGCGCCGGGCGCACGAGCTGGTCGACGTGGTGGGCCTTGTCGGCGGCGAAGAGCAGTGCCTCGGCGCGTGGGGAGACGTGGTCGCCGTGCAGCACGAGGTCGCGGATGGCCGCGCCCAGCTCGGTGCCCCCCGGCTGGCGGGTGATGGTGACGGTGCGTCCGCGGGCGCGCAGGGCGTCGGCGAGCAGCCGCACCTGCGTCGACTTGCCCGCGCCGTCGCCCCCCTCGAAGGCGATGAACAGCCCGTCGTGTCCCGTCACGCCCGCGAGCCTAGGCCAGCCCCGCGACACGGGGTGACCACGGCATCCGGCTGCCGTTCAGGCGCCGGGCAGGTTGTCGCGGGCCCACAGCGCGGCGCTCGTGCGGTCGAGCACGCCGATCTCGCGGAACACCCGCCCCAGGTGCGCCTTGACGGTGCGCTCGGTGATGCCGAGGGCCCGTGCGATCTGCTTGTTGGCCAGCCCCTGGGCCACGAGGCGCAGCACCTCCGTCTCGCGCGGGGACAGCCCGTCGGCGGCCCCGCCGGTGCCGCCTGCGCTACCGGAGCCACCTGCGCCTGCGGTCGAGGGCAGCAGGGCCGCCGCGACCCGGGGATCGATCGGGACGTGCCCCAGGGCGGCGGCGTGCACGGCGGCGATCAGGTCGGCGGGCTCGGAGTCCTTGAGCACGTAGCCGATCGCGCCCGCCGCGAGCACCTCCTTGACCCGTTGCCGGTCCGAGAAGCTGGTGAGCACGAGCACCCGGGTGTCGGGCCGGAGCGCGAGCACGGCCCGGGTCGCCTCCACACCGTCCATCTCCGGCATCGACAGGTCCATGAGGACGACGTCGGGTGCGGTGCCCTCGACCGACTCGACCGCCTCGCGGCCGTTGCGGGCCTCGCCGACGACGGTGATCTGCGGGTCGGACTGGAGCAGGGTGGTCACCCCGGCGCGCACGAGCTGGTGGTCGTCGACGAGGAGCACCCGGATCACGAGGCGGCCCCGAGGTCGCCGTCGAGCGCGAGGCGCCAGTGCGTGCCGCGTCCCGGGGCGCTCGAGACCTGGAGCAGCGCTCCCGGAACGGACGCGGCATCCGCGAGCAGCTGCAGGCCGAGGTGCCCCTCGCTCGGTGCGCTGCGCACCGCCTCCACGTCGAACCCCGCGCCGTCGTCCACGACGTCGAGGATGACGGTTCCCGGGCCGTCGCGGTGGAGCGACACGGTGACGGTGGCGGGGCCCGCGTGCTTGGCGGCGTTGCGCAGGCACTCCTGGGCGACGCGGTGGACCAGGCGCTGGGCGTCGGTCGACATCGCGAGGTCGTCCTCGTCGGCCGCGTCGACGTGCACGACGAGGTCGTCACGGCGGGTGGTCTGGGCGAGGTCGTGCAGCGCGGCGACGACACCCGAGCGCGCCAGGCTCGCCGGGTAGATGTCGACGAGCAGGGTGCGCAGCGAGCGGATGCTCGAGCGCACGGCGGCGGCCGCGGCGTCGAGGTCCCTGGCCAGGGCACCCTGGCCGTGGGCACCCGCCGTGGCCGACGCACCGGCGACGGTGAACGAGGTGGCGGCGAGCTCCTGCACCGGGCCGTCGTGCAGGCTGGCCGCGATCCGGCGCCGTTCGTCGGACGACGCGTCGACGGCCCGCTGGAGCAGGTCGATCTGCTGCTCCTCGGCCCGGCGCAGCCGGCGCACGAGGTGCCAGACGATCGGCGACATGACGACGACGAGCAGCACGAGGCTGCTCGCGGTGACCCCGGCGAAGCCGCGCCACAGCTGGCTGGTGCGGGCGCCGACCGGGTCGTAGGAGCCGTAGATCTCGAAGAGCGCCACCTGGCCGCTCGGGGTCCACACCGGGCGGTAGACCTCGACGAGCTGGTCGGCCTTCTCGAACGCGTTCTCGGACTCGTCGAGGTCGGAGACGTCGGCGACGGTGGCGGGCCGGTCGAGGGCCTCACGCTGCTCGTCGCTCAGCGGGAAGGTCCGCCCGATCAGCTGGCTCTCGTCGGCGTAGAGCACCTTGCCGTCGGCGCTCCAGAGCTTGACCCGCACGATGCTGTCGCTGAGCAGCCGGTCGCGGGCCACCTGGTCGAACGCCGCGATGGCCGCGCCGTCGCCGGCGACGAGGGCATCGGTGAGCGAGGGCTCGACGACCGCCTCGGCCAGGACGTCCGCCATCGTCGCGGCGTCGTTGACGGCCTCCCGCTCCGCGAGCTGTCGGGCGGCCAGGGTGCCGACGACGCCGACGACGAGCAGGGCCGCCACCACGCCGAGGGCGAGCTGCACGAACACCCGCCGCGGGCTGAGCACCACGTCGTGCCCGGCCTGTTCGCGCGGGTCGCCCAGGGTGACCCACCCGGGGGCGACGGGAACGGCATCCGATGGTGGGTCCTGCTCCTCGGCGGCGGTGTCGGTGCGCGGGGGCCCGAGCAGCTCGTCGGCGAGCACGGAGCGGTCCCCGGCCGGCGTGGCCGGGGACTGCTCCGAGGAGCCGGGGTCAGTCGTCGGATCCGTGGCCACCCGAGTCGTCCCCGCTCTCGCTGCCGGAGTGTCCGCCGTGGTCGTCGGCCGAGTCGTCGGAGTCGTCGGAGTCGTCGCCGCCCGAGCCGTGGCCCGAGGAGTCCTCGGAGTCGTCGGAGCCGGAGCCGTGGCCCGAGGAGTCCTCGGAGTCGTCGGAGCCGGAGCCGTGGCCCGAGCTGTCCGAGTCGTCGTGCGAGCTGCTCGAGTCGTCGCCCGAGCCGTGGCCGGAGGAGTCGTCACCGGTGCGCGGCCGGTCTCCACCGTGGTCGTCACCGGGCTCGTCGTCTGAGACGCCCGGCGGGCGGTCGCCGCCGTGGTCGTCGCCGCTCTCGGTGGGACTCGGGGTCGCGCTCGACGTGGGGCTCGAGCTCGGGGTGTCGTCGGAGGTGGCGGTCGCGGTCGTGGGCGAGCGCAACGGCAGTCGCTGGGCGAACGAGGCGTTGCCGAGCAGGCCGAAGAGCGCCGGGACGGTGACGGCGATGCCGGCGGCGAGGACGATCAGGAGGCGGCGCATGGTGGGGTCCTTTCGGGAGGAAGTGTCTCAGAGGGGCGTCAGGCGCGCAGTGACAGGCGGGCCGAGCAGGTCTGGCCGGATGCCGCGTGCCTGGCGTAGGCGGTGATGGTGTCGGTCCCGGCGCGGTTGGCGATCCGGCGCTCGACCTCGAATGAGCCGCTGGGGGCGAGGGTGGTGCGGGTGCCCGACCACACGAGCACGCCGTTGTCCTTCAGCCGTACCGACCAGCTCTGGCCCGCGCGGTTGGAGTCGACCTCGAGCTCGACCTCGAGGCGGCCGTCGTCGGTCTTGGCCTTCAGCTTCCAGGTGGCCCCCTGGCTGCAGGTGCCGGACGTGCGCACCTCGGTGCCCTTGGCCAGGGCGGCCGGGGCGGCGGTGGCCACCAGCGCGCCGGTGACGGCGAGGGCGGCGAGCGTGCGGCGGGTGCTGGTGCGGGTCATGGCGTCCTCCGGGGTCCGTCGGCCGGTGGGTCCGGCTCGTGCAGACACACCATGGGTCCCGGTGATGGACAGCCGCCATCGGCCCTTGGTCGTAGTACCTCCGCGGGCGGCCCGCCTTGCTGCCACGCCCGGTTGTGGGGCGGCACCATCGAGAGTCCGCGACACGCTGACGGATCCCGTGGGGCGTCAGCGTGTCGCGGACTCTCGATTCCCGGAGGGCGGCTCGGGGGTCAGTCGGCCCGGGCTCCCGCTGCGGGTCAGGCCTGCTGGTGCCGGTCGGCGTTGGCGTGGATGGCGTCGTGCACGTACTGCGCGAGCCCCTCCTGCTGGTCCTCGTAGGTCTTCGTGAACCGCGGGTCGGCGAGGTACATGTCGGCCAGTCCCCGGTGGAAGTCGTGGTCGAGGTCGTAGAACCACCGCTCGATGTGCGCGCGGTGCGCCTCGGCGGCATCCATCGCCTCGGTCGACGTGGCCGGGGCGCCCGACCGGAGCGCGGCGACGAGGGCGAGGTTCACGGCATCCCCCTCGGCCTTGATCTGTTCGAAGTCGGCCTTGGTGTAGCGGTCGGTGCGCCGCTTGGACTGCTTCCAGGCGTCGGACTCGCCCCAGCGCTCCTGCGCCTCGGCCTGGTACTCCTCGCTGAAGCCGTCGCCGAAGAGCTCCTTGAGCTCCTCGGTGGTCGCGGGTCGGTCGTCCATGGTTGCCTCCAGTGCTGCGTCGATGGCGCTGACGAGCTGTTCGAGCTCGCCCAGCCGGGTCATGACCGCGTCGCGCTGCCGGCGCAGGTGCTCCTGCGGCGTCCCCTCGCCGTCGAGGAGGGCGCGAACCTCGCTGAGCGGCAGGCCGAGCCGGCGGTAGGTGACGACGGACGCGAGCCGGGACAGGTCGGCATCCGTGTAGAGGCGGTACCCGGCGTGGGTGCGCGCACTCGGCACGACGAGGCCCTCGGCGTCGTAGTGGTGCAGCGTGCGCACCGTGACACCGAAGGTCTCGGCCACCTGGCCGACGGTGAGCTCCACCCGTGCAGTGTGCTGGCTCGTCGCGGTCATGTCACCACCGTGCCGCCTCACGTGGCGTGAGGGTCAAGCCGGGCCTCGTCACAACTTTCCCGCCCGATGCGAGAACCTTCAGGTTCGCACCGGAACCGATGTGGTGCGAAGGTGAAGGTTCCGGGATCGGGCGGGAAGTCGAGGCGCGAGGGGTCAGCCCTTCGGGGCCTCGAACCAGTTGGCGAGGCCGCCGGCCAGCCCGAGGTCCCCGCGGGCCTTGACCTTGCCCATCATGAACATCATCGCCGGGTTGCCGGTGCCGGTGATCAGCTTGAGGAACTCGGCCGGCCCGAGCATCAGCGAGAGGTCGGGGCTCTCGCCGGCCCCCTTCTCGACGGTGCAGGTGCCGTGGTCGACGACCACCCCGTAGGTGTCGCTGGAGTCCCCGGGCCCACCGGTGACCCGGAAGTCGATCCGCGCCGAGCGGTCACCGGCCTTCTCGGGCCGGAACTGGTGCGGGAAGCGCGCGAAGATGGCGTCGAGCAGCGGCACGCGGTGCTCGCCGGCGAAGTCGTCGCGGATCTCCTGGTCGGACGTGCTCTTGACCAGGCCGACGAACTCCTCGCCCGACATGGTCTCGAGCAGCTCGGGGTGCAGTGCCATGCGCTCTCCCGTGACGTGCCCGGCACCCTGACGGCCCCGGACGGTCCCCCGAACCTACCCGCGGGTAACCTGCCGGGCAAGCGCGGATGCGGACGCACCCGTCACGCCGTGCCGGCCGCCTTCGGCGCGGCCTTGGACACGGCCTTCTTCGCAGTCGTCTTCTTGGCGGTCGTCTTCTTCGCCGCGGTCTTGCGGGTGGTCGTCTTCTTGGCGACCTTGCGGGCCGTCTTCTTGACCGGCCCCCGGGCCCGCTTGTCGGCGAGCAGCTCGTAGCCGCGCGCGGGTGTCAGCTGCTCGGGGTCGTCGTCCTTGCGCAGCGTCGCGTTCGTCTCGCCGTCGGTCACGTACGGCCCGAACCGGCCGTCCTTGACCACGACCGGCTTGCCCGACACCGGGTCGGTGCCCAGCTCGGCCAGCGGCGGCTTGGCGGCGGCCCGGCCCCGCTGCTTGGGCTGCGCGTAGATCGCCAGCGCCTGCTCGAGGGTGATGTCGAACAGCTGCTGCTCGGTCTCGATCGAGCGCGAGTCGGTGCCCTTCTTCAGGTACGGCCCGTAGCGGCCGTTCTGCGCCGTGATCTCCTCGCCGTCCTCCGCGAGGCCGACCACCCGCGGCAGCGACAGCAGCCGAAGTGCCGTGTCGAGCTCGAGGGTCGCGAGGTCCATGTCCTTGAACAGGGATGCCGTGCGCGGCTTGGCCCGCACCGCCTTGCCCCGGCCCTTGGCCGGCGCCTCGTCGGTCTCCGGCAGCACCTCGGTGACGTAGGGGCCGTAGCGCCCGGCCCGGGCGACGATGTCGTGCCCCGAGGCGGGGTCCTGGCCGAGCACCCGACCGTCGTCGGCCGCGGCGTCGAGCAGCTCGCGGGCCATCGCCGGGGTCAGCTCGTCGGGTGCGACGTCGTCGTTGATCGTGGCGCGGCGCGGTGTGGCGGGAGCGGCGTCGTCACCGAGCGCGGCGGCATCGGTCACCTCACCGGTCGACGGGTCGACGCCTGCCGGCACGACCTCCTCGACGTACGGCCCGTAGCGGCCGACCCGAACGACGATGCCCTCGCCGATGTCGATCGTCGAGATGGCCCGGGCGTCGATGTCGCCGAGGTCCTCGACGAGGTCGCGCAGCCCCTCGGCCGAGCCCGCCTCGTCACCGAAGTAGAAACGGTGCAGCCAGGCCGCCCGCTGCTGGTCACCGCGGGCGATGGCGTCGAGGTCCTCCTCCATCGATGCGGTGAAGTCGTAGTCGACGAGCCGGGAGAAGTGCTCCTCCATCAGCCGGGTCACTGCGAACGCCAGCCAGCTCGGGATGAGCGCCGAGCCGCGGTTCGACACGTAGCCGCGGTCCTGGATGGTGCCGATCGTCGAGGCGTAGGTCGAGGGCCGGCCGATGCCGCGCTCCTCCATCGCCTTGACCAGGGTGGCCTCGGTGTAGCGCGGCGGCGGCGAGGTCTCGTGGCCCTGGGCCTCGGTGCGCACGGTGCGCAGCGCGGTGCCGACGCCGAGCCGCGGCAGGCGGCGCTCCTCCTGGGCCTCGTCCTTGCGACGGGCCGCCTGGCGCTCGTCGCGCCCCTCCTCGTAGGCCGCGAGGAAGCCGCGGAAGGTGATGACGGTGCCGCTCGCCGACAGCTCGACCGTCGTGGCCGGGGCGCCGCCGTCGAGGGTGGCGCCGAGCTTGACCGAGGCGGTCGACCCGCGGGCGTCCGCCATCTGCGAGGAGATGGTGCGCTTCCAGATCAGCTCGTAGAGGGCGAACTCCTCGCCGCGCAGCTCGCCGGACACCTGGGCGGGCGTGCGGAAGCGGTCACCGGCGGGACGGATGGCCTCGTGGGCCTCCTGCGCGTTCTTGACCTTCTTCTCGTAGTGGCGGGGCGCGTCGGGCACGTAGTCCGAGCCGTACATCTCGCGGGCCTGGGTGCGGGCCGCGCTCAGCGCGGACTCCGACAGCGACGTGCTGTCGGTACGCATGTAGGTGATGTAGCCGTTCTCGTAGAGCCGCTGGGCGACCCGCATCGCGTTGCGGCTGTTGAGCCGCAGCTTGCGCGAGGCCTCCTGCTGCAGGGTGCTCGTCGTGAACGGCGCGCTCGGCCGGCGGGTGTAGGGCTTCTCGGACACGTCGGTGACGGTGACGTCGGCGGCGCGCAGGGCGTTGGCGATGCCGGTGGCGGCGGCCTGGTCGAGCGGGGTCGCCTTGGCGTTGGTCAGCGTGCCGTCGTCGGCGAAGTCGCGGCCGGTGGCCACCTTCGAGCCGTCGACCCCGGTGAGCTTGGCGGTGAACAGGTTGGACTCGGCATCCGGGGTGAAGTCGCCCTCGACGTCCCAGTAGCTCGCGGAGCGGAACGCCATCCGCTCCCGCTCGCGCTCGACGACCAGGCGGGTCGCGACCGACTGCACGCGGCCGGCGGACAGGCCGGCCTTGACCTTGCGCCAGAGCACCGGGCTGACCTCGTAGCCGTAGAGCCGGTCGAGGATGCGGCGGGTCTCCTGGGCGTCGACGAGCCGGGTGTCGAGGTCCCGGGTGGTGGCGGCCGCCCGCTGGATGGCCTCCTTGGTGATCTCGTGGAACACCATCCGCTTGACCGGGACCTTGGGCTGGAGCGTCTCGAGCAGGTGCCAGGCGATCGCCTCGCCCTCGCGGTCCTCATCAGTGGCGAGGTAGAGCTCGTCGGCGTTCTTGAGCAGTCGCCTCAGCTCCGCGACCTTCTTCTTCTTGTCGGCGTCGACGACGTAGTAGGGCTCGAAGTCGTCCTCGATGTTGACGCCGAACTTGCCGAACGGGCCCTTCTTCATCTCGGCCGGCATCTCGCTCGGCGTCGGGATGTCGCGGATGTGCCCGACCGACGCCTCGACGTCCCAGTCGCTCCCGAGGTAGCCGGCGATCGTGCGCGCCTTGGCCGGCGACTCGACGATGACGAGCTTGCGTCCTGAGGCCATGTTGTCCACCGTGTCCGTTTCCGCCGTCCACGTGCAGCGGATTCGTCGCTGCTCCGACGTGGTGACGCCGACGACGGTAGCGCCCGGTTCGCCGTTTCGCGCAAACCGGGACGTCGGAGTCGGTGTGTCTAGACGCCCAGGGCCTCGGCCGCGGCGGCCCGCATGACCTCGCGGTCGGGGTCGACACCGGTCCAGTGACGCACCGCCAGCGCGCCCTGCCCGACGAGCATCCCCAGTCCGTCGAGGGTGGTCGCACCGGCTCCTTCGGCGGCTCGCAGCAGCGCCGTGCGCGGCGGCGAGACCACGACATCGGCCACGACGAGCCCCGGCCGCAGGCTGTCGGGGTCGACGTCGACGAGGGCCTCGGCGTCGCCGAAGCCGACCGAGGTGGCGTTGACGAGGACGTCGGCGGAGCCCGGCACGGCATAGGTGTGGTCCCAGGGCACGAAGACGGCCGGAACCCCGGTGCCGGCGGTCACCACCCGGGCCAGCTCCTCGCCGCGGGTCGCGTCGCGGTTGACGACGATGACGGACGCCGCGCCGGCCAGCGACGTCTCGACCGCGACCGCTCGCGCGGCGCCACCGGCGCCGAGCACGACGACCTCGAGCCCGGCCGGGTCGACCACGGTTCGCAGCGACTCGACGAAGCCCTGGCCGTCGGTGTTGTGGCCGACGAGCTCGCCGTCGGTGGCGACGACGGTGTTGACGGCGCCGATGACCCGCGCCGACGGTGCGAGCCGGTCGAGGTGCTCGATGACGGCGACCTTGTGCGGCAGCGAGCAGTTGAAGCCGGCCCACCCCATCGCCCGGGCGCCCGCGACCGCGTCGGCGAGGGCCTCGGGCGCCACCTCGCAGTTGAGGTAGCGCGCATCGAGGCCGTGGTGGCGGTAGGCGGCCTCGACCATGACGACGGTCGGGTTCCCCGCGGCGGGCGTGGAGAACGAGCCGGTGTGGATGCCGAGGAAGCCGGGCGCGCTCATCGGGTCTCCCCCGTCGTGAGGTCGAGGGCGAGGTGCACCTCGCCGTGCGAGTCGACCTCGCCCGTGGGAACGAAGCCCAGCCCCTCGTAGAAGGGCTGCGGCGAGCCCTCGCCCTGACCGCAGCTCGTGAACAGGACGTCGGCGCCGCCGGCGCGCACGGCATCCGCCACGAGACCGAGCGCGGCGGAGCCGTACCCGTGGCCCTGGTGGCGCTCGTCGACCAGCAGGCGCCAGAGGTAGAACGGTCCCCAGAGCTCGTCGGGCACGGGGACCACGTCCCAGCTCACCATCACGAACCCGACGGGGACCTCGTCGGCCATGACGGCGCGCAGCCAGGGGTGCCCCTCGGGCTGGGTCGCGGCGTCGATGAGCGAGCGGGCGACCCCCGAGACGAACTGCTCCTGGGCCGGTGCGACGCGCAGCGCGAGCACGGCGTCCTCGATGTCTGGGCTGATCTCGCGAAGGGTGACGTGGGGCACCCGCTCAGGACACCATTGGAGCCCGCTCCCCGTCGAGGGGAATGTCATCGGTCGTCATATGGTTGAATGTTCAACAAACATCTCCGAGGAGCCCGCAATGACCGCCACCGACACCACGTCGACCGCCTCCCGGCCGCCCGTCCTCTACCTCAGCCACGGCGCACCCCCGCTGGCCGACGACGAGACCTGGACCGCCGAGCTGGCGGCGTGGAGCGACGACCTGCCCCGGCCGAGCTCGATCCTCGTCGTGTCGGCCCACTGGGAGCTCGCCCCGACCGCGGTGTCGGCGACGAGCGGCGACGTGCCCCTGTTCTACGACTTCTGGGGCTTCCCCCAGCACTACTACGAGGTCACCTACGACGCGCCGGGGGCTCCCGAGCTGGCGCGGTCGGTGGCCGGGCTGCTCTCCGGTGCCGGTGAGACGCTGCACCAGGACCCCACGCGCGGGCTCGACCACGGCGCCTACGTGCCGCTCGTGGAGATGTTCCCCGCCGCCGACGTGCCGGTGGTGCAGCTCTCGATGCCGACCCTTGACCCCCAGCGGCTGTTCGCCCTCGGTGAGCGCCTCGCGCCGCTGCGCGACGAGAACGTGCTGATCATCGGGTCCGGGTTCACCACCCACAACCTGGGCTGGTTCAACCCCAGCGCCGGCGCGGATGCCGCACCGCCCACCCCCTCGGCCGAGTTCGACCACTGGGCCGCCGAGACGGTCGGCAACGGCGACGTCGACGCCGTGCTCGACTTCCTCGCCAAGGCGCCGGCCGCCCGTGAGGCCCACCCGCGTACCGAGCACTGGGCGCCGCTCTACGTCGCCCTCGGTGCGGCGGCCGCCTCGGGCGGCGTCGACGCGCGCAGCGTCATCGACGGCTTCTGGTTCGGGCTGAGCAAGCGCTCCTGGCAGTTCGCCTGACCGGCGTCTCCGACGACGCCGTCGGTGCCAGAATCGCGGTCATGCACCACCCGGAGCTGCCGAGCGTCGACGACTACCTGGCGTCCCTCGACGCGGCCGTCGACCGGATGGCGGTGTGGTCACGTGCCGCCGGCCCGGACGCCCCGGTGCCCACCTGCCCCGGCTGGACGGTGCGCGACCTCCTCGCCCACCAGGGGATGGTGCACCGCTGGGCGACTGCGGTGGTCCGTGCCGACCCGGCCGGCGTCGACGACGTCGCCGTCGAGGCCGAGGGTCGCGCCGCCGGGAACCCCGTGGCCTGGCTGCTCGACGGTGCCGGTCCCCTGGTCGCCGCCCTGCAGGCCGCCCCTGACGACCTGGCCGTCATGACCTTCCTCAAGCAGGCACCCCCGGCACGGCAGTTCTGGGCGCGCCGCCAGTGCCACGAGACGACGGTGCACGCGCTCGACGCGCTCGCCGCCCGAGACCAGCGGCCCCTGACGAGTGACGACGTGTGGCTCAGCACCGACCTCGCCACCGACGGGGTCGATGAGCTGCTCGTCGGCTTCTGGCAGCGCCGCACGAAGGGGCCGCGCAGCGAGACCCCTTACACCGCAACGGTCTCCGTCACCGACGGGCCGGCTTGGCGCCTCGACGTCACCGACCAGGCGCCGGTGACCCGCCGGCACGACCCCCATGACGGCCTTGCCGGCGCGCGGACGCTCAGTGGCACCGCCCCCGACCTCTACCTCGCGCTGTGGAACCGCGGCGGCGCGGTCGACGACCCCACGGGTCTGCTGGACGAGTGGCGGGAGCGGGCCGCGGTCACCTGGTGAGGTGACGACCGAGGAACGCCTCGATCCGCCCCCACGCATCCCTCGCGGAGGCCGGCTCCGGGCCCGCGCGCATGACGATGCGCGACATCGGCGCGGCATACCAGGGCGCGTTCGCGGTCTCGTTGAGGAAGGCATGGCCCGCGTCGGGGTACTCCTCGACGTCGTGCTCGACCCCGCGCTCGGTCAGCGCCGTCTCGAGCGTCGAGGCGGCGCCGCGCAGGTAGCGGTCCCGTGCGCCGTAGCTCGCGACGACCGGGCAGGCGCCGTCGAGCGCCGCGAGGTCCCGCGGGAGCATCCCGTAGTTGACCGCGGCCGCCTGCCACCCGGGCCGGCCCGCCAGCACCAGGGCGAACCCGCCACCCATGCAGAACCCGATCACCCCGACCGAGCCGTTGCACGCCGGGTCGGCGACCAGCCCGGTCCGCGTGGCGTCGAGGTCGTCGAAGGCGCGGCCGCGACCGCGGCGCAGCGCCCTCATCGTCCGTGCCAGGCAGACCACGCCGGGCCCCCGCGACATCAGGTCCGGGGCGAGCACGAGGTAGCCCAGGCGGCGAGCCGGTCGGCGTGCCGCCGCATCTCGTCGTCGAGGCCGAAGATCTCGTGCACGAGCACCAGCCCCGGCCACGGCCCGTCACCTTCGGGCACCGCGCGGTACGCCGGGAGGTCGCCGACCGTGGTCATCTCACCCATGCCCGGACCCTAGTGCCGACCGATCAGCGTCCCGGGAGGCCGTCGCCGAGGCCTGCATCGACCGCGGCGGGCGCCTCAGTGCGCCGGGCGCTGCTTCTTCTTGGGCGCCGGACGGGTCGGGTCGTCGAGCACCGGCTCGACGTGCTCGGGCACCTTGACCGGCCGCAGGTAGGCCCAGGCGATGAACCCCAGGCCCATGATGAGCAGCACGATGCCGGCCACCAGGTTGGCGTTGGACCCGCCGGTCTTCTCGGTCTCGGGGTCGGCGAGCAGGCCCATGAGCGTGAGGATCACGCCGTAGATGGTGAGCAGGGACCCGATGATGTTGCGGATGTCGAAGATCCCGGCCGTCTTCTTCTGTTGCTGTGCCATGGCTGCTCCTGCTCAGAAGAGGATGTTGAGGATGGTGACCATCACGAGCGAGACCCCCGCGAGGGGCAGCGTGCGCCGGTACCACGGGTAGGTGTGCTCGAGCGGGTCCTGACGGACTTCCTTCGGTGTCTCCGAGTACACCAGACCGACGAGGTCTTCGGGCTTCGGGGCCGTGGTGAACAACGAGATGCCGACGGACAGGATGAGGTCGACGATGAACGCGGCCGACGCCGCGACGAAAGCAGCCCCTTGGCCGCCGAGCGGGATGACCCCCAGGCTCGCCGACCCGAAGGCGTCCTCGCTCAGGAACGCGACGAGCACGGCTGCCAGGGTTCCCGAGACCAGTCCGATCCACGCCGCCGTGCCCGTCATCCGCTTCCAGAACATACCGAGGATGAACGTCGCGAACAGTGGGGCGTTGAAGAACCCGAACAGGGTCTGGAGGTAGTCCATGATGTTCGAGAACGAGCTGGCCAGCAGGGCGGTGAAGATCGCGATGACCGTGGCCCCGACGGTCGCCACCCGGCCGATGCGCAGGTAGTAGTCGTCGGTGCGGTCCTTGCGGATGTACCGCTCCCACAGGTCGTAGCTGAAGACCGTGTTGAACGCCGAGATGTTGGCGGCCATGCCGGCCATGAACGCCGCGAGCAGGCCGGTGATCGCCAGCCCCAGCAGGCCGTTCGGCAGCAGGTCGCGCATCAGGTAGAGCAACGAGTCGTTGAACGCGACCCCCTCGCCGGAGGCGCCTCCCGGAACTGCCTCGCCGTTCTTCAGCTTGATGATCTCGGGCACGAGGACCGCGGCGATCATGCCCGGGATGATGGTGAGGAACGGGACGAACATCTTGGGGAACGAGCCGATGATCGGCGTCTTGCGGGCTGAGGCGATCGAGTCGGACGCCATCGCGCGCTGCACCTCGACGAAGTTGGTCGTCCAGTACCCGAAGGACAGCACGAACCCGAGCCCGAAGACGATGCCGACGACCGACCAGAACCCCGAGTCGAAGCCGGTGAGGGCCTGCCCCGGCCAGGAGTTCAGCTGGTCGGTGGCCGACGGCACCTCGGCTGCCGCCGGGGCGCTGTTCGCCGCGCTGGTGATCTTCTCCTCCAGGCCGCTCCAGCCACCGACCCGGTTCAGGCCGATGATGACGAGCGGCAGCAGCGAGGCGACGATGACGAAGAACTGCAGCACCTCGTTGTAGATCGCCGCGGACAGGCCACCGAGGGTGATGTAGGAGAGGACGATGACCGCGGCGACGATGAGCGCCAGCCACAGCGGCCAGCCGAGCAGTGCGTGCACGATCGAGCTGAGCAGGTAGAGGTTGACACCGGCGATGAGCAGCTGGGCCACCGCGAACGAGGTCGCGTTGACCAGGTGCGCCTTGGTGCCGAACCGCCGGAACATGAACTCAGGGACCGAGCGCACCTTCGAGCCGTAGTAGAAGGGCATCATCACGACGCCGAGGAACAGCATCGCCGGGATGGCGCCGATCCAGAAGTAGTGCACCGTGGCGATGCCGATCTGGGCACCGTTGGCCGACATCCCCATGATCTCGACGGCACCGAGGTTGGCCGAGATGAAGGCCAGGCCGGTCACCCAGGCCGGCAGCGAGCGTCCGGACAGGAAGAAGTCGAGGGAGTCGGACACCGAGCGCCGGGCGATCAGCCCGATGCCGAGCACGAACACGAAGTACGTCGCGAGGATGAGGTAGTCGACCGGCGTGGCGTCGATCAGCGTGTCGGTCCTCATGACTGCGGGTATGCCGGTCGCCACCGTCTGCGCGACATCCATCACTGCGCCCACCACCGCTCCACCTCGAGGGTCACCACCTCCCCGGTGGCGTCTTTTGGCACGCTAGTGGACGGTCAGCGCCTCATCGCCCGAGCTAACGGACGAGTTGTCCGGCCCCCTCCTCGGACCCCGGCTCCGCGTCGAGGTCGGTGGCCGCGCCCTGGAACTGCGCGGCATACAGCTTGGCGAAAGCGCCTCCGGCAGAAAGCAGCTCGGCATGTCCGCCGCGCTCGACGATGCGGCCGTCCTCCATGACGAGGATGAGGTCGGCATCCCGGATCGTCGAGAGTCGGTGCGCGATGACGAAGCTCGTGCGGTCGGACCGCAGGGCCGACATGGCGTGCTGCACGAGCAGCTCGGTGCGGGTGTCGACCGACGACGTGGCCTCGTCGAGGATGAGGAGCGACGGGGCCGCGAGGAACGCTCGCGCGATGGTGATGAGCTGGCGCTCGCCCGCGCTGATGTTGTCGGCCTCGGCGTTGAGCACGGTGTCGTAGCCGTCGGGGAGCGAGTGCACGAACCGGTCGACGTAGGTCGCCCGGGCGGCCTCCAGGACCTCCTCGTCGCTCGCCCCGGGTCGGCCGTAGGCGATGTTCTCGCGGATCGTCCCGCCGAACAGCCAGGTGTCCTGCAGGACCATGCCGATCCGCGAGCGCAGGTCGTGCCGGGTGAGCTCGGTGATGTCGACGCCGTCGAGCGTGATCCGCCCGCCGCGCAGCTCGTAGAACCGGAGCACCAGGTTGACCAGCGTGGTCTTGCCGGCGCCGGTGGGGCCGACGATGGCGACCGTCTGGCCGGGCTCGACGAGGAGGTCGAGGTGCTCGATGAGCGGGGTGTCCTCGCGGTAGGAGAACGTGACGTCCTCGAACGCGACGCGCCCGCGCGGCTCCTCGATCGTGGCCGGGTGCTCGGTGTCGGGCTCCTGCTCGGGCGCGTCGAGCACCGCGAACACCCGCTCGGCGGAGGCGACCCCGCTCTGCATGAGGTTGGACATCGACGCCACCTGGGTCAGTGGCTGGGTGAACTGGCGCGAGTACTGGATGAACGCCTGCACGTCGCCCAGGCTCATCGTGCCGGAGGCGACCCGCAGCCCGCCGACGACGGCGATGACGACGTAGTTGAGGTTCCCGATGAACATCATCGTCGGCATGATGATGCCGCTGATGAACTGCGCCCGGAAGCTCGCGTGGTACAGCGCGTCGTTGCGCTCGGCGAAGAGCCGGTCGGCCTCCTGCTGGCGGCCGAAGACCTTGACCAGCTCGTGGCCGGTGTAGGTCTCCTCGACGACACCGTTGACCTCGCCGGTGCTCTTCCACTGCTGCACGAAGTGCTTCTGGCTGCGCTTGCCGATCATCGCGGTGACGACCATGGTGATCGGGATCGTCACGAGCGCGAGCAGCGCGAGGAGCGGCGAGATCCACACCATCATCGCGATCATCGCGACGACGGTGAGCAGCGAGGTGAGCAGCTGGCTCAGGGTCTGCTGCAGGCTCTGCGCGACGTTGTCGATGTCGTTGGTCACCCGGCTGAGCAGCTCGCCGCGCGGCTGGCCGTCGAAGTAGGGCAGCGAGAGGCGGTTCAGCTTGTCCTCGACGTCGCGGCGCAGCCGGTAGATGGTGCGGTTGACCGCGACGGTGAGCAGCCGGCCCTGCATCCACTGCAGGAGGGCGGCCACCAGGTAGAGGCCGAGGACGAACATCAGGATCGTGCCCAGGGCGGTGAAGTCGATGCCCTGGCCGGGCACCACGTGCTGCATCGCCGACAGCATGTCGGCCAGGTTGTCCTGGCCCTGGGCCCGCAGCGCGTCGGCGGCCTGCTGCTGGGTGACGCCGGGCGGGATCTGGGCGCCGAACATGCCGGCGAAGATCAGGTCGGTGGCGTCGCCGAGGATCTTCGGGCCGATCGCGCTCAGCATGACGCTGCCGACGGCGAACGCCAGGACGGTCCACACGATGAACCGCTCGGGGTGCAGCAGGCGGAGCACGCGCTTCGCGGACGGGACGAAGTCCTGGGACTTCTCGGTCGGCATCCCGACCTGGAGGTGCGGCGGCCCGCCGCGGCGGGTGGATGCCGGCCCGCGGCGCTGCTCCGCGGCCTTCTCCTCCTCGGTCTTGAGCTCGCTCATGCCGCCTCCTCCATCGCCTGCTGGCTCTCCACGATCTCGACGTACGTCGGGCAGCTCTCGAGCAGCTCCGCGTGCGTCCCACTGCCCACGACGAGCCCGTCGTCGAGGACGACGATCTGGTCGGCGTGCAGGATGCTCGACACCCGTTGGGCGACCACGATCACGGCCGCGTCGCGGGTGACCGGTCGCATCGCGGCGCGCAGCCGGGCGTCCGTCGCCACGTCGAGTGCAGAGAACGCGTCGTCGAACAGGTAGACGCCGGCCTTGCTCACCAGGGCCCGCGCGATGGCGAGCCGCTGGCGCTGCCCGCCGCTGACGTTGGTGCCACCCTGGGCGATCGGCGACTCCAGCCCGTCGGGCATGGCCCGCACGAAGTCGTCGGCCTGGGCGACCCGCAGCGACTCCCACAGCTCGTCGTCGGTGGCGTCGGGGTCGCCGTAGCGCAGGTTCGACGCCACGGTGCCGGTGAACAGGTAGGGCCGCTGCGGCACCAGGCCGATGTGCGACCACAGGTCCTCGAGCTCGGCCTCGCGCACGTCGACGCCCCCGACGAGCACCTGGCCGGAGGTGATGTCGTGGAGCCGCGCCACCAGGCCGACGAGCGTGGTCTTGCCGGCGCCGGTCGATCCGATGATGGCCGTCGTGGTGCCCGGCTCGGCGCGCAGCGAGACCTCGCGCAGCACCGGCGACTCGGCACCCGGGTAGGCGAACGTCACACCGCGCAGCTCGACCGCGACCGGTCCGGGCGGGATGACGACCGGGTCGGTGGGGGGGTGCACGGAGGACTCGGTCTCGAGCACCTCGGTGATGCGGCCGGCCGAGACCGTGGCCCGCGGGATCATCATCGCCATGAAGGTCGCCATCATCACCGACATGAGGATCTGGATCAGGTAGGACATGAACGCGGTGAGCGCGCCGATCTGCATCTGGCCGTTGTCGACCCGGTGCGCGCCGAACCACAGCACGGCGACCGTCGAGGCGTTGAAGATGACCATGACGACGGGGAACGCCAGCGCCATCAGCTTGCCGACCGCCAGCGCCGTGCCCGTGTAGGTGCGGTTGGCCTCGGCGAAGCGCTCGCGCTCGACGTCCTCGCGGACGAAGGCGCGCACGACGCGGATGCCGGTGATCTGCTCGCGCAGGATGCGGTTGACCGAGTCGACGGCCTTCTGCATCGAGCGGAAGTGCGGCACCATCCGCGAGATGATCAGGCCGATCGAGATGCCGAGCGCCGGGACCGCCACCAGCACCAGCCAGGACAGGCCGAGGTCCTCGCGCGTGGCCATGAAGATGCCGCCGACCATCATGATCGGCGCCGACACCATGATCGCCAGGAACATGTAGGTGACCGTCTGCACCTGGGTCACGTCGTTGGTGCTGCGGCTGACCAGCGTGGGGGCACCGAACCGGGACAGCTCCTGCGCCGAGAACTGGCCGACCCGGCGGAAGACCGAGGAGCGCACCTCGCGGCCGAGGGAGGCCGAGGTCTGGGCGCCGATCCGGGTGGCGCCGATCGTCGCGATGATCTGCACGAACGACACCGCCAGCATGACCAGGCCGGTCCTGAGGATGAAGCTGGTGTCACCGGTGGCCACGCCCTCGTCGATGATCCGGCCGTTCAGGCTGGGGAGGTAGAGCGACGCGAGGGTCGCCACGAGCTGGAGCGCGAGGAGCACACCCAGCATCCCGGCGTAGGGCGTGAGGTAGGTGCGGACGAGGCGGTACAGCATCAGGCGGTGCCTGCCTTTCGGGTGCCGTCGAGCACGACGGAGACGATCTCGGCCGGCGTCATCGACCGGACGGGCAGCATGGGGTGGGCGCTCGAGAGGGTGAGGTGGGCCAGGATGTTGACGACGTCCTGGGGCGGCAGCCGCAGCACCGCGGCATCCGGCCCGACGAGGTCGAGGAAGGCGGCGTCGACGGCGGGGTCGCTCATCGGCTTCCGGCGGGGGTGTCCCGCACCGGTGTGCCGGATCGGCACCTCCCCTGCGTGGTGGAGGGCCCCGATGACCCCGATGATCCGCTCGACCCAGGCCTGCATCACCGCGACCGCGGCCACGAGCCGGTCGTCGAGCGGCAGGTCGGGGTCGATGCCCCGCAGCGCGGCCACGACACCGGTGGTGTCGAACACCGCTGTCGCGCAGGCCTGCACGAGCTCGTCCTTGGTGCCGAACGCACGGAACACGGTGCCCTCGGCGATGCCGGCGGCCTCGGCGACCTGCTTCGTGGTCACCGCGACGCCGTGCTCGCGGAGCAGCGGGATGGTCACCTCGACGATCGCCGTGCGGCGGTCCTCGGGTGCCATGGAGGGGGCTCGGGGGGTCACCCGACCACTCTAAGTGAGTGAGCACTCACTCACAAGTGCATTTTGTCACGGGTGGGCCGGGCTCCTGCTGACCTGGGGCCTCTGGTCGCTCTCCGGCTCGCCGTTCGCCCGGGTGGCGGCGCGGTGACACCGCCACCCCCGCGCCACCGCCATCCCCGCAGACGAACCAGAGCCCGGATGAAGTGCGCGCGGTCGGCACAGCGCCGAGACGCCGGCTGCCCGGAGACGGGGTGCGCGGCTCTCAGCGGAGCAGGCCGTCCTTGACGGCGTCGCGCAGGAACGCGACGACCTCGGCCCGCACCTCGTCGCCGTCGAGGTCGAGCAGCCCGGCGATCGCCGCCGCGGCCGCTCGGGCGGTGAGGTCCCCGTCGCACACCGAGGCGAACGCCGCGGTGACCGTGGTGAGGGTGAGGTGGCGGCGCAGGCCGCCGCCCTGGCGCAGCACGATCACGGTGGGGTCCAGGGCCCCCGGCATCGTGTGCCGCTCCTCGTGCACGTCGGGGGCGCACGCCCAGGCGACCTCGAGCAGGGCGTCGTCGTCGTGCTCCGCGAGCCAGGTGCGCGCGTCGAGCCCGGCGAGCACGGTCGGCCCCATCGGCGCCTCCACCGGCCACGAGACGTCCATCAGGTCGACGAACACCTCGCGCTCCTCGCGGGGCCGGTGCAGCGTCACGATGCCGAACCCGATCGCCTCGACGTCGCGGGCCGCGAAGTCGTCGAGCCACGCCGCGTACATGGTGTCGAAGTCGGCGGTGCCGGGGTGGTGGCCGCCGTCGCGGGCCCAGGTCTCTGCGTACTGCGCCGGGTCCTGCACCTCGCGCTGCACGACCCAGGCGTCGAGCCCGGTGCCGTCGAGCCAGTCGCCCACCCGCTCGGTCCACGTCGAGCCCCGCGGCACCTCCCAGTTGCCGAGGAACTGTGCGATACCGCCGCGCTCGAGGTGGTCGCCGACCGAGCGCACGAGGTCGCGCACGACGGCATCCCCGGCGGCGCCGCCGTCGCGGTACTCGAACAGCGGCACGGCCCCCGAGCGTGGCGTGATGACGAACGGCGGGTTGCTCACGACCAGCCCGAAGCGCTCCCCTGCCACGGGGTCGAGCATCGAGCCGGAGCGCACGTCCCAGTCGGCCTCGTCGAGGGCGGCGTTGAACCTGGCGAAGGCCAGGGCCCGCTGCGACAGGTCGGTGACGACGACCTCGTCGGCGTGGGCCTCGAGGTGCAGGGCCTGCACGCCGGAGCCCGTGCCGAGGTCGAGCGCCCGGTCGACGTGCGGCCGGGGCGTCCACGAGGCCAGGGTGGTCGAGGCGCCGCCGATGCCGAGCACGTGGTCCTCCCGGAGCGGTCGGCCGGTGGCCACCTCGCCGAGGTCGGACGCCACCCACCAGTCGACGCCGTCGGCCGCGTACGGGCGCAGGTCGCAGAGTGCGACGACGGCGTCGCCCTCGGGGACGACGAGCCCGAGCTCCACCGCGCCGTCGACGCCGAGGGACGGCAGCGCCGCGGCCGCCTCGGCCACGTCGACCGGGTCGCCCAGGGCGAACAGCCGCACCAGCGTGGCGCCGGTCGTCGTGGAGGTCGCGGTCACGCGCTGCGCCGGCAGCGCCTGGTCGCGGTCGAGGGCGGCGATCGCCATCGGCCCGAGCAGCTCGGTGACGCCCGCGACGGTGTAGCGCGAGGCGACGAGGTCGGCGCGCAGGGCCGGCAGGAGGGCAGGGTCGACGCGGGGCGGGTTCGGGGTCATCGAGGACGAGCGTATGCCGTGGCGCTCACCCCCCGCCGCCCACTCACCGCTCCCCGTGGACCAGGGCGACGAGCCCGGCACGTGAGGTGATGCCGAGCCGCGCGTAGACGTTGCGCAGGTGGTACTCCACGGTCTTCGGGCTGAGGAAGAGCCGCAGCGCCGTCTCCCGCGTGGTCAGCCCCTCGGTCACCAGCGCGACGATCTGCCGCTCGCGTGGGCTGAGCGCGTCGAGGGCGCTGGCCCCGCGCCGCACCACCGTCGCCCCCGTGGCGTCGAGCTCCTCGGCCGCACGGTCGGCCCACGGCACGGCACCGAGCCGCTCGAAGGCCTCCAACGCGTCGCGCAACGGCTCGCGGGCGTCGGCCCTGCGGCGCGAGCGACGCAGCCGCTGCCCGTGGAGCAGCCGGGTGCGGGCCGTCTCGAACAGGTCTGCCGTGAGGGAGTGCTGGCGGGCGGCCTCTCCGAACACCTCGTCGATACGGCCCGGCTCGACGAGCAGCGCCTCCGCCCGGGCGGCCCGCGCCAGCGCCCACGGACGGCCCTTCGCCCGCGCCCGGCGGGTGTAGTCGTCGACGACCGCCCGCGCGTCGTCGGACCGTCCGACCAGCACGAGGCACTCGGCGAGCTCGGGCCCGGGATGGACGTCGACGTCGTCGAAGGCGGTGCGACCCAGCAGGGCGTCGAGCCGGGTGAAGCGGTCGAGGGCCTCGTCCGCCGCCCCCGAGGCCAGGGCCGCCTCGCCGAGCGCGAACCCGGCCCACACCTCGGCGATCACGTTGGACCTCGGTGTCGCCAGGGCGAGTGACGCGGCGGCGTTGTCGGCGCAGGTCGCGGCACCGGTGCGGGCCTCGAGCCAGGCCAGCCCGGCCAGCGACATCGCCTCCTCCGTGACCTGGCCGAGCTCGTGGGCCAGCTCGATCGACTCGGCGTAGGCCGACCGCGCCCGCACCCACCGGTCGCGCGTCGCGTCGGCCCGGGCGAGGAGGAAGAGCAGCCGGGGCAGCGTGCCCACCGCCCAGGACGCCCGTCGCGAGTCGATCTCGCGCGACAGCTCGTCGACCGCCTCCGACCCGCGCAGGTAGAGCATGACGATGAGCGCCCACACGGCATCCTCGTCGTCGTCGGAGTCGTTCCGGGGGATGCCGTCGGGCGGCGGGTCGGCGACCGGCCTCCGCAGCTGGGTCAGGGCGGCCCGCAGCTCGGCCTCCCCCGACCCGCCGCCGAAGACCGCCGCGATGCCGGTGGTCATCAGGCACCTCCCGCGAGCAGCGGAGGAGAGGTCACCGGCGAGCAGCGCGGTGGCGCGGGTCCCCGCCGCGGCCGCGACACCGGCATCCGCCAGGTTGAACGCGAGCGTGACCGCCTCGGCGACGATCCGGCTGGCGGCCTCCGGGTCCTGGTCACCGGCCGGTCCTGCCGCACCGAGCAGGCTGCGCCGGGCGGCGTCGAGCGAGCCGGACCGGGCGGCGATGCTGCCGGCGAGTGCCTCTGCACGCCACGGAGGCACCGGCCCGCCGGCCGCGCGCGCCACCTCGTCGCACAGCCGGGTGGCCCAGGCGGCGTCACCCGCGGCCCAGGCCGCCTCGGCCGCCGCGAGGAGCCGTTGCGTGCGCCGTCCCGCATCCGGCGTGATGCCGGCCGCCCGCTCGAGCCCGGCCGCGGCCACGGCGGGTGCGCCTCGGCCGGCGGCGGCCGCCGCGACCTGCTCGAGCGCGGCGGCCAGCCCCTCGTCGGGCCCCGCGGCGGCGGCGGCGAGGTGTCGCGCACGCTCGTCGGTGCGACCCGGTGGCAGGGCCTCCGCGACGGCGGCATGGAGTCGCCGCTGCTGCTCCGGGCTGAGGCTGGAGTAGACCGCGGACCCGACCAGCGGGTGCCGGGGAGCCACGTGGTCGCCGTCGAGGTCGACGAGGGCGGCCGCCTCGGCCCGGCCGAGCGCGGCCTCGTCGAGGCCCAGCGCGCGCGCCGCATCGACCACGAGGGTGGCCGAGCCGCCCGCGAGCGCGGTGAGTGCCACGACGAGCTGCACGTCCGCCCCGAGCTCACCCGCCTCCTCGGCGAACACCTCGACCAGCCTGCCCGACAACGGGATCGGGTCATCCAAGGCCAGCCGCGCCAGCGCATCAGGCCGTCGAACGAGCTCGGTGACGGCGAGCGGGTTGCCGGCCGTGACGACTCGCGCCCGGGCCGCGGCCTCAGCGGTGGCCGGGAGACCGAGCGTGGCCATGAGCGACCCGACAGCGGCCGCGTCGAGCCCGGTGACGGCCAGCTCGGGCAGCCCCGCCTCGGCGAGCGGCCCGCCCTCCCCCGACCGGACGGCGGCCACGACGAGCACCGGGTCGGCGCCCAGCCGCCGCGCCGCGAAGGCCAGGGCCCGCGCCGACGGCTGGTCGAGCAGGTGGGCGTCGTCGAGCAGCACGACGAGCGGGCCGTCCTCGGCCCGCCGGGTGAGCACCGCGAGCGTCGCGGCCCCGACCGCGAAGGCCGGTGGCGGGTCGCCGTCACGCAGGGCGAGGGCCACGCCCAGCGCCCGGCCCTGGGGAACGGGGAGCTGGTCGAGCTGGTCGGTGACGTCGCCGAGCACGAGGCCCAGCGCGGCGTACGGCACCTCCTGCTCGGCCTGGGTGCCCACCACACGCACCACCGCGGCACCGGCCGCGAGCGCGGCCACCTCGTCGAGCAGGGTCGACTTGCCGACCCCGGCCTCACCCGTGACGACCAGGGCTCCCCCACGGCGCAGGCGGGCACCGGCGAGCAGCTCGGTCACCCGTCGCAGCTCGGCCTCGCGCCCCACGACCATGGATGAAGTGTAGGAACCTCCTAGGGTGCGACCCTGATGCGGCGAGGGGTGCGCCCGCCGGATCGTCGAGGGCATCGACCTCGGCGTCCGCTGCCGGGATCATGAACCCGGGAGGACACCCCATGCCGCACAGCCAGACCACCACCATCGACACCGACACCTTGATGGCGTTCGTGTTCCGGGCCGTCGACGAGGTCGGCGCCGCACTCAACTGCGCCCTCGTCGTCATGGGCGACCGGCTCGGCTACTACCGGGCGCTCGCCGACGACGGCCCGATGACGGCCGCAGCACTGGCCTCCGCCACCGGCACCGCCGAGCCCTATGCCCGCGAGTGGCTCAACGCCCAGGCGGCCGGCGCCTTCGTCACCTACGAGCCGTCGGACGGCACCTACGCCCTCCCGCCCGAGCACGTCATCGCGCTCACCGACGAGAGCAGCCCGGCGTTCCTGCCCGGCTTCTTCCAGATCGCGCACGGCACGATCCGGGATGCCGACCGCATCCTCGCCGCCGCCCCCGACGGTGACGGGCTCGGCTGGCACGACCACAACTCCGACGTGCACGACGGGTGCGAGCGCTTCTTCCGGCCCGGCTACAACGCGCACCTCGTCGCCGAGTGGATCCCCGCGATCGAGGGGCTCAGCGAGAAGCTCACGGCCGGGGCGCGGGTCGCCGACATCGGCTGCGGACACGGGGCCTCGACGGTTCTCATGGCCCAGGCGTTCCCCGCCTCGCGGTTCGTGGGCTCCGACTACCACGCGGCATCGATCGCCACCGCCGTCGAGCGGGCGGCCGACGCCGGGGTGGCCGACCGGATCGACTTCGAGGTGGCTCCCGCGACCGAGTTCAGCGGGAGCGGCTACGACCTGGTGACGACGTTCGACGCCCTGCACGACATGGGCGACCCGGTCGGCGCCGCGAAGCAGGTGCACGAGGCGCTCGCCCCCGACGGTGTGTGGCTGCTCGTCGAGCCGGCCGCCGGCGACTCGGTCGAGGACAACCTCAACCCCGTGGGCCGCGCCTACTACGGGTTCTCCACGCTGCTCTGCACGCCGGCGTCGCTCTCGCAGCCGGTGGGTGCCGCCCTCGGAACCCAGGCGGGGCCGGCTCGCATCCGCGACGTCACGACCGCGGCCGGCTTCAGCAGCTTCCGCATCGCGGCCTCCACCCCGTTCAACAACGTCTTCGAGGTGCGACCGTGACGTGGCCGGCCTGGACCCGGCCGGTGCGCGAGGACAGCGTGGTGCGGGACGGCATCCGCCTCTCGTACGCCGTGCACGGGTCCGGGCCGGCCACCGTCGTGCTGCTGCCCAGCTGGTCGATCGTGCACTCGCGGATGTGGAAGGCGCAGGTTCCCTACCTCGCCCTCCGGCACCGCGTGGTCACCTTCGACGGGAGGGGCAGCGGGGGCTCGGACCGCCCGGTCGGTGCCGCGGCGTACGCCAATGCCGAGTACGCCGCCGACACCGTCGCGGTCATGGATGCCGTCGGCGTCGACCGCGCGGTGCTCGTCGGGCTCTCCAGCGGCGCCGCGTGGGCGGCCCAGGTGGCGGCCGGCCACCCCGAGCGGGTGCAGGGCGTCGTCGCCATCGGGCCGCCCTGCGCGTCGTGGCAGCCGCGCGGCCAGGTGGAGCTCGCCACGTACGCCGATCCCCCGGCGTCGGCAGAGGGCTGGGCGAAGTACAACCGGCACCACTGGCTCGACGGCGGTTACGACGACTTCGTCGAGTTCTTCTTCGCGCAGATGTTCCACGAGCCGCACTCGACCCGACAGCGGGAGGAGGGCAGCGCCTGGGCGCACGACGTGGCCCCGCAGACCCTCGTCGACTGCACGTCCGGTCGGCTCGGCCTCGACGGCGCCGAGCCCACCGACCTCGCCGCGGTGCTCGCGGCGGTGACCTGCCCGGTGCTCGTGCTGCACGGCAGCGAGGACCGGGTGCGCTCGGTCGACGACGGCGTGCGCTACGCCGAGCAGGCGCGGGGCACGATCGTCGTGCTCGACGGTGCGGGCCACGCCCCGTCGATGCGCGACCCCGTCGTCGTCAACCACGAGATCGACCGGTTCGTCACGCGGGTGACGACCGGGCCGGATGGCGTGCCCAGAACGTCCGCGCCCGCGGCGCCCTCGGCGTCACGCACGGTGCCGGGGACGACGGGGCCGCGGCACTGGTCCCGCGCCCTGCGCCGGCAGCGGGAGGTGCTCGTGCTCAGCTCGCCGATCGGGCTGGGCCACTCACGGCGCGACCTGGCCATCGTCGAGGCGCTTGCGCACCGAGCACCCCGACCTGCGGGTGCGCTGGCTGGCCCAGGACCCGGTGACCCGCGTGCTGGAGGCCGCCGGCGAGCAGGTGCACCCGGCATCCGCGTGGCTGGCCTCGGAGTCGGCGCACGTCGAGGCCGAGTGCGGCGAGCACGACCTCGACGCGTTCGACGCGATCCGGCGGATGGACGACATCCTCGTCAACAACTTCATGGTGCTCGACGAGGTGCTGCGCGAGGAGCACGTCGACCTGGTCGTCGGGGACGAGGCCTGGGAGACCGACCACTTCCTGCACGAGAACCCCGAGCTCAAGCGTGGGGCGTTCGCGTGGCTGACCGACTTCGTGGGCTGGCTGCCGATGCCGGCAGGGGGCGAGCGACAGGCGTGCCTCACCGCCGACTACAACGCCGAGATGCTCGAGCACCGCGAGCGCTTCCCGTGGGTGCGCGACCGCTCCGTCTTCGTCGGCACGCCGGACGACGTGGTGCCCGACGCGTTCGGGCCGGGGCTGCCGTCGATCCGTGGCTGGACCGAGGCCGAGTTCGACTTCGCCGGCTACGTCAGCGGGTTCACCCCACCGGGCGAGGAGGAGCGCGCGGACCTGCGCGAGGCCCTCGGCTGGCGCCCCGACGAGACGGTGTGCGTCGTCGCCGTGGGCGGCACCGCTGTCGGCGCACCCCTCCTGCGGCGGGTGCTCGACGCGGTACCCGCGGCCCGACGGGCCCGGCCGGACCTGCGCTTCGTCGTCGTGGCCGGCCCGCGGATCGACCCGCGGTCGCTGCCCCAGCCGCGCGGTGCCACGGTGCTCGGCTTCGTGCCCGACCTCTGGCGGCAGCTCGCGGCGTGCGACGTGGCCGTCGTGCAGGGCGGGCTCACCACCTGCATGGAGCTGACCGCGTCGCGGCGGCCCTTCCTCTACGTGCCGCTGCGCAACCACTTCGAGCAGAACCGGCACGTGCGGCACCGGCTCGAGCGCTACGGCGCCGGCACCCACCTGCCCTACGAGCAGCTGGTCGACCCGGACGCCTTCTGCGCCGAGCTGCTCGCCACCCTCGACCGGCCGGTCACCTCGGCACCGGTCGAGACCGACGGGGCCCAGCGCGCGGCCCGGCTGCTCTCGGACCTCCTCTGAGCGATCGCCCCGACGGCTCCCGGTCGAGAGTGCACGACACGCTGACGAGGCGCTCGGCCGATCAGCGTGTCGTGCACTCTCGACGCGAGGGCAGTCCGTCGCGGACGTGCGAGGGGCCGGGTTCCGTGTGGAACCCGGCCCCTCGTCATCCTCGGTGGTGCTAGATCGACACCGGGTGCTGCTGCTCCGCCGCTGCCGAGTCGGGGTCGCTGTCGGTGCCGATCGCGATGTCCTTGCTCTTGGAGTAGGCCACCGCCGCGAGCACGATGACGAACGCGACCGCCGCGATGCCGTAGCGCATCGCCGGCGAGGCGCTCGCGCCCACGGTGAGCGACACGATGGCCGGCGCGATCAGCACCGACACCAGGTTCATCACCTTGAGGAGCGGGTTGATGGCCGGGCCGGCGGTGTCCTTGAACGGGTCGCCGACGGTGTCACCGATGATCGTCGCCTCGTGCGCGAGCGAGCCCTTGCCGCCGTGAGCGCCGTCCTCGACGATCTTCTTCGCGTTGTCCCACGCGCCACCGGAGTTGGCGAGGAACACCGCCATGAGGCAGCCCGAACCGATCGCACCGGCGAGGAAGCCGGCCAGCGGGCCGATGCCGAGGCCGAAGCCGACGGCGACCGGCATCAGGGCCGCCAGCAGACCCGGCGTCGCGAGCTCGCGCAGCGAGTCACGGGTGCAGATGTCGACCACGCGGCCGTACTCGGGCTTCTCGGTGTAGTCCATGATGCCGGGGTGCTCGCGGAACTGGCGGCGCACCTCGAACACGATGGCGCCGGCGGCGCGGGTGACCGCGTTGATCGCCAGGCCCGAGAAGAGGAACACGACCGCCGCGCCGATGAGCACGCCGACGAGGACGCTCGGGGTGACGACCTGCAGGTCGAAGGTCGACACGACGTACTTGCCGGGCTGCTCCTTCACCTCACCGGCGTCGATGATCGCCTGGAGCTGGGTCTGCCACGCGTCGCTGTAGGAACCGAACAGCGCGGTCGCGGCGAGCACGGCCGTGGCGATGGCGATGCCCTTGGTGATCGCCTTGGTCGTGTTGCCGACGGCGTCGAGCTCGGTGAGGATCTGCGCGCCCTCCTCGTCGACGTCACCGGACATCTCGGCGATGCCCTGGGCGTTGTCGGAGACCGGCCCGAAGGTGTCCATGGCGACGATGACGCCGACCGTGGTGAGCAGGCCGCAGCCGGCGAGGGCGATGAGGAACAGCGCCAGGGCCGTCGAGCCGCTGCCGAGCAGGAAGGCGAGGTAGACCGCACCGGCGATGATCGCCGCGGTGTAGACCGCCGACTCGAGGCCGACGCCGATGCCCGAGAGCACCACGGTGGCCGGACCGGTGAGCGAGGTGCGGGCGACATCCATCGTCGGCCGCTTGTCGGTGCCGGTGAAGTGGCCGGTGAGCCACAGGATGATGCCGGCGAGCACGATGCCGATGACCACCGCGAGGAACGCGACGATGCGCGGGTCGCCGGTGAGCCAGTTGCCGGTGAGGGCGCTGATCTCCTGGTTCGACGAGCCGAGCTCGGCGAAGGTCGAGGGCAGGTAGGTGAAGGCGGCGATGCCGGACAGGACGGCCGAGACGACCGCCGCGATGTAGAAGCCCCGGTTGATGGCGCTGAGGGCGTTCTCGCCCGGCCGGGCCTTGGTGATGTACACGCCGAGCAGGGCGGTGACCGCACCGATGGCGGGGATGATCAGCGGGAAGACCAGGCCGTACTCGCCGAAGGCGACCGAGCCGAGGATCAGCGCGGCGACCAGCGTCACGGCGTACGACTCGAAGAGGTCGGCGGCCATGCCGGCGCAGTCGCCGACGTTGTCACCGACGTTGTCGGCGATCGTGGCGGCGTTGCGCGGGTCGTCCTCGGGGATGCCGGCCTCGACCTTGCCGACCAGGTCGGCGCCGACGTCGGCGGCCTTGGTGAAGATGCCGCCGCCGACACGCATGAACATGGCGAGCAGGGCGGCGCCGAAGCCGAAGCCCTCGAGCACCTTGGGTGCGTCGCCCTTGTAGAGGAGCACGACGACCGAGGCACCGAGCAGGCCCAGGCCCACGGTGGTCATGCCGACCGAGCCGCCGGTGCGGAAGGCGATCTTCATGCCGGCGTCGCGGCCGTCGGCCCCACGGGCCGCCGAGGCGACGCGGACGTTGGCCTTGGTCGCCAGGCGCATGCCCAGGTAGCCGATCAGCGCGGAGAAGACCGCGCCCACGATGAAGAAGATCGAGCGACCCCAGCGGACGGTCGCGGTGTCGGCGGGCAGCAGGAGGAGGAGCCCGAAGACGAGCACGACGAAGACGCTGAGCGTCCTGAACTGGCGCGAGAGGTAGGCCACGGCGCCCTCCTCCACGGCAGCGCCGATCTCCTGCATCTTTTCGGTACCGGGATCCGCGGCCAGGACCTGACCCCGGAAGACGAATCCCATGACCAGCGACACCAGCGAGATGACCGCGACGGTGACGACGAGAGCCAGGTTCAGTCCGGTGAGGTCCAGGGCAGAGCTCGCAGCGGGAGCGAGCGCGAGGGGTGCCATTCCATCCTCCTTGACGGGTGTGTGTTCGTCCCGGGGCGATGTTCGCCTGCGGCAGGGACGTCCGGGCGCACCTTACCGGCACGCGGGCGAGGGTGCTCCACCCGGGAGGGGGTGACGCAGGTCACCTCGGCACCGGCGCATGACGCGCGGGCTGCGGGGTTCAGGCCGCGAGGGCCTCTTCGAGCGAGTCGTGGATGCCGAACACCTTGTCGAGCCCGGTGATCCGGAAGACGCGCAGGATGCGGTCGTTGGAGCACACGATGCGCAGCCACCCGGAGTGGTTCCGGACGAGCTTCAGGCGGCCGACCAGCACCCCGAGGCCGGTCGAGTCCAGGAAGGACACCTCGTCGAGGTCGACCACGAGCCGGGCGCGCCCGGCCCCGATCTCCTCGTCGAGGACGGCCCGTAGCTGTGCTGCGGTGTAGACATCGACCTCTCCGGCGACCGTGACGACACTGACGTCGTCCTGGCGTGACGTGGTCACGGACAGCTCCACTGGCGTGGCTCCTTGTGCTTCCTGCAGGTCAACGTCCCGAGGTGAGTGTCGGGACCAAGGATTACCGTAACCGTCGTGGCCAGTCCTGCACAGCACCTTGCCGTTCTTACGGCCCGAACGCAGGGCGAACGCCTCCTCCACGTCGAGCACGTGCCGGCCCGATCCGCCCGTCTGGCGCAGTGGCCCGACTCGGTCGCGCCGGCCGTGCTGTCGGCCCTGCTCAGCGCCGGGATGGAGCGCCCGTGGTCGCACCAGCGGGCCGCCATCGACCTCGCCACGGCGGGTTCGCACGTCGTGATCGCCACCGGCACGGCATCCGGGAAGAGCCTGGGCTACCTCGCTCCCGTGCTCAGCGCGGCCTGCGAAGGCGCGGCGGCTCCCGGGCTGCGGGGCGCCACGACGATCTACCTGGCGCCCACCAAGGCGCTGGCCGCCGACCAGCTGGCGCGGATCGAGGCGATGGCGGTGCCGGGGGTCCGAGCGGCCACGTACGACGGCGACACCCCACCCGACGAGCGGCGCTGGATCCGCGACCACGCCAACGTCGTGCTCACCAACCCCGACCTGCTGCACCACTCGCTGCTGCCCGGGCACGAGCGGTGGTCGCGGTTCCTGCGCTCGCTGCAGTACGTGGTGGTCGACGAGTGCCACGTCTACCGCGGGGTGTTCGGCTCGCACGTGGCGGCCGTGCTGAGGCGGCTGCGCCGGGTGGCGGCCCGCTACGGCGCCTCGCCGACGTTCGTGCTGGCGTCGGCCACGGTGTCCGAGCCGGCCACGCACGCGTCACGCCTCATCGGGATGCCGGTCGCGGCCGTCACCGACGACGGGTCGCCGCGCGGGGCGATGACCTTCGCCCTGTGGGAGCCCGGCACGGTCGACGGCCACCGTCGCTCGGCGACGACCGAGGCGGCCGAGATCCTCGCCGAGCTCGTGCTCGACGGCGTGCAGGCGGTGGCGTTCGCGCGCAGCCGGGCCGGTGCCGAGGCACTGGCGACCAACGCCCGCCGGCGGGTGGAGCACGACGACCCCTCGCGCGCCGAGGGCGTGGCGGCCTATCGCGGGGGCTACCTGCCGCAGGACCGCCGCGAGCTCGAGCGTGGCCTGCGCGACGGGTCGGTGCGGGGGCTGGCGGCGACCAACGCCCTCGAGCTGGGCATCGACGTCAGCGGCCTCGACGCCGTGGTGATGGCCGGCTGGCCGGGTCGGCGGGCCAGCCTGTGGCAGCAGGCGGGGCGGGCCGGGCGCTCGGGCGAGGAGTCGCTCGCGGTGCTGGTGGCCGCCGACGACCCGCTCGACACCTACCTGGTACGGCACCCGGAGGCGATCTTCGGCGCTGCCGTCGAGGCCACCGTCCTCGACCCGCACAACCCCCATGTGCTGGCCCCGCACCTGGCGGCGGCCGCGGCCGAGCTGCCCCTGGGCGAGAGCGACCTGCCGATGTTCGGACCCGACGCCCGGCGGCTGCTCGACGCCCTGGTGTCGAGCGGGCATCCTGCGCCGCCGGCCCTCCGGCTGGTTCTGGGCCCGCGAGGACCGGCCCGCCGAGCACATCTCGCTGCGCGGGGCGAGCGACGTGGTGGCGGTGGTGGAGGCGCGCACCGGCCGGGTGCTGGGCACCGTCGACGAGGCGTCGTCGCACGCGCAGGTGCACACCGGGGCCGTGCACGTGCACCAGGGCGACACCTGGGTGGTCACCGAGCTCGACCTCGAGGCCCGGGCAGCGCACGTGGTGAGGGGCGACCCCGGGTGGTCGACGCACGCCCAGTCGGTGAGCAGGTTCGACATCCTCGGCCGCGAGCGCACCGAGCAGCGGGCGCGGGTGGAGGTGTCGTTCGGCACGGTGCGGGTGACCTCGCAGGTCACCGGCTTCCTGCGACGGCTGCCGTCGGGCGAGGTGCTCGGCACCCACCCGCTCGACCTGCCCGAGCGTGCCCTGACGACGAAAGCCGTCTGGTGGACCGTGCCCGACGACGTGCTGGCCGCTGCCGGGGTGGAGCCGACCGTCGTGCCCGGGGCCCTGCACGCGGCGGAACACGCGGCCATCGGGATGCTGCCGCTGGTCGCGACCTCCGACCGGTGGGACGTCGGCGGGGTCTCGACGGCGTTGCACCCCGATACCGGCCGACCCACGATCATGGTGTTCGACGGCTACCCGGGTGGTGCGGGGTTCGCCGAGCGCGGGTACGCGGCGTTCGAGGCGTGGGTGAGGGCCACCCGCGACGCCGTGCTCGGGTGCCGGTGCGCCACGGGGTGCCCGGCCTGCGTGCAGTCGCCCAAGTGCGGCAACGGCAACGAGCCGCTCGACAAGGCCGGGGCGGTCACCGTGCTCGAGCTGGCCCTGGCGCCGGCCGAGGGCTGAGCCAGGCCTCGGTCGCCCACCGGGCCTCGGTCGCCCACCCGGGCCCCCGGCCGTGGTGCCCGCCCCGGCGCGACCTTCGACCTTGTGCAACAGGGCTGTTCACGAGGGGTTCCCGGCGCGAGCGCTTGGGTACTGTCGAGAACATGGTCCTGCTCGGAGTCATCCTCGTCCTGCTCGCCGCCGCCGCGGGGGTCGTCCTCATCGTCGGCACCGCCCAGCTCGAGGACACCGTCCAGATCGACGTCCTCGGCGGCACGCTGAGCATCCCGCCGCTGACCCTGCTCGTCACCGGGATGGTCGTCATCTCGGTGTTCTGGCTGGGCTGGGCCCTGCTGCGCAGCAGCCTTCGCCGGAGCAAGCGGCGCCGGATCGAGGCCAAGGAGGCCGCCGCGGCTGCCGAGGCCAGCCGCGCCGAGGAGCAGAAGCGCCTCCAGGACGAGTTCGCGACGCGGGAGCAGGCCCTCACGGAGGAGCGTCGTCGCCGTGAGGCGGCTGAGGCCCGGGTGGCGGAGACGACCACGGACACGACCGCGGCCGACACCAGCCCGGCTCCGTCATCGGCGCCGGACACCGCCCCGGCAACGACGAGCACCGACCGCTCTGCGGTCGACACCTCCGTGGATGCCGCGCGCGAGCCTTCCGACGCCAGCCCTCGCCACGGCGACAGCCGGGGCTGACCCCGCTCGTCGTCCGCGGCAGCCGGCCCTCCCACCAGAGGTCAGTGCCGGCCTGACGGCGCACCGTCGCGTCGGGGGACGGCCCTAGGGCGGCTCGGCCTCGACGAGACCCGCTCGGGCTCGCGCCGACACGTGTGCAGGCAGCCCCAGCCAGCCCGCCGGCCAGTGCCTCCCGACGGCCACCGTCACCACCACCGAACCGTCGGCAGAGCTCGCGCACTGCGAGAGGACACCGCTGTTGGCCGCCGCGACGGACGCACCGACGCCGCAGTCGACGGCGCCACCGGTGACCAGCGTGCCGGCTGCGGCGAGCGCCGCAAGGTCGGCCGCGGCCCGTGCCCGGTGGACGTCGCGGACGGTTGCCGCGACGACGAGCACCCCGGTGAGGACGACCGTCACGACCCCGATGGCCGCGACGGTGAGGACCGTGGCGCTTCCGCTCTCGCCGCGCGCCGCCTGCCCGGCGACGATCACGGTGCTCCCTCGACCAGTGCCTGCGCCGATGCGCTCGGCGTGCCCACCCCACCGAGCGGTCGAAGAGCTGCCGGCACCGCACCGGTGACCGACACCGTCACCCGACCGGCCGAGGTGCCCACCGTGACGCGAGCACCATCGGGAGCCGCCGCCCGGACCTCGGCCAACACCCTCGACGCGGGCTCCCCACGGGCGAGGAGCCGCGCACCCAGCCGGGCTGCATCGACACACCTCACCTGGGCCAGGCCGAGATCGACCGCTGCCAGTGCCACCGCGAGCACGATGACCAGGCTGGGGAGCGCCACCGCCAGCTCGGCGGTGGCTGCTCCCCGCTCGCCCCGCGCCCCGCGCGTCACGACCCCGTGCCGAGCGCGGTCATGATGACCTTGGTCAGGGCGCTCTTGACCGGCCCGGACCGGACGATGGCGAGCAGCAGCGCCGCGAACGCGACGGCAGCCATGGTGCCCACGGCGTACTCCGCCGTCGTCATCCCCTCCTCCCCCGACGCCCGGAGCCGCCGCGCTGCCCCACGGACCCTGTTGACCGACCTCACCGTCATGGTGACCTCCCCTGCTTCTCCTGGCGCGAGTCTCGCGCCCTCGTCCACTCTTGATCGAGCGGACCGCCGGGGCCAGGTGCCCTCGAAACCTGTGGAAGACCGGCCGGCGGCGACCTGCCTGTGGACGACGGGTCGGACGTCGCGCAGCGCCTCGCGTCCCGACGACCGCGCGTCTCAGCGGGCCACACCACCGAGCAGGTGAAGCACCACCGGTGCCACGGTGGTGGCCACGAATCCCGGCAGGAAGCACATGCCGAGCGGCAGCACCAGGAGCACGCCGGCCCGTTGGATCGCGGCCTCGACGCGGCGGGACTCCTCCGCGCGCATCCGGGTCGAGGCGGCGGTGAGCAGACCTGCCGGCGCGGCCCCCGCGCGAGTGGGCGGCGTGCCAGGCCACCGCGGCGGCCGCCCACCCGTCCCCGACGTGGGCCCACGCCTCGTCGGTGGTCCGGCCCCAGCGGTGGGCGGCCGCCACCACGGCCAGCTCGCGCCCCGCCGGGCCGACGTCGACCTCGGCGACGGCCTCGAGCGCCTCGACCGCGCCCACCCCGCTGCGCAGGGCGGCGGCGACCAACCCCAGGGCCGTGGCGGCCTCGTCGAGCGTGGCCGCGACGGCGGCCGGAGGGTCGCCCGGCTCGGTGGTCGTCGAACGCCCACCCTCGCGGCCCGGCCAGACGAGGACGGCCAGGGCGGCGACCACCGCCGCCACGATCACCGGGCGGCTCCGTCGGTGTGCCCGGGGCGGCGGGCCCTGCGCAGCAGCCACCTCGACCACCACCACCCGGCGGCCGTGAGTGCCAGTCCGACGGCCGCGAGCACCCGCGACGCGGCTGAGTCGTAGAGCCGGTCGGGCGGCATCCCGACGGCCAGCGCGGCCACCGGACCGGCGAGCGGCAGCGCGGACAGCAGCACCATCGAGGCGCGCGGGCCCGCGACCACGACGGCGGTGCGCTCGGCGGCCGCGCGGCGCTCGCGGACGGAGGTCGCGGCGGATGCCGTCACGGCCGAGGCAGCGGCGCCCACCACCTCCGCCAACCGCCACGCGGCGACGAGGACCGACAGGTCACCGCGCTCCTCGAGGGTCGCGCCGGGCTCCACCTCGAGCAGGGTCGTCACCCCCTGCCCGCGGTCGGCGGCGCCCTCGAGGTGGGCGGCGAGCCACGGCGCCCGGGCCAGCACGGTCGGCGAACGTGCGGAGACCAGGGCCGCGGAGGGCAGGTCGAGCCCCGCCTCGAGCCCGATGGCGACCACCTCGGCGAAGTCGGCGACCCAGCCGCCGCCCGGACCACGTCGACCCGCCAGACCAGCCCCGCGCAGCCGGCCCAGCACGGCAGGCGCCCGCGACCTCGGGCCCCCGAGCGGACCAGTCGTGCGACGGGGAGCGTCGGGCGACCCGGGGCGCCGAGGCCAGAGCAGGCAGGCGAGCACGACCATGACGACGACCGTCAGCACGACTCCCCCCAACAGCACCCATCCGCTGCCCCGGGAACCAGCTGGACCAGTCGGGGATGTCCCGGGCCTGCGACGAGGCCGCGAGCGCCGTTCGAGGCGGCCTCGACCACCCGCACGGTGCCGAGCGCACCCTGCTCGGCCACGACCACACCCACCCGGTCGACGAATCGCTGACCACCGCGCCGCACCACGTGCACGACGACCCGCAACGCCTCGCGGAGCTGGGCGTGAACGGCATCGCGCGGCATCCCGGCCAGCGCCCCGAGGGCCTCGATCCGTGCCGGTACCTCGGTGGGCCCGTTCGCGTGGAGCGTGCTCATGCCGCCCTCGTGGCCGGTGTTCAGCGCGGCGAGCAGCTCGCGCACCTCCGGGCCACGCACCTC
Organism: uncultured Actinomycetota bacterium; assembly: GCA_963707895.1. Classification (GTDB taxonomy): domain Bacteria; phylum Actinomycetota; class Actinomycetes; order Actinomycetales; family Dermatophilaceae; genus Fodinibacter. The sequence continues at coordinate 555,444 of CAVPRS010000011.1, read as the reverse complement.
GCCCACGACGAGGCGGTCGGGTCGCATCCGCAGCGCCTGTCGCACCAGGTCGACGAGGGTGACCCCTCCGGCACCCTCGACGTTGGGTCCGCGGCCCTGCAGCCGCACCACGTGCGGGTGGTCGGGGTCGAGCTCACGCACGTCCTCGACCACCACGACCCGCTCGTCCGCCGCGCACTCCGCCACGAGCGCCGCGAGCACCGTGGTCTTTCCGGCCCCGGTTCCTCCGGTGACGACCAGCGACACCCGCGCCGCGACGACCTCGCGCAGGAGTGTCGCCATGGCGGGTGACACGGCCCCCAGCCCCACCAAGGCCTCGACCCCACCCGGTCGGTGTCGCGCGAAGCGCAGGCTCAGGTGCGGCCCACCGTCGGCGAGGGGTGGGAGCACGGCGTGCAGCCGTACCCCGCCCGGCAGCAGCCCGTCGACCCAGGGTTGGGCGTCGTCGAGCCGCCGACCGGCCACCCCGGCCAAGCGGACCGCCAGCGGCCGCAGGTCATCGTGGGCGACCCGGACGGCCGCCCGTTCCACGCCGCGACCCCGGTCGACCCACACCACTCCGTCGCCGTTGACGAGCAGGTCGGTGACCGAGGTGTCGGCGGCCAACGCGGCGAGCGGCCCCAGGCCGACCAGCTGCTCGACCAGGTCACGAGCCGCCAGCACCCGGCCGTCGTCGCCCAGGGTCTGCGCGTGCTCGCCCACCAGGTCGCCGATCGCCTCCACCGAGGGCGGCGACCCGGCTCGGATGGCGCGACGCACCGACGCGTCCAGCGGCCCGGCCCTGGCCCTCACGACGCCTCCGCCACCGCGTCGACCGCCGCCACCACGGCATCGGCGCACCGGCGCACGGCATCGCGTGCGGTGCCGGGGAACAGCCCACGCTCGGCGTCGCGCGGCACGTGCGGGTCGTCGGGGAGGTGGTGGAGGTGGGCGACGCCGAGGTGGGCGACGACCTCGTCGACGACGTCGGACCCGGCCCGCCCGCCGCGCGTGACGAGGCGCAGGTCGGGTGCGACCTCCGGTGCGCCCGGCGCGTCGAGGAGGCGCGACACCGCGGCATCGGCGTCGGCCAGTGCGCGCGTGCGCAGCCCGATGACCAGGACGACCAGTGCCCCCGAGGACAACACACCCGGGAGCACCGGACTGCTGAGAGGTAGGTCGAGCACCACCCGGGCCGAACCCTGGGTCAGCGAGACGACGACGTCGCGGGCTGCCGTCTCCGGCACCCCTGGCGGTGCACCGCCCCGAGCGGAGAGCACGGCGCAGCCCTCCTCGCCGGGCAGCACCGACACCAGCCCGTCGGCCGGCACCCGGCCCTGCACGTGGCGCAGGTCGTCCCATCGCCGGCCGGGCAGGTGCTCGACTCCCGCCGTCACCTCGAGGCCACCCCGCAGCAGGTCGAGGTCGACGACCACGGCGGGTGGCCCGGTGGCGGCCAGCCGCCGACCGACGGCGAGCGCGAGCGTGCTCGCGCCGAGGCCGCCGGACGCACCGACGACTGCGGTCAGGGACGGGGTGCTGGTCATCACCGCAGCCTCGTCGGCATGGGGTCGACCGGACAGGCCGAGCCGCGACCCTGTGGACGACGCCGCGCCGAAGGGGCGCCTGTGGACAGAACCCGCCGGGGCGACGTCCGCGACCGCGGCACCGCACCTGGAAGAGGGAATGGGACGGCCCCGGTGGACGGCGGGGCCCCCGCGACCGGGGCGACGTCCGCGACCGCGGCACCGCACCTGGAAGAGGGAATGGGACGGCCCCGGTCGGGGGGACAACCGGGGCCGTCGGCGAGCCGAGCTCCGGGGGGGAGAAGCCGGTCCGCCGTTCGCTCAACCCCGAGGGGGAGCGAGTGAGCCCATCGTGTCTCATGACCGGCTCTCAGCGCAAGCCCTCCCTACGACATGCTGAAATCGTCCTCAGGAGTCCCCGACAGCCACGGAATCCGAAGGTTGGGCCCAGCAGGTTTAATCTTTGACCACCTTGCCGGAGCCTGTCTGGACGCCGCCTGAACGCCCGCTGTGTCCCCGCGGAGAACTGGCCCCCGGCGGCCCTGCGACCCACCCCGCACGCGACGGCGCCTCCGTCCGGTTCATGGGGCGGAGGCGTCGTCCTGCCGGGGACGTCCGGGGCGACCAGGCGTGCTCCATGCCGTCGTCGTACTGGGTCCAGCCCATCACGATCGGTCCATCAGTGGACTGCCCGCGCGTGGGTACCCGTTCGGTCCTCGGTAGCTTCGTCATGACGGTTCCCCAGGGGGTTCCGTCACCACTCGTTCTACTCCTCGTCCCGGGCGCCGACAAGGTCCCTCGGCGCGTCGCCGACCGACACGCGGCCCCACCCCGGCCCGGCCCTCGCTGCCTGACGTCAGCCGAGCCGCCCGGCGTCAGCCGAGCCGCCCGGCGAGCACCGCATCCGCGACGCGCTCGCCCTCGGCCGCTGCTGCCACGATGGCGCTGCAGCAGTGCGAGATCCACAGGCCCACTCCCGCGACGTCACCACGGCCGTATGCCGTGAGCGCGCCGAGGTAGGCCGCGCCTCCCTGCGCCGAGTGGCCGGCCTCGGTCACCGCGACACCGGTCGGGTCCAGACCCACCGGCGTGCACGACCGCCCGGTCCAGGGCCCGCGCCACGACCGCGTTGCCGCGCACGAACGGGCGCACGGTGGCCAGCTCGGCGTGCACCAGGGCAGCGGCCACGACCACCGGCAGCCGGGGCGTCGCCAGCAGCACCTCGGCCACGGAACGCAGCCGCACCGTCACCTCCGCGGCATCCGGCGCCGGCCCCAGGTCGGTCAGCTCCCCGCACTGCTCACCCGCGAGGCGAGGCCGGCCGAGCGCGTCGTCCGGCACCAGTCCGTTCGCCGCCGCCGTGTGCAACCGGGCGAGCGCCTGCAGCGGTGCGGTCAGCACGACCCCGAGCACGTGCTCGGTCTCCGCGGTCGCCGCCAGCACCCCCCTCACGGTCACCTCGACGGGGTCCGGCGACGGAGACCACGTAGAAGCCCCGCGCGCGATGTCGCGCACCACGTCGACCGGTACCGACGCGCCCTCGAGCTCTCCACTGGCGACCGCCCCGCGCACCCGCGACTCGGCCGCAGCCTCCGGGATCCGCCGCCGCAGCGCCTGGTGCCAGCGCAGCCGGGTGCACGCCTCGCGCGCCGCCTCCACCTGCTCCGGGATGCCGGGAAGCTCGGCCAGGCGCGCAACGGCGTCGACGGCCGGGCTCTCGTGAGGCACGCGAGCAGACTAGTTGCCGGGCAGCCGCACCCCGGCGAGCTGCCGTGACCGGGCGACGAGCCGGCCGGTGGAGTCCCACAGGCAGGCGTCCTCGACGAGCAGGTCACCCACCACGGTGTCGGTGGTGAGCTCGGCGAGCAGCCAGCCCGGGGCGGGCCGGCCCAGCAGCTGGCCGGTGAGCTCCATCGTGGGCGCCCACCCCGGGGCGCCGAGGTCGAACGACACCGGCATGAGCGCGTCGACGGCCCACGGCAGCATCGTGACGTCGGGCTCACGGCCGTCCTCGAGCCGCAGCCAGGCCCGGATGGCGCCGCGGCCGCTCGGTCGCCCCACCGCGAAGCCGGCGGTCGACGGGTCGATGCGCGCGTCCATCCGGTCGAGCATGACGATCTCCCGGGCGACCGGTGAGGCGTCGCGCCGGGCGGGCAGGCACTCGCCGGGCGACGGCATCTGCGGAGGCGAGGGGGCCCGGTGCACGGGCTCGGCCCGGTCGAGCGAGCCGAACGTGCCCGTCATCCGCACCCGCTCGTGCGGTCGACCGTCGTCACCCGACTGGATGAGGCGGATCTCGGCGGTCGCGACGGTGCGCCCGACCCGCAGCACCTCGACGCGAACCTCGACCGGGCCGGCCACGGCGGCGGAGAGGAAGTGCGCTCCCCAGGTGAGCACGTCGGCGTGTCCGGAAGCCGCCAGCCCGGATGCGGCCCCCGCGGCACCGAGGGCCATGAGCACCCCACCGTTGATGGCGTGGCCGATCAGCCACCCCTCGCCGAGGTGGCCGCGCGCGACCCCCACGGTGCCCGGCGTCGACGGCCCCACCGCGGCTCCGTCCTGCCACTCGAGGGCCAGGACCTCGTCGAGCTCACCCACGGTGCCGCCTCCCATGTTCGTCGGTCGTGCCCAGCACGGCCGAGCCTATGGTGACCCCATGACGGGAAGCATCCACTGGCCGACGGCCGTGCTCGTCGCCGGGACGATGCTCCTCATCGCACTCGCCGCGTGGCTCCTGGGCCGCAGCCGCCGCCGCGGCTTCCTCTCCGAGGTCGACCGGGCCACCTACGCGACGCTGCACACGGCATCCCTCGCCTCCCAGCACCTCGGCGAGGGCCTCACCCCGGATGCCGCGGAGCGCGCCGGCCGGCACCTGCTCTCCATCCTCGGTGCGCACGCCGTGTCGATCGCCGACGCCGGGAGCGTCCTGTCGTGGACCGGCCTCGGCGACCACCACCGCGGCACGGCCCTCGCCCTGGGTGAGCAGACCCGTCAGACCGGCCGCACCGTCGTGCACGGGTCGCGCGACGTCGTGTGCGCCGACCCTGACTGCCCCCTTCGCAGCGCCGTGACCGCCCCCCTCGTCATGGACGACCTCATCGTCGGCACCCTCACCGCCTGGACCCAGGACCCCTCGCCGGGTCTGGCCCGGGCCACCGAGGAGGTGGCCGCGTGGGTGTCCAGCCAGCTGGCCCTGGCCGAGCTGGCGCGCACCCGAACGCGGGTCATGGAGGCCGAGCTGCGCGCCCTGCGGGCCCAGATCAGCCCCCACTTCATCTACAACAGCCTGGCGGCGATCGCGTCGTTCGTGCGCACCGACCCCGAGCGCGCCCGGGAGCTGCTCATCGACTTCGCCGACTTCACCCGGTACGCCCTGCGCTCCGGCGGGCCCTTCACGACGCTGGCGGAGGAGCTGCGCAACGTCGAGCGCTACCTCGTGCTCGAGCAGGCCCGGTTCGGCGACCGGCTGCGGATCACCCTGCTCATCGCACCCGAGGTGCTACCGGTCACCGTGCCCTACCTCGCCGTGCAGCCCCTCGTCGAGAACGCCGTCCGGCACGGGCTGGCGGGCAAGGAGGGCGGCGGCCACCTCACCATCACCGCCAGCGACCGGGGCTCCGAGGCCGAGATCAGCATCGAGGACGACGGCGTCGGCACCGACCCACAGCGGGTGCGCACCATCCTCGACGGTGCGCACGCCTCCGACTCGATCGGCCTCGGCAACGTCGACGCCCGGCTGCGCCAGGTCTACGGCGACGAGTTCGGGCTGGTCGTCGAGACCGCCGTGGGGGCCGGCACGAAGGTGTCGTTCCGCGTGCCCAAGTTCGCACCCGGCATCCACGCCGCGCCGTAGACACGAGTCGTAGGCTCCTGCCCATGTCCTCCACCGATGCCGGACTGACCGCGCTCGTCGTCGACGACGAGCTGCCGGCCCTGTCCGACCTCGGCTACCTGCTGGGCCGCGACGAGCGCATCGCCGAGGTCATCACCGCCTCGAGCGGCACCGAGGCGCTGCAGGTGCTCGACGGACGCGACGTCGACGTCGTCTTCAGCGACATCTCGATGCCGGGCCTCGACGGCATGGCCCTGGCGCGGGTGATCTCGCGGTTCAGCGTGCGCCCCCAGATCGTGTTCGTCACGGCTCACGACGAGCACGCGGTCGACGCCTTCGCCCTCGCGGCGACCGACTACGTGATGAAGCCGGTGCGGGCCGAGCGGCTGTCGGAGGCGATCCGCCGGGTCGTCGTGGCCCAGACCGAGCGGCCCGGGGACGGCGCGGACGGGGGCGGCGCCGAGGGCGGCGCGAACGGTGCCAACGGGGATGCCGGTCCGGCCGGCACCGACGCGGCGAACGCACCGGTGAAGGACGAGACGATCCCGGTGGAGCTGGGCGGCGTCACCCGGTTCATCACCCGCAACCAGATCCGCTACGCCCAGGCCCACGGCGACTACGCCCGGCTGCACACCGAGACCGGGTCGCACCTCGTGCGGGTCCCGCTCAGCGTGCTCGAGGAGCGCTGGGCCGATGCCGGGTTCGTGCGCATCCACCGCAGCACCCTGGTCGCCCTGCCGCACGTCAGCGAGGTGCGCATGGACCACGGGCGCTGCTCGGTCGTCGTGGGGCGGGTGGAGCTCCAGGTGAGCCGGCGGCACACCAAGCACCTGCGCGACACCCTGCTGCGCCGGCCGATCGGCGACCGGCGCCCGAGCGGCGGCTGACGCGTGAGCACGCCGGCGGCCGGCCCGCCCCAGCGGGTCCGGGTCACCAGCTCGCGTCGCGGCGCCGCCCCGATGCACGCCCGCCCGGTGTCGCGCGACCTCGACGAGCAGACCGAGCTCGGCGACGTCTACCTCGACGGCCTGATGCGGGCCCAGCTGCGCCTCTCCGTCGCCGTCATCGCCCTCACCGTCGCCGGGCTGGCGGCCCTGCCCGTCACGCTCAGCCTCGTCCCCGCGACCCGCACCATCACGGTGGTCGGGGTGCCCTTCCCCTGGCTCGTGCTGGGGGTCGCGGTCTACCCCGCGGCGTGGTTCCTCGCCCGGTGGTACACCCGACAGGCCGAACGCATCGAGCAGGACTTCGCCGAGGTCGTCGAGTCCTCGTGAACTACTCGCTGTCGATCATCTCGGTCGCCCTGGTCTGCCTCACCACGCTCCTGGTCGGGGCCCTGGGCCTGCGGCTGTCGCGGCGCACGAGTGACTTCTACGTGGCCGGACGCACCGTGTCGCCGCGCCTCAACGCGTCGGCGATCAGCGGCGAGTACCTTTCGGCCGCAAGCTTTCTCGGCGTCGCCGGGCTCATCTACGCGCAGGGCGTGGACATGCTCTGGCTGCCGGTCGGCTACACCCTCGGATACCTCGTCCTGCTCGTCGTCGTGGCGGCCCCGATGCGGCGCTCCGGCGCCTACACCCTGCCCGACTTCGCGGAGGCCCGGCTCGGGTCGCGCGCCATCCGGCTCGTGTCCTCGCTGCTCGTCGTCGGCATCGGCTGGCTCTACCTCGTGCCGCAGTTCCAGGGCGCCAGCCTCACCCTGACCCTCGTCACGGGCGCCCCGGCCTGGGTCGGTGGCTTCGTCGTCATGGTGGTCATCGCCCTCGCCGTCGGCGCGGGCGGCATGCGCTCGATCACCTTCGTGCAGGCCGTGCAGTACTGGATCAAGCTCACCGCGCTCGCGGTGCCGGCCTTCGTGCTGCTGGCCCTGTGGTTCCGCTCGGGATCGCCTGCGCCACAGGTCGACCCGTCGTGGAGCATCCCGCTCACCCCCACCGGTCCCGACGACCACCCGGCGTACCGCACGGCATCCACGGTGCTCGCCCTGTGCCTGGGCACCATGGGCCTGCCGCACGTGCTCGTGCGCTACTACACCAACCCCGACGGCCTCGGCGCCCGCCGCACCACCGTCACCGTCATCGCCCTGCTCGGCACCTTCTACCTGTTCCCACCGATCTACGCCGCGCTCGGCCGGGTGGCCTATCCGACGCTGCCACCGGGTGTGCGCCCCGACACCATCGTGCTGCGGCTGCCCGAGACCCTGCTCCCGGGCCTGGGCGGCCAGCTGCTGACGGCGATGCTCGCGGGGGGCGCGTTCGCGGCGTTCCTGTCCACGGCATCCGGCCTGGCGATGTCGGTCACCGGGGTCATCGACCAGGAGCTGCTGCGGCCCCGTCTCCACCGGTTCGCCGGCGGCGACGTGCCCGGGGTACGCGGCTTCCGGGTCGCCGCCATCCTCGCGGTCGTCATCCCGTATGCCGTCAGCCGCGCGACGGAGTCCCTCGGACTGGCCACCACGGTGGGGCTGGCGTTCGCCGTGGCCGCGGCGACCTTCGCACCGCTGATCATGCTCGGCGTCTGGTGGCGACGGCTGTCGACGTGGGGGGCGATGGCGGGTCTGGTCACCGGCGCGCTGTCGGCGGGTCTCGCGATCGCCTGGACGATCGCCAGCGGACCGGAGGGTGGGTGGACCGGGGCCCTGCTGGCGAACCCGGCGATGTGGGCGACCCCCCTGGCCATCGCCACGATGGTCATCGTCTCGCTGGCCACCCCGTCGCGGGTGCCTGCCGGAACCCTGCGCACGATGGTGCGGCTGCACACCCCCGAACGGGTCGCGCTGGCCCGCTCGCGCCTGCGCGACTGACCTTGGGACGGCCCCGGCGGATGGTGGTCAGCCGACCGCCTCGCGCGCCGCCACGAACGCGTCGACGCAGGCCCGCACGTCGTCCTGCGAGTGAGCCGCCGACAGCTGCACCCGGATCCGAGCCCGTCCCCTGGGGACGACGGGGAAGCTGAACGCGATGACGTAGACGCCGTTGCCGAGCATGTGGTCGGCGATCTCCGACGCCCGGCGCGCGCCGTCGTCACCGGGGAACATGACCGGCGTGATGGGGTGCGACCCGGGCAGCAGCTCGAACCCCGCGTCCGTCATCAGCTCACGGAACAGCGAAGAGTTGTCGCGCAACGTCTCCCGCGCCTCGCTCGATCCCGACACGAGGTCGAGCGCGGCGAGCGACCCGGCCACCACGGCCGGTGCGACCGAGTTGGAGAACAGGTAGGGACGTGAGCGCTGGCGCAGCAGGTCGACGACCTCGCGGTGGCTCGCGACGTAGCCGCCCGAGGCACCGCCCAGCGCCTTGCCGAGCGTGCCCGTGACGATGTCGACCCGGTCGATGACACCGAACAGCTCGGGAGTCCCCCGGCCGCCGTCACCGACGAAGCCCACGGCGTGCGAGTCGTCGACGAGCACCATCGCCTCGAACTCGTCGGCCAGGTCGCAGATCTCGTCGAGCGGGGCGTAGGAGCCGTCCATCGAGAACACCCCGTCGGTGACGACGCACACCCGCCGCGCGCCACCGGCCCGCGCCGCCTCGAGCTGCGCGCGCAGGTCGGCCATGTCGGCGTTCTTGTACCGGAACCGCGCCGCCTTGCTCAGCCGGATGCCGTCGATGATCGACGCGTGGTTGAGCTCGTCGGAGACGATGGCGTCCTCGGCCCCGAAGAGCACCTCGAAGACACCGCCGTTCGCGTCGAAGCACGAGCTGTAGAGGATGGTCGCCTCGCTGCCGAGGAACTCCGACAGGCGCGACTCGAGCTGGGTGTGCTGGGTCTGGGTGCCGCAGATGAAGCGCACCGACGCCATCCCGAAACCCCACTCGTCCAGCGCCGCCCGGCTCGCCGCGACGACGTCGGGGTGGTCGGCGAACCCGAGGTAGTTGTTGGCGCAGAAGTTCAGCGCCTGCCCACCGGTCGTCGCCACGTGGGACGACTGCGGGGTGGTCAGCTCGCGCTCGCGCTTGTAGAGCCCGGCCTCCTCGATCTCGGTCAGCGTGGCCGCGAGCTGGTCCTTGATGGCGCCGTACACGTCGCCTCCTCCGTGGGTCGGGCGGGGTTCCGGCGCCCGGGTGCGACGCCGCCCCGCCAGCGTATGCCCGAGCCGACGCCGCCTACCGCCTGGTAGGTGCACCGACCGCAGCACCTACCAGGCGGTAGCGCCGGCGAGGACGCCCTCAGGGCCCAGCCCTCGGGATGCCGGTCAGCTCCAGTCGAGGACGACCTTGCCGCCCTGCCCCGAGCGGGTCTCGGCGAAGGCGGCCTCCCAGTCCTCCGCGGCGTACCGCCCGGTCACCACCGACGACACCGCCGTGCGCAACGACGGGGACGTCGCGAGCATCGACCCCATCAGGTACCAGGTCTCGAACATCTCGCGCCCGTAGATGCCGCGCAGCGTGATCATGTGCGTGATCACCCGGCCCCAGTCGATGGCGTAGCGGTCCTTGGGCAGGCCCAGCAGCGCCACCCGGCCGCCGTGGTTCATGTTGGCCAGCATGTCCTCGACGGCAACGGGTGACCCGGACATCTCGAGGCCGATGTCGAACCCCTCGACCATCCCCAGCTCGACCTGCGCGTCGCGCAAGGAGCCGCCGGCCGACACGTCGACGACGAGGTCGGCCCCCGCCGCCTTCGCCAGGGCCAGCCGCTCCGGCGACAGGTCGGTGACGCAGATCCGGCGGGCCCCGGCGTGCCGCACGATCGCGGTCGCCATGACGCCGATCGGGCCGGCCCCGGTCACCACGACGTCCTCTCCGACCACCGGCCACTGCAGCGCCGTGTGCGTGGCGTTGCCGAGCGGGTCGAAGAGCGCGCCCAGGTCGGGGTCGAGGTCGGCCGGCTGCACCCACGCGTTGGTGGCGGGGATGACGACGTAGTCGGCGAACGCCCCGTCGCGGTTGACCCCGACACCGACCGTGTTGATGCACAGGTGCCGCCGTCCGGCGCGGCAGTTGCGGCAGCTGCCGCAGACGAGGTGGCCCTCGCCCGACACCCGGTCGCCGACGGACACGTGGTCGACGTCGGCTCCCACCTCGACCACCTCGCCGAAGAACTCGTGGCCGAGGGTCATCGGCACCTGCACGGTCGCCGCAGCCCACTCGTCCCACTGCTCGAGGTGCAGGTCGGTGCCGCACAGCCCCGCCCTCAGCACCCTGATCTTGACGTCCTTGTCGCCGCACGTCGGCTCGGCGACGTCGACGAGCTCGAGACCGGGACCTGCCGTGACCTTCCGGAGTGCGCGCACGGGCCCATCATGCCGGGATGCCGTCGGCACGGGCAGCGGCCGGGGCACCGTTCGTCGTGCGACGCGCGCCGTTCGGCGCACCTGGGCCCGCCGCACAACGCGTCCTCCACCCGCTCGGCGCCGCGGCTGCACGCGCCGATGACGCGGGACGCCGCACCCTCCACTGTGGTCCCGATCCGGGCGGCACCGTCCGGACACCGACCCTGGAGGTGACCCGTGAGCAACGACGCTCGCACGCAGACCGAGGACGCTTACCTCGCACTGCAGTCCACTTCGGAGTTCCAGGCGCTGCGCAAGAAGTTCCGCGGGTTCGTCTTCCCGATGACCGCGTTCTTCCTCGTCTGGTACTTCCTCTACGTACTCCTGTCGATGTTCGCGCCCGGCTTCATGGGCCAGGAGGTCGGCGCCCCCGGCATCACGGTGGGGCTGCTGTTCGGCCTCGGCCAGTTCGTGACGACGTTCGCGATCACCTTCATCTACGCCCGCTGGGCCAACCGTGAGCTCGACCCCATGGCTGAGGCCGCGTCCGCCCAGATGACCGCCTCCGTCGACTCCGCTGCCGCCTCATCGAAGGAGAACTGACCCATGGCTCTCACGCTCCCCTTCGCCGAGGCGACCTCGGTCGGCTCCCCGGCCCTGAACATCGCGATCTTCGCGGCGTTCGTGGTCATCACCCTCACCATCGTCATCCGGGTCTCGTCCGGCAAGAAGACCGCCGAGCAGTACTACACCGCCGCGGGCGCCTTCTCCGGCCGCCAGAACGGCGTGGCCCTCGCCGGCGACTACCTGTCCGCCGCGAGCTTCCTCGGCATCGCAGGAGCCATCGCCCTGACGGGATACGACGGCTTCCTGTACTCCATCGGGTTCCTCGTCGCCTGGCTCGTCGCCCTGCTCCTGGTGGCCGAGCTGATGCGCAACACGGGCCGCTTCACGATGGCCGACGTGCTGTCCTTCCGCCTGCGCCAGCGGCCGGTGCGCATCGCGACCTCCATCTCGGTCATCACGGTGTCGTTCTTCTACCTGCTGGCCCAGATGGCCGGTGCCGGTGGCCTGGTATCGCTGCTCCTGGGCGTCTCGGGTGAGGCGGCCCAGAACCTGGTCATCGTCGTCGTCGGCGGCATCATGATCACCTACGTCCTCATCGGCGGGATGAAGGGCACCACCTGGGTGCAGATCATCAAGGCGCTGCTGCTCATCGCCGGCACCGCCGTCATCACGCTGATGGTGCTGGGCAAGTTCGGCTTCAGCTTCTCCGAGCTCTTCCAGTCGGCGGCCGACAACTCAAAGGCCGGGGACAAGCTCTTCGAGCCCGGCCTGAAGTACGGCAAGAACCTCACGACCAAGATCGACTTCATCTCGCTGTCGATGGCGCTCGTACTCGGTACCGCGGGGCTCCCCCACGTGCTCCAGAGGTTCTACACCGTGCCGACGAGCAAGCAGGCCCGCAAGTCGGTCGAGTGGGCCATCTGGCTCATCGGCGGCTTCTACCTGCTGACCCTCGTCGTCGGCTACGGTGCCGCCGCCCTCGTCGGCCCCAAGGCCATCAACGCCGCACCCGGCAAGGCCAACTCGGCGGCGCCGCTGCTGGCCTACGAGCTCGGCGGGTCCGTGCTGCTCGGTGTCATCAGTGGCATCGCGTTCGCCACGATCCTCGCCGTCGTCGCGGGTCTCACCATCACCACGTCGGCGACCTTCGCGCACGACCTCTACAAGGAGGTCTTCAAGCACGGCCAGACGACGCAGGAGCAGGAGGTGCGGGTGGCCCGCATCGCCTCGGTCGTCATCGGCGCGGTCGCCATCCTCGGTGGCATCCTCGCGAAGAACCAGAACATCGCGTTCCTGGTGGCACTGGCCTTCGCGATCGCCGCGAGCGCCAACCTGCCGACGATCCTGTACTCGCTGTTCTGGAAGGGCTTCAACACCCGCGGGGCGCTGTGGTCCATCTACGGCGGCCTCACGAGCGCGATCGTGCTGATCATCTTCAGCCCGGTGGTGTCCGGCAAGCCGCCGCTGGTCGAAGGTGGCCCCAGCCAGTCGATGATCACCAACACGGCCATCGACTTCCACCTGTTCCCGCTCGACAACCCGGGCCTGATCTCGATCCCGCTCGCGTTCTTCCTCGGCTGGCTCGGCTCGGTCACGAGCAAGGAGCACAACGCGCAGAAGTACGCCGAGATGGAGGTGCGCAGCCTCACCGGTCACGGTGTGGGGGAGGCGATCAACCACTGAGGCGGCAGCCTCACCGCACACGCAGCGGCCGCGGAGTGGGTCACCCCTCCGCGGCCGCTGTACGCCGTGCGCCGGTGCCTCTTGTCAGGCCTCCCGCCGAGGGTCACTCTGTGAGGACCACCCGGCCGAACCGGCACCCGGGAGAGGAGCCCGTCATGGCTGACACCCAGCGCCAGAGCACTCGCACCAGGACCCTCCGGACGCGTGCAGTCGCCGCGCTGGCGGCGGTGGCCGGAGCCGCCGCCCTCGTCGCCGTGCCGGCCGCCACCGGCGCCGCGAGCGCCGGGGCCGCCTACTGCGGCATCACCTGGGGGTCGGTCGCCAAGACGTCGGGAACGACGGTTCCCGGCCGCGTCACCGGCGTACGGGCCGGACGGCACGCCTGCTACGACCGCCTCGTCATCGACGCGACCGGCCGGGCACCCGGTTTCGACGTCCGCTACGTCACCACGGTGCGCACGGAGGGCGGAGGCTTCCCGGTGCCCGTGGCCGGCGGGGCACGGCTCGCCGTCGTCGCGAAGAAGGGTGCGACGAGCACCCCGTCGATGCCGTCGGTCGCCGGCTTCACGACCTTCCGCCAGGTGCGCTGGGCCGGCTCCTTCGAGGGCTACACGACCGTCGCACTCGGCGTGCGGGCTCGTCTGCCGTTCCGCGCCTTCACGGTCTACGACGCGAGCACCAACCGCAGCCGTCTCGTCGTCGACGTCGCGCACCACTGGTGACGCCGTCACGGACGCGGACGCTGGACGGCCACAGACGCTGATGCCGGGCGGCCACCTGGCTGCCCGGCATCCGGCGTCGTGACCGCTGCGGTCAGGCGAAGCTCGAGGCGCCCGCGTGCAGCCGAGCCGCGAGGTCGTCGTCGACGGTGGCGAAGAAGTCACCGACGACGTCCTCGAGCTGATCGAGGCTCTCGGCCCGGAACAGCACCGGCTGGTAGGCCGTGATGTCGTAGTTGAGCGTGCCCATCTGGTGCAGGTCGAGCGGACGGATGTCCATGTGCCCGAACTCGTCCATCTCGCCGTAGCTCGAGAGGATGCCGGCGCCGTAGGCCTTGGTCTCGCCGTCCTCGGCCATGACCCCGAACTCGATGGAGAACCAGAACACGTCGGCGACGAACTGCATCGCCTCGTCGGTCTCGAGCCGCAGGCTGGCCTGTCCGGCGGCCTCGGTGATCGCGGCGAAGCGCGGGCTCGCGAGCTGGTTGGCGTGCCCGATGACCTCGTGGATGATGTCGGGCTCGGGCGTGTAGAGCGGCTGGCTCGGGTGCCGGAGGTACTGGGTGGAGTTGAAGGTGCGCTCGCCCAGGTCGGCGTAGAACTCGCGCAGCGGCACCAGCCCGGGGGCGGCGCGGTAGCTCCATCCGGTGAGCGGACGCAGCCGCTCGGTGACCTCGTGCAGCTGCGGCACGTGGTCGGTGGGCAGCGCGAGCGCGGCCTTGGCCGCGAGGAACTCCGAGTGCGCGTACTTCTCGTGCTTGGGTGCGAGCTCGGCCGACACCAGGCGCCAGATGCCGTGCTCCTCGTCGGTGTAGTCGATGGTCGGCACCGGCTCGCCGGGCCGGTGGGTGAGCGCCGCCACCGCGATCTCGCCACGTCGGGCGCGGTAGCCGGCATCCGTGAAGCCGGGGTGGTTCTCCCCCAGGTGCACCTGCACCTGGCCGTCGGCGTCGGTCGTCACGGCCGAGTAGAGCTGTCCCTCCTCGAACACCGCGCTCACCTCCTCGTGAGTTGTCCTGGCCTTGTGGGCCTTGTCTCCCCACGATTCCACGGATCCTGGCTTCGATGGAACCGCTGGCGTGCCGGATGGGCAAAGAGCGCACAGTTTCGCCAGCCGTATCCCGAAATGACTGCGCACTTTGTCCAGCCTCGCGCGAGGCCCCCGTGGAGCCGCCGCGACGGGTCGATCGAACCGCGGCCAGCCGCCTCGTCAGGGCCGCGCCGCCGCCACGCGTCGGTCACCCCCGCGGCCGGGCGAGCCCGCTCGTCGCACCCGGCGCCCGTCCACCGGCCTCGCGGCGTGCAGGCGGTTGCCGTGCGGTCCGCGAGCGGGTTGGCTGGGCACCTGACACTCAACGAGGAGGAGCACGCCGTGACCGACGACAGCCTGTCCAGCCACGTGCACGAGATGGACTTCGCGCCCGACCCGGCGTTCACCGCGCAGGCCAACGGCACCGCCGCGATGTACGACGCCGCGGCCGACGACCACGAGGGGTTCTGGGCCGAGCAGGCTCGCACCCGCATCACGTGGGCGAAGGACTTCGAGCGCGTCCTCGACTGGGACGACGCGCCGTTCGCGAAGTGGTTCGTCGGCGGGCAGCTCAACGTCGCCCACAACTGCGTCGACCGCCACGTCGAGGCGGGCAACGGCGACCGGGTCGCCATCCACTTCGAGGGCGAGGCCGGCGACACCCGCACCATCACCTACGCCGACCTCCAGCGCGAGGTGGCCAGGACCGCCAACGCGCTCACCGAGCTCGGCGTGGGCTCCGGTGACACGGTGGCCATCTACATGCCGATGATCCCCGAGACGGCGTTCACGATGCTCGCCTGCGCCCGGCTCGGCGCCCCCCACTCGGTGATCTTCGGCGGCTTCTCGGCCGAGGCCCTGCACACCCGCATCGACGACGCCCAGTGCAAGCTGGTGGTCACCACCGACGGTCAGTTCCGGCGCGGCAAACCCGCACCGCTCAAGGCCGCCGTCGACGAGGCCCTGAAGCACGACAGCCCGGTCGAGAAGGTGCTCGTGGTGCGCCGCACCGAGACCGAGGTCGACTGGGTCGAGGGGCGCGACGTCTGGTGGCACGACGTCGTCGACCGCCAGAGCGACACCCACGAGGCCCAGCCGCACGACAGCGAGCACCCGCTGTTCATCCTCTACACGAGCGGCACCACGGGGAAGCCCAAGGGCATCTTCCACACCAGCGGCGGCTACCTGACCCAGGCGGCCTACACCAACGCGGTGGTGCACGACGTGCACCCCGAGACCGACGTCTACTGGTGCACCGCCGACGTCGGCTGGGTCACCGGGCACAGCTACATCGTCTACGGACCGCTGGCCAACGGCGCGACCCAGCTGATGTACGAGGGCACCCCCGACACCCCGCACCAGGGCCGCTGGTGGGAGCTCATCGAGAAGTACAAGGTCTCGATCCTCTACACCGCGCCCACCGCCATCCGCACCTTCATGAAGTGGGGCGACGAGATCCCCGCGAAGTTCGACCTGTCGTCGGTGCGCCTCCTCGGCAGCGTCGGCGAGCCGATCAACCCCGAGGCGTGGCTCTGGTACCGCAAGAACATCGGCGGCGGCACCGCACCGATCGTCGACACCTGGTGGCAGACCGAGACCGGGGGCATCATGATCAGCCCGCTGCCCGGCGTCACCACGCTCGAGCCCGGGTCGGCGCAGCGGCCGATCCCCGGCATCGCGGCCGAGATCCTCGACGACGACGGCAACCCGTTCACCGAGGCCGAGAAGGTCGGCTACCTCGTGCTGACCAAGCCCTGGCCGGGGATGCTGCGCGGCATCTGGGGTGACCCGGAGCGCTACAAGGAGACCTACTGGAGCCGGTTCGGGCCGAAGTACTACTTCGCCGGCGACGGCGCCAAGTACGACGCCAAGGGCAACATCTGGCTGCTCGGTCGCGTCGACGACGTCATGAACGTCTCCGGGCACCGGCTGTCGACCGCCGAGATCGAGTCGGCCCTGGTGTCGCACCCGTCGGTGGCCGAGGCCGCGGTGGTCGGCGCCGCCGACGAGACCACGGGGCAGGCCGTGTGCGCGTTCGTCATCCTGCGCGGCGACGCCAAGGACGACGGCGAGGCGACCATCCAGGAGCTGCGCAACCACGTGGCCAAGGAGATCGGCCCGATCGCCAAGCCGCGGCAGATCATGATCGTGCCCGAGCTGCCGAAGACGCGCTCCGGGAAGATCATGCGCCGCCTGCTCAAGGACGTCGCCGAGCACCGCGAGGTCGGTGACGTCACCACGCTGGCCGACTCCTCGGTCATGAACCTGATCTCCGAGGGCATGTCGAGCGAGTCGGCGTCCACCTGACCCCGGGCGGGAGAAGGAGGGGTGTCGGGCACCGCCCGGCACCCCTCGGTCGCCGCCCGGGTGACGGGAGCTCGGGGCGTGCCGCGCGTCCCCGCGGGTGGCGTGGCCGGGTCCGCACGCGCTCCGAGTTCGTGTGAGGATCGCGCCCATGACCCGCATCGGCATCGTCACCGCGAGCACCCGCCCCCGGCGGATCGGCCACCACATCGCCGCCTGGGTGCGCGGGCTGGCCCCCGAGGACGTCGAGCTCGTCGACGTCGACCTGCGCGAGCTGGCCCTGCCCCTGCTCGACGAGCCGGAGATGCCCTCCGACGGCAACTACGTGCACGAGCACACCAGGAACTGGGCAGCGATCGTCGAGGGCCTCGACGCGGTCGTGTTCGTGATGCCGGAGTACAACCGCGGGTACAGCGCCGGCCTGAAGAACGCCATCGACTACCTGTACGCCGAGTGGTCCGGCAAGCCGGTGGCCTGCGTCGGGTACGGCTGGAGCGGGGCGCAGTACGCCCGCGCGGCGCTGCGCCAGACGCTCGACCGGATCGGGATGGTGGTCGTCGACGGCGCCGCTCTGCACTTCGAGAAGACGCTCGACCTCGACGGCACGGTGCACGCCGACCCGGCCGCCGACGACGACGTGCGATCGATGTATGCCGGGCTGGTCGCCGCCGCCGCAACCTCACCCTGAGCCGCGAGGGCGGCGCCGATAGACTCGAGAACGGAGCGCCGGGAAGTCTGGTCGGCACCGCCTCCCGACCGGGAGCCGTTCGCGTCACGACCGCAGGGAGCACGGATGACAGGCCCGGACGAGCAGCCCGCTCCCCAGCCCGAGTCCGCCGCGCCTCGCGTCCTGAACCGGCCGAGCTGGCCCGAGGCGCAGGTGGTGGCCGACGCCCTGCGCACCGAGACGATCGGCGGCGCTCTCCTGCTCGCCGCAGCCGTGGCCGCTCTGGTGCTCGCCAACACCCCGTGGTCCGACGCCTACTTCACGGTGCGCGACACCGTGATCGGCATCGAGTGGGGCCACCTCGACCTCACGGTCGGGCACTGGGCGGGCGACGGCCTGCTGGCCATCTTCTTCTTCGTGGCCGGGCTGGAGCTCAAGCGTGAGTTCCTCGTCGGCGACCTGCGCTCGCCGGCCAAGGCCGTGGTGCCGATCGTGGCCGCGATCGGAGGGGTCGTCGTCCCGTCGGTGGTCTTCCTCGGCACCGTCGCCCTCGTCGGCGCCAACGGCGACGCCTACCGGGGGTGGGCGATCCCGACCGCCACCGACATCGCCTTCGCCCTGGCCGTGCTCGCGGTCATCGGGTCGTCGCTGCCCGCGGCGATGCGCTCGTTCCTGCTCACCCTGGCGGTGGTCGACGACCTCATCGCGATCACGATCATCGCCATCTTCTACACCTCCGACCTCCAGGTCGTGCCCCTGCTTCTGGCACTCGTGCCCCTCGGCCTGTTCGCGGCACTGACCCAGCGCCGGATCACCTACTGGTGGCTGCTGCTGCCGCTGGCCTTCGCGACCTGGGGGCTCGTGCACGCCTCGGGAGTGCACGCCACGGTGGCCGGGGTGCTGCTCGGGCTGGTCGTGCCCGTGAAGGCACGGGCGTCCGTGCCGTCGATCAGCACCCACGACCGCACCACCGACGTGGCGCACCGCTTCGAGCACCGGATGCGGCCGATCTCGGCCGGCATCGCCGTGCCGGTCTTCGCGTTCTTCGCCTCCGGCGTGCGCGTGGTCGACGGCGGCCTGCGGGTGGCCCTGACCGACGCCGTGGCCCTCGGCGTCATCGCAGGGCTGGTGCTCGGCAAGGTCGTGGGTGTCTTCGGGTCGACCTTCCTCGTCGCGCGCTTCACCAAGGCCCGGCTCGACGACGACCTCGCGTGGCGTGACGTCGGCGGCCTCGCGATGCTCACCGGGGTGGGCTTCACCGTCTCGCTCCTCATCGGTGAGCTGGCCTTCGGGGCGGGGTCCGAACGCGACGACAGCGTCAAGCTGGCCGTGCTCATCGGCTCCCTGCTCTCCGCCCTGATCGCCTCCGTCCTGCTGCGCATCCGCAACCAGGTCTACCGGCGGATCGCGGACCTGGAGTCGCGCGACGACGACGCCGACGGCATCCCCGACGTGTACGAGCGTGAGGCCAGCTAGTTCCCGATCGGCTCGCGCTGGGTAAGGTCAGCGTCGACGGCCCGTGACGTGGGCCGACCTGGACAGTGAGGCGGGCGCACATGGCAACCGGGACATCGGGCAAGGAGCGGACGATCGGCCAGCTGGTGGCCGACGCCACGCACGACCTCGAAGGCATCGTGCGGGGCGAGATCGCGCTGGCCAGGGCAGAGGTCACCAGCGGGGCCAAGGTCATCGGCAAGGGCGTCGGGATGCTCGCCGGCGCCGGGTTCCTGGCGCTGATGGGCGCCGTCTTCCTGCTGCACAGCGCCGCCTGGGGCATCGCCGAGTGGCTCCCGGTCTGGGCCGGGTACCTCATCGTCGCCGTCGTCGTCCTGATCGTGGCTGCGGTGCTCGGCCTGCTCGGCAAGAAGGCCCTCGACAACGCCAAGCCGGCGCCGGAGCGGGCCATCGACCAGGCCCAGCAGACCCTCGCCGTGATCAAGGAGCCGTTCGCCGACGCGGATGCCGTCGACGGCGCGGCGAGTGCCACGGCATCCGGCCCGACCACCCCCGCCACCCCCGGGAAGCCGGGAAGTGCGGGCACCCCCGGTGGCACACCGGGGTCCGCGCCACCGTCAGCCTGACACGCACCGCCCCGTCGACACCGTCCGGTCGGCCTGCACGCCGCGGCGCAGCACCGGCCCGATCTCGTCGAGGGTGAGTGCGTAACCGGTGTCGGGGTCGTCGAGCGAGGTGGCGAAGACCATGCCCACCACGTCACCGCGTGGGTCGATGACCGGCCCGCCCGACGCGCCCCGGCGCACCTGGGCACGCAGGGAGTAGATCCGCCGGGTCACGCCCGGGTCGCCGTAGATGTCGGCACCCTTGGCGCGCAGCACGTCCCGCACCCGCGACGCGCCCACCCAGAGCCCGTTGTCGCCCGGGAAGCCGGCGAGGGCCGCCTCCGCACCGGCGTCGAGCTCGGCGCCCTGGGGCACCGCCGGCACGGTCAGGTCACGCACGTCGAGGACGGCGACGTCCCGTCGCGGGTCGAAGGCGACCACCCGAGCCGCCCGCTCCCGCCCGGTGCCGCGAACGCTCACCGTGATGCGGTCGGCCCCGGCCACGACGTGGGCGTTGGTGGCCACCCGCCCCGGTGCCACGACCCAGCCGCTGCCGACCTGCGCCTGCCGGCAGGACTCGGACTCGGCTCGTACGTGCACGACCGAGGCGATCGCCCGCACGACGTCCGGGTCCCTGGTCACGGTGTCGTCCGGGGCAGCGACCGGGGCGATCGGCTCGGGTCCGAGCCCCTCGAACACCTTGGGGAAGACGCTGCCGTCGAAGGCCTGGGTCATCTCGTCGACGAGCCCGTCGGCGGACGACGGCACCAGCCCGTCGAGGGCCGAGACCACCGCCGAGCGGGCGACGATGTCGCGCGCGACGCGCGGACCACTCGCGGCGACGGCCCCGGCGACGACCCACGTGACGGCCATCGCCGCGACGAGCACCGCCACGAGACCCAGCCCGGAGTCGACCGCGCGCAGGGTCGGCGCGGTCATCACGTCGCGGAAGCGGCGGGCCAGCAGCAGCATGAGCCCCTGGCCGAGCAGGGCGGCGGCCACCACGGCGGCGACGAGCGCGAGCACACCAGCAGGCGTGGCCCGGTACACGTCGAGGTGGTCCTCGAGCAGCCCGGGCACGATGCGCAGCGCGAGGAAGGCCCCGCCCAGCAGCCCGACCAGGCCCAGCACCGCCGAGACGAACCCCTGGCGCCAGCCGCTCCACGCGTACAGGCCGAGCAGGCACAGCAGGGTGAGGTCGAGCGCGACCGACCCGCTCACTCGCGCGCCCCCCGCATCCACGGCGACATGACGCGGTCGGGCAGGGGGCGCTCGTAGGCGGCGTCCCACGGCACCTCCAGCCCGGCGAGGTCGAACAGGCTGCTCAGCAGCATGGCGGTGAAGCCCCACACGAACAGGTCGCCGACCTCGAAGGCCGGGCCGCGGTAGGGCCCGAACACGGCGGTGAACCGGTTCGCGGGGTCGACGAGGTCGGCGACGGGTACCCGCAGCACCCGCTCGACCTCCCCTCGGTCGACGACACCGACCGGCACCGGGGCGGGCCACCAGGCGAGCACCGGCGTCACGGCGTGCTGGCTCGGGGCCAGGAACACGTCGGGGAAGCTCGCCAGCACCTCGACTCCCGCGGGGTCCAGGCCCACCTCCTCCTCCGCCTCGCGCAGCGCCGCCGCCACCGACGTCTCGTCGTCGGTGTCGAGCCGGCCACCGGGGAAGGACACCTGCCCGGGGTGCGAGCGCAGCGTGTGGGCCCGCTCCGTGAGCACGACGTCCTCACCGCCGCGGGGGTCCGGCCCGAAGAGCATCAGCACGGCCGAGCGGCGCCCCCCTTCGTCGGGTGGGGCGTAGGTCGCGAACCACTCGTGCTCGGAGACGTCGGTGCGGGCCGCGAGGGCGGCGAGCCACCCGGGAGTCGGGGCGGTCACGCCGACCTCGCCCGGAGGCGCCGCCGTGCGGTGACCGTCGTCATGGGCGTCATCGTATGCAGCGTGGCTGGACGCCCTCGGGTCACACCGGCAGGTCGTCGGGAAGCGGCCCCGGCGGCGGGTCGGGGCGCACCAGTGCGCCAGGGGCCAGCTCGTAGGCGAGCAGCTTCCTCGCCTTCACGGGGTCGGTCTCGCCCTCGCCGTAGCTGGGGCACCACGCGGTGACCGGGCAGGCGCCGCAGGCCGGCTTCTTGGCGTGGCAGGTGCGCCGCCCGTGGAAGATCAGCACGTGGCTGAGCATCGTCCAGTCGCGCTTGGGCACCAGGGCCCCGATGGCGTGCTCGGCCTTGACCGGGTCGGTCTCGGTGGTCCAGCCGAACCGTCGTGCGAGCCGGCCGACGTGGGTGTCGACGGTGATCCCCGGCACCCCGAACGCGTTGCCGAGCACCACGTTGGCCGTCTTGCGACCCACCCCCGGCAGCGTCACGAGGTCCTCGAGCCGGCCCGGCACCTCGCCGTCGAACCGTTCGACGATGGCGGCGCTCAGCTTGGTGACCGAGTTGGTCTTGGCCCGGAAGAAGCCGGTGGGCCGCAGCACGGCCTCCATCTCCTCGCGGTCGGCCCCGGCGAGGGCCTCGGCGGTGGGCCAGCGCGAGAACAGGGTGGGCGTGACCGAGTTGACCATGATGTCGGTGGTCTGGGCCGACAGCACCGTGGCCACGAGCAGCTGGAGCGGGGTCTCGAAGTCGAGCTCGCAGTGGGCGTAGGGGTAGCGCTCGAGGAGGGAGCGGTACATCCGTCGGGCCCGGCGGGTGCGGGCGACGGGCGACTCGGCGGCAAAACGGGCGCGCCGGGCGGCGGAGGGGGTCGACACGGGCACCGCGACAGCCTATGTGGTGGGTGCGACGGGCCGACGGCACCCGACACCACGGCGGATGCCGGGCGGTCGCGAAAGGGCCGCCCACCAAGGTCGCGAGCGGGTCGCGATCGGGTCGGGGGCGCGGCCGCCCACCGTGGTCGCGGGCGCGGCCGGACCGCGTTCTGGCACACTGTCTCGCGTGGATCACGACGTCGTTCGCAGAGCACCACTCTTCGCCGCCCTCGACGACCAGACCGCGGAGTCGCTCATCTCGACGATGAGCCCGTCGCGTCTCGAGCGCAGCGACATCCTGTTCCACGAGGGCGACCAGGGCGACCGGCTCTACGTCATCGGCGAGGGCAAGATCAAGCTGGGCCGCACCAGCAGCGACGGCCGCGAGAACCTCCTCGCGATCCTCGGCCCCGGTGAGATGTTCGGCGAGCTGTCGCTCTTCGACCCGGGCCCGCGCACCGCCACCGCCACGGCCGTCGCCGAGACCCAGCTCGTCTCGATGGGTCACGACCAGCTCAAGGACTTCCTCGCCACCCGGCCCGACGTCGCCTCGACGCTGCTGGCCGCGCTGGCCCGGCGGCTGCGCCGCACCAACGAGGTGCTCGCCGACCTGGTCTTCACCGACGTGCCGGGTCGCGTCGCCAAGGCCCTGCTCGACCTCGCCGCGCGCTTCGGCCGGCCGGTCGACGAGGGAGTGCTCGTCGCCCACGACCTCACCCAGGAGGAGCTCGCCCAGCTGGTCGGCGCCTCCCGGGAGACGGTGAACAAGGCGCTCGCCGACTTCGCCTCGCGGGGCTGGCTGCGCCTCGAGGCACGCGCCGTGCTGCTCCTCGACGTCGAGCGGCTGCGTCGCCGCGCCCGCTGACCGCCCGCCTCAGCGCGTCAGGTAGTCCAGCTGCGCGCGGATCGACAGCCGGGCCGCCGGCCACACGTCCTGCGGCACGTCGGCGTAGACCCGCCGCAGCACTCCCTCGACCGGGTCCGGCTCGGATGCCGCGCCGTCGGCGAGCGCCTGGCGCACCTGCTCGAGGCGCTGCGCGCGGTGGGTGCGGTAGAACGCGACCATGGCGGCGGCATCCGGCACGACGGGTCCGTGGCCGGGCAGGATGCGCACGACCGAGCCGTCGCCGGTGAGCGCGCGGATCCGCTCCAGGGAGTCGAGGTAGGCGCCGAGCTCGCCGTCGGGGTGGGCGACCACCGTGGTGCCGCGGCCGAGCACCGTGTCGCCGGTGAGCAGGGCCGAGTCGGCGGGCAGCGCGAACGAGATCGAGTCGCTCGTGTGGCCCGGGGTGGTGACGACGCGCACCTCCAGGCCGCCGACGGTCAGCAGGTCCCCGTCGCCGAGGTCGTCGTGGCCGCGCCCGACCGCCCGGACCCGCGTGCCGGTCAGCTCGGCGAACCTCGGCGCCGCTTCGGCGTGGTCGTGGTGACCGTGGGTGAGCACCGTCTCGGTGACCCGAGCCCCACGTTCCTCCACGACCCGCAGCACGGCGGCGAGGTGGCCCTCGTCGAGCGGGCCGGGGTCGATGACCAGCGCCTCGCTCGAACCGGGCTCGACCAGCACCCAGGTGTTGGTGCCGTCGAGCGTCATCGGGCCCGGGTTCGGGGCGAGCACGCAGTGGGCCCGCAGGGTGACGTCGCCGCCGGACCAGGGCGCGGTCACCGACGGAGGCGGGGAGTCGGTCACCCGCCCGAGTATGCCGTGGCCGCCTCGTCCGGCTGCCGGACCCGACGCCCGTTCGCCACCACGATGACGAGGACGCCCAGCATCGTGGCGACGCCCACCATCCCGACCACGTTGAAGGCCTCGGTGAAGGCCGCCCGCACGGCGTCGAGCTGCTCGGGGTCGGGCGGGCTGCCGGCCGCCTTGACCCCTTCGACCACGTTGGCCTCGGCCGGCGAGCCCGGCTGAGCGAGCACAGAGCGGTAGACGACGGTGCCGAGCAGCCCGAGCAGGGTCAGCCCCAGCGCGATGCCGAGCTCGTTCGAGACCTGCGCGAGCGCCGCCCCCGCGCCCGCCCGCTCCGAGGGCGCGGCACTGATGGCCGAGTCCATGAGGAGCGGGAACGCGGCACCGATGCCGAAGGTCGCGAGCGACCCGCCGAGGGCCGCCAGCGGAAGGGATGCCGGCGCCACGGTGAGCAGGGCGTAGCAGACGAAGCCGGTCGTCATCACGGTGAGCATCCCGACCACGACCCGGTGGGTCGACACCCGTCGGGTCAGCAACGGGCCGAGGTTCGCGGCCGCGATCATCGCCACCATGCTGGGCAGCATCCAGACGGCGGCGGCGAGCGGGGTGAGGCCCTGCACCTCCTGCAGGTACAGGTTGAAGAACAGCGAGCTGCCCCCCATGAGCAGAGCGGTGAGGAACAGCACGACGAGGGTCGGGCCGACGGCGGGATGGCGCACGAGGTCGAGGTCGAGCAGCGGGTGCCGGAGGCGGTGCTGGCGGCGCAGGAAGAGGCCCCCGATGACCAGCCCGGCAAGGGTGGCGGCCACGACGACCGGCGAGAGCCCGTCATCCACACCGGTCTTGAGCGCGAACACGAGCAGCAGGATCGACGCGAGGCTCATCGCGGCGCTGGCGACGTCGACCGGGGGCGGGTCGTCGGCCCGGGCCTCGGGCACGAAGCGGGGCACGAGGACCATCGACAGCAGCATCACCGGCACGCCGAGGAGGAACACCGACCCCCACCACCAGCGGGCCAGCAGCAGCCCACCGACGAGCGGGGCCGCCGCCATGCTGACCAGGAAGACGGTCATGTAGGCACCCATGGCCTGCACCCGCGCGCGCTCCTGCGTGAACATCACGCCGATGAGTGCGAGGGAGGCCGGCATCAGGGCCGAACCGGCGATGCCCATGACCGACCGCGCGGCGATGACGACGAGCGGGGTGGTGGCGAACGCACCTGCCGCGCTCGCCAGGGCGAACACCAGCGCGCAGGCGACGATGACCCGCCGCCTCCCCCACCGGTCGGCGACGGCGCCCATCGTGAGCATCGCGCCGGCGACCAGGAAGTTGTAGCTGTCGACCATCCAGAGCAGCTCGGGCGCGGTGGCGCCGAGGTCCTCGGCCATCCGTGGCAGGGCCACGGCGAGCACCGAGATGTCGATGGCGACCAGGGCCGTGGGCAGGGCCAGCACCGCGAGGCCGAGTACGGGTCGGTTGGTGGTCGACATTCCAGTAGTAAAACAGTACCTGTGCGTCTGCGGTCAATACCGTGCAGTCCGATTTAGGCTGTCCCCATGCCCACCCGACGCACCTACGGCTCGTACGACGACGGTTGCGCCGCAGCGCACGCGCTCGACCTCGTGGGCGACCGGTGGGCCCTGATCGTGGTGCGCGAGCTGGTGCTCGGGCCGAAGCGGTTCGCCGACCTGCGCGCCGACGTCCCCGGCATCAGCCCGAGCGTGCTGGCCCAGCGCCTGCGCGAGCTCGAGGAGGTGGGTGTGGTCGTGCACGACGAGCTGCCGCCGCCGGCTCGGGTCAACGTCTACGACCTCACGCCGTGGGGCCGCGAGCTCGAGGACGTGCTCCAGGCGCTCGGCCGCTGGGGCGCCCAGTCACCCCGCATGCCGCACCACGCGCGGGTCACCGACGACACCGCCATCCTCGCCAGCCGCACCATGGGCGCCACGGCGGCCGAGCGAGCGACCCGCGAGGTCACCCTGCGCCTGCTGCTCAGTGCCCGCGACGGTCGCGACCGCGAGTACACGCTGCACCTCGCGCCGGGTGCGTGCACCGTCGAGCGGTCGCCCGCGGTCGGTGCCGACGCGACCGTGCGCTCCGACTCCGGCACCTGGACCGACGTGCTCCTGCACGGGGTCCCCGTCGACGCCGCGGTCGCCGAGGGCCGGATGACGGTCGAGGGTGACCGCTCGGCCCTCGACGACGTCGTCACCGCCTTCCCCCTCCTCACCGACGCCTGACCAGCCAGCGCCTGGGTTCTCGTCCGCACGGACCGCCCGCAACCTCCTCGCGCCCTCACCGCCGCTCCCGGGAACAGGCAATCGGCTGCCGCGGCACGGCATCCTGGTCTGGCACTCACGCAGAACGTGCGTTCCCGGTCCGATTCCGTCGGCAGGCGCCCAAGACCCTGTGGATGACGTCCGCCGGGTCGCTGATCCGCGCCACGATGTCATGGTGCGGCACGGGGGCCGGTTTGCAGACGTGGCCGAGTCGTGCGCCTGCTCGGTGGGATCGCTGGGTGGCGAGAGCTCCGGGACGTGCATCCGGCTCGTCTCATCCGCGAGCCGGTCGACGCAGGTGTGATGGTCCGCGCCACCCAAGGGCGGTACGTCCTGCCGTCCACGCCGAGCACTTCCGTCACCGCGCAGTCCCGAGTGCGACCCTGTCGCACGTCAGCGCCGCCAGCACCACGGGTGGAAGGTCAAGGTCGTCCCGGAGCCGCGTGGGTCACGGTGCCGACGCAAGCGTCGCCTTCGCGGTCGAGCAACGTGTGGGCATCCGCGCCGCACCACGTCGACCTCGGACCCCGACGACGTGCGAGCAAGGTGTCACCACTCCGCTGCGCACCGTCGTCGACTGCGCACGAGTGCTTCCGTTCGACGAGGCCCTCGCCATCGCGGACTCCGCCCTGCGAGCCCGTGACGTCATCGCCGCACGCCGAGCTGCGTTAGGCCGCCGCATCGACGCCGCGGGACCCGGCGCCCGACGGCCGTCCGCAGAGTCGCCGAGCACGCGGACCGGTCGCGCGGCGAACCCGTTCGAGTCCGTGTTGCGGGCGCTCGCCATCGAGGAGGGCTTCGACCTCATCCCACAGCTGCAGATCGCCGACTCGGGGCTCTTCGCCGTGGTCGACCTCGGTAGCGAGGAGCTGCGCCTGGCCGTCGAGGCCGACGGGTTCGAGCACCACGGCACGCGTCGCGGACTGCGCAACGACTGCCGACGCCACACCGACTTGGCGGTGCACGGGTGGTCTTCCCTCCGCTTCGCGTTCGAGGAAGTCATGTATGAGCCGGAGTGGGTTCGATGGGCGCTGCGCAGCCTGGCGGATCGTGCGGGCCGGCGGCTCACCCGAGTCGCCGCCGCGGCGCGCCTCGTGACTCGGACGGCTCACCGAGGCGCGCCCAGCGACAGGCAATCGGATGCCGTAGCGCGTCATCCGACGCATGCCATGCTCGCTCGCCTGGGTCCGCGCACGATTGCCTGTCGGCAGGCGCGCCCAATGTTCGCGAACCGTGGGCGCGGTTCGACCTCAGGGGAGGTCGGTGCGCAGCACCGGCTCGCCGTCGTCGCCGACGACGAGCACCGGCACGACCTTGGCCACCACCGGCCGGTCGGCGAGAAAGGCTGCGGCGGAGTCGAACCGGGACAGGGCTTCCAGCGAGATGACCGTGGGCGGCAGCATCCGCACCTCACCCGAGGCATGCCGGTCGAGCAGGTCGCGCGGGCGCACCCAGGCACTGCGGTCGGACTCCGTCGTCGTGCCGGTGGCCTCCTGGTCGGCCGGCATCCCGGCGGCGAGGATCCAGGTGTCGTAGCGCCTCGGCTCGAACTCCGGCGTGACCCAGTGGGCGCGGCCGCGCAGGTCGGCCACCGCCAACCGCACCCCGCACTCCTCCTCGACCTCGCGCACGGCCGCCGCCGCGAACGGCGCTGCCGCCGCCACGTCGTCGACCCCCATCGCCGAGGCCAGCTCCGCCAGCCCGGGCGTCGACACCGACAGCGCAGCGTCGACCGGGTCGACCCCACCGCCGGGGAAGACCACCGTCGACGGCGCGAACGCCATGGTCGCCACCCGCCACTGCACGTAGACCTCCGGCCCGGCCGCCCCGTCGCGCACGAGCATCACCGTCGCCGCGGCCCGCGGCACGGCGGCCACGCGATCGGATGACGCGAGCCACTCGGTGGCCCGCACCGCGAGCCCGGGGTCGCGCGAGATCGGGTGATCGACGCGACGCGGCCCCACGGCATCCGCCATGTCAGTCGCGCACGTGCACGATGACCTCGACCTCGACCGGCGCACCGAGGGGCAGCGCCGCGACACCGACGGCCGAGCGCGCGTGCTTCCCGGCCTCGCCGAACACCGCCGCGAACAGCTCAGAAGCGCCGTTGACGACCCCCGGCTGGCCGGTGAACGACGGGTCGGACGCCACGAAGCCCACGACCTTGACCACCCGCTCGACCCGGTCGAGGTCGCCGACGACCGACTTCACGGCCGCGATGGCGTTGAGGGCACAGACCGCCGCGAGCTCCTTGGCCCGCTCCGGCGACACCAGCCCGGGCCCCTCCCCCACGTGGCCGGACTCGAGCAGGGCGCCGTCGACCACCGGCACCTGGCCCGACACGTAGACCCGCGACCCGTCGAGCACGGCGGGCACGTAGGCAGCCACCGGCGGGGCGACCTCCGGCACCGTCAGCCCGAGCGATGCAAGCCGCTCGTCGACCGCTCCCACGCTCAGGCCCTCGGGCGCTTGAGGTAGGCGACGAGGTTACCCTCGGGCATGGCGAGGACCTGGACGAGCTCCCAGCCGTCCTCGCCCCACTGGTCGAGGATCTGCTTGGTCGCGTGCACGATCAGCGGGACCGTGGCGTACTCGTACTTCGTCATGCCGGCCACCCTAGCGCCGCAGCGCCCGACGGCTACCGTGGCGCAGGTGAGCGACGACGGCACCGACATCCTGTTCCGCAGCGCCCGGCCCCCGGACCGGACCGAGGTCACCGGGCCGCTCCAGACCGATGTCTACGACGTGTGGGAGCCCGCGCCCGACCGGGCCCGCCACGTGACCGTCGCCCTCGTGCACGGCGGCTTCTGGCGCGAGGAGTACGACCGCGCCCACGTCGCGCCACTGGCCGAGGCGCTGGCCCGTGACGGCTTCCACGTGGCGAACCTCGAGTACCCACGCATCGGGATGCCGGGCGGCGGCTGGCCCGGCACCGGTACCTCCGTCGTCGCCCGCCTCGAGTCCGTCCACGAGGACACCCACCTCCCAGACCGGGTCGTCGTCGTCGGCCACAGCGCCGGCGGCCACCTCGCGCTGTGGGTCGCCTCGAGCAACCACGTCCCCTGGCTCACCGGCGTCGTCGCCCTCGCCCCCGCCGCCGACCTCGGCGAGGTCGACCGGCTCGGCCTGAGCAACGACGCGGCCCGCGCCCTGCTCGGCGGCCCCCGTGAGGATGTCCCCGACGCCTGGGCCGACGCCGACCCGGCGCGCCAGCACCTCACCGTCCCGGCCGTCATCGTCACCGGCGAGTTCGACGACGTCGTGCCGGGCAGCGTCACCGAGTCCTACGTCGCCTCGCGCACGGCCGGCGAGCCGCTGCGCACGGCGGTGGCCCGGCGGGCCGACCACTTCGACCTCATCGACCCGACGACCGACGCCTACCTGCTCGTCCTCGCCGAGATCGAGGAGCTCACGCTCACCACGCACTGAGCGGCCGCCCACCCCCGGATGACGCCCGCTCGGCCGCAGCGGACCGGCATCCGAACCGCCGCGCCACCCCATCTAGGCTGGACGACGTGGCCACCTCGTCCCTCTCCCGCGCGATGGACGGCGTGCGCCTGCACGTCGTCACCGGCAAGGGCGGGGTCGGCAAGACGACGGTCGCGTCGGCCCTCGCACTCGCCCTCTCCCGCAAGGGAAAGCGGGTGCTGCTCTGCGAGGTCGAGGGCCGGCAGGGCATCAGCCAGACCTTCGACGTGCCACCGCTCGGTACCGAAGAGGTGCGCCTGGTCGGCCACGCCAACGGCGGTGAGGTGTGGGGGCTGGCGGTCGACGCCAAGGCAGCGCTGCTCGAGTACCTGCAGATCTTCTACAAGCTCGGCCGCGCCGGCGGGGCGCTGGAGCGGATGGGCGTCATCGACTTCGCGACCACGATCGCCCCGGGCGTGCGCGACGTGCTGCTCACCGGAAAGGTCTACGAGGCCGTCGGCCGCACCACCGGCACCCGCCGCCACCAGGGCCCCAGGGCCTGGGACGCCGTCGTGCTCGACGCACCACCCACGGGCCGGATCACCCGCTTCCTCAACGTCAACGTGCAGGTGGCCGACCTCGCCCGGATGGGCCCGATCCACAGCCAGGCCGAGTCGATCACCCGGTTGCTTCGCGACCGGCAGAGCGTGGTGCACGTCGTGACGCTGCTCGAGGAGATGCCGGTGCAGGAGAGCCTCGACGCGATCGGCGAGCTGTCCGATGCCGGGTTCGGGCTGGGCACCGTCATCGTCAACCAGGTGCGTGAGCCGCTCGTCGACGAGATCCTGCTCGAGACCGCCGCCGCCGAGCCCGACCGGGTGGCCGCGCGGGTGACCGACGACCTCACGGCCGTGGGCGTCCGCGCCGCGCCGCGCACCGTGCAGGGCCTGCTGCGCGAGGCCCACGACCACGCCGAGCGCGTCGGGCTCGAGCGGTCGCTCACCGACGAGGTCGCCTCGCAGGGCCTGCCGACCCTCACCCTGCCCTCGCTCGCCACCGGCATCGAGGACGGCGGCATCGCGGTGCTCGCCGACGAGCTGCTCGCCCAGGGGGTGCGCTGATGGCGGCCCGCTCCGGCAGCACCGCGCGCTCGGCGGCGACCACCCGCGGCCCGCGCACCGCCGCCGACCCGATCGACATCGACGCGCTCCTGGCCGACACCGGCACGGGCATCATCGTCTGCTGCGGGTCCGGTGGCGTGGGCAAGACCACCACGGCGGCCGCGCTCGGGCTGCGCGCGGCCGAGGCCGGGCGTCGCGTCGTCGTGCTCACCATCGACCCCGCGCGCCGGCTGGCCCAGTCGCTCGGCCTCACCGAGCTCGACAACACCCCCCGACCGGTGGCCGGCGTCGGCGACGAGGTGGGCGGGTCGCTGCACGCCATGATGCTCGACATGAAGCGCACCTTCGACGAGGTCGTCGAGGCGCACTCCACCCCCGAGAAGGCCGCCCAGGTGCTGGCCAACCCCTTCTACCAGTCGGTCTCCAGCTCGTTCGCGGGCACCCAGGAGTACATGGCGATGGAGAAGCTCGGGCAGCTGCGCACCGAGGCCGAGCGCGAGGGCACCTGGGACCTCATCGTCGTCGACACCCCGCCCTCCCGCTCGGCGCTCGACTTCCTCGACGCCCCGAAGCGGCTCGGCTCATTCCTCGACGGGCGCTTCATCCGGCTGCTCAGCGCCCCGGCCCGCGCCGGCGGGAAGGCCTACCTCAAGGTCTTCTCGGTGGGGGCGACGATCACCGCGGCGACGATCTCCAAGGTGCTCGGCGGCCAGCTGCTCGCCGACGTGCAGACCTTCGTCGCCGCGCTCGACACCATGTTCGGCGGGTTCCGCGAGCGGGCCGACGTCACCTACGCCCTGCTCAAGGAGCCGACCACGGCGTTCGTCGTCGTCGCCGCCCCCGAACGCG
Organism: uncultured Actinomycetota bacterium; assembly: GCA_963707895.1. Classification (GTDB taxonomy): domain Bacteria; phylum Actinomycetota; class Actinomycetes; order Actinomycetales; family Dermatophilaceae; genus Fodinibacter. The sequence goes on along the minus strand of CAVPRS010000011.1, from coordinate 523,761 downwards.
ACGCCCTTCGCGAGGCGGCCTACTTCGTCGACCGGCTCGAGAGCGAGGGGATGCCCCTCGCCGGCGTCGTCGTCAACCGGATGCAGACGCTCGCCGCGCCCGCGCTGAGCGGGAGCCGCGCGGCGGCGGCGTCCGAGCAGCTCGAGGACGGGTCGAGCACGGCGGATGCCGGTGACGACGACCTCGCCGGCCTCACCCCGGCACTGCTGCGCCTGCACGCCGACCTCGCGGCCGTGGCCACCCGGCACGACGGGCACGTGCGCCGGTTCGTCGCCGGCCACCCGGGGGTGCTGCTCTCGACCGTGCCGGCAAGCGCCACCGACATCCACGACCTGGAGGGGCTGCGCTCGGTGGGCGCCGCGCTCGCCAGCCGCTGAGCCGGCCCCGGACAGAAAAGAACCCCGGGGGGCCGACCTGTCATTCCTGGCTGCAGGGGTTAGCCAGGCGTGACTGCAGGGGGTGGTCGACCCCTCCGGGGAGCTGAGGGGGTGGTGCGGTCAGGTCCCGTGGGGGACGTGGTCTGGTGGTGAAGGTCAGGCGATGGCGCCCTGGGCGGTACCGATCTTGGCGTGGGCGAGGAGCTCGGTCCACGACCGCACGTCGGGGCGGCGGCGGAGCAGGGCCCGGCGCTCGCGCTCGGTCATCCCGCCCCAGACACCGAACTCGGTGCGGTTGTCGAGGGCATCGGCGAGGCACTCGGCGACGACGGGGCAGCCCTTGCAGACCGCCTTGGCGGCGCGCTGGGCCTTGCCCTGCACGAAGAGGGCGTCGGGGTCGGTGCCGGCACAGCGACCGAGAACGGTCCAGTCCGACACCCACTGACCGTCTGTGGGGGTAGCGGCGGGGGCGATGCTCATGTCCACCTCTTCCGAACGAAGCCTCAAAGTTGGTGTCGCGACTGGTGCGGCGACCTGCACAAACGCTATTCAGGACGCCGCGACGGGGATATCGTCCGAAACGGTCGAGGCGGTGGCCGAACGGTTGACTCGTCCATCACCCGCTCGTCGCGGCGGCCGGCGATCGGCTCGGGTCGCGGGTCCGCGCGCCGCTCGGTGGCACGGGACGCTGCCCTGCGCGGGTTACGCTGGAGCCCATGGACGGTCGCGCCCACAATGTCTCAGCCGTGCTCCGGCTCCTGCTCGGCTTCGTCGTGCTCAGCACGGTGGCCGGGCTGCTGATGGCTGGGCTCGCGATCCCGGCGGTCGGCGCCACGGGCCAGGCGGCCAAGGGCGGCGTGAGCTTCTTCAACGACCTGCCGAGCGAGTTCACCGTGTCGCCGCTGGCCCAGCAGTCCCGCATCCTCGATGCCGACGGCAAGCTGATCGCCAACCCGTACGACGAGAACCGCATCATCGTGCCGTTGAAGAAGATCAACAAGAACATGCAGAACGCGCAGATCGCCATCGAGGACTCGCGCTTCTACGAGCACGGCGGCCTCGACATCCGCGGCTTCAGCCGGGCGCTGGTCTCCAACCTGCAGGGCGGCGACGTGCAGGGCGCCTCGACGCTGACCCAGCAGTTCGTGAAGATCACCCTCCAGGAGAACGCCCTGAAGCGGGGGGACAAGGACGCCGCCAAGGCCGCCGTCGACAAGACCTACTCGCGCAAGCTCCAGGAGCTGAAGTACGCGCTGAACGTCGAGGAGAACTTCACCAAGGACCAGATCCTCGAGGGCTACCTCAACCTCGTCTACTACGGCGACCAGGCCTACGGCGTCGAGGCGGCCGCGCTCAACTACTTCGGGGTCAGCGCGGCGAAGCTCAACCTGGGCCAGTCCGCCCTGCTCGCCGGCATCGTCCAGCAGCCGACGGCCTACAACCCGGTGATCAACCCCAAGGAGTCGCAGGCCCGGCGCGACGTCGTCCTCGACCGGATGCAGAGCCTGGGCCTGGCCAGTGCCAAGGACGTCACCGCGGCCAAGAAGGTCGCCGTGAAGAAGATGATCAAGAAGCAGCCCGCCAAGGGCGTCTGCCACCGGTCGTCGCAGCCGTACTTCTGCGCCTACGTGATCGAGTACCTCCAGAAGTCGCCGCAGATGGCCGTCCTCGGCAAGACCCCGGCCGACCGGCTCAAGACGATCAACCAGGGCGGGCTGACCATCCGCACCACCCTGAAGCCGAGCATGCAGCAGGCCGCGCAGAAGGAGATCACCAAGGCCGTCAAGATCGGCAACAAGCAGAACCTCGGGGCCGCGGCCACCATCCTCGAGCCCGGCACCGGCAAGATCCTCGCGATGGCGCAGGCCACCGACTTCGACAAGGTGCAGACCAACATCAACGTCGACCAGAAGTACGGCGGCGGTGAGCTCGGCTACCAGTTCGGCTCCACGGCCAAGATGTTCGGCCTGGTCACCGCGATCGAGAAGGGGATGCCGCTCAACGGCACCATCAAGGTCCCCTTCGCCGACGGCAAGAAGGGCTACGAGTTCAAGGACAAGGCGCTCTTCTCGTCCAAGTGCGGCGCCAACAAGCCGTGGTCGGTCAAGAACGACTACGCCAGCGGCGGCAAGAACATGACGCTGGGCGAGGGCATCGCCAAGTCGATCAACACCTGGGCCGCGCAGCTCGTCATCAACACCGGGCCGTGCGACGTGCGCAACACGATGACCAAGATGGGCCTGCACAAGGGCGACGGCAAGCCGATCGACCCCTACATCTCCGACATCACGCTCGGGTCGGGCACGACCAACCCGATGAGCCTGGCCAACGCCTACAGCACCCTCGCCGCGAGCGGCAAGTACTGCGAGCCCTACCCCATCACCTCGATCACGACCTCCGACAAGAAGGCCATCAAGGTGCCCGGCCCGAAGTGCAAGCAGGTCATCTCGGCCGACGTCGCCGACGGCGCCACCGAGCTGCTGAAGGGCACGCTGACCTTCGGTACCGCCGCCGGCAACTGGGACAACAACGCCCGCCCGGCCGCCGGCAAGACCGGCACCACCGAGAAGCACAACCAGAGCTGGTTCGTCGGCTACACCAAGCAGCTGGCCAGCGCCGTGTGGATCGGCAACCTCAAGCCGGCCAGCAAGAGCGGCCAGCTCAACTCGCTCAACGGCAAGTGCTTCGGTGTGTACGGCTGCATCAGCCAGGTCTTCGGTGGCACGGTCTCCGCGCCGGTGTGGTCGAAGATGATGCGCGCGGCGTCGAAGGGGATGCCGGTCAAGGACTTCCCCGCACCGTCGGCCAAGATCCGCACCGGCGACCTCAGGCAGCTGCCGGGCGTCATCGGCGCCGGCGTCGCCACGGCGCAGCAGCGGCTGAGCGATGCCGGCTTCGACAGCTACGTGGCCGGCCAGGTCGGCAGCTCGCTGCCCGCCGGCACGGTCGCCTACACCGACCCGTCGGGCTCGGCCTTCCCGGGCGCGCGCATCGGCCTCTACATCTCCACCGGCGTCCCGGCGCAGCAGCAGCCCCCGACCACGCCGAACCAGCCGACCAAGCCGACCAAGCCGGGCAAGGGCAAACCCAACCCCCAGACGACGCCGCCGCCCAAGAAGCGCTAGCGGGTCAGGGCGTACCGGGGTCGGGGCGTCAGCGCCCCGAGAGCACCTGCTTGACGACGGCGGCCACCCGGCCGCCGTCGGCACGTCCGGCCACCTCGGCCTGGGCGGCCTTCATGACCAGGCCCATCTGGGCCATCGCCGTGGCGCCGGTCGACTCGACGGCGCGCTCGACGATGCCGCGCAGCTCGTCGTCGTCGAGCTGCGCCGGCAGGTAGGCCTCGAGCACGACCAGCTCGGCCTCCTCGACGGCCGCCAGCTCAGGACGGTCGGCGGCGGTGTAGGCCGCCGAGGACTCCTTGCGCTTCTTGGCCTCCTTCGCCACGACCTTGAGCACCTCGTCGTCACTCAGCTCCCGGGCCTCGTCACCGGCCACCTCGGCGTTGGTGATGGAGGTCAGCGTCATCCGCAGGGTGCCGGAGCGCACCTTGTCGCGCGCCCGCATCGCATCGTGCAGGTCGTGCTGGATCTGCTCCTTGAGCGTGGTGTCGGTCATACCCGCCAGTCTCCCACCCGGCGTCCAGCCGTCTCCGGCGGGCGGGCACCTGCTCGGCGCACGTCATCTGCGCAGGTCCCCGATTCGGCCGCACGCCTCGGCTTTGCGAGGATGGGCGGGTGACCGACCTCGCCCGCACCGCGCTGCGCACCGTCGGCGGGCTCGTCGGCGTAGGCGTCGCGGGCGTCGCCTACGCGGCGCTGGTCGAGCGCACCTGGTTCACGCTGCGGCGGTACGCCGTGCCGGCCCTCCCACCGGGCAGCGCGCCCGTGCGCATCCTCCAGGTGTCCGACCTGCACCTCACGCCCGGGCAGACCTCGAAGATCGAGTGGGTGCGCTCCCTGGTCGAGCTCGATCCCGACTTCGTCGTCAACTCGGGCGACAACCTCGCCCACGTCGATGCCGTGCCGCCGCTGCTGCGCGCGATGGAGCCGCTGCTCGAGCGCCCCGGCGCGTTCGTCCTCGGGTCCAACGACTACTTCGCGCCGGTGATGAAGAACCCGGCCCGCTACCTCACGAGCCGGCACGCCGAGCGTCGGTCCACCCCGTCCGACCTCCCGGTGGGCCGCCTGGTCGAGGGGCTGCGCGCCGGCGGCTGGGCCGACCTGAACAACGCGCGGGCTGTGGTTGCGATGGGCGACCACGACGTCGAGCTCGTCGGTGTCGACGACCCGCACATCGGCTACGACCGCTACGACCGGGTGTCGGCCCCGGCGGCCACCGACGTCGCCCTGACCATGGGGCTGGTCCACGCGCCCTACCAGCGGGTGCTCGACGCGATGGTCGCCGACGGCGCCTCGGTCGTGCTCGCCGGGCACACCCACGGCGGGCAGCTGGCCGTGCCGGGCTGGGGGGCGCTCGTGACCAACTGCGACCTCGACACCCGCCGCGCCAAGGGGGTCTCGCGCTGGTGGCCCGGGGCCGGTCGCAACGGCCCACGAGGTGGTGCCGCACCCTCGTCGCAGGCGCCCTCGGGTGCCGCCTGGCTGCACGTCTCCGCGGGGCTGGGCACCTCGCCCTACGCCCCGGTGCGGTTCGCGTGCCGGCCCGAGGCGACCCTGCTCACCCTGGTCGCGGGCGACGGCTGACCGCGTTCGGGCGGGGTTCTCCGGATCCGGCTCGTGACGGACGGGACCGATTTCGGCGGGCCCGGGCGGGTCGGCTATCCTCGGGTGTCGCCGCGCCCCCAGGGCCGGCGGCACAGCCACGGGGTGTGGCGCAGCTTGGTAGCGCGCGTCGTTCGGGACGACGAGGCCGCAGGTTCAAATCCTGTCACCCCGACCAAACAGCGAGTGGCCCGGCGGCAGCCGGGCCACTCGCTGTCTGTCGTGGTGAGCGGATGCCGGGAGGGCCGGCCCGGTGGTGACGCAGGAGCCAGCGGACGGCGCGGTTCCTGTCACCCCGACAGTGGAATTGAGCCCCTGACCTGTCCCGAATCAAGGGCGAGCTTATGGCCGGCGCTCCGTTTCCGCAGTTCAGGGGCCTCTCCCGCGGTCTCAGCTCGGGCGCGCCCGAAGGGATTCGAACGCCTCACCTTCTGATCCGTAGCAACTCAATCGACCCGACACCGACCGAAGGCTCGCTGACTCACCACCGAGCTTGCGCAGCCTGGTGTCGCTGGTAGGGAAAGCAATGGCTCACCTGGTGAACGACCCCGCTTCGTGCAGCGCCCGCGGTTACTCGGGGCGGAATGCCTCGCGCAGGCGCACCCGGGCGCCGGTGCGAAGCACGGCGTTCGAGTAGATCCGGCCGGCGCCCCAGACGAGCACCGGGATCAGGGCCAGGGAGAGCGCGAGCGACACGAGGATCTCCCACGTCTCGACGGTTCCGAGCGCGATCCGCATCGGCATCACCATGGGTGCCGCGAACGGGATGTAGCTCAGCGCCACGATGATCGGGTTCGTCGGGTCCCAGGGGGCGATGCTGATCCCGATCACGTACGGAATGATCATGAGGATGAGCACCGGTGCCGTGACGGAGGCGACGTCCTCCTGCCGGGAGACCAGCGAGGCCAGGGCAGCCAGGGCCAACGAGAACGTGATGAACCCGACCACGAACCACACCAGCGCCCACGCGATCGTGGCGCCCAGGTCGAGGCTGCTGGTGTCGAGCAGCCCGAGGGCGAGTGCGGTGCCGGCGGCGGCGCTGATGACGGCGACGACCTGGAGCAGGCCGATGACTCCGATGCCTGTCACCTTGCCGGCCATGAGCTGCCAGGGCCTGATGGTGCTGAGCAGCAGCTCGACGACGCGGGTGGACTTCTCCTCCACCACGCCCTGCGAGACGAGCTGTGCTGTCGTCTGAAGGGCCAGGAACAGCAGGATGCCGGCCACGTAGCCGGCGGCAATCTGCCCACCGTCGCGCTCGGGTGCGGGGTCCAGCGCTTGTATCTTCACGGACGCAGCGGCCAGCTGCTCGGCCACCTGGGCCGGGTCGCCTCCGAGGTCGGTGACGGCTGCGCTGAGCGCGGCCTGCTGACGCAGCACTGTCAGCATCGCGAGCTGGTTGGGGTCGGGTTTGGTTCGCACCACGACGGTGAAGTCCGTCGGCCCCCCGGTCAGGGCCGCGTCGGCATCCTCGTCCGCGACCGCCGATCGCGCGGCCGCATCGTTGTCCACCTGGACGATCCTGATGACCTCGTCGTTCGCGCGCGCGATGGCCTGAAGTGGTTCCGCCAGCCGCTCGGTCTGAGGGGTCACCGCGACGGCCGTGGCCGAGGACGAACCGAGGGCGAGGTGCAGGATGAGGCCGCCCGCGACGATCGCCACCACCAGCAGACCGGTGGTCCACAAGAAGGCCTTGGACCGGATGCGGGTGGTGATCTCGCGGCCCGCGACCAGGCGGATCGTCTCGAGCGGGCTCACTGGCGCGCCTCCTCACCGGCTGTGCCGCTCGTCGGTGAACCGGTCGGGTCGCTGACCGCGTGCCTGAACAGCTCGACCAGGTGTGGGCGGACCGGACCGAAGGCATGGACCGGGCCCTCCGCCAGGGCCGCCTGCAGCACCTCCTGGCCTGCCGCGTCCGCCTCGTCGTCGCGGTCAACGACCTCGACGACGGTGGTTGACCCCTCGATGCTGACTACGCGCACTCCGGGCACCTTCCCGGGCCAACCCGTCGCTGCGGGAGGGCCCTGGACCTGCCACCGGAGCCCACCGCGACTGCGCAACTCGTCGATCGAGCCGATGGCAACCATCGATCCCTCCTTGATGATGCCGACACGGTCACACAGCCGCTCGACGAGGTCGAGCTGGTGCGAGGAGAACAGCACGGGTACACCCGCATCGGCCTGGGCCCGTAGCACCCGACTCATCACGTCGACCGCGACAGGGTCCAAGCCAGAGAACGGTTCGTCGAGGATGAGGATGTCGGGCTCGAAGACGAGCGCCGCGCACAGCTGCACACGCTGCTGGTTTCCCAACGACAGCTTCTGGACATCGTCGTCGAGACGGCTTGAGATACCCAGAACCTGCGTCCAGCGCTGCACCGCCTGCTCGGCCTGCTCCGGGCTCCTGCCGTGCAACCTCGCCAGGTAGCGGAGCTGGCTCCCCACCCGCATGCGCGGGTACAGGCCGCGTTCCTCGGGCATGTAGCCGATCCGGCGGCTCACCGTCAGGTCCACCGGCCGCCCCGCCCATCGAACCTCGCCGGCGTCCGCCGCCAACACACCCACCGCGATCCGCATCGCCGTGGTCTTTCCGGCGCCGTTGGACCCGACAAAACCAAAGATCTCGCCGGACTCGACGCCAAGGCTCATCTGGCGCAGGGCCTGGACGTCGCCGTACGCCTTGTCCAGGTTGACCAGCTCGAACTCGGGCAAAGGACCCCTCCTCGGGACCGTCGTGGACTGCTGCCGAACGCTGTCGACCGCTCACAGTAGTGGTCGACACCCAGATCAGGGGAGTGCGGCCGGCTGGCGGCGACGTGACGCACCGATGCGTCGTTGGAGGCAGCGTCAGCGCGGTGGCGGTTCGGATGCCCGACGCCTTGGTCTTCCCAGGAGCCATGCGCCGCCCAAGGCTTCCCCCTCATGTGGCGCCGTACGCTGGCAGCAGAACCGAGACGTCCCGCGACAGGTTGCACAGCCTGGAGGGAGTTGGCATGTCCTCATTGTCACGAGTAGCAGCGGTGTTGGACCGGTTGCCGGGTGTCCGGGGGTGGCAGGAGGACTTCTACCGGGATCTGCATGCGCATCCGGAGCTGTCGCACCAGGAGTCGGCGACAGCGGCGAAGGTCGCCGAGAGGTTGCGGGATCTTCGCTGCGAGGTCCACGAGAACGTGGGTGGCACCGGCGTTGTCGGGCTGTTGCGCAACGGCGACGGGCCGGTGGTCCTGCTACGCGCGGACATGGACGCGCTTCCTGTTCGTGAGGCCACCGGAGTGCCCTACGCCAGCACGGTCGTCGCCCTCACCGCTGACGGGGTCGAGGTTCCGGTGATGCACGCCTGTGGCCACGACGTGCACGTCGCGTGCCTGCTGGGCGCGGTGGAGCTGCTGGCCGGGTCGACGTCCTCATGGGCCGGCACCGTGGTCGCGGTGTTCCAGCCGGCCGAGGAGGTGGCTGACGGCGCCCGGGGCATGGTGGAAGGCGGGTTGGCGGAACTGGTGGGCCGGGTGGATGTGGCCCTGTGCCAACACGTCCTGCCGTTCCCGGCGGGACAGGTCGCCACCCGCTCCGGGCCAACCCTGTCCTCGGCCGACAGCATGCGGATCACCGTGCACGGTCGCGGCGCGCACGGGTCGATGCCCCAGGCCGCCGTCGACCCGGTGGTCCTGGCCGCCTTGATCGTCGTGCGCCTGCAGACTGTCATCTCGCGTGAGGTGCGCCCCGGCGAGCCCGCGGTCCTCACCATCGGCAGCCTGCAGGCAGGTACCAAGAGCAACGTCATCCCGGACGCCGCGACGATCCTGCTCAATGTGCGTACCTACGGCGACGGCACCCGATCGGCCATCCTGGCGGCGATCGAGCGGATGGTGACGGCGGAGTGCTCAGCATCAGGGTCGCCCCGGCCGCCGGAGTTCGAGCTGTTCGAGCACTTTCCGCTCACCGACAACGACGCCGAGGTCACCGCGAGGGTCGCGGCCGCTTTCACGGAGTACTTCGGTGACCTCGCCGTGCCGCTGCCGCTTCAGACCGCAAGTGAGGACTTCAGCGACATCCCGGCCGCACTGCAGGTGCCGTACACCTACTGGGGCATCGGGGGCATCGACCCCGACACCTACCGGCGGGCCGCAGCTGAAGGCCGCGTAGCCCAGGACATCCCGGTGAACCACTCAGCGGCCTTCGCCCCGGTGCTCCAGCCCACCTTGGAGACCGGGACCGCAGCCCTGGTCGTCGCCACCATGGCCTGGCTCGGGCAACGTCCGGACACGTGACTGATCCCTTGCCGGATGCCGTGGGCACACCACGTCGCACCGCACCTCCGCGCCGCCCCATCTCACGCAGCCGCAGATGAGTACCCAGCCGCTGATCCTGCTGGCCCTGGATCTGGCCGGCACCTTCGCCTTTGCGCTCAACGGAGCACTGACGGCCCTGCGCGGCGCGCGACTCGACGTCGTGGGGGTGCTGACGCTGGGAATGATCACCGCGATCGGCGGCGGGATCATCCGCGACGTGCTGATCGACGCCCTTCCACCAGCGACCTTCAGCGACTGGCGCTACCTGGCCGTGGCCGCGGCCGGGAGCCTGCTGGCGTTCTTCTTCGGGCGGCGCCTGGTCCGGCTGTCCGGGTCGATCAACGTGCTCGACGCCGCCGGGCTCAGCCTGTTCGCGGTCACCGGAGCCGCGAAGGCTCTGCAGTTCGGACTCGGTCCCGTCCAGGCCGTGATCCTCGGTGCCGTCACCGGTGTGGGAGGCGGCACGATTCGCGACGCGCTGATCCAGCGCACCCCCACGATCCTGCGCAGCGAGCTGTACGCCATTCCGGCCCTGGCCGGAGCGACCATCACCGTGGTCGCGATCGAGCTTCGCCACTACGGCGCCGCCGCCGCGGTCATCGCCGCGGGCACCTGCTTCCTCATCCGCCTGCTCGGACTCCGCCTGGGGCTGAACGCGCCAAGACCACCGAATGGTCTCGGGAATGATGAGCACACCGAGTGACCTCCCCGAGCGACACCACGAGCGTCAGGGTGCAGTCAGCGTCTCAGCCGACCCAGCACCGAAGTAGATGACGCCATGGGCCCCCCGCGCGATGAGAACCTGGCCGAGGCGGTACCGGTCAGCCGCCGGACATGGAACGGTCAAGAGCGACTCCCCCTTGCTGAGCCCCTCGTAGTACACGGCCAGGATGCTCTCGTCATACCCCAGGTTCTGCAGGAAGCGCACGACCCTGGCCCTCAGCCCGTGCTCCACCCCCGTGCCACCCTCAGGATGGTCTGACTGGACGAGGTGGACAAGGCCGCAGTCCTGAGGGCCCTGAGCGCCGGGGAAGCACAGGGTGCAGGGTTCTCCGATGCGGATCGGGCATCTGGGCTCCGGACGTCTGGACACCCCGTGCTCCTTTGTCCTTCCAGCCGCTGGTCAGGCGGCGCCCACCTGTTGCAGGAGCAGCTCGAACGGAACCGGGTCGGCGAACTCGTCCTCGACCTGGCGGCGTGCTGCAGGTCGTCCGGCGGCTGAGGTGGCGCCGAGCAGTGCGGACAACTCTCCCGCGGCGCGCGCGATCCGTGTCTGCAGCCCGCTGTCGTTGCCGAAGTCTTCGGTGGCGGCGAAGACACCCGTGGGCACCACCACGGCGCGTAGGTAGCTGAACAGCGGGCGGAGCGCGTGCTCGAGCACCAACGAGTGCCGAGCCGTGCCCGCGGTGGCGGCCACCAGCACAGGCTTGCCGTCGAGGGTGCCCTCTTCGAGGACGTCGAAGAATGTCTTGAACAGCCCGGAGTACGACGCGGAGAACACCGGCGTGACCACGATGAGGGCATCGGCGCGACGGACGGCGTCGATGGCCGTGGCGAGCGCCTCGTCGGGGAAGCCGGTCAGCAGATGGTCGGTGAGCGGGTGCGCCAGGTCGCGCAGCTCGATGTTGGTCACCGCGAGCTCGTCCACCAGCTCCGCGGTGGCGGCGGCGAGGCGGTCGGCGAGCAGCCGGGTCGAGGAGGGGACGCTGAGGCCGGCGGAGACCACGACGAGCGAGGTCATGCCTGCACCTGCCCGACGTGCTCCTCGGCGCGGCGGCCGGTCACGTCGTCGGCCGGGGCGTACACCGTGGCGTCCTTGCTGCCGCCGGCAGCGGCGACCAGGGAGGCGTGGGTAGGCGCTTCGGGGACGTGTGCCGGACGGCCCTGCGCGAACCCCTTGCGCATCTCGGGCAGGATCTCGCCGAGCAGGTCGAGCTGCTCCAGGACGGTCTTCAGTGGGAGGCCGGCGTGGTCGAGCAGGAACAGCTGGCGCTGGTAGTGGCCGGCGTAGTCGCGGAACCCGAGGGTGCGCTCGAGCACCTGCTGCGGCGAACCGACGGTCAGCGGTGTCTGCTGCATGAAGTCCTCCAGCGAGGGGCCGTGCCCGTAGACGGGGGCGTTGTCGAAGTAGGGGCGGAACTCGTTCACCGCGTCCTGGCTGTTCCTGCGCATGAAGAACTGTCCGCCGAGTCCGACGATCGCGGTGTCGGCAGGGCCGTGCCCGTGGTGCTCGAAGCGCCGGCGGTACAGCTCGACCATCTGCTTGGTGTGCGAGGTCGGCCAGAAGATGTGGTTGTGGAAGAACCCGTCGCCGTAGTACGCCGCTTGCTCGGCGATCTCGGGGGAGCGGATCGAGCCGTGCCAGACGAACGGCGGGATGCCGTCCAGCGGGCGCGGGGTGGAGGTGTAGCCCTGCAACGGGGTGCGGTACTTGCCTTCCCAGTTCACGACGTCTTCGCGCCACAGCCGCCGCAGCAGCGCGTAGTTCTCGATGGCGAGTGGGATGCCGTCGCGGATGTCCTTGCCGAACCATGGGTAGACCGGGCCGGTGTTCCCGCGGCCCATCATCAAGTCCACGCGCCCATCGAGGAGGTGCTGGATCTTGGCGTAGTCCTCGGCGATGAGCACCGGGTCGGTGGTCGTGATCAACGTGGTGGCCGTCGACAGGATGATCCGCTCGGTCTGCGCGCCGATGTAGGCCAGCGTGGCGGTCGGGTTGGACGCGATGAACGGAGGGTTGTGGTGCTCACCGGTGGCGAAGACGTCGAGCCCGATCTCGTCGGCCTTCTTGGCGATGGCCACCGTGGCCTTGATGCGCTCATTCTCGGTCGGGGTCTGCCCGGTGGTGGGGTCGGTGGTGACGTCACCGACGGTGAAGATTCCGATCTGCATGAGGACCTCGCAAGCGTTCAGATTTCGGCGCTCACCAGCCGGTGCGCGCATATCTCTGCAACATAGTTGAATTATCAACTATTCCGCCTCGGGCTGGAGGCGCGCGATCCCTCGATGATGAACTCGTACCGCAGGTCAACCTGTACCGGGAAGCAAGCGGTGACGTGCTACACCTGTCGGCGCCATCCTCCTACCCGGCCAGTTTGCGCCGGACACGGGCGGTACTGGACGCAGGGGCACTGGCACTCGGTCTGCCGGCGTCGATCGCCTCGACCTGGTTCGCCGGCGAGATCAACACCGAGCAGGTGGCGTGGCGCAGCACGGCGCTGGCGGTGGACCCCAGGGCTGCTCGGCGAAGACCACCGAGGCCGCGGGGTCCCATCACGACCAGGTCCGGGGAGGTGGTGTCGATGGTCTTGAGGATCGTCGATCTCACGTCGAACGTCGGCACCTGTGGCAGAGCCCTGGCGACGTGTGTGCTGACGTCGGCGATGCCGTAGGACTCGAGCATGCCTGCGGCGTCGTCCACCCCGCGCTCGACGCCTGGGCTTCCGTCGGCCACGCCCAGGACGGTGACGTGGGTGTCGGTGATCCACGGCATCCGGGCCAAGGTTCTGGCGGCCCGCCGCGCGTGGAGTGAGCCGTCGACACAGAGCAGCACCGCGCGGGTGGGGCGGGCGGACCGGATGACGGCGAGGGGGGCGAGGGGGCGGTGTGCCGAGATGAGCCACTCGGCGGTGCTGCCCAGGCCCAGCTGCTTGAGCAGGCCCGCTCCTCGCGGTCCGATGGCCATCAGTCCGGCGTCGGTGAACGAGTCGAGGACCAGGCGCGGGTCGGCCTCTGCCATGAGGTGCTCCACCTCCACGGCGTCGCTGGTGGTGAGCAGCTCGACGAGGTGTGGGTGGCTCCCAAGGGTGCGGTGTTGCCCGCTCAGTTCCGACGGGCGCGCCGAGCGGGGGCTTGGCCGCGGTGACGACGGAGATGCGCCATCCGGGCCAGTGGTGGTTGTTGATCCAGCGCCACGCGACGTCGGCGGCGGCGGAGCCGTCGTCGCCGAAGACCAGCCGGCGGGCGGGCGTGTTCATGAGGACTTCCTCAGCGGTGCGGTGAGCCCCGGGGTCAACCAGACGGCGTGGGCTGGCCGATGGCACGCGAGTCACCATCCGACGCGGTCAGCGCAGCGGATGCAGCGAGTCGCCCACGGTCGTGCTTCGAGGCGCACGTCGGAGATGGGGTCCGCGCACCTGATGCAGGTGCCGTACCGGCCCTCACCGTGCAGGCGCAGCGCCAGCCGGACCTCCTCGTGCGTGCGCTCGACGCTGGCGCGGTGCGCCGCGGCTACGTCGTCGGTGGCGAAAGTGGGCAATGACCGGAGCTGGTCGTCCAGCCTGCTTTCCAGGGCTCGGAGGCGGCCTGCCAGGACGGTATCGAGGCGTGCAGAAGCGATGGGAATGGTCATGGTGTTGTCCTTGACTGCCGGCGTTGCGCGCTGACACGCAACAGGGGAACGGCGATTCCACTAGGGGCGCGGAACGGCCGATGAGGGTGAGGTCAAGGACGAACGGGCGGAGCGCGATCGACACTGCGGCGCAGGACGTCGAGGCCCCTGATGCCGCGAGCCTCCTCGCTCAGTGCGATGGCGAGAAGTGCTGCGCCGGAAGGCAAGTGGTCAGGCAGGGACGCGGCGGTGCACTGCACCCCATCACCCAGCTGCTGCCGACTCATGGGGCCAATTCTAGCCAACCGCAGCCGGAAAGGCCATTCAGGGTCGCCCTACCAGCCGGGCCACGCTGTGCCGTAGGGCAGTTCACGATGCCGACCACACCCGACCGGAGCGCGCGATCTGCGCGAGGCACCTGGAGCCGGGCGGCATCAGCGCACCACGGTCTCAGCCACCAGTGGTCGGACTCCTTGCGTGTGCTGGGTGCGACCGAGGTGGGGCGTCGGCCCTACGTCCTCGGGACTCAGGGCTTGGGGTGCCGGATCTTCGGGTCGTGCAGGACGCGGTGGGCCATGTCGAAGGTCGACAGGACCTCGCTGAGGTACTCGCACGCGGCAGTCACGACGTCGGTGGCGTCGGGAGCCGGCTCCTGCGCGAGGACCTCGCCCAGGACGTCGTGGTGGACCTGGACGAGGTCGAGCAGGCTCGCGCCCCCAGCGGCCGCGCGTCGTCCGAGCTCGTAGCCGGTGGTCATAGCGGCCTCGCTGCGGTGGGGCAGGTAGCGGAGGAACCCGGTGCGGTAGTCCCGGGTCAGGGCATCCAGGTCGCTCATGAGCGCGGTGTTCCGGGCCCGCCGGCCGGCAGGTGTCTGAGCTCGGCGAGGTAGCCCAGCCCCTCCTCGAGGTCGAGAGCGGTTGGCACGGCGCCCATCCCCATGCCGAGCCCGACCATGGCCATCGCGACATCGGGCTGGATCCCGACGACCACCGTCACGGCGCCGCGCAGTCGTGCCATCTCGGCCAGCGCGCGCAGCGTGCGCGCGGCGAAGCTGTCGATCACGTCCAGCGCCGCGACGTCGATGATCACTCCACGGGCACGGTACTCACCGATCTGGCGCACGAGGTCCTCCTGGAAGCGCACCATCTGCGAGTCGTCCAGGGCAGTGTGGACCGATGCGACGAGGGTTTCCCCCTGTCGCAGGATCGAGACGAGCGCCGGTCCGGAGTTCACGAGCCTTCGGTCACCTCCGTGCGCGTCACCCGGTAGCCGAGCAGCCGCTCGGCCTCCTCGAGACCGCCCTGCAGGTCACCGATGGTGTTCATCTTGCTCAGGTCGACCCCGATCGTCACCAGGGTCTGGGCGATCGTCGGCGACAGACCGGTGATGATCACGCTGGCCCCCATCAGCCGGGAGGCGTCGACCGTCTGGACGAGGTGGTTCGCGACGGTCTGGTCGACGTCGGGCGCTCCGGTGATGTCGATGACGACGACCTTGGCGCGGTGGGTGCGGATGCCGTTGAGCAGCTGCTCGGTCAGCTGGCGGGCTCGCTCGCTGTCCAGCACGCCGATGATCGGCAGGATCAGCAGTCGCTCGCGCACCGGCAGCACCGGGGTGGACAGCTCCTTGATCGCGTCCTGCTGCTGGCGGATGACTCGTTCGCGCTCGTCGACGAAGCTGACGGCGACGGTGTTGGCGATCCGGTTGGCAGCGGGTTCGTAGGCGTCGAGCACCTCGTTGAGCAGACCGAAGTCGCCCTCGTACTTCTCGAACAGCGACCTGGCCAGCACGTCGCGCAGGAGCAGCACGATCCCGACGACCTCGTGGGTCTCCACACCCCTCGGGATGATCCGCTCGGACAGGTCGCGCGCGTAGTGCTGCAGGGCCTCGACGCTGCCGGTCTCGAGCACCTCGACGTAGTTGTCGTAGACGCTGGTGGTCTCCGCGACCATCTCCTGCGGCGTCATCGCCTCGAGCAGGTGGGCGTCGTGGATCCGCTTGGCCCACTCGTCCCGGAGCTTGGCCCGGTGCTCGCGCAGGTGCGCCACGAGCTGAGGCAGGAGATGGTCCCTGGCCAGGGCGGACTGCTCGGTGTCGGGCGCTTCTGGGGTTTGCTCGTTCATCCTCATGCCTGCTTCCTGTCGAACCACTTGGTCATGACCACGGTGGTGCCACGCCCTGGTTCGGACGCGATGTCGAACTCGTCGACGAGCCGGCGTGCCCCGGGGAGGCCGAGGCCCAGGCCTTCGTCGGTGCTGAAGCCATCCCCCATCGCTGCGTCGAGGTCAGGGATGCCGGGACCCGCATCGCGGGCGACCACGCGAATACCGGGCCGCGGCTCCTGGAGCAGCTCGACGGTGACGGTCCCGTGGCTGGCGAAGCGGACGATGTTGCGGGCCACCTCCGAAACCGCGGTCGCCAGCAGGGTCAGGTCGGTGCCCGTGAAGCCGGCCCGCACCGCGATCTCGCGGGCCGCCTGACGGGCGGCCACGATGTCAGGGTCACCGGCGATCGTCACCTGAACCTCGTCGTCGCGCACGGGCCCGCGGTCGAGCAGCGGCCCGCTCAGCCGGGAGCAGAGCCGGCACTCGAGCAGGTGCTGGGCCGCACCCACCTCGCGCTGGCGGCGCCGGTCGGCGCTGGACAGGGCGAACAGGACCGGTCGGCATCGGTCGGTCGGGGGCTCGACCTTCTCGAGGGCAAGCAGGTACTCGACCCGCAGCCGGGCACGGGTTCGCTTGAGCTGCGCCGCGACGGCACCCGCTGTGCTGCCGGCGTGCTCGGCGAGCGCGCTCGTGGCCTCGCCGTCGATCTCGTGGGCCAGCAGGATCCTTCGTTCCCGCTCATCGAGGCGCTGGACCGCCACGGCCATCGCGGCACTCTCCTCAGAGGCGATGACGACGTCCTCGCCCCGCTCCGGCTCACCGGGGTCGTGGGCCCGGTGCCGGTTGCGCTGCTCGCGGTCCTCCTGGCGCCACATGCTGGCCACCAGGTTGCGCACCGTGGCGATCGCGTACGGCTCGACCATGCCGGGCTCGATCCGGTCTCGGGCCGCGAGGACTCGCACCAGGGTCTCCTGCACCAGGTCCTCGGCAGAGGGGTGAGGACCCACGCGGGCACCGACGATCCGGCGGAGCATCGGGATCAGGTCGGCGAGTTCGCCGTCCTGACCCCCCTGCTCGACCTGCTCGTCGGCCGCGGCCTGGTCGGTCACGGAGCCGACACTAGACCGCGATGGAGGCAACGTTGGTGGTGCTGACCTGTGGGTTTCCGGGCGCGGCCGATGGTCACGCCTCGCAGGAGAACGGCTCCTCGAGTAGCTCGCTCTCCTCCAGTGGGTTGATGTATCCGGGAGGCGGAGGTGGATCCCGCAGGAGCGGTCTGGAGGGCTCCGCGTCCAGCGGCTCCTCTGGGTCGCCGACATGCTCGTCCTCGACGTCACCCACCGCTGAGCTCCTTCACTCGGCGCCGAGGGGGCTCGGTCGCGTGACCGGTCGCCGGCCCACGGCGGGCATGACCACGCGGACCTGAGGCGTCCTCCATCCACGTCTCCAGGCGCTGAAGGCCCCACAGGACGGCGAGCATCGCGCAGGGGGTGAGGAGCGCGAGGAGCTTCATGACGGAACCACGCGCAGAACGTGCAGGGTGCGCTGCCCCCCGCGACGACTGCTCCGACTCGGGCTCGGGGCGAGGGCGGGATCGATCGTGGTTGCGTCCACGTCGACGGTGATCCCCATGAGGTCGAGCTGGAAGGGGCGCAGCACGGGCAGGTAGCCGTGGCCCTCGCGCACCAGGTCAGCTGCGATGGTGGCTCGGCGGGTGTCCACGCCGACCAGACTGCCGTCGTCGTCGCGCAGCTCCCCGGTGAACACCCCGGTCACGAACGTTCCGCGCGGAACGATGAGCAGCCGGTGCACGCGCAGCGCCCCCGCCATGTGGCCGAGTCGGCCCCGCGGCGACCGGAAAGTGCCGGTCAACGGCACCGGGGCGTGCGAGGCCTGCGACATGGCGCGCGGTCGTGGCCGGAAGGCGATGACGGTCATGCTGACCTCCGAGGTGTCGATCTGGCGGGAGTGGTGGTACCCGGGCAGGGAGACACGGGTACCACCACCGCTAGTGGGTCCTCAGGCCCCGAGACCGTTGAGGATGCCCAGGATCTGGTTGAGCAGGGCCGAGATCTGGCCCAGGGCGGCACCACCGTCGAGCAGACCGGCCACGGCGCAGAGCAGGTTGCCCAGCAGGTTGCCGGCGCCGCTCGTGGCGATGATGTCCAGGACGACCTGCTTCAGGTGCACCTCGAGGCCGAGCAGGTTCAGGTCCAGCGGCCCCAGCACGAGGTTGAGGATGTCGCATGACGCGGCGCTGACCCCGGCGGCTGCCGGGCCGGTGGCGACGTTCTTGACCTCCAAGTTCATCGTCTTGGTGTGCGGCACCGACCCGCGGGCGCCCTGCAGGGTGGTGGTGACGGCCGAACGCATCATCAGCTTGCCGTCGTCATTCCAGAACTTCTTCGGCACGATCGAGACCTTCGCCTGGCCGGTGCGTCCCTTCTTGTCGGTCCAGGTGCCGGTGTAGCTCCAGGCCTCGCCCTGCGAGGTCAACGTCTTGGTGGCCTTGGTCGCCTTGTGGACGGGTGCCGCGTTGCCGGAGGCCAGTCCCGGTCCGAATCCCAAGGCGCCCACGAGGATGAGGGCGGCCGTTCCGGTGCGGGCAGTCTTGCTCGTCAACATGTGTGTCTCCTTTGTGGACCGAGGTCCTCGTCTGTGTCCTGCCTTCGTGGGACGGCCGATCTGGTCGTCCCAACACCGATGAAGACCTTCGTCGGGTGCTCGTGTGACGCGAACGCAGGCGGCCGACGAATCCGGTCCGTGCTCACCGGGCAAAGGGAACGGCCGGATGTCAAAGACATCTCGCGTCATGAAGGACGGTCCGGAGCGTCGCGCTGCCCGACGCGCAGCAGGGTTGAGAACTCTCTGCCTGGGCAGGGGGAGGGGTACACCCTCAAGGCGCCGCCACCTTCGCGGCGCCACCCGTTCCCCACGAAGGAGCCGCTATGAGCACTCGAGTCGAGAAGACCATCACCGTCAACGTCCCGGTCAGCCAGGCCTACAACCAGTGGACGCAGTTCGAGGACTTCCCCCACTTCATGGACGGGGTCAAGAGCGTCTCCCAGCTGAGCGACGACCGCCTCGCCTGGGTGGCCGAGATCGCGGGCGTCAAACGTGAGTGGGAGGCGCAGATCCTCGAGCAGGTGCCGGACGAGAAGGTCGCCTGGGCCGCCACGGAGGGCGCTGCGAACGCCGGCGCCGTCACGTTCCGAAAGGTCGGAAGGGACCAGTGCACCGTCACCTTGGTCCTGGACTACGAGCCCGAAGGACTGGTCGAGAAGGCTGGAGACGCACTGAACATCGTCGGGCGCCGTGCCGAAGCAGACCTCGAGCGTTTCAAGGCGCACATCGAGTCCGAGGGTCACCCGACAGGCGCGTGGCGTGGCACGGTCAGTCAGGCCGGCGCGGGCAGCACCTGGAACGTCGATGACGGCGCCGGGTCCAACCACTACTCGGGAAGCGGCAGTACTCCTACCGCGGCGGCTGCCCGCCCTCCCGTGAAGAGCGTTGTGGCGCAGCCGGACTCGTTGGCGGCAACTAACCGTGCCGAGACAAGCGATCGGCCGCGGACCCTGACCAGCCGGGAGGTTCGCGAGGCTGGGGCGAGTGAGGCGCCGGCGCCCAGCCGGTCGGGATCGGCGGGTTGAGCCGACTCAGTCCTGGGCCTCTGGACGCCCGCGCCGGGTTTACCGAGTCTGGCGGTTGATCAGGAATCCAGTGGGGCGCAAGCCTCCACGGGCTTTGCGGCGGCCCTATCGTCAGGCTGACGGGGACCCGCCCCGCGCAAGAGAGGACAGGCACATGGTCATCCTCGGCATCATCCTCGCCCTGATCGGCTTGATTGCGAGCATCTCGATCCTGCTGTGGATCGGCGTGATCCTGATCATCGTCGGGCTCGTGCTCAACTTCGTACCGATCGGCGGATCCACGCGGCGCTGGTACTAGCAGCTCGCACCACGGGTCCGGTCCGGCAGCCTGCCAGACCGGAACCGTGCCGTCTCTTGGCCGGCGGGAGTGCAGTCATCGCTTGGAGCCGTTCGGCGTTCCGGGGCCTCGATGACAGCCATGGATCACGCGCGACTGTCCGGAGACGGCCCTGCCCTTCCCCGTGGCCTCACGCTCCAGCCTGAGCGGCATGAAGGCTCCTGCCGCGTCATGTCGGGAGGCCGACGGCGTCTTCAGGAGTGTCGGTCGATGGGAGGTCCCACCAGGCCGGTGCAGTGAACTCATATCCAGGGAAGGGTCGTGCCTCATGAGGTTGTGCGCCGAATGCACCCAGAACTCCGAGGCGTGGAGCCACGAGACCGCTCCACCGGGACGCTGCAGCGAGTGTGGCCGGGCATTCGACGTACAAGGCATGCCCATCAAGGATGAGAGCGTCAGCTGTCCCATCCACCTGCCAATCCTTGCGAGCTGCCCGCACACGAGCGACGAGACGGACGAGGCGCCCGCGCCCGCCGCCTCGTGGCTGGGAGACGGCACCGGCAGCACCGGCGGGGACGCGGCCCAGGCGAGATCGCAGAAGACTCGATGACGTGATCGCAGGGAGGACACGAGCCATGCCGATGGCCGAGTACGACCTGGTAGAAGTCGCGGCCGCGATGCGTTCGCTGTCGCAGCGCGTGGCCGAGGACGACGATGACCGCGGACCGGTGCAACGGCTGGCTGAGGTGGCTGTGGAGCGGGTCCCCGGCGCGCGTTGGGCCAGCGTGAGCATGCTGCACGGGGGGCGGTTCACCACGGCCGCGTGGACGGGTGAGCAGGCCGTGCGTGCCGACGTCCTTCAATTTGAGATCGGTTCCGGCCCGTGCGTTGATGCCGTGCTCGGTGACTCGTTGTACGTGAGCGGGAAGGTGTGCAGCAGCGATGCCCGCTGGAGTGAATGGGGCCAGCGCGTCAACGCCGAGGTAGGCGTGAACAGCGTGCTGTCCCAACGACTCCACCTACAGGACCAGAGCGGCGTCGTGGCGGGGCTCAACCTCTACTCCGATGCCGCAGATGCCTTCGACCAGCACGCTGTGGGGCTCGCGCTGGTCATGGCGACCCACGGCGGCTTGGCGCTGTCCCAGTCGCTGGCCTCACATCGAGCCGGGAACCTGAGCAAAGCACTGCAGAGCAACCGGGAGATCGGCGTGGCGATGGGCATCCTCATGCACCAGCACCGGCTGACCCGGGAGGAAGCCTTCGACGTGCTGCGCGTCGCCAGCCAGAACTCCAACCGCAAGCTCTCTGTGATCGCGGCCGACGTGGTGGACGCGGGCACGTTGACCATTGACCCTCACCGGGTCTGAACGCACGCGCTGCTGGTCTGCCCCTCCTGTGAGTCACCTGAGTCCCGGCAGTCACCGCTCCCCCGGCAACAGCCTTCGGTTGGGCTTTGGCCGTGTCATGGTTCGCACTGGTCCAGAAGGTGGCCTCCTCATCATCAATGGAGGTCAGGATGCGCTACGAGTTCATCGTTCGGGACAGCGTGCCCGGCGAGGTAGCCGCGGGACCCTCCGGCTCCGGATCGAGATGCGACGGCTTCCTGACTAGCAGGCTCGAGACCGGCTGGGCGGTCTCCAACGCTCGAGCGTCTGTCACCGGTGGACCTCCCGGGTGTGGCTCGTGCGGTCGGGGGTAGGAGCAAGGCATGGCACGAGAAGGAACCAGGGTCCAGAGCGTCGACTCCGGACCCGATGTCGACGCCGATGCCCCGGGCAAGCCCGACTCACCTCAGGACATCGGCAGGCTCGGCTGGAGGTACACCGCCAAGGCGGCATTCGTGGAGTTCCAGCGGGACCAGTGCACCGACCAGGCGGCCGCACTCACCTACTACTCCGTGCTGTCGGTGTTTCCCGCCATCCTCGCGCTGGTGTCCCTGCTCGGCCTGTTCGGGCAGGGTGAACGGACCACGACGGCGCTGCTCGACATCGTTCGGCAGCTCGGACAGGGTCAGGTAGCCGACCAGCTCAAGGGCCCGATCGACCAGATGGTGAACGCCCGGGGAGCCGGTCTGGTGCTGGTTGTGGGTCTGGCCGGCGCCATCTGGTCCGCATCCGGATACGTCGGTGCCTTCGGGCGGTCGATGAACCGCATCTACCAGGTCGACGAGGGCAGGCCGGTCTGGAAGCTTCGGCCCGTGGTCCTGCTGATCACCGTGGGCCTCATCGTGATGGCCGCCCTGGTGCTCGTCGGCCTGGTCGTGAGTGGGCCTGTCGCGCAGGCCATCGGTGAGGCCGTCGGGCTTGGCGAGCAGGGCCTGACGGTCTGGAAGGTCCTCAAGTGGCCGGTCATGCTCGGCATCGTCATCGTGATGGTGGCCGTCCTGTACTACGCGACCCCGAACGTCAAGCAGCCCCGTTTCAGGTGGGTGTCCGTCGGCGCAGCCGTCGCGATCCTGGTGTGGGTCCTGGCCTCGGTGGCATTCGGCTTCTACGTCAGCAACTTCAGCTCCTACAACAAGACCTACGGCTCGCTGGCCGGTGTCATCGTCTTCCTCCTGTGGCTGTGGATCACAAACCTCGCGTTGCTCTTCGGTGCCGAGGTGGACGCCGAGCTCGAGCGGACGCGCCAGCTCCAGGCAGGGATGAAGGCCGAACGCACCCTCCAGCTGCCACCGCGTGACACTCGCGGTTCGGACAAGGCCGCCACCAAGCTCGAGGAGAAAGTCGCGGAGGGTCGAGAGGTCAGGCTCGCTTCTCGCTCGTCCAGGAGCGACGGGGACGAGGACGGCGGCTAGGACTCGATCACCGCGGCGGTGGGTCAGGACCACCTCGCTGCCGGCGCGCAGAAAGTAGGAGGACAAAGCCCTCGGGCCGGCCTCCCTGCGCCACCTTTGAGTTACGCACGTCGCGGTGACCCCGCGGCCCGGCAGGAAGGGCGGATCGATGAGGTCGTGGCGCGCGTCGGAGGCCGGTTCGCTCGGCCGGTTCTACGCCAGGTGTGTCGTCGCCCTGCGCTGGCCCATCGTGCTGGGCTGGGCCGTTGTCGCAGCGGCCGCGTTCTTGCTGCCGGCCACCACGCAGCAGGCCGACCTGGGCGGCTTCGCCCCCCCGAACAGCAAGGCCATTGCGACCGAGCGTGCCTCCGCGGAGACCTTCGGCTTCCCGCTCCTGAGCCGGACCGTGCTCGTGCAGCGCAACGAGTCCGGACTCTCGGTGGGGGCG
Organism: uncultured Actinomycetota bacterium; assembly: GCA_963707895.1. Lineage (GTDB taxonomy): Bacteria > Actinomycetota > Actinomycetes > Actinomycetales > Dermatophilaceae > Fodinibacter. The sequence goes on along the minus strand of CAVPRS010000011.1, from coordinate 500,786 downwards.
CAGGAGCGTGCTGTCGAGCGCGCCGTCGGGGTGGCGAAGGGCACCATCGGTGACGTCGGCCCTATCGCGGCGGCCGTGCCGGTCGTCAACGTCAAGGACGTCTTCACCTCGTCCGAGCAGGGGACCACAGCGCTGACGTACATCTTCAGCCAGCCGGGCACCAGCTTCGCCGACGAGGTCGAGGCCGCCCGCACGTTCGGCCAGCAGCACGTGAACCAGCCCGACGACCACCTCGTCGGGGTCACCGGGACCGTACCGGCGCAGGTCGAGCAGTCCGACATCCTCTACGGCCACCTGCTGCTCCTCGAGTGCCTCACCCTGGCGGTCGTCATCGGGATCGTGGCACTGAAGTTCCGCTCGTTCGTCGCTCCCCTCGTGGCCCTGCTGACCGCCGCCCTGTCGTACTTCCTGGCCGTGTGGGTGACCGGCTACCTGGGTGGGCTGATGCATCAGGGCGGAGCGCCTGACGAGCTCAAGCCCCTTGTGCTCGCCCTGGTGCTCGGCATCGTCACGGACTACGCGATCTTCTACCTCTCCAGCATGCGCTCGGGCCTGGAGAACGGCCTGGACCGGCTCGGTGCCGCCCGGGCCTCGGCCGCCCAGACGGGTCGGATCGTGCTCGTTGCCGGCATCGCCGTCGCCGCCGGCTGCGCGGCCATGCTCGTCGCGAAGTCTGGTTTCCTCCGGGCCTTCGGACCGGTGCTCTCACTATCGGTGCTCACTGCTGTCGCCGTGTCGGTGACCTTGCTGCCTGCCTTGCTCGCCATCTTCGGGCGCGGCCTGTTCTGGCCCGCCAAACCCCGGCCGAACCGCAGCCGTGCGGTGTCTCGCGCCGCTGCTCGTCTCGTCACCGTTCGGGTGGTGGCGCTCGTCGTGGGCGGGGCCTGCGTCGTCGGGCTCGGGGCGCTGGCCCTCCACGCGGACCGCCTTCGGCTCGAGGTGTCCTTCGTCGCGGCACTGCCACCAGACAGTGAGCCTGCCGAGGCCGCGCGGGCGGCGGCCGCCGGCTTCGCGCCCGGCGTGATCGCGCCCACTGAAGTGCTGCTGCAGGGCACTGGCGTGGGCAGTGACCGCCAGAAGCTCAGCGATCTGAGCGCTGAGCTGGCGAAACAACCCGGGGTCGCGGGTGTGCTCAGCCCCAGCGCCCTGCCCGACGAAGCAGTGCAGGGGGCGCTGGTGACCAAGGCCGGTGATGCAGCCCGGCTCCTCATCGTCCTCGACCACGACCCCTTGGGCGCCACGGCAATCTCCGACCTCAACGACCTCTCGGCTGCGATGCCCGGGCTCGTGCAGCGGGCCGGGCTGGACGGCATCCGGTACGGCCTGGCAGGCGATACTGCAGTGGCCGCCGAGCTCGTTGCCGCAACCAACTCCGACCTGCGCCGCATCGCGGTGGCCGTGCTGGTCGTCAACCTGCTGCTGCTGATGGTGTTCCTGCGCGCCGTCGTGGCGCCGGTGCTGTTGCTGGCCTGCAGCGTGCTCGCCCTCGCTGCCTCGCTCGGGTGCCTGGCCCTGGTGTTCCAGGACCGCCTGGGTCACGACGGCGTTGCGTTCTACGTCCCCTTCGCGGCCTCCGTGCTACTGCTCTCGCTCGGCTCGGACTACAACATCTACGGAGTCGGCCACATCTGGACGCGCGCCCGCCACACCACGCTCCGGCAGGCGATCGCGGAGCGGGTCCCTGAGACCTCGGGTGCGATCACGGCCGCCGGGATCACCCTCGCCGCCAGTTTCGGCATGTTGGCCCTGGTACCGCTTCGACAGTTCCGCGAGCTGGCGTTCGTCATGGCACTCGGCGTGCTCATCGACGCACTCGTGGTGCGGTCGGTGCTGGTGCCGGCACTGCTGACGCTCCTCGGGGGGTTCAGCGCCTGGCCGCGCAAGCTGCGCGGAGCCGACGCGGAACGTGAACCGTCGCAACCAGCAGTGGCGCCCGAAGCGAGTCACGACGTCGAGCTGACCAGCCGCGGAGCCTGATCCCGTCCTGCATGGCGAGCCTTCGGCGGCCTGCTGTCCGGTGCGGTCCTGGCTCGGTGGGCGATCCAGGTCTACGACGAGCTGCACCGTCGTCGAGAACGTGATCAGCTTCTGAGGACCGGCACTCCCGGTTGCGTGGTGAGCAGGGCCGGCTCGATCCGCGATGCCGGTGGCAGTCCCACCCGGCGGTAGACGCCCTCGTAGCCTGCGGCCATGGCCTCGATGCCGAAGCACTCCTCGGCGTGCCGCCGGCAGTCGGCCGGGTCGAGACCTCGGGCCCGCTCGATGGCCGCGGGTAGCTCGCGCTCGTGGTCGACGACGACGCCGGTGCACCCGTCGACGACGACTTCGGGCACCGAGCCGTTGCTGAGCGCGACCACGGGCGTGCCGCAGGCCATCGCCTCGACCATCACCATGCCGAAGGGCTCGTCCCACTTGATCGGGAAGAGCAGGCAGCGTGCCCCTGCGAGCAGCCGGCGCTTCTCCGTGCTGTCGGCGTCGCCGACGTAGACCGCGTCCGGCCCGAGCCGCGGCGCGATCTCGGCTTCGTAGAACTCCTGTTCCGGCGGCTCGGCACACTTGCCGGCGAGCAGGATCCGGACCCCCGCCGCACGCGCCGCGTCGATCGCGAGGTGCGGCCCCTTGGTCTCGTGGAACCTACCGAGGAAGAGGACGTAGTCGTCCTTGCGGTCGCGAAACGGGAAGGTGGACACGTCGATCGCGTTGTGGACCGTTCCGGCCCAGTTCAGGTCGGCCGCCGAGCGACGCTGGTTCTCGGAGATGGCGACCAGCGACACGCCGGCGCCGAGCGGTCGGTAGACGTCGGCCAGCTCGTTCATCGGGCCGTGCACGGTCACGACGGTCGGCACCCGGCGGCCGCCGGCCAGGAGTGGGCCGGCCAGCGTGTGGTCGTGGACGACGTCGTAGTCCGTCCCGGTGCCGATGAGGGCGGCCACGCGGGCGCTGTTGACGACCTCCGGAAGGGCCTCCCCGAGCTGGTCCACGGGGTGCTCGTCCCACGTGCGGATGAAGCGCTGCGCACGGGTCGCGTGGTCACCTGCCGCCAGCAGGGTGACTCGGTGGCCGCGGTCGACGAGGCCGTCGACCAGGCCGGCGATGACGCTCTCGACGCCGCCATAACCCTCCGGCGGGATGGTGAAGTAGGGCGGCGCGACCATGGCGACGTGCAGAGGACGCGAAGGAGCAACTACGGCTCGCGATGACGCGGCTGGCATACCCACCTCCGGGTGACCCCAGCGCCGAGCGCACCGGGGATGCCTTCCTCCTACCCTCGATCCGACCCGTTCACTCCCTCGGCCGTCGTGACTCCGGGCGGGCCGCCGCGAGCTCGCCAGGAGCCGGCCGTCACGAACAGCTCCAGGGTCGAGTCGCCCAGGTGCAGCTGGTCCACCTCCATCGGCAGCATCGCCGTCGGGACCGCCGGGTCGACCTCCACGACGCCCGCCGGGACGTCGGGTTCCAGACCGAGGAGCACTCGCAGCAGGAGCAGCGGGGTCGCCGCCGCCCACGCCTGGGGAGCGCAGGCGGTGGGATAGGGGATCGGCCCCGGGAAGGCGTCACGGTCGAAGCCGCAGAACAGCTCGGGAAGACGGCCCCCGAACGCCTCCGCGGCGTCGAGGATGCCGCGCACGACCTGCTGGGCCTCCTCGACGAACCCGTACCGCCGCAGCCCCGCCGCGACCAGGGCGTTGTCGTGCGGCCAGATCGAGCCGTTGTGGTAGCTCATCGGGTTGTAGGCGCCCATCGACGAGGCCAGGGTGCGCACCCCGAAGCCGCTGAACATCTCGGGACTGACGAGTGCGGCGGCGACCTCGGGGGCGTGCTCCTCGTCGACGATGCCGGTCCACAGGCAGTGACCCATGTTGGATGCGAGTGACTCGACCGGCTGCTTCTCCCCGTCGAGGGCGAGGGCGAGGTGGCCGCGGTGCGGGAGCCAGAACCGGTCGTTGAAGGCCCGCTTCAGGGCATCGGCCTGCTGACCCAGCTCGCCGGCACGCTCGTGGTCGCCGAAGGCCTCCGCCAGCTCGGACCGCGCGCGCAGCGCGCCGTAGACGTACCCCTGGACCTCGGCGAGCGCGATGGGTGCGTGCGGGAGCGCGCCCGAGGGGTGGGTGATCCCGTCGAAGGAGTCCTTCCACCCCTGGTTCACCAGTCCGTGCGGCGTGGCGCGCTCGTACTCGACGAACCCGTCGCCGTCCCGGTCGCCGTCGGTCTGCACCCAGTCGAGCGCGCGATCGACGTGGGGCAGCAACGGTTCGAGGTCGGCCAGCGGGGTGCCCCACCGCCTCAGCTCGCCCACGAGCATGACGAAGAGGGGCGTCGCGTCGACCGTGCCGTAGTAGACGGTGTCGGCCCCGGGCACCCCGGCGGGCGACAGACCTGAGCGGATCTCGTGGAGGATGCGACCGGGCTCCTCCTCGGTCGTCGGCACCACGCTCCTGCCCTGACGCTCGGCGAGCAGCTGGAGGGTCCCGAGGGCGACCCGGGCGTCGAGGGGGAGAAGCATCCAGCTGGTGAGCAGCGAGTCACGACCGAAGACGGTCATGAACCACGGCGCTCCCGCGGCGAGGATGACGCGGTCCTCGTTGGCTGGATCGGTGATGCGCAGCCCCGCGAGCTCGTCGGTACTCGTTCGCAGCAGCTCGTCGAACCTGGGGTCGGCCGAGCGCAACCGCGGGCTCTGGGCCCGCCAGTGGGCATGTTGGAGGGTCGGAGCGCTGTCGACGTGCTTCTCGCCGGCCGGGTAGGGGCTGACCAGGGGGGTGCCGTCGAGTGAGGGCTCGATGCGCACGCTGATGGTGGTGCGCCCGCGAGGAGGGATGTCGACGTGCCACCTGAGCTCGCCGTCCTTGCTCGTCGGGTCGCCCGTGCCGGTGACCACCACCGACCGCGGTGAGGGTTGGAGAGTCGTCTGGCTGATGACCCCACCGTCGGCAGCACTCGTCACCACGCGGCCGGTGGTGGCGCGGCCCTCCTTGACCTCGAACAGGTTCGCGAAGTCGGTGGCGAGGGTCAGCACCAGCGTGTGTTCCTCCGACTGCCGGCTGAGGTTCTCGAGGGTGATGTCCTCGACGAGCCCGTTGCCCACGTAGCGCTCCCGCACCACGAGCAGGGTGCTGTCGGCAAGGCCGTCTCGGGGCTTGCGCCGGGTGACGAACGTGGCGGCGTGCGGACCGATCGGCTCGACCGCGAGCGGCTCGAGCCGGTCACCGTCCACGGTCAGCACGAGGTGCTCCACGAACCTGGTGTCCTGCACGATCAGCCCGTGGGTCGCCGCTCCCCCGAGGTCCCCGACCCGGTCGGACACGCAGAACGAGCGGCCCTCCACGAGCGTGACATCGGCGCCTGCGCTCGCGTTCGGCGGGCCGCCGGTGAATGACCATCCCTCTCCCATACGTCCAACCCCAACGCGCGAACGGTGGCCTGTCAAACGCAGCGTCCGGACCGGCAAGGCCCGCTGCCTCCCGGAATGCCGAACTCGAGGCAACGCTCGGCAAGATGCCGGCGACGTCCCGCCTTGAAGACGCTCGATCCAGGGCAGCGAGGACTTCGGTGACTTCGCCCGTGAGGTGGCCTCGTGCTTTGCCTTCATCGGCAAATGCGGCCATAGGGGCACCTGGTCGAAAACGGGTGGATGACTGTAGATTCAATGGCGAATAGGTGCTCATCGGAGTCCTGCAAGAATCCGGGGACCCCGTCCAGGTGTGGAAGGTGCTGACGTGACCTGGGATCCCGCTCTCGATGCAGCCGAGTCGGCGTTCGCCACCTCCGAGGACACCCGCCTCATGACGAAGGTGGCCCGGCTCTACCACGAGCAGGGAGTTCGGCAGCCGGAGATCGCGGAGCGGCTCAACATCTCGCAGCCGCGCGTCTCTCGGCTGCTCAAGAAGGCCGTCGCGACCGGGATCGTCCGGACCACCGTCGTGACGCCCCGTGGCGTGTTCGCCGAGATCGAGGAGGACCTCGAGCGCCGGTACGGCCTGCGAGAGGTCGTCGTGGCCGACACCGGTGACGAGGACGACGAGCTCATCGTCACCCCGGCCCTCGGCGCCGCCGCGGCCTTCTACCTGGAGACGACCCTCAGCGCCGGCGAACGCATCGGGGTGTCGTCGTGGAGCTCAACCCTCCTGGCGACGGTCGACTCGATGCGCCCTCGGCACAGCCACGAGTGCGAGTCCGTCGTCCAGGTGCTGGGCGGCCTCGGTCAGCCGTCGGCGCAGTCACGTGCCACCCACCTCGTCGGACGGCTCGTCCAGGTCACCGGGGCCACGGCCACCTACCTGCCTGCGCCGGGGTTGGTGGCCACCGAGGAGACCTGCCAGGCCCTGATGAGGGAGGACAGCATCGCCCAGGCCCTCGACGCCTTCCCCGACCTCACCGTCCTGCTGGCCGGCATCGGCAGCCTGAAGCCCTCACCGCTCCTGCGGGCCAGCGGTAACGCGGTCAGCGGCGACGACGAGGACCTACTGCGCGGCGCGAACGCCGTCGGAGACGTGTGCATGCGCTTCTTCGACACCGAGGGAGGCGCAGTCCGCAGCCACCTCGACGGCCGGATCCTGGGCATCGACGGCGACACCCTGCGCCGCATCCCCCGTCGCATCGGGGTCGCAGGCGGCAGTCGCAAGCACGACGCGATCCGCGCAGCGCTGCTCGGCGGGTGGATCAACACCCTCATCACCGACAGCGGCACTGCCGCCTGGCTGCGCGACTCCGCGAGCTGACACCGGGGCCTCGACCGATGGAGCAACGAGGCCACGTCCGCGCGGGTCCCTCGGTCCCCGAGGTGCCCTCTCACCGGACCGCCCGTTGACACGCGTCGACCGGGCGCCCTAGTCTGCGAGTGGCTTCATTCACTACCGAATGGATATTCGATGAGCGTCCTCGGGCACCAGGGACCGGTGCACGGCGGTGTGCTCCTGGCCGTCGACCAGGGGACGACCAACACCAAGGCGGTGCTCGTCGACGCCCTCACGGGCACGGTGTGGTCGGAAGCATCGGCCGCCACCGGGATCCGCTATCCGGCGCCCGGCTGGGTCGAGCAGGATGCCGGCCAGATCTGGACGTCCACCGTTGCAGCCGTCGACGCCTGCCTCGAGCAGCTGCCGGACGCAGCGGTGGTCGGCCTCGGCATCTCGAACCAGCGTGAGTCCGTGGTGTGCTGGAGCCGCAGCACCGGCGAGCCCCTGGGCCCGGCCATCGGGTGGCAGGACGCGCGGACCGCGGCGTGGTGCGACGCCCTCGCTGCTGCCGAGCCCGGCGCCGCCCAGCTCGTCCACACCCGTACCGGGCTCACCCTGGACCCGATGTTCTCGGCACCGAAGTTTCGGCTCGTCATCGATGCGGCCCTCGCCGGCGGAGCGGACCGGCATGACATCGCGGTGGGCACCGTCGACGCGTGGCTGGTCTTCAAGCTCACCGGCGAGCACGCCACCGAACCTGGCAACGCCTCCCGGACCCTCCTGTTCGACCTCCGGACCCAGGCGTGGGATGACGAGCTCCTGCAGCTGTTCGGGGTCGACCGAGGCCACCTGCCCGAGATCCGACCGTCCGACGCCGGCTTCGGGGCGACGACGGGTGGCCACGGGCGACTTCCCGCCGGGGTCCCCGTCGTGGCGGTGCTGGCCGACTCGCACGCCGCGCTCTACCACCACGGCTGCATCACCCCGGGCACGGGCAAGGCCACCTATGGCACCGGGAGCTCGGTGATGAGCCCGACCGCCGACCTGCGACCCGCACCGGAGGGGATCGCGACGACGGTGGCCTGGCACGTCGACGGGTCCCCCACCTACGCCCGCGAGGGCAACATCGTGGCCACCGGGTCCGCGCTCGACTGGATGGCGGCCATCCTGGGTGCGCCCGCAGGGACGTCCGGTGGCGCCTTCCTGACCGAGCTCGCCATGGGTGCCGACGACGACGGCGGGGTCTCCTTCGTCCCCGCGTTCTCGGGCCTGGGTGCCCCCCACTGGGACCGGTCGGCGACCGGCCTCATCGCCGGCGTCACGGCCGGAACCACGCCCGCCCACCTGGCGCGCGCGGCCCTGCAGGCCGTCGCGCACCAGGTCGCCGACGTCGTGGACGCCATGGAGTCGGACGGTTTCGCACACATCGAGGTCCTGCACGCCGACGGCGGGGCGACCGCCTCCGCCCTGCTGATGCAGCTGCAGGCCGACCTCCTCCAACGCCCGGTCGAGGTCAGCCGACAGCCCCGCGGCCTCGGCCCTCGGTGTCGCCCGGCTGGCGGCGCAGCAGCTCGGCGTGACCCCGCCACCCGCGCCGGGCGGGGACCACGTCGTCGCCCGGTCGATCGACCCCGCACCGGCACGACAGGCCTGGGCTCGCGCGGTGGCGCGCTCGCGCGGCATCAACGTCTCCCCCCGGGCCGACAGCACGCAAGCACGCAACGAGAGGAAGACCTGATGTCCGACTACCCGCCCTTCGGGGCCGGCCTGTGGCACTTCGCCTCATACGTCGACCGGTACGCCACCGACGGCTACGCGCCCGAGGTGTCCACGCTCGAGCAGATCGCCCGTGCGGGTGAGGTCGGCGACCTGTCCGTCGTGGACGTGCCGTACCCCTTCACCGCCGGCGTCACCGTCGAGCAGGTGAAGCAGGCCCTCGCGGACAACGGGCTCGAGGCCATCGGGGTGACTCCCGAGATCTACATGCGCAAGTACCGCAACGGGGCCTTCACCAACCCCGATGCCGGTGTGCGCGCCGACGCGATCGCCTTCCTCAACGAGGCGGCCGACGTCGTGCGGGCCCTGGGCGCGCAGTACCTCAAGGTCTGGCCCGGCCAGGACGGCTGGGACTACCCGTTCCAGGTCAGCCACAAGGAGCAGTGGGACCTGGCCGTGTCCGGGATGCGCGAGCTGGCGCTGGCGAACCCCGACCTCAAGATCGTCATCGAGTACAAGCCGCGCGAGCCCCGCAACAAGATGTTCTGGGACTCCGCCGCCAAGACCGCGCTCGGCATCAAGGCCATGGGCGTCGACAACGTCGGCGTCCTCCTCGACTTCGGTCACGCGCTCTACGGCGGCGAGTCACCGTCCGCTGCCGCACAGCTGCTCATCGACCACGGCCTGCTCTGGGGCATGGACGTCAACGACAACCTGCGCGGCTGGGACGACGACATGGTCGTCGGCACCGTCCATCCCGTCGAGGTCTTCGAGTTCTTCTACACGCTGAAGATCAACAACTGGGAGGGCGTGTGGCAGCTCGACCAGTTCCCGTTCCGCGAGGACACCGTCGAGGCCGCGCGGCTGTCGATCCGCTTCCTCAAGGCGCTGCACCGCGCCCTCGACGAGCTGGACATCGACGCCCTGCGCGAGGCGCAGTCCCGCCAGGACGCCCTCGGCGCACAGAAGCTCGTCCAGGACGTCCTGTTCTCCTGCATGCGGAGTGAGCCGTGAGCACCACCGAGGACCTCGTCCCGCACGTCGACCCCGGGGCGGTCCCCGTCGACACGCTGCGGGTCCTCGGCCGCGTGCCGGACGGCTCGTCCCGTGAGCAGGCCGTGGCGCACCTCGCCGAGGCCGCACGGCTCGTCCGCCGCCGCGACATCGAGATGGTCCGCGCGGCAGGGCTGGGCCACATCGGCGGCGAGTTCTCGGTCATCGACATCCTGGTCACCCTGTACCTGCAGGCGATGAACATCTCGCCCGACCAGCTCGGCGACCCCGAGCGGGACCGGTTCATCCTGTCCAAGGGGCACGCCGCCGCCGCGCTGTACAGCACCCTCGCGGTCGCGGGCTTCCTGCCGCCCGACGAGCTGTCGACGTTCATGCGACCCCAGTCGCAGCTGAACGGGCACCCGGCACGCACCAAGGTCGCGGCCATCGAGGCGAGCACCGGCCCTCTGGGTCACGGTCTTCCGATCGCCGTCGGCACCGCCTTCGCCGGGAAGCTCGACGACTCCGCCCGGCGCACCTTCGTGGTCGTCGGTGACGGCGAGCTGCAGGAGGGGTCGAACTGGGAGGCCCTGATGACGGCCGGCAACCACCACCTGAGCCACCTGTGCGTCGTCGTCGACCGCAACCGGCTGCAGCAGGGCGCCCGGGTCGACGAGACCAACGACCTCGAGCCGCTGGCCGACAAGCTCGCAGCCTTCGGCATGGAGGTCGTCGACGTCGACGGCCACGACCACGGTGCACTCCTGGACGTGTTCGCCGGTGTGCCGGCCGCCTCCGGCAAGCCGACTGCGGTGATCGCCCACACCAAGAAGGGCCACCCCATCTCGTTCATGTCCGACAACGTCGCCTGGCACCACAAGATCCCCTCGGCCGAGCAGATGACCCAGGCCCTCGCCGAGCTGGAGACGTCCTCATGACCGCTGTCAGCGCACCGCCCGCCCCGACGCTCCACGACTGCCGGGACGCCTGGGTCGCCACCCTCATCGAGCTGGCCGAGGTCGACAGCCGCATCGTCGCGGTCGTCAACGACTCGGTCGGCTCGAGCAAGCTGGGCCCGTTCCAGGAACGCTTCCCCGACCGCCTCGTGAACGTCGGCATCGCCGAGCAGGACATGGTCGGCGTGGGCGCGGGACTGGCCAACGGCGGCAAGGTGCCGTTCGTGTCGGCCGCCGCGTGCTTCCTGACGGCGCGCGCGATGGAGCAGATCAAGGTCGATGCCGCCTACTCCCAGCATCACCTGGTGCTGGTCGGGCAGTCCCCCGGCATGGCCTACGGCGAGCTCGGCCCGACCCACCACTCGATCGAGGACCTGGCCTGGCTGCGCACTATCCCGGGCCTCACGGTCATCGTCCCGACGGACCGCGTCGAGACCGCACAGGCGATCCGGTGGGCGGCCTCCGCAGGGCGACCGGTCTTCATCCGGGTCAGCCGGATGGGGGTGCCCGACGTGATGCCCGAGGGGTACCAGTTCCAGCCCGGCCGGGCCGTCGAGCTCCGCTCCGGGAGCGACGTCACCATCGTCGCGACCGGGACGACCGTCAGCCGCGGCCTCGAGGCGGCAGCCGCGCTGGAGGCCGACGGCGTCTCGGCGCGGGTCCTCGCGATGCCCACGATCAAGCCGCTCGACGGGGAGGCCCTGCTGGCCGCCGCGCGGGAGACCGGCGGCATCGTCACGGTCGAGGAGGCCCTGACGTCGGGCCTGGGCGGCGCCGTCGCGGAGCACCTCGCGACGCGGCACCCGACCCCCATGCGCTTCGTCGGGGTGCCTGACACCTTCGCGCCCACCGGGTCCGTCGAGTGGCTGATGGACCACTTCGGCATCAGCGCCACGGGGATCGCCGCGGCGGCCAAGGAGGTCCTGAGCGCGCGCTGAGCAACGGGCGACGGGTCGACGTCGCGGATGGAAGTCGGGTCGGTGTCCGGATTGAGGGTCGGGCACCGGCCCTGCTTCATGCCCTGACGCCGCAGCGGACAGGGCTGGGCACGCGAAAGCGGGGGTGGTCGGCCGAAGCCGTCCACCCCCGCTCGTGGTGCCTGGACTCAGCCGGTGACGGCGAAGTCGGTCACCTTGCTCGCGTTCTCCTTGGTGACGAGCACGCAGTCCACCGACTGCTTCTCGGGCTGCGACGCCGTGCCGGACTTGATGAACGCGTCGGCCTGCTCGACCGCCATCTCGGCGATCTGGCTGGCCGGCTGGAGGACGGTCGCCTTGATCTTGTCGGCCGTGATCGAGCTGACCACATCGGGGCTGCCGTCGAAGCCGACCACCACGACGTCCTTCTTGCCGGCCGCCTCGAGCGCCGCCTGGGCGCCCAGGGCCATGGTGTCGTTGCCGGCGATGATCCCCTTGATGTTCGGGTGCGCCTGGAGGATGGTCTGGGTCTTGGCGAGCGCCTCGGCCTGGTCCCAGTTCGCGGTCTGCTGGGCCACCATCTTCATGGCCGGGATCTGGTCGAGGATGTCGTGGTAGCCCTTCGAGCGCACCCCGGCGTTGGTGTCGGTCTCCTTGCCGGTGAGCTCGGCGTACTCGCCGGTGTTGTCCATCTGCTTGGCGAACTCCTGCCCGCCGAGGGATGCGCCCTGGGCGTTGTTCGAGACGATCTGCGCCACGGCGACACCGGTCTTGTTGATCTCGCGGTCGATGAGGAAGGACGGGATCCCGGCATCCTTGGCCTTCTGCACGGCCGTGACGGTCACGTCGGCACCGGCGTTGTCCAGGATGATGGCTGCGGCTTTGCGCGAGATGGCGGTGTCGAACGCCTGGCTCTGCTTGGTCGGGTCGTCGTCGTGGCTGATGACCAGCGTCTCGTAGCCGAGCTCCTTGGCCTTGGCCTCGGCGGCCACCTGCTCGGCCTTGAAGAAGACGTTGTCCGGCGACGGTGTGATGATCACGACCAGCTTGGAGCCCGACGCCGAGGCCGACGCGGAGGAGCTGCCGCTGGACGAGCTGTCCGAGCCGGAACCGCAGGCTGCGGTGCCGAGGGCGAGCGCTGCCGCGGCGATCGGCACGATGACCCGGCTGAGGCGGGAGGTGTGACGGAACATGGGTGTCCTTTCGTGGATGTGCAGATGGATTCGTTGCAGGAGAGCAATGCTGGGGCGAAGACGTCTAGCTGCGCAGGTGAGGCCCTCCGCTCTGGCATCCCCCTCGTGTCGAGGTGCGCGCGTTCACGCGGCCCTCGCCGTCAGGCTCGACTGGAGTCGCTGCTGGGCCTGCTCCATGACGATCGCGAGGACGATCACTGCGCCCTTGACCACCGACTGCCAGAAGGTCGAGACCCCGACGAGCACCAGCCCGTCCGCCAGGAAGCCGATGACGAAGGCGCCCATGACGGTTCCGACGATGGTTCCGCGGCCACCGCTGAGGGCCGTGCCACCGAGGACGGCCGCCGCGATCGCGTTGAGCTCGTATGTCGTCGCGGTGTCCGGGTAGGCCGCTCCGAGCTCGGAGGTCAGCAACATGCCGGCGAGCGCAGCACAGGCCCCGCTGATGACGTAGACGGCGATCGTGATCCGGGAGACCCGGATTCCCGCCAGGACCGCGGCGCGGTCGTTGCCACCGACGGCATAGACGCGGCGTCCGAAGGGGGTCTTGGTGGTGACCAGGACGGCCACGGCCGCCACCGCGACCATGATCCAGACCGCGACCGGGATGCCCAGCCACTTGTCGACGCCGATGACGTGGAAGCCCTCGTTGCCGTGGGCCGGGCTCCCGGCAAGGTCCGGGAAGGTGCCCCCGTTGCTGAGCAGCTGGGCAGCGCCACGGGCGACGTAGAGCATGCCGAGGGTTGCGATGAAGGGCGGCACCCTGAACTTCGTGATGAGGATGCCGTTCACCGAGCCGACGAAGCAGCCGACCAGGATGCCCACGACGACCACGGCGATGACGGACAGGTACAGCACCCCGCCGCCGGGCAGGGTGAGGCCGGAGAACAGCAGCCCTCCGACGACCATGCTCGACAACCCCGCGATCGAGCCGACCGAGAGGTCGATACCGCCCGTGAGGATGACGAAGGTGACGCCGATGGCGAGGATCGCGTTGATGGCCACGTGCTTGGTCATCACGATCAGGTTGCTCGAGGTCAGGTAGTCCTGCGAGATGGTGCCGAAGAGGATGATCAGCAGGACCAGGACGACCAGGGTGCGCCCGCGGAGCAGCAGCAGGCCGGCGCGCGCCAGTGCTGCACCACGCGACGAACCCGCCGGCCCGGCCGCAGGCTGGTGGGTCGAGGGCGGTGCGGCGACGTCGGTGTTGCTCATGCGGAGACCTCCGGGGCGGGTTGGTGTGGCTCGTCGGACGCCGCGGCGACCGCCGCCAGCACTCGATCGGATGCCGAGGCGGCGACAAGGGCCTCCTCGGTGAGGGAGTCGCCCGAGAGCTCCGCGGTGACGTGCCCGCGAGCCATGACCAGGACGCGGTCGGCCATGGACATGACCTCAGCGAGCTCGGAGGAGACGAAGAGCACCCCGTAGCCGGACGCCGCGAGGTCGCTCATGATCTCGGCGATCTGGCTCTTGGCGCCGACGTCGACCCCCCGGGTCGGCTCGTCGAGCAGGAGCACCACGGGTTCGGTGAGCAGCGCACGCGCCAGGACGACCTTCTGCTGGTTGCCGCCGCTCAGGGAGGTGACCGGCGCCGTCAGCCCGGGGATCTTGATGGAGAGGTCACGCACCTTGTCCCCCGCCACCGTGCGTTCGAGGCTCTGGGGCAGCAGGCCGCGGCGGGTCAGCTTGCCGATCGTCGAGAGCAGCACGTTGTCGCCCACGCTCATCGTCTGGACGAGCCCGTCGCGCTGCCGGTCCTCCGGCACGAGCGCCAGGCCCGCGAGCTGGCGGGCCCTGACGGCATCCCCCTTGACGAGCTTCCCGCGCACCTTGACCTCCCCGGTCGAGGCCCGGCTACCCATCAGTGCCTCGAACAGCTCGGTGCGCCCGGCGCCCATGAGCCCGTAGATCCCGACGACCTCGCCGGCGTGGACCGACAGCGAGACACCGTCGACCAGGGGCCGCACCGGGCCGGGAACCGTGACCCCGGTGACCTCGAGCAGGACCTCGCCGATCTCACCGGGCGTCCTGGCGAAGAGCGAGTCCGGATCACGTCCGACCATCTGCCGGACGATCCAGCCGGTGTCCGTCCCGGACATGTGCTCGTGAGCGACCACCGAGCCGTCACGCAGGACCGTCACGTAGTCGCCGATCCGGCGGAACTCGTCGAGCTTGTGCGAGATGTAGATGATCGTGACGTCGTCGCGCCGCAGGTCCTGCATCACCCCGAACAGGACGTCGACCTCGTGGTTGGACAGCGCCGAGGTCGGCTCGTCCATGATGAGGATCCGCACGTCCTCCAGCAGCACCCGGGCGATCTCGACGAGCTGCTGCTTGCCGATCGGGAGGTCCCCCACCATCCCGTCGGGGTCCAGCTCCTGGCCCAGGCGGGCCAGGACCTCCGCGGTCCGGGCGCGCTGCGCAGGGTGGTCCACGAAGCGTCGGCCTCTGCGCAGCTCGCGCCCCGCGAACAGGTTCTCGGCGATCGACATGTTCGGGAACAGGCTCAGCTCCTGGTGGATGATCCCGATCCCGAGGGCACTCGCGTCCCGTGGACTGTCGATCGACACCGGTTCCCCGTCGAGCAGGATCGACCCCGAGCTCGGCTGCTCCGCCCCGGAGAGGATCTTCATCAGCGTCGACTTTCCGGCCCCGTTCTCGCCGACGAGCACGTTCACGCGACCCCGGAAGGCCTCGAAGCTCACGCCCTTGAGCGCCTGGACTCCCCCGTACGCCTTGGTCACGTCGACGGCGCGCAGGACCACCTCGTCGTTGACCGGGTCGTCACGATTGCCGAAGGGCCGGATGTCTTCGCTGTCCGACGGGACCCCGCCGGAGGCAGGACTGCTCACGACGCCGGCTCGAGGTGGGTCGGGACGATGAGGACCGAGCCGGGTGCGACGAGGGAGAACGCCCCCGCGAAGTCGACCTTCTTCCCGACGAGGCTCTTGGCGTCGACGCCGGCCAGGACCTCGCTCTTGACCTTGTTGTTCAGCTCGGTGGCGACATCGGCGTAGTCGAGCTGGTTCGTGAAGTCGCTGAAATGGATGAACTTGACCCCGTCCCGCAGTGCGGTCCCGGCGATGACGGGCCCGGTGACGACCTGGACCGTGTCGTCCTTGCCGGTCGCTCCGTCGAGCTTGATCGTGATCGGGTGGCTCGGGGACTCGTCGTCGACCTTGGTCACGGTTCCGCTACCGCGGGTCAGGAACGCGTACGGGCTGCCAGTGCCGGCCTGGTAGCCGTACTGCTTGCTCGCCGCGGCCTGGTCGGCCGCCAAGGCGGGCAGGAGCGTCGTGGCGTCGATGGCGTCCTGCTGGACAGCCGGGAGGACCTTCTCGGTCCAGTTCTTCTCGGCGTAGGCCTTCGCGTCGAACGACGCGCCTCCTGCACCTCCGGATGCCGCCGCCTCACCGGCCGGGACGTAGGTGTAGACACCCGGGACGTGGGAGCAGGCCGCCAGTGCGGTCGCGACGGTCGCGACAGCGACGAGGGAGACTCCGGCGCGCTTCCAACGGTGTGGTTGAATAGCCATTCGCCATTGAACGAACATACGTCGATGATGCCGAGTGCCAACGGGGATGTCAATGCTTGGCGTGCAGCAGCGAGCGGCCGGTCCGGGTCACGGGCCGGCCGCTCGGGCAGGGTGGGTCGGGTCAGGTCGGGTCAGGCGACCTCGAGGGTGACCTCGACGTTTCCGCGCGTCGCGTTGGAGTAGGGGCAGACCTGGTGGGCCTGCTCGATGACCTGCTGGGCCACCTCGCGGCTGACGGCCGGCAGGGCGACCTCGAGCCGGACGGCCAGGCCGAACGCGCCGGCCTCGTCGCGGCCCAGCGAGACGTCGGCGACGACCTCGGAGTCGGTGGTGTCGACCTTCATCGCGCCCGCGACGAGCTTCAGGGCCGAGTGGAAGCAGGCGGCGTAGCCCGCGGCGAACAGCTGCTCGGGGTTGGTGGCGCCACCCTCGCCGCCCAGCTCCTTGGGGGTGCGGACGGGGGCGTCGATGGTGCCGTCGAAGGTCTGGACATGGCCGTTGCGGCCGTCCCCGGTCGCGACGGCTGTGGCGGTGTAGAGAGTGTTCATGTCCACAACCATATTGTGCACAATAGAATTGTGCAAGTTGAAACTGCTATCGTCGTGGGGTGAGCTCGACCGACGCGCTGGACCTCGACCGGCAGATCTGCTTCCCCCTCTACGCCGCGACGCGGGCGGTCACCCGGCGCTACACCGAGGCGCTGGCCGATGTGGGGCTGACCTACCCCCAGTACCTGGTCATGCTGGCACTGTGGACCGACGGCCCGCTCTCGGTCGGCGACCTGGGCCGGCGGCTGCGGTTGGACAGCGGCACCCTGACCCCCCTGCTCAAGCGCCTCGAGGCCTCCGGCCGGGTGGAGCGGCACCGGGACCCGCACGACGAGCGGCGCGTCGTCGTGAGCCCGGCTCCCGATGCCGAGCGACTGCGGCGGGACGTCGCCGGGGTGCCGCGCGAGGTCGCCAGGTCGATCGGCCTGGACGCCCGGGAGTTCGCGCAGCTGCAGCACCTGCTCGGTGACCTGATCGAGAACCTCGACGGCGCCGAGCGACTCGCATGAGCGACGCACGGCAGTGGGCCGACACCGCGATCTGGTGGCACGTCTACCCGCTGGGCTTCGTCGGCGCGGACACCAACGCGAACCCGCACGGCGACGGTCGTCCACGGGCTGCCGCGCATCACGGCCTGGCTCGACGACCTGCTCGCCCTGGGCTGCAACGGGCTGCTGCTCGGCCCGATCTTCGACTCCGAGACCCACGGCTACGACACCATCGACCACGGGCGGATCGACCCCCGGCTGGGCGACGAGGCCGACGCCGACGCGCTGTTCGCCGCCTGTCGGGAGCGCGGCATCCGCGTCCTTCTCGACGGCGTGTTCAACCACGTCGGCCGGTCCCACCCGTGGTGGCGCGAAGCCGTTGCGGCAGGCCCGGGCTCGCCGGCTGCCGCCCGCTTCGCCACCGGCCCGGGCGCTCGGGTGGTCGACGGCCTCGAGGTGCAGGTGTTCGAGGGCCACGAGGGCCTCGTCGTGCTCGACCACGGCAACCCCGAGGTCGTGGCGGCCGTCAGCGACGTCATGGCGCACTGGCTGGCGCGCGGCATCGACGGGTGGCGGCTCGACGCGGCCTACGCCGTGCCCACGTCGTTCTGGCGCAGCACCATCACGCCGCTGCGCGAGCGGTTCCCCGACGCGTGGTTCGTCGGCGAGGTGATCCACGGCGACTACGTCGGCTACGTGGAGGAGTCCGGCCTGGACTCACTCACCCAGTACGAGCTCTGGAAGGCGATCCGCAACTCGATCGAGGAGCGCAACTGGTTCGAGCTCGCCTGGTCGCTCCAGCGCCACGACGAGTTCGCGGCGGAGTTCCTGCCGCTGACCTTCATCGGCAACCACGACGTGACCCGGGTGGCGTCGGCGATCACCGACCCGCGCCACCTCGCGCACGCCATCGCCGTCCTGTTCTTCGTCGCCGGCACGCCGGCCGTGTACGCGGGCGACGAGCGAGGACTCACCGGCGTGAAGGAGGACAGGGCCGGCGGGGACGACGCGGTTCGCCCCGAGTTCCCCGCCGCGCCCGCCGAGTGGCCCCACGACGAGGTGTTCCACCTCTACCAGGACGCGATCTCGTTCCGGCGTCGGCACCCGTGGCTGGCGCGGGCGCGCGTCACGGCATCGGAGCTGGGCAACGAGACGGTGCTGCTCACAGCTGCAGGCCCGGGCGAGGAGAAGGCGGAGCTCGCCCTCAACCTGTCCGACCGCGAGGTGGTCCTCGGAGGGCGGCAGGTCGCGGCGCACGGCTGGTCGCTGGCCTAGGCCGGTGGGGGCTCC
Organism: uncultured Actinomycetota bacterium; assembly: GCA_963707895.1. Taxonomy (GTDB): domain Bacteria; phylum Actinomycetota; class Actinomycetes; order Actinomycetales; family Dermatophilaceae; genus Fodinibacter. Next base: position 482,473 of record CAVPRS010000011.1, on the reverse strand, counting down.
TCCCACTGCACGACGAGCTCGTCGCGCCGGCCGAAGCGCACCAGGTGGTCTGCGACGACCGTCGCGAAGCGGTCGGCATCGCCGCCCTCGGGCACCGAGACCTCGACCGCCAGGGCCGACTGCCCCGGGGTCATCGTCACCACCTGACCGCTGTCGAAGCGGATGACGGTCGCCCCGGCATCCTCCTCGACGCTGCCCTTGGCGGCCCAGTGCCCCGCGAGCTGCTTGGCGTAGCGTGCCGGCCGGTCGGTGGCCATCGTCCCGTGACGTCGTTGGGTCATGCCCGCCATCCTGCCGTCCGATCCTGTGCGGCCGGGCGGTCATCACCGGTGAGCACGGGCTGGACCCGGTCTTCGCAGGCGCGGCCGACTACGACCTGGAGCTGCTCGAGACCCGCACGCTCGACGGCCGCACCCAGGAGCTGGTCTACCGGCCCACCCTGCACTGATCGGGCTCGCGCACGGCAGGGTCGGCTCAGGGCGTGCCGTCGCCGCCGTCGCCGCCGTCGAGGTAGCTCACCAGCTCGGCCGGTGCGCGCATCCGCCACGCGTCGGTGACGAGCTCGCTCAGCCGGTCGACCCCCACCTGCTCCAGCCGGAGCATGACCAACGGCGCGTTCTCGTAGCCCGGCGCCGTGAAGAACACCTCGGGCTCGCCGAGCAGCAGGGCCTGCTTCTCCTCCTCGTCGCCGACGAACAAGACGGCGACATCGGTGCGGATGACGCGTGGCTGGCCCGGCCGGCGTTGCGGGTAGGACCAGACGAAGCCGTGGTCGGCCACCCGGAAGTCGAAGCCGGCGCTCGGGATCTCGACCACGTGGGGCAGCGCGAGGGCGAGCCGGCGCACGTCGTCGGCGTCAGCCACCGGCCCCCACCTGTCGCCGCATCACCCAGCGCCACTTGGCGATCCGTCGGTCCCGATCGAACCCGAACTCCTCGAACAGGTCCTCCGGTCCGGTGTGGAAGTAGGCGCCACGCTGCGGTGGGCGACCCTCGACCTGCTCGGGATACGCCTCGACCAGTCCCCCACCGGCCTCCTCGATCGCGGCGAGCGCGCCGCCCACTGCCGCCCGTGCGACGCCCTGGCCACGGTGGCCCTTGCCGGTGAAGATGCAGCCGATCCGCCAGTCCGGCAGCTGGGTCAGCCCCGACTCGTAGGCCTTGCTGTTCTTGATGTTGGGCAGCTCGGCCGGCGAACCGAACTGGCACCACCCGACGCACTCGTCGCCGTCGTAGACGAGCACCTGGTGCACCGTCCCCCTGACCACGTGGGCCTGCTTGGCGTCCCGGTTCCAGGCGGGGCCGTTGCCCACGCCGACCCCCTCAGGGTGGAACCCCAGGCACCAGCATCCGCCCCAGACACCGTTGTTCGCCTCGACCAGGGCGGCGAAGTCGGGCCAGGTGTCGGCGGTCAGGGCGCGTGTGGTGTAGCCGGCCATCCCGGCATTCTGGCACCCGCCGCCGACAGCGGACGGTCCGATGCACGACGCCGCCCCACACCGGGCGTGGGGCGGCGTCGGCTCGGTGCGACCGACTCAGGGTCAGGCGACGATGCCGAGCCCACCGGTCCAGGAGACCTTCTCGCCCGCGGCCAGCGTGATCTGCAGGAAGCCGAGGGACTCGAGCTCACGAGCGCGCGACAGCCCACCGGCGTCGATGGCGCGCAGGCCGCCCGCCGTGACGATGCCGGCGAGCAGCGCCTTCGCGTCGGCGTCGTCGCCCGCGATGAGCACGGTGGTCGGCAGCGGGCCGACGGTGCCGGCGGCGAGGGTGCCGGCGAACGTGGTGTTGAACGCCTTGAGCACCGAGGAGTCGGGCAGGGCCGCGGCGATCTCGGCGGTGGCCGAGCCGTCGGCGGGCACCGTGAGCGAGTCGAAGGTCTCGAAGTCCAGCGGGTTGGTGATGTCGACGACCACCTTGCCGGCGAGCGCGGCACCACGCGCCTCGAGGACCGACGCGACGGCCGGGTAGGGCACGGCCAGCACGACGACGTCACCGAGCGGGGTGTCGAGGTCGTCCTTGCCGAGCAGCTGCACGGTGTGACCGCCACGGCCCGCGATCGCCGCGATGGCCTGGCCCATGTTGCCGGTGCCGATGATGGAGAGGTGGGTCATGGTGTGCTCCTTCGTCAGTGCTGTGGAGACGCAGCGTGTGCGCCGATTAGTTGTCGCTACAACCAATAGTGACACGGAATGGTTGTTGGTGCAAGTAATCCGCTATGCTGTGTCAATGGACCCGAGATGGTTGGATGCCGACGAGCGCGCCGCGTGGCTGCGCCTGGTCGCCGTCGTCGAGCTGCTCCCCGGCGCGCTCGACGCCCAGCTGCGCCGCGACTCCCAGCTCTCGCACTTCGAGTACTTCGTGCTCGCCATGCTCTCCGAGGCGCCCGAGCGGCGGCTGCGGATGACGACCCTCGCCCACCGCACCAACGGCACGCTCCCCCGCCTCTCGCACGTCATCGCACGCCTCGAGGCGCGCGGCCTGGTCGAGCGCTTCCCCTGCCCCGAGGACCGGCGGGCCACCAACGCCCGGCTCACCGAGGCCGGCATGGACGCCGTCGTCGCCGCGGCCCCGGGTCACGTCGAGGCGGTGCGCGAGCTCGTGCTCGACCCGCTGTCGCCCGGTCAGCTCGCCGAGCTCACCGCCATCGGCGAAGCGCTGCTCACCCGCCTCGACCCCGAGGGCAGGTTCGCCGACCGGCTGGATGCCGTCGCCGCACCCCTGCCCTGACGGTCGCCCCGTCCGGCTCAGGCTTCTCGGCGGCGCAGCTCGACGACCGGGATGACCCGGCTGGTGCGCTCCTCGTACTGCGAGAAGCCCGGGCTCCTCGCGGTGAACTGCTCCCAGGCGGCGTCTCGCTCCTGATCGGCGAGCACCCGCGCACGGACATCGACGCTGCCCTCGCCCGGCACCTCGATCGAGGCGTCCGGGTGGGCCTGGAGGTTGTGGAACCACGCCGGGTTCTCGGGGGCACCGCCCTTCGACGCGGCGACCAGCCAGGTGTCGGGGTCCTGCCGGATGCCCATGACCGGCGAGACCCTGGCCTGCCCCGACCGCGCACCGACGTGGTGGAGCAGCACGAGGGCACGCCCGAACCCGGCCGTGGCCACGGTGCCGTCGTTGGCTCGGAACTCGTCGATGACGTTCTGGTTCCAGGTGCTGGCACGGTCGGCCATGCGGTTCTCCTCGGGATCGGTCGGGCAGGGTCCCCCCAGCCTGACCGATGGCAGTGCCCTACGGGCCGGGAGGGGCTACTCGGACAGCCCTCGACCCGACCTCGTGGGGGTTACCTGCGGTTTTCGCACGGTCTCCGGCCAAAACCGTGTGTGAGTCGCACGAAGTCGGGGAACGGCGGCAGGTATCACCTGCGGGCGGAGCGGCTCCTGTGCTCCAAGAGTCCACCGACGCAGGAGACCTGTCATGCCCAACCGCATCACCGCCGCGACGTCCGACATCCCGATCAAGGACCTTCCGGCCCTGCGCAAGCAGCTCACGAAGACCCAGTTCAGCGCCGTCGAGGCCGCGCCCGCGTTCGTCGAGGCGTTCGACCGCAGCCCCAACCGGGCGGTCGCCCTCGCCCGCGGCTACGCCGCCACCCTGAAGACCACCGAGGACCACCGCCAGCTCTTCCAGGCCGTCGCCGGCATGGACGACACCCACCGTCGCGCGCTCATCCAGGGGTACCGCCAGGAGGGCCAGGGTCGCGGTGTGGTGCAGGCGATCTCGCTGCTCCCGCGCGCTCAGGGACGCGCCGTCATGGAGTCGCTCGTGCTCAAGACCGACGGCAAGGTCGACAAGCGGGCGGCGGAGGAGGTCGGCGCCTGGCTGCGCGACGCCGGTGCCGTCATGCGCGCCCACGCGATGGGCCTGCCCAGCCCGGACGTCGACGACGCCGTCGTGGATTTCTTCGAGGACGTCGGCGACGCCATCTCGGATGCCGTCAACGCGGTCGTCGACGTGCTCCACACCATCGGCGACGCGTTCGTCAACGCCATCTCGGCCGTCGTCAACTGGACCATCGAGGCGGTCAAGGACCTCGCCCACGCGTTGTACGCCGCGGCCGCCAGCCTCGCGGAGCTGGTCGGCAAGATCGCCGAGGCGACCTTCCAGGTGCTCAAGACGATGCTCAACGGGCTGGAGCAGATCGGCATCGCGATGAGGGACATCGTCGTCGCCGCGCTCGAGCTCGCGCAGTCGGTCATCGTGGACGTCTTCCGGGCCATCGACCAGCTCGGGCGCACCCTCGCGCAGCTGCTGTCGACCATCGCCGGGCTGGCGATCGGCTTCATCCAGAAGGCCGTCGAGGCGCTCATCGCGATCGGCAAGGAGATCGGCAACATCCTCGCCCAAGCGGTCGCCTTCGGCTTCGCACTGGTCAAGGGAGTGGTCACCGCGCTGTTGGCCATGGGCAAGGCGATGACCGAGATCCTGGTGACCCTCGTGACCCGCCCCGGCGACCTGCTCGGCCAGGTCGTCCGCTCGTTCCGCGAGCTCGGGAACACCCTGAGCCAGGTGCTCGACGCCACGGTCGCCGCCGGCGCCGACTTCGTGCGCCGGGTGGCCGCGGCCGCCGCCAGCATCGGCGAGGCCGTGGTCGACCTCGTGTCGTACGCCACCTCGGCGGCCATCGCCATCGGCCGGGCCGTCGTCCAGGGCCTGCTCGACGCGGGCAAGACCCTCGTCACCCTCGTCACGAGCATCGCCTCGGCCGGCTTCACGGCGCTGAAGAAGCTCGTCCAGATCGCCTTCGACCTGGGCCGCGCGCTGGTCAGCGTCCTGCGCGACCTCAGCAAGATCGCCTTCGGCCTGCTCAAGGACGTCATCAAGGCCGCCTTCGAGCTCGGCAAGACGATCGTGGAGTTCGCGGGGGCGATGGTGGACTTCACCTACGCCCTTGCCGCGCGGCTGATCGAGGCCGCCATCCAGGCCGGCGCCGCCGTCGCCGACCTCCTCGAGGCCGTCGTCGCCAAGGGCTACTTCGTGCTGCGCAAGCTCGTCACCGGTGTGCTCCAGGCGCTCGGGCCGGTCGGCGACATCTTCGAGTGGCTCATCGAGCGCGGGGAGGCCCTCGCGAGCGAGCTGTGGCGCCAGGCCGTGCTCGCCATCCGGTTCGTCAAGCACAGCGTGACCGAGATCCTCGACTGGGCGCGAGCCCAGGGCGCCGCGATGTTCGACGCGATCCTCACCTCCGTCGAGGGCGCCGGCGAGGCCATCGCCACGGTCATCGAGTGGGCCGAGGCCACCGGCGACCAGGCCCTCGAGCTGCTCGCCGAGGCCACCAAGCGGGTCGGCAACAGCATCGAGTACGTGCTCTCCTACGTCGCCAACGACGCCCTCCCGGCGCTGGGCAACGTCATCAAGGGCGTTCTCGACGCGGGCGCCACGATCGTCGACGTGATGGCGTGGGCCCTCGACCGCTCGCTCGAGGTGCTCACCCAGGCGGTGCAGTCGCTCCTGGACCTGGGCAAGACCATCGCCCAGCTCGTCGCGGCCACCATCGCCAACCCCGGCGACGCCCTCGACAACCTGCTCAAGGCCCTCGACGCCATCGGCACAACCCTCGGCCAGGTCGCCGACGACGTCTGGACGCTCGGCGAGGTCGCGTGGGAGGCGTTCATCCGCTCCGCCAAGGCCGTCGGCAACGCGGTCATCGACATCCTCGCCGCGGCGTGGGAGATCGTCGGCGCCGCGCTCGGCACCGCGGTCAGCATCCTGTGCAGCCTGCTCGCCGGCTACCGCGCGATGACGGCGCAGGAGATCGCCGAGGCGCGACTCGTCTTCGACGACGCCCTCGACTACGACCACATCTTCTTCGCGGTCGACGACGTCACCAACGACATCATCTTCGGCATCCAGGACTGGGTCAGCGGCAACGCCGACTCGCGGGCGTTCGTCACCGACAGCCTGGTCAACTTCGACGTCGACGAGGGCCTGAGCCGGCGCACGATGATCCACGAGCTGACCCACGTCTGGCAGTACCAGCACACCGGCTCGCAGTACCTCGCCGATGCCGTGTTCGCGCAGGCGACCGGCGACGGCGTGGGCGACAGCGGCTACAACTACGGCTACCGAGAGCAGGCCAGCCCCACGGTCACCATCCCGAAGGACTTCGGTACCAAGACCGAGACCGGGCCGGTCGGCGACTGGACGGGCGAGGAGGGCCAGGACGACCTGGCGGGTCCGACCGTCGCCACCTGGGACGACCTCAACCCGGAGATGCAGGCCCAGGTGATCATGCACTGGTACGTCCGCAAGGTCCTCGAGGGCCAGACCGACGCCGAGGTCGCCCCGTGGCAGCCCTACGTCGACCTCGTCCGCGCCGCGTGAGCCAGGTCGTGGAGGAGCGGGGCATGGGCCGGCGCGCGGTCACGGTCGTCGCCGACCCGCCGGCGGTCGACGCCCTGGCCCCGCTCCTCGACCACTGGCGGACGGGGCCGGGGCTGCGGCTCGTCCCGTGGACCGGCGCCGTCGCGGGTGGCCGCCCGGCGGTGCTCGCCGACCTCGCCGATGGAGCCGACGCCGTGCTCGTCGTCGGTCCGCGGCAGCGGTCGCCACACACCGTGCTGCCGGCGCCCGTGCTCACCGCGCCGGACGGCCGGGTCGTGCCTGCGGCCTGGCTGCCCGCCACGAGCGCCGACGACCTCGCCCGGTTCGCCCGCACCGCCCTCGCGGTCCACGCCCGGGCGACGCGCACGGCATCCGGTCACGACCGTCGACGCACGCTCGCGGTGCTCGGCGAACGGCACCCACGCTTCGACCGGCTCGCGGAACGGATCGTCCGGATCGGCGGCGAAGGCGTGAGCGACGGGGTCGAGGTGCGGCGGGCCACGGCGTACGAGCTGCGGCGGGCCGACCTCGTCGACCTCCTCGCCACCGGTCCGGCGCTGGGCGTCTACGTCGGGCACGGCCGCCCGGTCGGCTGGGTCGGCTACGCCGGCACCCGCTCCCACCACTTCGAGGATGCCGTCACGCGTCCCGGCCACGAGCCGGCGGCCGCCCTGGTGTCACTGACCTGCCAGACGGCGAGCCGGCGTCGCACCGGGCTGTCGTTCGCGGAGTCATTGCCGCTGCTCGGGGTCGCCGCCGCCACCCTCGGCGCGGTGACGTCGACCGTGCACACCGGCAACGCCCGCTGGGCGCTGCGCATCGCCCGCGACCTCGACACCGTCCGAACGATCGGCGAGCTCGTCGCCCTGGTCGCCCCGCACGACCCGCACGCCACCACCTACCGCCTGCTCGGCGACCCCACCGCTCCCCTCCTCGACGCACCCGCGGCCGAGGCGGCTCACCACCCCCATCCCCTCGAGGAGGCATCATGAACCGCTCGGAGATCCTGTCCGTCATCCGTGAGGAGCTCGCCGTCGCGGCACCCGACGTGCCCGGCGACGCCGACCCCACGGCCCACTTCGGACTCGACCTGGAGGTCGACTCGCTCGCGGTGCTCGAGTTCGTCGCGCGCCTGGAGTACCGCTTCGGCCTCGTCGTGCCGGATGACGCGTGGCCCGGCCTCACCTCGATCGACGCCGTCGCCGACTTCCTCGAGACCGCCATGGTCGCGGCGTCGTGAGCCGCTCCGTGCCGGTCGTCGTGTCCGGGACCGGTGCCGTGAGCGCCCTCGGCGGGGACGTCGAGTCGACCTGGCACGGCATCGTCGACGGCAGGAGCGCGGTGCGGCACTGGGCCGACCTCGCCGCGGAGGGTCACGCCCTCGACGTGGCCTGCCGGGTCGACGACACCGTGTGGGGCGAGGTCGTGCCCGATGTGCGGGTGCGCGGGCGTGCGCTCGCCCGGCGGGCGGCTCGCGAGGCGCTCGAGGATGCCGGGCTGCTCGGTGCCGACGGCCGCCTGGCGTCCGGGGTCGACCCGGCCCGGGTCGGCGTGTTCGTGGGCACCACCATGGGTGAGTCCGGGGTCTACGAGGAGGCCGGCGCAACCGCGGGCTTCGACCTCGCCGAGGGCGGCTCGCACGTGTTCGCTGCCTCGGTGGCGGCCGAGTTCGGGATCACCGGACCCTGCCGAACCCTCGGAACCGCCTGTGCCGCCGGCAACTACGCGATCGGGGCCGCGGCCCGCGCGGTCGCGTCCGGTCGGGTCGACATCGCGGTCGCCGGCGGGGTGGAGCCCTTCTCGCGCATCGCCATGGTCGGGTTCGCGCGGATGCGGGCGATGGCCCCCGACGGCTGCGCGCCCTTCGGCCTCGGTCGGCGTGGGATGACGCTGGGTGAGGGCGCCGGGTTCGTCGTGCTGCAGCGGGCGGTCGACACCTGGGCGGCCCGGGCCGTGGTCGGGGGCCTCGGCCTGAGCGCCGACGCGCACCACCCGACCGCACCGCGCGAGGACGGCAGCGGCATGGCCGCCGCGATGCGGTCGGCGCTCACGGCATCCGACCTGGCGCCCTCGGACATCGGGTGGGTCAGCGCTCACGGCACCGGCACGCCGCGCTCGGACGCGGCCGAGTCGCTCGCGCTGCACACCGTCTTCGGCGACACCCGACCACCGGTGTCGAGCATCAAGGGAGCCCTCGGCCATGCGCTCGGGGCGGCGACGGCCCTCGAGGCGGTGGTCGCGGTCCGGTCGCTCGAGATGCGCACTCTGGTGCCGAACACCGGTGTCACAGAAGTCGACCCCGCACTCGATGTCGACGTCGTCCTCGACGCCCGCGCGGCGCCCGACCTCCAGTGGGTGCTCAGCTGCGGCTACGCGTTCGGCGGCCTCAACTCCGCCCTGGTGCTCGGGAGGGCCGCATGAGCACCGCGACCACGCACTCGTGGACCAGCCAACCCCTCGACGCGGCCGGCGAGGCGGTCGCCGCCTGGGTGGCCGTGCGGCTCGGTGGCGTCGAGCCCGCCCTGCCCGCCGGCGACCGGGTGGCCCTGCACGTCGCAACCCCCGACAGCGGCTCGCGCGAGGCGCTCGCGTTCTGGCACGCCGCGCAGGCGACCGGGTTCACCCTGGCGGCGCCGGGTGCCTTCCCGTGGACCCTGTCGAACAGCGTGACGGGTCGCATCTCGCTGGCCCTCGGGGTCACCGGCCCGTGCACCACGTGGGTCGGAGGGCCCGAGGCGGCCACCGAGGCCGAGCTGGCAGCCTCCCTCGACCTCGACGACGGCATCGTCGACCACGCTCTCGTCGTCACCCTGGCCGGTACCGAGCCCCCGGATGCCGAGGGATCACCCGTGTGCGTCGAGCTCCGCGTCGTCGTGCTCACCGCCGTGGTCCCGGCCGAGCTTGCGCCACCGGTTCACGTCGAACGCGGGTGAAGAACGTCGTTCTGGCGGAGCATTTCACCCACGTTCCTGCTCGGGTTCACCGGCCGGATGCCGACGGCGAGCGGCAGCAGATCGGCGAGCGACCGCTCAGCCTCGCAGCGGAGCGCCCGCGCGCAGCACGACGCGACGCGCGAGCGCGTCGATCGAGTCGATGATCGTGGGGTCGTCGACGCCGAGGTCCTCGTGCAGCACCGACAGCTCGGTGCAGCCGAGCGCCACCACCTCGGCACCCTGGTCGCGCAGGTGCCCGACCACGGCGTCGAACCGCTCGCGCGGCACCGGCTCCCCGGCCTTCACGCCCTCGTAGATGATCGACATGACCTCGTGCTGCACGTCGGGCGATGGCGTGAGGAGCTCGAGGCCCGCCGCGGCCGCGGCCGCGGCATAGGTGCCCGCGAGCAGGGTCCCGTCGGTGGCGAGCACGCCGAGCCGGGTCAGCCCCGGGACGGCGCGCTGGGCCGCCGCGACGGTCTCGGCGACCGTGTCGAGCACCTCGATCGACACCGCCGCCCGCATCTGCTCGACCCAGACGACGGCCGTGTTGCACGGGATGGCGATGAAGCGCGCACCAGCGCGCTCGAGCGCCACGGCATCCGCGACCAGTACGGGCTCTGGGCTCTCGCCGTGTCCGAGGAGGAAGGCCGAGCGGTCGGGGATGCTCCCGTGCTGCCAGACGAGCAGGTCGACGTGGTCCTGGTCGCGGTGGGCGTCGGTGAGCTCGACGACCCGCGCCATGAAGTGCACGGTCGCGGCCGGGCCGAGCCCGCCGAGCACGCCGACCGGCTCGTCGCGCACGCCGCTGCCGCTCATCGGGCGACGAAGTGCTTGCGGAACTTGCGCACCTGGTTGACGTGGTAGGCCACGTTGTAGGCGCGGCGCTTCAGGGTGAGGTCGGGGGCGTACCAGTTCGGGTCGCTGGCGCGGCCCGCGCGGATCAGGGACAGCGCCTTGTCGCGCAGCACGGGGTCGAGCACGTAGTGCTTGATCACGTACTTGGGCACGAACGCGAAGAGGTGCTCACCGCGGGCGATGTCGACGCCGTGCAGCTCCTCGTGGCGCACCCAGTCGCGCACGTACCACTCCGAGACGTTGTCGCCGCCGGCGGTCACGTAGAAGTTCGAGCGGCCGAGCCGCACGTTGATCTCGAAGAACTTCAGCACACCGTCGCGCCGGTCGTACTTGAGGTCGAAGTTGGAGAACCCGACGTAGCCGACGTGCTCGAGGAACCGGGTGGCCTGGCCGATGATCTCGTCGATCTCGGTGTTGATGATGACGCACGGGTTGCCGATCGCCATCGGGTGGTGCTCCTCGAGCAGCACGTGGCCGACCGCGCCGAAGCGCACCTTGCCGTGCTGGTCGGAGTAGCAGGTGAGCACCCGCATGTTGGTGTCGTCGCCCGGGATGAACTCCTGGAGCAGGAAGTTGCCGTCGTAGTTCGACGCCCGCACGGCCGCGAGCGCGGTGTCGAGCTGCTCGCGGGTGTCGTGGATGAAGACCTTCTGCTTGCCGGGGTAGCGGGCGTAGTGGTGCAGCGCGCTGTCGGCCGGCTTCATGACGACCGGGAACTCGAACGGCAGCTCGTGCTCCTCGCCGAGGTCCTGCGACATGTCGACGACCACGGTCTTCGGGTACGGCACGCCCACCTCGTCGAGCAGCCCGTAGAACACGTCCTTGCGCACGATCCGGTCGAGCAGGTCGAGGTCGATGTAGGGGATCGTGAACCACTGCGCCAGGTGGTCCTTGTGCTCGATGATCATCCGCACGTACCAGTCGCCGGCGGCCACGAGGAGCAGCGGGACACCGGGTCGGGCGTGCTCGCGGCCCACGCTCTCGAGGGCGCCGACGAACACGTCGGGGTCCTCGAACCCCTCGACGTACTCGTGGTCGCACAACTTGCTCATGCCGATCGGCCCACCATCGGTCATGTTGACCACGAGGGGGCGCACTGCGTAGGCCGCGTGGAAGGTGCGCACGAGGCTGTAAGCCGTGATGTCGCCGCCGAGGATGACGGGGCGGAAGTCGGTGGCCGGGGCGTCGGGCACGCGAGGTCCTCCGGGGAGTCGTGGTGGGGCGCGGGTCGTCCCCGCGAGGGCTCCACCAAGGTTCCCACAGGGGATGGCGGCCCCCGGCATCCGCCTGCCGGGCCGACGCGCTCCCGGCCCGCTCGTCGGAGGCGTCAGATCTCGTCGTCGCGCAGCACCGTGCCGTCGGGGTCGAACAGGTCGTACAGCCGCGGCGCCCACAGCAGCTGGGTTCGGCTCAGCTCGGGTGGGGACAGCCGGCGCAGCCGACCCGGGGGCCGTTCGACGCCGGCTGCGCCCGACCACGCCCCGGAGCGACGCCGCCACCGCACCGAGGTGCCCTTGCGCAGGCCCTTGGGGCGCGGCAGGTGCCGGCGACCACGCGGGCCGTGCCCAGCGGCGTACCACTCGTCGAGCGCCGTGGCCGCGGCTGCCATGAGGTCCCAGACCTCGTCGGGGTCGTCGGGCACCTGGTCGGGCTCGATGCCGAGGTGCTCGGCCACCAGCTCGCGCCGCACCCGCAGCGCGAACGAGTCGCGCGGCGCCTGCCCCGTGCCGCGCTCGGACACCCTCGTGTCCTGCACGGCGCAGGCGACCTCGGAGTCGCTCGACCAGGAGCGCCGGTTGAAGTTGTCGGAGCCGACGCTGGCCCACACGTCGTCGATGACGCAGACCTTGGAGTGCACGTAGATCGGGTAGCCCGCCTCGCTGGTGAGCCCGTAGACGGCGACCCGGTCACCGCCCGCCTCGAGCAGCAGGTCCATCGCCAGCTTGCGCCCGTAGAGCTGCGGCGGCAGCGTGAGGGCGCCGTCCTCGTCGGGGAGGATCGGGATGACGGCGATGAGGCGCAGCTCGGGGTTCTCGCGCAGGGCCGTGCCGAAGTGCCGGCCGACCTCCTGCGACCACAGGTACTGGTCCTCGAGGTAGACCAGGCGCTGGGCGTGGGTCACGGCCCGGGAGTTGGCGTGGGCCACGCTGCGTTCCCCGGACGGAGCGAAGTCGTAGCCCTTGGGCAGGATCGCGGGGTAGGTGCGCAGGACCTGCACGGCCTCCGTCGCGTCGTGGGCGGGCGACGGGGGCGGGGGAGCCTGCTCGCCGAGCGGCCGGGGGGTGAGGTCCTCGCCGCGCGACAGGCTCGACAGCAGCCGGCCCGGGTTGAGGGTGAGGGGGGTGGTGTCCTCCCACCGCTCGCGGAAGGTGGTCTCGACGTCGAACACCGCCGGCCCCTCGACCGCCAGCTGTACGTCGTGCCACGCCGGTCGCCGCCCGAACGCGGCCGGCATCGGGATGACCTGGTCGTCGCCCTCGTGGTCGATGTCGTCGCGGCGGCTGTGGCACAGGTCGATGCCGCCGAGGTAGGCGATGTCGCGGGACGGGTCGTCGCGGTGCCGCAGCACGACGAACTTCTGGTGGTGCGAGCCGCCCGTGCGCACCCGCATGTCGCGCAGGCACTGGCCACCCGCCTCGTCGATCTCGATGCCGAGCAGCCGCGACTTCTCGGAGTGGAAACCGAGCTTGTTCCAGTGCGAGCGCCAGAGCAGACCGCGCACGTCGGCCCCGCGCCGGGCCGCGGCGGCGAACGTCGCCGACACCGTCGAGGTGGGGTCGTCGGTGAGCCGCTGGTCCGGGTCGCCCCGCCAGTCGACGAAGTACAGCAGGTCGCCCTCCCCCAGGGCGCTGACCCGCTCGTGCAGCTCGGCCATGTAGGGCCGGCCGTGCACGATGGGGCGCACCCGGTTTCCCTCGCTCCACGCAACGCCCTCCGGGTGGTGGTCGTCGATGACGGTGTGGGGGTTGTCGCGGTCGGCCGGCGCGAGGAACAGATCGGGGAGCACGCGGCCATCCTGCCGGTCCGCGAGCCTGCCGCACGCAGGGTTGTCGCTCGATGTGCCGGTGATCGCGGCCGGACGCTTCTACGATGCAGGCATGCCGGGGATGCGTGTGGTGCTCGCTGAGGACAGCGTGCTGCTCCGACAGGGCCTCGTCGCGCTGCTCACCGAGCACCCCGCGGTGGCCGAGGTGATCGAGGCCGGTGACCTCGGAGAGCTGCTCAGCGCGGTCAGCGAGCAGGAACCCGACGTCGTGCTCGCCGACATCCGGATGCCGCCCACGCACACCGACGAGGGCATCCGCGCCGCCGAGCGCTTCCGCCGCACGCACCCGCAGCTGGGGGTGGTCGTGCTCTCCCAGCACGCCGACGCCGAGGGGGCGCTGGCCCTGGTGGCCGGCGGCAGCACCGGCCGCGGCTACCTGCTCAAGGAGCGGGTCTCGGACGTCGAGCACCTCGTCTCGGCCCTCGAGGCCGTGCGCCGCGGCGAGAGCGTCATCGACCCGCACGTCGTCGACGCCCTGATGCGGCACCGCCTGCGGTTCGAGGCCAGCCCGGTCGCGCGGCTCACGGGCCGGGAGCGAGAGGTGCTCGGCCTGATCGCCACCGGCGCGTCGAACTCGTCGATCGCGGCCTCGCTGCACGTCACCTCCCGCGCCGTCGAGAAGCACATCAACTCGATCTTCACCAAGCTCGACCTGCCCGCCGGCGACCGCACCCACCGTCGGGTCGCGGCGGTGCTGCTCTACCTGGGCGACAGCGGGTCGACCCCGCGGCCGGTGGCGGCCGGACCGGTGGTCTGACGTGGACCGGACGCGGGTCGGGTTCGCCGGACGCGGCGGCCGGCTCGCCTCCCGAGAGGCGCGGATGCGCGCCTACCTGCGGGTGAACCTGCTGGCCATCTGGTCGTCGGTGCTCGCGCTGGCGATCCTCCGCCTCGTGTTCGGGCCGTCGCGCACCATCGTCGGCAACCTGGTCGCCCTCGTCGCGTGCGGCATCCTGCTCCTGGCCGCCGAGCTGCTCGCAGCCAGGGACCGCAGCGCCCTCGCCGCAGCGGTCACGATCGTCGCGACGTGGCTCGTCGCCCTCGCGATCACCTGGGTCGGGCCGTTCCTGGCGCCCGTGGGCCTCCTCGCCCTGCTGCTCCCGCTCGTGATCGTGGCCGACCACCTGGTGGCCGCCTGGCGCACCCCCGCCATCGTCATGACGGTGGTGCTGTCCGGTGTGGTGGCCGCGATCGGCGTCTCGCAGTGGCCCGACTACGAGTCGACCCACCCCGTCACGGTGCGCACGGTGCTCATCGTGGCGCTCTTCGTGCCGCTGCTGGTCAGCGTGCTCGTCGCGGGCCTGCGCGACTACGTCATCCGGCTCGGAGACCGCACCCACGAGCTCGAGGAGTCGCGCGCCCGCCTCGCGGTGGCGGCCATCGAGGCCCGCCGCTCGATCGAGCGCGACCTGCACGACGGCGCGCAGCAACGCCTGGCCACGATCGCCGTCAACCTCGGCCGGGTGACCCGGCTGTGGGACCAGGACCCGCCGCAGGCGCGCACCATCGTGCACGGCCTGCAGGACCAGCTCGAGGCAGCGATCCGCGACCTGCGCGACCTGGCCCACGGCATCTACCCGCCGATCCTCGGCGAGCGAGGCCTGGTGGGGGCCCTTCCGGCAGCGGCCCGCCGCACGATCCTGCCGTGCACGGTCGACGTGCACGGCCTGAGCCGGCACTCGCCGTCGGTCGAGGCGGCGGTCTACTTCTGCTGCACCGAGGCGATCCACAACGCCGACCGGCACTCGGGGGGCTCGATCATCTCGGTCCAGGCCTCCGACGAGGAGGGGCCCGGCCGGGGGCTGCGGTTCAGCATCACCGACGACGGCCACGGGTTCGACCCCGCTGCCGTGCGATCGACCCACGGGCTGACCGGTATGCGGGACCGGATCCGCGCTGCCGGTGGCGAGCTCCGGATCATCTCCGCGCCGGGACGCGGCACCACCGTCGAGGGGCACTTCGCTCCCGGGACCCGCCAGCCGCGCTGACGACTTCCCTTCGGAACCAACGGAATCGGGCTACTGGTTCCACTGATTCGGTGGATCCTGACGGGGTGTCGTGATCCTCGAACCCTTGGTGGTGCTAGCACCACCATGGGTTCGGATGGGTGCACCCGCGCGAGGGTCGAGAACGTCGTGCAGAGTTGTCCCGTGACCGTCGCAGGGGACGGTGCACGCCCACCCGGGGCCGGGTCTGAACAGATCCCCTCGTGGGCGGTGGGTCGCACGGACGGCGTGCGACCCACCGCCGTGGGAACTCCCTCGAGCGGGGTGTGGCGGCGTGCGCGCGGGCGATCGCGCGCCGCCCGCCCCGCTCAGATCGCGAGCAGGGCGAAGACGACCGCGAGCACCAGCGGTAGCCCGAACACCACGTCGAGCACGTTGAACGGCACCCAGAACAGGTGGGTCAGCTTCCAGCCGTAGTCGGCGTCGGGCCACTCGGGGGGTACCCACCGTCGGGCACGCCACAGCCGCTGCCCCACGAACAGGACCGCGTAGACCCAGACCGCGACCCACCAGGCGTCGACCACGGCCGTGCTCCGGTCAGCCCTGGCCGATCGACCCGAGCAGGTCGGTGAACCACGGCGTGGTGGCGTCGAAGGCCTTGCCACCCTTGATCCGCGGGAACTCGATGGCCCGCAGCTCGCCGCCGCGCTCCTCGTCGTGCCCGACGACGCCGGCCTCGCCGCGCAGGGCGCAGTCGACCGCGAGGTCGGTGCACTCCTTGATCAGGGCGAGGTCCCGGTCGTTGGCCGCCGCCGAGCGCGCGAAGTAGCCCGACTTCTGCACCATCGTCTTCTCGGCACCGAGCAGCTCGGCGAACTGCTTGGCGAACCACGCGCCCGGGTTGACCTTGTCGAGCTGGACGTGGCCGAAGGGGTCCTTGGGCACCTCCTGGCCGGCCGCCTCGAGCTCGGCGACGACCTCGGCCACACCGGCCCCCTCGGACAGGAAGACGTTGACGCAGCCCAGCTCGTCCATCACGGCACGCAACCGGTCGGCCTCGGCGTGCAGGTCGATGGGGCGCTCCGGCACGAAGACCGCGTGCACGTCCCAGCGCCGCGGGTCGTTGCCGATGCCGGGCACGTAGTCCTGCTCGGCGACCCAGTTGTGGTACGCCTCGGCGGTCGCCGCGGTGAGCCACCCGCAGTTGCGGCCCATGACCTCGTGCACGATGAGCATCCGCGGGTTCGAGGTGTGCTCGGCGATGATGTTCTGGGCGAAGATCGAGCCCTGCTCGGCGGCGGTCCACGCGCCCAGCGACTGGCGGATGGGCACCACGTCGTTGTCGACCGTCTTCGGCAGGCCCACCACGGTGAGCTCGTAGTCGTTCTCGTGCAGGTAGGCCGCGAGGTCGGCGGCCGTGGTGTTGGTGTCGTCGCCCCCGATCGTGTGCAGCACGTCGACGCCGTCGGCGGTCAGCTGCTCGGCCGCGACGTGCAGCGGGTCCTGGCCCTCCTGAACCAGGCCGCGCCGGACGCAGTCGGCGACGTTGGTGAGCTTGACCCGGCTGTTGCCGATCGGGGAGCCGCCGAAGCGGTGCAGGAGGTGCGCCTTCTCGCGCACCGCCGTGGTGACCTCGATCGACTCGCCCTTGAGCAGCCCGGCGTACCCGTTGGTGTAGGCGATGATCCGGACGTCGGGTGCCAGCTCGCTGTAGCGCTGGATGAGGCCCCCGACGGCCGAGGAGAGGCACGGGGCCAGCCCTCCGGCGGTGAGCATGGCGACGGTGCGGACGGTCATGGTGCGCTCCTGCGGTGCTGTGTCGTGGCGGAGGTCGGGTGTGGCCGGCGACGGTGCGTTGGCACCGCCGGGACCCACGGCATCCATTGTGGCGCGTCGCCGGGCACCCCGGTCAGGCGGCCACCATCCGGTCTCGGCTCAGCGCCCGGACAGCTCGACCGACACCAGCTCGGCGGTCTGCACCATGTTGAGCGCCGCCCCCTTGCGCAGGTTGTCACCGCAGATGAACAGGTCGAGGGTCTGGGGCGACTCCGGCGCCTGGCGCAGCCGCCCGGCGAAGCGCGGATCGGCGCCGACGACGTCGTTGGGGGTCGGGAACTCCGGCTCGTCGGGGTCGTCGAGCAGCACGACCGCCGGCGCCTCGACGAGGGCCTGGCGGGCGTCGGCCACGCTCACCTTCTGGGCGAACGTGGCGTGCACGGTGACCGAGTGCGACGACACGACCGGAACCCGCACGCAGGTGGCCGAGATCGGCAGGTCGGGCAGGTCGAGGATCTTGCGGGTCTCCTCGCGCACCTTGACCTCCTCGGACGTCCAGCCGTCGCCTACGTGGTGGCCCACGAAGGGAACGACGTTGAGCGCCAACGGTGCCGGGAACGGTGACTCGCCGAGCTCGTGCTCGATGAGGCGACGCACGTCGCCCGGGCGGGTGCCGAGCTCGCGGTGGCCGTGCACGACGTCGAGCTCGTCGTGCAGCCGGGTCATGCCGGTGCGGCCGAGGCCGGAGGCCGCCTGGAGCGTCGTGACGACGAGGCCGGTGAGCTCGTAGACACCGTGCAGCACGGCGAGCGCGTCGATCATCGTCATGACGGTGGCGCCGGGGTTGGCGATGATGCCGCGCGGCCGGTCGGCGACCCGGCGTGGGTTGACCTCGGGCACGACCAGCGGCACGTCGGGCTCGGTGCGGAACTCGGTGCTGTTGTCGATGGCGACCACCCCGCGGGCGGCGGCGAGCTCGACCCAGTGCCTGGCGATCGAGGGCGGGATGTCGAAGATCGCGACGTCGAGCCCGTCGAAGAACTCCGGTGTCAGCGCCTCGATGACGACGTCCTCGCCGCCCACCCGGAGGGTGGTGCCGACGTCCTCGGCTCCGGCGGCCAGGCGGACCGCGCTCCAGTGCGAGTGACGGGTCGGCAGCACGTCGAGCACGACCCGGCCGACGGCACCGGTGACCCCCACGATGCCCAGGGTGGGCAGCGCGCTCCCGGCCGTTCCCTCCCCGGTGGCAGTCACGTCAGCGGCCGGTGCCCCCGTAGACGACGGCCTCTCCCTCGCTGGAGTCCAGGCCGAACGCGGTGTGCACCGCCCGCACGGCCTCGTCGAGCAGGTCGTCACGGGTGATGACCGAGATGCGGATCTCGGAGGTCGAGATCATCTCGATGTTGACCCCGGCGTTGGCCAGGGCCTTGAAGAACGTCGCCGAGACGCCCGGGTTGGAGCGCATGCCGGCGCCGACCAGCGAGAGCTTGCCGATCTGGTCGTCGTACTGGATCGAGGTGAACCCGACCTCGCCCTGGATGCCCTGGAGCGCCTCGACCGCGGCGGTGCCGTCGTCCTTGGGCAGCGTGAACGAGATGTCGGTGAGGCCGGTGGCGGTGGCGGAGACGTTCTGCACGATCATGTCGATGTTGATCTGCGCCAGGGTCACCGCCTCGAAGATGAGCGCAGCCATGCCGGTGCGGTCGGGCACGCCGACGACGGTGACCTTGGCCTCGCTGCGGTCGTGGGCCACACCGGCGATGATCGGGGCTTCCACGGCGTCTCCTTCGGGTCCTGGCTGGTCCGTGACGATCGTGCCCTCCTTGTGGGAGAACGACGACCGCACGTGGATGGGGATGTCGAAGCGCCGGGCGTACTCGACGCTGCGCAGGTGCAGCACCTTCGAGCCCGAGGCGGCGAGCTCGAGCATCTCCTCGTTGGAGATGCGGTCGATCTTGCGGGCCGCGGGCACGATGCGCGGGTCTGCGGTGAACACGCCGTCGACGTCGGTGTAGATCTCGCACACCTCCGCTTGAAGGGCGGCCGCGAGGGCGACGGCGGTGGTGTCGGTGCCGCCGCGGCCCAGGGTGGTGATCTCCTTGGTGCCCTGGCTGACGCCCTGGAACCCGGCGACGATGACGATGTGGCCCTTGCCGAGCGCCTCGGTGATGCGGCCCGGGGTGACGTCGATGATCTTCGCCCTGCCGTGCACGCCGTCGGTGATGACGCCGGCCTGGCTGCCGGTGAAGGAGCGGGCGCTGAACCCGAGGTCGGAGATCGCCATCGCGACCAGGGCCATCGAGATCCGCTCCCCGGCCGTCATCAGCATGTCGAGCTCGCGCGGCGGCGGCACCGGGCTGACCTCCTGGGCGAGGTCGAGCAGGTCGTCGGTGGAGTCCCCCATCGCCGAGACGGCCACGACGACGTCGTGACCGGCCTTCTTCGTCTCGGCGATCCGACGGGCGACCCGCTTGATGCTCTCGGCGTCGGCCAGCGACGATCCGCCGTACTTCTGGACGACGATGGGCACGTGCTACTCCCGTGACAGTGGTACGTGTGGGGTCTCGCCCACTCTAACCGGACGTCCACGGACCGGAACCGACGCCCGGATGCCGGGCACGCGCCATCCGCCCCTCCCCCACCTCGTGCGACTTGGGTGTGGTTTCCGGGGCCCTGGCCGCAGAAAACCGCAGGTAGGTCGCACGGAGTCACGACTCATGGCGATCCACCCACCCGAGCGGGCCTTCGGGGGCTCCTTCGGGGTCGCTCGCACAAAGTCGGGGGGTGGGGGCGGCGCGTGACCGCACCCGGCGTAGCGTCGCGAGCACGCACCTGAGGAGGCACCATGTCGATCGTCATCGTCGGCGCCGGGTTGGCCGGCGGCACCGCCGCTACCGAGCTGCGCGAGCAGGGCTACGACGGCCCGGTCGTGCTGGTCGGCGCGGAGGAGCACGCACCCTACGAGCGCCCGCCGCTGTCGAAGGGCTACCTGCTGGGCAACGACCCGATCGACGACGCCTTCGTGCACCCGCTCGAGTGGTACGCCGAGCACGACGTCGACCTGCGGCTCGGGGTCGAGGCGACCGCGGTCGACACCGACGCGCACGTGGTGCACACCGCGACCGGCGACCTCACCTACGAGCGGCTGCTGCTGGCCACCGGGGCCGAGCCGCGGCGGCTCGCGGTCGCCGAGGAGAGCGGCGTGCCCACCGCCTACCTGCGCACGATCGAGGACAGCGACCGGCTCAAGGCGGCCTTCGCCGACGGGGGGCGGATCGCCGTCGTCGGCGCCGGCTGGATCGGCCTCGAGGTCGCGGCCGCGGCGCGCACCGCCGGGTGCGAGGTGACCGTCTTCGAGACCGCCGACCTGCCCCTGCTGCGGGTGCTCGGGCCGACCGTGGCGCAGGCGTTCGCCGACCTGCACCGCTCCCACGGCGTCGACCTGCGCCTGGGCACCCAGGTGAGCGCGGCGGACCTGGCCGGCGCCGACCTCGTCGTCGCAGGGGTCGGGGTCACGCCGCGGGTGGCGCTGGCCGAGGCCGCCGGGCTGGCCGTCGACAACGGGGTGCTCGTGGACGCCGGACTGCACACGTCGGTGCCGAGCGTGCTCGCCATCGGGGACATCGCCAACCACGCCCACCCGGTGCTCGGTCGCCGGATCCGGGTCGAGCACTGGGACACCGCCATCAACCAGGCCAAGGTGGCCGCGCACAACCTCGCCGGTGGCGACGAGGTCTACGACGTGCTGCCGTACTTCTTCACCGACCAGTACGACCTCGGCATGGAGTACGTCGGCAACGCCGGCGCCGACGACGAGGTCGTGGTGCACGGGAGCCTGGAGAAGCTGGAGTTCCGGGCGTTCTGGCTGCGTGAGGGCCGGGTCGTCGCGGCGATGCACGCCAACGACTGGGACGCGACCGACGACCTGCGCGCCGCGGTGGCGTCCGGAGACCTCCCCCCGGCCCCCTGAACCCGACTTATTGCGAAATACCCACCCGGGAAGGCCCTTCGGGGCCGCTCTGGGGTGGGTATTTCGCAATAAGTCGGGAGAGGTCGGGCTCAGGGGTGGAGGGCGTCGAACTCGGCCTCGGACACGGCATCCGGGTCGGCGTCGAGCCGCACGTGGGCGAGCAGCGCCTGCACGACGCGCAGGGCCGCGGCGGCCCGTTCTCCCCAGTACGAGAGGTAGCTGAACTGCCACCACCACAACGCCTCGACCGGTCGGCCGGCGTCGTGGTGGCTCAGGCCGTGGCTGAGCGCCGAGGCGATGTCGACCAGGTCGTTGCTGAGGAAGCCGACGGTGGGCTCGGGGTCGAGCACCGGGTCGGCGACGTCGGCGTACTCGTCGAGCCCCTCGAAGACGTTGGCGAGGTTCTCGCGCAGCGGGTCGACCTCGGCATCCGGACCGGGGTCGGGCTCGAAGCGCGCCACCGGCACGACGTCCTCGACCGCGCCGAGCCGGGCGCCCATGACGAGCACCTGCGAGAGCGCGAGCAGCGCCATCGGCAGGGTCGCGTCGGGGCTGTTGCCGGCCGCGATCTCGCGGACGGTGATGAGGT
Source organism: uncultured Actinomycetota bacterium (assembly GCA_963707895.1). Taxonomy (GTDB): domain Bacteria; phylum Actinomycetota; class Actinomycetes; order Actinomycetales; family Dermatophilaceae; genus Fodinibacter. Next base: position 461,029 of record CAVPRS010000011.1, on the reverse strand, counting down.
ACATCCGGGCGTCGGCCGCGGACTCCTCGGCGAGCACGGTCCAGTCGTCAGACATCGAGCAGCCTCCGTCCCTCGAACGCCCGGCCCAGGGTGACCTCGTCGGCGTACTCGAGGTCGCCCCCGACCGGGAGCCCCGAGGCCAGGCGGGTGACCCGCAGGCCGAAGACCTTGAGCATCCGCGAGAGGTAGCTGGCCGTGGCCTCGCCCTCGAGGTTGGGGTCGGTCGCGATGATCACCTCGGTGACGACGCCGTCGCCGAGCCGGGCGAGCAGCTCGCGCACACGCAGGTCGTCGGGGCCGATGCCGTCGATCGGGCTGATCGCACCGCCCAGCACGTGGTAGCGCCCGCGGAACTCACGGGTGCGCTCGATGGCGACGACGTCCTTGGGCTCCTCGACGACGCAGATCGCGTGCAGGTCGCGGCGCGGGTCGAGGCAGATCCGGCAGCGGGTGGCCTCGGCGACGTTGAAGCAGAGCTCGCAGAACCGCACCCGCGCCTTGACCTCGGTCAGCGACAGCACCAGGCGGTCGACGTCGGCCGGGTCGGCCTGCAGCAGGTGGAACGCGATGCGCTGCGCGCTCTTGGGACCGACGCCCGGCAGCCTGCCGAGCTCGTCGATGAGGTCCTGGACCGCGCCTTCGTACACACGTCGAGACTACGACCTCGCGCCCACGGTGTCGTCCGGCGCCGCGCCCGGATGCCGGGGTCGTCGCTCAGGCGCGGACGAGCCGGTAGTCGCCGGCCTCGTCGAGGGCCGAGGCCAGCTCGTCGTCGGTGAGGTCACGCTCGGCGACGACGGTGACGACCGATGCACCACCGTTGACCACCTCGACCTCGGCCTCGAGCACGCCGTCGAGGGCCCTGAGCTCGTCGCTGACCGCCTTGGCGCAGTGCCCGCAGGTGAGGCCCGTGGCCGCGAACCGTCGTGTCGTGGACATTCTCGCTCCTCTCAGATGCCGACAGCCGCGCCGGTCGACCCGGGCGGCAGCTCGTTGTAGGTGTCGGCCCGCTCCTGGCCGGACAGGGCGGCGATGGCGTCCATGACCTCGTCGGTGAGCAGGCGACGCGCCTTCCCCGCGGGAAGGTCGGCGAAGGACGCGGGGTAGATCGGCCGCCCGAAGGCGACCCGTACCCGCGCCAGCCGCGGGAAGCTCGCCCCGACCGGCTGCACCCGGTCGGTGCCGACCAGGCCGACGGGCACGACGGGCACGCCGGCGGTGAGGGCGAGCCAGGCCACCCCGGTGCGCCCCTTGTAGAGGCGGCCGTCGCGCGAGCGGGTGCCCTCGGGGTAGATGCCGAACCCGCCGCCCTCCTGCAGCACGAGGAGGGCGGCGTCGAGCGACTCCTGGGCCGCACGCGAGGAGTGCCGGTTGACGGGGATCGCGTTGGAGTTGGCGAAGAAGGCTCGCCGGATCGCTCCGCTCACCCCCGTGCCGGTGAAGTAGTCGGCCTTCGCGAGGAAGGCAACCGGCCGCGGGGCGGCGATCGGGATCGCGAACGAGTCGATGAACGACAGGTGGTTGCTCGCGATCAGCACGCCACCGGTGGGCGGGACGTTGTCGAGGCCGGTGATGGTCGGCCGCCAGAGCGCCTTCGACAACGGGGCGACCACTCCGTGGCTGATCTTGTAGGAGCGTGCGCTCACCGGGAGTCCTCCGCGATGACGGTGCCCCCGAGGATCCGCTCGACCACGGGCACACCGACGTCGGTGAGGTCGTCGATCGACTCGTCGTCGTCGCTGATCGCGGTGTCGTCGACGACCCGCTCGGGCGCGGCAGCCGCCTCGGTCTCGACGGCGACCGTCGCCTTGGCCAGCTCGAGCGGGCTCGCCCACGAGGGCGCGGTGTCGGGCGGGGGCGGGGCGTCGGACCAGCTCGCCGACTGCGGCGCGCTGCCGGCGCCGGCGCCGCGCACGCCGCGCTCGCCTCCGTCCCCGGCCTGCGCACCCGAGCGCGTCGGTTCGCCGCCCTGGTGAGCAACCGCGTCGGATGCCGTGGGGTCGGCGAACGGGGACGCGAGCCCTGCCGCCGGGCCGGTCCCGCCGTCGCCCTGGGGCGGGCCACCCGCGGGGCCCGCCTGCGGGGAGGCCGGGTGCGCGCTGGTGCCGGTGTCGTCGGAAGGCACACCGTCGACGCGGGCGTCGACCCCGAGCACGTCGATGAGCGCCTGGCGCACGTAGTCGGCGTGGGCGCCGCGGCGGAAGGTGTCGGCGAGGCCGACCGTGGAGATGCCGAGCAGCACCCGCTGGCCGTCGTAGTCGAGCACCTGGGCGTTCTGCGACACGAACGTCCAGGTGACCCGCTTGTTGCGGCTCAGCCACTCGAGCACGTCGGGCCAGGAGCGACGCAGCGCGTCGGTGTCGAGCCCACCGGGCCCCTTCGGGTGGGCGACGGCGGCCGGCGCCGGCGGCACGACGGGCGCGGCGGCGGCAGGCACGGGCGCCGCGGTCTGCACCGTGGCGGCCGGTCGGTCGGATGCCGGTGCCGTCGCCACCGCGGGCAGGGCACCGTCGTCGTCGGGCTCCGGCACACCATCGGCGGGCTCGGGCTCGGGGGACGCGGGAGCGACGACGGCTTCGGGAACTGCCGGGGCGGGAGGCGCCGGCATCTCGGCGGCGGCTGCCGGGACGGCCGCCACAGGCGCGGCAGGAGCGACAGGTGCAGCGGCGGCGGCAGCGGGAGGCGACGGCGCGGCATACGACACCGCCGCGGTCGGCACGCCCCCGACGTCGAGGCGACGCTCGAGCCGGTCGAGTCGCGCGGCATACCCGGCCTCACCGGCGGCTCCGGGCAGCAGGATGCGCGCGGCGATCAGCTCGAGCTGCAGGCGCGGTGCGGTGGCGCCGGTCATCTCGGTGAGCCCGGCGTTGACGACGTCGGCGGCACGCGACAGCGCTCCCGGGCCGAACGCGGCGGCCTGGCGCCGCATCCGCTCGAGCTGGTCCTCGGGCACGTGGCGCAGGACCGAGCCGGCGCCGTCGGTGACCGCCGCGACGACGATGAGGTCGCGCAGCCGCTCGAGGAGGTCCTCGACGAACCGACGGGGGTCGAGCCCGGTCTCGACGACCTTGTCGATGACGCGGAACACCGCGGCGGCGTCACCCGCGGCGAAGGCGTCGATGGCGGCGTCGAGCAGCTCGCCGTCGGTGAACCCGAGCAGCGCTGCCGCCGACTCGTAGGTGAGCCCGTCGGGCCCCGACCCCGCGATGAGCTGGTCGAGCACCGACAGCGAGTCGCGCACCGAGCCGCCGCCGGCACGCACGACGAACGACAGCACCCCGGGCGCGACGGCCACGCCCTCCTTGACGCAGAGCTCCTCCATGTAGGCCTGCAGCCGGGCGGGCGGCACGAGGCGGAAGGGGTAGTGGTGGGTGCGCGAGCGGATGGTGCCGATGACCTTCTCGGGCTCGGTGGTCGCGAACACGAACTTCACGTGCTCGGGCGGCTCCTCGACGATCTTGAGCAGCGCGTTGAAGCCCTGCGGCGTCACCATGTGCGCCTCGTCGATGATGTAGATCTTGTAGCGGCTCTGGGCCGGCCCGTAGGACGCGCGCTCGCGCAGGTCGCGGGCGTCGTCGACACCTCCGTGGCTCGCGGCGTCGATCTCGATGACGTCGACCGTGCCCGACCCACCGCGGGCCAGCGCCACGCACGAGTCGCACTCACCGCACGGCTCGGGGGTGGGGCCCTGCTCGCAGTTGAGGCAGCGGGCCAGGATGCGCGCGCTGGTCGTCTTGCCACAGCCGCGCGGGCCGCTGAACAGGTAGGCGTGGTTGACCCGCCCGGTGCGCAGCGCCTGCATGAGCGGCTCGGTCACGTGCTCCTGCCCGATGACGTCGGTGAACGTCTCGGGTCGGTAGCGGCGGTACAGGGCGGTGCTCACGGTCCGAACAGTAGTCGCGATGCCGGACACCGGGCACGCCGCGCACCCCACCGTGGACGACGTCCCACCCGTGACGCCGAGCCGGCCGGCCCGGGTGCGCCCGGGTCGCCGCGCTAGGGTCACGACGACCGGTACAGGGCGACGCGGAGGTGGCCAGGATGACCGCAGGACCCGCCGCCGACGGATGCCGGGTCGTGGCCGACGAGGTCACCAAGGTGCTCGACGTGGCCACCCTGCTGCCCCCCACCGACCTGGTCGCCGAGCCGGGGTCGTGCGTCGTCGTGCGCGGCCCCAACGGGTCGGGCAAGACCACCCTCCTGCGCCTCGCCGCCGGGCTGCTCGCCCCGACCGCGGGCACCGTGACGATCGACGGCGACCCGGCCGACGAGCGGCGCCGCTCCACCCGCGAGAACGTGGCGGCGCTGATCGGGCCCCCGGCGGCCTACCGCGACCTCACCCTGGCCGACCACCTCACGCTCGTCGACGCGACCTGGGGCCGAGAGGCTCGCAGCTGCGCGCAGCGGGTGCAGGACGAGCTCGACACCTTCGGCCTCGGCGCGATGGGCGAGCGCTTCCCCCACGAGCTGTCGTCGGGGCAGGGACAGCTCTTCCGGCTGGCGCTCACCTGGTTCCGGCCCGCGCGGCTGCTGATCCTCGACGAGCCGGAGCAGAGGCTCGACACCGAGCGACGCGTCATGGTCGGCGAGCTGGTGCGGGCCCGGTGCGACGGCGGTACGACGGTGCTGATGGCCTGCCACGACCCGGTGCTCACGGCGTCCGTCGCCGACCAGGTGGTCGACGTCGGCGGCCCGTCATGACCTCGGCCGAGCAGCGCGCCGAGGACAGGGCGCGCCTCCAGGACGTCACGCACGTGCTCCACGGCGAGCACGGCACCGGCGCGGTGCAGCGGGTGCTCTACGCCGTCTACCTCCTGGGGTTGCTGGCGTTCACCTACGGCTTCACCGTGGCGCGCGCCCTGTTCATCACGAGCGACCCCGCGTGGCTGCACGACCGGCTGCTCGGGCCGGGAGCCGCGGTGGTGGCCGTCCTGCTGGCCGTGGCGCTCACCGCGCTCGTGCACGGTCTCGGCCGTCGCCGCGGACCCGTGGTGCCACCGCTGCCGTGGGTCGACCACGTCGTCGCCGGCCCGCTCGACCGGGCGGCCACCCTGCGCGAGTGGTGGCTCGTCTCGGCCACCCTGCTCGTCGCCGGCGCGACGGTCCTCGCCGGGGTCATCGGGGGTGGGCTGTGGGCGTCGGGCACGACCGGGCCGGTGTCGCTTGTCGTCGCACTCCTCGTCGGACTCGGGCTGGGGGTGGTCGTCGCCGCTGCCTGGCTCGCCGGCCAGGTGGGCGCCGGCGCCTCCGGAGCCGACGCTCTGCCGAGCACCCACGGCGGGGGTCGCGGTCGCGGGATCCGCCTGCTCGGCCCGTCGGCCGCGCTGCGCCGCCTCGGGCTCACCACGCTGCGCGCCCAGAGCATCCGGTCGACCCGGCTCGGCGGCGCGGTGCTCGCGGGTGACCTGAGAGCTGCCCGGCTCGAGGCCGCTACGCCGGTGCACCGCGGACGCGGGCTGCGGCTGCGCTCGCACGGCCGCCTGCTCACCGTCGTCGCCCGCGACCGCCTGGGCCTGCGCCGCCAACCGGGCCTGCTGCTCTCCGGCGTCCTGCTCGCCGCTCCCGGCGCCGCCGGAGTCGCCTGGGCGCTGTGCGACCCGGAGGTTCCGGTGGCCCTGGCCGTCGTGGCGGTGGCGGCTGTCTACCTCGGTGTGGGGGTGTGGGCCGAGGGGCTGCGGCTGCTCGGCGACACGCTCGGCACCCCCCGGCTCAGCGGTCTGGCACTGGAGACCGAGGCCGGCGCCCACACCGTGCTCCCGGCAGCCCTCTTCGTCCTCGTCGCGCTGCCCCTGGCCCTCGTGGTGCACGCGCTGGTGCCCGGCACCGGCACCGGTGTCGCGAGCCTGCTGTCGTGGGTGCTCGGTGTCGGGGCGTTCGTGCTCGCGGCCCAGTGGGTGGCGGCGTTCCGGGGGCGCCCCCCGTTCCTCGCCTTCATCCCGGACGTCGGGCCGCTCCTGATGACGCTCTGGTTCGCCCGGTCGCTGCTGCTCTGCGCGGTCATCGGTGGTCTGCTGACCGCTCGCGCAGCGCACCTCGGCGTCGTCGGCCCGTCGGGTCTGTGGCTCGCGTTCGCGGTGGCCGTGTGCTGGTGGTGGGGTCGCAGCACGCTGCGGTCGGCCGCGAACGAGCACCGGGTCTGACCTCGGCCGCCAGGCGCCACCGGCCGAAACGCGGACCGCAGTTCGGCCACGACGGGGTGAGCGGCTTACCCTCATCAGGTGCGCATCGACGTCTGGTCCGACATCCTCTGCCCGTTCTGCCACCTCGGCCGGCGGCACCTCGAGCTCGCCCTCGAGCAGTTCGAGCACGGCGACGAGGTGGGAGTCGTCTGGCACAGCTTCCAGCTCGACCGCAACGCTCCCGCCGTCGACGACACCCCGGCGGTCGACCGGGTCGCCGAGAAGTACGGCGTCCCGCGCGAGCAGATGGTCGCCCAGCACGAGCGGATGGCGGCCGACGCCGCGGCTGCCGGGCTCGACTTCCAGTGGCAGACGCTGCGTGGCGGCAACTCCTACGACGCCCACCGCCTGATCCACCTCGCCCGCGCGCTCGGCCGCGAGGACGAGGTCACCGAGCGGGTCATGCGCGCCTGGTACACCGAGGGCGAGTCGATCGGCGACCCCGAGACCCTCGTGCGCCTCGGCGTCGAGGCGGGCCTCGACGAGGCCGTGGTGCGCGACCTGCTCGCCGGCGACGACCACGGCATCGACGTGCGCACCGACCTCGCGCTCGCCTCGCAGATCGGCATCACCTCGGTGCCCACCTTCGTGCTCGACCAGAAGTACGGCGTCAGCGGCGCCCAGCCGGTCGAGGTGATGCTCAACGCCATCCGCCAGGTCTGGGACCTGCAGGGCACCGAGCCCGAGCCGGTCGCCGCCGGCGGCGGGTGCGGTGGCGGCTGCTGCGGCGGGGCCTGCGGCTCAGGCGGCGGCGCCGCGGCGGAGACAGACGTCACCACCGAGGATGCCGGCCACGCCTGCGGTTCCGGCGGCTGCGGCGGGGCCTGCGAGCCGGCGGCGGAGGAGAGCGTCAGCGCCTCGCGCTGACCGTTCCTCGGCGGACCGCCTCGGACGCCCGACCGCGGCCCGTCCGCGTCGGGGTACGAGGACACCCCGCGTACCTGGAAGAGCCCACCTGCCCTTGCTGCATTCCTGCCCTGGGGGAGTTCAGCGGGGTACCACCACGCGGGGTGCCGAGCACGATCCTAGGCGGGCAGGCGGCATCCCGGGAAATCGGATGCCGCGGACGGCGACCGGGCGCCCCGCGCCCGACCGTTGACCGGATGCACCGCGCTTCGCCAGAATGTGGCCCGTTGTCTCACCGTGACTCAGGTCACAACGCCCGCCCCCGGGGAGCCGCGGGCGCGGCTCCATCCGGGTGTGCCCGGGTCCCCCGGGCACGTGCAGGGGAGAAGAACCAGCATGCGCATCTCGAGACTCACGACCGTCGGCGCCGCGCTCGCGGCGGCGGCGCTCCTCGTCCCATCCACCGCGTCGGCCCACGGCGGCCGCACGCCGAAACCGGTCGTTCGCTCCGACCAGCTCGCCGCACCGTTCAACCTCTCGGTCAGCGGTCACTCGGTCTACGTCGCCGACGGCGGCCTCAACCTCGTCGGCAAGCTCACCCGCAGCGGTGGCATCTCGCCGATCGCCACCGACCAGCCGGGTGCCTCCGGCATCGCGAGGTCCTCGGACGGTCGGCGGCTGGCCTTCACGACGACGGTCACCAACGAGGACACCTTCGAGAACACGGCCAGCGGGCTGCACGTCTGGGGTCCGCGGGGCTCGAGGGTGTTCGCCGACACGCTCGCCTACGAACAGGCCAACAACCCCGACGCGGCCAACCACTACGGCGTCGACAACCCGAGCCAGTGCGTCATCGACGCGTTCACGGCCGCGCAGTTCCCCTACGACTACACCGGCGCGATCGACTCGCACGCCTACTCGGTGGCCAGCTGGGGCCGATCCTGGGTGGTCGCCGACGCCGGCGCCAACGCCCTGCTGAAGGTGCGCAACGACGGGAGCATCAGCACCCTCGCCGTCCTGCCGCCCCAGCCGACCACGATCACCGCGGCGATGGCCGGCGCGCTCGGCTTCCCCGACTGCGTCGTGGGAGTGACCTACGCCTTCGAGCCGGTACCGACCGACGTCGAGGTCGGCCGCGACGGCTACCTCTACGTGACGACGTTGCCCGGCGGCCCCGAGTCGCCCGTGCTCGGCGCCCGCGGCGCGCTGTGGAAGGTCGACCCGCGCAGCGGTGCGGCGACCAAGATCGCTGGCGGCTTCCTCGGGGCGACCAACCTGGCGCTCGGGTCGCACGGCGAGATCTACGTGGCCGAGCTGTTCGCCGGTCAGGTCTCGGTCGTCAAGCACGGCTCGGTCTCGCCCTACGTCATGCTGCCCGGCGTGGTCGCGGTCGAGACCGGCAGCGACGGGTCGCTGTGGGCAGGGACCCTCGGCAACGAGGATCCGCCGGCGCCCGGGACAGTCGTGCAGATCACGAACGGACACGTGCACCACTAGCCCGGATGACGGACGCCGCTCGCCCCGAGTGCCGGGGTGGGCGGCGTTCGCACGTGGCAGTTCAGCTGCGCAGGAACCAGATCGGCGACAGGTCCGTGAGCAGGATGAGGACCGCAGAACCTGCCAACGCGAGGACGACACCCAGGGCGAAGCCGGCCAGGCCGCTCCACCGACCCGCGACACCCCGCGGGTGCACGGTGCCCTCGGGCTCGTACCGCGGGCGCACCAGCTCGGCCACGGCGAAGATGGCGATGCCGACCGACATCGGGCCTCCGACCAGCCAGAACCAGAACCAGCGGGTGCCTCGCCGCGGCCGCGGCCCGAGGATCACGACCAGGGTGCAGACCACCGTCAGCAGCACCCCGAGGTTGTTCACGCGCCCGGACGGGGGGAACCACAGCTCGCTCGGCGCGACCTGCGGCACACCGGCCGCGGTGAGCTGCTGAACGAGCGCGGCAGGAACCTCCGACGACAGGCCGTTGGGATCCACCACCCGCAGCCGGGCGACCGGGCCGTCGACCCAGTACGCCAGGCTCACCGGCTTCCCGCCGTAGGTGCCGTCGAGCGAATCGGCGAGGTCCTCCTCCGACACCGTCGCGACGTCGAGGCGATAGGGGCCGGAGAAGCCTCCTCGTCCGCCGTCCTCGTCGACGGTCACCAGCGAGTAGCCGGTGACGTTGCCCTGTGCGAGCTCGTCGGCGGCGAAGTCCTGCGGCACGAGCCGGGGCTGGGTCACCCACACCGCGACGAGCCAGGCGGCCCAGGCCACGAGCAGCACCCAGCCGAGCACGCGCCGGGAACGGACACCCGCGAGCGCCGACCTGACCCGGGTGAGCGCGCCGGAGCCGGTCGGCGGGCTGCCACCCGCACGGGCCAGGGTGGTCGCGGCCGAGCCGGTTGCCGTGGCACCGTCCGGGGCGGCTCCCGGACCCGCGTCAGGCGGGTGCTGCGCGTTGCCCATGGCGCGATCATGGCAGCGCCCCGCCCCCGGCGTCACGATTTCTGGCCGTGGCTCTCCCTCTAGTAGCCTCACCCGCGGAGGATTCGCATAGTGGCCTAGTGCGCACGATTGGAAATCGTGTTGGGATAAAACCCTCGGGGGTTCAAATCCCCCATCCTCCGCCACACGACGACGGCACCGCGCGAGCGGTGCCGTTCTCGTTGCCCGGGGCCGGTCGCAGGGCGTGGGATGCCGGCCCTCAGGCCAGGGGCAGCCGCTCCCCCACCCGGCACCGCTCGTCGTGCAGGGCCACGAGCCGCTGCTCGTCCGGCCCCGGTTCGGGGCCCGACGCACTGATCAGGCGGCAGACCGCGTGCCCCGACGAACGACCGTCGTACTCCGACACCCACTCCTCGTATTGCTCCCTCGCCGCCTCGTCGACGAAGGGCCAGCGCACCGACAGGGCCACCTCCCCCACCCGGTAGGGCTTGGGCGTCAACCGGGCCCGGTAGCTGTCGTGCGTCGCGCAGAGCTCGACGTAGAGCGGGTCGGACGCCAGCTCGGTGAGCAGCCGGCGAGCCGCGTCCGAGCTCGGCCGCGCGGCGGCGCCGGTCACGAGCACGCGCAGCCCCGCCGCCGTGCGGTAGACCCGCACCCCGAGGTCGGGATGGCGCCGGGCGAAGTCCCACACCGGCTCGCAGGCGAGGCTCTCGGCGACGCTCGTCCCACCCGGCCGCGGTGCGGCCGGCGCGGCGCCGGGCGGCACGGCATCCGCGGACTCCTGGTCCGGCGACTCGCCCGGCGTCATCGGCGTGGGAACCGGGTCACCGGACAGCAGCCGCCGCAGGAACCCGCCCACGCCACCCCGGCCACCCGAGCCCGGACTCGACCCGATCGCCGCACCGGTGCTCGACGCGACGCCGGTCGTCGTCGACGGTCCACCCCGCCCCGCGACGTCGTCGAGCTCGGGTACGTCGACGTCGGCGATGAACAACAGGTCGGTGCACAGCACCTCGCAGCCCATCCGGTTGCGGGTCACCACGCCGAGCTGTGCCCCGGATGCCGCCTCCACCTCCTCGAGCACCGGCTCGCGCAGCGGGACCCGCGGGTAGTAGCCGTGGCCGGCGGGAAGCCCTCCTTCGCGGGCGACCCGATCGAGCGCCTCGGCGAGCCGCTGCTGGGCCACGCGCGCGGCATCCGCGTCGCTCTCCGACGACCACCCCCACACGGTGAGCGTGCCGCCCCCCTGCCCGAGGTGAGGACTGAACCCGTCGGCCGTGACCCAGTGCTGCGGCAGCTCCATGGCGCGAGTCTGGCAGCGCCCGGCGAACGGCGGAAGCACAGGTCGCTCACCTGTCAGGGCGGGCCGATGACCTCACGCGCGTAGCGGTCGAGGAGGTCGACGAGGGCGTCGGGGTCGGCGAGGGCCGCCAGGTGCCCGGTGTCGATGACGTCGGGGTCGACACCGACCCGCTGCCGGGCCAGCGGGGTGACGAAGTCGGGCGGGAAGAGCCGGTCACCGCTGCCCGCGACCACCCGCGTCGGCACGTCGGGCCAGCGGTCGAGCGGCCACGGGTCCCGGAACGGGCCGTCGGTCTGCTCCACCGGCCGCCGCATCGCCTCGGCCCGCACGCTCGCCGGGACGTCGTGGAAGTAGAGGGTGTCGTCGTCCATCGCCCCGGGGTCGCGCCCCTGGTGCGCCGCGAAGCGCCGGAAGGCCCCGGCCTGGTCGGTCACCTGCCACCACTCACCACCGGTCTCGCCGGGCGTTGGGGATCATCGGTGCCACCAGCACGAGCAGGTCTGCCGAGCACCGCTGTGCGGCGACCGGTGCCACCAGCCCGCCGAGCGACTGGCCGACCACCGCGAGGCCCGAGCCGCCCGAGGCCCGCGCGGCGCCCGGCGGCACGGCGCGCACCACCGTGCGCACGTAGTCCTCGAAGCGAGCCTGCTCGTCGCCCGCGGGCAGCTCGACCGCCACCGCGTCGTGGCCGCGGAAGGCCAGCCGCGGCACCACCCGATGCCAGTACCAGGCCTGGCCCCCGGCCCCCGGAACGAGGACGAACGTGGTCATGGCACCCCCCTCGTTCAGCACGATACGACTGCGCACGCCCGGATGGGGGCCCCGGGTCCGGCCCGTTCGGCGCCGGTCAGGCCCGCCCGCGGACGCTCGCGACCGAACCGCTGGCGGACCCACCCCCGAGTGGGTCCACGATGGGTCCATGAGCACCGGCGCCTACGCAGCGGCATACGAACAGTCGATCTCCGACCCCACGACGTTCTGGGGGAACGCCGCGAAGGCGGTGGAGTGGATCAAGGAGCCGACCACGGTCCTCGACGACAGCAACCCGCCGTTCTACCGATGGTTCCGAGGGGGCTCGCTGAACACCTGCTTCAACGCCCTCGACCGCCACGTGCGCGACGGCCGCGGTGACCAGGCCGCGCTGATCTACGACAGCCCGGTCACCGGCACGGTCCGGACCCTCACGTACGCCGAGCTGCTCGAGCAGGTGGCCACGTTCGCGGGGGCGCTCGCCTCGCTCGGCGTCGAGAAGGGCGACCGGGTGGTCGTCTACATGCCGATGGTCCCCGAGGCCGTCGTCACGATGCTCGCGTGCGCCCGGCTCGGCGCCATCCACTCGGTCGTCTTCGGCGGGTTCGCCCCGGCCGAGCTGGCCGCGCGCATCGAGGACGCCAAGCCGGTCGTCATCGTCGCCGCGAGCTGCGGCATCGAGCCGAGCCGGGTCGTCGAGTACAAGCCCATGCTGGATGCCGCGCTCGACCGCAGCGCCCACAAACCCGAGTCGGTCATCGTGCTCCAGCGGCCCCAGGCGCGCGCCGCCGTCGGCGAGCGCGACACCGACTGGGAGGAGCTCGACTGGCACGAGCTGGTCGCCGACGCCGAACCAGCCGACTGCGTCGAGGTCGAGGCCACCGACCCGCTCTACGTGCTCTACACCTCAGGAACGACAGGTCGCCCCAAGGGCATCGTGCGCGACAACGGAGGCCACGCGGTGGCGCTGCGCTGGTCGATGGAGAACGTCTACGACATCGGGCCGGGCGACGTGTGGTTCACGGCGTCGGATGTGGGGTGGGTCGTGGGGCACTCCTACATCGTCTATGCACCCCTCCTGACCGGCGCCACCACCGTTCTCTACGAAGGGAAGCCGGTCGGGACGCCCGACGCGGGCGCCTTCTGGCGGGTCATCGGTGACCACGGCGTGAAGGCCATGTTCACCGCGCCGACGGCGTACCGGGCGATCAAGCGCGAGGACGCCGCCGGCTCCCTCATGGCCGGCCACGACCTGTCCACGCTGCGGTGCGTGTTCCTGGCCGGTGAGCGGCTCGACCCCGACACCTACGAGTGGGCCACCGGGGTGCTCGGCGTACCGGTGGTCGACAACTGGTGGCAGACCGAGACCGGGTGGCCGATCGCCGCGAACCTGCGCGGCCTCGACCCGATGCCGATCAAGGCCGGCTCGCCGTCGGTACGCGTTCCGGGCTTCGACGTGCAGGTGCTCGGCGACTCGGCGCAGCAGCTTCCCGCGGGCTCGGAGGGTGCCATCGCCATCCGGCTGCCGCTGCCCCCCGGGACCCTGCCGACCCTGTGGCAGGACGACGAGCGCTACGTGTCGAGCTACCTGTCGGTCTACGACGGCTACTACCTCACCGGCGACGGCGGGATGATCGACGAGGACGGCTACGTCTACGTCATGGGTCGCACCGACGACGTCCTCAACGTCGCCGGCCACCGGCTCTCGACCGGGTCGATCGAGGCGGCCCTCGCCGGGCACCCCGACGTCGCCGAGTGCGCGGTCATCGGTGTGGCCGACGACCTCAAGGGCCAGGTGCCCCGCGGGCTCGTCGTGCTCAAGGGCGGTGTCGACGGCACCGGTGACGAGGGCGAGCGGATCTGCACCGAGCTGGTCCAGCGGGTGCGGGACGAGGTCGGTGCGGTCGCCAGCCTGCGCCGGGTCGACATCGTCACGGCGCTGCCCAAGACCCGCTCGGGCAAGATCCTGCGCAAGACGATGCGCGAGATGGCCGACGGCAGGACCCCGACCGTGCCGGGCACCATCGAGGACGTCTCGGTGCTCGACGCCCTCGCGTCGGTGCTGCGGCCCGGCGGCTGATCCGGCTCAGGCGGCACGCGGCCGACCAGGTTCAGGGTCGGGCGTTGCGCGGGTGGTCGCGGGCCGTCCGCTCGTTGCCGCGCCGGTAGTTGCCCGTCACCCGCGCCATCAGCTCCTGCGGGTCCTGCCGTTCCACGTCGACGAGGAAGTCCGCGGCCCGCCTGCCTCGCAGCACGGTCGCACTGCTGCCGTGGTGGGTGATGACCACCTCGGTGCCGCGCTCGGCGTAGTCGAAACCTTCGGGTCGTGGCACGCCCCAACGCTAGGAGGACCACCGCAGGAGTGCGAGCGGTTTACCGGCGGCGCCGGGTCGGTCAGACGGGCGTGGATGCCGCGTGGCCGGCATCCGCACCGACGACCCGGTCTCGGTACTGCCCCGGCGTGACCCCGACCAGCGCGGTGAAGTCCCGGGTGAAGTGCGCCTGGTCGTACCACCCGTAGCGCACCGCGAGGTCGGTGAGCGTGCCGTCCCACCCGGTGTCGAGGTCGGCCACGGCGTCGTGCATGCGGTAGCGCGCGAGCACCCACTTCGGCGAGACCCCCACGTACTGCGTGAACCACCGCTGGAGGGTGCGCACCGTCACGGCGTGCCGCTCGGCGACCTCGCCGACCGTGAGCAGGGAGTGGTCGGCGAGCATGTCGGCGACGACCTCGAGCAGCTGGTCGTAGTGCGGGTCCGGGGCTCCGTCGCTGAGGGCAGCCAGCCCGCGCTCGGCGGTCTCGGCCCACCGTGAGCCGGATGCCGCGAGCTCGGGGTCGGCGAGCGCCCTCACCAGGGAGGCGGGCAGCACCTCGGACGCCGCGACCGACCGGTCGGTCCACGCGGACGCCGGCCGGCCGGTGAGCGCGGCGAGCCCGCCGGGGCGGAAGCGCAGCCCCACGACGCGGCCCCAGCCGCGGATCTCGACGTCGAACCTGCGGGTGCACACCCCCGTGACGGCCACGACCTCACCCGCCGGCATGGCCGAGCGCGGGTGGCTGCCGAGCTCGACCGTGAGCGAGCAGGTGGGATGCGGCAGGACCTCGCTGTCGAACCAGCGTCCCTGCGGCAGGTCCCAGCGCAGCGACCACCGGTTCTCGACCCAACGGGCGGCCCACTCCCCCACCGGCTCGCGCACGAGGGCCACGTGACGGGCGAACTCGTCGGGTCGCAGCAGCCCGGCGGTCGAGGCCGTGGCCGGGTGTCGCCTTTGTCCTATCGGGCACCGGCCCAGCCTAGGCAGGATGGCCGACAACACCCCGACGAGAGGCACCACCATGGCGATCGCCGACATCAAGATGCTCACCCTCGACAGCTCCGACGCCCCGCGCGACGCGACCTTCTGGTCCGCGGTGCTCGGCTGGGAGGTCGCGCACTCGCAGGACGAGTACGCGATGCTCACCGGCCCGGGCGGCATGGCCCTCGGCTTCGGCACCCTCGACGACCACCAGGAACCGGGGTGGCCCAACGAGCACGGCACCAAGCAGTTCCACCTCGACCTGGCCGTCGACGACCTCGACGCCGCGGCCGCGAAGTGCGTCGAGCTCGGCGCCACGTTCCCCGACGAGCAGCCGGGCGAGACCTGGCGCGTGCTGCTCGACCCGAGCGGCCACCCGTTCTGCCTCACCCAGGCGGCCAACTGGGGCTGACCGGCGCCGGCCACCGGACCGGACCGCGGAACCGGGACGCGCCCACCACCGACCGCCCGACAGGATGGCGGCGTGGAGGGTGTGGTCCTGGGCTTCGCGACGATCGTCGCCGTCATCGGCGTCGGTGCACTCGTCGCGCACCTCGGCGTCGTCGACCTCGGTGCGCAGCAGGTGCTCAGCCGGATCGCCTTCTTCGTGGCCTCGCCGGCGCTGCTGCTCACCACCGTGGCCGAGGCCGACACCCACGGCGTGCTCTCGCGCAGCCTGGTCGCCACGGCGGTCGGTGTGGTGGTCCCGGCGGCCGTCTACATCGGGGTCGCGTGGTGGAGGTGGCGCCGGTCGGTCGGCGAGCGGGTCATCGGCGCCCTCGCGAGCTCCTACGTCAACGCCGGCAACCTCGGCCTGCCGGTCGCGGCCTACGTGCTCGGGGATGCCGCGCTGGTGGCCCCGACGCTGCTGATGCAGCTGCTCGTGCTCCAGCCGTTGGCCCTCGCAGTGCTCGACGCCGACGTGCGGGGGCACCGCCCGACCCTGCGGCAGGTGCTGGTGCGCCCGTTCACGAACCCGCTGACGATCGGCACGCTCATCGGGCTGCTGCTGTCGATCACCGGCTGGACGCTGCCGCCGATCGTGCTCGACCCGATCGAGCTGATCGGCGCGATGGCCGTGCCGGGGATGCTGCTCGCCTACGGCATCGCGCTCCGCCTCGGCCCCGGCTTCGGCGGTGAGGTGCCGGCGGCCGAGCTGGCCCTGACGAGCAGCCTCAAGCTCGCGGTGCAGCCCGTGGTGGCGTATGCCGTCGCCCACTTCGCGCTCGGCCTGTCCGGTCCCGCGCTGCTCGCCGTCGTGGTCTGCTCGAGCCTGCCGACGGCCCAGAACGTCTTCGTGCACGCCACCCGCTACGACCGATCGCCGACCCTGGCGCGCGACACCATCCTCGTCACCACCGTCGGAGCGGTGCCGCTCATCACACTGGTGGTCTGGCTGCTCGGGTGAGCACCGCGTGACTCGTTCGGGTGGGGGGCACCCGCGACCGGGGTGCTGGGGAAGAATGACCGGGTGATCACGGTCGAGCTCGCCCGCGCCGTCCTCGACGCCGGCGTGCTCTGGGAGCCCGCTGCCGGCGACCGGTTCGTCATCGACGCCGAGCTGCTCACCGCCGAGGTGTTCTGGATCAGCGACCTCACCGTCGAGGTGCAGACCTACCGCGACCAGTCGCTGCTCGGGTTCAACGGCACCACCGAGTGGGCGCTCGACTCGGTCACCCTCGACCAGGCGCTCTGGCTGCCGAGGGAGGACCAGCTGCGCGAGCTTCTGGGCGACCGGCTCGAGGCCGTGCGTCGGCTCGAGCAGGGCTGGGAGGTGACGTACGCCGTGAAGGAGGGGTACGTGCGCACCGTCACCGACGCCGACCTCGAGTGCGCGTACGCCAGGGCCCTCATCACGCTCTGACCCCGGGCCCAGGTCGCGGCAATGATCCCAGGAGCCAGGTACCAAGCCCCAGAAGGGCACCCGACGTCGCCTCCTGCCTGCTACGTGCACCCGACGTCGCCTACCGCCTGGTAGGTGCAGCGTTCCGTGCACCTACCAGGCGGTAGGTGCGGACGTAGCCCAGGCGTGGTGTGAACGCATGCGCTACTTGCGCGACGTCCCGAAGATCGAGCGGGTGATCTCGCGACCGAGCACGGTGCCTGCCGAGCGCAGCGCCGACTTGAACGCGCTCGACTTCACGACCGCCTCGACCATGCTCGGCTCGGCCGCCTGCTTGCGTGCAGCGGCCTCTTGAGCCTTCTGCGCGGCCTCGGCGTCCTTCGCAGCCTGCTTCTCCGCGGCGAGCCGCTCCTTCTCGGCAGCAGCCGCCGCGGCCTCACGCACCTTGGCGTTCTCGGCCTCGACCGCCGCGGCCTTCTCGGCCTCGGTGCGCGCGACCTCGGCCTTGCCGAGCATCTCCGACGCCGACTCCCGTTCGACGGCCGTGACGTACTTGGCCGCGATCGGGGACGCCGCGACGGTCGACGCGAGCAGTGCGTCGGGTGAGGGCGCCATCAGCGACTGGGGTGCGCGCATCCGGGTCCAGGCGACCGGGGTCGGCGCACCCTTCTCGGACAGCACCGTGATGATCGCCTCGCCGGTGCCGAGCTGGGTGAGCAGCTCCTCGAGGTCGTAGGCGGTGTTGGGGTAGGTGCGCACCGCCGCCTTGAGCGCCTTCGCGTCATCCGGGGTGAACGCCCGCAGCGCGTGCTGCACCCGGTTGCCGAGCTGGGCGAGCACGTCGGCCGGCACGTCCTTGGGCGACTGGGTCACGAAGAAGACGCCGACCCCCTTGGAGCGGATCAGCCGCACGGTCTGCTGGATCGAGTCGAGGAACTCCTTGCTCGCGCCGTTGAAGAGCAGGTGCGCCTCGTCGAAGAAGAACACGAGCTTGGGCTTGTCGAGGTCGCCGACCTCGGGCAGGTCGTGGAAGAGGTCGGCGAGCAGCCACATCAGGAAGGTGGAGAAGAGCTGCGGGCGGTCCTGCACGCCGGGCAGCTCGAGCATCGAGGCGATGCCGCGGCCGTCGGGCGCGACCCGCAGCAGGTCGTTGGTGTCGAACTCGGGCAGCCCGAAGAACAGGTCGGCGCCCTGGGCCGAGAAGTTCACCAGCTCACGCAGGATGACGCCCGCGGTGGCCGACGAGAGCCCGCCGAGGTCCTTGAGGTCGGCCTTGCCCTCGTCGCTGGTGAGGAACTGCACGACCGCGCGCAGGTCGGCGACGGTGTCGAGCCACAGGCCCTTGGTGTCGGCGTAGTGGAAGACCAGGCCGAGGCTGGACTCCTGCGTCTCGTTGAGTCCGAGCACCTTCGAGAGCAGGGTCGGCCCGAACGTCGAGACGCTGGCCCGCACCGGGATGCCGGTGCCCTGGCCGCCGAGCGCGTAGAACTCGACGGGGTAGGCGGTGGCCGCCCACGGCAGCCCGACGTCGGCCGAGCGGGAGGTGATCTTGTCGTTGGACTCTCCGGGGGTCGCCATCCCGGACAGGTCGCCCTTGATGTCGGCGAGGAACACCGGCACGCCCTGGGCGATGAGCTGCTCGGCCATCAGCTGCAGCGTCTTGGTCTTGCCGGTGCCGGTCGCGCCGGCGACGAGCCCGTGCCGGTTCATCGCCGACAGGGGGATGCGCACCGTGGCGTCCGGGTGGGCGGTGCCGTCGACGACCGCTGCACCGAACTCGAGGGACGGACCCTCGAAGGCGTAGCCCGCGCGGATCTCGTCGACCTGGGACGTGCTCGTGTTCTCGGTCACCGGGCCAATCTAGCCCGGCGGCTCGCGTCGTTCGCGCTCACGGAGGCGTCCCGGCATACAGTGACTCCCGTGATCTTCAAGGCCGTCGGCGACTCGCGCCCGTACCCCGACCACGGGTACACCACGCGCCAGTGGTCGACGGTGCCGCCGCGCCTGGTGCGGCTCGACGAGCTGGTCACGACCAAGCGCGAGCTCGACCTGCAGATGCTGCTCTCCGAGGACTCGACGTTCTACGGCGACCTGTTCGCCCACGTCGTCGAGTGGGAGGGGACGCTCTACCTCGAGGACGGTCTGCACCGGGCCCTGCGCGCCGCCCTGCACCAACGACCCACGCTGCACGCGCGGGTGCTCGCGCTCTAGGGGGACGGGTGAGCGACTACACGACCGAGTCCGAGGTGTCGGTACTCGCGCGGCAACGGCGTCGACGCTCGCTCATCGTGATCGCCGCCGTCGTGCTGATCCTGTTCTTCGCGTTCTGGTACGCGTGGTCCTACTACCAGGCCGACAACTCGGCGCGCGCCGCCCGCCCACCCGCCGCCACCTGCTCGCCGTACGACGCCAAGGTCGTCACGCCGGAGAGCACCACGGTCAACGTCTTCAACGCCTCGAGCCGGGTCGGGCTCGCCGCGTCGGTCTCGAAGAGCCTGGGCGAGCGCGGCTTCGTCATCGGCAAGGTCGCCAACGACCCCTCGAGCCGCAAGACGCCGAAGGTCGCCGAGATCCGCTACGGCCCGAAGGGCGAGGCCCAGGCCAAGCTGGTGCGCGCCTCGATGCCGAAGGGCACGACGTTGGTCAAGGACAAGCGCAAGGTGGTCACCGTCGACCTGGCGCTCGGCCCCAAGTTCACCACCCTCGCCCCGGTACCCACCACGACGGCGCTGCCGATGTGCGCCGCCCCCTCGGCCTCCTGACCCGACCGTCGATGAGCCTTCCCGTCGACCTCGGCGCCGATGCCGAGGCGCGCAAGGCGCAGCCGGTCACGCTCGACCCGGCGCAGACGGCATCGCAGGCGTGGGTCGTCGTCGCGAGCGAGTGCATCGAGCACTGGCGCACCAACGAGGCCCTCCTCCTGCGGTCGCGGGCGATGCCGCACCTGCACCAGACGCCGGGTCGGCATCCGGCGCCTGCGGTCGTCCTTCTCGCTGTTCCGCCCGCTGCTCGGGCACGTGCCGGGGGCCTTCCTCGTGGCGCACCGGATGCGGGCCCTCGCCCTGCCGTTCGGTGCGGCGCGCGACCTCGACGTGCTGCTCGCCGGCGCCCTCGTCGACGACCTCGACGACGACCAGGTGGGCCGCCTCGCGGCCGACCGGGAGGCCGCCTACGACGCCGTGCTCGCCATCCTCGTCTCTCCCCAGTGGGCGGATGTCGCGCGCTCCCTCGACGGCTACCTGCTCCTCGCGCCGTGGCCGGGTGTCGCCGACCCCCCGGTGCTCGAGCTCGCGGCGCAGGCCCTGGAGAAACGGTGGCACCGGGTCGTGGGGCGGGTCGACTCGCTGGCCGCGATGACCCCGCACGCCCGACACCGGGTGCGGATCGAGGCCAAGAAGCTGCGCTACGGCTGCGAGTTCTTCGCCTCGCTCTACCCGGAGGTCGGGCTGGAGGTCGACACCGGGTCGGGTGAGCGGCTCGCCGGGGCGCTCGCGTACGCGTGGCACGTCGAGCAGGTGCAGAGCGCCCTCGGCGTCGTGAACGACCACGCCGCTGCCGACGGCCTGTTGCGCAAGGTCGGGTCGTCGGCCCCGGATGTCGACGAGCACCGGCTGGTCGAGGAGGCGGTCGACGCGGTGCGCTCCCTGGCCGCCGTGGAGCCCTTCTGGCGCTGAGCGCCGGGTCCGGCGCTCAGGTGGTGCCTCCGGCGGTGGCGCTCCCTCGTGCCACCACCGCCGGAGGAGCTGTCGGTCAGGCGATGCCGTAGAGGTGGTCCAGCGCCAGCTGGTCGAGCGCCTCGAACGCCATCCCCCGTCGGCCGGCCTCGTCCGGGTCGAAGCCGGTCTCGGCCCGCAGGTCGGCGAGGGTCTCGCCCTCACCGAGCGTCGGCACGGCCAGC
Source organism: uncultured Actinomycetota bacterium (assembly GCA_963707895.1). GTDB lineage: Bacteria > Actinomycetota > Actinomycetes > Actinomycetales > Dermatophilaceae > Fodinibacter. The sequence continues at coordinate 440,476 of CAVPRS010000011.1, read as the reverse complement.
TGGTCGACCCGTGCGTCGCGCAGCGCCTGCTGCACGCGCGGGTCCGCCCGGAACGCCTGCGACTTGTCGCGCAGCACCAGGTAGTTGCGCATGCACCCGGCGGCCGAGGCCCACACGCCGTCCATGTCCTCGGTGCGCGGCGGCTTGAAGTCGAAGTGCCGTGGCCCCTCGTAGCCGCCGTTCTCGACGGTGTCGACGGTCCAGAAGGCGCCGCGTGCGTTGCCGGCGCCGAAGCGGAGGTCCTGGTCGTAGCGCGGACCGTTCTGGCCGTTGAGGTCGATGTGGAAGAGCTTGCCGTGCCACAACGCCTGCGCGATGCCGTGCGCGTAGTTCAGGCTGGCCATCTCCTCGTGCCCGACCTCGGGGTTCACCCCGACCAGCTCGGGGTGCTCGAGCTCGTTGATGAAGGCCAGGGCGTGCCCGACCGTGGGCAGCAGGATGTCGCCGCGCGGCTCGTTCGGCTTGGGCTCGATCGCGAAGCGCAGGTCGTAGCCCTGCTCGAGCACGTAGGCGCCGAGCAGGTCGAAGGACTCCTTGTAACGGTCGAGCGCGGCGCGCACGTCCTTGGCGGCGCCGGACTCGGCCCCCTCGCGTCCGCCCCAGGCCACGAAGACCTTCGCCCCGAGCTCGGCGGCGAGGTCGATGTTCTCGGCCGTCTTTCGCAGGGCGAAGCGCCGCACGTCGCGGTCGTTGTTCGTGAAGCCGCCGTCGCGGAAGACGGGGTGCGAGAAGAGGTTGGTCGTCACCATCGGCACGGTGAGGCCGGTCTCGTCCAGGGCGGCCCGGAACGGCGCCAGCCGCGCCTGCCGCTCGCTCGGGCTGCTCCCGAACGGCACGACGTCGTCGTCGTGGAACGTGATGCCCCAGGCGCCCAGGTCACTGAGCCGCCGCACGGCGTCGCCCGGGTCCAGGGGCTCGCGCACGGCGCCGCCGAACACGTCGACCCCCTGCCAGCCGACGGTCCACAGGCCGAAGGAGAAGTGGTCCTCGCGGGTGGGCGCGTGGTCGGTCATGTCAGTCTCCCGAGCTGAAGGCGGCGTCGAACGAGGCGTCGGGGCGGTCGAACGCGAGGCGGCGCACGAAGTCGACCGCCTCAGCGGCGCCGACCAGCCGGTCCATGCCGGCGTCCTCCCACTCGACCGAGAAGGGCCCCTCGTAGCCGATCGCCGCGAGGGTGCGGAAGCAGTCCTCCCACGGCACGTCGCCGTGGCCCGTCGAGACGAAGTCCCACCCGCGGCGCGGGTCGGCCCACGGAAGGTGCGACGAGAGCCGCCCGTTGCGGCCGTTGCCCACCCGCTTCCTGACGTCCTTGCAGTCGACGTGGTAGATCCGGTCCTGGAAGTCGTGGATGAAGGCGGCCGGGTCGAGGTCCTGCCAGACCATGTGGCTGGGGTCCCAGTTCAGGCCGAACGCGGGCCGGTGGCCGATCGCCTCGAGGGTGCGCACCGTGGTCCAGTGGTCGTAGGCGATCTCGCTCGGGTGCACCTCGTGCGCGAAGCGCACGCCGACCTCGTCGTACACGTCGAGGATCGGGTTCCACCGGTCGGCGAAGTCGTCGTAGCCGGCCTCGATCGTCGCGGCCGAGACCGGCGGGAACATCGCCACGTACTTCCAGATGGCCGACCCCGTGAAGCCGATGACGACGTCGACGCCCAGCTTGGCGGCCGCTCGGGCGGTGTCCTTCATCCGCTCGGCAGCCCGCTGGCGCACCCCCTCGGGGTCGCCGTCACCCCAGATCACCGACGGCAGGATGTCGCGGTGGCGCTCGTCGATCGGGTCGTCGCACACGGCCTGCCCGACGAGGTGGTTCGAGATCGCCCAGACGCCCAGGCCGTGCCGCTCGAGGATCTCGCGGCGCCCGGCGACGTAGTCGTCCTCCGCGAGGGCGCGGTCGACCTCGAAGTGGTCCCCCCAGCACGCGATCTCGAGCCCGTCGTAGCCCCACGATGCCGCCAGCCGGCAGACCTCCTCGAAGGGCAGGTCGGCCCACTGTCCGGTGAACAGGGTGATCGGTCTGGTCATCTCGTGTCGCTCCTGGGTCGTCGTTGTGGTCGGTGTGCGGCGGACGTCGCGTCTGGTGGTGTCCGTCACGGTCTCACGAAGGGGCAGATGCCGGGCCCGGCCGGCGACTAGACTTCGCGTCCACGTCCCTCGTGAATGTCGGGCGAGCCAGCCCCGGCGGCGGCGTCGGCCGCTGCAACGGCACACGACCCCACTGCCGGGGCTGGCGCTTCACCGGCTCACGGCCGGTCCGTAGGTGGTCATCCGCGCAGGGCAGCCATGTTGGCGTAGCTGATCTTCGCGAACTCGAGCGACTGCCCGGGCGCGGCCGAGCCGCCCGGCGCCGTGTCCTGCTCCCACATCGGGTTGTGCGAGCCCTTGGCCCCGACCCGGCGCAGGAAGGTCGAGTAGTCGATGTCGCCCTCCCCGAAGGGCGCCATGACGTAGCCGTTGGCCTGGGTGCTGTCCTTGATGCCGTCCTTGGCGTGGAACAGCGGGTACCGCTTGGTCTGCGCGGCCACCAGGCCGGCCGGGTCGAAGACCGACTCGACGAGGCTGCCGTCCGGGGCGGTGTAGGTGTGGTGCTTGTACTGCGCGACGTGTGCCCAGTAGATGTCCATCTCGAGGTAGACGTGCTTGGAGTCGGTGTGGGCCAGGAAGTGCTCGAGGCGACGGGTGCCGCTGCTGCGGGTGGGCCGGCCGAGCGCGTCCAGCGGCCCGCTGTCGAGCAGGAAGCTGTAGGCGACGTCGTGGTTGTGCGTGTAGAGCTTCAGCCCGTGGCTGGTCGCCCGCTCGCCGAAGAAGTTCCACCGCTCAGCGGCTGCCTCCCAGTCGGCGACGAACGCACTGCTGGTCGGGTCGTTGCCCGTGCCGATGTGCCCCATGCCCAGGATGTTGGCGATCTCGCAGGCGGTGTCGAACTGGGCGATCGTCGCGTCCGTGACGGTGCTCGGGACGGAGCCGTGGTTCCCCTCGGCCTCGAGTCCGTTCGCGTCCAGCCAGGAGCGGAGCAGGGTGGCCCCCTCGACCGTGTTCAGGTTGCTCCCGCCCTCGGAGTTGGCGTGCTGGGTGAACCCGGCGAACTCGATCTGCCGGTAGCCGATGGTGGCCAGCTCGGCGAGCACCTCCTTGAAGCCGGAGGCGAGGTCGGTGGTCAGCGGGTCCCGCGAGATGGCGTCGCGGACCGTGTACAGGATGATCCCGCGCCGCGGGGCGGGGATGAGGATGCCGTTGGCGTTGCCCACGGGGCCCGCGAGCGCGGACGGGGCGGTGACCGCGGTGGCGGCCGCCATCCCGGTCGTGGCCGCGAGGAACTGCCGGCGGTTGAGGCCCAGCTTGCTGACCAGTCTCGAGACGTTGACGTCGTTTTCGGTGTTCATGCTGCTCCTTCGTCACTGCAATGACAGGGGATCGAGCGAGACCGTTCTCCTTCCGCGTCCGTGGTGGTCAGCCACGTGTCGTGAATGTCGGTGATGCGGTAGGCGGCCTCAGCCGCCGGTGGCGTCGTCCGTGGGGACGGCGTCGATGGGGGTCCAGCACGACCGGTCGGCCGCGCTGAGCTCGACGGCCGCGAGCACCTCCTGGACGGCGAGGCCGTCGGCGAACGACGGAGTCGGGTCGGCGCCCCGCGCGATCGCGTCGATGAGGTCGGCCGCCTGGTGGGTGAAGCCGTGCTCGTAGCCCAGGCCGTGCCCGGCCGGCCACCAGTGCTCGACGTAGGGGTGGGTCGGCTCGGTGACGATGACCCGCGTGAAGCCGGACTCCCCGGCCGGCGCCTCGGCGTCGTGCACCTGCAGCACGTTCATGTCCTCGAAGTCGAAGGCGATGCTCCCGCGAGAACCGTTGATCTCCAACCGGATCGAGTTCTTGCGACCCGTGGCGAAGCGAGTGGCCTCGAAGGTGGCGAGGGCACCGCCGCTCAGCCGGGCGATGAAGATCGCGGCGTCGTCCACCGTGACCGTTCCCCGCCCGGTCCCCGCCTCTGCCGACAGGCCACGCGCGGCGCCGGGCAGCGGCCGCTCGTGGACGAAGGTCTCGGTCGTCGCGCTGACGCCGGTGATCCGCTCGCCGGTGACGAAGTGGGCGAGGTCGATGATGTGGGCCCCGGTGTCGCCCAAGGCCCCCGAGCCGGCGCGGTCCTTCTGCATCCGCCAGGTCAGCGGGGTCTCGGGGTCGACGAGCCAGTCCTGCAGGTACTGCGCCCGCACGTGGCGGATCTCGCCCACCCGCCCCTGCTGCACGAGCTGACGGGCGAGTGCGATGGCGGGCACGCGACGGTAGGTGAAGCCCACCATCGACCGGATGCCGTGCGTGCGCGCCTCGGCCGCGGCAGCGGCCATGGCTCGGGCCTCGGCGACCGTGTTGGCCAGCGGCTTCTCACAGAGAACGTGCTTGCCGGCCTCGAGGGCCGCGATGGCGATCTCGGCGTGCGTGTCACCGGGGGTGCAGACGTCGACCAGGTCGACGTCGTCACGGGCCACGAGGGCCCGCCAGTCGGTCTCGACGTGCCGCCAGTCGAAGCGGCGCGCCACGTCCGAGGCGGCGTCCACGTTCCGTCCGCCGATCGCGACCAGGTCGGGGGTGAGCAGCCGGGTCGAAGAAGCTGCGGGCGTTGCGCCAGCCCTGCGAGTGCGCCGCGCCCATGAACGCGTAGCCGACCATGCCGATGCCGAGCCGTCCCGGCGTGCGCACGCCCGTCGCCGCGACGGTGGTGCTGGGGTGAGGTGGTGTCGATGGCCATGAGGCACCTTCCGACGGGCCTTGCGGCCCGGAGGTCGGTGGTGCTCGCCGGCCGGAGCCGACCGGCGAGCACCACGGTCCGGGTGGGTCAGGACTCGAAGCCCAGGGGCATGTACTGGTCGACGTTGTCCTTGGTCACGACCGGGGCGTCGAGCACGACCCGGCGCGGCACGCTGGGCTGGACCAGGTCCGACATCCCCTTCTGCTGCACCAGGAGGCGCGCGAGGCGGACGCCGTCAGCAGCCTGCGTCGGCGGGTAGATGACCGTGGCCTCCATCTTCCCCTCCTTGATGGCGCGCATCGCGTTGGCGGAGCCGGCGCCGCCGATGAAGGCCATCTCGTGGCGGTTGGCGTTGTCGAGCGCCGCCTGCACGCCGATCCCCTGGTCGTCGTCGTGGTTCCAGAGGATGTCGATCTTCGGCGCGGCCTGGAGCAGGTTGGACGCCTCCTTCTCACCGGACTCGACGGTGAACTGGGCGGCGACCCGGTTGTCGACGGTCTGGCCGCACGCCTTGAGCGCGTCGGCGTACCCCTTGCTGCGGTCCTGGGTCAGCGGCAGCGAGTCGATGCCGGCGATCTCGGCGATCACCGGGTTGCTGAGGCCCTTGTCCTTGATCAGCTTGCACGCGTAGGTGCCGGCGCTGACGCCCATGCCGTAGTTGTCGCCGAGCACGGTGGTGCGGGCGGCGAACGGCGACGAGAACTCGCGGTCGACGTTGACGACCGTGATCCCGGCCTGCATCGCCTTGGTCGCGACCTCGGTGAGCGCGGCCCCGTCGGTCGGGCAGGAGGACGATCGCATCGACCTTGTCGTTGATGAAGGTCTCGATCTGGCTGATCTGCTGGCTGGCGTCGTTGGTGCCCTCCGCCATCTTGAAGTCGATGTCGGAGTACTTCGCGGCCTCCGACTTCGCGGAGTTGTTGACGGCGGCGAGCCAGCCGTGGTCGGCCGCGGGGCCGGAGAAGCCGATGGTGACCTTCTCGCCGGGGGCGTCGTTGTCGCTGACGGCACCCGCAGGGGCACTCGAGGCCGAGGACTGCGCCTCGGGTGTGTTGCTCGTGCAGCCCGTGGCCAGCAGGCCGAGGACCCCGGCCGCGGCGAGCAGCCGGGCCGGTCGGGACGTCGTGAGGGTGCGGAACATCGTTGTTCTCCTTGCTGGGCGGGGTGGTGCGGTGATGTGCGGTGTTGCGGGGGTGCGGTCGGAGGGGCGGGGCGGGTGCTGGGGTCAGGGGGCGCGGCGGCGCGCTGCGACACGCTGCTGGAGGAGGACGGCGGCGACGATGATGACGCCCTTGGCCACGGCCTGGACCGAGGTGTCGAGGTTGTTGAGCGTGAAGACGTTGGTGAGGGTGGTGAAGATCAGCACCCCGAACACGGTGCCGACGATGGTGGCGCGGCCCCCGCTGAGCAGGGTGCCGCCGATGACGACCGCGGCGATGGCGTCGAGCTCGTAGAACCCTCCGTGCGTCGACGTGCCGGTGGTGGTGCGGGCCATGATCATCACGGCGGCCAGGCCGCAGGCCACGCCGACGAGGATGTAGAGGTACATCGTCTGGCGCTGGACCTTGATGCCGGCCAGCCGCGCCGCCTCGGGGTTGCCGCCGACCGCGAGGGTGCGTCGGCCGAAGGTGGTGCGGTTGAGCAGGACCCAGCCGAGGATCGCGACGAGCGCGAAGATGACCACCAGCACGGGGACACCGATGACGCTGCCACCGAAGAAGTCGATGAACGCGCGGCTCGTGATGATCTGGGTCTTGCGCTGGGCGATGATCTCGGCGAGCCCCCGGGCGCCGGCGAGCATCGCGAGGGTCGCGATGAACGGCGCGATGCGGCCGTAGGCGATGAGCACCCCGTTGACCACCCCGCAGCCGGCGCCGACGGCGAGTGCGGTGAAGACCATCACGATCCAGTGGGTGTCGGCGGCGATGGTCTGGGTCGCCAGGGTGGTCGCCCAGACGCTGGAGAGGGCCACGATCGCACCGACCGACAGGTCGATGCCGCCACCACCGATGACGAAGGTCATCCCGATGCTCACGACTCCGATGACCGAGGCGAGCCGCAGGATGGTCATCGCGTTGGCGAAGCTCGCGAAGTTGTCGCCCGCCGTGATGACCCCGACGATGCACAGCAGCAGCAGGGCGATCACCAGGCCGAGGTTGCGCCCGACCGAGCCTGCCATGATCGAGCTGGCGCGCGAGCTCGGCGCCGAGGCGGGCGGCAGCGGCGCGGCCTCGCCGGCCGCTCGGACCGGAACCTCCACCGAGGAGTCGCTGACGCCTTCGGGGTCCGGGGACTTCTGGGTCGACCCGACACTCATGCCGCGTCTCCTCTCATGATGATGTCGAGCACCTGGTGCTCGTCGAGCTGGTCGGCCGCGGCCTGGTGGAGCACCGAACCCTCGCCGACGACGAGGACCCGGTCGGACAGACCGAGGACCTCCTCGATCTCGCTGGACACGACGACGACCGCCACGCCGTCGTCGGCGAGCCGACGGACGAGGGCGTAGATCTCGGACCGGGCGCCCACGTCGACGCCGCGGGTGGGCTCGTCGAGGAGGAGCACCCGGCACCCGCGCAGCAGCCAGCGAGCCAGGACGACCTTCTGCTGGTTGCCGCCGGACAGGGTGCGCATCTCGCGGTCGACCCCGGCGGGGCGCACGTCGAGGCTCTCGGCGTGCTCGGTCGCCGCTCGGCGCTCACCGTCGCGGTCGAGCATGCCGCCGCGGGAGAAGCGGGTGAGGCTGGCCATGGTGATGTTCTGGGTGACGCTGTCGCCGAGCAGCAGCGCCTGGCTCTTGCGCTCCTCGGGTGCCAACCCGACCCCCGCGGACACCGCGGCCTGCACGGATCCGGGCCGCAGCCGCATCCCGTCGACGTGCACCGTTCCGGCATCACTGCGGCGCGCGCCGAAGACCGTCTCGAGGATCTCGGAGCGCCCCGCACCGACGAGGCCGGCGAGCCCGAGGACCTCCCCCGGCCGCACCTCGAACGTGACGTCGGAGAACTCGCCACGACGAGAGAGACCTTCGACGCGCAAGAGCGGCTCGGAGTCCGCAAGCTTGCGGCGGGGCGGGAAGACGTACTCGATCGAGCGGCCGGTCATCAGCCGGATCACCTCGGTCGTCGGGGTCTCCTTGGCCGGGCAGCCCCGTGGCGACGGTGCGGCCGTCCTTGAGCACGGTGACCCGGTCCCCGATCGTGCGGATCTCCTCGAGGCGGTGCGAGATGTAGACGACCGCCACCCCTTCGGCAGTCAGGTCGCGGATGACGTGGAACAGCCGCTTGACCTCACCGGCGTCGAGAACCGCCGACGGCTCGTCCATGACGATGAGGCGCACGTCGTGCGACAGCGCGCGGGCCATGCTGACGATCTGCTGCCCCGCGGCACTGAGGGTGCCGACCTCCCGGGAGGGCGAGATCTCCGGGTGCCCGAGCCGCTTGAGGAGGGCTGCGGCGGACCTGGCCGCCGCACGCCGCTGGGAGAACCCGAAGCGCGACTTCTCGTGGCCGAGGTAGATGTTCTCGGCGACGGTGAGGCCCTCGACGAGGTCGAGCTCCTGGTAGATCGTGGCGATGCCGAGGTCCATGGCGGCCTGCGGGTGCCCGAGCCGCACCTCCTCGCCCTGCCAGGTGATCGTGCCCTCGTCGGGCTGGTGCACGCCGGCGAGCACCTTGATCAGGGTCGACTTGCCGGCACCGTTCTGGCCGAGCAGGCAGTGCACCTCACCCGGCACGGACGTCGAGGTCGACCCCGGCGAGCGCGACGACGCCCGGGAAACGCTTCACGATGTCCGCCATGCCCAACAGGGCCGAGGCGTCGTTGCCTGCCATGCGACGGGACGCTAGCGCCACTTATGTCGGAGGTCAAGCAAAAGTTGATCGCAATCTCGTCATGTTGTGCGCTCGAGACATGGAGAACTGTCGTGTGCTTCACTACGGGCGTGACCAGCACCGACGGCGAGTTCGCGGCCCAGGGCGGCTCGTCGGGTGGGGCCGGGGAGCTGCTCCAGCTCATGCTCGACGGCAAACCGCGCACCCGCGCGGAGCTGATCCGGATGACCGGGCTGGCCCGTTCGACGGTGGGCGCCCGAGTTGACGCTCTCCTGGCGGCCGGGCTCCTGACGCCCTCGGGTGAGGCCGCCTCCACCGGCGGACGGCCGCCGGCGAGGTTCGCCTTCAACCCCGATGCCGGGGTGGTCATCGCTGCCGACCTCGGCGCCACCCACGCCCTGGTCGCGCTCACCGACCTGCGCGGTCGCGTGGTGGCCGAGAAGGCGCTGGCCATCGACATCTCGGCCGGGCCCGAACCGGTGCTCGACCGCGTGGCGCGCGCGGCCCGCTCGTTGCTCGCTTCGGCGGGCCGCACCCGTGACGACCTCGCCGGGGTCGGCATCGGGCTGCCCGGGCCGGTGGAGCACTCGACGGGTCGGCCCGTCCTCCCGCCGATCATGCCCGGCTGGGACCACTACGACGTGCCCGGCCACATCGGCAGGGCGCTCGGCGGGCCGGTGCTCGTCGACAACGACGTCAACGTCATGGCGCTGGGGGAGCACGCGACGATCTACCCCGATGTGCAGCACCTGATCTTCGTCAAGGTCGCCACCGGCATCGGCGCCGGCATCATCAGCGGCGGCCGGCTGCACCGCGGGGCCCAGGGTGCGGCGGGCGACCTCGGCCACGTCGCGGCCCTGCACGGGGGCGACACCCCGTGCACCTGCGGCAACGTCGGGTGCCTCGAGGCCGTGGCGAGCGGCCCGGCCATCGTGAGGGCGTTGCGCGAGAACGGAATCGACGCCGTCGACAGCCGCGGCCTGATCCGGATGGCCAAGCAGGGTGACCTGGCAGCAGCGGCCGCCGTGCGGGAGGCGGGCCGCGAGATCGGCCACGTGCTGGCCACCTGTGTCAGCCTGTTCAACCCGTCGGTCATCGCCGTCGGGGGGCTGATGGCCCAGTCGGCCGAGAGCCTGTTGGCCGGCATCCGTGAGGTCGTGTACGGGCGCTCCTTGCCACTGGCCACGGGCGACCTGCAGATCGTCGCGTCACGCACCGGCGGGCAGGCCGGCGTCATCGGCGCCGCGACGATGGTGGTGCAGCACGTGCTGTCGGTCGACCGGGTCGAGCACCAGCTGGCGGGCGTCGCCGCCGGTTGAGCCCCCTCCCGGCGACCGAGGTGCCCACCCGGCCCCTGTCTCCGGAGGGCACCTCGGCGCGGACGTCGGTCAGTGCCGGGCCGGCACCTTGTTGAGGGTGCAGACGAAGTACTTGACGATGCCGTCGTCGACCAGGGTCCCCGACGCCAGGGCGGCGTCGATCTCGTCGGCCGAGTCGAGCACCCCGTTCCCGTCGAGGTCCCCCGCCGCGACCGCGGCGGCATACCCCTGCGGCGTGGAGACCTTGTGCACCTGCCAGCGACCTCCGTTGAAGCCGGGGTCGCCGGGCGCCGCCGTCGCGACGCTGGGCTGCGCGCCGAAGAAGTTGTAGATCGTGTCCCAGCTGTGCGCGGGAGCGCCCGTACCCGACAGGTCGGTGGGGGTGGCGACCGTGCGGTAGAGGACGTGGTCCACGTAGATCGCCGGCCCGGAGACTCCTGCAGCGGATGCCGTCGGGCCGAACGCCATGGCAGCGCCACCCGCCGTGACGAGGGCGGCGAATGTGCGGAATGCCTTGTGGTTCATTGGTTTCCTCGCTTTCCCGGCCGCCGGACGGTGGCCTGGGTCGAGTCAACCCAGGTCGCGCGCGGAAGGCCATGACGCCCGGGTTACTGCGTCCTTACGAGGTGCTGACGTGGAGCGCGAACGGAAAAGCCCCCGGTCGCAAGCTCCCGGGGGCGTCTTCGTTGGCGGTGGCGGTGGGATTTGAACCCACGGAGGGCGTAAACCCTCACACGCTTTCGAGGCGTGCTCCTTAGGCCGCTCGGACACGCCACCGCCGGAGAGGTTACCGGAGCGGGTGGCCCGCCCCGAAATCGGAGACCGCTCGCGAACACCCCGCCTCCCGGGCGGGCGAAGGCGTGTCGGAGGCCGGCCGCCGCATCTGGCTCCGGCATCTCGCCCCCGGCGGCCCGAAGCCCGGCGGTCAGGCGCGGTGGGTGGCGAAGAAGCGCCGGACCACCTCGGCACACTCCGCCTCGAGCACGCCACCGACGACCTCGGCCCGGTGGGTCGACCGCCGGTCGCGCACGACGTCCCAGACCGAGCCGCACGCCCCGAGCTTCGGGTCCCACGCGCCGAGCACGATGCGCTCCACCCGGGCGAGCATCGCGGCCCCGGCACACATCGGGCAGGGCTCCATCGTCACCACCAACGTGCAGCCCTCGAGACGCCAGGTACCCAGCCGCGAGGCGGCGGCCCGGAAGGCCACGACCTCGGCGTGGGCCGTCGGGTCCTGGTCGACCTCACGCAGGTTCCAGCCCTCGCCGACGACCTCGCCCGAGGCGTCCACCACGAGGGCGCCGACGGGCACGTCACCCGCTGCCGCGGCTCGCTCGGCGAGGTCGAGAGCACGGGCCATCCACGCGGCATACCGAGGATCGGGGGGAAGGGGCACGCGCTAAGTTTCACCCATGCGCGTCATCAACCCGGACCACCGGCTCATCGCCCACAAGCTGACCTACCTCCGGGACCAGCGGACCGACTCCCCCACCTTCCGCCGCCTTGCGGAGGAGCTGATGACGTTGCTCGCCTACGAGGCCACCCGCGACGTGCGCGTGGAGCCCTTCGAGATCCAGACCCCGGTGGCTCCCACGACCGGCATCAAGCTGAGCAACCCCAAGCCGCTCATCGTGCCGATCCTGCGCGCCGGGCTCGGCATGCTCGAGGGGATGGTGCGCCTGCTCCCGAGCGCCGAGGTCGGCTTCCTCGGGATGCAGCGCGACGAGGAGACCCTCCAGGCGATCACCTACGCGAACCGGCTGCCCGACGACCTGTCCGGGCGACAGGTCTACGTGCTCGACCCGATGCTCGCCACGGGCGGCTCGATGGCCGACGCGATCAAGTTCCTCATCGAGCGCGGCGCCGACGACATCACCGCCGTGACGCTGCTGAGCGCCCCCGAGGGCATCGCCCACCTCCAGGAGGCCCTGGCCGACGTCGCGCCGTCGATCACGCTGGTCACCGGCGCCATCGACGAGAAGCTCAACGACGTCGGCTACATCGTGCCCGGCCTCGGTGACGCCGGCGACCGGCTCTACGGGCTGGCCCAGTGACCGGTGGCTCGGCACCGAGCCGCCCGACACGCCCGATGGGGCGCATCACCCGTCACACTCGTCACATCTGACACCATGGCGTGCGAGGCGTGCGCCCGGCAGGCCCTGTGCAGGAGGATGTGAGCATGCCCCCGATCAAGAAGATCGTGATGTGGCTTGTCGTCATCTTCCTCGTCTACGCGATCGTCACCTCACCCAACGACGCGGCCGACATCTTCGGCTCGGCCTGGCAGATCGTCGTCAACGGCGTGCAGAACGTCGCTTCGTTCTTCGACTCGCTGCTGCGAGGCTGACATGGCCCGCCGGCCTCGGCTGGACCGTGAGCTGGAGCGCTACCTGGTCGACGGGGAGACGGTCATCGTCAACGTCCGGTTCCACTGGTTCCACCTCTCCCGCGAGATCCTGCTCCTCGTCGCCGCGACGCTCTTCGCGATCTGGGTCGACGTCAAGGTGCCCACCGGGTCGGGCGGCAAGTACGTCCACGACCTCAGCCTGATCCTGTTCTGGGCGGCCGTGCTGTGGCTCGCCTGGACGGTGCTCAACTGGCGGCACGAGTGGTTCGTCGCCACCGACAAGCGCTTCCTCCTCTTCTACGGCTTCGTCCGCCGCAAGGTCGCGATGATGCCGCTGCTCAAGGTCACCGACATGACCTACGACCGCTCGCTGCTCGGCCGGGTGCTCGGGTACGGCTCGTTCGTCCTGGAGTCGGCGGGGCAGGACCAGGCCCTGTCCAACATCGACCACGTGCCGGATGCCGACACCCACTACCGCGCGATCTGCACCCAGCTCTTCGGGCCGGGCTCCCAGATCCGCTACCAGCCCGGGTTCCCGCCGCCGGCTCCGCCACCCCGCGACGACGACGGTCCCGACGACGGTGGCGGCCCGGGCAGCACCCCCGATGCCGGTGGGCCGGCGCCCGCGGGTGCGCGCCCCGAGCCGCGTCGCACCGACTCGGGTGACCAGCCCAGCCCGGTGAGCGCGCCCGAGTCGTGGTACCGCAGCTCGAACCTGCGCGGCCCCTCGCACCTGGGCGACACCGGCGAGATCCCGGTCGTTCGGGTGCCTCGGGACGACGACGACGACGCGCCGCTCTACCCGCCGCCGCACTGGTCCGAGCGCGGCTGAGCCCGAACTCGGGCCCCACCACGCAGTAGTTCGGCGGCCACGCACTTATTGCTGCGTGCCCGCCGAACTACCGCGTCGCGAGCCGGGATGCCGTCGCCGCCCTGCTCCACTAGCGTCGGAGTGGCCGGCAGGGGAAGCGACCGAGGAGGCGGGCCCCCAGATGAGCGTGATGCGGACCAAGACCATCGAGCAGTCGATCCACGAGGGCGACGATCCGGACTACCACCTCAAGAGACGGCTGTCCGCCCTGGACCTCACGGTCTTCGGCATCGGCGTGATCATCGGGGCCGGGATCTTCACCCTCACCGGCCGTGCGGCCAAGGAGGTCGCCGGCCCGTCGATCGTGCTGTCCTTCGTGCTCGCCGCCCTGTGCTGCGGCCTCGCGGCGCTCTGCTACGCCGAGTTCGCGTCGACCGTGCCGGTGAGCGGGTCGGCGTACACCTTCTCCTACGCGAGTCTCGGCGAGATCGTGGCGTGGATCATCGGCTGGGACCTGCTCCTCGAGATGCTGCTCGGCTCCGCCGTGGTGGCGCAGGGGTGGTCGTCCTACCTCGGTGTGTTCCTGGGCCACCTCGGCATCGACATCCCGGAGTCGGTGGGCTACGGCTCTCGCTTCGACCTGATGGCGTTCCTGCTCGTCGCGGCGCTGACCGTGCTGGTGAGCATCGGCATCAAGGAGTCGATGCGGGTCAACATCGCCCTGGTCGCGCTGAAGCTGTTCATCGTGCTGTTCGTCATCGTGGCCGGCATCGGGTTCATCAACCGGGCCAACTACTCGCCGTTCATCCCACCGTCGCAGCCGGCGCCCACCAAGAGTGCGCTGCAGTCGCCGCTCATCCAGACCGTGCTCGGGTTCACCCCGACCACGTTCGGCCTGCTCGGCATCGTGTCCGGTGCCTCGCTCGTCTTCTTCGCCTACATCGGCTTCGACGTGGTCGCGACGACGGCCGAGGAGGCGAAGAACCCGCAGCGGGACCTGCCGATCGGCATCATCGGCTCGCTGATCATCTGCACGGTGCTCTACTGCGCGGTCGCGCTCGTCATCACGGGGATGATCCCGTTCGACCAGATCTCCAGCGAGGCGGCGCTGGCGACCGCGTTCGAGACCGTGGGCAAACCGGCGTACGCGACCTGGATCGCCGCCGGAGCGGTGGCGGGGTTGACCACCGTCGTCATGACCCTGCTCATCGGCGCCTCGCGGGTGATCTTCGCGATGTCGCGCGACTGGCTGCTTCCGCCCGCCCTCGGCAAGGTCAACCACCGCACGGGCACACCGATCCGGATCACCGTATCGATCGGCGTCGTCGTGGCGCTCCTCGCGGCGCTCACCCCCGTCGGCACGCTCGAGTACATGGTCAACATCGGCACGCTCGCCGCCTTCACCCTCGTGTCCATCGCCGTGCCGGTGCTGCGGCGCAAGCGGCCCGACCTGCAGCGGCCGTTCAAGGTGCCGGGCAGCCCGGTGCTGCCGCTGCTCGCCGCCGCGATCGCCGTCTACCTGATGCTGACCCTGCCCACCGAGACCTGGATCCGGTTCATCGCGTGGATGGCGCTCGGCATCGTCGTCTACTTCGCCTACGGCTACCGGCGTTCACGGTTGTCGGGCAACCCCAACCCCGACGAGGACGCCCTGCCGTCGATGACGAGCACCTGACGCCTGGCCCCACCACGCAGTAGTTCGGCGGGCACGCACTTATTGCTGCGTGCCCGCCGAACTACTGCGTCGCGAGCCGGGATGCCGGGATGCCGGGTGGCGTCAGGGGCGGAGCAGGGCCTCCGCGGCTCCGCCACCGGCCGAGGTCGAGACCCCTTCGACATCGAGGGGCAGGTCCATGACGGGCGCGTCGACAACGGGAGGCTGCCGCACGGGGTGGCGCTCACCCGTGGCCCGCTCGGTCACGGCCGCAGCGATCGGCAGCTCGAGCTCGAGCACGCCCTTGCCGAGCCGGCCGTCCTCGGGCAGCGGCATCGGGTAGCTGCCGGTGAAGCACGCCGTGCACAGCCGGTCGCGCGGCTGGTTGGTGGCCTCGATCATCCCCGCCTCGGAGATGTAGCCGAGGCTGTCGGCGCCGATCGAGTTGCAGACCTCCTCGACCCCGAGGCCGGTAGCGATCAGCTCGGCCCGGGTCGCGAAGTCGATGCCGTAGAAGCAGGGCCAGCGCACCGGGGGTGACGAGATGCGCACGTGCACCTCGGCGGCGCCGGCCTCGCGCAGCATGCGCACCAGCGCCCGCTGGGTGTTGCCACGCACGATCGAGTCGTCGACGACGATCAGCCGCTTGCCCCGGATGACGTCCCTGAGCGGGTTCAGCTTGAGCCGGATGCCGAGCTGCCGGATCGTCTGCGACGGGGCGATGAAGGTGCGCCCGACGTAGGAGTTCTTGACCAGGCCCTGGCCGTAGGGGATGCCCGACTCCTGCGCGTAGCCGATGGCGGCCGGCGTGCCCGACTCGGGCGTCGGCATCACGAGGTCGGCGTCGACCGGGTGCTCCCGGGCCAGCGCGCGGCCCATCTCGACCCGCGCCTCGTGGACCACCCGGCCGCTGATCGTCGTGTCGGGGCGGGCCAGGTAGACGTACTCGAACACGCAGCCCTTGGGCGTCGGCTCGGCGAAGCGGCGTGACCGCAGGCCGTCCTCGTCGATGACGACCAGCTCACCCGGCTCGACCTCGCGGACGTACGACGCACCGACGATGTCGAGGGCCGCCGTCTCGGAGGCCACGACCCAGCCGCGCTCGAGGCGACCGATGACGAGCGGCCGGATGCCGTGGGGGTCTCGGCAGGCATACAGCGTGTGCTCGTCGATGAAGACGAAGCAGAAGGCCCCGCGCAGCCGCGGCAGCACGTCGAGGGCGGCGGCCTCGAGGGTGCGGTCCGGGTCGTCGGCGAGCAGTGCGGTGACCAGTGCGGTGTCGGTGGTGTTGCCGCGGGCCAGCTCACCGCGGTGGGCGTCGTCACCGCGACGGCCGTCGACCAGGTCGCGCAGCTCGGCGCTGTTGGTGAGGTTCCCGTTGTGCGCCAGCGCGACCGTGCCGCCGGCGTGACCGCCCAGGGTGGGCTGCGCGTTCTCCCAGGTCGAGCCGCCGGTCGTGGAGTAGCGGCAGTGGCCGACCGCGAGGTGGCCGCGCAGCGACGCGAGGGAGCGCTCGTCGAACACCTGGGACACCAGCCCCATGTCCTTGTAGACGAGCAGTCGCTGGCCGTCGGACGTGGCGATGCCGGCCGACTCCTGGCCGCGGTGCTGCAGGGCGTAGAGCCCGTAGTAGGTCAGCTTGGCGACGTCCTCGCCCGGGGCCCAGACGCCGAAGACACCACAGGCGTCCTGCGGCCCCTTCTCGCCGGGGAGCAGGTCGTGGGTCAGGCGTCCGTCTCCGCGTGGCACGACGCCGATTCTCCCACACCCTCGCTCAGGAGCGGTCGGCGCGCCGGTCCACGAGAACCGCGATCACGGCCGCCAGGAGCCCGAAGAGCACGGCGAAGAGGATGCCGAGGTAGCCGACCCCCGCCGTGGGCGGGTAGTTCGACGCCACCGTCGGGGTCGGGTCCGCAAGCCATCCGGACATCGAGAGGACGGCGCCCACGAGGAAACCGATCACGGCCCCGGTGGCGATGAACGGCAGGAAGCGCGGCCGGCGTGCAGGTTTCACGATTCTTACGGTACGTGAGTGGCACTGCCCGAAACGTCCCGGTCCGCGCACACTGGAGGCGTGACCCCATCCACCGCACCCTCCCGCTCCGAACCTGCTGCATGACGACCACCCCGCAGGCCCCGCCGCAGGCCGTGCCGCAGGCGACCGCACCGCGACGACCGCGCGGCGTGTGGTACGCCGTGGGCACCGTGCTCAGCGCGGCCGCCGGCGCCGGGCTCGGGCACCTCGTCGCGGGGTTCGTCTCGCCCGAGGCCTCTCCAGTGCTCGCGGTGGGGTCCACGGTCATCGACCTCACGCCCACACCGGTCAAGGAGTGGGCCGTCGCGCACTTCGGCACCGCGGACAAGCCGATCCTCGTCGGGTCGGTGGCCCTCGGCACCCTGCTCATCGCCGGCGGCATCGGACTCGTGGCACGGACCCACCGCAGCATCGGCCTGGCCCTGCTCGGCGCCCTGGCGATGACCTCGGTGCTGGCGGCGCTGCTCCGCCCCACCAGCAGCTCGGTCGACCTCCTTCCCGGCATCGTCACGGCCGTTGCCGGCGTGCTGCTCGCGAACTGGTACCTCGGGTTGCTCGACCGCATGGGTGAGAGCGACCGGGACCCCCTGGCCGGAGCCGACCCGGACGGCACGGCGCGCGAGGACGGCCGCAGCGGCCGACGCAGCGTGCTCGTGGCGGCCGCCGGCCTGGGCGCCATGGCTGCCGCGGGCGGCGCGCTCGGCCAGGTGCTCGGCCGGGGTACCGTCCCCGATGCCGTGAGCCTCCCGGCTGCCTCTGAGGCACTGGCCCCGCTGCCGCGTGGCCTCGAGTCGACGGTGCGCGGCATCTCCGCCTTCCGCACTCCGAACTCGCAGTTCTACCGGGTCGACACCTCGCTGGTGATCCCCCGTGTCTCGGTCGACGGGTGGAAGCTCACCATCGACGGCGACGTCGACCGCCCGTTCTCGCTCACCTTCGACGAGCTGCTCAAGATGCCCCTGATCGAGCGCGACATCACCCTCACCTGCGTCTCGAACGAGGTCGGCGGCTCCTACGTCGGCGCCGCCCGCTGGCTGGGAGTGCGCACCAAGGACCTGCTCGACCGCGCCGGCATCCGCGCGGGGGTCGACCAGATCTTCAGCCACTCCACCGAGGGCATGACGATCTCCACGCCCGTGCAGGCGCTCACCGACGACCGGGACGCCCTGGTCGCCATCGCGATGAACGGCGCGCCGCTGCCCGCCATGCACGGCTTCCCGGCCCGCCTGGTCACGCCCGGCCTCTACGGGTTCGTCGGCGCGACCAAGTGGCTGACCCGGATGCAGGCCACCACCTACGCGGCCGAGAGCGCCTACTGGACCGACCGCGGCTGGGCCACCGACGGCCCGATCCTGACCCAGTCGCGCATCGACACCCCGCGCGGCCTGAACCGGCTCGCCAGCGGGCGGGTCGTCATCGGCGGGGTCGCCTGGGCCCAGCACCGCGGCATCGAGAAGGTCGAGGTGCGGGTCGACGACAACGAGTGGCAGGAGGCCAAGCTCGGCCCCGACGCCGGCATCGACTACTGGCGCCAGTGGTACCTGCCCTGGGACGCCCTGCCCGGTCGCCACCAGCTGACCGTTCGCGCGACCGACCTCAACGGCGACGTGCAGCCCGAGACCGAGACCACTCCCTTCCCCAAGGGCGCCACCGGCTGGCACAGCATCGTCGTCATCGTCGAGTAGGCCCCTCTCCTCCCCCGACTTATTGCGAAATACCCACCCACAGGGCCCCCGAGGAGCCCTCTCCGGGTGGGTATTTCGCAATAAGTCGGGGTGTGCCGGGGTGAGGGCAGCGGGAGGTGGGGCGGAGCTGGGAGGCGAGCGGACGGCATCCGCGAAAAAGTTCTGGGACAGACCAATCCATGTCGGATGCCGTGGCGAACCACGTGTGTACAAAGCACGACTTCCCCCCTCGTCAAGGAGTACCTGCCATGCGATCCACCCGTCTCACGATCGCCGCCCTGGCCATCGCCCTCCCCCTGTCCCTGTCCGCCTGCGGCTCGTCCGACGCCGACACCGGTGCCGCCTCGAGCGCGCCGATGTCGTCGTCCGCGGCGCCCAGCCCCTCGGAGTCCATGAGCGCCGACATGGCAGGCGCCGCTTTCGGCCCGGGCTGCGCGGCGGTCCCCGCCGACGGCGCCGGCTCGTTCTCGGGCATGGCCGCCGACCCGGTCGCCACCGCCGCGAGCAACAACCCGCTGCTGTCGACCCTGGTCACCGCGGTGACCGAGGCCGGGCTCGGCGAGACGCTCAACACGGCCAAGGACATCACCGTCTTCGCGCCGACCAACGACGCCTTCGCGGCGCTCGACAAGGCCACCATGGACAAGGCGATGGCCGACCCCAAGGGCCTGCTCACCACGGTCCTCACCAACCACGTGGTCGAGGGCCGGCTGACCCCGGAGATGCTCGCCGGTGACCACAAGACGCTCGCCGGCACGACCATCACGGTCGAGGGCTCGGGCGAGGACTTCACCGTCGGCAAGGCCAAGGTCGTCTGCGGCAACGTGCAGACCGCCAACGCCACCGTCTACATCATCGACGGCGTCCTGCTCCCCACGAGCTGACCACAGTCCATGATGGGTGACATGACAACCGCCTCCTCGGACGCCTCCGCGCCCGGGGAGGCGGTTGCCGCCAGCGCGACGAGATCCGCCTCGGTGGGCGCCACGGCGTCCGGTGCCGAGCTCGCGGACCTGTTGCGCCGCTCGTCCCGCGGGGACGAGATCGCGTTCGCCGCGCTCTACGACGCCACCGCCCGCCGGCTCTTCGGTCTGGTGCTGCGCATCGTGCGCGACCACGCGATGTCGGAGGAGGTCACCCAGGAGGTCTACCTCGACGTCTGGCGCCACTGCTCCCGGTTCGACCCGGAGCGCGGCAGCGCCATCTCGTGGCTGATGACCATCGCCCACCGCACCGCGGTGGACCGGGTCCGGGCCAGCGAGGCCTCCCGCCGTCGCGACGACGCCCACGCGGCCACCCACCAGGACGTCGAGTTCGACACCACCGCCGAGTCCGCCCAGGCCTCCCTCGAGGCCCAGCGCGTGCGACGCGCCCTCAACACACTCACCGACGCCCAGCGCAGCGCGGTCGAGCTGGCCTACCTCGGGGGGTACACCCACACCGAGGTCGCCCGACTCCTCGACCTGCCGCTCGGCACCGCCAAGACCCGTATCCGGGACGGCCTGATCCGTCTGCGCGACACGTTGGGAGTACCGGCATGAGCCCCGATCTGCACCACCTCTCCGGTGCCTACGCGGTCGACGCCCTCGACGAAGCCGAGCGTGCGTCGTTCGAGCAGCACCTCGCCGTCTGCGCCGACTGCCGCGCCGAGGTCGCCGAGCTCTCCGCGACCGCCCACTCCCTCGGCGCCCTCACCGAGGCCACGCCGCCCGCGTCGCTGCGCGACTCGGTGCTCTCCGGCATCGCCCGGGTGCGCCCCCTGCCGCCGCTCCACGAGGATGTCGCTGAGTCGGCTCCCGTCGTCACCACCCCTGCCGCTGCCGCCCCCGACGACGCGCTCGCCGGGACCGGCGCCGTCACGGCATCCGGCTCGACGGACCCGGGCTCGACCGAGAGCGACGACGAAGCGGAGGCCGACAGCAACGTCGTGCCGATCCGTCGCCGCCGCCGCACCGCCTGGTTCGCCGCCGCTGCGGCAGCCGCCGTGATCGCGATCGGTGGTGTCGCCTGGAGCCCGTGGTCCGACGACTCGAGCAGCACCTCGCCGATGTCGCAGGTGGTCGCGGCGTCCGACGCGATGCGGGTGACCAGCAGCAAGGGCGGGATGACCGCCGAGGTCGCCTACAGCCGCCAGCTCGGCAAGGCCGCGATCGACGTGACCGGGCTCCCGCCCGCTCCCGACGGCAAGACCTACCAGCTCTGGTACGTGGGGCCCGACCAGGTGGCCCGCTCGGCCGGCCTGCTCGACGCCGACGCCGACGGGCACGGGTCGTTGCTGCTCCAGGGCGACGCCAACGCCGCCGCGGCCGTCGGGATGACGGTCGAGCCGGCGGGTGGTTCGGCCCAGCCGACGACCGACCCGGTGGTCGTCATCGCCCTCGCCTGACCTGCAGACTTGCTCAGGGGTGGATGACGGCGGCCGCCGCGGCCTCGAGCGTCGCCTCCTCGCCCGCGTACGGGCCGTCGGGGCGCGGCCAGTGCGTGACGACGTCGGTGAAACCGAGCTCGGCGGCGCGGCCGGTCATCTCGGCGTAGAGGCCGACCGACTCCAGCGCGTAGCGCGGCGAGGCGTCGAGCAGCAGGTAGCGGTCGAGGCCGCTGCGCCCGGCCCGCTCGCACTCGTCGTCGAAGCGGGTCACCAGGGTCGCGACGTGGTCGAACCACTCCTGCACGCTGTCGCCCTTGCCGCCGTAGGTCGCCCACGCGTCACCGATCCGGGCGGCCAAGGACACCGAGCGCGGCCCGTTGCCCGCGACCACCATGGGCACGCGCTCGCGCACCGGCTCGGGCAGGGTGCGCGCGTCGCGGGTGGCGTAGAACTCGCCGTCGTGGTCGACGTGGTCCTCGGCGAGGAGGCGCCCGAGCAGCTCGGTGAACTCGTGGAACCGGTCGACCCGCTGCTTGAGTGGACGGTCCTCACCGAGGATGCGGCTGTCGAGGTCGCCACCCGCCCCCACCCCCAGCAGGAAGCGTCCGTCGCTCGCGTCGTCGAGGGTGATGGCGTCGCGGGCCAGGACGTACGGGTGCCGGAAGTTGGGCGACGAGACGAACACCCCGAGACCGATCGTCGAGGTGACCGTGGAGGCCAGGGCCAGGGTCGGTGCGAACGCGAACACCGGCGAGTCGGGCAGACCGGCCCACACGAGGTGGTCGTAGGTCCACGCGTGGTCGAAGCCGAGCTGCTCGGCGGCGGCCCAGCGCGGCGCTGCCTCACGCCACCGGTGCTCGGGGACGACGACGATGCCGTGCCGGGTCACCGCGAGGCCTTCGCCGGCTCGGGGTCGGACAGGGGCAGCAGGGCGTCGAGGTCGGCGCGGGTGCCACTGACCCGCAGCCGCCCCTCGGCGAGGGCCTCGGCCCAGAGCTGGTCACCGGTGGCGAGGCGCAGCCAGGTCTCGGCGTCGGCCTCGACCACGTTGGGTGGGGTGCCCCGGGTGTGTCGCGGCCCCTCGAGGCACTGCACGGCACCGAACGGTGGGACCCGCACCTCGACGCTCCGGCCGGGGGCGCGGGTGCCGAGCTCCTCGAGCGTGTAGCGCACGGCAGTGCCCACGGTGGCGCGGTCGACGCCCTCGGGGTCGGCGATCCACGCGGTCAGGGCCGTGCGCCCCTCATCGGGATCGGTGCGTCGGCGGGGAGGCATACCGGCATCGTAGGCGCGGCCACCGACCCGGCCCCCGCGAGCAGTCGAGGGGTCACGACGTGCCCGTGGGATCGCGGCATCCCGGGCATGTCTCGACCCCTCGACCCGACGCGTAGCCTGCGGGAGTGGGCGAGGCGGAGTTCGAGCGCGAGGGGTCGCTCGTCACCGTCGTCCTCGACGGCCAGCCGCAGTCGGCCGTGGATCTCCACGACCCGCAACGCCTCGACTTCGAGTACGTGCAGCACCTCGCCCTGTGCGTCGACACGCTCGCGCCGGCCGGTCCGCTGCGCGTCACCCACGTGGGCGGCGCCGGGCTCACCCTCGCGCGCTGGGTGCAGGCCACCCGTCCCGGCTCACCCCAGGTGGTGCTCGAGCCGGATGCCGCGCTCACCGAGGCGGTGCGCCGAGAGCTGCCGCTCCCACGCGGTCACCGGATCCGGGTGCGGCCGCTCGACGGAGTGACCGGGATGGCGGGGCTGCGCGACGCGAGCGCCGACGTCGTGGTCGTCGACGCGTATGCCGGGGGCCGGGTGCCGCCGGAGCTCGCCACGGTCGAGTGGTTCGCCGACGTGGGCCGCGCTCTGGCGCCGGGGGGCCTGCTGCTCGCCAACGTCGCCGACGAGCCCGGGATGCACTACGCCGCGAGGGTGGCCGCGGGTGCCCGGACGGTGCTCGGCCACGTCGCGTTCGTGGGGCTGCACGAGGTGCTCAAGGGAAAGCGGTTCGGCAACCTCGTGCTGGTGGGGTCGGCCGCGCCGGTCGACCTCTGGACGCTGCGGCGGGCCGCCGCCTCGGCCCCGCTGCCGACCGGGGTGCTGTCGTGGGACGACGTGGCCCGGCGCCGGCCGGGTGCGCGGCCGTTCACCACGGTGGATGGCGACACGGCAGCCTCGCCGCAGCCGCCGGAACGCGGGGCCTGGCGCCGACGCTGACCGGTCAGTCGACCCAGACGCGGGCGTTGCGGAACATCCGCAGCCAGGGGCTCTCGAGCCCGACGGCGCCGGAGGTCCACGACATCTGCACGTTGCGAGCCACCCGTTCGGGGTGCGGCATCATCGCCGTGAACCGTCCGTCGGGCGTCGTGACCGCGGTCAGGCCGTCGGGAGAACCGTTGGGGTTGAACGGGTAGGAGGCTGCCGGCTCGCCGTGGTGGTCGACGAACCGAGCCACCCGGGACACCCGGCCCGAGTCGCCGCGGGCGGAGAAGTCGGCGAAGCCCTCACCGTGCGCCACGGCGATCGGGATGCGGCTGCCCACCATCCCGGCGGTCAGGATCGACGGCGACTCCAGCACCTCGACCTGGGTCAGCCGAGCCTCGTACTGCTCGGAGCGGTTGCGGGTGAACCGCGGCCACGCGTCGGCCCCGGGGATCAGCTCGGCCAGCGCGGCGAACATCTGGCAGCCGTTGCAGATGCCGAGGCCGAAGGTGTCGTCGCGGTGGAAGAAGTCGTGGAAGCCCTGGGTGAGCCGGTCGTTGAAGAGCACCGATCGGGCCCATCCCTCACCGGCGCCGAGCGTGTCACCGTACGAGAAGCCACCGCACGCCACGAGGCCGACGACGTCGGCCAGGTCGAACCGGCCCGCCTGGAGGTCGGTCATGTGCACGTCGTAGGTCTCGAACCCAGCCTTGTCGAACGCGAAGGCGGTCTCGACGTGGCTGTTGACGCCCTGCTCGCGCAGGATCGCCACCTTGGGCCGGACACCCAGGTTCAGGTAGGGCGCCGCGACGTCGTCGGTGGGGTCGAACGAGGGGGCCAGGACGAGACCGGGGTCGTCGTCGGCGCCGAACGCGGCGTGCTCCTCCTCGGCGCAGGCCGGGTTGTCGCGAAGGCCGGCGATGCGCGACGACACCTCGTCCCACGCCTGGGCGAGGTCGCGCACCGACTCGTCGAGCACCCGCTCCCCCGCGACGGAGACACGCACCCGTCGGTCGGTGGCCGTGCGTCCCACCGTCGAGACCAGCGCTGCCAGCCCGTGGGCGGCGAGGGCCTCCTCGACGACCACGAGGTCGTCGGCCGGCACCCCGAGCACCACCCCGAGCTCCTCGGCGAAGAGGGCGGCCGCCGAGGGCACGAAGAGCTCGCGCCCACGGCGCCGGCGAACGCCATCTCGCACACCGCTGCCCAGAGGCCCCCGTCGGACCGGTCGTGGTACGCCACGGTCGACTCCGCGAGAACGGATCTCGGCCAGGCGGCGACGAGTGAGAGAAGTCGCTGCGGGTCGTCGAGGTCGGGCACCTCGCCGCCGAAGGAATCGGATGCCTGCGCGGCGATCGACCCACCCAGTCGGTCACGGCCGGCCCCGAGGTCGACGAGCACGAGGGCCGAGCCGTCACTCAGCTGCGGCGTCCAGGTGCCGCGTACGTCGGGCAGGGCCGCGAACGCCGTCACGACGAGCGACACCGGCGACGTCACCTGGCGCGGGTCACCCGAGGCCGGGTCGGTCCAGCGGGTGCGCATCGACAGCGAGTCCTTGCCGACCGGCACGGACACCCCGAGCTCGGGGAGCAGCTTCATCGCCACGGCCTCCACCGTGTCGTAGAGCGCGGCGTCCTCGCCGTCCTCGCCGCACGCGGCCATCCAGTTGCACGACAGCTTGATGCCGGCCAGCCCGGTGAGTGGGGCGGCGAGCAGGTTGGTCAGTGCCTCACCGACCGCCATCCGCCCGGATGCCGGTGCGTCGACGGCCGCGATCGGCATCCGTTCGCCGGTCGCCATCGCCTCTCCGGAGAAGCCGACGTGGTCGGCCAGGGTCACGGCGACGTCGGCCACCGGCACCTGCCAGGGCCCGACCATCTGGTCGCGGTGGGTCAGCCCACCGACCGTGCGGTCGGCGATCGTCACGAGGAACCGCTTCGAGGCCACGGTCGGGTGCCGCAGCACGGCATACGCGAGGGACCTCAGGTCGGCGTCGGCGAGGTCGAACGAACCCCCGTCCCACACCACGCGCTTCACGTCGCGCGTCATCCGCGGGGGCTTGCCGAGCAGCACCTCCATCGGCATGTCGATGGCGCGGTCCTCGTCGTCACGGTCGTCCGGACCGTCGCCGAGCACGAGCCGACCGTC
Organism: uncultured Actinomycetota bacterium; assembly: GCA_963707895.1. Lineage (GTDB taxonomy): Bacteria > Actinomycetota > Actinomycetes > Actinomycetales > Dermatophilaceae > Fodinibacter. The sequence continues at coordinate 415,346 of CAVPRS010000011.1, read as the reverse complement.
GTCACGGGCGACGCCCACCACGGCGTAGGGACAGCGCTCCCGCTCGCAGAGCGCGGCGAACAACGACAGCGACTCCGGCGCCAGGGCGACGACGTAGCGCTCCTGCGACTCGTTGCACCACGCCTCCTTCGGCGCGAGCCCGCTCTCCTCCAACGGCACCGCCGACAGGTCGAACCGAGCCCCCAGGCCGGCCCCGTCGACCAGCTCGGGGAAGGCGTTGGACAGCCCGCCCGCGCCGACGTCGTGGATGGCGAGCACCGGGTTGTCGGCGCCGAGGCTCCAGCAGTGGTTGACGACCTCCTGGGCGCGGCGCTCGATCTCGGGGTTTCCCCGCTGCACCGAGTCGAAGTCGAGCTCGGCGGCGTTGGCGCCGGACGCCATCGACGACGCCGCACCGCCGCCCATGCCGATGCGCATGCCCGGGCCGCCGATCTGCACCAGCAGGGTGCCGGCCGGGAACACGATCTTCTCGGTCATGTCGGCGCCGATCGTGCCGAGCCCACCGGCGCTCATGATCGGCTTGTGGAAGCCTCGGCGCACGCCGTCGACGGTCTGCTCGTAGACCCGGAAGAAGCCACCCAGTCCCGGCCGGCCGAACTCGTTGTTGAACGCCGCCGCGCCGATCGGCCCCTCGACCATGATCTCCAGCGGGCTGGCGATGTGGCCGGGCGCTCCGTAGGTCGCTGTCTCCCAAGGCTCTTCGAGGCCCGGCAGGTGCAGGTTCGACACGGCGAACCCCGTGAGGCCCGGCCTTGGGCTGCGACCCCCGGCCGGTCGCACCCTCGTCGCGGATCTCGCCGCCCGCACCGGTGGCCGCCCCCGGGAAGGGTGAGATCGCCGTGGGGTGGTTGTGCGTCTCGACCTTCATGAGCACGTGGACGTCGTCGTCGCGGCCGGTGTAGCGGCTCGGGCCGTCGGCCGACTCGGGCAGCCAGCGCACCCGCCGGCCGCCGACCATCACCGAGGCGTTGTCCTTGTAGGCGATGACGGTGCCCTCGCCGGCGACCTCCTCGGTGTAGCGGATCATCCCGAACAGCGAGCGCGGCTGCACGACCCCGTCGACGACGAAGTCGGCGTTGAAGATCTTGTGCCGGCAGTGCTCGGAGTTGGCCTGCGCGAACATCATCAGCTCGACGTCGGTCGGGTTTCGCCGCAGCCCGGTGAACGCCTCGACCAGGTAGTCGACCTCGTCGTCGGACAGGGCGAGCCCGTAGGCCGTGTCGGCCTCCTCGATCGCCACGCGTCCGCGGCCGAGCACGTCGACGCGCTCCATCGGCTCGGCCTCGCGCTCGTCGAACAGGGCGGCGGCATCGGCCCGGGTGGGCAGGGCGGCCTCGGTCATCCGGTCGTGGAGCAGGTCGGCGGCCGCCGCCCACTGCTCCTCGGTCAGCGGTGCATCGGTGGCGAGCCGGTACTCGGTGACGCGCTCGACCCGGCGCACCTCGACCCCGCAGTTGTGTGCGATGTCGGTGGCCTTCGAGGCCCAGGGCGACAGCGTGCCCAGGCGCGGCGCGACCACCACGACGGCGACGTGCGCGCCGTCGACGTCACCGGCATCCGGCGGGCCGTAGGTGAGCAGGCGCTCGACGGTCGCGGTGGTGGCCTCGTCGAGGGGTCCGTCGCTCGCCACCCAGTGCACGTGCCTCGCGGTGAGGGCGGTGAGCCCGGGGACGACTCGCTGCAGCCGTGCCAACAGGGCGGCGGAGCGGAACGGTGAGAGGGCGTTGCCGCCCGGGACGGTGGTCAGCACGAGGTCGTGCGACGAGGCCATGGGTGCGGTCTCCCGGTCGGGGTGGAGCGGGGCGGATGCCGTGGCCAAGGTTACCGGGGTCGGCGCCGCTCCCTGCACGCCGCCCGGCTCGCGGTCACCTGCCGTCGCCCTGGTGGCACTCTGGACGACGAAGGGCCCTTCAGGAGATCGGCGCGTGTCCGGGCGTCAAGGTCGACGACCGGCGGTTCGCCGACTGGCTCCGGGAGACCTGACCGGTCAGAAGGTCTCGCCGGTGAGCCGCTCGTAGGCCTCGACGTACTTCGCCCGGGTCTGCGCCACGACCTCGTCGGGCAGCGGCGGCGGGGCCTCCCCCGACGACCTCGACCACCCCGAGGCCGGCGAGGTGAGCCAGTCGCGCACGTACTGCTTGTCGAAGCTCGGCTGGGCGTGGCCGGGCTCCCACTGGTCGGCCGGCCAGAAACGTGAGGAGTCGGGGGTGAGTACCTCGTCGGCCAGCACGACCTCGTCGCCCCGCAGGCCGAACTCGACCTTGGTGTCTGCGAGCAGGATGCCGCGCGCCCCCGCGATCTCGTTGCCCCGCTGCAGGATCGCGACAGTGAGGGCCCGCACCTGCGCGGCGAGCGCGCCACCCAGCTCCGCCTCGACCGCCGAGTAGGGGATCGGCTCGTCGTGCTCACCCACCGGAGCCTTGGTCGACGGCGTGAAGATCGGCTCGGGCAGGCGGTCGCCGTCGACCAGCCCCTCTGGCAGCGGGATGCCGCTCACGGCGCCGGTCGCGGTGTACTCGCCCAGGCCTCCGCCGGTGAGGTAGGCGCGGGCGACGCACTCGACGGGGAGCATGTCGAGGCGCTCGACGAGCACGGCACGGCCGCGCACGGCATCGGGCACGTCGGCGGAGACGACGTGGTTGGGCACGAGGTCCTCGAGCTGGGAGAACCACCACAACGACAGCCGGGTGAGCACCTCGCCCTTGTCGGCGATGGGGGTGTCGAGCACGAAGTCGAAGGCCGAGATGCGGTCGGACGCCACGAGCAGGAGCCGGTCGGCGCGGGGCTCCCCCGTGGTGGCGTCGACCGGGGCGTAGAGGTCGCGCACCTTGCCGGAGTAGACGTGGGCGTAGCCGGGCAGGACCAGGGAGGCGTCGGGCATGGCGCCGATTGTTCCAGCCGCCACCTCGAGCGCGTGAGCCGCGCCCACGGCGCGTTCGGTGGCGCTCAGAGCCAGCCGTTGCCGTCGGCGATGAGCACGGCCTCGGCCCGGTTGCCGGCGCCGGTCTTGCCGATGGCGCTGGACAGGTGGTTGCGCACGGTGCCCTCGGAGAGGAAGAGCCGTCCGGCGATCGCGGCCACCGGTGAGCCGTCACGCGCGGCCTGCAGCACGTCGGTCTCGCGGGGGGTCAGCGGCGACTCGCCGGCCACGAGGCTGTCGGTGGCCAGCGACGGGTCGACCACCCGCAGGCCGGCGTGCACCCGCCGCACGGCGTCGGCGAGCTGCGCCGCCGGGGTGTCCTTGACGACGAAGCCGCTCGCGCCCGACTTCATCGCCCGGTGCAGGAAGCCGGGTCGCCCGAAGGTGGTCACGATCAGCACCCGGGTCTCCGGGAACTGCTCGCGCACCAGGGCGGCGGCCGTGATGCCGTCCATCCCCGGCATCTCGACGTCGAGCAGGGCCACGTCCGGGCGGAACTCGGCCACCGCGGGCAGCACGTCCAGCCCCGACCCGACCTCGGCCACCACCTCGAGGTCGGCCTCGAGGCCGAGCAGGGCCGACAGCGCCCCGCGCACCAGTGCCTGGTCGTCGGCGAGCAGGAGGCGGATCGTGGCGGTGCTCATCCGACGGCCACCCGCAGCACGTGCCCGTGGGGCGCCTCGACCCGGGTCGTCACCGTGCCACCCACTGCCGCGGCCCGCTCGCGCAGGCCGACCAGCCCGCTCCCGCCGCTGCCGGTCGCACTCGTGGAGTCCGACGCGCTCGCCACGGTGCCGTCGTCGACGACCTCGGCGGCGTCCGGGCCGAGCCGCACGGTGCACCGGGTGGCATCGCTGTGCCGGATCACGTTGGTGACGCCCTCGCGCACGGTCCACGCGAACAGCTCGCGCAGGTGCGAGGGCACCTCGTCGGTGGAGTTGGGCAGCTCGGCCTCGATCTCCGCAGCCGCCAACGCCGTTCTCGCCCGGGCCAGCTCGCCGGGAAGGGTCAGCTCGCGGTAGCCCTCGACGGCGCGGCGCACGTCGGCCAGCGCGTCGCGCGAGAGCCGCTCGAGGTCGACCAGCTCGGCCCGGGCCCGCTCGACGTCGACGTCGAGCAGCCGGTTGGCCAGCTCGGCCTTGACCGTGATGACGGTGAGCGAGTGGCCCAGGATGTCGTGCAGGTCGCGGGCGAAGCGGGTGCGTTCGTTCTCGACCGCCAGCTCGGCGTTCTTGTCGTGCGCCCGCACCAGGTCGGCGTTGCGGGCCAGCATCTGTCGGATGCCGAACACGGCGAGCGAGGCGGCGAAGATCGAGAACAGCAGCGACAAGGGGCTGGCCCAGGACGGGTTCAGCGCGTTGAGCACCACGGTGAGGCCGGCCACGGAGAGCACCGCAACGCCGGCCCAGCGGATGGGCAGCATCATCACCGAGGCCACCGCGCAGTAGACCAGCGACGTGGTGCCCGGCTGGCCGAGCAGTGCGATCATCACCGCGGCGAGGACGCCGAGCACGGCCAGGTAGCCGAGCGACCTCGTGAGGTTCGGGTCCACGAAGAAGACGTTGCGGTCGCGGCGCATCCGCACCCACATCACCATGTAGACCGCGCCGAAGACCACCGTCACGACGCCCCCGATGACGCCGGCGACCGTGTCGCGCTGGTCCCACGCCTCCGCCAGGGGCTCGAGCAGGAAGAACAGCCAGATCGCGGCGAACCCGACCCCCCAACGGCGGCCGGCGGCCTGCTGGGGGGTCGGGGTGGCGCTCATGCTCGTCACGCTAGCCGTCACACCCGCGCGGTGTCCTTGCTCATCCGCCACGCGGCGCCGAGCACGAAGATGGCCAGCCAGGCGACGGCGTTGACGACGGCGTACCAGGGCAGCTCCTGGGTCAGCGGGGCGCGGGCCACCTCGGCCACGCCGTACATCGGGGTCCAGTACGCGATGTCGCGCACGACCGGGCTGTACGAGCTCAGCGGGATGAACAGGCCGCCGAGGAAGGCCAACAGGGCCAGCCCGGGGCCGAGCACCTGCATGACGTTCTCGCCCGGGACGAGGTAGCCGACGAAGACACCCAGCGCCGCGAACGTCATGACGCAGGCCAGGGTGAGCAACCCGCACGCGACCCACACGTCGAACGGCATCTGCGGCTTGCCCTGCAGTGCTCCGATGACGTTGACGGCGAGGATCGCCACCGCACCCATGACGAGGGCGACGAACGCCTTGACCAGGATGTACGCCGTCGCGTGCAGCGGCGTCAGCCGCAGCTGGCGCGACCAGCCGAGCGACCGCTCGATCGCCACACCCGCACCGGTGGCGGCGGCGATGAGGGCCCCGCCGTAGAGGGCCATCGACACCATCACGTAGGCCGACACGTTGCCGACGCCGACGCTCTCCTGGGAGTCGTTCCCCGAGCCGAAGACGAAGAACATGGCGGCCGGGAAGACCAGCGCGAAGATGATCGTGCGGCGGTTGCGCAGCATCCGCTTCAGCTCGATGCGCACCAGGGTCGCGTTCAGGCCGCCGAACGGCGGCACCCGCCGGGTCGTCGGGTCGACGTGCGAGGTGGTCGCGCTCATCGCAGGGCTCCTTCGAGGTCGGGATCGGCGTCGGCGTCGGCCGTGGTGCGGCCGGTCAGGCTGAGGAAGGCGTCCTCGAGCCCGTGGGTGGTGATCTCGAGGTCGCGGGCGTCGGTCTCGGTGAGCAGGTAGCGCGCCACCAGGTCGCTGTCCTGGCCGTGCACGTACACCTGCTCCCCGCGCACCTCGACGTGCTCGACCCCGCCGATCCGGGTCAGGGCGTCGACGTCCGGCCGCCCCCAGGTGGCGCGCACGGTGCGCCCGGAGGCGAGCGCCTTGATCTCGCTGCCGGTGCCGTCAGCGACGATGGTCCCGTTGCTGATCAGCACGATCCGGTCGGCGTAGAGGTCGGCCTCCTCGAGGTAGTGCGTGGCGAACAGCACCGCGCGGCCGTGCCTCGCGTCCTCGCGGATCGCGTTCCAGAACGAGCGGCGGCCCTCGACGTCCATCCCCGTCGTGGGCTCGTCGAGCAGGAGCAGCGCCGGGTCGCTCAGCAGGGCCATCGCGAAGCGCAGCCGCTGCTGCTCGCCGCCCGAGCACTTGCCCACCTTGCGGTTCGCGATCTCGGTGATGCCCGCGCTCTCGAGCACGGCGTCCACCGGCTTGGTGTCGGCGAACAGGCTGGCGGTGTACTGCACGGTCTCGCGGACGGTGAGGTCCTTGAGCAGGCCCCCGGTCTGCATCACGGCCGCGACCAGGCCGCGGGCGATGGCCTCGCGCGGCGCCATCCCGAACACCTCGACCTCGCCGGCCGTCGGGCGGGACAGGCCCAGCACCATGTCGATCGTGGTGGTCTTGCCGGCTCCGTTGGGGCCGAGGAAGGCCACCATCTCGCCGGGCTGGATCTCGAGGTCGATACCGCGGACCGCGTGCACGTCACCGAAGAGCTTGGTGACCCCACCCAGGCGCACCGCGGGAGTGTGTGGTGTGTTCATGCCCCGAGCCTCCTCCACGCACGGCCGAGCGGCACGGGTGGGCTGTCACGTCCTGCCCATGACACATGTCATCCGGTCGGCCGGGCAAAGAGGTGACCCGCCCGGCATCCGGCCCTCGGCTTGATTGCATAGGTTTCCTATGTAAATATGGATCGGTGACCCCGACCGACGCCCTCGCCGACGAGCTGCTGCGCAGCGCCGCACGACTCTCGAGGTGGGCCTCCCAGCACGCCGACCTCGGCCTGCCCTACGCCCAGGCGCGAGTGCTCGCCCTCGTCGACGACCTCGGGACGGCACGGGTCACGACCCTCGCGGCGGCCGACCACTGCAGCCAGCCGTCGATGACCGCCCAGGTGCAGCGGCTCGAGGCCGACGGCCTGGTCACCCGCACCCCCGACCCGGCGGACGCCCGCGCACACCTCGTCGGCCTCACCGCCGACGGGGCCACCGCGCTCGCCCGCCTGCGCCGCGCCCGCGGCGCCGCCCTGGCTCCCCTGCTGGATGCCGTGCAGCCCGACGCGCTGCGGCTGCGTGACGCCGTCGCGCTGCTCGGCGAGCTGCTCGACGCCACCCGGCACGAGCCGACCAGCCCCGACCGGAAGGACAGCTGAACCATGTGGCGCCAGCCCAAGACCGTCTGGAGCGTCGCCTTCGCGTGCGTCGTCGCCTTCATGGGGATCGGCCTCGTCGACCCCATCCTCAAGCCGATCGCCGAAGAGCTCGGCGCCTCGCCGTCGCAGGTCTCGCTGCTCTTCACGAGCTACATGGCCGTGATGGGCATCGCGATGCTCGGCACCGGCTGGGTCTCGAGCCGGATCGGCCCCAAGCGCACCCTGCTGCTCGGCCTGACCGTCATCATCATCGGCGCCGGCCTGGCCGGCACCCAGGACACCATCGGCGGCGTCGTCGGGTGGCGCGCGGTGTGGGGCCTGGGCAACGCCCTGTTCATCGCGACCGCCCTCGCCACGATCGTGCGGGCCGCTCGCGGCTCGGTGGCGCAGGCGATCATCCTCTACGAGGCGGCCCTCGGGCTGGGCATCGCCGCCGGGCCGCTGCTCGGTGGCGTGCTCGGCGCCGTGTCGTGGCGCTGGCCGTTCTTCGGCGTCAGCATCCTGATGTTCATCGCCCTGGTCACGACCTGGCTCACCCTCCCCGACACCCGCCCGGACACCGCGCCCACGCCCTTCAGCGCACCCCTGCGTGCCCTGCGGCACCGCGGGCTGGCCACCGTGGCCGTGACCGCGCTGCTCTACAACGTCGGCTTCTTCACGCTGCTGGCCTTCACGCCCTTCCCGCTCGACCTGTCGGCCCACGGCACCGGCCTGGTGTTCTTCGGGTGGGGCCTCTTCCTCGCCGTCGCCTCGGTGTTCATCGCGCCCTGGGTGCAACGCCGGATCGGCACCGTCGCCGGCATCGTCGTCGCGCTGACCGGCTTCGCCCTCGTGCTCACCGCGATGGGGGTCTGGACCGACGACAAGACCGTGCTCATCGTGGGGGTCGTCGTCGCCGGCGGGTTCCTCGGCGTCAACAACACCCTGATCACCGAGAGCGTCATGACCGTCTCGCCCGTGGAGCGTGGGGTGGCGTCCGCGGCCTACAGCTTCGTGCGGTTCTCCGGTGGCGCGGTCGCGCCGTGGATGGCGGGCAAGCTCGGTGAGCAGTCGATCCACCTCCCCTTCTACGTCGGGGCCGTGTCGGTGATGGCCGGCGTGGCGGTGCTGCTCAGCGGTCGCGCGTACCTGCGCGGCGTCGACCACGAGGTCGACCCGGCCGGTTCGCGGGCAGAGGCCGAGGCGGTCACCGTCGGCACCTGACCGCAGGCGCCCGGCATCCGGGAGCTGCGTTCTGGGAGTTGGGTGCTCACGTGGTCGCCAGGACAGCCGTCTCAGCACCCAACTCTCCGGGGGCCAGAGAGTCGGGTGCCCAGGTGGTCGCCGGGGCAGCCATGTGAGCACCCAACTCCGGCCTGAGAGGTCAGTCGGTGCGGGCGGCGGCAGGCCAGCGCTGGGCCCCCGACCCCTTGGCGGCCAGCTCGTCGTCGTGGTTGTAGACCGGGCACGAGCGCAGCGACAGGCAGCCGCACCCGATGCACGAGGCGAGGTCGTCGCGCACCGCGGTCATCGCGTCGATCCGGGCGGTCAGCAGGTCGTGCCACTGACGTGACATGCGTGACCAGTCGCGCTTGGTCGGCGGATGGTCGACCGGCAGGGTGGCCAGGGCCTCCCCCACCTCCGCGAGGGTGAGGCCGAACCTCTGGCCGGCACGCACCACGGCGATGCGGCGCAGCGCGTGCCGCTCGAAGCGCCGCTGGTTGCCGGGGGTGCGCACCGACGACACCAGCCCGCGCTCCTCGTAGAAGCGCACCGTGGCCACCGACACCCCGGATCGGTGCGCAACCTCACCGATGGTGAGCAGGTCGTGACGGTCCACCGCACGACCGTAGCCGAATTGACCTCAAGTGCACTAGAGGTTGCAGCATGGGGACATGACGACGTCGGGGACCAGAGCGCCCGCACACCAGGGTGACCGGCCCGACGCGGCGACGGGGGACGACGTCTCGAGAGGCTCGGCGGCCGGGGCCGCCACCTCGGCACCGGTACAGGAAGGGGCGAGCGCGCCCCCGACGGCCGGTCGGGGAGCCGGTGCGTCTCCTGTCTCGTGCCAACCTGCCGGTGGTGGTCGGCATCGTCGCGCTGGTGACCCTGGCCGCGTTCGAGAACCGCGCCGTGAGCACCATCCTGCCGACCGTGGTGCGCGAGCTCGACGGCTGGGCGCTGTTCGGTGCGTCGACCGGCGCCGCGATCGTCACGTTCACGATCGCCATGGCGTGGTCGGGCAGCTGGACCGACCGCTCGGGCCCGCGCCCGGTGCTGCTCTGGGGGATGGCGGCCTTCGTCGTCGCCCAGGTGGTCTGCGCCCTGGCCCCCACCATGACGTTCTTCGTCGCCGGCCGGGCCGCCTCGGGGGCGGCGGAGGCGCTCATCGACACCTCTCTCATGGTGCTCGTCGCCCAGGCGCTGCCCGACGCGTTGCGCGCCAAGGTGTTCGCCTCGTTCGCCGCGGCCTGGATCCTGCCCTCGCTGCTCGGGCCCAGCCTCGCCGGCGGCATCGACGCCCTGTGGGGGTGGCGGTGGGTCTTCGTCGCGCCGCTGCTCGTCGTGCCGGTCGCAATCTGGCTGCTGCGCCCGGCCCTGCGCCGCACCCACGCGGGTGGTGCGAAGGCGGCGAATGCCGACGCCGCGGCATCCGAGCGCCGTCGCGTGGCGGCCGCGCTGGTGCTCGCCACCGGGCTCGCGATCACCACCTTCTCGGCCCCCCTTCTCTCCAACCCCGACACGCTCGTGCTCGGCGCGCTGGTGATCAGCGGCGGGACGCTGCTCGTGCTCGTCGGCGGGGTGCGCGCGCTTCCCCACGGCACGGCCCGGCTGGCGCGCGGCGTGCCGAGCGTGATCGCCGTGCGCCTTCTGACGGCGGGTGCCTTCACCGCCGTGGCGGGGCTGATCCCGCTCATGCTCGTACAGACCCACGGCGCCTCGACCGCCCTCGCCGGCGTCTCGCTGTCGGTCACCGGCTGCCTGTGGGCGGCGGGGTCGGCCCTCAACAGCGCCAACCGGGTGCAGGCGGGGGTCTCCGCGCCGACGCGCGCGCGGATCGGCGCCGCGCTCATCGGCCTCGGCTCGCTGGGCCCGGTGCTGCTCTCGCTCGACGTCATCGGCATCGTGCCCGGCATGCTCTGCTGGGCGGTCGCCGCCCTGGGCATGGGCATCATCTCGCCGACGCTGTCGACCCAGCTGCTCTCGCTCGCGCCGGTGAGCGAGCAGGGCCGGGTGAGTGCCGCGCAAGGGCTGGCGGTCTCGACCGGGGTGGCACTGTCGACCGCCGTGGTCGGCGCGGTCGTGGCCCTGCGCGGTGCCCAGACCGACGGGGTGGCGTTCGCCGCGCTCATGGCCGCGGGCGCTGCCTGCGCATTCCTCGCGGCGGCTGCCGCCGCGCGCACCGGTCCCGCCACCTAGCGTGGGGGCATGGACCTCCGGATCTTCACCGAGCCCCAGCAGGGTGCCACCTACGACGACCTCCTCGCAGTGGCCCGCGCCACCGAGCAGCTGGGCTTCGACGGCTTCTTCCGCTCCGACCACTACCTGCACATGTCGGGCGACGGCGCCCCCGGGCCGACCGACGCCTGGACCACCCTGGCCGGGCTCGCCCGCGACACCACCCGCATCCGGCTCGGCACCCTGGTCAGCTCGGCGACGTTCCGGCTGCCCGGGCCGCTCGCCGTGACCGTCGCCGGAGTCGACCAGATGAGCGGTGGGCGGGTCGAGCTCGGCCTCGGCGCGGGCTGGTTCGAGCAGGAGCACGCCGCCTTCGGCATCCCCTTCCCGCCGCTCGGCGAGCGTTTCGACCGGCTCGAGGAGCAGCTCGCCGTCATCACCGGCCTGTGGTCGACGCCCGCCGGGTCGACGTTCGACCACGACGGCACGCACTACCCGGTCAACGGCAACCCGGGGCTCGTCACCCCGGCGCAGCCCGGCGGGGTGCCGATCATCGTGGGCGGCGGTGGCAAGCGGCGCACGCCGACGCTCGCCGCCCGCTACGCCGCCGACTTCAACGCGGGCTTCCGCACCGTCGAGGAGACCGGTCACCTCTTCGAGCAGGTGGATGCCGTGTGCTCCGAGATCGGTCGCGACCCGGGCACGCTCGTGCACTCGGCCGCCCAGGTCGTCTGCATCGGACGCGACGACGCCACGGTGCGCCGCCGCGCGCAGGCGATCGGGCGCGAGGTCGACGACCTCGCTGGAGAACGCGATCGCCGGGACCTTCGAGCAGGCCCGTGACCGGTTCGGCCGGCTCGCGGAGGTCGGCATGGCCCGCGCCTACCTGCAGGTGCTCGACCTCGCCGACCTCGACCACCTCGACGACGTGCGCGAAGCCCTGGCCGGCGGCTCGGCCTGATCTAGGTTCGAGGCATGAGCACCCTCCAGGACAAGGCCCACGAGCTCCAGCGCCTGCACGCCGACCCCGAGCTGCTGGTGCTCGTCAACGTCTGGGACGCCATCAGCGCCCAGGTCGTCGCCGACGCCCCCGGCACGACCGCCCTGGCCACCGCCAGCCACTCCGTCGCGGCTGCCCACGGCTACCCCGACGGCGAGCAGATCCCCCGCGACCTGATGATCGAGGCCGTCGGCCGGATCGCCGCGGCGGTCGACCTGCCGGTCACGGCCGACCTCGAGGCCGGGTACGGCGACCCGGGTGGCACGATCGCCCGGGCCATCGACGTCGGCGTCGTCGGGGCGAACCTCGAGGACGCCATGAAGCCCCTCCCGGATGCCGTTCGCGCCGTCGCGGACGCCGTCGCGGCCGCGGAGCGGGCCGGCATCCCGTTCGTGCTCAACGCGCGCACCGACGCCTTCCTGCGCGCCGCCGACCGTGACCCCGCCGAGGTGCTCGCGGACGCCATCGAACGGGGACGCGCCTACCTCGACGCCGGTGCGTCGACGTTCTTCGCCCCGGGCCTGCTCGACGAGCCGACCGTCACCGCGCTCGTCGACGCCCTCGGTCCGCAGAAGGTCAACCTGATCGGCATCCCCGGGTCGCTGCCGCTCGAGACGATGCAGCGGCTGGGCGTGGCGCGGGTGTCGTTCGGCCCGTGGAGCCTCAACGTCGCCCTGACCGCGCTGGCCGACCTCGCCGCGGCGGTGCGCGAGGGCGGCGGCATCCCCGAGGACACCCGCCGCCTCAGCTGACCCGAACCGCTTGAGTCGGGTGCTCAGGTGGTCGCCGGGGCCACTGCACCCAACTCGAGGCACCGGCAGACTGGCGACTCCGGGAGGGGCTCTAGACGGTGACCTCGCCGCGTTCGGCCCGCAGCGCGATGTCGCTGCGGTGGTGCGAGCCGGGCAGCTCGATGCCGGCCACGGCCTCGTAGGCCCGCTCGCGCGCCTGCCCCAGGGTCTCGCCGGTGGCCACGACCGAGAGCACCCGGCCGCCCGCGGACACCAGCACACCGTCGGCGTCGAGCGCGGTGCCGGCGTGCAGCACGTACGTCGTGGGGGCTCCGGGGAGCTCGTCGAGCCCCGTGATCGGGTCGCCCGTGCGCGGGGCGCCGGGGTAGTTGTCGGCGGCCACGACCACGGTCACGGCGGCCTCGTCGGACCACCGCAGCGGCTCCGCCTCGGCGAGCCGGCCGGTCGCGGCGGCGAGGAGCAGCCCGCCGAGGGGTGAGAGCAGGCGGGCCAGCACGACCTGGGTCTCGGGGTCGCCGAAGCGGGCGTTGAACTCGATCACCTGCGGCCCGCGCGGCGTGAGTGCGAGCCCCACGTAGAGCACGCCGGCGAACGGCGTGCCGCGGCGCTGCATCTCGTCGACGACCGGCTGGGCCACTCGCGCGACCACGTCGTCGACCAGCCCGTCGGGTGTCCACTCGAGCGGGCTGTAGGCCCCCATCCCGCCCGTGTTGGGCCCGGCGTCGCCGTCGCCGACCCGCTTGAAGTCCTGGGCCGGCACCAGGGGCACGACCGTCTCGCCGTCGCAGATGCAGAACAGCGACACCTCGGGTCCGGAGAGGTACTCCTCGACGACGACCGCGCCGTCGGGCTTGGCCAGGCATGCCTTCGCGTGCTCGAGCGCCTCGTCCCGGTCGTCGGTGACGACGACGCCCTTGCCCGCGGCGAGGCCGTCGTCCTTGACGACGTGGGGGGCGCCGAGGGCGTCGAGCGCCTCCTCGACCTCCTCGACGGTGGTGCAGACGTGGGCCAGGCCGGTGGGCACCTCGGCGGCGGACATGACGTCCTTGGCGAAGGCCTTGCTGCCCTCGAGCCTGGCCGCCTCGGCCGACGGCCCGAAGCAGGGGATGCCGGCCTCGCGAACCGCGTCGCCGACGCCCGCCACGAGCGGCGCCTCCGGCCCGATGACGACGAGGTCGGCCCCCAGCGAGACCGCGAGCGCGACGACTCCCGCGGCGTCGGTGACCCCGCCGGGCAGCGGCTCGCAGCGGGCGACCGTCTCGATGCCCGGGTTGCCGGGCGCGGCGACCACGGCGTCGACCGTCGGGTCGAGCGAGAGGGAGTGGACGATGGCGTGCTCGCGGGCCCCGGACCCGACGACGAGTACCTTCACGGGGCCAAACCTAGTGGGGGCCCGCGGCGAGCGGCAGGCGCGTCCCGGCATCCGTGCCTGATGTCGCGGGACGGTGCGGGACCCCCCGGCGTGCGGGATTAGACTGGTGAGTTCCGTGACCTGAGCCGCCGCACCGAGGAGAGCCCCTTCGTGACCGCCCCGCACCCGGGCCTGCCCGAGACGTCGCCCGACGTCGCCGGTGAGCTGGCGAACGAGCAGGCCCATGTCGACCGCGTGTACGCCGAGCTCGAGAAGGCCAGCCGCCGCGCGGCCGACGTCGAGGCCGACGGGATGGCGCGCGGCCGCACCTCCCGCACGGGAGACGTGCGTGACGAGGAGATGACCGGGCTCTTCGAGCGCGACGCCCTCGTCTACGCCGCCGCGCGACGCCGCTCGATGATCGACAAGCAGTACGAGGGCCTGGTCTTCGGCCGGCTCGACCTGGGCGACGAGCGATCGACCGCCGCCGAGCGAGAGGTGCGCTACATCGGCCGGCTCGGTGTGCGTGACGACGACTACGAGCCGCTCGTCGTCGACTGGCGCGCACCCGCCGCCTCGGCCTTCTACCGGGCCACGCCGGTCGACCCGATGGGCGTGCTGCGACGCCGCGTGCTGCGCTGCAAGGGTGCCACCGTCGTCGGCGCCGAGGACGACCTGATGGTGCCCGAGGCACCCGACGACATCGTGGTGCTGGGCGATGGTGCCCTGATCGCTGCCCTCACCCGCAGCCGCGGCCGCCAGATGCGCGACATCGTCGCGACCATCCAGCGCCACCAGGACGAGGCCATCCGCGCGCCCTCGCGCGGGGTCACCGAGATCACTGGGGGCCCCGGCACGGGCAAGACCGTCGTCGCGCTGCACCGGGCCGCCTACCTGCTCTACTCGGAGCGGCGGCGGTTCGAGAGCGGCGGCATCCTCGTCGTCGGCCCGTCGGCCGCGTACACCGCCTACATCGAGCGGGTGCTGCCCAGCCTCGGAGAGGAGTCGGTCTCACTGCGTGCGACGGGCGACCTCGTCGAGGGCATGACGGCCACCCGGCTCGACACCCCCGAGGTGGCGGCGATCAAGGGGTCGCTGCGGATCCGACGCCTGCTCTCGCGGCTCGCGTCGCGGCCGCCGGCCGGTTCGCCGGGCGTGTTCCGCGCGTTCATCGCCGGTCACGCCGTGCGGCTCGACGAGCAGGTGCTGCGCCGGGTGCGCTCGGAGGTGCTGCGCAACCACCAGCACAACCTCGGCACCGATGCCGCCCGCACCGCCCTCGCCGAGGCCGCGTGGCGCTCGGTGCGCCAGGGCGAGCGCGACGCCTTCCTCGACGCGTTCGACGGATCACGCGACGTCGACGAGTTCATGGCGTCGTGGTGGCGCCAGGTCGACCCGCGTGAGCTGCTGCTCTCGCTGGGCGACACCGACCACGTCTACGCCGTCTCGCGCGGCGTGCTCGACCACGAGGAGGGCGCCGCGCTCGCCTGGTCCTACCGCGAGGCACTCGAGCTCGGCAGCTGGTCGGTCTCCGACGCCGCCCTCGTCGACGACCTCGTCGCCCGGCTCGGGCCGGTGCAGCAGGCCGAGCGCGAGGACGTCGGCTTCTACGACATCGAGGAGCTCGACGAGCTCTCCCAGTGGGGTGTCATCGACGTGCGCGCCGGAGTCGACCGTCGGGTGCCCGAGGAGAAGACCCAGTGGGAGGCGACGCCGGCCGACGCCCGCGAACGGCTGATGATGGGCCGCATCGACCGGCCCTCCGGCTACGCGCACGTGCTGGTCGACGAGGCCCAGGACCTCTCCCCGATGCAGTGGCGGACGCTGGCGCGACGGGGCCGCACGGCGTCCTGGACGGTCGTCGGCGACGCCGCCCAGGCCTCGTGGTCCGACCTCGCCGAGGCCGGCCGGGCACGCGACGAGGCGTTCAGCGGCCAGGAGCGCCGCGCGTTCCACATGGACACCAACTACCGCAACGCACGCGAGATCTTCGACTACGCGCGCGACGTCATCCTGCCGCTCGTGCCCGACGCCGACATCCCGGATGCCGTGCGCGAGACGGGAGTCGAGCCTGTCGACCGCGTGGTCGACGACTCGGTGGCCGCAGCCGCCGCCGATGCCGTGGAGCAGCTGCTCGGCGAGGTCGAGGGGTCGATCGCGGTGATCGCGGCGCGGCGCTGGGCCGAGCGGCTGGCCGGGCTCGATGGTGCCGGCTCCGGGCGCGTGCAGGTCATCGACCCGCTGTCGACCAAGGGCCTGGAGTGGGACGCGACGGTCGTCGTCGACCCGCAGGGCATCACCGAGGAGTCGCCCGGCGGGGTGCGCGTGCTCTACGTCGTGCTGACCCGCGCCGCGCACCGGATGCACGTGCTTCGCCCCGCCTGAGGAGTGCCTGGACCGGCGCACGCGCGCCGCTCGGACGGGTCGAGGGGTCGAGACATGCCGAGGCCACGCTGGGGCCGTCCGCGTGTCGTGACCCCTCGATCTCCGCCACGCACGCCGACGGGTCAGGCCCGGCCGGTTCGCGTCCTCTCCGATGGCCGGGCGCCGGGGTCGGTGTCCGCTCGGGCTCTGGTCAGGACGCTAGGGGTGGCCGCGGCAGAGGCGTGGGGAGAGCCTGTGGCAGGTTCTGTGCAGATCGCTCGCGGCGCGCCCCACGGCCCGCGGTCACGCAGGAGTTCGGGTGCCACGCAGCAATTTCTGCGTGCGACCCGAACTTCCGGTTTCGCCGGCGGTCGGTGCACGCGACGCCGAGACCCGTCATCCGCTCGACGACGCCGGCACGTCGTCGCAGGTGAGGTACAGCTCGTGGGCGTCGGTGCTGTCGAGGATGGCGTGCGCTTCGCTGATCATCCCCCGAGGCAGGACTCCGAGCCCCGTGCCGCCCACCGCCGCGGGCACGCAGAAGTTCGGATGACGCGCAGCAGTTGCCGCGTGCGACCCGAGCTACTGCGTGCGGCGTCGGCGTCGGCGCCGTACCGCTCAGTCGAGCAGCGGGAAGCGCTGGATGATCTCGTGCCGGCCGGGGCCGACGCCGATCGCCGACACCCGTGCCCCGACCAGCTCCTCGACCCGCAGCACGTACGCCTGCGCGGCCGCCGGGAGCTCCTCGAACGTGCGGCACTCCGAGAGGTCCTCCCACCAGCCGTCGAGCAGCTCGTAGACGGGCTTCGCGTGGTGGAAGTCGCTCTGGTTCACCGGCATCTCGTCGTGCCGCACGCCGTCGACCTCGTAGGCCACGCACACCGGCACCTTCTCGAAGCCGGTGAGCACGTCGAGCTTGGTGATGACGAAGTCGGTGACCCCGTTGATCCGCTTGGCGTAGCGCCCGATCACGGTGTCCATCCAGCCGCAGCGCCGCGGCCGCCCGGTGGTGGTGCCGTACTCCGCACCGGTCTTGCGCAGCGTCTCGCCGTCGTCGTCGAACAGCTCGGTGGGGAAGGGACCCTCGCCCACCCGGGTCGTGTAGGCCTTGAGGATCGCGATGACCCGCGTCACCCTCGTCGGCGGGATGCCCGACCCGGTGCACGCTCCCCCGGCCGTGGCCGACGACGACGTCACGAACGGGTAGGTGCCGTGGTCGACGTCGAGCAGCGTCGCCTGGCCCGCCTCGAGCAGCACGTTGGCCCCGGCGTCGAGCGCCTGCTCGAGCACCAGGGAGGTGTCGGCGACCATCGGGCGCAACCGCTCGGCATACCCGAGCAGCTCCTCGACCACGAGGTCCACGTCGGCGGCGCGGGTGTTGTAGACCTTGACGAGCACCTGGTTCTTCAGCGACAGGGCGGCCTCGACCTTCTGCCGCAGGATGTGCTCGTCGAAGAGGTCCTGGACCCGGATGCCGACCCGGTTCATCTTGTCGGCGTAGGTCGGCCCGATGCCGCGGCCGGTGGTGCCGATCTTCCGCGCGCCGAGGAAGCGTTCGGTGACCTTGTCGAGGGTGCGGTTGTACGACGCGATGACGTGGGCGCTGGCCGACACCACGAGCCGCGAGGTGTCGACGCCCCGGGCCTCGAGCCCGTCGATCTCCTGGAAGAGCACCTCGAGGTCGACGACCACACCGCTGCCGATGACCGGCGTCACCGTCGGCGTCAGGATGCCGGAGGGGAGCAGGTGCAGCGCGTACTTCTCGCGTGAGCCGTCCTCGCCCTGGATGACGACGGTGTGGCCCGCGTTGTTGCCCCCGTTGAACTTGACGACGTAGTCGACGTCGTTGCCCATGAGGTCGGTCGCCTTGCCCTTGCCCTCGTCGCCCCACTGGGCTCCGACCAGCACGATCGCCGGCATCGCGGCTCCTTCCGACGTGCGCCGGGCGAGGGTGCCGCGACGCGCCGAAGGCCCCTCGCGGGTACGCGCCGGGGCCTCGTACACCCCACCCTATCGCGGGATGCCGTGCGCCTCCGGTTCCGCTCAGCGCCGGCGACGAGCCAGCGCCCAGCCGAGCTGGAAGCGGGTGTCGACCCCGTTCACGGCCATCAGGTGGGCCACCCGGCGGCGCACCGTGCGCAGGCTCACCCCGAGGTAGCGGGCGATCGCCTCGTCCTTCAGGCCCAGCTCGAGCAGCTCGACGAGCTTGGGGTCGCCACTGCCCTCGCGACCGCCGACCGAGGGGGCGGGGACCGCGTGCTTCCACGCGAGGTCGAAGTAGGCGGTGTAGAGCTTCACGGTGAGCGGGTCGCGGATGATGGCATAGCCCGGGGCCGGGTCGTCCCAGGCGGCCAGGGCCACCACGGCGGACTCGCCGAACACCGCGAACTCGGTGTCGGTGGTGGGCAGGATCCGCTGGTCCTCACCGACCTCGCTCCACACCGACATCCAGCGCTGGCCCTGCGGTGAGGACAGGGCG
Source organism: uncultured Actinomycetota bacterium (assembly GCA_963707895.1). GTDB lineage: Bacteria > Actinomycetota > Actinomycetes > Actinomycetales > Dermatophilaceae > Fodinibacter. Next base: position 396,976 of record CAVPRS010000011.1, on the reverse strand, counting down.
CTCGCCGGGTAGACGGCGCGCTGCTGCTCGCCGCGTCGGATCCGGTCCTCGTTGGCGCGCATCGTGCTCTCGTCGAGCGCCGGGCCCTCGGAGACGGTGAGCACGAAGTTGCGCAGCATGCCGGTGGTCTCGGTGAGCAGCCGGTTGACCACCGACGGCGCGATGGCGTCGGAGATCGGCTCGCTCGGGGGCTCGGTGGCACCCAACGCGATGCTGGTGACCTTCGCGAGCAGCTCGCGCGACGCGTCGAGGTCGCGGCGGCGCTCCTCGATGCGGTCGAGCTCGCGCCGCAGCTGCTCCTCGAGCACGAGGAGCACACCTCCGTCGTAGGTCGACGGATCGTCCATGCGGCCCACCTCCTGCCCCTGCGTGGGTGGCCGATACCTGCCAGTGGCATCCAAGTGTCGCACCTCATCCGCCCCTGGAGGCACGATGGATGGGCACAGCCGAGGTTGCAGGGGACCATCGGGTGGGCGTTTCTTGGCGAGAGGGAAGCGCCCGTTCACCGGTGGCCTTGAGATCCAGCTGTACAGGAAGACCCGAGCGCATGCGCTCGGGTCTTCCGGTGTGTGGTGGCCCGCGACCCGGGCTACCTCACAGACCCAGCTCGCGGGCCCCGGTGGCGCTCGAGGCGCGCAGGAACTCGGTGCACCGGTGCACCTCCTCGACCTCGTCGATGGCGTCGGCGGCGCGAGCGAGGGCGCCGAGGGCGCGCAGGAAGCCGCGGTTGGGCTCGTGCTCCCACGGCACCGGGCCCTGCCCGCGCCACCCCGCGCGGCGCAGCGCGTCGAGGCCGCGGTGGTAGCCCGTGCGGGCGTAGGCGTAGGACTCCACCGCACGCTGGTCGGCCAGCGCGTCCTCCGCGAGCACCGCCCAGGCCAGCGACGACGCGGGATTGGCCGCGGCGACCTCCTCGGGCCGCTGGCCGCCGGCCAGGGCGTCGGCGGCGGGGTCCTCGGGCAGGTGCGTCGGCGGGATGCCGAGCAGGTCGGAGCTCACGGGTGCCTCCAGGTCGGGTGCGGGTGGTCTCGTCGAGGGTAGAGAACACGCCGCGTGAGGATGCCCTCGCGCGGCGTGTTCCCTACTCTCGACCGCGGAGTCGGTCCGCGGGGTGAGGTCGGTCGGGTCGGGTCAGCCCTGGTGGGTGCCCGCCGAGCGCAGGTTCTCGCAGGCCTCGACGACGCGGGCGGCCATGCCGGCCTCGGCCTCCTTGCCCCACGCGCGCGGGTCGTACTGCTTCTTGTTGCCGACCTCGCCGTCGATCTTCAGCACGCCGGTGTAGTTCTTCAGCATCCAGTCGGCGACCGGGCGGGTGAAGGCGTACTGGGTGTCGGTGTCGACGTTCATCTTGACGACGCCGTAGTCGACGGCGGCCGAGATCTCCTCGGGCAGCGAGCCCGAGCCACCGTGGAAGACCAGGTCGAGCGGCTTGCTGCCGGCGGCCTCGCCGTGGGCGGCCACGATGGCGTCCTGGCACTGCTTGAGGATCTCGGGGCGCAGCTTGACGTTGCCCGGCTTGTAGACGCCGTGCACGTTGCCGAAGGTGAGGGCGGCCATGTAGCGGCCGTTCTCGCCGAGGCCGAGCGCGGCCACGGTCTTCAGGGCGTCGTCGGTGGTCGTGTAGAGCTGCTCGTTGATCTCGTTGGCGACACCGTCCTCCTCGCCGCCGACCACACCGATCTCGACCTCGAGGATGATGTGCGCGGCCTTGGCGAGCGCGAGCAGCTCCTGGGCGATCTCGAGGTTCTCGTCGAGCGGCACGGCCGAGCCGTCCCACATGTGGCTCTGGAAGATCGGCAGGCCCGTGGACCTGACCTGCTCGGCCGACGCCGCGATGAGCGGGCGCACGAAGCCGTCGAGCTTGTCCTTGGGGCAGTGGTCGGTGTGCAGCGCGATGTTGACCGGGTAGTTCTTGGCCACCTCGCGCGCGTAGGCAGCGAGGGCCAGCGAACCGGTGACCATGTCCTTGATGGTCGACCCCGAGGCGTACTCGGCACCGCCCGTGGAGACCTGGATGATGCCGTCGGACCCGGCCTCGGCGAAGCCGCGGATCGCGGCGGTCACGGTCTGGCTCGACGTGATGTTGATGGCGGGGTACGCGAACGAGCCGGCCTTGGCTCGGTCGAGCATGTCGGCGTAGACCTCGGGGGTTGCGATGGGCACGGGAGTCTCCTCGTGAGGTAGTGGTGTGCCGGTACGACCCGATCCTTCCACCAATCCCGATGGCCTTCACACCGGTGTCCGTACCCGCGGGTACGTCCCTAGGGCTCGAGCAGATAGGGCCTGGTGTCGGCGACGGCGTGCATGCCGAGGCCGACGAGGATCGGGCGCGAGTCGGGTGAGGTGTCGACGCGAGCCAACGGGTACCCGAGGTCACGGGCCCGCTCGGCACGGTGCGACGTGAGCGCGCGGTACAGGCCCCTGCCGCGCCACTCGGGCAGCGTCGACCCACCCCACAACCCGCAGAAGTCGGTGCCCGGCTGCAGGCGCAGCACACCGTAGGACAGCACCTCGAGGGTGGTCGCGTCCTCGGCGACGACCGCGATGAGCAGGTCGGGGTCGCGGCGCTGCTCGGCGCGCAGCGCGTCGTTGACCCACGAGGTGTCCTCACCCCAGACCCGGTCGACGCTCACCCGCACCCGCTCCCAGTCCTCGTCGGACGTGATCTCGCGCAGCCGGGTGCCCTCGGGCAGGTCGACGTCGTGCACCAGGTCGATGCACCGGCCGATCAGCACGACCTCCGGGTCCTGTGCCACGAAGCCGGCCCGCACCAGCCGCTCGGGCAGGTCGGTCGGCTCGTCGTAGCCGTAGGTCTTCCACTCGACCACCTGGCCCCGTCCGCCGAAGAACGCCACCTGGCGCTCGATCCAGTGGTCGGGGTCGTCCCCGAGCCCCTCCGGACCCTCGACCATGGCACCGTGCTCCGCCGCATCCGGCGGGTAGGTGCGGTGCACCGGCCCGTCGTGGTCGACGACGAAACCGGGGGCGGCGTCGCGGTCGGCCAGGCGGACCTGGGTGTGGAACCGCTCGAGGAGCTCGTCGGGGGTCATGGGGACATTCCACGGCACCGGGGCGTCCGGGCACCACCGGTTTGCCCCGCGCGGGCAACCACGAACGCTGGGCTCGCGTACTCACGACAGCGCACCGGATGCCGCGCCACGCTGGTCGCATGGACCTCGCCACCGTGCGCACCCTCGCCGACACCACCCCCGCCACCCGCAACCGGGTCGTCGACCTGCTGCGGGTCGGCGCGATCTGCGTGGTCGTGCTCGGCCACTGGCTGATCGCCGCGGTCGTCGTCCGCGACGGGGCGCTGGTGCCGGGCCACCTGCTCGAGCTCGCGTCGTGGACCCACCCGCTCACCTGGGTCGCCCAGGTCATGCCGGTGTTCTTCCTCGTCGGCGGCTACGCCAACGCGCTCTCGTGGCGCTCGGCCCGCGCCCGTGACGTGTCGTACGCCGGGTGGTTGCGGGCCCGCCTGCGTCGCCTCCTCGTCCCGGTGGTCCCGCTGCTCGTGGTGTGGCTCGTCGCGGCGTCGGTGGCGTACGCGGCGGGGGTCCCGGGCGGCACCCTGCGCACGGCATCCCAGGTGGCGCTGGTGCCGACCTGGTTCCTGGCGGCCTACGTGGTGGTCTGCGCGGTCGCACCGGCCACCCTCTGGCTGTGGGAGCGCCTCGGCTGGTGGTCGGTCGTCGGCGGGGTCGTGGTCGGCGGGCTGGTCGACCTGGTGAGCATCGGTACCGACCGGCTCTGGGTGGGGTTCGCCAACTACCTCGTCGTGTGGGCCACCGTGCACCAGCTCGGCTACGCGTGGCTCGACGGGCGGCTGGCCGGCACGCGACGTCGGGTGGCCCTGGCCGGCATCGGGGCGGTGGGGCTGGTGGCGCTGGTGTGGGCGGGTCCCTACCCGGTGTCGATGATCGGCCTCGACGACGCCGTGGTGAACAACTCCTACCCGACCCGGGTCACCCTGGCGTTCCTCGGGATGCTGCAGGCGGGCGTCGTGCTCGCGCTGGAGCCGCTGCTCGCGCGCTGGATGGCGCGACCGCGGGCCTGGGCGGGCGTGGTGCTGGTGAGCAGCCGGATCATGACGCTCTACCTCTGGCACCTCACGGCGATGGTGTCGGTGATCGGCGCGTCGATGCTGCTCGGCGGGTTCGGGCTGGGCGTCGAGCCGCTGGGCCGTGGCTGGTGGCTCACGCGGCCCGTCTGGTGGCTGGTGCTCGGTGCAGTGACGCTGGGGCTCATCGCCGTGTTCGGCCGGTTCGAGACGCCGCGCCGCGACGACTCGCCGCCCCCACCGGCGTGGCTGCCGGTGCTCGTGTGCGTGCTCGCCTGCGGCGGACTGGGGTTCATGGCCGGTCGGGGAGTCGTCGGCGTCGACGGCGTGCACTGGTGGTGGCCGCTGCTCACGATCGGCGCCGTCGCCCTGCTCCGCCTGCCGGTCACCGTTCGTCGAGCAGCTGCTGTCGGCGGCGGGTGAGGTGCTCGCGCTCCACGTCGTTCGCGCACCGGGCGATCGCGACGTCGAGTGCCTCGACGGCCGCGGCGTCGTCGCCGGCCCGGGCCAGCAGCTCACCGCGCACCGCCGGCAGGCGATGGCTGTGCGGCAGCGCCGCGTCGAGGTCGTCGAGGGCCGCGAGCCCGGCGCGGGGTCCGTCCCGCTCGGCCAGGGCGACCGCGGCCGCGAGCCGCACCGCCGGTGACGGGTTGAGGGTCACCAGGTCCTCGTAGTACGCGCAGATCAGGTCCCATCGGGTGTCGGATGCCGTTGTCGCCGTGGCGTGCTCGGCCGCCACCAGGGCCTGGAGTCGGTAGCTCTCGGCGAGCGCGGAGGTGGCGGCGCGGCATCCGGGTCGAGGAGCGAGAGCGCCTCGGCGACCTCGTCGTGGTGCCACCGGGAGCGGTCCTGGTCGGGCAGCAGGACCAGCCGCCCGTCGTCGCCGACCCGGGCGTCCCGGCGCGAGTGCTGGAGGAGCAGCAGCGCGAGCAGCGCCCGCAGCACCGGCTCGTCGGGACGCAGCGCGAGGGTGACTCGCACCAGCCGCACGGCCTCGCCGGACAGGTCGGCGCGCAGCAGGTCCGGGCCGCTGCCGGGGGCGTAGCCAGCGGTGAACGCGAGGTAGGCGACCTGCGCGACGACCTCGAGCCGCTCGGGCAGCGCCGACGCGTCGGGGACGCCGAACGGGATGCCGGCCGTCACGATCTTGCGCTTCCCGCGGGTGACCCGCGCGGCCATCGTCGGCTCGGGCACGAGGAAGAGCCGCGCGATGTCGGCGGTGGTCACCCCGACCACCAGGCGCAGCGCGAGCGCGCTGGCGACCTCCGGGGACAGCGCCGGGTGGCAGCACATCAACACCAGGCGCAGCACGTCGTCGTCGACGAGGTCCCCGGGGTCGGCCCGCACCGACCCGAGGGCTGCGGTGACCTCGGCGTCGACGACCAGCAGGGGCCTGGTGCGCGCCGCCATCGCCTCCGCCCGCAGCCGGTCGAGCACCCGTCGCCGGGCGGCGGTCGTCAGCCAGGCCGCGGGCCGGTCCGGCACGCCGTCGCGCGGCCAGGTGCGCGCCGCCGCCTCGACGGCATCCGCCAGTGCGTCCTCGACGAGGTCGAGCCGACGGAACTGCGCGAGGAGCCGGGCCACCAGGCGGCCCCACTCCTCGCGCACCGTCGCCACGAGCGCCTCGTCGGGCGTCACTGCGGGTCGTACCCCTCGATCCTGATCACCGGCCGGACCTCGACCGTGTACGCCGCCGGCAGCAGTCGGGCCGCCGCGATCGCCGCGTCCAGGTCGGGCAGCTCGACGTCGTAGTAGCCACCGATCTGCTCGGCGAGCTCGGCGAACGGGCCGTCGGTGACGGCGCGGGCGCCGTCCGGGCCGGTTCGCAGCGTCGTCGCCGTCTCCGCGTCGCCCAGCGCCGCGCTGCCCAGGTGCGCCCCGTGCTCGTCCACGTAGTGCTGGAAGGCGTCGTGGGCGTCGACGTACGACTGACGCACCTCTGGCGTCGCCGACGACCAGTCCCACGGCCGGTACGCGATCAGGATGACGTAGCGCTTCACGATCCCTCGCCGCGCCTCGTCGTCGTCCGGATCCGTCGTCCGCCATGTCGCGGAGCTCGATCAGCTCACCCCGGCTCGCGAACTCCTCGCACACGCGCCGGAGGTCGGCCCGGTCGTCGGTGTCGACGAGGTAGAAGCCGACCACCTGCTCCACCGACTCGGTGAACGGCCCGTCCGTGACGAGCACGCCGCCCGACCCGTCGGGCCGCATCGACACGGCCTGCAGCCGACGGGGTCAGCGGGCCGGCGGCGACGATGCGGTGACCGCCGGCGGCGAGGTCGCGGTGGAACTGCTCGTGCGAGCGCATCCCCTTCTCGTGCTCCTCCGGCGGCAGCAGCGCCCACTCGGCCTCGGGCGCGGGCAGCAGCACGAGGTGACGGCTCACGCGCGGTCCTCCGGCGACACCGTGCGGCGCACCTCGACCGTGTCGCCGAGCGCCGCGATGATCCGGCAGCAGTCGACGAGGTCGTCGAGGTCGTCGGTGCGCACCTGGTAGAAGCCGCCGACCTGCTCGGTGACCTCGGCGAACGGCCCGTCGGTGACGGCGCCCCCGCCACCCGGGATGCGCTTGCCCTCGGACGTCGAGTGCAGCTCGGCGCCGCCCGTGATGGTGTGGCCCCGCCGGCTCAGCTCCTCGCCGAAGCGGGTGTACTCGGCGTAGCCGGCGGCGCGCTGGTCGGCGTCCATGGTGGTCCACCAACGGTCGGCGTCTCCGACGATGAGGACGACGTACTCGGGCATGGCGATCTCCTTCGCTCGGGTGCGGCCGCGGCTGCGACCTCACCCCAACGACGGGCGAGGGCGACCGGATTCGACAACGGCGCACGGAGAGTTTCTCCCCACAGGTCTACCCGATGCGCGAAGCCTCAGCCCGGGCGCTGCCCGAAGACGTGCCGGCGCACCCACGCGTGCATCGCGATCGCGGCCGCCGCGCCGGCGTTGATCGACCGGGTCGAGCCGAACTGCTCGACGTGCAGCACCACCGTGCAGGCCGCGAGCATCTCGGGGGTCAGCCCCGGCCCCTCCTGCCCCAGCACGAGCACGCACTCGCGGGGCAGCTCGAAGGTCTCCAGCGGCACCGAGCCGGGCACGTTGTCGACTCCGATGAGAGGGATGCCGTTCCCGTCGCTCCCAGCGGAGCGCGCCCACTCGACGAGGTCGTCGACGCTCGGGTGGTGGTGCTCGTGCTGGTAGCGGTCGGTCACCATCGCTCCCCGGCGGTTCCACCGGCGCTTGCCGACCACGTGGAAGGCAGCGGCGTTGAACGCGTTCGCGGTGCGCACCACCGAACCGATGTTGAAGTCGTGGCCCCAGTTCTCGATGGCGACGTGGAACGGGTGGCGACGGGTGTCGAGGTCCGCGACGACGGCATCCATCCGCCAGTAGCGGTAGTGGTCGGCGACGTTGCGGCGGTCTCCGTCGCGGAGCAGGTCGGGGTCCCACTGGTCGCCCTCCGGCCACTCACCGACCCACGGGCCGACCCCCACCTCCGGGGCGTCGTCGCGGCTCACGCGGAGATGCGCGACAGGAACTGGCGGGTGCGCTCCTGCTGTGGGTCGCCGAGCACCTGCGCCGGTGGGCCCTGCTCGTGGATCACGCCGTCGTGGAGGAAGCACACCGTGTCGGCGACCTGCCGCGCGAAGCCCATCTCGTGGGTGTTGACGATCATCGTCATGCCGTCGTCGGTGAGCGAGCGGAGCAGGTCGAGCACCTCGCCGACGAGCTCGGGGTCGAGGGCCGAGGTGACCTCGTCGAGCAGCATCAGGGTGGGGTCGTTGACCAGGGCTCGGGCGATGGCGACCCGCTGCTGCTGGCCGCCGGACAGCTCCTCGGGACGCGCTGCCCCGCGGTCGCCGAGACCGACCCGCTCGAGCATCGTCATCGCCCGTTCCCGTGCCTGCTCCCTGTCCACCTTGTGCACCCGCACCGGGGCGAGGGTGATGTTGTCGAGCACGCTCAGGTGGGGGAACAGGTTGTAGGCCTGGAAGACGACGCCCATCCGCGCGCGCACGGCATCCGCGTCGACCCGGGGGTCGGTGATGTCGTCGCCCTCGAGGGTGATCCTGCCGTCGTCGACCACCTCGAGCAGGTTGACGCAGCGCAGCAGGGTCGACTTGCCCGAGCCGCTCGCGCCGATCAGCACGACGCACTGGCCGCGCTCGACTGTGAGGTCGATGTCGCGCAGGACCACGTTGTCTCCGAACGACTTCCGGACGCCGTCGAGGCTGAGCACGCTCATCGTGGCGTCCTCACAGGGTGCCCGTCGCGCCGTGCATGCCCTGCTTGCGCGCGAGGTGGTCGGTGAACCTGGCCATCGGGATGGTCAGGGCGACGAACAGCGCCCCCGCCACGACGTACGGGGTGAAGTTGAAGTCGAGCGCCGTCTCGATCTGGGCCGCGCGGATGGCGTCGATGACGCCCAGCACCGCGATCAGGCCGGAGTCCTTCTGCAGCGAGACGAGGTCGTTCATCAATGGGGGCACGACCCGTCGGACGGCCTGGGGCAGGACCACGTGGCGCAGGGTCTGCCCGTAGCTGAGGCCGAGCGAGCGGGCCGCCGCCCGCTGCGAGGGGTGCACCGACTCGATGCCCGCCCGGAAGACCTCGGCCACGTACGCCGAGTAGGACAGCACGAGCGCCGTGGCGCCCCAGAACAGTGCCGAGTTCGGCAGGCCCGACAGCCGCAGGGCCGGGGCCCCGAAGCCGAGGAGGAACAGCACGAGCAGCAGCGGCAGCCCGCGGAACAGGTCGACGTAGGCCGTCGCGAAGAGGCGCAGCGGGAAGGCCACCGGCCCGCGGATGGTGCGCATCACAGCGAGGGTCAGGCCGAAGATCCCGATGAGCACGGCGCAGGTCAGCATGATCCGGATGTTGAGCCACAGGCCCCGCAGCACGGCCGGGAAGGAGTCGACCGCCTTGTCCCAGTTGAAGAAGTTCTCCTTCACGCTGGGCCAGCCGGGCGAGGTGACGATGAGGAACACGACCAGGCCGAGCAGGGCAGCGGTCGAGAGCGCGGCGACGAGCGAGGAACGGCGAGCCCTGGCCCTGCGGTACTCCCGGCGCTCCTGCTCGAGCGCCGACGGGACCCACGGTTCGGCCGCGCCGGACGCGGTGGGCCCGGTCTGCTGCGAGGTGGCCTCGGACACGACGGCTACTTCAGCTCGGGGGCGCCCTGGGTCGACAGCCACTGCGCGACGAGCGTGTCGAGGGTGCCGTCGGCCCGGAGCGCGTCGACCGCCTGGCTGATGCACGCGGTCAGCGGGCTGCCCTTGTCGAGCACGGCGCCGAACTGCTCGGGGGTGCTGCCCACGGCGGGCAGCTGGCCCACGATGACGCCGTCGTCGAGCTGGGCCGCGGTCATGTAGAAGGCGGTCGGCAGGTCGGCCACGATGCCGTCGATCTGCTTGTTCTGCAGGGCCTGCACGGCGAGGTCGTTGGTGTCGAAGACCGCGACGTCCTGGCTGGGCTGGATCTGGTCGGTGGCGGCGGTGTACGAGGTCGTGCCGACCTGAGCGCCCAGCTTGGCGTCCTTGAGGTCGGCGACCGAGGTTGTGCCGTCGATCGGGCTGCCCTTGTAGGTGATGACGGCCTGGCGCACGTCGTAGTAGCCGGAGGAGAAGTCGACGGCCTTCTTGCGCTCGTCGCTGATCGACACCTGGTTGACGTCGAAGTCGAAGGTCTTCTCCCCGGGGGCGATCACCGTGTTGAACGGCGCGACGACCCAGGTGACCTTGTCCTTGGCGTAGCCGAGCTTGTCGGCGATGGCGAAGGCGACGGCCGACTCGTACCCCTTGCCGTTGCTCGGGTCGTCGTCGGAGAACCACGGCTCGTAGGCGGGCTTGTCGGTGCCGATCGTGAGGGTTCCGGGGGTCGTGGTCTTCATCGACGCCGGGTCGCACGTCGCCGACGCGGAGGCCGACCCCGACGACGAGGCCGACGAGGCGGTGTCGTCGACGGGCGCACCGCACGCGGTGAGCGCGGCGACGGCGGACCCGGCGAGGGCAACGGCGAGCAGGCGGACGGGGAGGCTGGGCGACGACATGCGCGATCCTTCGATTTCGGGGCCGACCGGAGGCTGGCGCGGCCCGTTGCGTCAGTCAATCTAACGCCGCGGCACGGATCACCTCGATGGCTGCCCGAGGGGCGGTCGGCGACCGGCCGGGCCTTCCGCACCCGGTCGAGAGGTCACGACACGCTGAGTGATCAAGCCGACCGTCAGCGTGTCGTGACCTCTCGACGCTCACAGGGCGGGCACTGCCGTCGGAGGCGGGGCCACCGGCCTGTTCCCCGTACCCTTGACCGCGTGATGCACGCACTCGGGCCCGACTGGATGGACCCCCAGTACCTCCTCGACACCTACGGCACCGCCTTCTTCTGGATCTCGCTGGTCATCGTCTTCGTCGAGTGCGGCCTGTTCTTCCCGATCCTGCCCGGCGACTCCCTGCTCTTCGCGATCGGCATCTTCATCGCCGGCGGCGAGCTCGACATCCCCCTGCTGGTCGCGATCCCCGCGCTCTTCGTCGCGGCGTTCGCGGGCAACGTCGTCGGCTACGAGATCGGACGCGCGATCGGAGCACCGCTGCGCCATCACGACGGCCGGATCATCCGCAAGACGTACCTCGACCAGACCCACGACTTCTTCGACAAGCACGGCGCGAAGGCCCTGGTCATCGGCCGGTTCGTGCCGATCGTGCGCACCTACATCACCCTGGTCGCGGGGATCGGCCGGATGGACCGCCGGCACTTCTTCACCTGGTCGGCCGTCGGAGCCGCCCTCTGGGTCTCCTCGATCACGCTCGCCGGCTACTTCCTCGGTGGGGTGCCGATCATCCGCGACCACCTCGAGGCCGCGATCCTGCTCATCGTGTTCCTCTCGGTGCTGCCGATGCTCTACGAGTACCTCAAGCACCGCCGCGAGGCCAAGGCGGTCGCCGCGTCCGCCGAGGTGACCGAGGAGGTCACCGGCGACAGCCGCGACACCACCGTCTGACCCGCTCCCGTCAGCGTCGGGGCAGCTCGATCAGGCCCGAGGCGTAGGCGGCGGTCACGGCCGCCGTGCGGTCGGCCACCCCCAGCTTCGCGAAGGCCCGGATGAGGTGCGTCTTGACCGTCGCCTCACCGATGAACAGCTCACGGCCGATGTCGGCGTTCGACAGCCCGCGGGCGACCAGGCCGAGCACCTCCACCTCGCGAGCGGTCAGCTCGGGCCGCGCCGGCGCCCGCAGCCGGTCGGCCAGCCGGGCCGCCACCGGCGGGGCCAGCACCGTCTCACCGCGGGCCGCGCGCCGGATCGCGTCGGCGAGCACGTCGGTCGGGGCGTCCTTGAGCAGGTAGCCGCGGGCGCCCGCCTCGACGGCCCGGATGATGTCGGCATCCGTGTCGTAGGTGGTCAGCACGAGCACCTGGGGAGGGTCGGGCTCCGCGGAGATCCGGGCGGTCGCCTCGGCGCCGTCCATGACCGGCATCCGCAGGTCCATCAGCACGACGTCGGGGCGCAGCCGCGGCACCAGGCCGAGCGCCTCGGCGCCGTTGGCGGCCTCCCCCACCACCTCGAAGTCGCTCTCCTCACCGAGCACGGCGACCATGCCGGCCCGCACGACGGGGTGGTCGTCGACGACGAGCAGCCGGATCACCGCGGCACCACCAGGACCAGGGTCGTGCCGCCGCCGGGCTCGCTGAGCACCTGGACGGCCCCACCGACCTCGGCCGCGCGGGCCTGCACGCCGTCGAGGCCGAACCCGGACCGCGCGTCCCCGGGCTCGAAGCCGAGCCCGTCGTCGCGCACGGTGAGCACCACCTCGTCGGGCTTGTCGTAGGCCAGGGTCAGGTCGACGTGGGCGGCGGACGCGTGGCGGCGCACGTTGGACAGCGCCTCCTGGGCGGTGCGCAGGATGACGACCTCGGCCGACCCACCCAACGGCACCGGCTCGCCGGACACCCGGACATCCGCGTGCAGGCCGGTCTCGCTGGACACCGCGACCCCGAGCCGCTCGAGGGCCTCCCCGAGCGTGCGCGACTGCAGGTGCCCCGGGGTGAGCTCGGCGACGATCAGGCGGGCCTCGTCGAGGTTGTCGGAGGCCGTGGCCTCGATGAGCGCCAGCCGCTCACCCGCCGCGCCGGCGTCCCCGCGCGCGAGCGCCGCCTGGGCGGCACGCGAGAGCGCGACCACCGACGTGAAGCCCTGGGCGAGGGTGTCGTGGATCTCGCGCGAGATGCGCTCGCGCTCCTCGTGCACGCCGCGGTCGCGCTCGACCGCGGCCAGCTTGGCCTGGGTCGACCGCAGCTCGTCGATCGTCGCGGCGCGGCTCTCGGCCTCGCCGATGATCCGGTGGATGAACAGGCCGAGGGCCAGGGAGAGCGACATCGAGATGACGGCGCTGAGCAGGATGCCGAGGAGGTCCTCGCTCGAGAAGTCGGTCTCGGCCCAGCGCACCAGCCCGAAGGCCACGATGGCGAGGAGGGTGCCGACCGTGGCCCAGCGGGCCGACATCATCGCCCACATCTGCGGGAAGAGGATGAAGAAGAGCAGCCAGGTCTCGGTGCCCGCGTCGACGTACTGGATGACGAGCAGGGCCGACCACGAGACGACCTGGTAGGCGACGGCCCACCGCAGGTCGTAGTGCGACAGCCCCCGCACGCCGAGCAGCAGGTACGCGAGCCCCATGACGCCGAGCAGGGCGAGGGTCAGGACGCGGCCATGGGCCCCGGGGTCGTCGATGAGCGTGACGAGGACGGCCGCCCCCCAGATGACGGCGTACGCACCGTGCCACCAGCGCTGCTGCTCCCGCCACATCCCGCGCAGCTCGTCGGTCGAGCTGGCGCCGGTCGTCGTCACGCCGCTCATTGTCGCGTGTGCGGGCTCACGTGGTGCCGCGCTTGAACCACTTGAAGGTGAGCACGCACACCACCAGCCCACCCACGGCCCAGGCGCACAGGACCATCGCCGTGCGGCCGGTCTCCCAGGACCCGGCCATCTCGGCCGAGGCCAGCTGGTCGGGGAAGAACACCGAGCGCATGCCCTGGGCGATCCACTTCAGCGGGAACACCGCGGCGACCTGCTGCAGCCACTGCGGCACGTCGTCGAAGGCGATGTAGACGCCGGAGATGAACTGCAGCACCAGCATCGGGCCGATGACGACGGCACCCACGGTGCGCGCGGTGGCCATCGAGGAGTAGGCGATGCCGAGCACCGTGCCACCGAAGACCCCGAGGGCGAAGACGAGCGCGAAGACCGCCCAGCGGTCCGCTGTCGTCGGCAGCTCGACGCCGAACGCGAGCCGCGCGACGAGCAGCAGCAGGGCCACCTGGAGCGTCGAGGAGACGGCGACCAGGCCGACCTTGCCGAAGAAGTAGGCGACCGGCGGCATCGGGGTGGCCCGCAGCCGCTTGAGGGTGCCGTCGTCACGCTCGGCGGTGACCGACATCGCCATCGTCTGGAAGCTGGTGAGCAGGACGCCCGCCGAGAGCATGCCGGGCAGGAAGTACCCGCCGGCCGTCATCCCGCCGTCGCCCCCGTCGAACTGGCTGCCGAAGATCACCGAGAACAGCGCCAGCAGCAGGATCGGGAACAGGAAGGAGAAGAACACCGCCTCCTTCTCGCGGGAGTACATCTTCAGCTCGAGCCGGGCGCGGTCCAGGCCGAGGGTGAGGGCGTTCATGCCGTCACCTCGGTCAGGTCGGGGGTGCCGTGTCCGTCGGGGGTGCCGTGTCCGTCGGGGGTGTCGTGGGCGACGTGCGGGGCGATCATCGCGAGGTAGGTGTCCTCGAGCGAGGGTCGGGTGACGGTGAGGGCGGGGACCTCGCCGTCCGGCATCCGCGCCGCCAGCCGCGCGACCTCGGCGGTGGGCGTCGCGGTGGTGAGGCTGTGCCGGATGCCGTCCTCCTCCCAGGTGACCGTCGCCTCCTCCGCGCTGCGGCCCCCGAGCGCCTCGGGGGTGTCGAGGGCGAGCAGCCGGCCGGCGGCGATGACGCCGACCCGGTCGGCGAGGTTCTCGGCCTCGTCGAGGTAGTGCGTGGTGAGCAGGATCGTGGTGCCCTCGGCGGCCAGGGAGCGGATGAGCCCCCAGAAGTCGCGCCGGGCCTGCGGGTCGAAGCCGGTGGTGGGCTCGTCGAGGAAGAGCAGCTCGGGGCGACCGACGATGCCCAGGGCGACGTCGAGGCGGCGGCGCTGGCCGCCGCTGAGCCCGACGATGCGGGTGTCGGCCTTGTCGTCGAGGCCGACCGAGGCGAGCACGTCGGCGACCGCACGCGGGTGCGAGTAGGACTTCGCGGTGCTGGCGAGGGCCTCACGCGGGGTGAGCAGGTCGAGCCCCCCGGTCGTCTGCAGCACGATGCCCACACGGTTGCGCCACTCGAGGCCGGCACCCTGCGGGTCGGTGCCGAGCACCCGCACCTCGCCGGCGTCGCGGGCCCGGAAGCCCTCCGCGATCTCGACCGTCGTCGTCTTGCCGGCGCCGTTCGGGCCGAGCAGTGCGAAGCACTCGCCGGCGTGGATGTCGAGGTCGAGGCCGTCGACGGCGTTGCGGCCCTCGTAGCCCTTGGTGAGTCCCCTGATGGTGATCGCGTCTGGCATGGGTCCAGCGTGCTCCTGTCACGACGGGCCCGGGACGGCCGCGCGGTGGACCGCACGTCCACCGACCGGTGGACGCTCCGCGACGGCCGCCGGTCAGGCGGGGGGCGCGGGCGGCGGGGTGCTGCCGGGGCCCTCTGGGGACACCGGGGTGGCGCCGGGACCGGCCGGCGGCACCGGGAGCGTGTCCTGGGGGGTGGCGGCAGCAGGCGCGGGAGCGGCGGGCGGGCCGCCGGCGTACGAGCTCGGCGGCGGGATGACGGCATCGCGCTGCCCGAAGTCGACCCGGGGGGCCTCGCGCTGCTCGCCGGCGGCCTCGAAGTACTCGGCCCGCTCGACGTTGAAGATGCCGGCGATGATGTTGCTCGGCACCGTCTCGACCTTGGTGTTGAGGTCGCGCACGGTGGCGTTGTAGTAGCGGCGGGCCGACGCGATCCGGTCCTCGGTGGCGGTCAGCTCGTTCTGCAGGGCCAGGAAGTTCTGGTTGGCCTTGAGGTCGGGGTAGGCCTCGACGATCGCGAGCAGGCGGCCGAGCGCCTGGCTGAGCATGTTCTCGCTCTCGGCCTGCTGGGCGGGCGACTGGCCCGGCGCCATCGCGGCCGAGCGGGCCTTGACGACGTCCTCGAGCGTGCCCCGCTCGTGGGCCGCGTAGCCCTTGACCGTCTCGACCAGGTTGCCGATCAGGTCGTGCCGGCGGGTCAGCTCGACGTCGATCTGGCGCCAGGCCTCCTGCACCAGGTTGCGCAGCCGGATCAGGCCGTTGTAGGTCGCGACGGCCCAGCCCACGACGGCGAGCAGCAGGACGACGACGACGATGACGATGACGGCTGTGGTCATGGGTGCTCCCGTGCTCGGACCGGTGGTCAGACCCGATCCTAGGGTGCCGGTCAGGCGAGACCGAGGTCCTGCAACCCGAAGACGTGCCGGTACTCGAAGCCCGCGTCGGCGAACTTCTCGCCCGCGCCGGTGGCCCGGTCGGCGATCGTGGCGACCGCCACGACGGTGGCGCCGGCCTCCTGTGCGGCGCGGGCGGCATCCAGCGGCGAGGCCCCGGTGGTGGACGTGTCCTCGACGACGAGCACCCGGCGGCCCTCGATCGACGGCCCCTCGATGCGCTGCTGCAGGCCGTGCGCCTTGCCGGCCTTGCGCACGACGAACGCGTCGAGCCGGCCGCCGGCGGCGGCTGCGGCGTGCAGCATCGCGGTGGCGACCGGGTCGGCGCCGAGGGTGAGGCCACCGACGGCGTCGAAGTCGAGGTCGGACACCAGGTCGAGCATGACCCGCCCGACGAGCGGGCTGGCCTCGCCGTCGAGGGTGACGCGGCGCAGGTCGACGTAGTAGTCGGCCTCCTTGCCCGAGGACAGGGTCACCCGGCCGTGGACGATCGCCGTGGTGCGGACGATGTCGAGCAGGCGGGCGCGGTCGGCGGCGATGTCGGTGGTGTTGTCGGTCACGGACCCACCGTATGCCGTGGCGCGCGGCACTCGGTCAGGGGTTCGGCCGGCGGTACGGGTGCAGGAACACCGACAGATCGCCGGCCGCGCCGGGCGTCGCGCGCTGCTCGAACCAGCGCTGGTGGTGGTCGGGATCGGGGTGCGGCTCGGGCGGGGGGTCGGGGTCCTCGCCGTCCCAGAGGTCGAGGCCGACGCCGAGCATCTGCCCGGTCGGGCTGCGCACGACCGCGCGGGCCAGCTGGTCGCGCAGGTCGCCGGGGAGCCCGTCGAGCAGGATGCGGGGCCTGCGCCGCTCGGCGAGCACGACGAGCCGGGCGAGGGCGTGCACGTCGTCACGGCCGAGCCGGGTGCCGGCGAGCAGCAGGCGCTGCAGCTCGGCGAGCAGCCGCGCCCTCGGCAGCGGGCCCAGCGCCCAGAGCGCGTGCCGGTGCGCCGTCTCCTGCCAGTCGGAGGAGGCGGTGCGCAGGAGGTGCCGGTACTCGTGCAGCACCTCGGGCTCGGCGCCCGGGACCATCGTTCGATGGTAGGCCGGAGCGCCGAGCCTGACGAGGGGGTTGTCCACCCCCTGCGACGGACGGTGTCAGCGACCGCCGGCGGCCTCGGCGAGCTGCTCGGCGGCAGCCCCGAGGGCCTCCTGCAGCTCGGGGGCGTGGTCGTACTGGTCGGCGAGGTTGGCGGCGGCCAGTGCCGCGCCGGCGAAGACCATGCCCTCGTCCCAGCCCTTCGGCGGCTTGGGCTTGGGCCACTTGTGCGGCCAGCCGGTGCCGCACCAGTCGTCGATCTCGGAGCGCAGCACGGCAGCCCCCTCGCCCGCACCCTTGCCGCCGACGATGATGATCGCCGAGATCAGCACGTTCTCGAGCAGCTGCGCGCCGACGACCGACTCGTGCGGCGGCAGGGGCTGGGGGTTGAGTGCGACGGCATCCAGCCGGCTGTGGGCGAGGTGCCCGACCGCCGGACCGTGGGGGATGATCGCGTCCCACGCCTCCGGGGGGATCGAGACGAACTTCGCCAGGATCTTCCAGTTCACTGCTGCCATGGCCCTGCTCCTTCGTGGGTGGTCCCGCGCAGGCCGCGGGGTCACCACCAAGGAGGAGCGGCGGATCGAGGTGATACCGGGACCTACTGGTCCGCGCCGGTGGGGCGGCGGAACCGGTCGAGGCGGCGCAGCGCGCCACCTCGCACGAGCGGCCGCGGCAGCACGCGCACTCCTGCCGTGACCATCTTCCACTGGGCGCCGGGCACGGAGACGACCTTGCCCCGCGCCACGTCGGTGAGTGCCTGCTGCACCACGTCGTCGGCGTCGAGCCACAGCGACTCGGGCAGAGCCGACATGCGGATGCCGGCCCGCGCGTGGAACTCGGTGCGGGTGAAGCCGGGGCAGAGCGCCGTCGCCGTGACGCCGGTGCCGGCGAGCTCGCTGGCCAGCCCCTCGGTGAAGACGGTGACGAACGCCTTCTCTGCCGAGTAGGTGCCGTTGGCGACGAACGAGGCGACCGACGAGACGTTGAGGATGGCGCCGTGGCCTCGCTCGCGCATCGCCCGGCCGGCGGCGTGGCTGGTGAGCAGCACCGCCCGCACCATGACGTCGAGCCCGGCCTCCTCCTGCGCGATGTCGTTGTCGAGGAACGCGTGCCGGTAGCCGAGGCCGGCGTTGTTCACCAGCAGGTCGACCGGCCTCATGTCGTCCTCGAGCCGGGCGCAGACCCGGCCGGTGGCCGCCCGGTCGGACAGGTCGGCCACGAGCACCTCGACGGCCACCCCGTGGCGTTGGCGCAGCCCCCGGGCGAGCTCCTCGAGGCGGGCCAGGTCGCGGGCGACGAGGACGAGGTCGGTGCCCTCACGGGCGAGGCGTTCTGCGAAGGCGCGGCCGAGCCCTGCGGAGGCGCCCGTGACGAGTGCTGTGCTCATGGTGGGGGCACTGTATGACGCCAACCTGCGGTCGGCGTCAGGGGCCTACCCGTGGGTAGGGTGAAGGCGTGCGCATCGCCACCTGGAACGTCAACTCGATCCGCTCCCGCATCGACCGCGTCGAGGCCTGGCTGGCCCGCACCGACGTCGACGTCCTGCTCATGCAGGAGACCAAGGCCAAGGACGAGCAGTTCCCCCGCGACCGCTTCGCCGCCCTCGGCTACGAGGTCGCGCACCACGGCACGAACCAGTGGAACGGCGTCGCCGTGCTCTCCCGCGTCGGGCTCGACGACGTGCAGGTCGGCTTCGACGGTGACCCCGGCTGGGGTGACCCCCTTGCCGCGGAGGCGCGGTCGATCGGGGCGACGTGCAACGGCATCCGGCTGTGGTCGGTCTACGTCCCCAACGGGCGCGCCCTCGACGACCCCCACATGGTCTACAAGCTCGACTGGCTGGCCCGGCTGCGCGAGCGCGCCACCGAGTGGGCGGCCGACGGCACCCCCGTGGCCCTGTGCGGCGACTGGAACATCGCGCCGCAGGACGGCGACGTGTGGTCGATGGAGTACTACCTCGACAAGAGCCACGTCTCGCCGCCAGAGCGAGCCGCGTTCAACGCCTTCCTCGAGGCCGGCTTCGTCGACGTGGTCCGCCCCCACACGCCCGGGCCCGGCGTCTACACCTACTGGGACTACCAGCGGCTCGCGTTCCAGAAGCGGCGCGGCATGCGCATCGACTTCGTGCTCGGCTCACCGACGTTCGCGGCTCGCGTCGCCGGTGCGGCCATCGACCGCGAGGAGCGCAAGGGCACCGGCGCCAGCGACCACGCGCCGGTCGTGGTCCAGCTCGCGGACTGACCGCTCAGCGGCTGGACCGGCTGAGGATGCCGCTCGCGTAGGCCGCCTGGCCGGCGTGCTGCGTGGCGTCGTCGATGACGCTGACCAGCCGCACCGCGAGGGTGACCGGAGGGTCCCACTGCTCGTCGACGACCCGGTCGAGGTCGGCGTCGGTCACCGTGCGCAGCGCGTCGGCGGCCGCGTCGCACGCCGCGTCGAGGTAGCCGCGCAGGTTCCTGGCCGAGGTCTGCACGAGCTGGACCTCGTCGAAGGTCATGCCGTAGCCGTGCACGTCGGCCGGCAGCGGCAGGTCGAACCGCTCGCGCCAGCCGGCGGCCTCCCAGACGGCGTCGTAGCCCATGACGCCGGCGACCTGCTCGTCGATGCCGCGGCTGATGTGCCAGACGAGCCACGCGATGGTGTTGGTGCCGGGCGCGGGTGGGGTGCTGAGCAGGTCCTCGGCGGTGTCGTCGAGCACCTGGCTGGCGACCTCGCGGATGCGGCCGAGGGAGTCGAGGAGGAGGTCTGCGGTGGTCGCCATGCCCGCGACGCTACCGCTGCACGACGTCATCCGTCCCGGCCCGGGCGGGCCCACCTTCCTGGCCCGGTCGAGGGGTCACGACACGCTGAGCACACGGCCCGGACGTCAGCGTGTCGTGACCTCTCGACTGCCCAGACCCGTCAGAGACCGAGGGTGGTGGCGTGCTCACCGGGGCGGCGGCGCAGGCCCAGCGCCAGCGAGGCGAGGGCGCCGAGCCCGGCCGCCACCGCGGCACCCCGGAACACCCAGGCCACCTGCAGCACGGCGGCGTCCTTGAGGGCACCGGTGTCGGTGGGGTCGGGCAGCGTCGACACGACCGCGTAGTACTGGTGCAGGCCGATGGCGGTCAGCAGCGCCACCCCCACGACCATCCCCACCATCCTCGCCACGACCACCAGCGCGGATGCCGTGCCGTGCGTGTCGTGGTGTGCCTGCGCGAGCGCCGCGTCGTTCACCGGGGCCAGGGCCAGGCCGATACCCAGCCCGGTGAGGGCGAGCACCGCGGTCGACGACCACTCGTCGAGCGAGCCCCGGCCCCACGTCGTCATCACGGCGAGGCCGACGGCCGCCAGGGCGAGGCCGGCCGCCGCGACGACCCCGTTGCCGAGTCGGCGCAGGGCCCACCCGCCGGCGAGCGCGCCGACCGGCACGGCCAGGAGGAAGCGCACGAGCACCAGGGCGGCCTCGGTCTGGCTCGAGGTGTGCACGATGCGCGCGAGCAGCGGCACGTCGACCACGACGGCGACCAGCGCCACCCCCACGAGCAGCGAGACGACGAGCGCCCAGACCAGCCGCCCCCGCACCAACCCACGGGGCACCAGTGGTGAGGCGGAGCGGCGGTGGTGCACGGCATACCCGATGCAGAGCAGGACGGCCACGGGCAGCAGGGCGTAGCCGAGCGGCCCGACGACCTCGGTGGCCGGTTCGGACGCCGCGAAGGTGAGCACGACGCAGCCCAGGGCACCGCCGAGGAGTACGGCGCCGAGCAGGTCGGCGCGCCGGAGCAGCGGCCAGGCACCGCGGGCGCCCACGGCCAGGGCGGCGAGGAGGAACACGGCCGCGACGAGGCCGATCGGGGTCGCCAGGCGTGAGGTCGCACTCCCGAAGGGGACGAACGGCAGCCCGAGGGAGACGCTCGTGACCAGGGCGTCCGGGGCGGCGAGGGCGAGCCACCCGGCGACCGCCGCCAGCACGGCGAGCACGACGACGAGCGGCCGCGGACGCGGGAGGCGACCACCGCCGGTGACGACGACAGCCACGGCCAGGAGCACCCCGAGCAGGGCGTTGATCCAGAAGATCGCCCGCCACTGCGCGACCACCAGGACCAGGGCGCCGAGCACCGGTCCGAGCACCGAGCCGAGCTCCTGCACGGCCCCGACCACACCGAGGGGCACGCCGCGCCGGTCGGCGGGCCAGAGCTGCGCCACGATCGCGAGGGTGGCGGGCACGAGGCCGCCACCACCGACGCCCTGCACCACCCGGCCGGTCACGAGCACCGGCAGGTCGGTGGCCAGCGCGGTGACCGCCGAGCCGACGACGAAGACCCCGAGGCAGGCGAGCAGCACCCGCTGCCGGTCGACGAGGTCGGCGACCCGTCCGATCAGGGGCAGCACGGCGACGTAGCCGAGCAGGAAGCCGGAGATGATCGGGGTCGCGCGTTGCAGTGCGTCGATGCCGATGCCGACGCCGCGCATCATGTCGGTGAGGGCCAGCACGACGACGTAGGTGTCGGCGGCGGCGAGCGAGACGGCGATCGCGGCCGTCGTGAGGAGCGCCCTAGGGGCGGGTGATCTCAACGGGTGCCCCGTAGTCGGTGAGCACCAGCAGGTAGGTCGCCTCGACGCCGGGGAAGAACGGGCCCTTGAGGGTCGCGGTGCGCAGCTGGTCGGTGTCGGTGATGCCGTAGCTCACCGTGAACGTGCCCGTGCCGTCGCCGAGGTGGAACAGGTCCTCCACCGTGGAGCCGGGCAGGGTGCCGCTGATCTTGGTCAGCACCTCCTTGCCGGAGCGCGTCTGGCCGTCGTCCTTCGGGTTCACGGTCTGCGGGAGCAGGGCGGAGATTCCGGTCTCGGGGTCGAAGAACATCGCCGGGTTGGGCGCGTTCAGCGTGTCGAGGTCGGTCTCCTTGTAGTCGGGCGTGAAGAACTTCAGGTAGGCCGTCTCGCCGATCGCGATGACGTCGATGGTGCCGGCGACGCCCTCGATGGTGCCGGTGATCGTTCCCTGGAACTTCGGCTCGGTGACGTCGATGACGCCGGCGCCCTTGGCGGCCGTGACGCCGTTCTCGCGCGGCGGCACGTCGCGGCTGGACAGGTCGAGCTGCACCGTCTTCGCCGTGTCGAAGGCGGTCTTGGCGGCGGCCAGCTGCTCGGTCGGGCTCTGGGTGGGGGCGGCGTCATCGCTCGAGCACCCCGACAGGGCCACGACCAGGCCGACGACGAGCGCCCCCGCGACGACGAGCAGGGGTCGGGGTCGGCGCATGGCGGCAACAGTAACCGCACCCGATCTCGCGCCATGGCGGATGCGGGGGCGCGCCCTGAGCTTCCGCGACATCCCTGTGACGGCGCCGAAGTTCCGTCGCGGCGCGGAAGCTTCCGCGCCGTGGAAGAGCTTCCGCGCCGTCACTGTGACGGCGCGGAAGCTCAGCAGGCGCCTAGGCAGGTCTGTGCCGGGGAAGGGCCGCGTGCGGGCGGTCAGCGCTGCAGGATGTCGGCCCTTCAGCGCAGGACGAGTCCGGCGTCGCCGAGGTCGACCACCACGGTGTCGCCGTCGCGGACGTCACCGGCCAGCAGCGCGCGGGCCAGCCGGTCGCCGATCTCGCGCTGCACCAGCCGGCGCAGCGGCCGGGCGCCGTAGGCCGGGTCGTAGCCCTGCTCGGCGAGCCAGGCCTTGGCCGGGTCGCTGACCTCGAGGGTGATCCGGCGGTCGCGGAGCCGGGCCGAGAGGGCACGCACCTGCAGGTCGACGATGCGGGCCAGCTCGGTGGTCGACAGCGGGTCGAACACCACGACCTCGTCGAGCCGGTTGAGGAACTCCGGCTTGAACGCCTGGCGCACCGCCGCCATCACGGCCTCGCGCTTGGCCTCCGGCGCCAGCGTGGGGTCGACGAGGTACTGCGAGCCGAGGTTGGACGTCATCACGAGGATGACGTTGCGGAAGTCGACCGTGCGGCCCTGGCCGTCGGTGAGGCGGCCGTCGTCGAGCACCTGGAGCAGGATGTCGAAGGTCTCGGGATGGGCCTTCTCGACCTCGTCGAGCAGCACCACCGAGTACGGGCGCCGCCGCACCGCCTCGGTGAGCTGGCCGCCCTCCTCGTAGCCCACGTAGCCGGGGGGAGCGCCGATCAGCCGCGCCACCGCGTGCCGCTCGGAGTACTCGCTCATGTCGATGCGCACCATGGCGCGCTCGTCGTCGAAGAGGAAGTCGGCGAGCGACTTCGCGAGCTCGGTCTTGCCCACCCCGGTCGGCCCGAGGAAGAGGAAGGACCCGGTCGGGCGGTCCGGGTCGGCGACTCCGGCGCGGGAGCGGCGCACGGCGTCCGACACCGCGCGCACCGCCTCGGCCTGGCCGATCAGGCGCGCGCCGAGGATCGACTCCATCGAGAGCAGCTTCTCGGTCTCACCCTGCAGCAGCCTCCCGGCCGGGATGCCGGTCCACGCCGAGATGACCTCGGCGATGTCGTCGGCCCCGACCCGCTCCTTGACCATCAGGTCGTCGGATGCCGTCGCCGACTCCGCCTGCTGCGCCGCGTCGAGCTCGGCCTGCAGGGTCGGGATCTCGCCGTAGAGCAGCCGCGAGGCACCCTCGTAGTCGCCCTCGCGCTGCAGCCGGTCGGCCTGGGTGCGCAGGTCGTCGAGGCGGGCCTTGAGGTCACCGACCCGGTTCAGCCCGGACTTCTCCGACTCCCAGCGGGCGGTGAGGGTGGCGAGCTCCTCGGTCTTCTCGGCGAGGTCGGCGCGCAGCCGCTCGAGCCGCTCGGCCGAGGCCGCGTCGGTCTCCTTGGCCAGGTGCAGCTCCTCCATCTTCAGCCGGTCGACGGCGCGGCGGAGCACGTCGATCTCGACCGGGCTGGAGTCGATCTCCATCCGCAGCCGGGACGCCGCCTCGTCGACGAGGTCGATCGCCTTGTCGGGCAGCTGGCGTCCGGAGATGTAGCGGTCGGACAGGGCCGCCGCCGCGACGAGGGCGCTGTCCTCGATCTCGACCTTGTGGTGCGCCTCGTAGCGCTCCTTGAGCCCGCGCAGGATGGCGATGGTGTCCTCGACCGACGGCTCGCCGACGAAGACCTGCTGGAAGCGGCGCTCGAGCGCGGGGTCCTTCTCGACGTGCTCACGGAACTCGTCGAGGGTGGTCGCGCCGACCAGCCGCAGCTCACCGCGGGCGAGCATCGGCTTGAGCATGTTGCTCGCGTCCATGGCGGACTCACCGGTGGCACCCGCGCCGACCACCGTGTGCAGCTCGTCGATGAAGGTCACCACCTGGCCGTCGGAGGCCTTGATCTCCTCGAGCACGGCCTTGAGCCGCTCCTCGAACTCACCGCGGTACTTCGCCCCCGCGACCATCGCGCCGAGGTCCAGGGCGATCAGCCGCTTCCCGCGCAGGGACTCGGGCACGTCGCCGTCGACGATCCGCTGGGCGAGCCCCTCGACGACGGCGGTCTTGCCGACGCCCGGCTCGCCGATCAGCACCGGGTTGTTCTTGGTGCGGCGGCTGAGCACCTGCACCACGCGGCGGATCTCGTCGTCACGGCCGATCACCGGGTCGAGGCGGCCCTCCCGGGCGGCCTCGGTGAGGTCGGTGCCGTACTTCGCCAGGGCCTCGCCCGTGGCCTCGGGGTCCTCGCTCGCGACCTTGGCCCCACCGCGCAGGTGCTCGAGCTGCGCCTCGAGGGCCTTCGCGTCGCCCTGCACCGCGCCCTTCTCGAGCAGCGCGAGGAGCAGCACGTCGGTCGACAGGTAGGTGTCGCCGCGGGCCGTCATCAGCGTCGAGGCGTGCTGGAGCACGGCGAGCGCGGCCTGCCCGAGCGCGGGGGTGGCGACGGTCGCGCCGGTGCTGCGCGGCATCCCGGAGAGCACCGAGCGGGCGGTGGCCGCCATGCCCTCCGCCGAGCTGCCGGCCGCGGCCAGCAGTGCAGGGGTCGTGGTGCCCTCCTGCTCGGCCAGCGCCAGGGCCAGGTGGGCCGGGGTGATCTCGGGGTGGCCGGCGGCCTGGGCCGAGCGCTGGGCGACGGCCAGGGCCTCGGCCACCTTGGTGGTGGGCTTCAGCTCCATGCGGGACTCTCCTGCGACGAGGTGGGGGACGGGGTTCCTCGAGAGGCAACCCACCCAAAGTTGAGCCTATTCCACTCAACTCCGCGATGCGCGGGGAGAGGTCAGCAGGTCGCGGCGAGCGAGACGGCCTTGGAGTCGTCGGGGGTGGCGGTGGGCGTCGGCGTGCTCGACTTCGTGGTCTTCGTCGGCGTGGGGGTGGCACTCGGGGAGGCCGACGGGGTGGAGGTCGATGCCGGCGGCTTGAGGCTCTTCTTGACGAGCGCGCGGATCTTGGCGAAGTCGGGGTTGCCGGGGTTCACGACGTCGGAGGTGAACGGCAGGGAGCGGATCGAGCCACCCTTCTGGATGCGCAGGGCGAGGTCGACCCAGGCCGGCAGCTGCTCACGCGGGATGTCGATGCTCACGTTGTCCTTCAGGACCGTGGCGAGCTTGGGGTAGCTCTGCAGCAGCCCCACCGGGTCGGCCTGGTCCATCAGGGCGCCGGCGACGCACCGCTGGCGCCGCATCCGGCTGAAGTCGTCGCTGCCGGCGCGCGAGCGGGCGTACCAGAGCGCGTGGAGGCCGTCGAGGTGCTGCACCCCGGGCTCGATGTACTCGTGCTTGTCAGTGGTGAACTCGACGCCGCCCGTGGCCGAGGTGTGGCACTCGACGCAGACCTTCTGCTGCACGTTGACGTCGACGCCACCCATGGCGTCGACCAGCGCCTTGAAGCCGCGCAGGTTGATGACCACGGACTGCTGGATGTCGAGGCCGGTGATCTCGCCGACCACGTCGACGGTGGACTTGCGCCCGGGGTTCTTCACCCCCGGGAAGAGGTCGGGCCGGCCCTCGGCGAGGGTCCAGATGCCGTTCATCAGGCACTGGTCGCCGCAGTTGTATCCGTCGGGGTAGAGCGCGTGCAGCGGGTTGCTCTTGGGGAACGGCACCCGCTCGAGGTTGCGCGGGATGCCGATCAGCAGGGTGTCGCCGGTCTTGGTGTTGGTGCTGACGACCATCATCGAGTCGGTGCGGGTGCCCCAGCGGCCCTTGCCGGCGTCGGAGCCCATGAGCAGGGTGTTGACCCGCGGGACGTCGGCCCACGGGTCCTCGGCGGTGGTGTTGGCCAGGGCGACGTCGCGGCGCTCGCTGGATCGTCGGCCACGAACACCTCGTCGATCACCGACGACTGCACGTCGATGTAGCGCACGGCCATCGCGGCAGGGGCCGCGACGAGGACGCAGGCCATGGCGGCGAACAGCACCCGGCCCCAGCGGCCCGCGCGACGGCGCCGGCCAGGACTGCTCGGCGGTGAGCACGATCGAGCCGACCCACAGCACCGCGCCGACCATGATGGCGACGCCCACCCACTGGAGCAGCTGGGGCTGCACCGCGACGTTGAGCGCCGAGCGCAGCAGACCACCCTGGTAGGCCCTGACCAGAACCCAGATGCCGCCGGCCAACGAAGCGAGCACGAGCAGCCAGCCGAGCACCTTCCAGCGGGTGCCGAGGAGGCCGGCTCCGGGCAGCACGGTGCCCAGTGCGATGCGCCGGTAGTACGCCCCCGGGGGGTAGCGCAGCTCGGCGCGGCTCGGCAACGGCTCGGGTTCACCCGGCCGCCGCGACGAGCTCGGCAGCTCCTCGGGCATCGCCCACAGTTCCTCTCGCGTGGCAGGTCAGGGCGCGACGGATCCCGCAGGACGAGCGCCTGACCGGCCAAGAATAGTCGGCGAAACTGTGAACACCCTGACCGTGGTGTGCTGAGCGCGCGCGTGTCCGGTGTCGAAGGACCCTCAGAGGTGCGTGGTCCAATGGCCCGATGAGCACGCTCACCAGCACGGATGTCGAGCCCGCCGACCGCGTTCGCCAGGCCGCGGTCACCGTCGCCGAGGTCTTCTGCGTGGTGGGGACGCTGGTGGGAGTGGGGGTGATCGGCACCCGCGTGGCCGAGTCGTCCGGAGGTGCGTTGGCGGCCGATGCCACGCTCCTCGCGCCCGCTGGGCCGGCCTTCGCCATCTGGACGCCGATCTACCTCGGGCTGGCGGGCTTCACGGTCTACCAGTGGCTCCCCGCCCAGACGCGCGAGCCCCGGCACCGCGCGATCGGCTGGCTCGCGGCGGCATCCATGCTGCTCAACGCGGCCTGGCTGCTCGTGACCCAGCAGGGCTGGATCTGGGTCAGCGTGGTCGTCATGGCCGCCCTGGTGGGCACCCTCGGGCTGCTCGTGCGCCGCCTTCAGGAGCACCCGTCGTACGGCCACGGCGAGACCGTGCTCGTCGACGGCACCTTCGGGCTCTACCTGGGCTGGGTGGCGGTCGCGGCGTGCGCCAACGTCACCGCCGCGTTCGTGTCGAGCGGCGTCGACCCCGGCGGGTATGCCGCGCAGCTCGCCGCCGTCGTCGTGCTCGCCGTCGCCGCCGCCGTGGGGGTGCTGCTCGCGCGCCGGCTCGGCGGACGCTGGGCGGTCGCCACCGCGATGGCGTGGGGGCTGCTGTGGATCGCGTGGGGACGGCTGGCCGACGAGCCGCGCTCGGTGGTCGTTGCCCTGGCCGCCGTCGTCGCCGCAGTGGTCGTGCTCGCCGCGGCCGCCCGCACACACTCGCTCGACGACGCCTGATCGGCGGATCGAGGCCGACGTGATGCAGAGCGCGCGCCTGGCCGCGCCCTTTGCATCACCCAGTCGACCGGGGCAGCCCTGGCGGCCGGCCGGTCAGCCCTGGGCGCCGGCCGCGTAGTCGGGCAGCTCCTGAAGCGACCAGCGGTTGCCGTCGGGGTCGCTGAAGAAGACGAACCGGCCCCAGGGCTGGTCGTCCACACCCTCCGCCTCGATGCCCCGGTCGCGCAGGTGGGCCAGCGCGGCATCCGCGTCGGCCACGACCGCCTGGAGGTTGTCGAGCGACCCCGGCGCCATCTGGGTGAGCCCTCGGCCGATCGCGATCGAGCAGGCCGACCCCGGTGGGGTGATCTGGACGAACCGGACCTCGTCGCTCACGGTGTGATCCATGTCGACGACGAAGCCGACCTTCTCGTAGAACTCCTTGGCCCGGTCGACGTCGGTCACCGGAACCCCGATCAACTCCAGCTTCATGTCCATGTCGACCACGCTAGGACCGAATCAGGGCAGATCCGGTCCGCTACCTTCGGCCCGGTTCCGGAACCCCCATCGGAGCCGTTCGCCTGCCCACGATGGTCCATGGCTGCTTCGTCCTCGACCCGGAACCCCGCCCGTGCCCTGACCCGACGCCGCGCGCTCGGCTCTCGACCCACTGACGGACGACGCGGGAGTTCGGATGCCGCGCAGCAATTGCTGCGTGGCGTCCGAACTCCCGCGTGACGGTCAGCCGTGGTGGGGGCGCCAGACGACGAGCGCCTGGGATCGGTCGTGCCGGGGGCGCTCGCCGAGCCGGGCGGCATACACGTCGCCGCTCGGTGACACCGAGAAGACCCGGGTGCCCCGTCCGGTGCTGGCCCGCACTGCGTCGAGCTCGGCACCCAGCTCGACGACCCGCGCGCGCAGCGCCGTCACCTGGTTCTCGAGCTCGAGGATTCGAGCGATGCCGGGCAGCGAGACGCCTTCCTCCTGCGAGAGCCGCTGTACCTCTCGGAGCAGGGCGACGTCGCGCTGGGAGTAGCGCCGTCCGCCGCCGCGGGTCCGCGAGGGGGTGACCAGGCCGAGCCGGTCGTACTGGCGCAGGGTCTGGGCGTGCATGCCCGCCAGCTCGGCGGCGACCGAGATGACGAAGACCGGGGTGTCGTCGTCAGGGCCGAAGGCGAAGCCCAGGGTCGTCACGTGGCTCAGCTCCCGGCCTGCTCGAACAGCCCGGCCCGCGGGTCGACCTCGGCCTCCTCGGCCCGCAGCGCCTCGACGGCGTCGCGCGCCGCGTCGGTGAGCCGCTGCGGCACCACGACGTTGACCTTGGCGAGCAGGTCACCGGTGCCGTGGCGCCCTGTGACGCCGCGCCCCTTGACCCGCAGCACCCGACCGCTCGGCGTGCCCGGGGCGACCTTGACGCGCACCGGGGTGCCGTCGAGGGTCGGGACGGACACGGTCGCGCCGAGGGCGGCCTCGGCGAAGGTGACCGGCAGCTCGACGGTGAGGTTGTCGCCGTCGCGGCCGAACACCGGGTGCTTGTCGACGGCGACGGTGAGGATCAGGTCGCCCTTCGGCGCGCCGGGGTCGCCCTCGGCGCCCTTGCCGCGCAGCCGGATCTTCTGCCCGTCCTTGACGCCCGCGGGCACCTTGGTCGTGATCCGGCGACCCTCGGCCGTCTGCAGGGTGACCGTGGCCCCCTCGACGGCGTCGCGGAAGCTCAGCGTCGTCCGTGCCTGCACGTCGGCGCCTGGCCGCGGGCCGCGCGGCGCGCTGAACCCGGAGAACGGGTCGGCGCCGGCGCGCGCGCCACGAGCCCCGCCCGCGCCGGCGGCGGCTCCCCCGAACATCTGCGCGAGCAGGTCGTCGAGGTCGGGCTGTCCGGCATACCCGGCACCGCCCTGGCCGCCGGTGTTGAAGCGCACCCGCTGGCCGCCCGCGCCGCCGAAGGCGGAGAAGACGTCCTCGAAGCCCCCGTTGCCACCCGGGCCACCGGCGCGGAAGCGGGCACCGCCGTGCGCCATCTGCCGGATGGCGTCGTACTCCTCACGCTGCTTTGGGTCGGAGAGAACGGCATTCGCCTCACCGATGTCCTTGAAGCGCTGCTCGGCCGCGGCATCCCCGGCGTTCTGGTCGGGGTGGTGCTTGCGTGCGAGCTTGCGGTAGGCCTTCTTGATGGCGCCCTGGTCGGAGTCCTGGGGGACGCCGAGGATCGCGTAGAAGTCCTTCTCGAACCAGTCCTGGCTGGCCATCGGCGCCTCCTCTCGGTGCCTGGGTGCTACTCGGGGTGCGGGCTGGTCACTCGGGGTCGGCGACCGCGACGCGGGCCGGCCGAAGGACCTGCTCACCGGCACGGTAGCCCGGCTGGAGCACGGTGACGACGGTCGTGGCCGTCGCGTCGGTCGGCAGCTCGTCGTCGGCCGGCCACGGTGCGTGCATCAGGGCCTCGTGCTGCATCGGGTCGAACACCTCGCCCTTGGCGCCGAAGCGCACCAGGCCGTACTTGCCGAGGGTCGACTCCAGCTTGTCGGCGATGGCGGCGAACGGCCCCTCGACGAGGTCGCCGTGGTCACGAGCGGCCTGGATGTCGTCGAGCACCGGGAGCACCGACTCGAGCACGTCGCGCACGGCGCGCTCCTGCACCAGCGCCCGGTCGCGGTCGACCCGGCGCTTGTAGTTGACGTACTCGGCCTGGAGCCGCTGCAGGTCACCGAGGCGCTCGGCGGCGAGGGCCGTGTCGGGGTGCGGCACAGCGGCATCCGCGTCATTTCCGGCAGGACGGTCGGCGGATGCCGGAACGCCGGCATCCGGGGACGCCGCCCCGGCGGAGGTGGTCCCGGGCTGCCCCGGGGCCACCTCCTCCCCATCGTTGACGGACTCGGTGTTGATCGCGTCGTCGGGGTCGGGGGTCCCCGGCCCGCCGCCGACCGGCTCACCGGTGGGGGTGTCGGTCACTTCTTCGCCTCGTCCTCGTCGTCCTCGACGACCTCGGCGTCGACGACGTCGTCGTCACCGGCGTCGGTCGCCGGCTGGCCACCGTCGGTGGACTCGGCGCCCGGCACGTCGCCCGACTCGCCCTGCTCGGCCGCGGCCGCGTACATCGCCGCGCCCATCTCCTGGGACTTGGTGTTGAGCGTGTCGATCTTGGCCTGGATGTCGTCCCGGGACGCGCCCGAGTCGGGCTTGATGGCGTCCTTGAGGGCGACGAGGGCCTCGTCGACCGGCGTGCGCAGCTCGGGGCTGACCTTGTCGCCGCTCTCGGAGAGGAACTTCTCGGTGGAGAAGACGAGGGACTCGCCCATGTTGCGGGTCTCGGTCTCCTCGCGACGGACCTTGTCCTCCTCGGCGTGCGCCTCGGCGTCCTTGACCATGCGCTCGATCTCCTCCTTCGACAGCGCGGAGCCGCCGGAGATGGTGATCTTCTGCTCGCGACCGGTGCCGCGGTCCTTGGCCGTCACGTGCACGATGCCGTTGGCGTCGATGTCGAAGGTGACCTCGATCTGCGGCACGCCGCGGGGGGCCGGCGCGATGCCGGAGAGCTCGAAGGTGCCGAGCGGCTTGTTCTGCTGCGCGATCTCGCGCTCGCCCTGGAAGACCTGGATGAGCACCGACGGCTGGTTGTCCTCGGCCGTCGAGAAGACCTCGCTGCGCTTGGTCGGGATCGCGGTGTTGCGCTCGATGAGCTTGGTGAACAGGCCACCCTTGGTCTCGATGCCGAGCGAGAGCGGCGTGACGTCGATGAGCAGGACGTCCTTGCGCTCGCCCTTGAGCACGCCCGCCTGGAGCGAGGCTCCGAGCGCGACGACCTCGTCGGGGTTGACGCCCTTGTTGGGCTCCTTGCCGCCGGTGAGCTCCTTGACGACGGCGCTGACGGCCGGCATCCGGGTGGAGCCGCCGACGAGCACGACGTGGTCGATGTCGGACAGCGAGATGCCGGCATCCTTGATGACGTTCTGGAACGGCTGCTTGGTGCGGTCGAGGAGGTCCTTGGTCATCTGCTCGAACTGCGCACGGGTGAGCGTCTCGTCGAGGTGGATCGGGCCGTTCTCGCTCATCGAGAGGTACTGCATCGAGATGTTGGTGCTCGACGCCGACGACAGCTCCTTCTTGGCCTGCTCGGCCGCGTCACGCAGCCGCTGCATCGCGATCTTGTCCTTGGACAGGTCGACGCCGGAGGTGTTCTTGACGGTGGTGAGCAGGTGCTGCACGACCCGCTCGTCCCAGTCGTCGCCGCCGAGCTTGTTGTCGCCGGAGGTGGCCTTGACCTGGATGGTCGAGAAGCCGTCCTCGGGGTCCTTGCCGACCTCGAGGAGCGAGACGTCGAAGGTGCCGCCGCCGAGGTCGAAGACGAGGATGAGCTCGTCCTCCTTGCCCTTGTCGAGGCCGTAGGCCAGGGCGGCCGCGGTCGGCTCGTTGACGATGCGCAGGACGTTCAGGCCCGCGATCTCGCCGGCCTCCTTGGTGGCCTGGCGCTCGTGGTCGTCGAAGTAGGCGGGCACGGTGATGACGGCGTCGGTGACGGTCTCGCCGAGGTAGGCCTCCGCGTCGCGCTTGAGCTTCTGCAGGATGCGGGCGCTGATCTCCTGGGCGTTGTACTTCTTGCCGTCGATGTCGTCGGAGCGCCAGTCGGTGCCCATGTGGCGCTTGACCGAGCGGATGGTGCGGTCGGCGTTGGTGACGGCCTGGCGCTTGGCGATCTCGCCGACGAGCACCTCACCGCCCTTGCTGAACGCGACGACCGACGGGGTGGTGCGACCGCCCTCGGCGTTCGCGATGATGGTGGGCTCGCCGCCCTCGAGGACGGCGACGGCGCTGTTGGTGGTGCCGAGGTCGATGCCGACTGCACGTGCCATGGTGGCTGTTCTCCTTGCGTTGACGCTGGGGTTGAGTGCTTGGGACTCAAGGTAGACCGACCGGGATGCCGTGAGCAAGCCAGCCGCTCGAAACTTGCGTTCACCTCGCTCAACTCTGGTCGAGGCCCGCGTGTTCCCGAGTTCGGCGCCCGGCCCCCGTCATCCAGCTTTCTCGGTGTCGGTGGGCGCTGGCAGGGTGCGGTGGATGGAGAAGCTCACCACCGCGGCCATCGTCGACGCCGGGCTCGCCGACTGGCGCAAGCTCGCCCAGCGCCTCCACGGGCGCTTCCGTGCGGCCGACCCCGTGTCCGGCGCCGCGTTCCTCTCGGATGCCGTGCACGCGGCATCCGAGAGGAGTCTCGGTGAGCACCTGGAGGCCGGCCTGACCGGTCCACACGTCGACCTGCGGGTCTCGACCGACGCCGGCAGTGGCGGTATCTGGGTCACCGCGGATGACGTCACGCTCGCCCGCGCGCTCAGCGAGGTGGCCCGTCGTCACTCCGTCGTCGCGGTGCCCGGCGAGGTCATGCAGGTCGAGCTCGGCCTCGACACCGCCTTCGACGCCCGGCTCGGGCCGTTCTGGGCCGCGGTGCTCACCGGCGACGCCGGGCGC
This sequence comes from uncultured Actinomycetota bacterium, assembly GCA_963707895.1. Classification (GTDB taxonomy): domain Bacteria; phylum Actinomycetota; class Actinomycetes; order Actinomycetales; family Dermatophilaceae; genus Fodinibacter. The sequence continues at coordinate 364,305 of CAVPRS010000011.1, read as the reverse complement.
CGTCGTCGCCGACACCGTCTTCGACCGCACCGGCCAGCTGCCCTCGATCTGGTTCCAGGGCACCGAGCCCCACGAGGCCCCGCGCCAGCGCTGGCACCTCGACCTCTGGGTGGCGCCGGAGGTGGCGCAGGTGCGCATCGACGCCGCGGTGGCGGCCGGCGGCACGGTCGTCGACGACTCCGAGGCACCGTCGTTCACGGTGCTCGCCGACCCCGACGGCAACAAGGTGTGCGTCTGCACCCACCTCGACCGCGCCTGAGCGGGGCGGCGGGTGGGCGGTCGGCGGGCAGCTCAGCGGATGACGACGGTGGGCAGCGGGTCGAAGCCGTTGAAGCCGACCGTGGAGTAGCACGTCGAGTAGGCACCGGCCGCATGGATGCGCAGCTCGTCGCCCTCGGCGAGGGCCAGCGGCAGCCGCACCGGCGTGGTCTCGTAGAGCACGTCGACGCTGTCGCAGGTCGGACCCGCGAGCACGCACGGCCCGGTCGCACCCGTGACGCCGGGCGTCTCGAGCCGGTAGCGGATCGCCTCGTCGAGCGTCTCGACCAGCCCGCTGAAGACGCCCGCGTCGATGAACACCCACCGGGTACCCCCGCGGTCGATGACCCCCACGACGCTCGTGACCACCGTGCCGGCATCCCCGACGACGCCGCGGCCGGGCTCCACGATCGTGCGGGGGCGGTCGGCGCCGAACGCGGCCTCCAGGTGGGCGTCGATGGACCGGCCGTAGTCGGCGATCGGCAGCGGCTCGCCGTCGAGCCGCGCGGGGAACCCGCCGCCGAGATCGAGCAGCCACGGGCGGAACCCCGCCGCGCGGACCGCGGCGAAAACCCGTGCTGCAGAGGCGATCGGGGCGCCCCAAGCCTGCGGATCGCGTTGCTGCGAGCCGACGTGGAAGGAGACACCGGCGGGGTCCAGACCCTCGCGTCCGGCCGCGACGAGCAGCTCCACCGCCTCGTCGACCGTGCAGCCGTACTTGCGGGACAGCGGCCAGTCCGACCCCGAACCGCTCGTGACGATCCGCACGAGCACGGCGGCGCCGGGCGCGGCATCCACGAGCTTGGCGACCTCGCCGGCGGAGTCGACGACGAACAGCCGCACGCCGAGCGCGTACGCCTCGGCCAGGTGGTCGCGACGAGCCACCGGGTTGGAGTGCACGAGGTGGGATGCCGGTGCGCCCGCGTCGAGCGCGGCGCGGACCTCGGCGGGGCTGGCCACGTCGAACCGGCAACCGGACTGGGCCAGCGCGCGCAGGAGCACCGGGTGCGGGTTGGCCTTGACCGCGTAGTGGATGGCAGTGCCCGGCAGGGCGGACGCCAGCGCGAGGTAGCGCTCCACGGCAGTACCGACGCTGAGCTCGAGCCGCGGCGTAGGCGCGACGCCTGGGGCGAGTGGCCGGGGGCGGGCGGCCAGGGGTGCGGTCACCGGCGGGGTCACCGCTGCGGGGCTCTCGATGGTCAGCGACATGGGGCTTCCTCCTACGGGCTTGTGCAGGTAAGGAGCGCGTCATTCGGGCGCAGATACCCACGCCGGCGCCGGCCATGGCGGGCGCGGCCGAGGAGGGTCTGCCCAACGCGTCAGTCGACGCCCAGGCCCCCCTCGCGGGCGCGCACGATCGCCGCCGAACGGTCCGGCACACCGAGCTTGGTCAGCACGTTCGAGACGTGGTTGCGCACGGTCTTCGGGCTGAGCACCATCCGGCGGGCGATGGTCAGGTTGTCGTAGCCGCGGGCCACGAGGTCGAGCACCTCGCGCTCCCGGTCGGTCAGCTCCGGGAACGGGACCCGGGCCGAGGTGCGGCCGGACGTGAGGGCCGCCACGGCCCGCGCGGCGACCGCCGGACCGAGGATGACCTCGCCGTTGGCGACGGCCCGAACGGCCCGCTCGACCTCCTCGGGTGAGGCGCCCTTGAGCAGGTAGCCGCGAGCCCCCACCCGCATGCACGCGACCACGGACTCGTCGTCCTCGCGCATGGTGACGACGAGCACCCGGACGTGCGGGTCGCGCTGCACGAGGTCACGGGTGGTCTCGATGCCGGAGTCCTCGCCGAGGTGCAGGTCCATGAGCACGACGTCGACCGTGCCCGGAGCGATCGCCAGTGCCTGGGCGGCGTCGGCGGCCTGGGCGACCACGTCGATGCCGTCGAGCGAGCCGAGCAGGCCCGCCATCCCGAGCCGGAAGACCGGGTGGTCGTCGACGATCGCGACCCGGATCGGCTCAGGCACGGCTCACCACCTCGAGCGGCAGCACGGCCTGCACCGTCGTTCCCGAGCCGGGCGCGGAGTGGATCTCGAACCGGCCGCCCTGCTCCTCGGCCCGCTCCCGCATCGACCTGCTCCCGACACCCGCGCGGGCGTCGGCCGTGATGCCCCGACCCGGGTCGGACACCATGACCTCGAGCGAGCCGTTCGCGGTGGTCGTGCGGACGGTGCACTCGCTCGCCCCGCTGTGCCGGGCCACGTTGACCAGTGCCTCGCCGATGATGCCGTAGGCCGCCGCGGCGACCCGGGGGTCGGCGACCTCCTCGGTGTGCAGGTCGAGGTGCACGGTGAGGCCGTCCTCCGCGTGGCGCGCGGCGAGCTCCTGCAGCGCCGCGCCCAGCCCGAGCTCGTCGAGCACCGGCGGGAGCAGGTGGTGCGACAGCGTCCGCACGTCCGCGACGCGCTGGTCGAGCTCGTCCTGGAGGGTCGCGAGCAGCTCGGCAGCGGCCGCCGGGTCGGTGTCGAGGAGGTTGCGGGCCCCGCGCAGGCCCAGCCGGAGCCCGGCGAGCGAGGGTCCCAGTCCGTCATGGATCTCGCGGCGGATGACGCGTCGCTCGGCCAGCCGGGCGCTGGCCAGGCGCTGCCGCGCCTCCTCGACCTCCCGTGCGGCGCGGGTCACTGCCACGGCAGTGGCGACGACGTTGGCCAGGTCGCCGAGCGTCCGATGCCCCGGCGCACCCAGCGCCTCGCCGCCGGGGAGGGTGACGAGCATCGTCCCGACCTCCTCGCCGCGGTGGCGGAGGGGGACGGCGACGGGGGCGCCGGACGGCATCCCCCAGACGACGTCGTCGTGGCCCGGCGTGACGAGGCTGACCGACTCCAGCCGCATCGCCGTGCCGACGTCCTCGGCGAGGCCGCCGAGCAGCGCGTCCGCGGAGCCCTCGAGGCTGAGGTGGCTGCCGAGCCGCCGTACGACGTGGTCGGGGGTGGCCGCCCTGCCGTGAACCAGGCGGTGAACCCGACGCTCGAGCCACAGCCGGAAGGGCTGGAAGGACACGGCCACGGCGGCCGCCCCGACGAGCTGTGCGAGCTCCGACCCGGGCACGACCCGCGTCACGAGCCAGGTGACCACGACGTAGGTCGTCGTGAGGGTGACCGTCATCAGGCCGGCGAGCACGGTGCGGCTCACCGCGAGCTGCAGCCCCCACATCCGGCCCCGCAGGACGGCGACGAGCACCGCTGCCGGGTAGACCGCCTGCGACGCCAGGTGCAGCACCGGGGTGAGCCACACCGGCAGGGTGACCAGGCCCCACGGCAGCGCCAGGGGCACGAACGACAGGGCCAGCACGGCGGTGCCGAGCGCCAGCCAGCCCAGGCCGTTGCGCTCTGCTGGCGGGCCGTGCCGATGGCGGTGCTCGACCGCCGCCGCGCTGACCAAGCCGAGGACGACCACGGCGGTGACGAGCGGGGTGAAGGCGGCGTCGACACCGAGGAGCTGGCAGACCACGAGGGCGACGATCAGCACGGTGCCGCCGATGACGCCCCACACGGCCCGGCCGAGCGGGTGGTCACGAACGAGCCAGGGCACGACGAGGAACAGGGCGAGCGTGCCCGGCACCCAGGCCAGCCCCTGCAGGGTGCCGACCAGGTCGACGGCCGGCAGGCCGGGGTGGTCGACCTCGTACGCCCGCCAGGCGAAACCGAGCGCGGACAGTCCGCCTCCGATCGCCGCCACGGCGAGGATCCAGGGCACCGGGTGCCGGCGCCTGGCGAGGATGACGGCCGCGACAGTGCCGTAGACGCAGGCCACGGTGACGTCGACGGCGAGGAACCACAGGGCCTCGTCGACAGGAGGGCGCGCGGCCAGGGTGAGCACGACCGCGAGCACGGCAGTGCCCCAGGCGGCCACGGCGATCGCCGTGGCCACCCGGGGCATTCCCTGCGCTCCCGGCGCGTGGGTGCGGTCCATGGTGACCGCACTATAGGGGTGCGACACGGTGGTCGTCCGCCCGTTGCCGGAGGCGTGGTCGAGCCGCTTAGGCGCGCCGCGCACGGTCGCCCAGCGCGAGGCCGATCGCCGTGATCAGCAGCCAGATCGGCCCGGTCATGCCGGCCATGTACTGCAGGGGCGAGAGTCCGAGGACGAGGGTCACGCCGCCGAGCACGGCACCGACCCAACCGACCCAGCGCGCCGTCGCGCCGTGCCGCAGGGCCGCGACGGCCACCGCGACACCGGCGAGTCCGGCGCCGACCCACAGCCACGGGATGGTGCCGACCCAGTGGCCGAAGAAGACCGCGGCCTCGGGGACCACGGCGGCATCGGGGTCGCTGACCCCGAAGACGAACTCCGTGGTGAGCCCGGAGCCCATCAGCTGGGCGACGGCGACCAGGCCGAGGCCGGCCGCGGCGACGTCCGGGAGGAGGCTGCGCGACGGGAGCTGGCCCGCCAGCCGGCGCCGCAGCCCCGCGGCGAAGACCACGAGGAGGGCCATGCCCACGAGCGTCGCCGTGTGGAAGGCGAGGATCGCGGAGGTCTCGTCGGCGAGCCGGGCCACGATCGCTGTGGGGTCGCCTTCGACGCCGGGGGCGTAGACGGCGTCGACCTGCATCGAGGCGCCGATCGAGACGATGCCCGCCAGGCCAGCCCCGACTCCGGACCAGGCCCAGAGCCGGCGGCGCGAGGCCGGGGCTGGGGCCGGGTCCGTCGTCGCGTCGAGCGGTCGGGTGGTCGACCCGGCGGTGGTGATGGTGCTGTTCATGGTGGTGCGTCCTTCGTGTCGGTGTGTGGAGCACCAACGCTCGCGGCACCGGCGTCCCGGCCGACAGGGCCCGGTGTCCCGACCTGCCGGGAGGATTCCGCGGGACGCTCAGAGCGAACCGGTCGTGCCGGCATCCACCTCTTCGCCGTAGGTCGTGTCGACGACGATCGAGATCCCGTCGGGGACCTGGCCGTCGAGCGCACGCAGTAGGTCGTCGGTGGCGGGCAGGTCGTCGGGAGGCACCCGCACCTCGATGCGGAAGGAGCTCGACGCGAACGTCACGTCCGTCACCTCGGACCGTGGGACCTCGGAGAGCCAGGCCTCGGCGACGTCCTGGACCCGGCCCGTCCACGTGTGCAGCAGGAGGACGAGTGCGGTGTTCAGGGCGAGGGGCACCAGCACGGCGAGGAGGAGGGCGACGAGAGTGATGTAGGACTTTCGCTCGGCTCCGACACGATGCGCCTCCTGGTCGGCCTCGGCCGAGTACCCGAGGGCCGCGAAGAGCACGGTGCCGGCGATGACCATCGACACGAGGTTGGAGACGAACAGCACCAGGGCGCCGAGCGCGAGCGGCACCGCGCCCTCGCCCAGGCAGATCCCCACCACGGCGAGCGGGGGCACGAGCGAGATGGCGATCGCGACTCCGGGCAGCACGGCCGCGACGTCGCGGCGGGACAGGCCGACGGCGCCGGCGAGACCCGTGGCGATCGCCGCGATGAGGTCGACCACGGTGGGTGAGGTGCGGCTGGTGATCTGGTCGTTGGTGTGCACGTCGATGTCGGGCACGACCAGGGCGGCGATCACCCCGATCAGCACGACGACGACCGCTCCCCAGAACACGAACCGGCCGGCGCGGATCCGCTCGCGCTTCACCAGGCCCAGCGCGATGCCCATGATCGGCGTCGAGAGCGGGGCGATGATCATGGCGCCGATGACCGTGGCCGTGGAGTCGGCGAGCACGCCCGCCGTCGCGATGATCGCCGAGAGCACCAGCATCGTCCAGAACGCCGACTGTTTGGCCCGGGTGTCCCCCGACCTGAGGTCCAGGTCCTCGGACAGCTCGTCGAGGGTGCGCCGCTGGTTCTCGGGCAGCACCCGGTCCCGCAGACCGATGTTCATGGCGCTGAGTATGCCGTTGCGCCGGGCGGCAGGCGCCGCACCGGTGCTGGTCCCGGGCTCGCCGGTCCCGGGCTCGCCGGTCCCGGGCGAGCCGCCGGGGGCCGCGACCACCCCGCCGGTACCGTCGTGGCCAGGAGGTCACCATGCGCTCGTCCCGTACCGTCATCGCCGGCCGTACTCTCGCCGTCGTCGCCACGTCCGTCGTGGCACTGGCCCTCGCGGGCTGCACGTCGGACCCCGAGCCGACCCCGATGCCGACCGTGTCCTTCGACCCCACCACCTCGGCGACGACGACCGCGTCGGCATCGCCCACCACCTCGTCCCCGTCCTCGTCGCCGAGCGCGTCGGCGACGGCAACGGCGTCCGTGCCGGCCGGGTTCACCCTCGACGAGGCGAGCTCGCCGACCTTCCCCGGCCTCGGCGGCAACATCGGCGGGATCGGCGTCGTGCGGGTCGGGCACCACACGGGTTTCGACCGGGTGGTCTGGCAGTTCCCGGGCAGCGGGCGGCCGACCTACCGGGTGCACTACGTCGAGGAGCCCACGGCCGACGGCAGCGGCGACGCCGTCGACGTGGCCGGCGACGCCTTCCTCGAGGTGATGATCACCACCGTCGGCATCCCGTCGGACAGCACGCCGCGACCGCGCAACGCCTCCGCGGCATCGATCGCCGGCACCGTGGTGGCCCAGGCGCTACCGGTCTACGGAGGGTTCGAGGGCTACGGCCAGGCGTTCGTCGGCGTGCGAGACGGCAAGCGGCCGTTCAAGGTGTCCGTGCTGCGGAACCCGACCCGGCTGGTCGTCGACATCTACTCGGGCTGAGCCGCTCGGCGCAGGTCGAGCTCGCGGTGCCAGGACTGGGTGCGGTAGTCGGTCACCCAGCCCATCGACGTGTAGAGCCCGTCGGCCCCCGTGGGTGAGTCGGCGTCGACCTCGAGGCCCACCCGGTTACGCCCTCGCCGTGCGGCATCCTCGATCGCGGTGTGCAGCAACGCCTTCGCGACTCCACGTCCGCGGGCGCGCCGGTGCACGCCGATGTAGTCGACGTAGCTGCCCTCGAAGCCCTGGGCGTCCTCGCGCAGCACCGTCGAGACGAGCGCGCCCGCCGGCAGCACCCCCTCGTCGGTCTCGACGGTCGCGAGCCACCAGTGGTCCCACCGGTGTCCGGGGTCCTCGCGCAGCCGCATCACGAACTCGGGGAAGCTCTCGCGGTAGCTGCTGAAGTGGTCCTGGAAGGACTCCTCGAGGACACGGTGCACGGTCTGGAGGTCCTGGGCGAGGGGGAGTCCGTCGGCGTGCTGCTCGACGGGCCTCACGACGACCCCCTCGCGCGGCGCGGGAAGGCCGCCCGCCTCGTCGGCCGCCACCGGGCGGGTCATCTGCAGCCAGGTGCGGGTCTGCTCGAAGCCCGCCGCGGCGAGCCACTGCTGCTGACGGGGGTCGTCGGCGTACGCGCCGGAGTCGAGCAAGGTCGAGCGGACGCCCCGAACGCCGGCGATGTCGACGGCGTGCCGCTCGGCCGCGCCGAACAGCGCGGCAGCGATGGCGGCGGCATCCGTCTCGGGCAGGTCCGGCGTGACGGTCACCTCGACGAGGGTGCGCCCGGACGCGCGGTCGTGCACCGAGAGCCACGCGACCAGCCGCCCGTCGGCGTCGTCGACCAAGGCCTGCCGTCGGGTCCACGAGCCGACGCCGGCGAGCTGGCCGAGCACCGCCTCGGGGTCGACCCCGGCCGAGCCCTTGGCGGCTCGCTGGTGGGCGGCCAGCAGCGCTGCCACATCGGGTGCGTCGGCGGCGTTCGGCACCCGTGCGGACAGCCCCGAGGGGAGCCCGTCGATCGTCACGTCGGCGTCGGTCACGCGAACCACTCTCGCATTCCCCTCGCCCATAGACTTTCCACCTGCGACAGGAGGGCTCCGATGGCACGCACGGAGGCGACGGGCGAGCAGCCGTCGCCGGAGACGCTGACCCGCAACTGGGACGAGCTGCTCCAGGAGATCCGGGTCACCCAGACCGGCGTGCAGATCCTCACCGGGTTCCTGCTCACCGTGCCGTTCTCCAACCGCTTCCCCGAGCTCACGGCGTTCCAGCGGGACGTCTACCTCGCCGTGCTCGCGGGGTCGGTGCTCACCACCGGGCTGGTGGTGGCGCCGGTGGCCATGCACCGGGTGCTCTTCCGCCGGCGTCGTCGCGAGCTGCTCGTCGAGTCGGGCAACCGGTTCGCGCTGGCCGGCCTGGCGATGCTGGCGCTCACCGTCTCCGGAGTCGTGCTGCTCGTCGTCGACCTCGTGGTCGGCGACCGGGCCGGCTGGGTCGCCGGCGGCGCCATCCTGCTCGTGCTCACCGTGCTCTGGGCCGTCGTGCCGCGGGTGGCCGACCGGCTCGACCCCAGCCCGCGCAACCCGCCACCGTCCGCCGACGACGAGCCCGACGCCTGACCCCGACGCCTCACACCGTGCGCTCGGGTCAGCGGCGGACCCGGTGGTGCAGGTGCACGACGTCGCCGATCCGGTCGACGGCCACGAGGTCGAGGTCGAGGCGCACGTCGTCGGGCAGGGCCCGGGTGCCTCCGCCGACCACGACGGGGTGCAGGAACTGGTGCACCTCGTCGACCAGCCCGGCGCGGAACGCCGCGGCCGCGAGCGTGGGCCCTCCGACGCTGATGTCCAGCACGCTCGAGGCCTTCAGCTCCTCGACCGCGGCCACGTCGAACGACGCGGCCACCCGGGTGCGCGCGGTGGTGACGTCCTCGAGGCTCGTGGAGTAGACGACCTTGTCGAGCCCGCGCCAGATCCGGGCGTACTCCCCCATCGGGCCCGGCACGTCGCCGGGCGCGGTCTCCCAGTAGCGCAGCACCTCGAACATCCGACGGCCGAGCAGGTAGGTGCCGACCTCGCGCTCCTGCGCGTTGACCACCTCGTGCAGCTCGTCGGACGGGGCCGCCCAGGAGAAGCCTCCCTCCGTGTCGTTGACGTAACCGTCGAGGGAGGTGATCGCGGAGTAGCGCAACAGGGCCATCCCGGCATTGTGCCCACTCGGTGGCCACCCGTGCGCCTCTGGTCGGACCCTTGTCGACCCGAGCCGTGGCCCCCCACACTGTGCCGATGGGGCTCCGGCGGACGGCCTTGCGGTGAGACACGTGCGCAACGGCATGGCACGAGTGCTCCGTGCGCCCATCGAAGCGGTGCGCGACCTGCCGATCGTCCGACGGGTCGGGTTCCACGTCAGCCGGATCCGGGCCGGGCTCGACTTCCACTTCTTCCGCACGCTGGTCATCGCGCTCGTCGTCATCGTGGCCGCCTCGGCGTTCCTCGTCACGGTGCTCGAGCCCGAGAAGCGGTCGGCGCAGGGACTCGTCGGGTCGGCCTACTGGTCGGTGACCACGGTCATCGGGTCGGGCGACTCGTCCTACGTGACGAGCCCCGGCGGCTACGTCATCGGCTGGCTGCTGGCCTTCTTCGGCGTCGCGATCGTCGCGACGCTCACCGCCGCGATCGTCGGCTTCGTCATCGACTTCCTCCTGAAGGAGGGCCAGGGCATGGGCGCATCGGGCTACTCGGACCACATCGTCGTCTGCGGGTGGAACGCCACGGCACGTGAGCTCATCGAGGAGCTCCAGGGCGACGAGTTCACCTCGCGCATCGTCGTGCTGCACGAGAGCGAGCGCAGCCCGGCCGGGGCGGACGTCTACTTCGTGCGCGGCGACACGACCAGCACCACCGACCTCGAACGCGCCGGCATCCCGGATGCGGCAGCCGCGATCATCTGTCCGTCGGACGCGTCGAACGAGGCCGACATGCGCTCGATCCTCACCGTCCTGGCGATCGAGACGATGGCCCCACGGGTGCGCACGGTCGTCGAGGTGAACAACCCCAAGCACGTCGAGCACGTGCGCCGGGCGCACGCCGACGAGATCCTGGTGACCTCGCGGCTGGCCTCGAGGCTGCTCGCCCGCACGGCCCTGTACCCCGGGCTGGCCGAGCTGGTGACCGACGTCGTCTCGGGCGGTGACGGCAGCGAGCTCTACCGTGTCGAGCTGCCCGAGGAGTACACCGACCTCGACCTCGACGACCTCTCGGCCCGGCTGCGCCGCGAGCACAACGCCACCCTGCTGGCCGTCAGCCGCGACGGGCAGACCATGACCAACCCGTCGTCCGACTTCCGCCTGGCCCGGGGCGACTCGGCCGTCGTCGTGGCCGAGAGCCTCGGTGAGCTCCAGCCGCTCGAGCCCGACGAGGCCCTCCGGATGCCCGACTGATCCGACCGTCAGTGGGCGCCGAGCCGGCGGGCCGCGACCAGGGCGAGTGACCGGGCCACCTCGACCACCTCGTCGATCGGCACCGACTCGCGCGGCGCGTGCGCGAGCCGCACGTCGCCCGGGCCGTAGTGCAGGGTCGGGATCCCTCCGACGCCGGTGTAGAGGCGCAGGTCGGAGCCGTAGGGCGCGGCCGCCTCGGTGGGCCGGTCGCCCGTGACGGCCTCCACCGCATCGGCCACCTCCTCGATGAGCGGGTGCCCGTCGGCCAGCCGGCCGGACGCGAACTGACCACCGGGCCAGCTGACACGAGGGGTGTGGTCGCGCAGCCAGGGGTCGGCCGCGGCGGCCGCGGCGACGGCATCCTCGAAGGCGCTGCGAGCGAGTGCGGGGTCCTCGTCCAGGCGCACGCCCATCCGCCCCTCGGCGACGAGGAGGTCGGGAACCGAGCTGGCCCAGTCGCCCGCGCTCACGGTGCCCACCGAGATGCCGTAGGGGAGCGGGTTGTCCCCGAAGAGCGGGTGCCGGTCGGCGTTGCGCCTCGCCTCGAGGTCGCGCAGGGCCAGGTGGACCGGCCAGAACGCGTCGAGCGCCGACATCCCCTCGTGGCGCGTGCTGCCGTGCGCGGCCCTTCCGGTGACCTCGATGCGGAAGGTGAGGGCGCCGGCGTTCGCGGTGACGATCCGGCCGCTGGTCGGCTCGGTGATGACCGCGACCTCGCCCCGGTGGCCGCGGCGCAGGGTGGCGAAGGCCCCGAGGCCGCCGTCCTCCTCGCTGACGACGCTGTGCAGGGCCAGCCTCCGCTCGGTGCGAACGCCTGACCGGTGCACGGCGCGGGCCACGGCGAGGTTGACGGCCAGGCCGGCCTTCATGTCGCAGGCACCGCGGCCGTGGAGCACGCCGTGCTCGATGCGCGCCGAGAACGGTTGCGCCCCGGGCCAGTTCGCGAGGTCACCGACGGGAACGACGTCGACGTGTCCCTGGAGCACGAGGGCGGGCTCACCGGTGCCGGGCGCAGTGCCGACCACGCCGTGACCCTCGACCCGCGGCGCCTCGCTGCCCGGGAAGTCGGGATCGGTGCGCAGCTCGTCGAGGTCGAGCGACCAGGCGTCGACCTCGAGCCCGGCCTCGTCGAACCACCGGGCGACCGTGTGCTGCAGGTCGCTCTCGGCGTCGGTGCCGGTCACGCTGGGCACGCGCACCAGCTCGACGAGGGTGGCGACCAGCTCGGTCGCGTCGAGGGCGTCGAGCACGCGGCGCTCGGCGGCGGAGGTCTGCGGCCGTGGCATGCACGGCACTGTATGCCGGGCGACCGAAGGGCCGGCGGGTAGCGTCGTGCAGGAGAGGTCTCGGCGTGGGCGCGAAGGAGGTGGAGTGATGGGTTCGGGGCACGGTCACGCCCAGCCCAACGCGGGCGCCACGCACCGCTGGCGGCTGCGCGTGGCGTTCGTGCTGATCGCCGCGTTCTTCGTCGTCGAGGTCGCGGCGGCGGTCGCGAGCGGCTCGTTGTCGCTGCTCAGCGACGCCGGCCACATGGCCGCCGACGTCGTCGCCCTGGGGGCGGCGCTGGTGGCGACCCGGATCGCGGGGCGCCCCGACACGACCGGGCGGCGCACCTTCGGGTCGTACCGGGCCGAGGTCTTCGCCTCGGGGCTGGCCGTGCTGCTCATGCTCGGGGTGGCCGTGTACATCGTCGTGGCCGCCGTCGGCCGGATCGGCGACGAGCCCGAGGTCGCGTCGACCACGATGCTCGTCGTGGGCGGCCTCGGCCTGGTCGTCAACCTCGTGGCGCTGGTGCTGCTGCGCGGCGGTGCCACCGACAGCCTCAACGTCAAGGGCGCCTACCTCGAGGTGGTCGCCGACACCGTCGGGTCGCTCGGGGTCGTCATCGCCGGCCTGCTCGTGGCCGCCACCGGCTCGTCGCTCTGGGACACCGTGATCGCCCTCGCCATCGCCGTGTTCGTCGCCGTGCGGGCGGTGTTCCTCGGCCGCGAGGTGCTCGCCGTCCTCGGCCAGCACGCGCCGGCCGGCATCGTTCCTGCCGAGGCCGAGGCGGCGCTGCGTGCCGTCAGTGCGGTCGTCGACGTGCACGACCTGCACCTGTGGACCCTCACGTCGGGCATGCACGTGGCCACCGTGCACCTCGTCTGCGACGACGGGGCCGACCCGACGACGGTGCTCACCGAGGCGGCGGCGATGCTGCGCGAGCGGTTCGCGATCGACCACGCCACGATCCAGGTCGAGCCGCGCAGCGCGCGCGCCTGCGTCGAGACCAGCTGGTGACCGGCGGCGCGGGGGGCGCCCGGGGCGAGCACACGACATCCGTCACGTTGGACAGCCGGAATGCGGGTCGCCGCGAGCGGGTTGGCGGGTAGGTGACCACCCCCGTCCAGACCCGAGCCAGCCGGGCCAGCGTGGGCCTGCGCAGCGAGCGCGGGCCCGTCCTGCTGTCGGTGATGCTCAGCACCGGTCTGGTGGCCATCGACGCGACGATCCTCGCCGCCGCCGTGCCCGCGGTCGTGCGCGACCTCGGCGGGCTGAGCCAGTTCCCGTGGCTGTTCTCGATCTACCTGCTCGCGCAGGCGGTGTCCGTTCCGATCTACGGCAAGGTGGCCGACCTCTACGGCCGCAAGCCGGTGATGCTGCTCGGCATCGCCCTGTTCCTCGTGGGCTCGCTCCTGTGCGGGCTGGCGTGGTCGATGGGCGCCCTCATCGCCTTCCGCGCCCTGCAGGGGCTCGGCGCCGGAGCCGTGCAGCCGGTCGGGATGACGATCGTCGGCGACATCTACACCGTCGCCGAGCGCGCGACCGTTCAGGGCTACCTCGCCGCGGTCTGGGCGATCTCCTCGCTCGTCGGCCCGACTCTCGGGGGCGCGTTCGCCGACTACGCGTCGTGGCGCTGGATCTTCCTGGTCAACCTCCCGCTGGGCCTCCTCGCCGCTTGGAAGCTGTGGCGCCGGTTCGAGGAGTCGCCTCGGGCCCGCGACCCCGAGCGGGCGCGGCCCAAGGTCGACGTCCTGGGCACCCTGCTGCTGCTGCTCGGCACCGTGGCGTTGCTCGTGGCCCTGCTCGAGGGCGGCGTGATCTGGTCGTGGGGCTCACCCGTGAGCGTGTCCCTGCTCGTGGGGTCGGTGCTCGTGCTCGTGGCCTTCGTGCTCGTCGAGCGGCGTGCGGCCGAGCCGGTGCTGCCGCTGTGGGTGTTCCGGCACCGGGTGGTCGGGGCGGCGATGGCCGTCTCGCTCGTCGTCGGGGTACTGCTGCTCGGCTTGACCTCGTACGTGCCGCTGTTCGCCCAGGGGGTGCTGGGCACCGGGGCGATCGTCGCCGGGTTCGCCCTCGCCGCGATGACGATCGGCTGGCCGATCGCGGCGGCCACGTCGGGGCGGATCTACCTGCGGTTCGGGTTCCGAGCGACGATGCTGCTCGGCTCGGTCATCGCGCTCGCCGGTGCGGCGCTCCTGCTCACGGTCGACTCGTCGAGCTCGGTGCTGCACCTCGCCGCCCCCAACTTCGTGATGGGGCTGGGCTTCGGCTACGTCGCGAGCCCCGCCATCGTGGCCGCGCAGTCGTCGGTCGGCTGGGCGCAGCGCGGTGTGGCCACCGGGGCGACCCTGTTCGCCCGGTCGGTGGGCTCGGCCGTCGGCGTCGCCGCGTTCGGGGCGCTGGCCAACGCCGTGGTGCGCAACCGGCTGGGGTCCGAGCCGACCGACCTCGAGTCGCTGCCGGCGGGCGTGCTCGACCCCGCCATCCACGCCGTTTTCGTGGCGTCGTTCGCAGTGGCGTTGACCTTGGTGATCGCCGCTGCCTTCATGCCGAAGAAGGTCGACGAGGTCACCGGCTGACCCGCCTCCCGGGCTCCCAGGAGTCACAACTTTCCCGCCCGATCCCAGAACCTTCAGGTTCGCACCACAACGGTTCTGGTGCCAAGGTGAAGGTTCCCTGATCGGGCGGGAAAGTTGAGGCGAACCGCGAGGGGTCAGGCGAGGCGGCCTGCGGCGGAGGCGACCCCGAGCCAGTCGTGCGGGTTGCCGTCCCAGCACCAGCCGAGCTTCGGCGCCCTGGCCGAGATCCACATCGCCGGCACCCGCCGGTCGCCGCGCCGCGAGCCGGACAGCATGAAGCACCGGTTCTTCTCGAGCAGCTGCGGCGCGTGGGTGACGACCGCGATGCCCTCCTCGATGGTGAGCGGCGTGCGTCCGCGACCGAGCACGACCGGCAGGGCCTCCTCAGGGCGCACCCCGCGGAACTCCTCGCCACGGTCCACGTCGAGCATCAGGTAGGCCACGGGGTCGGGCAGCACGACCTGTTCGATCGGCCGGTAGGGAGCCAGGCCGGCCTCACCGTGGTTGCGGTCGACGATGCCGGGCAGGGTGCCCTTCGGGGCGAGGCGCAGCAGCGGCACGGTGGCCTCGGGGTCGACCAGGGCGCGGGTGACGACGAGCACGAGGGCAGCGCGACCGGGTTCGTCGTGCTCGACCAGGTCCGGCAGGGTGGCAGCGGCATCGCGCAGTGGCCGGAGCAGGTCGCGGAAGGCGGTCTCGTCGAGGCGGGCGAGCGCCGGGTAGCCGAGGGCGAGCAGGGTGTCGACCTGTCGGTCGACGACGACGGTTGCGGGCACGGTGGCGGTGGCTGCGGTGATGGGGTCCTCCAGGGTCCGACGGTGCCGCCCGGGGGCATCGGGTGGCCCACAGTCAACGCGGCCGGGACCGCGCCGGTTCCCTGAGGCACGGATGCCCGCGGCTAGCCTTCGCCTCGTGAGGACCGGGAGCGACCAGACGCCAACGGCATCCGGCGGGCCTGCTGCCGATGCCGGCCCCGGTGCCGATGCGCCCGGGAGAACGCACCGGCGGCGCCGTGCGCTGCTCTGGCTGGCGGCCGCAGCCGGGCTGCTCGCCGTGATCGCCGTCGGGCCCTGGGCCTGGGTCACCCTGTCGTCCCGCGGCCACGTCCACCACCTCGATGACGCCCCCAGCGCCCCGGTGGCGCTCGTGCTGGGCGCCGGCTTGAACCCCGACGGCAGCCCTTCGGCGTTCCTCGCGGGCCGGCTCGAGGTCGCGAAGGCGCTCTACGACTCCGGGCGGGCGCGCGTCATCCTCGTGTCCGGTGACAACCGGGTGGCGAACCACGACGAACCCACCGCCATGCGCGACTGGCTCGTGGCGGAGGGCGTCCCAGCTGATGCCGTCGTGCGCGACTTCGCCGGCCGTGACACCTACGACTCGTGCGCCCGGGCGAAGCGGATCTTCGGGGTCGAGCGGGCGCTCGTCGTGTCGCAGGGCTACCACCTGCCGCGGGCGGTGACGACCTGCCGGGCCGTCGGGCTCGATGCCGAGGGTGTCGGCGACTGGACCGCGGAGAAGTACCCCGCGCAGTGGACCTCGGGCGAGCGTCGCGAGAAGCTCGCGGCCGTCAAGACCGTGCTCGACGTGGTCACCGGCCGCGACCCGGTGCTCGGGCCGGTCGAGACCTCGGTGCAGGAGGCCCTGGCCGCCTCGGCGACCGGCTCCTGAACGGGCTACGCCTCGCGCGAGTGCTCGGCGACGCTGGCCTCGATGTCGGCGGCGGCGGCCCGCTCGAGGCGACCCCCGTCATCCGGCGTGGGCGCCCCGTGCTCGACGTCGTGGGTCTCGCGGGCGAACAGCCACGGCACCACGGCCAGCAGGGTGATCAGGCCGGTGATCCCGAACGCCAGCGGGTAGCTGCCGTGGTCGATGAGCAGGCCGGCGAGGACGGGCCCGACGATCGCGCCGCTGTCGGCGGACATCTGGAACGTCGCCAGGGCCGGGCCGCCGTTGCGCTCGCGTCCGACGATGTCGGCGAGGGCGGCCTGCTGGGCCGGGTTGAGCATGCCCGCGCCGAGACCGGCCACCACCGACAGCGCGACGAGCACCGGGAGGTCGGAGGCGAACCCCGTGACGATCGTCGCGAGGCCGCTGATGACCAGCCCGGCGACGATGAAGGGACGTCGCCCGACCCGGTCGGACAGCCGCCCCGACACCGTGAGGCCGACCGCGTTGCCGGCGGCGAAGACCGCGAGCGCCGTGCCGGCGACCCACGGCTCCTTCCCGATGACGACCGCCGCGAACAGGGGCAGGATCGCGTTGCGCACCCCGAAGTTGGCCCACCCGTTCGCGAACGCCGACCCGAGCGAGGCGCGGTAGGCCCTGTCGCGCCACGCGTCGCGCACCGCCAGCACGGGGAGCACGGGCGCCCCGTCGGCCGGGCGCAGCGCCGAGCCCTTGATGAAGATCGCGACGAGCGACGCTGCGACGAGGAGCGCGACGGCGTACACGAGGAACGGGATGCGCAGGCCGAGGTTGCCGAGCAGCCCACCCACGACAGGGCCGAGGATGCCGCCGAACAGGAACGCCGACGCGTAGACCGACGAGATGCGCGCCCGGATCGAGGTCGGAGCGAGCCGCACGATGAGCGCGACGGCCGACACGGTGAACATCACCGACCCGATGCCGCCCAGGCCGCGGTAGAGGAGCAGCTGCCAGTAGGTGTGCGCGAACGCCGTGGCGCCGGTGGAGATGGCGACGATCACCAGGCCGGCGAGGTAGATCGGCCGCTCACCGAAGCGTGCGATGAGCCGCCCACCGGCCGGGGCGAAGAGGAGGCGGAAGAACGCGAACGCGCTGACCACGATCGAGCTGGCCGTGGCCCCCACGTCGAAGCTCTGCGCGAACTGCGGCAGCACGGGCAGGATCAGCCCGAACCCCAGGGCGATGACGAACGCCGACGCCACCAGCACCCACAGCTCGCGCGGGATGCGGACCGCCGCAGCGGGCTGGGTCAGGGGGGTGACGGACACGATCCACCAGTATGCCGTCCGCCACCGACGGTCCCGAATCCCAGCTCCCGGCGGATACGACTTCGTGCGACGTGCCCAAGGTTCTGGCCGAATCTCGCCGCGAGAACCGCACCCACGTCGCACGAGGTCGCAGGAGGGGCGCGAAGTCGGAGGAGGGACGTCAGAAGGGCTGGGTGATGATCGGTCGGAGGCGGCGGATCGGCTTTCGCGGGGGGCGGTCCCTCCGGTGGCGGCTCCAGCCCCACAGGGCCAGGGCGACCAGCCCGACCCCGAGGATCGGCAGCCCCCACGTCCAGAACCGCTCCTGCCAGAGCGCCACGTGGTTCGTCACCGGGGTGCCCCGCAGCTCGTTGCCGGCGAAGGCCACGCACGGCTCCCCGTAGGCCGAGGACACCGAGACCAGGTCAAAGCTGGCGCGGCCGTCCACCAGCCCGTTCGGGTCGGTGTCGACGAAGCCACGGATCTGGCCGTCGGTGATGACGGGCAGGCCTTCGCGCCAGGCCGGGCGGCATCCCCAGCCCTCCCACCCGACAGCGCTGCCCGGGGCCCACCGAGACGCGACGACCGCACCGTCGTCCGAGGGCATCCCCAGCTGCGCCCCGGTCCTGGGGTCGAACATCATCGCCTTGGTGCCCACGGCCTGGCCGATGTCACCCTCGTTCGTGGTCAACAGGAGCCGTGAGCCGTCGGGCGACAGCTGCGCCCTCAGCTGCTGGAGCTCGCTGTCGCCCACACCCCACGACACGACCGCCCCCGGTCGCCAGGTCGGGTCGCCCAGTGTCCAGGTACGCGTCTCGAGGCGAGAGGTGTCCGGGCCGAGGTCGAGCAGGGCCAGGACCGTGCGATCGTCGAGCCAGCCGGCGAACACCGGGACGAGCCCGCCCTCGACGAGGGGCACCTCGGTCGTCGAACCGTCCGTGCCGACGACGAGACCACCGAAGCGTGGCTGGTCCTGGTCGAAGGCCCCCACGAAGACGCGCCGCGAGTCGGGTGACCACCAGGCAGGCTGGTCGAACGGGGTCCACTCGAGCGCGAGCCGCTCCTGCTGCGGCGGAACGGGAACGGCGGCGCCGGTCACCAGATCGGTCAGCACCGGCCCTCGCGCGACCCATCGGCCGTCGGGGGAGAGCGCCGGGGCACCGTGCAACCCCGAGTCGTCCAACGGGAGCACCACCCGCCGCACGGCACCGGCGGGCGAGACGGCGTACACGTGCGTCCCGCGGGTCGCTTCGGCCAAGCCGTCGGGGAACGCCGGGTCGGGGAGGAGCGCCGCCGTCACCCCCGGTCTGGCCGTCTCCGGCGGGAAGGGCGGCTTGGCGATGACGTCGGGGTAGGCGGTGAGCCTGGCAGCGCCGTCGGAGTCGACCTGCACGGCGGGCACGGAGGCCTGCAGCTCGCCGGCCGGCCACACGGCGAGCGCGACCAGGGCGACCACGCACGCGGCGGCCAGGGCAGGCAGGAGCCTGGCCGTGCGGCGACGACGTCGTCCTCCGGCCCACAGCTCGGCGGCCTCGGGCGGCGCGACGCCCGCCACCTCGTCCATGCTGTCAACGAGGTCGTGCAGGGCTGCTCCCAGCCGATCGGTGCTCATCGGACCGTCTCCTCTCGTCCGAACGTGGCGGCCAGCTCGGGTGCGAGCACCCGCAGCCGCTCCAACGCGTGCCGGGTCTGCGACTTCACGGTGCTCACCGAGCAGCCCAGGACCCGGGCGGCGTCGGTCTCGGTGCGGTCCTCGTAGAAGCGAGCGACCAGCACGGCCCGCTGCCTCGGGGTGAGCCGCCGCAGCGCCTCGGCGAGCGTGAGGCGGGTGTCCACGGCATCCGGCAGGTCGGTGCCACGGTCCACCACCTCTGGCCGTGACGCGGTGTCGACCGGGTCCGGCTGGTGCCGACGCCAGCGCCACGCGTCGACCGACCGCGTGTAGAGGATCCGCCGCACGTAGGCGTCGGCCGTGGCGGGTTGGACGCGGCTCCAGTGCTGGGCGGCCCGGACGAGCGTCTCCTGCACGAGGTCCTCGGCGGAGTGGCGGTCACCGGTGAGCAGGGTCGCGGTGCGCAGCAACGGGACCCACCGCTCGCGCACGTAGGCGTCGAACGCCTCGCGGTCGGCCATCTCGCCCCCTTCGTCGCGCCCTTTGTACCCGGTCACGGAGGAGTACGTCCGTCGACCCTCCCACGGGTGGATGCCGGGCCACCCCGGTTCGTGGATCGCCCGGGCTCAGCGGGCGACGACCGCCACCACGAGCGGCAGGGTGCCGAGCGCGACCAGCACGGTGTCGCGGAGGTGCCACGGCGCCGGCATCCACCACGACCGGGCGACGGCGGTGGCGAACCCGCGCGCGTCCATCGCGACGGCGAGGTCGGCGGCGGCCCGCAGGGTGCGCACGAGCAGCCCGAGGGTCAGGGCTCCGACGTGGGCGACGACGCTGCCTGGCGAGCGCCACGAGACGCCGAGGCCGCGGACTCGACGAGCCCGGCCGAGCTCGCGCCAGATCTCGCCGAACGAGTGCACCCGTTGCAGGGCGGCCGAGGTCGCGACGACCGGGCGGTCGGGCAGCCGCAGCCGCTGCGCGAGGTGGTCACCGAGGGCGTCCGGGTCGATCCACGGGACCAGCACGGCCGAGGGCAGCACGATGACGAGCACGCGCAGCGAGACCGTGAGCGCGGGGTCGAGGTCACGACCCGCGAGGAACCAGGTCGACCAGCCGACCGAGAGCGCGGCGACCAGCCCGGGGACGGTGCGAACCGCCACCCGTCGGGCCCGGGCGAGTCCGCCGCCGCGCGAACCCGGCGACCACAGGCCGACGACCGCGAGCACCAGCTGGGTGGCGAGCACCGCGAGGCTCGTCGTCCAGTGCGGTGAGAGCACCCCGGCTGGAACGGCGAGCAGGGCGGCGCCGAGCAGGGCGAGCGGGCCGCAGCGGGCGACGAGCGCGATGCCGGTCGGCTCGGGCGCGACCGGCTCGGCGGCGGCCACGAGGTGGTGCACGCGGGTCGCCCGTTCGATCACGTGGGCGTCGTGGGTGGCAGCAACGACCGCACCGCCTGCCGCCCGGTAGGCGGCGACGAGCCCGACGACGGCGGCCCAGGTGCCGCGGTCCTGCCCGACGGTGGGCTCGTCGGCGAGCAGCACCGGCGGGCCGTGGTGCAGCGCGGCCGCGACGGCGAGGCGGCGCTGCTCCCCACCGGAGAGCTCTCGCGGGTCCGCCGCCTCGAGGTGGTCCAGGCCCAGGGCAGCGAGCAGCCCGCGGGCGCGGTCGACGGATGCCGGGTCGTCACCGGACGCCGTCACCGCCGGCGCGGAGCCGGCGCCGGCACCCACGCTCCGGGCGGTCACGAGCACCTCGTCGAGCACCGTGCGGGCGACGATCGTCGAGCTCGACCACTGCGGCACCCACGCGAGGGTGCGGGCCAGGTCGGGGGCGGACAGCCCGGCGGGCGACACGGCATCCGCCGACCCTCGCGCCACCCGCACGGCGGTCGCATCGGTCGTCGGCAGGAACCCGGCGAGGGCGTGCAGCGCGGTCGACTTGCCCGACCCGCTGGGCCCGACGAGCGCGGTGAGCGAGCCCGGGGTGGCGTCGAGGGGGTGGTCGAGAACCGCGGCGCGACGGGTGCGGGCGGTGCCGTCGACCAGGCGCGTGGTGCGCTCGACGACGAAGGGTGCGGCCGCGAGGGATGCCGGGCGCGGCGCCGGGCGCCGGGCCGGTGACACCAGGGCGGGGTCGACCCGCATCGGGTCGGGTGGCCCCTCGCCGGGCACCCAGATGCCCATCGCGAGAAGCCGGTCGCGCTCGCTCGACAGGGTGGCGTGCACCGGACCGTCGGCGACCACCAGGCCGTCCGCCGAGAGCACGACCAGCCGGTCGACGAGGTCGACCCACGGCCCGAGCACGTGCTCGACGACGACGATGGTGGGGGTGCGGGTGCGGGGACCGGCGTGCGGGTCGACGAGGGGTGGCCAGTGGCCCGTCCGGGCCGCCCGGGACGGGCACCTGGCCACCCCTCGCCCGAGGTCAGCGCGGCCACGGCATCGCGCACCTCCTGCGCCGAGCCGGGGTCGAGCATCGCCGTGGGCTCGTCGAGGAGCACCACCGACGGGTCGAGGGCCAGGGTCCCCGCAAGCGCCAGCCGCTGGGTCTGCCCGCCGGAGAGGGCCGACGTGGGGGTGTCCGGTGGCAGGTCACCCAGCCCGACCGCCCGCAGCGCGGACGCGACGACCCCGGCCATCTCGCCCCGCGGCATCCGCACGTTCTCCGGCCCGAACGCGACGTCACGGTCGACCGACGCCGCCACGACACCGGCGCCCGGTTCCTGCAGCACGAGGCCGACCGCGCCCGGGCGGGTCCCCGGGGCGACACCGTCGACGGTCACCGCGCCGGTGAGCTCGCCGGCATCCACCGTCTCGAGCAGCCCCGCCAGGGCGCGCAGCAGCGTGGACTTCCCGGAGCCCGACGGGCCGACCAGCAGCACCCGCTCCCCGGGGCGCAGGGTGAGCGAGATGTCGCGCAGCACCGGCTCGCGCCGTCCGAAGGGGCGCCAGGTGAGCCCGACGACCTCGACCAGGCCACGCACGGAAGTGCCGTCGACGGCGTCGGTGGGGACGCCGTCGACGGGGGCGCCGCCGACGGCGTCAGACAGCGTGCTGCTCCCGGTGCTCCTGACCGGCGGGGAACGCCGACAGCGCGCCCGCCCGGGCCAGCGCCCGCACCAGCAGCCAGCCGACCAGCCCGGCGAGCACCGCCCCCGAGACGGCCATCGCGCCGAGGTAGACCAGCTTGTCGCGCAGCACCCACTCGGCGTACCAGCCTCCCCCGCCCGCGAAGGCGGAGAGCACCGGCAGGTCGGCCCACGAGGCCGGGAACTGCACGACCTCGAACGCCCACTCGAGCGGGGCGGACAGCACCCCCGCGAGGGCGGCCGCGGCCGCGCCGAAGGCCGAGTAGCCCAGGAGAGCAAACGCGAGCTCCGCGCCCAGGCCCTGCAGGATGCCGCTGACCAGAACCGTCGCGCCCCACTCGGTGCCCGGGAGCATCGAGACGAGGGCGGCCACGACCTCGCAGAAGAGCGCGGCACCGGGTCGACGGACGACGAGCCCGCCGACGACGCCGGCGAGGAACCACGGCCCGGCGAACAGGCCCATGAGTGGGGCGTAGCCGATCTTCAGGGCAGTGACCGGGCCGTCGTAGAACACCCCCCAGCCCCAGAACGCGACGCCGAGGGCCGCGCCGAGGAAGGCGAGGGTGAGGATGTCGACCGTGCGCCAGCCCATCAGCGGGCGGGTCGCGAGGATGGAGTGCCGGTTCGGCGCCTCCGTGAGCTGTGTTGCCATTGTTCTGCTCCCGTGGTTTCCGTGGTTGGAGACCTCGGGGAGGTGCGACGTCGGCACCTCGCAGCGCTCGCCGCGGGTGTGCCGATGACGCACCTGAGATTCCCGACTCCCTTCGCCGGTGCTAACCGGATCAGGTTCGAGGGTCTGCGGCGGAACCGCACTCTCAGCGCTTGGGGCGCTCCCCTGTCGTTGGACGGTTCCACGATAACGCCTCGGTACTAGAGTTCACGATGACCTCGTCAGGCGACTTCGCGCTCGGCGGCACCGCACCCCTCCGGGAGGACCGACCATGGCCATGGGAGCCGTCGCGTGGAAGATCATGGGCACGGGAGGTGCCATCCTCGCCGGGATCATCGCCACGAAGGTCATCGACGCCGTCTGGGCGAAGACCGAGGGTGACGAGATCAACCCGAAGAGTCCGAACGCACCCCTCGCGAAGGCTGTCGCGTATGCCGCGATCACCGGTCTCGCGGTCGGCGCCGCCAAGACCCTCGCCACCCGCAAGGCGGCGCAGTTCTACGAGAAGTCGGCCGGTCACCTGCCCGAGGCGATCCGCGAGGACCCCGTCTGACCAACGCAGTCGAGAGTAGAGAACACGCCGTGTGGCCTGTTGGCCGCGCGGTGTGTTCTCTACTCTCGACCGGTCAGAAGACGGTGGACCAGTCGTCCTTGACGCTCACGACGGTCCAGCCGTCCCGGTCGGCGCGCTCGAGCGCCTTCTCCGCCCCGGCGACGTAGTCGAACTCGCGCTCGGCGTCGTCGTGCCGCACGAGCAGCCGCAGGGTCGGCATGGCCGGGTGCCGGGTCCAGTCGAGCATCTCGATGTCGCCGTTGGAGTTGCCCCCGGCGAGCACGGGCCGCCGGCCGGTGCGGTTCCAGATCCGCACCGGCTTCTCGGGCCCGTCGTCGAGGTAGTCGGCGACGGCCCTGCGCACGATCCTGCCGCCCTCGTCGTCGGGCACGTAGGCCAGCGCGATCGCACTGCCGATGACGCGCTCGCTCGGCACGCCGTAGACCTCGGCGGTGATGGGGCGCATGAAGTCGCGCCCGCCCCCGGAGACGATGTAGCTGGCGAAGCCGTTCTCCTCGAGGTACGCGAGCAGCTGGACCATCGGGGCGTAGACGCACTCGAGGTAGGGCCGGCCCAGGGTCGGGTGCCCGGTGCTGCGCAGGAACGACTCGGCCTGCTGCGCGAAGTCGTCGACGCTGATGTCGGCGAAGGCGGCCAGGACTCCACCGGTCAGCACCCGGCTGTCCGTGTCGTCGCCGGAGTAGTGCTTGGTGAGAGCCGTCCCGAACCAGGCGAGGTCCCCCTCGCGGGCCGCCTTCCACGGTTGGCGCTCGCGCAGCTCGGGGTCGGCATCGGCCATCTCGACCATCCGCCCCAGGAGGAAGCCGAGCTGGATCGGTGCCGGCATCTCGCACCACAGCGTGCCGTCGTTGTCGAACACGGCGACCCGCTCCTCGGGAGGCAGCCCCGTGTCGGGGTCGGTGACGCGCGCGACGAACTCGAGTACCGCGTCGCGCGCCGGTCCCTGGTTCCACAGCGACAGCGGCTCACTCACGGGCGCTCCAGTCCAGTGCCCTGGCGAGCGGCATGCCCGGCCGGTAGGCGAGGTGTTCGTACGAGGGCGCCTCGAGCACGGCCAGGTCGGCACGTGCACCCACGGCGACCCGGCCGATGTCGTTGCGCCGCAACGCCCGAGCGCCACCGACGGTGGCGGCGACCAGCGCCTCGGCGGTCGTCATCCGCATCTCGCGCACCGCGAGGGCCACGACGAAGGGCATGGATGCCGTGTTGCACGTTCCGGGGTTGCAGTCCGTCGCGAGCGCGACGTCGACCCCAGCGTCGAGCAGCCGGCGCGCGTCGGGGTAGGGCGACCGGGTCGAGAACTCGACACCGGGGAGCAGGGTCGCGACGGTCGTGCCCGCCGCACCGACGAGGGCCTCGACGTCGGCGTCGGTGAGGTACGTGCAGTGGTCGACACTGGCGGCGCCGAGCTCGACGGCGAGGCGGACCCCGGGCCCGGCCGAGAGCTGGTTGCCGTGCACCCGCAGGCCGAGGCCGGCCCGTGCGCCCGCCGTCAGCACGCGGCGTGCCTCGTCCTCGGTGAAGGCGTGCGGCGACGCGGGCTCGCAGAACACGTCGACCCAACGGGCGTACGGCGTGCACGCCTCGAGCATCGGCCCGCACACGAGGTCGAGGTAGGCGGCGCGGTGGTCGCGCGCCTCCGGCGGCACGACGTGGGCCCCGAGGAACGTGGTCTCGTCGGTGACCTCGCGAGCCAGCCGCAGCGAGCGCACCTCGTCGTCGACGGTGAGCCCGTAACCGCTCTTGACCTCGACGGTCGTCGTTCCGAGAGAACGCATCTCGGCCACGCGGGCGCGAAGCAGCGCCCGCAGCTCGTCATCACTCGCCGCGCGGGTCGCGGTCACGGAGACCCCGATGCCACCTCCGTCGTAGGGGGTACCCGCCATCCGTGCGGTGAACTCCGCGGCCCGGTCGCCCGCGTAGACGAGGTGGCTGTGGCTGTCGACGAAGCCAGGCACGACGGCCCGCCCTCCCACGTCGACGACGCGGTCGGCGGGCGGCGCGTCGACGGCGGGCCCGACCCATGCGATCCTGCCGTCGAGCACCACCACCGCGGCGTCGGTCAGCACGCCCAGCCGGTCCGCAGCGGGGGTGGTCAGGTCGTCGGTGGGGGTCGTGCCCCCGGGCCCGGCGCAGGTCACGAGCTCACCGATGCCCGTGACCAGAACAGCAGCGGATGCCGTTGTGCCGCTTGCGGTTCCGGGCGTCACTTGCGCACCGCTGAGATGGTGTCGCGCAGGAGGCGACCGACGTCGCCCACCCGGTGATGCCCGTCGCGCACCACCTGCTCGCCCGCCACCACGACATCGCTCACGTCCGCGGACGTCGCCGCGTAGAGCAGCTGGTTGGGCGCGCATCCGGCCGTGCGTGGGCTGTCGGTGCGCACGGCGACCAGGTCGGCGAGGTGGCCGGCGGCGATCAGGCCGCCGTCGTCCCAGCCCAGCGACCGGTAGCCGTTGCGGGCCGCCATCGCGAGCAGGTCGCCGCCGGCGAACCGGCCTCGCTCGAGGGTCTCGAGCCGCTCGTGCATCTCGACACCGCGGACCTCCTCGAACGGGTCGATGACGGCGTGCTGGTCGGAGCCCAGGGACAGCGCCGCTCCGGCGTCGTGCAGCCGACGGGCCGGCCCGATGCCGTCGGCGAGGTCGCGCTCGGTGGTGGGGCAGAAGCACGCGGTGGCGCGAGCCGTTCCCAGCACCTCGATGTCGTCGTCGGACAGGTGGGTGGCGTGCACCAGCGTCGTCCTCGGCCCCAGCAGCCCCTCCTCGGCGAGCAGCGTCGTGGGCGAGCGCCCGTAGAAGCCCTCGCAGGCCAGGTTCTCGCCCGGCTGCTCCGACAGGTGGGCGTGCAGTGGGCGGCTGTCACTCGCCGCTGCCTCACCGACGACGGCCAGGTCGTCGCGGGGCACCGCACGCACCGAGTGCACGGCGGCACCGATCCGCACCGTGTCCTCGTCGGACAGGTCGGCGACCCGCTCCGCCCACGCGTCCGCCGTGCCGTCGGAGAACCGTTGCTGCACCTCGTCGAGCGGCAGGTGGCCGCCGGCCGTCAACCCTCCCGCGAGGTAGCAGGTGTCGAGCAGCGTGATCCGGATGCCGGCCTCCCGCGCTGCGCTGACCAGCGCCTTCCCCATCAGGTTCGGGTCGTCGTAGCGTCGGCCGCCCTCGGCGTGGTGCACGTAGTGGAACTCCCCCACGACGGTGTAGCCGGCGAGCACCATCTCGGCGAAGACCGCCTTGGCGAGCGCGTGGTAGCTCTCGGGGTCCAGGCGGTGCGTCACGGCATACATCGCGTCGCGCCAGGACCAGAAGTTGCCGCCGTCGTCGTGGGTGCGCCCGCGCAGGGCGCGGTGGAAGGCGTGGCTGTGACCGTTGGCCAGCCCCGGCAGCACCACGCCCGACAGGCGGGTGTCGTCGGGCTGCGCCGGCGCATCGGGGAGGACCTCGAGGATGCGGCCGCGGTCGACGACGACCCGCACCGAGCGCCGCACACCACCGGGGAGCACTGCGTGCTCGCACCAGAAGGTCGTCATGCACCAGCCCCGGCCAGGTCGGTGACGACGTCGGCGAGGGCCGCGATGCCGGCGAGGCAGTCGTCGGCGGAGGCCCACTCGTCCGGGGAGTGCGACACCCCGGTGGGGTTGCGCACGAAGAGCATGGCCGAGCGGATGCCGTCGTTGGCGAGGATGCCGGCGTCGTGGCCGGCCCCGGTGCCGATGACGGGCACGCCGCCGAGCCGGCTCGCCATCCGACGGACCAGGGCGGGGTCGAAGTCGGTGGTGGGGGTCCACGACTCCTGGGTCATGAGTCCGTCGAAGTCCGAGACGACATCGCGCACCTCGGCGACGACACGGAGCACGCTGTCGGGGTCGGTGCCGCGGGCGTCGAGCCATCCGGTGGCACGGCTGGCGATGGCGTTGACGCCTCCGGGCACGACGTGCACCTTGCCGACGGTGGCCACACAGCCCTGCTCCTCGGCGGCACGACGGGCGGCGATCACCATGGCGGCCAGCCCGAGCAGGGCGTCCTCCCGGTCGTCGAGGCGGGTGGTTCCGGCATGGTTGGCCTCGCCGGGCACGTCGACCCGCCAGCGGCCGTGCGGCCAGATGTCGCTGCCGACACCCACGGCGTGGCCGAGGTCGACCAGGGCCCGGCCCTGCTCGACGTGCAGCTCGACGAAGGTGCCGACCCGCGCCAGGGTCTCGTCGTCGCGGCCGAGGGTCGCCGGGTCGCGGCCTGCACGCTGCATGGCCTCGGCCATGGACACGCCGTCGGGGTCGGTGAGACCCCGCGCCCGGTCGGCGCCCAGCGCCCCGGTGATGACGCGGGAGCCGGCGCAGGCGACGCCGAAGCGGGCACCCTCCTCGTCGGCGAAGTTGACGACCCCCACCGGACGGCTGGGCACGAAGCCGTCGTGGCGCAGCTGGTCGACCGCGGCGAGCGCACCGACCACACCGAGCGGGCCGTCGAAGGCCCCGCCGTTGGGCACCGAGTCGAGGTGCGAGCCGATGACGACGCCCGGGTCTCCGGCGGCGACCGCAGCATCCGCGTCCCCCCACCAGGCCCACTGGTTGCCCATCCGGTCGGTCGTGAGGTCGAGGCCACGCTGGGCACACTCGGCGGCGAACCACTCGCGCAGGTCGTGGTCCTCGCGGGTCCACGCGAAGCGGTGGTAGCCGCCGCTCTCGTCGTCGAGGCCGAGGCTCTCGAGGTCGTGCCACATCCGCCGGAACCCCGAGGCGGCCCCGCCGAGCGCAGGCGTGGTGGACATGCCTCCATTGGATCGTGCCGGTGCTTCCGGTGGGCTCGCACGTACCGGGTGATTGTCTCGGCCGCCAGACGTTGTGCACCCGGCCCTACGCTGGGGCGATGGAGAGCAGCGGTGAGGAGCGCGCGGTCGAGGCGCTGACGGCATCCGGCATCCCGTACGTCGTCACCCGGCACGGACGCGTCGGCTCCCTCGCGGAGGCGGCGGCGGCTCGCGGTGTCGAGCCCCGCGACATCGTCAAGACGCTCGTGCTGCGTCGCGCCGAGGACGACTTCCTGTTCGTGCTCGTGCCCGGTGACCGCGAGATCTCGTGGCCCAAGCTGCGGGAGCACCTGGGCGTCAACCGCGTGTCGATGCCCGACGCGGCCACGGCCTACGAGGTCACCGGCTACGAGCGCGGCACGATCACGCCGTTCGGGTCGACCACGGCGTGGCCGGTCGTCGCCGACGCGACGCTGACCGGGCGCACCGTGTCGCTGGGGGCCGGGGCGCACGGCGTGGCCGCCACCGTGGCCGCCGATGACGTGATGGGCGCGCTGGGGGCCGAGGTCGCCGACGTCACCGACCCCGCGTGACGTGACCGGGCGGCGCGAGGTCGACCTCGGGTCGGTCGTGCTCTCCGTCGTCGAGCACCCGGGGCCGGTGGGCGGTGCGACCTCCCCGGTGGTGCTGCTGCCGGGCACCGGGCTGACCGCGCTTTCGTGGGATGCCGTGGCGTCGGCGCTCGCGACCACCCGCCGGGTGGTGGCCGTCGACCTGCGGGGTCACGGTGCGAGCGAGTGGCCCGGCGCGTACTCGATCGCTGCGATGGCCGATGACGTCGCGGCGCTGCTCGACCGGCTCGGCGAGGAGGGGCTCGGCGAGGAGCGGGTCGACCTGGTCGGACACTCGCTCGGTGGGCTCGTGGCCCTGCGCGCCGCCGCAGCGCATCCCGACCGGGTGCGGCGCCTCGTCCTGGAGGACGTCGGGATGCCGCACCCCCGCCGGCCGAGCGCACCGGCGCGGCCCGAGGGCGAGCTGGACTTCGACTGGCGCGTGGTCGAGCAGGTGCGGCCCGAGATCGACGAGCCCGACCCGTCGTGGCCGTCGGTGGTGGCGGGAGTGACGGCGCGCACCCTCGTGGTGGCGGGTGGGCCGAGCAGCTTCGTGCCGGCCGAGCACGTCGCCGAGCTCGTCGCGGCGCTGCCCGACGGCCGCTCGGTCACGCTCGACACCGGGCACGAGGTGCACGACGCCGACCCGGTCGGCTTCGTCCGCGTGGTGCGCGCCTTCCTCGACGCCTGACCCGCATGCGGTGCCGGGTTCGGGTCAGGACTCGCGCATCGGGATGCGGACGCCCTGCTCCTCCGCCGTGCGATCGGCGATGTCGTACCCCGCGTCGACGTGCCGGATGACGCCCATCGCCGGGTCGTTGGTGAGCACCCGGGCGAGCTTCTCGGCCGCGAGGTCGGTGCCGTCGGCCAGCGAGACCTGGCCGGCGTGCAGCGAGCGGCCGATGCCGACGCCGCCGCCGTGGTGGATCGAGACCCAGCTGGCCCCGGACGACGTGTTGACCAGGGCGTTCAGCAGGGGCCAGTCCGCGATGGCGTCGGAGCCGTCGAGCATCGACTCGGTCTCCCGGTACGGGCTGGCCACCGACCCGGTGTCGAGGTGGTCGCGACCGATGACGATCGGCGCCTGCACCGCGCCGGAGCGCACGAGGTCGTTGAACGCCAGGCCCGCCTTGTCGCGCTCGCCCTGGCCGAGCCAGCAGATCCGGGCCGGCAGCCCCTGGAACGCGATGCGCTCCTGCGCGCCGCGGATCCACTTGTGCAGCTTCTCGTTGTCGGGGAACAGGTCGAGCACGGCGCGGTCGGTGGCGGCGATGTCCTTGGGGTCCCCCGAGAGCGCGGCCCAGCGGAACGGACCCTTGCCCTCACAGAACAGCGGCCGGATGTAGGCCGGGACGAACCCCGGGAAGTCGAAGGCCCGCTCGCAGCCACCCTGGCGGGCCTCGTCACGGATCGAGTTGCCGTAGTCGAAGACCTCGGCACCGGCATCCATGAAGTCGACCATCGCCTGCACGTGCTTCGCCATCGAGGCGCGGGCCCGGTCGGTGAACTCCTCGGGCTTCTTCTCGGCGTACTCGGCCCACTCGTCGACGCCGACGCCCTCGGGCAGGTAGCTGAGCGGGTCGTGGGCGCTGGTCTGGTCGGTGACGATGTCGATCGGCACCCCGCGTCGCAGCAGCTCGGGGAACACCTCGGCGGCGTTGCCGGCGACGCCCACGGACCAGGCCCGGCGCTCCTCCTTGGCGCGCAGGGCGATCTCGACGGCGGAGTCGAGGTCGTCGGCCACCTCGTCGAGGTAGCGGTGCTCCACCCGGCGGTGCAGGCGGGCGGGGTCGACGTCGACGATCAGGCAGACGCCCTCGTTCATCGTGACGGCCAGCGGCTGGGCACCGCCCATGCCGCCGCAGCCACCGGTGAGGGTGAGCGTGCCGGCCAGGGTTCCGCCGAACCGCTTCTCGCCCACCGCGGCGAAGGTCTCGTAGGTGCCCTGCACGATGCCCTGGGTGCCGATGTAGATCCACGAGCCGGCCGTCATCTGCCCGTACATCGTCAGGCCGAGGTGCTCGAGCCGGCGGAACTCGGGCCACGTCGCCCAGTCGCCGACCAGGTTGGAGTTGGCGATGAGCACGCGCGGCGCCCACTCGTGCGTCTGCATGACGCCGACCGGCCGGCCGCTCTGCACGAGCATCGTCTCGTCGGCCTTGAGCGTGGTGAGGGTGCGCACCATCGCGTCGAAGGACTTCCAGTCACGGGCAGCGCGACCGGTGCCGCCGTAGACCACGAGGTCGTCGGGGCGCTCGGCCACCTCGGGGTCGAGGTTGTTCATGAGCATCCGCAGCGGGGCCTCGGTCGACCACTGGCGGGCGGTGAGGGTGGTGCCGCGAGCTGCGCGCACCGGGCGGGCGCCGTCCATGAGTCCTCCTGGGGATGTCGTTGTCCTCACTGTGGCCGCATCCCGGCGCGGGCCCAAGCCCCCACCGCTTCGCCCTGTCTGGCATCCGAGACACGCGGGTGGCGGGTGGCATCGTCCTGTCCAGCGTGCCCGCGTGCCCCGCGTGCCCGGCGCCGGAGCGCGGCGGGAGAGACTCTCCCCATGACCACGCCCGACGCCCAGCCCACGTCCGGACACGACCACGGTGACCACGGCGACGCCGCCAGGACCGCGCACGGCACCCGCCACGAGCACGGCCGCGCCCTGCGCGACGACGAGAGCGTCTGGGACGCCCGCTACGCCGAGCTCGACCAGGTGTGGAGCGGCAACCCGAACCTCGCGCTCACCGTCGAGGTGGAGGGCACGGCGCCGGGGCGGGCCCTCGAGGTCGGCTGCGGGGAGGGCGCGGATGCCGTCTGGCTGGCCACCCAGGGTTGGGCGGTGACGGCCCTCGACCCGTCCGGAGTGGCCCTGGCCCGGGCCCGCGCCGCCGCCGAGGCGGCCGGTGCGGACGTGACCTGGCTGCAGGGCGGTCTGCTCGACGTCGACCTGCCGGAGGGTGACTTCGACCTCGTGTCGGTCTTCTACCCGGCGCTCGACCTCGAGGACGACCCGGTGGCCCGGCTCGCGGCGCTCGTCGCACCCGGGGGCTCGTTGCTCGTCGTGCACCACGCCGAGGTCGACCGCGAGCGCGCACTCGAGCACGGCTTCGACCCCGATCTCCTGCTCTCGCCGGCGATGGCCGCGGCCGAGCTGCGCGAGCTCGACGGCTGGACCGTCGACGGCCCCGAGAAGCGCCCCCGGTCCGTCACCGGCGGGGCGGGCGCCCACCACCACGACGACCTCGTGGTCCGCGCCGTCCGCACCCGCTGACCACCCGCCCACGACCCGACTTATTGCGAAATACCCACCCGGGAGGGCCCTGAAAGGCCCGTTCCGGGTGGGTATCTCGCAATAAGTCGCAGGGTGGGCGGGCGGGGTTCAGGCGAGGGGGCCGGCCTCGGACTCGGCCGCACGGCGCACGGTGCCGTCGACGACGAGGCGGTGCGCGACGTCGATCTCGGGTGAGAGCCAGCGGTCGCCACCCGGCCTGCTGGCACCGGCGTCGACCAGGGCCGCCACGACCGCGCCCGTGGCCGGAGCGGGTGCGAGCGGCGCACGCAGCTGGATGCCGCGAGCCGCGGTGAGCACCTCGACCGCCAGCACGCGGGACAGGCCGTCGACGGCCCGGCGCAGCTTGCGGGCGGCGGACCAGCCCATCGAGACGTGGTCCTCCTGCATGGCCGAGCTCGGGATCGAGTCGACCGAGGCGGGAGCCGCGAGCCGCTTCATCTCCGAGACGATGGCGGCCTGGGTGTACTGCGCGATCATGTGGCCGCTGTCGACCCCCGGGTCGTCGGCGAGGAACGGTGGCAGGCCGTTGCTGCGGGCGACGTCGAGGAAACGGTCGGTGCGTCGCTCCGAGATCGAGGCGACGTCGGCGGCGACGATCGCGAGGAAGTCCAGCACGTAGGCCACCGGCGCCCCGTGGAAGTTGCCGTTGCTCTCGACCCTGCCGTCGGGGGTGACGACCGGGTTGTCGACGGCCGAGGCCAGCTCCCACCCGGCCACCCGGGCCGCGTGGTCGAGGGTGTCGCGGGCGCCACCGGCGACCACCGGGGCACAGCGCAGCGAGTAGGCGTCCTGGACGCGGGTACAGGCCTCAGTGCGGTGCGACTCGCGAATGGCGCTGTGCGCCATGACCTTTGCGATGTTCTCGGCCGACACGGCCTGCCCCGGCTGCGGGCGGAGAGCGTGCAGGTCGGCGGCGAACACGTCATCCGTGCCGAGCAGGCCCTCGACCGACATCGCCGCGGCGACGTCGGCGACCACGAGCAGCTCGCGCAGGTCGTGCAGGGCGAGGCACAGCATCCCGAGCATGCCGTCGGTGCCGTTGATGAGGGCCAGGCCCTCCTTCTCCTCGAGCTCGACGGGCGCGATACCGGCCCCCGCCAGGGCGTCGGCCGCCGGCATCAGCTCGCCGTGCACGTCTCGCACCTCGCCCTCGCCCATGAGGGCCAGCGCGCAGTGGGAGAGCGGCGCGAGGTCACCCGAGCAACCGAGCGAGCCGTACTCGTGCACCACCGGCGCGACGCCCGCGTTGAGCATCGCCACGTAGGTGGTCAGCGTCTCCTCTCGGATGCCGGTGCGGCCGGTCGCCAGCGTCGAGATGCGCAGCAGCATGAGCGCGCGCACCACCTCGCGTTCGACCTCGGGGCCCGAGCCGGCCGCGTGCGAGCGGACCAGCGAGCGCTGCAGCTGGTGGCGCTTCTCGACCGGGATGTGCCGCGTGGCCAGGGCGCCGAAGCCGGTCGAGACGCCGTAGTGCGGCTCGGTGTCGTTCGCCAGGCCGCGGATCACCTCGCGGGTGCGCCGCACCTCGGCCAGGGCCTCGTCGGCCAGCTGCACCGGCGCCCCGTCACGGGCGACGCGCACGACGTCGTCGATGCGCAGGGGTCCCATGCCGACGCTCACCGGCTCGATGCCCGGCCGGGCGTCGACGTCGACCCCCGTGGATGCCGTGCGGGCGTCGCCCGGGTAGGACGCGGGCATGCCGGGAGTGCGGGCTTCGCTCATGTGCTCCATTGCAGCGCCACCGGCACCGCCGTGCACAGGTTGGGTGCCGGCATACCGTCTCGGGCGCGAGACATAGCCTCAGACGGCGGGCTCGGACGCCGACGCCGGCGCCGGGGTCGGCTCGGTGGCGGCCACGAGGTCGGCGTACCGGCCACCGGCCACCACGAGCTCGTCGTGCGTGCCCACCTCGACCAGCCGGCCGTGGTCGAGCACCGCGATGGTGTCGGCGTCGCGGACGGTCGAGAGCCGGTGGGCGATGGTGATCGTCGTGCGCCCTCGGGCCAGCTCGTCGAGCGCCCGCTGCAGGGCCCGCTCGGTGGTGGTGTCGAGCGCGCTCGTCGCCTCGTCGAGCACGAGCACCGGCGGGTCGCGCAGGATCGTGCGGGCCACGGCCATCCGCTGCTGCTCACCACCGGAGAACCGGTGGCCACGGGCCCCCACGACCGTCTCGAGCCCGTCGGGCAGTGAGGCGACCAGGTCGGCCACCTGGGCCGCGGCCAGCGCCGCCCACAGCTCGCCGTCGGTGGCTGCGGGGCGCGCCATCAGCAGGTTGTCGCGCACCGACGCGTGCACGAGGTAGCTCTCCTGCGACACGACGCCCACCACCGAGGCGAGCACGTCGGGGTCGAGGTCACGCACGTCGACGCCGTCGACGGTGACTCGACCGGTGTCGGGGTCGTGCAGCCGCGCGAGCAGCCCGGCCACGGTCGACTTGCCGGAGCCGGTCGGGCCGACGAGCGCCAGCGTCGAGCCCGCGGGCACCGACAGCGTGAGGTCGGCGACGGCATCCCGGTCGGCGCCCGGGTAGCGCAGCGTGACGCCCTCGACGCGGACGTCACCACGCACGGATGTCGGGTCGAGCGGCACCGGGTGCGTCGGCGCGGGCACGTCGGGCACCAGGTCGAGGTACTCGAACACCCGGGAGAACAGGGCCATCGACGCCACCCACTGGGCACCGACGTTCAGCAGCCCCATGAGCGGGCGGAAGATGCCGGCCTGCAGCGCCGTGAAGGCGACGAGCGTGCCGATCGTCATGGCGCCCGCGGTGGCCGGCAACCCGGCCGCGAGGTAGACCAGCGCCGGGATCACGGCGAAGACGATCTGCATCGTCGCCATCCGCCAGCGACCGGCGAGCTGCGAGCGCAGCTCGAGGTCGACGAGCTCGTGCGAGGTGTGGCCGAACTTCTCGGCGGTGCGCGCGGAGGTGCCGAGGGTCTTGCTCAGCCGCACCCCGCTGACCGACAGGCCCTCCTCGATCTGCGAGTTGAGGTCGGCCAGGTGCCGCTGCTGCTGGGCGGTGACCGCGCGGCGCAGCAGGGCGACCTTGCGGGTCAGCCACAGGGCCGGCGGGATGACGAGCAGCGACAGCAGCGAGAGCCGCCACGACAGCGCGACCATCGCGACGGCGGTGGCCACGGCGGTCGTGAGGTTCGACGCGATCGAGGTGGCGGTCGACGTGACCACGCCCTGCATGCCGTTCACGTCGTTGGTGAGGCGCGACTGCACCTCGCCGCCACGGGTGCGGGTGAAGAAGCCGAGCGACTGGCGCTGCAGGTGCGCGAACACCGAGGTGCGCAGCTCGTGCATCACCCGCTGGCCGACCTGCGTCGACAGCCAGGTCTGCACCACGCCGAGCAGCTGGGTCACCACGGCCACGGCCACCATGGCGCCGACGGTGAGCAGGAGCAGGCGGGAGTCCTGCTGCGGGATGGCGACGTCGACGATCTCGCGGACCAGGAACGGCTGGGCGAGCGCGACGATGCTGGTCACGACGATGATCGCGACGACGACCGCGACGCGGCCGCGGTGGGGCCGGAAGAGGGCGGTCACCCGGGACAGTGGCACCGGGGTGTCGGCGAGCTGGGCGCGGTCGCGGGGGTCGACGCGCATGGCGCCGCCACCTCCGCGCCCACCGCGGCCGCCGCCGTGGGATGGCGTGGGGTCGCCGGCGCCGGGCAGCGCGGTGGTGACCCCGGCGGCAGGGCCGACGGAGCCGGCGGCGCGGTCGAGGGGCGCAGTGGTTCGGGGGGTGTCGGTGAGGGTGGCCGTCATGGGCGCCCCTCCTCTCGGGTCGGGATCAGTGGTCTGAAGTCATATCGTGAGGTTACCTCACAATGAGCCCAACGCACGAACTGGCGCTAGCATTCCCGGGGTGACGACCTCCCCGCCCGAGCGCGAGTCCGAGACCGACCTCGGTGACCTCGTCATGCGGGTCGCCCGCGGGCTGCGACAGCGAGGGGCCGCCGTCACCGCGCCGTGGGACCTCGCACCGCACCAGGCCCGAGCCCTGCGGGTCGTCGCGCGCCACGGGCAGGTGCGACCCGGCCGGATCGCGGCCCACCTGCGCGTGGCGCCCCGCTCGGTGACCGACGTCATCGACGCACTCGAGGAGCGCGGCCTCGTCGAGCGAGCGCCCGACCCCGACGACCGGCGGGCCACCGTGGTGACCCTCACCGCACCCGGACGCCGCCTCGTCGACGAGATCGACGAGGCGCGGCGCGCGGACGCCCACTCGTTCTTCGCGCAGCTGTCCGACCGCGACCGGGCGAGCCTGCGCCGCATCCTCACCACCCTCGACGAGGACGGCTGATGGCCAACGCCCCCGCCGCGGGCCAGGCCCTCGACGTGCTGGCGCTCATCGCACGGCGAGGCGAGCCCGTGCCGGCCGCGGCCATCGCGCGCGACCTCGGGCTGCCCCGGTCGAGCGTCTACCACCTGCTCGCCGTGCTGGTCGACCGCGGCTACGTGCGGCACCTGCCGGAGGAGCGCCGCTACGGCCTGGGCCTGGCCGCGTACGAGCTCGGCTCGGCCTACCAGCGCCAGGCGCCGCTGGAGCGGATGGCCCGCGGCACCATGGACCGTCTCGCCGACGCCACCGGCCACAACGCCCACCTCGCGGTGCTGCACGGGCGCGACGTGCTCTACGTGATCGAACAGCGCGCGCCCGGTCGACCGCTCCTGGTCACGGACGTGGGGGTCCGGCTGCCCGCGGTGCTCACGGCATCCGGGATGGCGATGCTGGCCGCCCTGCCCGCCGCGCAGGTTCGTGCGCTCTTCCCCGACCGGGGGGCACTGGTGCAGCGCGACGGTCGCGGTCCGACGTCGACCACCCAGCTGCGCTCGCAGCTGCAGGCCGTGCGCCAGCGCGGTCACGCGGTCGAGGACGGCCTGGTGACCCCGGGGCTCGGCTCGGTCGCCGTCGCCGTGCTCGACCACAACGACTACCCGGTGGCCGGGGTGGCCGTCACCTACGCCCAGGCCGACGTCGACGAGGCCGGAGCGGCCGGCATCCTCGCGGCGGTGAACCGGGCGGCCCGCTCGCTCAGCACGCGACTCGGCCGGCACCCGGGCTGACCCGGGCGATCCGAGAGCGGGCCTCCCCGCCCGGGCGCACGAGCCGTGCCAGGACATACCGTGGCCGGATGAAGGCGATCACCCTCCCCGAGTTCGGCGGCCCCGACGCGCTGGTGCTCTCCGACGTCGACACGCCCACCCCACGCGCCGGGGAGGTGCTCGTGCGGGTCGCGGCTGCCGGAGTCAACCGCGCCGACCTGCTGCAGCGCCAGGGCCACTACTCGCCACCGGCCGGCGAGTCCGACGTCCCGGGGCTGGAGGTCAGCGGGGTCGTCGAGGCCCTCGGTGACGGCGTCGACGGCTGGGCGGTCGGCGACGAGGTGTGCGCGCTGCTCGCCGGTGGCGGGTACGCCGAGCAGGTGCGGGTGCCGGCCGGGCAGCTGCTCCCCGTGCCCGAGGGGGTGTCGCTCGTCGATGCGGCGGCGCTGCCCGAGGTGGTGTGCACCGTCTGGTCCAACGTGTTCCTCATCGCCAACCTCCAGCCCGGCGAGACCCTGCTCGTGCACGGGGGGTCGTCCGGCATCGGCACGATGGCGGTGCAGCTGGCCCGGCAGGTGGGGGCGCACGTCATCGTCACCGCCGGGTCGGCGGCCAAGCTCGAGGCGTGTCGCGAGCTCGGGGCCGAGGTGCTGGTCAACTACCGCGAGGAGGACTTCGTCGAGCGGGTCGCGCGAGGCCACCGACGGGAACGGCGCCGACGTCATCCTCGACATCGTCGGTGCGAAGTACCTGTCCCGCAACGTTTCTGCGCTCGCCACCAGCGGTCGACTGGTCATCATCGGCATGCAGGGCGGCACGCGAGGTGAGCTCGACATCGCGGCGCTGCTCGCGAAGCGCGGCGCCGTCATCGCCACCACGCTGCGGGCGCGGCCGGCGGCCGAGAAGGCGACCATCGTGGCGGCGGTGCGCGAGCACGTCTGGCCGCTGGTCGCCGACGGTCGGGTGCGAGCGGTCGTCCACTCGCGCCATCCCCTCGCCGATGCCGCCGAGGCGCACCGTGAGCTCGAGGCCGGCGAGCACGTGGGCAAGATCCTGCTCACCACCGGCTGACGGGGCGGGCGCACCGCACGTTGATGTAGCGCTGCCGCGTCCGTTGCTGACGTGGACGCTCCCCGCGTTGGTGACGCGGCCGCACCGCGTGCGGTAGACATCGCACATGACAGCGGTCGCCACGGTCCTCACCGCCCTCGTGGCGCTCATCCACGTCTACATCGTCGTGCTCGAGATGGTGCTGTGGGACACCCCGCGCGGCCGGGCGGCGTTCGGCACCACGCCCGAGCTCGCGGCGCAGACCAAGGTGCTCGCCGCCAACCAGGGGCTCTACAACGGGTTCCTCGTGGCCGGCCTGGTGCTCGCGCTGGTGGGTCCCGAGGAGCACCGGTACGCCTTCGCGGTGTTCACCCTCTCCTGCGTGGTCGTCGCCGGGGTCTACGGCGCGGTGACGGCGAGCCGTCGGATCCTGTGGGTCCAGGCCCTGCCGGCCGCCCTCGCCCTCGTCGCGCAGGTGCTCGCCCACTGAGCGTGCGAGTCCGGCTGGTCGCACCCATCGGCGGCAGGCCAGGGCGACGTGGCGCCGGCTACCGCTCGGTAGGTGCACCGATCGCTCCACCTACGAGGCGGTAGCGCAGGCGAGGTCGGGCGGGCCGGAGGCCTCGGTCGCTGCGGCGTTTCAGCGCAGGAGCAGGTTGAGCCCGACCGTCAGCAGCACCGAGAGGACGACGGAGACGAACACCATGGCGAGGCACCCGAGGGCACCTCCGACGGGTCGGATCTGGAGTGGGCTCACTCGTCCTCCTTGCCCGATCGGCTCCGTGTCATGCTTGACCCTCCCCCACATACTCGGTATACCTTGCGGACGACATCCCGCAATACCGGGTATCCATCCTGGGGAAGAGAGTCGCACGTGTCGGTCCGGTCCGGGCTCATGGCCCTGCTCGCCGAGGGCGAGAAGTACGGCGCCCAGCTGCGCAGCGAGTTCGAGACGCGCACCGGTGGCACCTGGCCGCTCAACGTCGGACAGGTCTACACGACCCTCGACCGGCTCGTGCGCGACGGCCTCGTCGAGTCCGCCGGTGCGGCGGATGCCGAGGGTCGCATCGCCTACCGGCTCACCCGCGCCGGGCACGCCGAGCTCGGCGCCTGGTGGGTCACCCCGGTCGACCGCACCAGCACCCCGCGCGACGAGCTGACCATCAAGCTCGCCCTGGCCGTCACGGCTCCGGGCGTCGACGTGCAGCACGTCGTCCAGGCCCAGCGCACCGCCACCCTGCGGCACCTGCACGACCTGACCCGGCTCAAGCGGGAGTCCCTCGGCCGCGCGGAGGGGGCGGCCGAGGGCTCCGACGCGGGCCGGGCCACGCACCGAAGCCGCGGCCGAGGCCGACGCCGACCACGGCCTGGCCTGGCTGCTCGTGCTCGAGAACCTCGTCTTCGCGGCGGAGGCGGAGGTGCGCTGGCTCGACCACGTCGAGACGATGCTCGCCCGCCGACCCGTACGCACGACATCCGGCGCCAGCGCACGCGACCACGACCCGACCGGCGGCGGACCGCCGTCGGCGCCGGGCGAAGCCACGCCCGAGACCACGACCCGGCAGCCGCCCGCGGCCGTCAGCAACAGCGCCACCCCCGGGGGGACCACACCATGAGCACCGCACCGCACGTCGTCATCACCGACGTCACCCGCATCCACGGAAGCGACGAGACGGCCGTGACCGCGCTGGCCGGCGTCAGCCTCGAGATCCACCCGGGCGAGCTGGTCGCCGTCATGGGCCCGAGCGGTTCGGGCAAGTCGACCCTGCTCAACGTCGCCGGCGGTCTCGACCGCCCCACCTCGGGCACCGTCACGATCGGCGGCGACACCCTCACCGACCTCGGGCCGCGCGACCTCGCCAAGCTGCGCCGACGCCGGATGGGCTTCGTCTTCCAGGACTACAACCTGATCCCCAGCCTCACCGCCGCGGAGAACGTCGCCCTGCCGCTCGAGCTCGACGGCACCCGAGCCAGGCAGGCCCGCCGCCAGGCCCGGCACACCCTCGACCTGATGGGCCTGATGGAGCTCTCCGACCGCTACCCCGACCAGATGTCGGGTGGCCAGCAGCAGCGCGTCGCCATCGCCCGTGCCCTGGTCGGCAGCCGCCGCTTCGTGCTCGCCGACGAGCCGACCGGCGCGCTCGACAGCCACACCGGCGAGGAGGTGCTGCGGGTGCTGCGCGACCGTTGCGACGAGGGCGTGGCGGGCCTGCTGGTCACCCACGAGGCGCGGCACGCCGCGTGGGCCGACCGCGTGGTCTTCCTGCGCGACGGTGTCGTCGTCGACACCACGGGCCACCGCGAGAGCCCGGAGGACCTGCTCGCCGCGGGTGAGGCCGCACGATGACGACGCTGGTCCGCCCCGACGCACCGGCCGGTGGCGGCGGGGTCGGAAGCGACGCCGGCGAGCAGCCGCACCCGCGCGAGCCGAGCCGGTACGCCGCGTGGCGCTCGAGCTGGGCGGTCGCGCTGCGGATGGCGCGACGCGACGTGCGCCGGCACAAGGGCCGCAGCGCTCTGGTGGTGGTCATGGTGGCCGTCCCCACCCTGCTGCTCAGCCTCGTGGTGACCCTGTCCGTGACGTCCGACATCGACAGCGTCGAGGGGATCCCGTTCGTCCTCGGCACGAGCCAGGCGCTCATCGAGGGCGTCGACGGGGCCCAGGTGCTCCAGGGCGCCGACCCGCAACGAGGGTCGTCGAGCTCGCAGGGGACGGCCACCCCGATCCCCGGGTTCGACCCCGCGGCCAACGCCTTCACCAACGCCGGGGCGATCGAGCACCCTGGTCGGGACCCCGGTGGTGCCGCTGTCCGGCTTCCAGGGCCGGGCCTCGGTCGGCGAGCGCCGGATCAGCGTGGAAGGCCTCGCCGTCGACGGCCCG
Source organism: uncultured Actinomycetota bacterium (assembly GCA_963707895.1). Taxonomy (GTDB): domain Bacteria; phylum Actinomycetota; class Actinomycetes; order Actinomycetales; family Dermatophilaceae; genus Fodinibacter. The sequence goes on along the minus strand of CAVPRS010000011.1, from coordinate 323,606 downwards.
CAGGGCCTCGGCCAGCGGCTCCGGCTGCTCTCGGGACGGTGGCCGCACGGCGCCTCGGAGGCGCTCGTCACCGAGTACGGCCGTCACCGCGGCCTGCCCGACAGCGGCCGGGTCACCGTCACGGTCGAGGGCACCGACCACACCTACGACGTCGTGGGCCTCGCGTCCGCCGGCAGCCTCTACGGGTCCGAGGGGCTCGTGGTCGCGGTCCCGCCGACGGATGGAGCGGGGGGCGTCAACAGCTGGTTGGTCCCCGGCCCCGACCCGGTCACCTGGGCCGACGTTCGCCACCTCAACGACTACGGCCTGCGGGTCACCTCGCGACAGGTCCTGCTCGACCCGCCGTCGGTCGACCAGCTGCCGGCGGAGATCCAGGAGTTCGCGTCGGGTGACGCGAGCCAGGTCAACCTGATGGTGGGGATGGGCGCCGCCATGCTGCTCATCGTCACGGCCCTGCTCGTCGGGCCCGCCTTCGCCGTGAGCGCGACCCGTCAGCGCCGCACCCTGGCCCTGGCCGCGAGCAACGGTGCGAGCACCCCGGTGCTGCGCCGCACCGTGCTCGCCCAGGCCCTGGTGCTGGGAGGCACCTCGGCGCTGGTCGGAACGGCCCTCGGGGTCGCCCTCACCCCGGTGCTCCTGGCGGTGTTCCGCAGCGACGCCGACTTCAGCCCGACCGTGCCGCTCGACATCCGCTGGGGACTGCTGGCAGGCATCGCGCTGTGCGCGCTGGGGAGCACGCTGGTCGCGGCACTCGCTCCCGCCCGGCGCCTGGGCCGGCTCGACATCGTCGGCGTGATGCGCGGCCAGAGCGTCTCGCCCCGCCCGAGCCTGCTCATCCTGGCGGCGGGCGTCGTGCTGACCCTGCTGGGTGCCTTCGCCGTGCTCGGGTCCACCGGCGCCGGAGGGCTGCCGAGCGTGACCGAGCTTCTCGGCATCGAGGAGGGCGCGGAGTTCGCCGTCACGATCGGGGCGGTGGTGCTCATCCTGGGCACGCTCTTCCTGGTGCCCGTCATCCTGGCCGGCGTGGGTCGGCTCGGCGGCCACCTGCCGACGACACTGCGGATGGCGGCCCGCGACCTCGCCCGGCACCGTTCGCGCAGCGCCCCCTCCGTCGCGGCCGTGCTCGCCGCCGTCGCGGGGCTGACCTTCGGGCTCACCGGGCTGGCCAGCGACACCGAGCAGAACCGCCGCGACTACCAGCCCCAGACCCTTCCCGGCGAGGCCGTCATCAACCTCTGGGGCCCGGAGGAGCCGTCGCTCGACCCGCTGCGGGCCGCCGCCCCGGGGCTGGTGCTCACGAAGAACGCGGCCTTCGACACGGGTGACCCGTCGATGACCGGCGACGGCGTCATGCCGACCGAGCCCTACCGGGTCGGGTTCCTCAACGTGGTCCCGCCGGGATGCACCCCCGAGCGCACCGTGCAGGACGACGACTGGTTCGCCGCGGAGGACGCTCGCTACCGGGCCGCCGAGGCCGCCGGGACCCTGAAGAGCTTCGTTCCGGCCGAGAACCCGTGCATGTCCGGAGGTGCGTCCTACACGGGCAGCGGCCAGATCCTGCTGCTGCCCGCCGACGAGATCGTCCGTCGCCTCGGGCTCGACCCGAGCCGTGCGGATGCCGTGCGCGCCGGCGCCGTCGTCACCCGCGAGCTCCCGGCGAGCTCGACCCGCGGCTCGACGGTCGCCATCGCCAGGGGAACGTCGCTCGTCGACCCCACGGCCACCGGGCCGGTCGACCCCGATGTGCAGGTGGAGCAGCAGGTCGACCTCCCTGTCGTCGAGCTGCCGCGCACCCCCGACACCGAGGGCAGGATGCTCAACGCGAGCCTCCTGCTCGCCGCCGACAGCGCCGTGACCAAGGACTGGCCGACGCGCACGGCGAGCCTCACGGTCCGCGACCCGTCGGGGGCAGCCATCACCGAGGCGACAGCCGAGAAGCTGCAGCAGTCGCTGGGCGACGAGCTGCAGGTCAGCGTCGAGCGAGGCTTCTCGCGCGACGACGCCATCATCGTCGCCGTCCTGCTCGGGGTGTTCGCGCTGCTCATCCTCGTCATCACGCTGACCTCGACGGCGCTCACCCTGGCCGAGCAGCAGACCGACCAGGCGACCCTGGCCGCCCTCGGGGCGACGCGTGGCACCCGGCGGCTCATGGCGGGAGCCGCGGCCTTCCTCCTCGCGGCGGTCGGCTGCGTGCTCGGGGTCGCCGTGGGTCTGGTGCCGGGCATCGCCATCGCGAGGCCCCTGACGAGCAGCGGCTGGACCACCACGGGTCTCCCGGACGGCGGCCGGACGATCCTCGTCATCCCGTGGCTGGCCCTGCTCGTCGTCGGGGTGGCCGTCCCGCTGGTCGCGGGCGCGATCGCCTGGGCCGGCATCCGCAAGGCGCCGCAGGTGACCCGCCGCACCACCTGACCGGCCGGACCACCCGAGCCCCGCCTCAACTTTCTCGCCCGATCCCGGAACCTTCACCTTCGCACCGGAACCGTTGTGGTGCGAAGGTGAAGGTTCCCTCATGGGGCGAGAAAGTTGGGACGAGCGGGGGCGCCGGGCGCAGGCCGGTAGAATCAGGGGCGCACAGGGTCCTGGTGCGTCGTTGGAGGCGGGTTCGGCGCACGCTCGCTCCGCCCTCCCCGGGCGCCGACCCCGGAAGCACCGATGTCACCCCTGGCCTCCTACCGCCGCCTGTTCACCCTCGCAGGACCCCTCTACGTCGCCGTCGCGTTCGTGGGGCGGCTCCCACTCGCCATGGCCCAGATGGGCACCCTCCTCCTCGTCGCCGGCACCACCGGCTCCTACGGCACGGGCGGTGCCGCCGCCGGCGCGCTCGCCGTGGCGAACGCCGTGGGCGCACCCGTCGCGGGCAGCCTCGCCGACCGGGTCGGGCAGCGTCCGGTGGTGCTCGTCCAGTCCCTGCTCGGCGGACTCGGGCTGCTCGCCCTCGTCCTCCTCGCCCGCGCCCAGGTCGGCCCCGCGCTCGTCGTCGCGATGGCTGCCGTGGCCGGTGCCGCGATGCCGCAGATCGGCCCGCTGGCGCGGGTGCGGTGGCGCCCGATCACCCGCGAGGAGGAGCACCACCAGCCGCACCTGATGGAGGCCGCGTTCTCCTACGAGGGAGCGGCCGACGAGGCCTCGTTCGTGCTCGGCCCGGCGCTGCTCGGCCTGATCGTCGTCGTGGCCAGCCCCGAGCTGGCGCTCGTCATCGCAGCGAGCATCCTGCTCGTCTTCGGGTGCGCGTTCGCCCTGCACCCGACCGCCCGGCTGGCGCACGCGCACCGTGCCGCGGCAGTCAGCGGCGCCCGGCTCGTCACGGTGACGTTCGTCGTCCTGCTCATGGCCCAGCTCCTCATCGGTGTCGTCTTCGGGTCCATCCAGACCGGCACCACGGTGCTTGCGACGGATGCCGGTCAGGCCGGCATCGCCGGCCTGGTGCACGCCTCGCTCGGGGTCGGCTCGGTGGTGGCCGGGCTGGCCGTCGCGTCGCTGCCCGCCGGGTTCGGTTACCCCGCAAGGGTTCTCGTCGCCGCACTGGGACTGGCCGTGCTCTCGCTCCCCCTGCTCGTCACCGACACCATCCCCCGCCTGTTCGTGGTGGTGCTCGTGCTCGGGTTCGTCGTGGCGCCCTACATGATCAGCGTGTTCATGCTCGGTGAGCGGGCCGCTCCCGCCTCTCGCGTCGGTGCCGCGATGACGCTCCTCGCCGGCGCCACCGGCATCGGGTACGCCGTGGGCTCGGCCGTCGCCGGCCGCCTCGCCGACGAGCACGGCCACACCGGCGCGTTCGCGGTCACGGTGACGGCAGCGGCATCCGCCGCGGTGCTGGCGGCCGTATCGCAGCCCCTGCTCCGACGAATCGGCGCCCGGAACTCCATCCAGGCACCTGCCCCGGCCGCCGCCTGAGCCGGCGACGGGCGACGCCCTCCGGAGCGCGCCCGTGGGGCAGGATGGAGCCATGACCGAGCAGCACCGCCCCGACCCCGACCAGGACGACTCCGAGGGCCGAAGCGTCCCCGCGACCGTGACCAGCGATGGCGACCGGGTCGTGGTCGTCACCCCCGACGGGATGGGTGTGGCCTCGCACGACGACCCTCCCGCCGACGAGAACCGGCCGCGCCCGACCAACCCAGCCGACCTGGTCGAGCAGCCGGCCAAGGTCATGCGCATCGGCTCGATGGTCAAGCAGCTGCTCGACGAGGTGCGCAGCGCACCGCTCGACGAGAAGGGCCGCGCCCGCCTGGCCGAGATCCACCACCGCTCGATCGCCGAGCTCGAGGACGGCCTGGCCCCCGAGCTGGTCGAGGAGCTCGAGCGGATCACCCTGCCCTTCCAGGACGACTCGCCGTCCGACGCCGAGCTGCGGATCGCCCAGGCCCAGCTGGTCGGGTGGCTGGAGGGGCTCTTCCACGGCATCCAGACCGCGCTGGTCGCGCAGCAGATGGCGGCACAGGCGCAGCTGCAGCAGATGCGCCAGCTGCCGCCGGGCACCAGCCACCAGGGGATGCCGTCGCCCGGTGGCCCGGGGATGCCCCAGTCCCAGCCCCCGATGGGCGAGCCCGGCCACGCCGAGGGCACCGGCCAGTACCTCTGACCCCAACTTTCCCGCCCGGTGCGAGAACCTTCACCTTCGCACCGGTTCCGTTCCGGTGCTGAGCTGAAGGTTCCGGTGTCGAGCCGGGCGGATGCCGTCCTACAGTGAGCCGATGGACCTCCCCCCGCCGACCATGGACCCCGCCGTGTTCGACGCGCCACTGCGGCGCCAGTTCGACGCGTTCCTCGACGACCACCGGCAGATCCTGCTCGAGTGCATCGACGGGCTCACCGAGGAGCAGGCCCGCCGTCGCCTCGTGCCCTCGCGCACCACGCTGCTCAGCCTGCTCAAGCACGCGACGTTCGTCGAGCGGGTCTGGTTCGACGAGGCGGTGACCTCGCGCCCGAGGAGCGAGATCGGCATCCCGGAGTCGCAGGGCGAGTCCTTCGACCTCGACGACGCCGACACCGTCGCGTCGGTCACGGCCGCCTTCCGGCAGGCGTGCGACGACTCACGTCGGGCGGTCGCTCCCCTGGGGCTCGACGACATCCTCCCCGGCAACCGGCGGGGGCCGCTGCCGCTGCGCTGGGTCATGCTGCACATGCTGCGCGAGCACGCCCAGCACTGCGGTCACGCCGAGATCCTGCGCGAACAGGTGCTGGCCGCCGACGCCTGAAGCCAGCCCGGCCGGGTGCCGGGTGCCGTGGCTCCCCTGCCGGCCTCGCGCGCTGGCACGCTTGGCGGATGACGACCGACTCGCGACCGTCCATCCGCGCCACGTCCGTCACCGTGATGACGCCAGACCCTCGCGGCCTCGCCGACTTCTACGCCAACCTGCTCGGCGTCGAGGTGTCGGCCACCGAGCCGGCTCCTCCCGGTGGCCCCGAGGCGGCCGGCTGGGCCCAGGTGCGGATGCCGCACGTCACCCTGAACTTCGAGTACGAGGAGCAGTGGTCGCGCCCGGTGTGGCCCGCCGAGGTGGGGCGGCAGACCGCCACCCAGCACCTCGACCTCTGGGTCGACGACCTCGATGCGGCGAGCGAGTGGGCGACCCGGTGCGGCGCCATCCTCTCCGCCACCCAGCCGCAGGAGGACGTGCGGGTGTTCATCGACCCGGTCGGCCACCCGTTCTGCCTCTTCCTCTAGCCCACGGGCGGAACGTGGGTGAAGGTCGTCGCCCAGCCGACGATGTTCACCCACGATCGGCGGTTGGTCAGGTGCTGTGGATCCGGAACACGACGGGCTTGCCGAAGATGAGGAGCTCGCCCTCACGCACCTTCCAGGCCAGCACGAGCACCAGCTCGAGGGCGAGCTTGGCGAAGAGCACGAGTACCGCGACGACCGCCTCGCGCGCCTGACTGATTGGCGGGAGCGGGTCGTCGGTCGAGGCACTGGACCGGCCGACCGCGACGAGGGGCACGAACAGTGCGGCGTAGGCGAGCACCATCCGCGCGTAGGCCTGCACGAAGGTGCCGATGCCCACCGGGAGACGGTCGCGCACCTCCCCACGCACCGACCAGCCGAAGGCCAGGAACCCCAGCCCGCCCAGCCCGACCACCGTGAGCCACGGGCTGCGCAACGGCGACCACGGCAGGACGAGCAACAGCCCGACGAAGAACGGGACCAGGGCGAACCCCCCGAAGTGGAGCCCGAAGAACCCCACCGCGACCGGCCCGTTGCCCCCGACCCGGTAGGCGCGCAGGAGACGCACCATGGTCCAGGCGTAGATCGTCAGCACCTCGATGGCCAGCCACAGCCAGACGTCGCCATAACCGATGGCGCCGGTGAGGACGGCGACGACAGGCGCCAGACCGGCGACGAGCACGACCATGGCGAGCAGCCGACGTGACGCCCGCTCCGACAGCCCGTCGCCGAGCCCGAGCGCGAGCTGAACCCCGAGCACCCGGCCGAGACCGGCGAGCAGTGCCTTCACGGCGCGACCACGGCGGGGCCGTGCGCGTCGATGGTGCGCAGCGGCGAGAGCCACCCGAACACGGTCGCCACCAGCCCAACCGCCACGACGGCGACCAAGGCTGCGCGCAGCCCGACGAGTTCCGCGAGCGCACTCGCTCCGAGCGCCCCGCAGGTCCAGCCGACCCCGAACGACAGCATCCGCCCGGCCGTGTTGACCCGGCCGAGCAACGGCTCGGGAGTGACCTGCTGGCGGTAGGTCATCGAGTTGAGCACCACGCCCTGATAGGACACGCCCCACACGACCATCACCGCCACGGCCACCTGCCACGTCGAGGTCAGGGCGACCAGGACCCCCGCCACCCCGGCCACCGGCAGCCAGATCAGGGCCAGGCGGTTCGGTGACGTGAACCGGAGCAGGCGTGGGGTGAACACGGCGACGATCATGCCGCCCACGCCCCACGCCGCGAAGACCAGCCCGAACCGCCAGCCGCTGGTGCCGACACCGAGGAGGCGGTCGGCATAGGGCACCGACAGCGACATGAACCCGGCCCCGGAGAGCGACAGGAGGAACCCGACGACGGTCTGGGATCGCACACCGGCGTGCCCCCAGAGGAACCGCAGCCCCACCCCCACCTCGGCGAGCAGCACGCGGGGCCGCAGTGGCGGCAGGCCCGAGCGCTCCGGCGAGAGCCTGGTCCGGATCGTGGCGACACACGCCGCGGACACGAGGAAGCTGAGTGCGTCGACGCCGAGCAGGGTGGCGGGGTGAACCACCGCCAGCAGAACGCCGGCCAGCATCGGGATCCCGAGGTCGAGCAACGAGCCGAACCCCCAGATGGCGGAGTTGGCGGAGCCGATCCGGTCGCGTCCGACGATCGCCGGCAGCGCGCCGAACGCGGCACCGTCGAAGAACACGAACGCGGTCTGCGTGAGGAACCCGGCGACCAGTGCGTGCACCGCCGTCAGGGAACCCAGCGCGAAGGCGATCGGCACCGACGCGATGGTCAGCCCCGCCACGACGTCGGCCACCACCATGACCCGCCGCCGGTCGAGCCGGTCCGACAGGGCCCCGGAGAACAGCCCGAACAACAGGTAGGGAACTCCCTCGACGACGGTGATGAGAGCGGTGAGCGACGGACTGCCGCTCAGCCGGTAGACGAGAACCGGCAGGGCGACCGCGGTGACCAGCGTCCCTGCGATGGACACCTGGCGCGCCACCCAGTAGCGGCGGAAGTCGCGGTGGTGGCGCAGCGGCACGACCTCGCGAGCCGGCGGCGCAGCCGGGGGACCCGAGGCACCCCGGGCACCTTGGACCGCGGCCCCACCCCGCCCCGCGGACGCGGACTCGCTCACAGCGCCGACGCGGCGGCCCGGCCCGCGGTCCTCCCGGAGAAGAGACAGCCCCCGACGAAGGTGCCCTCGAGCGCGCGGTAGCCGTGCACCCCGCCGCCACCGAACCCGGCGACCTCGCCCGCGGCGTAGAGACCCGGCACCGGCTCGCCCGAGGGCCCGAGCACCCGTCCCGGACAGGTCGGTGTGCAGCCCGCCGAGCGTCTTGCGCGACAGCACCCGCAGCCGCACGGCGACGAGGGGTCCGTGCTTCGGGTCCAGGATGCGGTGCAGCGGGTAGGCCCGCTTGGTGATGCGGTCGCCCCGGTAGCGCCGAGCCACCCGGATCGCGGCGACCTGGGTGTCCTTGGTGTAGGGGTTCTCGACCTGCCGGTCGCGCTCGACCACCTGGCGCTCGATCTGCGCCGCATCGAGTGGGGCGTCAGGGGTGAGCGCGTTCATCTTGGCCACGAGCTCGCCGATGGTGGCCGCGGTGAGCCAGTCCTCGCCGTGGTCGAGGAAGGCCTGCACCGACGGCGTCACCTTCGTGATGGGCCGGCGGAGCACGTCGCGGTAGCGCCGCTCGGTGAGGTCGAGGTTCTGCTCCGACCCCGACAGGGCGAACTCCTTGCCCGCCAGCGACCGGTTGAGAATGAACCAGGAGTGGTCGAAACCGGTGTGCCGCAAGTGGTCGAGGGTGCCCAGGGTGTCGAATCCCGGGAGGAACGGAGCGGGGAGCCGGTTGCCGCGGGCATCGAACCACATCGAGCTCGGGCCGGGCAGGATGCGGATGGCGTGCCCCGGCCAGACCGGGTCCCAGTTGCGCACCCCCTCGACGTAGTGCCACATGCGGTCGCGGTTGACGACCGAGCCACCGACCGCCTCGGTGATGGCGAGCATCCGGCCGTCGACGTAGGCAGGGACCCCGGTCAGCAGGTCATCGGGAGCGGTGCCCAGCCGCTCGGGCCAGTTGGCACGAACCAGCTCGTGGTTGCCGCCGATGCCGCCCGACGTGACGATGACGGCCTGTCCGCCGTACTCGAACTCCCCCACCACGTCGCGGTTGCTGGCGACGCCCCGTGCCGAGGAGTCGGGTGCGAGCACCGACCCGCGGACACCTGTGACGGCACCGGAGGTTCGCACGAGCTGGTCGACCCGGTGACGCGGCCGGTAGAAGACCCGGCCGGCGGCGACGTGCTCGCGTACCTTCTGCTCGAACGGGGCGACGACCCCCCTGCCCGTGCCCCAGGGGATGTGGAAGCGCGGCACCGAGTTCCCGTGTCCCCCACTGGTGCCGTCGCCACGCTCGGCCCAGCCGACCACCGGGAAGAACGAGATGCCGAGGCCCTTGAGCCACGCCCGCTTCTCACCCGCGGCCCACTCGACGTAGGCACGGCCCCACCGGCGCCCCCAGTGGTCGGAGCCGGGGCTGCCGTCGGGCGCCGTCAGGCGATCCCAGCCGGCGGTGCCCTCCCAGTCCTGCCAGGCGAGGTCGAAGGAGTCGGAGATGCCCATCCGGCGCTGCTCGGGGCTGTCGACGAGGAACAGCCCACCGAAGCTCCACCACGCCTGACCGCCGAGGTTGGCCTCGGACTCCTGGTCCAGCAGCACGACCGAACGACCCGCGTCGGCGAGCTCGCACGTGGCGACGAGGCCGGCCAGGCCGGCACCCACGACGACGACGTCGGCATCCATGGGCCGACCCTAAGCCCCGGTCCCGCGCACGCGCACTCTTCCGTCCTCGACCGAGGCGGCGAGGTGGGCCAGGTCGGGCAGCACGAGGTCGGCCTCCGGGGCGAGCTCCTCGAGCGGCGTCGTGCCCAGCACCGCGACGAGCGCGCGACAGCGGGCGGCGCGGGCCGCGCGCAGCCCGGCGACGGCATCCTCGACGACGACGCAGTCCGTGGGGTCGACCCCGAGCCGGCGCGCGCCCTCGAGCCACGGGTCGGGCCACGGCTTCCCGCGCTCGACATCGGATGCCGTGACGAGCGCCACCGGGCGGGTCAGCCCGGTCGCGGCGATCCGGGCCTCGGCGAGGTCGCTCGTTCCCGAGGTGACGATGCCGGTGGGTACGCCGCCGTCGGCGAGCGCCGCCAGCAGGTCGGCAGCCCCTGGCAGCAGCACGATGCCCTCGACGTCGCCCACCTCGATCTCCCGGATGCGGGCGAACGCCTCGGCCCGGCGCCCCTCCGGCAGCAGTTCCGCGATGACGTTCGACGCCGTCACCCCGTGGAAACCGGTGAGCCGCACCGGGTCGACGTCGTACTCCCCGCACCACTGCACCCAGGACCGCACCACGGCCGGGATCGAGTCGATGAGGGTGCCGTCGAGGTCGAGCAGCACCCCGCCGAACGACGCCGCGAACGGCTCCGCGACCGACGTCTCGGGAGACGCCGCTGACGGCGGGTGGGGCGGTGGCGGCATGGGCGCCAGCCTAGGTGGTGCCTGCTCCGCGGCCCGCGTCAACCCCGTTCGAGCAGCTCGAGCAGGCGCACGGCGTTCGTCGCGGCGTACCCGAACTGGTCGTTGTTGAAGTAGCCGTACACCCGGTGACCGGTGCCCTCCCACTCGCGCAGCCGGTCGGCCCACCACCGCAGGTCGTCCTCGCCGTAGGAGCCGGCGTAGAGGTGTTGGTCGTCCGGCCCGTGCCACCGCACGTAGACGAGGTCGCTCGTGGCCCGGAGCACGCAGGGCAGCTGGGCGCCGCTCATGACGACGTAGGCCGACCGGTGTCGTTCGAGGATGGCGAACACGCGCTCGTCGAGCCATGACGGGTGCCTGAACTCGACCGCCGTGCGGATCGGCGCCGGCAGTGCCCCGAGGGCGTCCTCGAGCCGGGCGTCGTCACGCTCCATCGTGGGTGGCAGCTGGAGCAACAGCGGCCCGGCGCGAGGGCCGAGCAGGCGCATCCCCCGCTCGATGATCTCGGCCCAGCGGCCCGGCGCCTGGAGCCGCCGGGCATGGGTCAGGGCGCGCGGCGCCTTGACCGCCATCTCGAAACCCGCCGGCAGCCGCTCGTGCCACCCCGTGAACGTGCTGTCACTGGGCCACCGGTAGTGGCTCGCGTTGAGCTCGACGGTCGGGAGCCGGCCTGCGTAGTGCTCCAGCCAGCGTCGCTTCGCCACACCGGGCGGGTAGAACGGCCCGGCCCAGCTGCCGTACGTCCATCCCGAGGTGCCCACGAGGATCGCCATCACGGCATCCTGCCGCGCGACGAACGCTCGGGGGGTGTCCATGGCGAACGAGTGGGGGGTCGAGCACTTCGCCTGGCCATGTCAGTCACCTCGCCGACGCTGGCGGCCGTTCGGCCCATCCCCGCGTCCGCCCGTCACCGTCTCCTGCACCTCGATCGCATCCGGTGGCACACGAACCCGACCTAGGGTGGTGCGCATGCCCGAGCCCACGAGCGAGCCGCGGAGCGAGCCCACCGGGCGGCCGCGCACCGCGGTGCTCAGTGCGACGCTGGCGGTCGTCGCACTCGTCGGCGGATGGACCTGGGCCGCGGCGGTCCAGCCGGGCGGCTTCGACTCCGGGTCGGAGTCGATCAGCGCGCTCGCAGCAACCGGCACACCGCACCGCTGGATCATGACGACCGCGCTGGTGCTCACCGGTCTCGCCCACCTCGTCACGGCATGGGCCCTGGTTCCCGCCCGCCGGGCCGGCCGTGCACTCCTCGCCGCCGGTGGGGTCGCGACGCTCGGGGTGGCCCTGCTGCCGCTCCCCTCCCGGGCCGGGTCGTCGCTGGCCCACACCGTCGTCGCCACCGCGTCGTTCGCGCTGCTCGCCGTCTGGCCCTGGTTCGCGGCACGACCCGGTGGACCGTGGGCGCTGCTGAACCGGGTGGCGCGCCCCGCGGCCGGCCTGATGGCCCTCGCCGTGGCGTCGCTCGGACTCGGCCTCGAAACAGCGCTGTTCGGCCTCCACGAGCGTGCGGTCGCCTTCCTCACCGTGGCCTGGCCACTCGTCACGGCAACGAGCACCTGGTGGTGGGCCGGTCACCGCATCGGCTCCCGACGCGTGCGCCACGGCCTCGCCGTCGTGGGGCTCACCGTCGCCTGCGCGGCAGCGGGGACGTCGGCAACGACCGTCGCGCCCGCCACCGCGCAGACCCTCCACTACCAGGCCAGCGTCACCCTCGACCCGAACCCCCTGAACACCGGCGAGCTCGTGGCCACCACGGCGTTCGGCGACCTGCGCCTGGAGTTCCAGGGGGTGGCACCCGGGATCCACGCTGTCCCACAGGTCAAGGCCAACATCGCCGAGGTGCTCTCCCGGCCCAACGTCAGCCTCGCGACGCTGCGCCCCGGGCCGGAGGAGCTGAGCGCCGCGATCCGTGCCGTCGCCGTGTCGGTCATGGTGCGCTTCACGCTCGGGGCCCTTGCCGTGGTGGTCACCGTGCTGGCGGGGTATGCCGTGCTCCGGCGCCGGCGCCCGCCGACCGCCCTCGTCGTGGCCGGGCTCGTCGGCTGGTTGTCCGCCACCGCGCTCACCGGCCTCTCGCTCTACGCGACCTACCAGCCCGACCGCCAGGAGTCCTTCACCTCGACCGGGGTGCTCGGCACCCTCCAGCGCAACCAGGGGATCCTCAGCGACGTCGAGGCCCGGGCCACCCAGGTGGCCCCGTACCTGCGCAACCTGATCGCCCTGTCGACGGCGCTGCAGCAGAAGTACCAGGCGGCACCACTCGAGTCCGACACCTCGCTTCGGGTGCTGCTGGTCAGCGACATCCACGCCGGCAACCAGTACGACCTGATGCGCACCATCGTGCAGGAGGAGGGTGTCGACGTGGTGGTCGACACCGGCGACCTGGTCAACTTCGGCACGGTCGAGGAGGCCGAGGCCACCGGCCTGTTCACGGGGATGGAGTCGGTGGGCGTGCCCTACCTCTTCGTGCGTGGCAACCACGACGCCAACAGCGCCACCGACACGGCCCTGCTCGACCGGCTGGCCCGGGTCCGCAACGTCACGCTGCTCGAGGACGGTGCCGGCGACTACACCGAGGTGACCATGCACGGCATCCGGATCGCCGGCTTCAACGACCCGCGCTGGTTCGGTGACTCCGGCACCGGCTCACCGGCCAAGCAGGCCCCGGCTCGCGAGGCGTTCGCGAGGGCCTACGCCGGGCGCCCGCCGGCCGACCTGGTGGCCAGCCACGAGCCGTGGGCCGTTCAGGGCCTGCCCGGGGGGGTGCTCGTGAACGGACACATGCACTCGAGCGACCTCGAGGGCAACCGGGTGCAGGTGGGCACCTTCACCGGTGGCGGCCCGTTCACCCACTTCCTCGCCGACACCGATGGCGAGGAGCTCGAAGGTCAACCCTCGGCGTTCGACGTGCTCACGTTCGGCACCGACTGCCGGCTCGCCACCCTGACGCGCTACCGGTTCCGTGACGTCATCGAGGGCCGGCCGGCCTACGACGACGTGTCGCTGGTCAACGGTCGCCGGGTGGACGGTCGTGAGGCCGACCCCACCCGCACCTGCTCGCCCGATGCGCCGTTCACCACGGCCGCGGTGCCGGCGGCGCAGGAGCAGGGCGGTGACGGGTCCACGGCGTCCCCCTCGGCCGGGTGACGGGAGCCCCGGCAGCGGGGTCAGGCCTTGAGGTCGGGGAACATGTCGTCGCGCCACTCGGTGCCCTCGGGGGCGCCGTCGCCCGAGGCGAGGTCCTCCTCACGAGCCCGCAGCTCGACCCGCCGGATCTTGCCCGAGATCGTCTTGGGCAGCTCGGCGAACTCCAGCCGGCGCACCCGCTGCCAGGGCTGCAGGTGCGCCCGCGCGTACTCGAGGATGGAGCGAGCGGTCTCCTCCGAGGGGTCGTGACCCGGCGCGAGCACGACGTAGGCCTTCGGCACCGCCAGGCGCACGGCATCCGGCGCTGGGACCACCGCTGCCTCCGCGACGGCGGGGTGCTCGATGAGCACCGACTCGACCTCGAACGGGCTGATCTTGTAGTCACTGGCCTTGAACACGTCGTCGGTGCGTCCGACGTAGGTGATCCAGCCGTCGGCGTCGCGGGTGGCCACGTCGCCGGTGTGGTACCAGCCGCCCGCCATCGCCTCGTCGTTGCGGGCGTCGTCGCCCTGGTAGCCGGTCATGAGCGGCAGCGGGTGCTCGGAGAGGTCGAGGCACAGCTCGCCCTCTCCCGGCCCGTCGACGCGCTCGCCGGTCATCGGGTCGACGAGCACCACGGGGACGCCGGGCAGCGGCCGGCCCATCGAGCCCGGCTTCACCGGTGACCCCGGGGTGTTGCCGACGGCGGCGGTCATCTCGGTCTGGCCGTAGCCGTCGCGCAGGTCGAGCCCCCAGGCGCGACGGACCTGCTCGATGACCTCGGGGTTGAGCGGCTCGCCGGCACCGACCACTTCGCGCAGCAGGCCCGGACCGCCCGACAGGTCGGCGTTGATGAGCATCCGCCAGACCGTCGGCGGCGCGCAGAAGCTGGTGACCTCGTGGTCGCGCAGCACGTCGAGCAGCAGCCCGGCGTCGAAGCGCGCGTAGGACAGCACGACGATCGTCGACTCCGCGATCCACGGCGCGAAGAAGCAGCTCCAGGCGTGCTTCGCCCAGCCGGGGCTCGAGAGGTTGAGGTGGCGGTCGCCGGGCCGAAGGCCGAGCCAGTAGGCCGTGGAGAGGTGGCCCACGGGGTAGGAGACCTGGGTGTGCTCGACCAGCTTGGGCCGGGCCGTCGTGCCCGAGGTGAAGTAGAGGAGCAGGGGGTCGCCCGGTGCGGTGCCCGGATGGGGCAGTGGCTCGACGTGCACGGCGTACGCCTCGCGCAGGTCGGCCCACCCGTCGGCCGCCCCCACGCTGACCCGCACGATGTCAGCCCCGAGGCCGCCGAACTTGGGCGTCTGGTCGGGGGTGGTCACGACGGCACGGGCGCCGCTTCGGGCCACCCGGTCGCCGAGGTCCGCGGCACCCGCCGCGGTGGCGGTCGGCACGATGACCGCCCCCAGCTTCGTCACGGCGAGCATGCAGTCCCACAGCTCGACCTGGTTCCCGAGCATGAGCAGCACCGGGTCGCCGCGGCCCACCCCGAGTCCGGCCAGCCAGCGGCCCACCCGGTCGGAGCGGGCCGCCATCGCGTCGAAGCTGATCTCCTCGCTCGAACCGTCCTCGGCCACCACGACGAGTGCGGAGTCGTCGTTTCCCCGGGCGATCGCGTCGAACCAGTCGACCCCCCAGTTGAAGCGGTCCCCCACATCGGGCCAGGCGAACTGCGCGACCGCCTCGTCGTGGCGGCCCCGCAGCGAGATCAGCAGGTCACGTGCCTCGCGGTACTGCTCCGTCGCGCCCATGACCCCATGCTGGCACCCCGCGCCGGGCCGCGGAACCCGAGCGCTGGACGGTCCTACCGGCGGATGGTCACGCGCTGCGCGACGTGCGCCTTGGGCCGGTCGCCGCAGCTGAGAGGGGCGTCCGGCAGCCGCTCGGTCACGACGTCGACGAGGAGGCGCTGCGGCAGCGACCCGCTGCCCAGCACCTCGACGCGCGTGTGGTCGCCGTCGACGTCGACCGCGCCGGGACGAGCGTCGTCGACGGATGCCGGGCCGTGTGCCGCGAGCACGGTGACCAGGGCCGCCTGCACGGCCGGCGGCCACCGGGTGCTGCCGCGAAGGTGGCCGGCGTCGGTGCGCCCCTGCCGGTGGGCGGACACGACGTCGACCACCGTCTCGGGCTCGAGCCGGCCGAAGCAGGCACCGTCGGGCAGGGAGAGCAGCGTGCCGGCGAAGCGGTGACCACCCAGGTGGGTGCACTCCCACACCTCGTCGGGCTTCGCGCGGGCCAGGGTCAGGGCGATGGGGCGGCCGCGCACGGCGCAGCAGGCGTCACGGGTCGCGTGGGTGCACACGAGCACCATCGGCTCGGCGTCGTCGTTGCTCTCGGTGAGGGGAGTGCCGAGCGCCCGGGCGGCATCGAGCAGGTCGGCGGGCGTGCGCCAGGTGCCGCGAACCCAGGTGCGGCGCACCGTGTCCACGGCGTACCAGTGCCTTTCCTCGTCGCCGGGTGGGCGGCGGGTGGGCCGCCGGACGAGCAGCACCTTGCCACCGACCTCGGCGCAGGCCTGCTCGACCTCGGCCCCCACCGGACCCAGCAGCGGCTCGGTGTCCATCGGCGCCTTGGCCCAGGGACCCTGGTGCTCGACGAGCAGCCATCGCGCGGCGACGGGTGCGGTGCCGGCCTGCGGGTCACCACGTAGCAGGGACGCGACTGAGCAGCGCGAGAGATCGGTCAGGGCCACCCCGCGATGCTATGCGAGGCGCCCCGGCCGGCCCGACGGGCGGTCGGGTGCCGGTCGCCCGGGCGCCGGTCGGTCAGGGGACGTCGCCGGAGAGGACCCGCACGTCCCACGGCCCGAGCGGCACGCTCTCCCCCGGGCCGTAGACGGTGCCGGACAGCAGGTCCGTGACGTCGGTGGCCGGCACGGCCGTGGCCCGCGCCCAGCCCCAGTTGTGGACGACGTGGAGGCGGCCGGTCGAGGTGGTGCTGCTGGCCACGGTCACGGAGGCATCCGTCGCCCAGCCGCCGACGGGCGACGGAGCCAGCCAGAGGGCGAGGCCGACGGCGAGCTCCTGGTCCGGGACCGTTCCGACGACCGTGACCCGTCCGGCGCCCACCGGTCGGGTGGTCACCGCCGCCCAGCGGCCCAGGTGCGGGTGCGCGTAGGTGGCGAGCGCCTCGGCGCCGTCGAGGACGAGGCCCTCGGCCAGCGTGGTCGCCGAGCCGGCCAGCTGCCCCTCCACCCGAACCGGCTCGAGCAGGGACGAGGTCTCCTCGAACCACGCCCCGGCGGCGGCGCTGAGACGGGACGGCGCCCGCTCGGCGCGGGCCCGGCCCTCGACGTCGCCGTAGCCCGTGCGTGGCCCCACGACCAGGTGGCCCCCGGCCCGGGCGTAGGCGGTGAGGCGGTCGAGGTCGTCATCCGTCGCCGTGTACAGGGCGGGGACGACGAGGACGGGGAAGCGGTCAGGGTCCACGCCGTCGAGCTGCTCGCGGCGGACCAGCCGCTGCTGCCGCTTGGCGTCGAAGATCCCCCGGGAGAAGGCGGCGACCATGTGCCGGTAGGAGTCCGGGTCGACGTGCCCGAGCCCGTCGCCGGGCACCGGACCCTGGGTGCCCAGGGCGAACTTGCTGTCGGAGTCGTAGAGCACGGCGATGTCGTGGTCGGGGGTCGCCTCGTCGAACGCGTCGCCGACCTCGCGGAGCTCCGCGCCGATCCGGGCGATCTCGCGGTAGGCACGGCCGGGGACACCGCTGTGCGGCAGCACGCCGCCCCAGTGGGTCTCGGTGCCGAAGGGGAGGGTGTGCCAGTGCCAGTACTCGACCATGCGGGCGCCGCGCGCCACGAGCAGCCAGGCCATCTGGCGCCACTGCCCGTCGTAGGGGGACTGGTTCACCGAGGAGTAGCCGATCGACCCGGCGTTGGTCTCGGTCACCAGGAAGGGTGCCTGCTTGGAGGAGTACATGAGGTCGGCCAGGCTCGACACGGCCCACGGTCCCCGGACGACCCACCCCATCGGTCCGGTGGAGCGGGGCAGGTCGGCGGGGTGGGCGAGGGAGTCCTGCATCTCGTAGTAGGCGTTGCCGGCGGCGACGTCCAGCCGTGCGCTGAGCCTCGCGTCGTCGACGCCGGGCTGCTCGTAGGAGATGCAGGTGGTGACGAACCCCCGGCCGCCGGTGACGTCGCGGACGATGTCGGCCTGCCAGCCGATGAAGTCGGTGACCATCTCGGCCTGGAAGCGACGCCAGGCCAGGTCGTACTGGGGCTGGAAGTTGCCCTCCGGCTGCCACAGGTCGTCCCACCGCGAGAGGCGATGCGACCAGTAGACCAGGCCCCACTCCTCGTTCAGGCGCTCCACCGTCCCGTAGCGTCGGCGCAGCCAGTCGGTGAACCGCTGGAAGACGTCGGTGTTGTGGATCAGCCGCAGACCCGGTTCGTTGTCGACCTGGTAGCCGATCACCGCCGGGTGGCCACCGTGGCGCCCGATGACGGCGCGGATCACCCGTTCCGCGTGGTAGCGGTAGGCCGCGTGCGCGAAGTTGACCTCCTGACGGGCGCCCCAGCCGACCCGCTGCCGGCCGGCCGTCTCCGCCGCGATCTCCGGGTACATCCGCGCCAGCCACATGGGCACCGCGTAGGTCGGGGTGCCCAGGACGACGCCGATGCCGCGCCGGTGGGCGCCGTCGAGGACGGGTTGCAGCCACTCGAGGTCGAAGACGCCGTCCTCCGGCTCCCAGGTCGACCACACCGACTCCCCGACCCGGATGACGGTGAACCCGGCCTCGACCATCAGGTCGAGGTCGGCCTCGACGTCGTCCCGGTGGTACTCGGCGTAGTAGGCGGCGCCGAACCGGATGCTCACCCGGTTCAGCCGATGAGGTGCTCGAGGGCGAGCTGCTGGAGGCGGACGAAGCCGAAGTCGCGCTCGCCGGCCTTGTCGGGGTCGAACCCCTCGTCGGCGGCGAGGAAGTCGGCGACGGACTCCCCGGCATCCAGCGTGGGCTGGGCCAGGTCGTACACCCCGGAGTAGGCCATCGCCTCCTGCACGCGGGGGTCGGCCCGGAACGCCTTGGCCTTGTCGGCGAGCAGCAGGTAGGTCGACATGCAGGCCTTGGCGGACTCCCAGACACCCTCCATGTGCTCGGTGCGGGAGGGCTTGTAGTCGAAGTGCCTCGGTCCGGTGTAGCGCGGGGCGTCGGGGTAGCCGGGGAAGCCGTTCTCGATGAGGTCGACGGTGAAGAACGCCGAGGTGAGGTCGCCGTGGCCGAAGACGAGGTCCTGGTCGTACTTCAGGCCACGCTGTCCGTTGAGGTCGATGTGGAACAGCTTGTCGCTCCACAACGCCTGGCCCAGGGCGTGGGTGTAGTTGAGGTTGGCCATCTGCTCGTGACCGGTCTCGGGGTTCAGCCCGACGATGTCACCGTGCTCGAGCTCGGCGATCAGGGCCAGGGCGTGACCGAGGGTGGGCAGGAAGATGTCGCCACGCGGCTCGTTCGGCTTGGGCTCCAGCGCGATCCGCAGGTCGTACCCCTGCGCCTTGATGTAGCCCGCGACGGTGTCCAGGCCCTCCTTGTAGCGCTCCATCGCGGCGAAGACGTCCTTGGACCCGTCGTACTCGCTGCCCTCGCGCCCGCCCCACATGACGAACGTCGACGCGCCGAGCTCGGCGGCGAGGTCGACGGCGTGCAGCACCTTGCGCAGGCCGAACCGGCGCACCCCACGGTCGTTCGAGGTGAGCCCTCCGTCCTTGAACACCGGGTGGCTGAACGTGTTGGTGGTGACCATCTCGATCACGAGCCCCGCGTCGTCGGTGGCCTGCTTGAAGCGCGAGACGATCCGCTCCTTGGTCGCCTGGTCCGCATCGAACGGGAACACGTCGTTGTCGTGGAAGGTCACCCCCCAGGCGCCGATCTCGGCGAGCTTCTCGGCGTAGACCCACGGGTCGAGCGCCGGGCGGGTGGCGACACCGAACGGGTCGACACCGACCCAGCCCACGGTCCACAGACCGAACGAGAACTTGTCCTGGGGGGTCGGTTGACGGCTCACGAGTCACTCCTGGTGGTTGGTGCGGACTTGGTGTTCGGCTCGGTGTGGCGCAGCTCGAAGTAGTCGAAGGTCGCCTCGAGGTCGCGGCGGTACCCGTCCACGCACGCGATCCCGACCATGGTGCCGCTGAAGCCGTCGACGCTCTCGTCCGACATGAACGTCGTGTCGAGCTCCGGCCCGAGTGGCGTGCGGTCGTGCGACTGGTCGGCCGGGGCCCACCAGAAGCGGACGACCCCGACGTCGAGGTCGGCGCCGAGCACGACCGGCCCGTCCGGCAGGGGGTGCCGCGTGTCGAGGAGCTCGGTCTTCACGCCCGACCTCACCGAGAGCACCGCTGCGACCCGGGCACCCAGGCTCTCGCTGGCGTAGATCCGCAGGTAGAGGAGGTTGCGCTCGTCGTAGACGACGACCAGACCCGCCGACTGCGAGAAGTGACGAGGTGCCACGTCGAGACGGGTCTCGACCGACGCCACGAAGCCCTGGAGCGGAGTGGCGACCACCGAGCTCTCGTGGCGGGACGTCACGGACTCACCGCCGCGCAGCCGCAGGCCGGGCCCGTCGCTCGCCACCCTGAGCCAGCCGTCGCTGGCCGGCCGTCGCAGCGTCGAGAACCAGACGTCGAGGTCAGGACCCTGGAAGTCGCTGCGGCGCACGGCATCCGATGAGGAGGTACTCGGCGTCGTGCCGACCGGCGACGGCGTCTCGAGCCCGGCCACGGTCCCTCCCTTGGTCAGGCGCAGCCACCCGTCGTCGGACCAGCGCACCTGTTGCAGTGCGGTCTCACGACCGAGCGTGGACCGGTGGTCGGGCCCGATCGGGCGGGCGCAGAGGTGCGCGACGTACCACTCGCCCTCCGGGGTGCTCACCAGGGAGCCGTGACCTGACTTCTGGAGCTCGACGTCCGGGTTGAACCACTCGAGCTTCAGGTGGTCCGGGTCGTTGCGACCGGGAATGCTGGCCGGGTTGCTCGTCACGAACGGGTTGAGCGGATCCGGTTCGTAGGGCCCCTCGATCGTGGCGGACCTCGCCAGGGTGACCCCGTGCGCGTACCCGGTGCCTCCCTCGGCGGCCATCAGGTAGTACCAGTCACCGTGCCGATACAGGTGGGGGGCCTCGAGGCAACCGCGGTCGGAGCCACCCCGGTAGATCCGGCGGGACTCCCCGACCAGGGTGCCTCGGTGCGGGTCGTACTCGTCCAGGACGATGGCACCCGGGTGCTCGTAGCCGTCCCGTGGGTCCCACTCCAGCGCCACCAGCCAGTGCCGCCCGTCCGAGTCGTGGAGGAGCGACGGGTCGAAGCCGACGCTGTTCAGGTACGCCGGCGCGCTCCACGGACCCTGGATGCCCGAGGCGGTCACCAGGTAGTTGTCGACGTCGAAGTAGCGTGCGGCCGTGCTGCGCATCACCGAGTAGGTCAGGTGGAACGTGCCGGTGGCGGGGTCGATGCTCAGGTCGGGCGCCCAGACACCCTCATGGCTGGCCAGGCCCCGCAGGTCGTGGGTGCCCGGCGCCAGGGCGTGCCCGACGAGCTCCCACCGTTGCAGGTCGCGTGAGTGGAAGAGCCGGATCGCCGGCTCCCACGCCATGGTCGACGTGGCGAGGAAGTAGTCCTCCCCGGACCGCACGATCGACGGGTCGGGGTGGAAGCCGGCGATGACGGGGTTGCGGATCACGGACATCCCCTCGTCGAGCTCGGGCCTCCCGGCGTCAGGTACGAGCCAGCGAGGTCGAGCCGGACCGCTTGCGAGTCAGGGCGTCGATGGTGGCCGCGAGCATGAGCACGCCGCCGGTGACCATGAACGTGATGCCGGCGGAGTAGCCGAGCAGGCCCAGGCCGTTGGTGATCATCGAGATGAGGAACGCACCGACGGTGGCCTGCATCAGGCGGCCCCGGCCACCGAAGAGGCTGACACCGCCGATCACGGCAGCACCCACACCGGACAGCACGACGTCGCGGCCGGTCGAGGACTGCACGACACCCACCTGGCTGATGGTGAACAGGCCCGCGACGACCGCCAGGACCGAGCAGATGATGAACGCCGAGATGCGCACCCGGGTGACGTTGATACCGGCCCGTCGGGCGCCCTCCGGGTTGCCGCCCACGGCGTAGATGTGCAGGCCGAACCGGGTCCGGTCGAGCACGAGCTGGCCGATCCAGAGGATGGACAAGGCGAGGGGCACCACGATCGGCACCCCTTCGATCACGAACACCCCGGTGGAGCGGTTCTGGTTCAGGAAGAACACGAGCAAGCCGACGCCCACCACCACGGCCCCGAACTGCAGCCACAGCATGCTGAGGGGTCGCACCGGCATCTTGTACTTCTGCCGCCGAGCGCGGTCGTAGAACGAGGTGGCCAGCGAGACGGCGCAGACCACCGCGAACATCAGCCAACCCGCCCAGAGGGGCATGCTCTTGTTCATGATGGCCAAGACGGCGGGTTCCTCGATGCGGTACGAGCCCGCGTCGCCGAGCAGGACGAGCATCAGGCCCTGGAAGGCCAGGAACAGGGCCAAGGTCACGACGAACGAGGGGACCCCGATCCTGGCGACGAAGAAGCCGATGCTCGAGCCGATCACGACTCCGGCCAGCAGGGCCACGACCAGCGCGACGATCCAGTTCCAGTGCTGGTCGTTGAGCAGCCGGATGAAGATCGCCATGCCGACGCCGCCGGTGATGCCTGCGGACAGGTCGATCTCGGCCATGATCAGCAGGAAGGTCAGGGCGATCGCGAGGATCATCAGCGACGCCGTCTGGGTGAGCAGGTTCGCGATGTTCTTGTTCGTCAGGAAGAACTCGCTGAGGAAGGAGAACAGCACGCCCAGGACGAGCACGCCGGCGAGGGCCGGCAGCATGCCCATCTCGCCTGAACGGACCCGACTGAAGTAGTTCTGGAACTGCTCGGAGAGGCTCCCCTCGTGTCCGGTCGCGATCGCCTCGACGGCTGCAGCGGCGGCGTCGGGGTCGGGGTCGGTGCGGATGTCGGTCATGTCAGACGCCTTCCACTACTGCCGGGTCCTTGATCTTGCTACCGGTGATCCAGCCGACGACCTCGTCGTAGGTGGTCTTCTTCGTCTCGAGCTGCGCCACCATGGTCCCGAGGTACAGCACGTTGATGTAGTCGGCCACCTCGAACACGTCGGCGAGGTTGTGGCTGATGATGAGCACGGCGGTCCCGGAGTCCGCCAGCCGGCGGACCAGGGACAGCACCTGCTCGGTCTGCGCCACACCGAGGGCTGCGGTGGGCTCGTCGAGGATGACGATCTTCGCCTCCTGCAGCACCGCCCGGGCGATCGCCACCGTCTGGCGCTGACCGCCGGAGAGGGACGAGACCTTCTGCCGCACCGACTTCAGGGTGCGCACCGAGAGGGCCTGCAGCGTCCTGGCCGCCGCGCCTTCCATGTCCGGCTGGTCGAGCATGCCGTGGGCGGTCCGCTCGCGCCCGAGGAACATGTTGTTGACGATGTCGAGGTTCTCGCAGAGCGCGAGGTCCTGGTAGACGACCTCGATCCCGAGCCCCGAGGCGTCCTGTGGGCGTGTCGATGGTGACCGGGTTCCCCTCGAACCTGATCTGCCCCTCGTCATAGGGCTGCGCTCCGGAGAGCCCCTTGATCAGGGTGGACTTGCCCGCCCCGTTGTCCCCCACGAGTGCGGACACCTTGCCCGGGTGAACCGCCATGGTCACGCCCTTGAGGACGTCGACGGGGCCGAAGCTCTTGCGGATGTCTTCGAGTTCGATCAGTGCAGTCATCGCCACTCCTGCGGCTCTAGGTCCGGCTGGCCACACGCCCCATGGGTGGTTGGGGTGTCTGGGACACCACGACCGTCGCGGGGGACGTGTCTCACGTCGTGCAGGTGACAAGTGTCGACCGTGGAGTGACCGGGGGGATACCCTCCGGCCACTCCACGGTCGACCAGTCACGTCGGTGGAATGAACCTACGCGTGATTACTTGATGCCAGCCGCGGTGCAGGCTGCCGCAACCTCGCCGGTGCAGACCTCCGCGACCTTCGCGTTGCCGTCGTCGAACACGGTCTGCATGTTCTCCTTGTTGACCACGACCGGGGTCATGGCGAGGAACGGCACACCGTCGTCGGTCTTCTTGTCGGCGGTCGGCTTCTCACCGTTGGCCAGCTGCTGGGCCAGCTTCACCGAGGCGGCGGCCTCGAGCTGGAACGGCTTGTAGACGGTGGCGAACTGCTTGCCCAGCAGGACGTTCTGCAGGCCGACGGGCGAGGCGTCCTGGCCGCTGACCGGCACCTTGAGGCCGTTCTTGTCGAGCACCTGGATGACCGCGCCCGCGTTGACGTCGTTGGCGACCCAGACGGCGTCGACCTTGCCGCCGGTGGAGGTGAGGGCCTGCTCGAAGTTCACGCCGGTCTTCGCGCCGTCCCAGATGCCCGGCGGCTCGGCGGCGGGCTTGATCCCGGCCGCGCTCATGATGCTGTCGGCGCCGTCGTGGAACTGCTTGGCGTTGCCGTCGGTCGGGTCTCCACCCATGTAGATGACCGTGGCCGTCTTGGCGTCCTTGCCCTCGGCCTTGAGGCCGTCGACGATCATCTGGCCCTCGAGCTCACCGACGTGGAAGTTGTCGAAGGAAACATAGTAGTCGGCGCCCTTGATCGGGCGGTCGTATGCGATGACCGGGATGCCCTGGGCGTGCGCCTTGTCCATCACCTGGGCGCCGGCGCCGTTGAGGTCGACCAGGAGCATCACGTTGCAGCCCTTGGTGAGCTGCTGGTCGGCGAGGGTCGCGTACTTGCCGGTGTCGTTCAGGGCGTTCTGGATGTCGGTCTCGAAGCCGATCGCCTTGAACTGCGACTCGAGTGCAGGCCGGTCGCCGTTCTCCCAGCGACTGGACGAGTCGGCGTCGGGCAGCATGATGCAGGCGCGCTTCGCGGCCGCGGCGGACGAGCCCGACGCCGAGCTGCCGCTGCCGGAGTCGTCGCTGCCGCAGGCAGCGAGCGAGAGCATCCCCGCTGCCGCGAGGAACACGGCGGTGGCCGTTTTCTTGGTCGTCATTCGTGAACTCCATCTGAGGACGGTGGAAAGGCGACCAAGGACGGCCGACCTCGTTGTCGATGGCCGCAGGCTACAAGCGCGCGGTCTCGCACTGTCAAGGGTTGTGACCATATTGTTGTGCACGTCCACATAGTGTCCGAACGGCCGCGCTCGACCCGAGACCAGGAGCATCGATGAAGTTCAACGACGGGTACTGGCTGCTGCGGCAGGGGGTTTCGGCCGCCTACGCCAAGCAGGCCTTCGCGGTCGAGACCTCCGAGTCCGACTTCTCGATCGCCGTCCTGACCCGCCCCGTGGAGCACCGCGGCTCGCACCTCAACACCGCCACGATCACGGTCGACGTCGCCTCTCCCGCAACCGATGTCGTCTCGGTTCGCGCCTCCCGGCGACGCGCGCACCGTGCCACCCACCCCCGCCTTCGAGCTGACCACCGAGACCTCCGCCGTCACCGTGGAGTCGCAGGGCGACCTCGTGTCCCTGCGCGCCGGTGGCCTGACCGCGGAGGCGACGGTCGCCGGGCCGTGGGGGCTCGCCTTCAGGTCGGGGGAGCGAGAGCTGGCGAGCGCAGGTCCGACCGCCCTGGCCTCGATGCAGGTGGTCGACGACCCGACCACACCGGCAACGTCACACATGATGCAGCGCCTCACGTTGCCGGTAGGGACCAACGTCTACGGCCTCGGTGAGCGCTTCGGCGCCTTCGTCAAGAACGGCCAGTCGGTCGACACCTGGAACCAGGACGGCGGGACGGCCAGCGAGCAGGCGTACAAGACGGTGCCGTTCTTCGTCACCGACGCCGGCTTCGGCATCTTCGTGAACAGCCCCGGTCGCGTCTCGTTCGAGGTGTGCTCGGAGGTCGTCTCGGCCATCCAGTTCTCGGTACCGGGCGACGAGCTGGAGTACCTCGTCATCCACGGCCCCACTCCGCGCGAGATCGTGGAGAAGTACGCCGCCCTCACCGGCCGCCCTGCCCTCCCACCCCGGTGGTCGTTCGGGCTGTGGCTGTCGACCTCGTTCCTCACCGACTACGACGAGGAGACGGTCACGCACTTCGTCGACGGCATGCAGGAGCGCGAGATCCCGCTGAGCGTCGTCCACTTCGACTGCTACTGGATGAAGCCGCTCCAGTGGTGTGACTTCGAGTGGGACCGTGACGCGTTCCCCGACCCCGAGGGGATGCTGCAACGGCTCGGTGAGAAGGGGCTGCGCCGCAGCGTGTGGATCAACCCCTACCTCGGGCAGCGGTCCCCGCTCTTCCTGGAGGCCGCCGAGGCCGGTCACCTGCTGCGCCGACCGGACGGCTCGGTGTGGCAGTCGGACCTCTGGGTCGCGGGCATGGCCATGGTCGACTTCACCAACCCAGCGGCCCGCGAGTGGTTCGCCGGCAAGGTGCGGACCCTCCTCGACTCCGGGGTCGACGCCATCAAGACCGACTTCGGGGAGCGCGTCCCCGTCGACGTGGTCTGGCACGACGGCTCGGACCCGGCCCTGATGCACAACTACTACACGTTCCTGTACAACCAGACCGTTTTCGACGAGGTGGTTCGGGCACGCGGGGAGGGCGAGGCGGTCCTGTTCGCCAGGTCGGCCACCGTCGGCGGCCAGCAGTTCCCCGTGCACTGGGGCGGTGACTGCGAGTCGAGCTACCAGTCGATGGCCGAGTCGCTGCGCGGCGGGCTCTCCCTCGGTCTGGCCGGATTCGGGTTCTGGAGCCACGACATCGGCGGGTTCGAGGGCACGCCCGCAGCCGCCCTCTTCAAGCGGTGGACCGCGTTCGGACTGCTGTCCTCCCACTCCAGGCTGCACGGGTCGGAGTCCTACCGGGTGCCCTGGGCCTTCGACGAGGAGGCGGTCGACGTCACTCGCGAGTTCGCCGAGCTGAAGAACCGGCTGATGCCGTACCTGTGGGGCTGCGCCGTCGAGGCACACCGCTCCGGGATCCCGGTGATGCGAGCGATGCTCCTGGAGTTCCCCGACGACCGGACCACCAGCCAGCTGGACCGCCAGTACATGCTCGGGCCCGACCTGCTGGTCGCCCCGGTGTTCGACGACGAGGGCGACGTGGAGTTCTACGTCCCCGCCGGCCGCTGGGTGGGCTTCCTGGACGGACAGGTCGTCGACGGTCCCGGATGGGTGCGCCGGCGCCACGACTTCCACTCCCTGCCCCTGCTCGTGCGCCCCGGTGCCGTGATCGCCGTGGGCAGTCGG
Organism: uncultured Actinomycetota bacterium; assembly: GCA_963707895.1. Classification (GTDB taxonomy): domain Bacteria; phylum Actinomycetota; class Actinomycetes; order Actinomycetales; family Dermatophilaceae; genus Fodinibacter. Next base: position 297,066 of record CAVPRS010000011.1, on the reverse strand, counting down.
GCGGACCGACCCGACTACGACGACGCCGTCGCGCCCACCTTCGAGGTGTTCGGCCTCGCCGACGGCGGCTCGACGCTCACCCACCTGTACGACGAGCTCGGGCGCGAGCGGGTGTCCCTGCGCGTTGCGCGCGACGGAAGCCGGGTCGCCGGCGAGGTCGTGACCGGGTCGGAGCACCTCACCGAGGGCTGGCGCCTGACCTGGGCCGCCGGACCGTTCGGCGGACGGACCGGACCGACCGCCGAGGCGGAGGCCGGTCAGTCGACGCTCGTCCTCGACCTCGGGCGGGAGCAGGCGGCATCCGCGAGAGAATGACCGTTCACGACTTCCATATGTTGTTCGCCGCAACATACACTCGGGGGCCCGCGGTCAGTGTGGACCGCGCGGAGACGCCTCGTTGGGGAGACGACATGACCAGAGCTGTGCTCGGGAAGACCCCGAGTCAGGTTCCTCCTCGCGGGACCCTGCGCCCCGAGCAGCTCAAGCGCAACAACATGGGCCGTCTGCTGACCCGGGTCCACCTCACGGGTCCGACCTCACGCGCGACGCTCACCAGGGACCTGGGGCTCAACCGCAGCACCATCGGCGACCTGACCTCGTCGCTCGTCGACCTCGGCCTGGTCACGGAGGCCGGCACGGTCAGCACCCACGGCAACGGACGCCCCAGCTACGTCGTCCAGCCACGGGACGACGTCACGGTCATCGGCGTCAACCTCGGTGTCGACCGCAACACCGTGGCCAGCGTCGCGCTCGGCGGGGAGGTGCTCTCCCGCCGCGAACGCCCACACCATCGCGGCGAGCACGACATGCTCAGCGTGGTGGAGTCCCTGGCCCAGATGATCGAGGACGCGCTCCGGGAGGACTCCGGGAGGCGCTGCCTGGGTGTCGGCGTGGCCGTGCCGGGCGCGGTCGGGCTGCGCGACGGCGTCGTCCGGTTCGCCCCCAACCTCGGCTGGTCGAACGCGCCGTTCGCCGCCGCCCTGGCCTCCCGGCTCGGCATGACCGTGGTGTGCGACAACGACGCCCACCTCGGTGCCAGGGCCGAACACCTCCGCGGGGTGGCCGTCGGGCGCGACAACATCGCCTACCTCGCCGGCAGCGTCGGCGTGGGGGGCGGCTTCATCGTCGGCGGCCAGCCACTGACGGGGGCGAGCGGCTACGCCGGGGAGATCGGGCACCTGTCGCTGGAGCCCGACGGACCCGAGTGCCGCTGCGGGAACACCGGCTGCTTCGAGACCAAGATCAGCGAGAACCGTCTGCTGACCCTCGCGGGCCGGCTGCCCGGAGGTGGGCCGGAGGCCGTCGAGGAGGTCATCGGGGCCGCGGCCGCCGGCGAGCAGCGGGCCTCGGAGGCGCTCGACGACATCGCCCACTGGGTCGCGCTCGGTCTGCGGTCCGTCATCAACATCTTCAACCCCGAGATGGTCGTCCTCGGGGACTCGCTCGCGATGATCTGGCACGCCCGCGGCAGCGAGATCCACGCACGTCTGGGCGAGCTGCCGCTCATCTCGCCCATCGACCAGCTCGAGGTCGTCGCCTCGCGGTTCGGGCACGACGCGCCCCTCGTGGGCGCGGCCGAGCTGGCGTTCACCGGGCTCCTGGCCGACCCCGCTGGTGTCAGCGTCTGACGGCGGACCGCTACCGCAAGAACGGATGGACGGATGCGTTTCGGCCTCGTAGGGACAGGTCCCTGGGCGGAGCCGGCCCACGGCGTCGTCGAGCTGCTCTCCGAGGCGCAGGGGCAGCTCGACCGTCAGGCGTCCCCTGGAGGGCCCGATACCGGTGGCGCAGCCCGGTGACCGAGCTCCTTTCCTCCGTGGCGCCGTGGCGCGAGGTGGAGGTCGAGCTGACCGCGGAGGTGTCGCATGCCTCGCCGTACGCCGCCGTCGAGGTGTGGGCCGACTTCGCCTGTGGCGCAGAGGTACTGCGGCGTCCGGCCTTCTGGACCGGTGGGGACCGGTGGCGCCTTCGGTTCGCGGCACCGCACGCCGGTGAGTGGGAGTGGGTGTCGGGGGCCAACGTCGACGACCCCGGGCTGGCCGGTCGCGCGGGCACGGTCGTGTGCGGGGACCGTGCGGGAGAAACGGGTGTGCGCGCGTTCGAGCACGGCTTCTGGAGGATGTCGCCCTCGGGTCGTCAGCTGGTGCACGCCGACGGCACACCGGCGCTGATGGTGGCCGACACGGCGTGGGCGCTTCCGTGGCGAGCCACGCCCGAGCAGGTCGAGGTGTACGCCCGCGACCGCCGGAGCAAGGGCTTCAACGCCGTCCTGCTGATGACGGTGCAGCCGGACATGCGCGCGGTCGGGCCGCGTGACCGCACGGCGGACGAAGGCTTCGACGTGGCCTTCGAGGACCTGCCGGACGGCCGGCTCCTGGACCTCAACCCCGAGTACTTCGACCGCTTCGACGTCCTGGTCGACGTCCTGGTGGCCCACGACCTGGTGCCGGTCCTGCAGCCCGTCTTCCACGGGTTCGGCTGGAAGGGCCTCGACGTGGCCGGGACCGTCGTCCCTGACGAGGACTACGCCCGGTACTGCCGCTACCTCGTGGCGCGGTACGGCGCCCGACCGGCGGTCTACCTCGTGGGCGCCGACGGGTCGGGCGAGGAGCCCCAGGTCGCGGCCGGTGGCGAGGAGGTGCACGCGTGGGACGCGTACGGCCAGCCGACCGGCATCCACTACCGGCCGCACGCGACCAACCACGCGCACCAGGACGCCGACTGGCTGGACTTCCAGAGCTGCCAGACCGGGCACGAGGCCGAGCACCTGCCGGAACGGGTCGCCGACATGCGGCGCAACACCCCGGCCAAGGGGGTGCTCAACCTCGAGCCGACCTACGAGAACACCTGCGAACAGGGTCGGGCCGCCGGGTGGTGGCAGGGTCACGAGGCATGGAGCAACCTGTGCGCCGGGGGCACGATGGGAGTCGGTTACGGCGCGGCCAGCCTGTGGCAGTGGCGTCTTCACGCCAGCGAGCCGGGCCACACCGACGGCTTCCTCGGCCCGGACGCAGGATGGCGCGAGGCGGTGGACTACGAGGGGTCGACGTACGTCGGTCTGGTCGGCCGGATCCTCCGCCACCTCCCGTTCGGTGGCATGGAACCCGACTGGACGAGCTCGCTCGGCAGCCGGGGGCTCAGCGTGCCCGGCGGGCTCGTGCTGCTCTACCGCGACGGCGCCCGGGCCGTGAAGCTGATGGACCCCGACCTACCCCGCCACCTCTCCGTCCTGGACCCGCGCAGTGGCGAGGTCATCGAGCAGACGGTGCTGGACCCGCTGCCCGAGACCCTCCACAACCCGCTCGGCGACCCGCGCGTCTACGTCTTCACCCACGAACCGGTCACCTGGGACGCGAGCCTGCGGGGCTGACGCGGCTCGCCGCGCGGCGGGTGCCTGGCGGTCCTAGTGTGATCCGGACCACACCTGCCCTTTGCACAGGAGGACCCATGGCCCGACGTCGTGCCCTGGTCACCGCGGCGTTCACCGCGGTGACGGCACTCGTGATCTCGGCGGCTCCGGCCGACGCGGCAGCACCCTCGTACGTCGCCCTCGGGGACAGCTACTCGTCGGGGACGGGCACCCGCAGCTACCTCGCGGACGGCACCAGCTGCCTGCGCTCGGTCTACGCCTACCCCTCGCTGATCGCCTCGGCCAAGGGCTACGCCTTGAACTTCCGGGCCTGTTCAGGCGCCAAGATCCCTGACGTCTCCTCCACCCAGCTCTCGGCGCTCACCGCGAGCACCGCCTACGTCACGATCTCGGTGGGCGGCAACGACGCCGGTTTCGCCGACGTGCTCACCACCTGCGCACAGCCGGCGTGGCTGAGCAACTGCACCGCCGCCGTCGACCGGGCCCAGTCCTACATCCGCAACACCCTGCCCGCGGCGCTGAACACCCTGTACGCCAGCATCCGGGCGCGCGCCCCGCAGGCGAAGGTCACCGTCGTCGGCTACCCCCGCATCTTCAACGGTGAGGACTGCAACCTGCTCACCTGGTTCTCGCCCACCGAGGAGAGCCGGCTCAACGCCACCGCCGACCTGATCAACTCCACCACCGCGGCCCGCGCCTCGGCGGCCGGCTTCGCGTTCGCCAACCCGACCTCGCGATTCGTCGGACACGCCGTGTGCGACAGCACCGAGTGGCTCAACGGCCTGTCCAACCCGGTCGTCGAGTCCTACCACCCCAACAAGTCGGGGCACGCCAGCGGCTACACGCCGACGGTCAGCCCGTACGTCGCCGGCGCGACCGTGACCGTCACCGCCGCCCTGACCACCAAGGCCCGGGGCTCGGCCGACCGGCTGGCGAGCCAGCAGCGCAGGTACGCGGCGGCCGACCGGCTGATCCGCCCCGAGGTGGTGCTGGCTCCCGACCTCACGACACCGCGGGCGCGGGCTGCGGCGCAGCGCGCGGGTGTCGACCTCGGCTCGCGGGCCAGCATCGACGCGGCCGACCGGCTGTGGGCCTCTCGGCAGGCGGTCGAGCTCGCTCGACGCTGAGGCTCGAGCCTCCCGCTCGAAAGGACCTGCTCCGATGACCGCACTCTCATCCGTCACGCTGTCCTCCCTGTCGGTCTCCGTGCCGACGTACGACCGGGATGCGGCATCGGTCGGGATCGTCCACTTCGGTTTCGGCAACTTCCACCGCTCGCACATGGCGAGGTACGTGGACCGGCTGATGGAGAGCGGCGAGGGGCTCGACTGGGGGATCTGCGGCGTCGGGGTGCTCGAGCAGGACGCCACCATGCGCGACGTCATGAACGCCCAGGACTGCCTGTTCACCCTGGTGCTGCGCCACCCCGACGGCTCGCTCGAGCCGCGGGTGGTCGGCTCGGTGCTCGAGTACCTCTACGGTCCCGACGACGCGAGCACCGTGCAGGAGCGACTCGACGACCCGGCCGTGCGCATCGTGAGCCTCACCGTCACCGAGGGTGGCTACCTCAAGAACCCCGCGACCGGTGCCTTCGACGCCGAGACACCCGTCGGTCGTGCACGACCTGGCGCACCCCGACCATCCGCGCACCGCCTTCGCCTACGTCGTCGAGGGCCTGCGCCGACGGCGCGATGCCGGGGTCGCCCCGTTCACGGTCCTCTCCTGCGACAACCTCCAGGGCAACGGCGACTACGCGCGCCAGGCCTTCGTCGGCTTCGCCCGCCTGGTCGACCCCGAGCTCGCCGACTGGATCGACGCCACCGTCTCCTTCCCCAACTGCATGGTCGACCGGATCACTCCCTCGACGACCGACGCCGACCGCGCCGCCCTGAGCCGGGAGTTCGGCATCGACGACGGCTGGCCGGTGCCGGCCGAGCCGTTCACCCAGTGGGTCGTCGAGGACGAGTTTCCCGCCGGCAGACCGGCACTGGAGTCCGTCGACGTCCAGTTCGTCGACGACGTGCGCCCCTACGAGCTGATGAAGCTGCGGCTGCTCAACGCGAGCCACCAGGCCATCGCGTACTTCGGCGCGCCCCTGCGCTACGTGCTCGTCGACGAGGCGCTGCGCGACGACCGCATCCGGACCTACCTCGAGCGCTACACGGCCGACGAGGCGGTACCGACGCTCGGCGAGCTGCCCGGCATCGACCTCGACGCCTACCTGGCCACGCTCATCGAGCGGTTCAGCAACCCCGGCATCCGCGACACCCTCGTGCGTCTCGCGACCGACGGCTCGAACCGGATGGCGACCTTCACCCTGCCCGCGATCCGGTCCAACCTCGAGGCGGGCCGTCCGATCCGGCTCGGCGCCGCGATGGTCGCTGCCTGGGCTGAGTACTGGGCCCTGATCGGGCGCGGCGAGATCGTGCCGCCCGAGGTACCCGAGGACGTGTACGCGGCCGAGATGACCACTGCGGCGGGCGACCCGCGCCCCGAGGCCTTCGTCGAGATCGAGGTGCTGTTCGGCGACCTCGGCAAGGACGAGACGTTCCTCGCGGAGTACCTCGCCCAGCGCGCCGCGCTCGCGGCGCGCGGCGTGCACGCCACGCTCGACGACCTCCTGTCCGGCTGAGAGAGTGGCCCTCATGCCTGATCGCCCGCTCGTCGCCGGGGTCGACACCTCGACCCAGTCCTGCAAGGTCGTCGTCTGCGACGCCGAGACGGGGGAGGTCGTGCGCACCGGCCGCGGCTCCCACCCCGACGGCACCGAGGTCGACCCCCGCCACTGGTGGGCGGCCTGGCAGGAGGCGAGCGGCAACGACATCCTCGAGGGCGTCTCGGCGCTGGCCGTCGGTGGGCAACAGCACGGCATGGTCCTGCTCGACGAGCACGGCGAGGTCGTGCGGGATGCCCTGCTGTGGAACGACACCCGTTCGGCCCATGCGGCCGACGAGCTGGTGGCCGAGCTCGGCGCCCAGGCCTGGGCCGACGCCACGGGCCTGGTGCCGGTCGCCGCGACCACGGTGAGCAAGCTGCGCTGGATGGCCGACCACGAGCCCGAGCTGCTGGCCCGGGCCCGCACCTGCGTACTCCCCCACGACTGGCTGACCGGACGGATCCGCGCCGATGGTGCGACCACCCCCGACGAGTGGACCACCGACGGCGGCGACGCGTCGGGCACGGGCTACTGGTCCGCCGGCACCCGTGAGTACCGTCCCGACCTGCTCCGGCTCGCCACCGGCGGCGACCTGGCCGTGCCCCGCGTCGCGTCGCCTGCCGAGGTGGTGGGGACCACGGCATCGGGGCTGGCGATCGCGGCCGGCACCGGGGACAACATGGGTGCCGCCCTGGGCCTCGGGCTCCAGCCCGGGGACGTCGTCGTGTCACTCGGCACGAGCGGCACCGCCTTCGCCCGCAGCTCACGCGCGTCGGCCGACCCGACGGGCGGCGTGCAGTCGTTCGCCGACGCCGAGGGCGGGTTCCTGCCGCTGGTCTGCACCCTCAACGCCGCCAGGGTCACGACCGCCGGCGCCGCCATGCTCGGCACCGACCACGCCGGCCTCGACCGCCTCGCGCTGGCCGGCGTGGCCGGTGCCGGTGGCCTGACCCTCGTGCCCTACCTCGACGGCGAGCGCACCCCGAACCTGCCCACGGCCACCGGCTCGCTCCACGGGCTGACCCGCTCCAACGCGACGCCCGAGAACCTCGCGCGCGCCGTGCTCGAGGGCATGCTGCTCAACCTCGCCGCCGCGGTGGATGCCGTGCGCGCCGCCGGCTCCCCGGTCGAGCGGGTGCTGCTCATCGGCGGTGCGGCTGCCTCGACGGCGGTGCAGGAGATCGCGCCAGACCTGTTCGGCGTGCCGGTCGCGGTGCCTCGTCCCGGCGAGTACGTCGCCGTCGGCGCGGCCAGGCAGGCCGCGTGGGCTCTCGCCGGCGGTGAGCACCCGCCCCGCTGGGACGTCGAGACCGACGTCACCGTCGAGCCCGACGACGTCGCCCGGGGAGCCGAGATCCGGGCCCGGTACGACGCGGTCGTCGCAGCCGCCTACCCCACGGTCGGCCACTGACCCTGCCGCGGGCCGGCCGGAGCGCGCTGTGTGGACGCAGTTGTTCGCCCATCGCGCAGTTATCTCTGCGTGCCGGCCGAACTACTGCGCGGCGGCCGGCGCCCTGCCATGGGCACCGACCGTGGTCAGCTGCACGCACCCGCGCCACGAGGCGTCGTCGTGACCCGATGGCGGCGTTAACTAGGGTGGGCGGATGAGCGAGAGCGCCCGTGAGTTCGACATCGTCCTGTTCGGCGCGACCGGTTTCGTGGGCCGGCTCACCGCCCGCCACCTGGCCGCCGAGGCCGACCCGGCGCTGCGCATCGCCCTGGCCGGCCGCTCCCTGACCCGGCTCCAGGACGTCGCGCGCGGCCTGGGCGCGACTGCCTCCGAGTGGCCGCTGCTGGTCGTCGACGCCACTGACGAGGCGGCCGTCACCGACCTGGCCGCGAGGGCCCGCGTCGTCGTCACGACCGTTGGCCCCTACGTGAAGTACGGCGTGCCCCTCGCGGCGGCGTGCGCCCGGGCCGGCACGCACTACCTCGACCTCACCGGTGAGGTGCTCTTCGTGCACCGCAGCATCGCCGCCAACCACGAGGCCGCCCAGCGCACCGGCGCCCGCATCATCCACGCGTGTGGCTTCGACTCGATCCCCAGCGACCTCGGCGTGTGGCTCACCGCGCTGGCCGCCCGGGCCGACGGCGCCCAGCTGGGCCGCACCCACCTCGCGGTGCGCAGCATGAAGGGTGGCTTCAGCGGCGGCACCATCGACTCGGCGCGCACCCAGGTCGACGAGCTGAAGACCGACAAGGCCGCCCGTCGCGTGGTCGGCGACCCGTGGGCGCTCGCGGAGGGCGGGCGACCGCCCCGCCCGTCGGGTGGCACGGCATCCACGCCGAGGCGCGGCGGCCTGGGCGGGCTCGTCGACACCGTCACCAAGGCCTCGCCGGTCAAGCGCGACGCCGACAACGGACACTTCACCGGGCCGTTCGTGATGGCGGCCTTCAACACGCGCATCGTGGCGCGGTCGGCGTCGCTGCTCGGGTACGGCGACGGCTTCCGCTACGTCGAGTACTCCGACTACGGCGCCGGTCCGGCCGGTGCCCTCACCGCGGGCGGGGTGTCCGTGGCGCTGGGCGCCGGTCTTGCGGGCTTCGCCTTCCGGCCGACCCGGGCCCTGCTCGACCGCCTCCTGCCGAAGCCCGGCGAGGGCCCGAGCGAGGACGCCCAGGCCAGGGGCCGGTTCCGCATGGAGGTCACGGCCGAGGCGACCAACGGCGCCCGCTACCGCACCACGGTCGCCGCGCCGTACGACCCGGGCTACAGCGGCACGGCCGTGATGCTCGGGCAGGCCGCCCTGTGCCTGGTCGAGGACGTCGACGACCTGCCCGATGCCGCTGGGGTGCTCACGCCGGCGACCGCCCTGGGGACACCGCTGGTCGAGCGGCTGCTGGCCCACCGGTTCACGCTGGAGACGGCACGGCTTCCCGGCTGACCGCAGCGGCGATCTTCTCGGCGTCGATGCGCAGCTCGCGCAGCATCCCCGAGATCGGGTTCGTGTAGCCCGTGAACCACAGGCCGGGCGCCCCGTCGGGCTCCTCGGCCCCGTGCACCACGGGCAGGCCGCGGCCGTCGAGCACGCCGAGGTGCCCGACGAGCGGCTCGAGACCGGCCACGTAGCCGGTCGCCACGAGGACGACCGCAGGGCGCAGGCGCGAGCCGTCGGCGAGCACCACCTCACCGCCGTCGACCGCCTCCATGGCCGCGACCGGTTCGACCTGGCGGGTGCGGATGGCCTCGACGATGCCCACGTCCTGCACGGGGATCCGGCCGACGAGCACGCGGGAGTAGAGGTCGGTGCCGGCGCGCGGCATCCCGTAGGCGGTGAGGTCGGGCTCCTGCACCACGGCGAGGACCTTCGCGACCCGGTCGACGAGCCTGGGGGGCAGGCGACGCACCAGGATGCCGGTCGCCTGTGCCGGCCAGCCCATCCGCGAGCGCGGGAGGATGTGCGGCGGCGTGCGGACGCTGAGCCACACCTTGGTGGCACCGTGCTCGGCGAGGTCGGTGGCGATCTCCATGCCGGTGTTGCCGGTGCCGACGACGAGCACGTCGCGACCGGCGTAGGGGCGGCCGTTGCGGTAGTCGCGGGCCATCACGACCTCGCCCTCGAAGTCGGACAGGCCGGGCCAGTCCGGCTCGACCGGCGTGTGGTTGTAGCCGGTCGCCACGACGACGTGGTCGGCGGCGATGTCGCTGCCGTCGGCCAGGCGGACCGTCCAGCGGGCGCCGGCCCCACCGTCGCCTCCCTCGGCCCGCTCGACCGCGGTGACCGCGGACCCGAGGCGCAGCTCGATCCGGTGGTGGGCGGCATACGACTCCAGGTAGCCGACCACGTCGTCGCGCGACACCCAGCGACCCGCGCTTCGTGGGATCGGGTAGCCGGGCAGGCCCGACCAGCGGCGTGGGGTGTGCAGGTGGAGCCGGTCGTAGTGGCCGCGCCACGAGCTGCCGACCTGTGGGGCGCGGTCGACGACCACGGCGTTGATCCGGTGCGCCTTGAGGGCGGCGGCGACCGCCAGGCCCCCGGGTCCGGCTCCGATGACGACAACCTCGACTCGAGTCACGCGGCGAAGGCTACCCATGCGGGCTGGGTGCGCGGGCTCGATCGGGAGCTCGGCGCGTGAGAACGGTCTCGTCGGTGGTGCCCGAAACCCTGTGGGTCAGTAGATTCATGGTCAGGAACCCCGCGAAGGAGGCGCCATGTCCGAGCACTCACCCGTCACGGTTCTCACCGAGGACACCTGCTGGCAGATGCTCCACGACGAGGAGTTCGGCCGGCTCGCCTTCCACCTCGCCGACGAGGTGCACCTGGTCCCGATCAACTTCGCCGTCGACGCGCAGCGGCGCATCGTGTTCCGCACCGCCGAGGGCAGCAAGCTCCTCGGCCTGACGATGAACGCCGACGTCGCGTTCGAGATCGACCACTTCGAGGAGGACGAGGCGACCAGCGTCATCGTGCGTGGTCGGGCCCGGCAGCTCGAGGGACACGAGGCCGACGAGACCGACCAGCTCCCCCTGCGCCCCTGGGTCGACACCGCCAAGTTCAACACGATCGCCGTCGAGGTCGACGAGATCACCGGCCGCCGCTTCGAGCTCACCCGGCCCTGGCTGCACATGCGACCGCAGCCGGGTGACTGAGGGCCCGTGCTGGTCCGCCCGATCGAGGACGCCGACTGGTCCGCGTTCCTTCCGGTCTTCCGCGAGGTCGTGAGCGCCGGCGAGACGTACGCGTACCCCGAGGGCCTGTCGTCGGAGGCCGCACGCGAGCTGTGGGTCGAGTCACCCCCCGGGGTCACCGTCGTCGCCCTCGGCGACGATGGCACGCTGCTCGGGTCGGCGAAGTCGGGGCCCAACCGCCCGTCGCGCGGCAGCCACGTGGCCACCGCGTCCTTCATGGTCGCCTCGTCGGCACGCGGGCAGGGCGTCGGTCGGGCGCTCGGCGAGTGGGTGGTGGCGTGGGCGCGCGAACAGGGTTATGCCGCAATGCAGTTCAACGCCGTGGTCGAGACCAACATGGCCGCCGTCGCCCTGTGGCGCGAACTGGGGTTCGAGGTCGTCGGCACGGTGCCGGAGGCCTTCGAGTCGAGGTCGCACGGCCGGGTCGGGTTGCACGTCATGCACCGGTTCCTCTGAGGGGCAGGAGCCGTGGCCGAGGGCCGGACACCGCGGGTGGTCGTGGCCAGCGATGCGTTCAAGGGTTCGCTGACCTCCCTCGAGGTGGCGGATGCCGTGCGCCTGGGCCTGCTCGACGCCGCGCCGCGCGCCCGGGTCGTCGTCGTCCCGGTCGCCGACGGTGGGGAGGGCACGGTGGCCGCGGCGCTCGCCGCCGGGTGGCGTGCGGCACCGGTGGACGTGCACGGGCCCACTGGGCACCCGGTCCGCGCGACCCTCGCCGTCCGGCGCCCCGCCGGCAGGCCGGCGACGGTACTCGTCGAGATGGCTGACGTGTGCGGGGTCGGGCGGCTGCCCGGCGGCGAGGCCGCCCCCCTGACGGCGTCGAGCCGTGGGCTGGGTGAGGCAGTGCGCGCGGCGCTCGACCTGGAGCCGGCGGAACTGCTCGTCGGCGTCGGCGGGTCGGCGAGCACTGACGGCGGCGCCGGTCTGCTCGCATCGCTCGGCGCACGCCTGCTCGACGCCGAGGGTCAGGACCTCCCCGACGGTGGTGCCGCCCTGGCCGACCTCGCCCGGCTCGACCTCAGCGGGCTCGACCCCCGCCTGGCCACGACCCGGGTGGTGCTCGCGGCCGACGTCGACAGCCCCCTGCTCGGCCCCACCGGCGCGGCCGCGGTGTTCGGGCCGCAGAAGGGCGCCACCGCGGCCGACGCCACGGTTCTCGAGGCAGCACTGAGCCACTGGGCCGAGGCGGTCGCGGCAGCCCTCGGCGGGTCTCCACTGACCATGGCCTCGCCCCAGGACCTCCCCGGGGCCGGCGCCGCGGGCGGGGTCGGCTTCGCCCTGCTCGCCGTGCTCGGCGCCGAACGCCGCTCGGGTGTCGACGTCGTGCTCGACCTGGTCGGCCTCGACGACGCCCTGGCCGGCGCCGACCTCGTCGTCACCGGCGAGGGTGCCCTCGACTCGCAGACCCTGGCGGGCAAGGCCGTCACCGGTGTCGCACGGCGGGCCCGGGCGCACGGCATCCCCGTGGTGGCGGTGTGCGGTCGGTGCGACCTCGACGACGCCGGCCTCGCAGCGGTCGGGGTGCGCACGGCATACCCGCTCGGCGAGATCGAGCCCCAGACGGCCAGGTCGATCGTGAACGCTCGAGAACTGTTGCGCCGCACCGGCGCCCGCATCGGCCTGGAGTGGCTCAGCGTGTGACCGAGTTCACCGCCGTCACCGCGTCGTCCCCCGCGAGCACGGCGAGCACGTTCGCCACGGCGAGGTCGGCCATCGCCGTGCGGGTCTCGACGGTGGCCGAGCCGACGTGTGGAAGGAGCACCACGTCGTCACGGTCGAGCAGGCCGGGATGCACGTGCGGCTCGTCCTCGAACACGTCGAGCCCGGCGCCGGCGATATCGCGTGCCTCGAGCGCCGCCACCAGGGCAGCCTCGTCGACCACCGGTCCACGCGCCGTGTTGACGAGGTGCGCGGTCGGCTTCATCGCCCGCAGCTCCGCGGCCCCGATCAGGTGGCGTGTGGCGGGGGTGAGCGGGCAGTGCAGCGAGACCACGTCGGATGCCGTGAGCAGCTCGTCGAGCTCGACCACGCGCGCCCCGAGGCCCTCGACCACACCCGGGTCGGGCGCCGAGCGGCCGGCCAGGAGGATCTCCATGCCGAACGAGGTCGCGCGCCGCGCCGTGGCCAGGCCGATCGCTCCGGGCCCGACGACGCCGAGGGTCCGGCCCCGCAGTCCGGTGCCGAGGTCGGCGACGAAGCTCCACCGCCACGGCTCGCCGGTGCGCACGCGGCGCTCGGCGGCGGCCAGGCCCCGGGTCGTCATCAGCACCAGGGCCATGGCGATGTCGGCCGTCGCGTCGGTGAGCACCCCCGGGGTGTTGGTCACGACGACACCCCGCTCGGTGCAGGCCGCGACGTCGACGTTGTCGTAGCCCACGACGACGTCGGCGACCACCCGCAGCTGGGGCCCGGCCGCGTCGAGCAGCTCGGCGTCGACCCGGTCGACCAGCATGGCGACGAGGGCATCGGTGCCCGCGACCGAGGCGAGGAGCTCCTCTCGCGGCATGGGGTCGGTGAGGTCGCGGTAGGTCACGTCGTGGCCCGCCGCCGCGAGCCGGTCCGGCCCGTCCCCGGGCAGCTGAGCCGTGACGAGCACGCGTGCCATGGTCACATGATCTTCCGGACGAGGGGCAGCGGCAGGTGGCGCATCGCCTTCCCCAGCGGCAGCCACGGCCACGCCGGCACGAGGGCGTTGTGCTTCTCCTTCTCGATCGCCTCGACCATCGCCCGGACACCCGTGCGGGTGTCGACGATGAACGGGGTCTTCTTCACCCGCTCGTTCATCTCGGAGCGGATGTAGCCCGGGTAGATGGTCGAGACGCGGATGTCGAGGTCGGGCTCGCCGAGCATCTCGTTGCGCAGCCCCTCGGCGAGCGTCGCGACACCCGCCTTGGTCGCGGCGTAGGTGGTGACCGTCTTGCGCATCCCGCGCATGGCGGACACCGAGGAGATCATGACGAGGTGGCCGCGCTTCTGGGCCCGGAAGATCTCCATGGCGGCCTCGGTCTGCGCGAGCGCGGCGACGAAGTTGGTCATGGCGGTCTGCCGGTTGGCGTCGTAGCGCCCGGTGCCGAGCGGCGCCCCCTTGCCCAGGCCGGCGTTGACGATGACCCGGTCGATGGTGCCGAAGTCGTCGCGGAAGGCCCGGAAGACCTCGAAGACCTGCTCGTCGTCGGTGACGTCGAGGGCGCGCAGCTCGACCCGGCGCCCGGCGTGGGCGGCGACGATCTCGTCGCGCAGCCCCTCGAGCCGCTCGGTGCGCCGGGCGGCGAGGGCCAGGTCCCAGCCACGGTCGGCGAGCTGGCGTGCCATCTCGGCGCCGAGGCCGGAGCTGGCACCGGTGATCAGGGTGGTGGGCATCGGTGGTCCTGTTCGTGGGGTCAGGAGGCGCGGACAAGGGCGGTGCAGTGCTGGTCGAGGAACCGGACGACCTCCCGGAACTCACCGTAGGCCGGGTTGGTCGTCTGGCCGGCGTGGAACCGGTAGTAGATCTGCTGCGCGATGACGGCGAGCCGGAAGGAGCCGAACACGTCGTAGAACCGCCACTGGTCGGGGGTGACCACGAGGCCGCGCGCGGCCGCGTAGCGCTGCACGACCTCGGCCCGGGTGAGCATGCCGGGCGTGTGCGTGGGCTGCCGGCGCACGGCCAGGAAGGCGGGGTGGTCGTCGGCCTGCACCCAGTAGGCCAGTGCCGCACCGAGATCCATGAGCGGGTCCCCCACGGTCGCCATCTCCCAGTCGAGGACGCCCACGATGCGGGTCGGGTCGTGGGGGGCGAGCACGAGGTTGTCGAACCGGAAGTCGTTGTGGATCAGCACGTGGGGGTGGTCGTCGGGCTGGTGGTCCTCGATCCACGCCATCGTGGCCTCGAAGTCGCCGACGTCGTCGGTGCGCGCCCGCCGGTAGCGGCCGCACCACCCGTCGACCTGGCGGCGCACGTAGCCCTCGCCGCGGTCGAGCCCGGCCAGCCCCGCCGCGTCGACGTCGACGTCGTGCAGGGCGACCAGGGTGTCGACCGCCGTGCGACACAGGGTGGCCACCGCGTCGCGGTCGAGCCCGAGCTCGGGCGGGACGTCGCGCCGCAGGATGGTTCCCTCGATGCGCTCCATGACGTAGAACTGCGAGCCGACGACGTCCTCGTCGGCGCAGAACGCCACCATCCGGGGCACGGCGGGGAACACCGGGGCCAGGGCTGCCTGGATGTCGTGCTCACGACGCATGTCGTGGGCGCCCCTGGCCTTGGTGCCCGACGGCGGGCGGCGCAGGATGAGGTCCCGTCCACCGGATGCCGGCCCACCGGCGTACCGCAGCAGGTAGGTGAGGTTGGAGGCGCCACCGACGAACTGCTGCACCTCCGGGATGCCGTCGATGCCGGCCTCGCCGGGGGCGTTCTCCCTCAACCAGGTCGCCACACGCTCGACGTCGAAGGCGTCCTCGTCGCGCACCGGTGCCGCGCCGGGGACCGCCGTCACGGCAGCAGGTCGTCGGGCTCGGCGCCGGCCCGGCGGGCGAGCCGCTGGGCCTGTGCGGTGAGCATCCGGTCGTAGAGGGGCCGGGCGAAGCGCTTGGCCAGGTAGGCCCGCCGGCCGAGCCGGTCGGTGAGGATGACCCTCTTCCTCGCGTCGATCCCCTTGAGCACGATCGCGGCGATGTGCCTGGCGTCGACCTTGGCCTGGGTGATGAGGCGCACCCCGGCCTCCTGCATCGCGGCGTCCTTGCCCGCGAACGACTGGTGCAGGTTGGTGCGGAAGAACGCGGGGCAGACGACCGACACGTCGATGTCCCACGGGCCGAGCTCGAAGGACAGCGTCTCGCTGATGGCGACCACGCCCGCCTTGGTGGCGTTGTAGCTGGCCATTCCGGGGCCGTGCACGAGCCCGGCGAGCGAGGCGACGTTGACGATGTGGCCGCTGCGCTGCTGCTTGAGCAAGGGCGTGAAGGTGTGGCAGCCACGGGCGACCCCGAGCAGGTTGATGTCGACGACCCGCTCCCAGTCCGAGATCGCCTCGACGTCGATGCGGCCGCCGGTGGCGATGCCGGCGTTGTTGACGAGCAGGTCGAGGCCGCCCCAGGTGTCGCGCACCCAGGCGAGCGCGGCATCCCAGTCCTGCTGGCTGCGCACGTCGAGCCGACGGTAGGCCGCGCCCTCGGGCACGGTGTCGGGGCGCTCGTCGGCGAGGTCGACGACGAGCACGGTGTCGCCCCGGGCGACCATCAGCTCGGTGAGCGCGAGGCCGAGGCCCGAGGCGCCGCCGGTGACCAGCACTCGACGGCTCATCGGGTGCCCCCCTGCGAGGCGAGCTCGGCGGCCGCGGCTGCGCGAGCGGCATACGGACGCAGCAGGTGCCTGGCCACCACACCGAGGTGCACCTCGTCGGGTCCGTCGGCCAGGCGCAGGCTGCGCGCACCGGCATAGGCGGCGGCGAGCGGGAAGTCGTCGCTCATGCCGCCACCTCCGTGCAGCTGGATGGCGAGGTCGATGACGTCGCAGGCCATCTGGGGCACGGCTGCCTTGATCTCGGACACCTCGGACTGCGCGCCCTCGATGCCGACGGTGTCGAGCTTCCAGGCTGCGTGGAGCACGAGGAGGCGGGCCGAGTTGATGGCGATCCGGGCGCGGGCGAGGCGCTCGCGGTTGCCGCCCAGGTTGGCGATCGGCTGTGCCGAAGGCCACCCGGCTGGTGGAACGCTCGCAGGCCAGCTCGAGCGACTTCTCGGCGAGGCCGATCAGCCGCATGCAGTGGTGCACGCGGCCGGGGCCGAGCCTGCCCTGCGCGATCTCTGACGCCCGTCCCGGACCGGCGAGGATCGCGGTGCGCGGCAGCCGGACCCCGCTCAGGCTGACCTCGCCGTGACCCAGGGGCTCGTCGTACTGGCCGAGGGCGGTGAGCAGGCGCTCGATCTTCACCCCGGGAGCCTGCAGTGGCACGAGGACCATCGAGTGCTGGCGGTGCCGCTGGGCAGTGGGGTCGGTGAGCCCCATGAAGACCCCGACCTTGCAGTCGGGGTGGCCCGCGCCGGTCGACCACCACTTGCGGCCGTCGAGCACGACGTCGTCGCCGTCGAGGGTGGCCGTGGCGCGCATGTTCGTGGCGTCGGAGCTGGCGACCCCCGGCTCGGTCATGAGGAACGTGCTGCGCACCCGGCCGTCGAGGAGGGGCTCGAGCCACTCCTGCTGCTGCTCGGGCGAGCCGTAGCGCAGCAGCACCTCCATGTTGCCGGTGTCGGGCGCGTTGCAGTTGAACACCAGCGGTGCCAGCGCCGAGCGACCGGTCTGCTCGGCGACCGCGGCGTAGTCGGTGTTGCTGAGGCCCGTGCCACCATCGGTGCCGAAGCGGGCGGCGTAGGCGTCGCCGTGGCCCTCGGGGAGGAAGAGGTTCCACAGGCCCTGGCTTCGCGCCTTCGCCTGGAGGTCGGCGACGACGGCGGGCGGCGGCCAGGCGTCCTCGCCCCGCGCCCGCCGTGCGGCCACGTCGCGCAGGACCGCCGGCTCGACCGGCTCGATCTCGGTGTCGACGAAGGCACGCACGCGGGTGGCGAGGTCGGCCGCGCGCGGCGACGGTGCGAAGTCCATGTCCTTGACCCTAGAGGGTTGTTGAGCAATGCTCAATAGCATGTCAGCCACGGTGCGGGTGCGCATGACGCCGCAGGACCGGCGTCGCCAGCTCGTCGGCATCGGGCTGCGCAAGTTCGTCGACCGTCCCGTGCAGGAGCTCTCGCTCGACGAGGTGGCCGCCGAGGCGGGAGTCTCGCGCGGGCTGCTCTTCCACTACTTCCCCACCAAGACCGACTACCACCGAGCGGTGGTCGAGGCCGCCCGGCGGCGGGTCGCGCGCACGGTCTCCCCCGACCCCGGCGTCATCGGCGAGACCGCGGTCCGCCAGGTCGTCGAACGCTTCCTCGACCAGGTCGCGCGGCGGCGGGAGTCCTACGTCGCACTCGTGCTGGGCCAGGCTCCGATCGCCCGGGCGGCCGGTGACGACCCCGTCGAGACGGTGCGCGAGCACGTGGCCGGGGTGGTCGCGCGCGCCACCGACCTCCCGGATGCCGCGCTCCCGGCGGTGCACGGGTGGGTCGCCTACCTCGAGGACCGGGCCCTGCAGTGGAGCGCCCGGCCGGCCGCCGAGCGGGATGCCGGCCGGCTCGACCTGGTCGACCACTGCACCCGGGCGCTCATCCTGCTCACCGCCTGAGCCCCGTTCCACGAGTCGGGTGCTCGAACGGCTGCCCGGGCGACCACCTGAGCACCCAACACGCCGCCGGCCCGGCATCCGATTGGGCCCCCGGCGAGTGGGTAGGGGGTGGGGCGGCGCGGAGCCGCCGCCGAGTTCCCCGAGGTCAGGAGACCACCATGGACACCAGCACCCTCATCTGGATCGTCATCGCGATCCTCGTCGTCCTCGCGGTCGCCCTGTTCCTGTGGCGCTCACGCGGGCAGGAGGCGGCTCATCGCGCGAAGGCGGCCGAGATCCGCGAGACGGCCGCCGAGCACGACCGGCGCCTGCGGGAGCAGGAGGCCGAGGCGACCCGCACGCGCGCCCAGGCCCAGATGGCCGAGGCCGACGCGCAGCAGCGCCAGCTCGAGGCCGAGCGGCTCGCGGCCGAGGCGGACGAGCGCACGAAGGGTGCGCAGGCCGTGCGCTCCGAGCGCGACGAGCAGCTCCGCCTCGCCGACCTGCACGACCCCGACGTGCGCACCGACGACGACGGCAACCGGATCGACGGCGCCACGACCACGGATCGGGCCGACGGGGCGACGAGCACGGGGCGGGTCGACGGACTCACCACCACGGAGGGGATCAACGGGGCCACGAGCACGGAGCGGGTCGACAGCACCTCGACCGGTCGGTCCGACGACACCGTCGACGGCCACGACACCACCGACGGGCGTCACCGCGCTGACGTCCGCGACGACGCCGACCTCGATGATGCCGACGCCGACCTGCGGGCGGATGCCGACCAGCGCGACCTGCGTGGGAGCGCCCCGACCGACCGCCGCGCCTGACCTGCTCACTGCGAGTGCGGACGGGGTCGTCGGGGCGACCACGTGCGCACTCAGCGGTGGGTAGCGCGGGCGTGCGCCTCGTCGAGCAGCTCGGTCACCGCGACGGGGTCGGCGTCGGCGAGCAGCACCTCGACGGTCGCGAGGGACTTTCCCCACCAGCCCTCCCGGCACCACGGCCACTGCGCCACGGCCTCGCGGATCGACTCCTCGTCGAGCATGAGCCGCAGCACGTCCGCCGTGGGCAGGGTGGCGAAGATCCGCTGCTTCGCCCCAGCCCGGAAGCTCGGGAAGCCGTGGTGCGGGAGCTCGACCACGTCGGGGAGGTCGAGCGCGAGGCGACGCACGTCATCCGGTGTCATGACGAGAGACCGTCCGAGGGCAGGGCAGCGACGGTGACGGGCACCCCGTTGAGCACCGCGTTGCCCGACAGCCCCTCGACGACGGACGCGTCGGTGAGGTCGTTGACCGTGACCCCGGGCAGCTCCTGGGCGTTCCTCAGCCGGACCCCCGGGCGCCGGTGCCCGTAACCGTGCGGGAGCGAGACGACCCCGGGCATCACGTCGGCGGTCGCGGCCACCTCGACGCGCACCTCGCCCACCGCCGACCGCACCACGACCGTGTCACCGTCGCCGATGCCCCGCGCGGCGAGGTCGTCGGGGTGCGCGAGCAGCGCGTGCCGCGCGCGGCCCCGGGTGAGCCGGGCGGAGTTGTGCAGCCAGGAGTTGTTGTCGCGCTGGTGCCGACGGCCGATCAGCAGCAGCTGTCCGTCATCGAGCCCCGACCCCGCCGACAGCTCGGCGAGCAGCTCGGGCAGGGACTCGAGCACGAGGGGCACCGCGAGGTCGATCCGCTGGTCGGGAGTCGCGAGCCGCTCGGGCAGCCGGGGCTTCAGCGGGCCGCGGTCGGCGCCGGCCGCCATCCCCTCGAGCTTGGCCACCGAGAGCCGGGCACCCGACGAGCGCAGCAGGGCGTCGAGCTGCCGGCGGGGTGTGAGCCGCAGCCGTGCCTCGGTCTGCAGCGTCGCCCGTGACCACCGGTCGCGCAGCCCGCCGGCCCGCTCGCGCAGCAGCGCGGCCCCGAGGTCACGAGCGATCTCCCAGTCGTGCCGGGCACCGGGTTCGGGCGGGAAGAGTGCCGGCGACCACCGGGCCGTGTCGCGCACGGCGAGCAGGTGGAAGATCAGGTCGTAGTGGTCGCGCTCGAGCGGTCCGGTCGGCGGCAGGATGACGTCGGCGTGGCGGGTGGTCTCGTTGACGTAGAAGTCGATCGACACCATGACGTCGAGCCCCTCCAGGGCCGCGTCGAGCCGGTGCCCCGAGGGCGTCGACGACACCGGGTTGCCGGCGATGGTCAGCAGCGCCCGCACCTGTCCCTCGCCGGGGGTGCTGATCTCCTCCTCGAGCGCCGAGACGGGCAGCTCGCCCCCGAACGACGGCAGCCCGCGCACCCGCGACCTGCGCGTGCCGAAGCCGCCCGGCCCCAGCACGCCCCGTCCCACGAGGTCGACCGCCGGCGTCGTGAACATCGTGCCCCCGGGTCGGTCGAGGTTGCCGGTGAGCGCGTTGATCGTCTGGACGGCCCACTGGCACACCACACCGTGGACCTGGGTCGACACGCCCATCCGCCCGTGGACGGCGGCCGACGGCGCCGCGGCGAGGTCCCGCGCGAGGCCGCGCACGGCATCCGCGGTCATGCCGCTCACCTGCTCGGCGAGCTCCGGGGTGAACGGCTCCACCGCCGCCCGCACGGCATCCACCCCGTCGACGTATGCCGCGGGGCCGGCGAGCTCGGCCACGTCGCCCCCCAGCAGCTCGCGCACGACCGCCAGCAGCACTGCCGCGTCGGACCCCGGGCGCACGAAGTGGTGCTCGTCGGCGACCTTGGCCGTCTCGGTGCGGCGCGGGTCGATGACGACCAACCGGCCGCCACGAGCGGCGAGCTCACGGCGCCGGGCGGGGAAGTCGGGAACGGTCCACAGCGAGCCGTTCGAGGCCATCGGGTTGTGGCCGACGAGCACGAGCAGGTCGGTGCGGTCGATGTCGGGCACCGGCAGCAGGAACTGGTGTCCGTAGAGGGCCCAGGCCATGACCTGGTGCGGCAGCTGGTCGACAGAGGTGGCGGAGAACCGGTTTCGCGTACGCAGCAGCCGTACGAGCGTGGGGTTGTGGGTCAGCGCGCCGAGGCTGTGCACGTTGGGGTTGCCCTGGTAGACCGCCACCGCGTCGTCGCCGTGCTCGCGCTGCACCGCGGCCAGCCGGGACGCGGCGAACGAGATCGCGTCGTCCCACGACACCTCGCGCCAGCCGCCGTCGGCGGTGCGGCGCACCGGTCGGCGCAGCCGGTCGGGGTCCTCGTGCACGTCCTGGAGCGCGAACGCCTTGGGGCAGATGTGCCCACGCGAGAGCGGGTCGGCCTCGTGGCCGCGCATCGAGGTGATCGACCCCTCGCCGTCGAGGTGCACCTCGAGCGAGCACATCGCCTCGCACAGGGTGCAGGTGACGTGCCGCACGTCCTCGCCGGCTGCCCGCGTGTCGGTCATCGGCGGCGGGGCTCGAACACCGGTGCGAGGCGAGCCATCGCGGCCTCCCGAGCGATCGTCGTGTTCCGGCTCGCCAGCAGGCGGGCCTGCTCGAGCCGCTCGCGGGCGAAGGTGCGCCGGTCGTTGGACGACCAGGTGCGGCCGAAGAGGCGCTTGGTCGCGGCCACCGCGTCGGGCGACCGGGTCGCCACCTCCTCGAGGAAGCGCGTCGCGGCGACGAACGGCTCCTCGTGCACCTCACTGGCCAGCCCGAGCTCGACGGCCCGGGTGCCGCTGATGACCTCGCCGGTCATGGTCAGCCGCTTGGCGACGTCCATCCGCACCTGCTGCGACAGGGCCTGGACGCCACTCATGTCGGGGACGAGGCCCCAGCGCGCCTCCATGACCGACCACTGGGCGTCCGGGGTCGTCATCCGCAGGTCGGCGGCCAGCGCGATCTGCAGCCCACCGCCGTAGCAGTGGCCGTGCACCGCCGCCACGACCGGCACCGGTACCCGGCGCCAGGCCCAGCAGGCCTCCTGGAACAGGTTGGTTCCTCGCCAGGGGTGCGGCACGAACGAGCGGGCCACCCGCGGCGGGTTCCTCAGCACCGTCGCGAAGTCGAGCCCGGCACAGAAGGAGTCGCCCTCGCCACCGATCACCACCCCCCGCAGGGTGCGGTCGCGGGACAGGTCCCGCGCGGTCGTCACGAGGTCCTCGAGCGTGTCGAGGGTCAGCGCGTTGAGCTTGTCTGGGCGGTCGAGCCGGACCTGGGCGACGCCGCCCTCGACCCGGCACGTGACGGTGCTCGGCATCCCACCACCCTACGGATGCCGTGCGGCCACCGCTGCGCTCAGGTGACCTTGGCGACGATCTCGGCGTCGGGCGACAGCGCGACACCGACGGGGCGCAGGGTCGCGCGCTCCGGGTGGTCGCGGCGGTGCACGAGCACGGACACGGCGAGGATGCCCAGGCCGAGGACCGCGAGGCCCACCCCGACCCACGAGGGCGCGGTGTAGCCCCACCCGGCGGCGATGACGACCCCGCCCAGGTAGGCACCGAGCGCGTTGGCGACGTTGAGCGCCGCGTGGTTGCTCGCGGCGGCGAGGGTCTGGGCGGTGCCGGCCACCTGCATCAGCCGCAGCTGGAGGTTGATGACGAGCACGGCCGTGAGCACGCCGACCAGGAAGAGCACCACGAGCGCAGCGATCGCGTACGGCGCGGCCAGCGCGAACAGGGCCAGCCCGATGCCGAGGCCGGCCATGCCGATGACGACCGACCGGATGACCGACCAGTCGCCCAACCTCCCGCCGACGAGGTTGCCGACGAACCCGGAGGCCCCGAAGACGAGCAGGAAGATCGGCACCGCCGAGGCAGGCAGCCCGGTCACCTCGGTGACCGTGGGGGCGATGTAGGAGTACATCGCGAACATGCCGCCGAAGCCGACCGCCCCGACGCCGAGGGTGAGCCACACCTGCAGGCTGGTGAGGGCGCTCAGCTCGTTGCGCACGGTGCGGGTGCGGTCGCGCGGCAGGTGGGGCACGGCATACGCGATCAGGGCGACCGTCGCGACCCCGATGATCGCGACCATCCAGTACGCGGAGCGCCAGCCGAGGCTCTGGCCCAGCCAGGTCGCGCCGGGCACGCCGAGCACGTTGGCGATCGGGATGCCGAGCATCACCTTGCCCACGGCACGGCCGGCCTGGCCGCGCACGGCGAGGTCGACGGCCACGAGGGCCGCCACGCCGAAGAAGGCCCCGTGCGGGAGCCCGGCAACGAAGCGCGACACCACGAGCAGGCCGTAGCTCGGGGCGACGGCGCTCAACATGTTCCCGACGGTGAACGCCGCCATCAGGCCGATGAGCAGCCCCTTGCGCGGCCAGGTCGCCGCGAGCAGCGCCAGGAGCGGCGCACCGATGACGACGCCGGCGGCATACGCGGAGATGGTGTGCCCGGCCGAGGGGATGTCCACCCCGACGCCGGCCGCGATGTCGGGCAGGAGACCCATCGTGACGAACTCGGTCGTGCCGATGGCGACGCCGCCCAGGATCAGGGCGAGGGTCGCCAGGGAGGCGTGACGGGGCTGGGGCACGCGACGTCCAGCGCGCCGCACCCCCGGGCGCATTCCCGCCCGCGCGACATTCGGTGGGATGTCACACAGAGTTCACATGAACCAGCCGGATGACGTCGCTCCGGGGCCGGCCGGGACTGCCCCGCGGCTCAGCTCAGCCGGGCCCTGACCCACCAGATGCAGAAGCCCGCCAGCAGCGCCGAGGCCGCGAGGTACAGCGCCGCCTCCGCCAGCTGGAGCGGCCAGAAGTTTCCGGCCGGCTGGTAGACCACCCGCTGGGTGTAGCCCTCGCTCTCCAGCCGCTCGAGGCACGGGTCGATGGGCGAGGCCTCGACCGGGCCCCTGAGCTGGTCCGGGGCCGCGGCGAAGCAGTCGGACAGCCAGGAAGGAAGGGCCGTGGGCCGGCCGTCGGCACCGAGCGTCTCGTTGCTGAGGACCCAGTCGCCGCGCTCCGCCGTGTGCACCGTGATCGTCTCGGGGTGGCCCTGGGCATCCGCGCTGATCCCGTCGAGGGTCTGCGCACTGATCGCGTAGGTCGCGGTGGTGGGAGCCACCAGGTGTGGGCGCACCCACAGCGGCACCGCGACCTGCACCGCCACGTACAGCGCGAGGGTGACCGCCATGGCCGGGAGGGACCGTCGCAGGACTGCGCCCAGGGTGACGCCGAGGACGACCGCGAAGACCGTGTAGGCGACCGGCACCAGCCCGCGCATGGCGAAGGACACCGGCGTCAGCAGCTCGGGAAGGCCTCCCCGGGTGTGGCTCACCACCCCGTCGAGGGGGTCCGACCACCAGGTGACCGCCAGGGTCAGGGCTCCGACGGCGAGCGCGGCGACCAGCGTCGTGACCGCGAGCTTCGTGCTGAGCCAGCGGGTGCGGGTGATGCTCTGGTTCCAGACCAGACGGTGGGTACCCGCCTCGAGCTCGCGGGCCACCATCGGCGCGCCCCAGAACGCGCCGATGAGTGCAGGGACCACGGCCACCACGATCAGCCCAGCCCAGAACAGGTTGACGTCGGTGCTCGTCAGCTTGTCGAAGACGTCGTCGACACCGGCCTTCGCGAGCTCGGCGAGGCGCGGGCCGGTGACGGCGAGCACGACCGCGACCGCTGCGACGGCCACGGCGACGGTGGCGGCCTGCACCCGCAGCTGGCGCCAGGTCAGCCAGATCACTTCAGTACCTCCAGGGTCGGCGAGCCGGCGGCACCGGGCGCACCCGAAGCGCCCGCCAGGCCTGGGGTGGGACGTTCCATGTACGACAGCACGAGGTCCTCCAGGCCGAGCTCGGTGACGGTCCAGGCCGGGTCGATCACCGGGCGGTCGGTGCGCACGACGAGGGTGGTCTGCCGGTCGGTGTGACGCTCGGACACGACCTTCTGGTCGGCCGGCAGCGAGTGCGTGGCCCGCCGGGGCCCGGTGAGCCGGTGGTGGGTGTCGAGCAGCGTCTCGACCTCGCCGGCGAGCCGCACCTCGGAGTCGACGAGCACCACGACGTGGTCGCAGACCCGCTCGAGGTCGGACACGACGTGCGAGGAGAGCACGACGCTGAGCTCCTGCTCGGCGACGGCCTCCATGAGCAGCTGGAGGAACTCCCGGCGCGCGAACGGGTCGAGGCTCGCCACCGGCTCGTCGAGGATCAGCAGCTCGGGGCGCTTGGCCAGGCCCAGTGCGAGGGCCAGCTGGGCGCGCTGGCCCCCGGACAGCCGACCGGCACGCTGGCCGAGGTCGAGGCCGAGCCGGTCGACGCGCGACCGGGCCAGGTCGTCGTCCCAGCGCGGGTTGAGGTGGGCGCCGAGCCGCAGGTGGTCGCGGACGCTGAGGCCGGCATACGTGGGGGTGTCCTGGGCGACGAAGCCGACCTTGGCCAGCTGGTCGGGGTCGGCTGCCGGCCGGCCGCCGCAGACCTCGATGGTGCCGGTCGTCGGCCGGAGCAGGCCCGCGGCCAGGTTGAGCAGGGTGCTCTTGCCGGCACCGTTCTGCCCGACCAGGCCGGTGACCCGCCCGGCCGGGATCTGCAGGGTGCAGTCCTTCAGGGCCCACCGGCGGCCGTAGCGCTTGCCGAGCGCGTCAGTCGCGAGGACGGCGCTCATGCCACACCCCTCTGCTCGCTGCGAAAGGCGCTGCGGAACAGCGCCTCGATGCTCTCGTCATCAACCCCTGCGGCACGCGCCCGGTCCAGCCAGCGCTCGAGGTCGCGCCGCAGCGGCTCGTGCGCGGCGAGCGACTCGTTCGCGAGCGAGCGGGTGACGAAGGTGCCGACGCCGGGACGGGCCGCCACCAGCCCGTCGCGCTCGAGCTCGCGGTAGGCCTTCAACACCGTGTTCGGGTTGATGGCCAGCGTCGCGACGACGTCCTTGACGGTGGGGAGCTGGTCGCCCTCGCGCAGCAGCCCGAGCCGCAGGGCCTGGCGTACCTGGTGCACCACCTGCAGGTAGGGCGACACCCCGGAACGGCCGTCCAGCGTGAACTCGATCATCACGACATCCTTTATCTAGGTAACTAGCACTATAGGCTCCTAACCTGTCGACGGCAAGGCCGGCCGCCGGCGACCCCCTCGGCCGGGCCCCGGCGTCCCTACGATGACCAGCATGCGCGCAGCCCAGGTGACCCGGCTCGACGGACCCGATGCCGTGGAGGTGGTCGAGCTCCCCGAGCCCACGGGGGCCGGCGTCGTCATCGAGGTCGCGGCCGCGGGCATCTGCTTCCCCGACGTCCTGCTGACCCGGGGGCAGTACCAGATCACCCCGGACCTGCCGTTCGTGCCCGGGTCCGAGGTGGCCGGCTTCGTGCGGTCGGCTCCGGCCGGCAGCGGGTTCGCCGCGGGCGACCGGGTGGCGGCGTTCACCTTCCTCGGCGGGTTCGCCGAGGTGGTCGAGGTCGACCCCGCGATGGTCTTCGCCCTGCCGGACTCCACCACCTTCGAGCAGGGTGCTGCGCTTCCGATGAACTACCTCACCTGCCACTTCGCCCTGCGCGAGCGCGGCCGGCTGCGCGACGGCGAGACCGTGCTCGTGCACGGCGCAGCCGGGGGCGTCGGCAGCGCCGCGGTGCAGCTGGCCGCCGCCTGGGGCGCCCGGGTCATCGGGGTGGTCTCCTCGCACGACAAGGCAGGGGTGGCCACGGCGGCCGGCGCCCACGAGGTCGTGCTCGCCGACGGCTTCCGCGATGCCGTCGCAGGCCTCACCAGCCGTCGCGGGGTCGACCTGGTGGTCGACCCGGTCGGGGGCGACCGCTTCACCGACTCACTGCGCTCGCTCGCGCCCGGCGGGCGCCTGCTCGTCATCGGCTTCGCCGCAGGGTCGATTCCCGAGGTCAGGGTGAACCGGCTGCTGCTGGGCAACACCTCGGTCGTGGGCGTCGGGTGGGGTGCCTGGTGGAGCGGCCCCGGCGGCCCGGGCCCGGCCTTCCTGCGCCACCAGTGGGACGAGCTCGTCCCGCTGCTCGAGTCGGGCGCCATCGACCCCGTCATCGGCGAGGTGCGAGACCTCGACGACGTCGTCGGGGCACTCACCTCCGTCGACGAGCGCCGGGCGACCGGGAAGGTGCTGCTCATCCCGTGACCGGAGTGACGTACCGGACACCGCCGGGCGCAGACCTACGGCTCCCTTAGGACTCCCTTAGGGAGATCCACGCAGGTCAGCGGCAAGGGTAGGAGCAAGGGCCGCGGAGATGCCGCGGCACCGACCCGGAGGTCACAGTGCTCGACACCATCGGCGGGATCCCGCTGCACCCGCTCATCGTCCACGCGGTGGTGGTCCTCGTGCCGCTCGCCTCGCTCCTGCTGCTCCTGGCCGCGCTCTCGCCGCGGATCCGGCACTGGGCCGGCATCCTCACGCCGATCACGGCCACCCTCGCGCTGGTCATGGTGCCCCTCGCCACCCAGAGCGGTGAGGCGCTGGAGAAGCGCGTCGACGCCAGCCCCGCCCTCGCGGAGCACACCGAGCTCGGCGACAGCCTGCTCTACTTCGTGCTCGTCCTCGCAGTCCTCGCGTGGGCCCTGTGGTTCCTCGACCGGCGCGCCCGGGCCACGGTCGCGGCGTCGACCACGGATGCGCGGTCGACCACGGGCTCGGCAGCCCCCGGGGCACACTCCGCCACGGCCCCTCGGTCGGGACTGTTGACCGCTGTCATCGTGCTCTCGGTGGTGTCCGTGCTCGCGACGACGGTCCAGGTCGTCCGGATCGGCCACAGCGGCGCAGCGGCCTCGTGGTCCGACGTCGGCGCGAAGACCGTGCCGGCCGGATCCGGTGACGACTGACCTCCCGCCACGACACCCGTGACCCGGCCCGGCCCGGCAGCCGGAGCAATAGGCTCGGGGCCATGGACTTCCGGAACGCGTACGCCCAGGGGTTCGCCCGGGTCGCCGCGTGCACTGTGCCCGTCGCCCTGGCCGACCCCGCCGCCAACGTCGAGCGCATCGTCGCCACGGTCAGGGAGTGCCACGACGAGGGCGTCGCCGTCGCCCTGTTCCCCGAGCTCTCGCTGTCCGGCTACGCCATCGACGACCTCCTGATGCAGGACGTCCTGCTGGAGGCGGTCGACGACGCGGTCGTCAAACTCGCCGAGGCCACCGCCAAGCTGTTGCCCCTCGTTGTCGTGGGCGCGCCGCTGCGGCACGGGAACCGGCTCTACAACTGCGCGGTCGTCATCCATCGTGGTGAGGTGCTGGGGGTCGCGCCGAAGTCGTTCCTGCCCAACTACCGCGAGTTCTACGAGAAGCGGCACTTCGCCTCGGGCGCCGGTCACCAGGGCGAGTTCCTCGTGCGCCCGCAGTGGCCCGGCGCCGACGTCGACGGCGAGATCCCGTTCGGTCCCGACCTGATCTTCACCCCCGAGGACGTGCCCGACCTCGCGGTGCACGTCGAGGTCTGCGAGGACATGTGGGTGCCGGTGCCTCCGAGCCACGAGGCGGCCCTCGCCGGGGCGACCGTGCTGCTGAACCTCTCCGCCTCCCCCATCACCGTTGGCCGGGCGGAGGACCGGCACCTGCTGGCCCGCTCGGCGAGCGCCCGCTGCAACGCTGCCTACCTCTACGCCGCGGCGAGCGCCGGTGAGTCGTCGACCGACCTGTCGTGGGACGGCATGACGATGGTCTACGAGCTGGGTGACCTGCTCGGCCAGTCCGAGCGCTTCCCCGACGGGCCCCGGCGCACGGTCGTCGACGTCGACCTCGACCGGCTGCGCCAGGAGCGGATCCGGCAGGGCAGCTTCGGCGACAACGCCGACGCCTACGCCGCCGACGAGGGCGGCTTCCGCGTCGTGCCGTTCCGGCTGCGAGCGCCGTCGGGCGACCTCGGGCTGCGGCGCGCCGTCGACCGCTTCCCGTTCGTGCCGGATGACGAGGCGCGCCTCGCGCTCGACTGCTACGAGGCCTACAACATCCAGGTCTCCGGCCTCGAGCAGCGGATGCGGGCGATCGGCGGCGGTGACCCGTCGCGGATGCCGACGATCGTCATCGGCGTGTCAGGGGGCCTGGACTCCACCCACGCGCTGATCGTCGCGGCCAAGGCCTGCGACCGGCTCGGCCTGCCGCGCACCCACATCCTCGGCTTCACGATGCCCGGGTTCGCGACCAGCGCGGGGACGAAGAGCAACGCCATCCACCTGATGGAGTCGCTCGGCATCACCTGGGAGGAGCTCGACATCCGCCCGGCCGCGACCCAGATGCTGACCGACCTCGGCCACCCGTTCGGGCGTGGCGAGGAGGTCTACGACGTCACCTTCGAGAACGTCCAGGCCGGCCTGAGAACCGACTACCTCTTCCGGGCGGCCAACCAGCGCGGCGGCATCGTGCTCGGCACGGGCGACCTGTCCGAGCTCGCGCTCGGCTGGTGCACCTACGGCGTCGGCGACCAGATGTCGCACTACGGCGTCAACACCGGGGTGCCCAAGACGTTGATGCAGCACCTGATCCGCTGGGTCGTGTCGTCGGCGCAGTTCGACGGTCCGGTCAACGACACCCTGCTCGAGATCCTCGACCAGGAGATCAGCCCCGAGCTGGTCCCCACCAAGGAGGGCGAGCGGATCCAGTCGACCGAGGACTCGGTCGGCCCCTACGCCCTGCAGGACTTCACCCTCTTCCACGTGCTGCGCCGCGGCTACCGCCCGAGCAAGATCGCCTTCCTCGCCGAGCACGCGTGGGCCGATGCCGACCAGGGCGCGTGGCCCGCCGGCTACCCCGAGGGTGCGCGTCCGGCCTACGACCTCGCCACCATCCGGCGGTGGATGGAGGTCTTCGTCAGGCGCTTCTTCGCCAGCCAGTTCAAGCGCTCGGCCATCCCGAACGGGCCGAAGGTCGTCGCCGGCGGGTCGCTGTCCCCGCGCGGCGACTGGCGGATGCCGTCCGACGCCGGCGGACGTGCCTGGCTCGCCGAGCTCGACGCCAACGTGCCCAGGTCCTGAGGGTTCGCCGACCTCAGTTCCGGTCGCGCCACTCGTCGGCCAGCAGGGCGTAGCCCAGGCCGTCGAGCCACTCGCCGGACCGGTGCAGCGACTCCTGCAGGGTGTGGATCTCGCGCCGCATCCCGACCCGCTCCATGAGGCGCCATGACGCCTCGTTGTCGGCGAAGCAGTCGGCCGTGATCCGCCTCAGCCCGAGCTCGTCGAAGCACAGCCGCAGCAGCTCGCGCACGGCCTCGGTGGCGTACCCGTGTCCGGTGTGGTCGGGGTGGAGCACCCAGCCGAGCTCGGCCTGCACCCCACGGGCCTGCTCCTTGACCTCGGCCTGGGCCCAGGCGTCCCCGACCTTGACCATCAGGTCGCCGATGACCGCGCCGTCCAGCTCGACGACCAGGAGCATCGCCAGCCGGTCGGGGTCGGCGAACGTGGCGCGGTACTCCTCGATCGTCGAGGAGGCGGACGTGAGCCACCGACCGACCTCGGCGCGCCGCCGGTACTCCCAGGTCGCGTCGAGGTCGTCGAGGGTCGTGCGCCGCAGCGTCAGGCGAGCCGTGCGCACCGGCCAGGTCACGGCATCCAGCGGGCTGCCCATCCCCTCATGGTGTCAGCCCCCGGTGTCGTCCGCCCGGCCGCGCCGTGACCGGGGTGCAGCGGGCGGGCGTCGGCATCCGGGCGTTGACGCGGTCGCGGCGCCGCTGGGACCCTGCGAGGACGGGGTTTCGCGCAGGAGACAGGGGGGCATCCGATGCCCGGACGCAGGGAGCACGACGCGGCGGTCGGCCACAGCTTCGGCCTGGAGGTCGACGGGGTCGAGGGTCGCGATGCTGACCGAGGTCAGCGGCCTGGGGTGGGAGCGCGACGTCATCGAGGTCCGCGAGGGCGGCGACCCGGACGCCACCCCCCGTCGGCTGCCGGGTCGGATGAAGCCCGGCGAGGTGACACTGAGCCGCGGACTGACCACAGACCTCACCTTCGAGCAGTGGATGCGCGACCCGGTGCCCGTGGGCCAGCCCCGCCGATCGGTGTCGATCGCCCTGTTCGACGCCGAGGGCCGCGCGGTGGCGAGGTACCACCTCGAGCACGCCTGGCCCTCGAAGCTCGCGGTCACCGGCCTCCGGTCCGGGGGCACCGAGATCGCCCTCGAGAGCCTCACCCTGGTCCACGAGGGACTCGAGCGGGTCTGACGAGCGCGCCCGGCCCGGCGACTACAGGTCGCGCACACGCTCCGCCGCGTCGGCCAGGGTCTGCACCGCTCGCGGGGTCCACGCCCCCGGCGTGATGAACACGGCGTGCTCGATGCCCCACCCGCGCATGGCGGTGAGCCGCTCGGTGACGTGACGAGCATCCTCGCCGCGCTCCAGCCGGGCGCTGATCGTCGTCTCGACCTCGGCCGGGTCGCGGCCCACGTCGGCGCAGTGCCGTCGCAGCACCTCGAGCCGTTGACGCACGGTCGCGCCGCCGTCGGGGACGTCGAACAGGTTGCAGGCCTGCGCGTAGCGCGCGACGAGCCGCAACGTCTTGCGCTCCCCCATGCCGCCGAGCAGCACCGGGATGCCGCCCGGCTGCAGCGCCGCGGGACGGTTCTCCGGTCGCGCGAGCCGGTGGTGGCGTCCCTCGAACGGGCTCTCGTCGCCGCGGCCCATCTGCTCGGAGAGGTCGAGCAGCTCGGTGAGCCGCTCGAAGCGCTCGGCCGTGGGTGGCATCGGCAACCCCATCGCCTCGGCCTCGACCGGGTAGCCCACCCCCACCCCGAGCCACGCACGACCGCCGGACAGCACGTCGAGGGTGGTGACCGCCTTGAGCAGCACCGCGGGCTCGCGGTAGGTCACGGGCGACACCATCGCGCCGAGCCGGATCCGCGCGGTGCGGGCCGCGAGGTAGCCGAGGGTCGTGTAGGCCTCGAGCATGTCGCGCTCGTCGGGCGCCGCACCCGGGTCGGCCTGGAGCAGGTGGTCGTTGACCCACAGGGTGTCCAGGCCACCCTCCTCGGCCGCGACGGCGACCTCCGCGAGCGACGCCGCCAGTGCCGCAGGGCCACCGGCCCAGCTGAAGTTCGTGACGGACAGGCTGATTCGCATGGTGCCTCCTTCGGTGTCACCCCACCGTGCACCCGGGGCGGATGCCGTGGCGTCACCCGGGCGGAGACACCTCGCCTACTCCTGCGGGCGCAGCCGCTCGCAGGGTCCGGAGCTCCATCCCCACTTCGTGAAAGGCAACGCTGGCGACGTGGCTGCGGCGTCCCGTGGGACCTCAGCCCGGCGACGTACCCGGCGCGCCCAGGGCGGCCATCGTGCCGAGCGCCCCGCCGTCGAGCCGGAACCGGGTCCACTCGTCCTGCGCCACGGCACCGATCGACTCGTAGAAGCCGATGCTCGGCGCGTTCCAGTCGAGCACCCACCACTCGAGCCGGTGGTAGCCGCGCTCGACGCAGATCGCCGCGAGCGTGCGCAGCAGCTCCTGGCCCAGGCCCGAC
Organism: uncultured Actinomycetota bacterium; assembly: GCA_963707895.1. Classification (GTDB taxonomy): domain Bacteria; phylum Actinomycetota; class Actinomycetes; order Actinomycetales; family Dermatophilaceae; genus Fodinibacter. Next base: position 264,945 of record CAVPRS010000011.1, on the reverse strand, counting down.
CCGCGCTGCGCCGGCGTGACGTACAGGTCCTCCAGCCAGATGCCGTGCGTACCGGTCCAGGTCGAGAAGGACAGGAACCAGATGGCGCACCCCACCACCTCGCCGTCGACCTCCGCGACGTGGGCGAACGCGGCCGGCGCACGGTCGCCCGGGAACAGGGCCTCCCGCAGCTGCTCCTCGGTCGCGTCGACCTCGTGCAGGGCCTTCTCGTACTCCGCGAGCTCACGCACCAGCTCGAGGATGACGGGCACGTCGCCGTCCGTCGCGGGCCGGACCCGGGAGGAGGTGGGCGGGGAAGGCAATGAGGACGAGGCGGCGGGCGGCATACGGGCAATGTACGAGAGCCCCCGACACAATGGACACATGACCACCAGCCCGCGGCGGATCGACACCTGGCTCACCGACATGGACGGTGTGCTCGTGCACGAGGACGACCCGATCGCAGGGGCGGCCGAGTTCATCGAGGCACTGAAGGCGTCCGGGCGCGCGTTCCTCGTGCTCACCAACAACTCGATCTACACGCCCCGCGACCTGCGCGCCCGGTTGCTGCGCAGCGGGATCGACGTACCCGAGGACGCGATCTGGACCTCGGCGCTGGCCACGGCCGACTTCCTCGCCGACCAGCGCCCGGGCGGTACGGCCTACGTCGTCGGCGAGGCCGGGCTCACGACCGCGATGCACGACGTCGGCTACGTGATGAGCGACCGCGACCCCGACTACGTCGTGCTGGGCGAGACGCGCACCTACTCCTTCGAGGCGATCACCAAGGCGATCCGGCTGATCATGGGCGGCGCCCGCTTCATCGCGACCAACCCCGACCCGAGCGGGCCGAGCGCCGCGGGGCTGCTCCCGGCCACCGGGTCGGTCGCCGCGTTGATCAGCACGGCCACCGGTCGGCAGCCCTACTTCATCGGCAAGCCCAACCCGCTGATGATGCGCAGCGCGCTCAACCGGCTCGAGGCGCACTCCGAGACCACGGTCATGGTCGGCGACCGGATGGACACCGACATCATCAGCGGGCTCGAAGCGGGCCTGCGCACCGTGCTCGTCTCGACCGGCTCGACCCGTCCCGAGCAGGTCGAGCGCTTCCCCTACCGGCCGACCCGCGTCGTCGACTCGATCGCCGACCTCGTCCCGCTCGTCACCGAGCTCGCGGCCGAGGGGGTCGAGTGAGCACCGGGCCCGAGGGCGCGACCGTGCTGCACCTCGCCGAGGTCGCGCACTGGCAGGAGGCGCTGCGCACCGGGGAGTACCGGTGGTCGACGCTGGGGCGCACCCTCGACCAGGAGGGCTTCATCCACTGCTCCACCCCCGAGCAGGTGCCCGGGGTGCTCGCCCGCTACTACGCCGGCCACGCCGGGACCCTCGCGCTGCTCACCGTCGACCCGGCCCGGCTGGCGGCGCCGCTACGGTGGGACGTCGTGGACACGGTCACCGGAGAGCGCTTCCCGCACGTCTACGGGCCGATCACGCCGGATGCCGTCACGTCCACGCGGCTGCTCCACCCACCGCACGGGCCGGGTGCCTCGCCGGCCGGAGAGGACTGACCATGGCTGGGCACCGCATCTTCGGCACCCCCTTCGCGAGCATCTACCCGCTCTACGTCACCAAGGTCGAGCGCAAGGGTCACTCCAGGGAGGAGGTCGACCAGGTGATCACGTGGCTCACCGGGTACGACCGGTCGGGCCTCGAGCGGGTGATCGCGGACGAGGTCGACCTCGAGACCTTCTTCGCGCAGGCGCCCGCCATGAACCCGAACGCGTCGCTCATCACGGGGTTGATCTGCGGCCACCGGGTCGAGGAGATCGACGACCCGCTCATGCAGAGGATCAGGTACCTCGACAAGCTCGTCGACGAGGTCGCCAAGGGCAAGAAGATGTCGTCGATCCTGCGCAGCGGCGAGCCCGCCCGACGCTAGGCCAGGTCGTTGCGGTCGGCCGACCGCACGTTCGTCGCCGCGGCGGTGTTCTCGTCGAACGGGGCATCGGGGTGCGAGCCCCGAGCCCGCTTCGACGCCACGCGCCGAGTGATCTGCAGGCCCCAGATCACCAGACCGGCGACCGCGCCGACCAGCATCAGGCCCATGGCGACGATCCCGAACGTGGTGGGCACCGGGGTTCTCCCTTCCGGCCGGCCGCGGCGACCGGACGCGCCCATGATGCGTCCGCCGGCCCTGCGGAGTCCAGCACCGGCGGAACCGGGGCGGCCGCGTCGCCCGCGTCGGGCACCGGGACGCGGCCGTCGCCATCAGTGCGCGATGGCGCTCTCGGGCAGGTCGAACCAGCGCAGGTGCTCGAAGTCGGCCGACACGTCGGCCGGGTGCAGCGACAGGTCCGGCGGGGTGGCCGCCGCGAGGATCGCCGCGCCCTCGCGCAGGTGCTCCGCCAGGAGGTCCTCGCCACCGCGGGCGCCCGAGCGTGGCACGACCATCGACCCGTCGTCGGCGTACCCGATCGCACCGAGCCGGATCGGCGGCTCGACCAGCCCGTCGCGGTGCCGCCAGCGGCCGGTGAGGGGGTCGAAGAGGTAGTCACCGAGCAACCGCCAGCCGTCGCGCGCGACGAGGCGCACGGCATCCACGACGTAGTCGGCGACGGTGTCGGACAGGAAGTAGTTGAAGTTGACCCGCACCCAGCCGGGCTTGATGCCCTCGCAGCCGCCGGTGATCTCGCGCTCGAACTCGTGCGAGCGCTCGAGGTCGATGCCGAGCAGGCGGTGGCCGTAGGGACCGGCGCAGGAACAGCCGCCGCGCGACTGCACGCCGAAGAGGTCGTTGAGCACCGCGACGACGAAGTTGTGGTGCAGCCAGTGCCCCGACGGTGCCCGGACCACGAACGACACGATCGACAGCCGGGGCGCGTCGAGGTTGCCGAGGATCTCGATCGCCGGCTCCTGCTGCCACGCCGTGACCGCGCGGGCCAGCAGCCGCTCCTCGTGGGCCCGGATCGTCTCGACCCCCACCGCCTCCTTGAGCTGGAACACCAGACCGGCGCGCACCGCCTCGATGATGGCGGGGGTGCCGCCCTCCTCGCGGTGCGCCGGGTCGGCGAGGTAGGCGTGGTCCTCGGGGTTGACGTAGGCGACCGTGCCGCCGCCGGGGACGACGGGCACCCGGTTGGTGAACAGCTCGCGCCGCGCGACCAGCACCCCGGGCGTCGACGGCCCGCCGATGAACTTGTGCGGCGAGAGGAAGATCGCGTCCTTGTAGGCGAGCGGGTCGCCATCCCTCGGGGCCGTCATCTCGATGTCGACGTAGGGCGCCGCGGCCGCGAAGTCCCAGAAGGCGAGCGCCCCGTGCTGGTGCAGCAGCGTCGAGATGCCGTACGTGTCGGACACGATGCCGGTGACGTTGGACGCCGCGCTGAACGAGCCGATGAGCAATGGCCGGTCGGCGAACTCCGCGAGCCGCTCGCGCAGGTCGTCCTGGTTGACCCCGCCGTCGGCGTCCTCGCGGATGGTGACCACGTCGGCGATCGACTCGCGCCACGGGATCTCGTTGGAGTGGTGCTCGTAGGGTCCGATGAACACCACGGGCCGCTGCGCCCGCGGGATCTGCTCGCTGAGCCGCCACCGGTCCTCCAGGGCCGACGGGATGCGCAGCCCGAGCACCCCGATCAGCTTGTCGATCGCCCCCGTGCACCCCGAGCCGGCGAAGATCACGACGGTGTCGTCGTCGCCGTGCACCGCGTCGTGGATGACCTGCCGCGCGTCCTCGCGCAGCCGGGTGGTCTGCAGGCCGGTGCCACTGGACTCGGTGTGGGTGTTGGCGTAGCCGGGCAGCACCTCGTCGCGGATGAAGTCCTCGAGGAAGCCGAGCGCGCGCCCGGATGCCGTGTAGTCGGCGTAGGTGACCCGTCGCCTGCCGTAGGGGGTGGTCATCACGTGGTCCTCACCGATGACCGACTCGCGGATCCGGCGCACCAGCGCCTCCGCGCGCGGCTGCGCTGCCGAGGGTTCGACCATGGCGACAGGGTCTCACGCCGAGCGCGGCGCTGTTCGCGGTGCATTCAGGTGCAGATTTGCACTGGAGTGCACATCGGTCGTACCGTCGTGCGGTGATCTCGAAGTCCTTCTTCCACGACGACGGCTGCTCACTGCGCAGCCGCAAGCGCGAGGAGACCCGCCGTGCCCTCACCGACGCCGCCTACGCGCTGGTGCGCGACCACGGGTTCGAGGGCCTGACGGCCGACGCGGTCGCCGACCGGGCCGGGGTCTCGCGCCGCACCTTCTTCAACTACTTCCCCTCGGTCGAGTCGGTGCTCACCGCGAGCGTCACCGAGTTCTTCGCGTCGATCGGGGCCTGTCTCGAGGCGCGGCCCACCGACGAGGACGTGCTCGACAGCGCGCTCGCCGTGGTCACCGACCCCGCCGACGACACCCTCACCGAGCGGATCGCGGTGCTCGCCGCGGCGGGCGAGGCCTCCCCCCACGCCCGCGGCCTGATCCTCGTCGAGCTGCACACCTGGCTCGACCAGCTCGAGGGCTGGCTCCGGGGTCGCCTCCCCGCGGGCTCCTCCGACCTCCTCGTCGCCACCTACGCCTCCACCCTCTGCGCCGCTGCCGAGGCCTCGTTCCGGGTCTGGGCGCGCGCCGTCGCCACCGCCGGCCCGGATGACGTCGTGCCCTCCGTGCAGGACAACCTCACCGCCGCCGTCGCGTCGCTGCGCACCGGGCTCGACCCGGCGCACACCGTCGGCTCCACGTCTCCCGCGGGCTCCACGGCATCCGCCGTCCCAGCCCCCTGACCGCCCCTCTCCACCTCCGGAAGGCCCCCCATGTCATCGCTCCTGTACCGCCTCGCCCGCTGGTGCGCCGCCCACGCCTGGCGCGTCCTGGCGCTCTGGCTCGTCGTGCTCACCGGCGTCGGGGCGCTCGCCGTGACCGTCGGCCAGCCGCTGAGCAGCCGGGTCTCCATCCCCGGCACCTCGTTCGAGAAGGTGCTCGACCGGCTCGGGGCCGAGATCCCCGAGGCCGCCGGCGGGTTCGGCAGCGTCGTGCTCGAGAGCGACGGTGACCAGTTCACCGACGCGCAGCGCGCCGCGATCGAGGAGGTCTTCGCCACCTGGGAGCAGGTGCCGCACGTCAAGGGCGTCATCAACCCGTTCGAGGCGCAGGACCAGCTCGACGCCTCCGCCGAGCAGCTCACCACCGCCAGGGCGAAGCTCGACGAAGGGCAGACCAAGCTCGACGACGGCCGCGCCCAGCTGCTCACCGCCGAGGGCCAGCTCAGCGCCGGGCAGGCCGTCCTCGACCAGCTCGTCGCGGCCAACCCCGACGACCCCTCGATCCCGGGCCTGCGCGCCCAGCTCGCGGAGGGCAAGAAGAAGGTCGACGCGGGCAAGGCCGACCTGGCCAAGGGCCAGGACGAGCTCACCGCGGGTCGGGCGCAGTACCAGGACGGCGCCGCCGTGAACGCGGCGACCGCGGGCACCCGGCTGGTCAGCGAGGACGGCCGCTACGCCGTCGCGCAGGTGCGCTTCGACGAGAACGCCCAGTCCGTGCCGCCGGCCGACCGGGCCCTGATCCCGGATCGGGGCACCGAGGCGCTCGAGGCCGCCGGCGTGACGCCGCACTACAGCCTCGAGATCACCCAGGAGACCGTGCTCGTCGGTCCCGGCGAGATCCTCGGCCTCAGCGTCGCCGTGCTCGTGCTCGTCATCGTGCTGGGCAGCCTCGTCGCCGCCGGCCTGCCGCTCCTCGTCGCGCTGCTCGGTGTCGGGGTCGGCCTCGGCGGGGCGATCGCGCTCACGTCGGTCGTCGAGCTCAACACGACGACACCGGCGCTCGCGCTGATGCTCGGGCTCGCGGTCGGCATCGACTACGCGCTGTTCATCGTCAACCGGCACCGCGGCAACATCCTGCAGGGGATGGACCTGCGCGAGTCGATCGCGCGGTCCGTGGCCACCGCCGGAAGTGCCGTGGTCTTCGCCGGCGCCACGGTCGTCATCGCCCTCGGGGCGCTCGTCCTGTCCGGTATCCCGATCCTCGCCGAGATGGGCCTGGTCGCGGCCGGCACGGTCGCCGTGACGGTGCTCGTCGCCATCACCGTCAGCCCGGCGATGCTGCGGTTCATGGGCACCCGGGTCGTGGGTCGGCGCGCATGGCGCAAGGCCGGGTTCAGCACGGCCGGCGACGTCTCGACCCGCACCGTCGGCGACGACGACCGCCAGGAGGAGCACGGCGCCTGGTACGTCGGCCTCGTGACCCGCCATCCGTGGCTCACGGTGGTCGGGGTCGTGGCCCTGCTCGGGGTCATGGCGATCCCGGTCACCCAGATCCAGCTCGGCCTGCCCGACGGCGGGAGCGAGGCCACCGGCTCGACCGCGCACACGGCCTACACGACCATCGCGTCCGAGTTCGGGCCGGGCACGAACGGTGCCATCGTCGCGATGTCGACCCTGCCCGACCAGGCCGCACCACGCACGGACGCGCAGGTGCTGCACGAGCAGGCCCGCATCGCCACCGCCCTCAAGGGCGTCGACGGAGTGCGCAGCGTCGTGCCGTTCGGCGTCAGCGCCGACAAGAACACCCTGGCCTTCCAGCTCGTGCCGACCACCGGACCGGCCGACCCCGCGACCGTCGAGACGGTGCACAACGTGAAGTTCGCGGCCGAGACCCTCGACCGCCACACGGGCACCGACACCGGGCTCACCGGTGCGACCGTCGCGAACATCGAGGTGTCCGAGCGGCTTGCAGGCGCCCTGGCGCCCTACCTCCTCGTCGTGGTCGGCCTGTCGCTCGTCATCCTGACGCTGGTGTTCCGGTCGGTCGTCGTGCCGGTCATCGCGACCGGAGGGTTCCTGCTGTCGGTCGGGGCGGCGTTCGGCGCGACCGTGGCCGTGCACCAGTGGGGCTGGCTGGGCGGCGTGCTCGGCGTCACCCACCCCGGGCCGCTGCTCTCGTTCATGCCGATCATCCTGATCGGGGTGCTCTTCGGCCTCGCGATGGACTACCAGATGTTCCTCGTCTCGGGCATGCACGAGGCACGCGCCCACGGCGAGGACTCCCGCACGGCCGTGCGCTCCGGGTTCGTCCACGGCGCCAAGGTGGTCACCGCGGCCGCGATCATCATGACCTCGGTGTTCCTCGGGTTCGCGTTCTCGCACCTGGCGATGGTCCGGCCGATCGGGTTCGGGCTGGCCGTCGGCGTCCTCGTCGACGCGCTGCTGGTCCGGATGACGCTCACCCCGGCGGTCATGCACCTGCTCGCCGATCGCGCCTGGTACATCCCGCGCTGGCTCGACCGGCTGCTGCCCGACCTCGACGTCGAGGGGGTCAAGCTCGCCGAGCGCCTGGCGTCGGGTTCGCTGGGGGGCGCGCCCACGGCATCCGAGCCGGAAGCCACGGACGCGGCGGATGCTGCGCCCGGCACCGATGCCGACTCGGAGGGCGAGCGGGCCGAGGCCACCCGGGTCTGACCTCCCACCGGGCGACAGCGACGCACTCACCACGCACGAGTTCGGCCGGCACGCAGCAATATCCGCGTGCCGGCCGAACTTCTGCGTGACGGGAGGCGGCCTCAGACGGTGAGGGCCCGCCGGGTGCCGCCGCTCGGGTGGGCGATCAGCTCGGTGAGCAGCGCCACGGCGCGGTCGGCCGCGGGGTTGGGTGCCCCGACGTCGCGCACGACGGCGGCGAGGTGACGCACCGGTGCCGGCGCCTCGAGGCCCAGCCGAACGACGGTGGCCGGCAGGCTGCGCGCCGCCAGTCCGGGCAGCACCGACACCCCGATCCCCGCCGCCACGAACCCGATCGCCGTGTAGTGGTCCTGGGCCTGCACGCTGAAGCGGGGGCGGAAGCCGGCGGCACTGCACGCCGCGACGACCAGCCGGTGACCGTGGGAGCGCGGGAAGTCGTTGCTGACCCAGGTCTCGCCGCGCAGGTCGGCCAGGGCGATCGACCCGGCCTGCGCCAGGTGGTGGCCGCGCGGCACGATGGCGACGAACTGGTCCTCGGTCAGCTCGATCCGTCGGTAGCCACCGGCCAGTGCGTGGTCCGGCGGGTCGATGACGAGGTCGATGTCGAGGGCCGGCACCCGTTGCTCCACCTCGGTGAGCACGAGCTCGAGCACCAGGTCGGGGAACTCGGCGGTCAGGCGCTTCACGAGCGAGGGCATCCACGCGGCGCCGGCCGAGGAGAAGTAGCCGATCGACAGCCGTCCCGAGCGGCCGTCGCGCAGGTCGGCGACGACCTGGTCGAGGCGGCCCCACTGGCTCATCACCTCGTCGGTCTGGGCGTCGAGCACCAGAGCGGCCTCGGTCGGCGCGATGCCCCGTCCCACCCGCTGGAACAGGGTCAGGCCGGTCTCCTTCTGCCAGGGCGGCGAGGTGCTGGCTGACGGCCGACGAGGTGAGGCCGAGGTTGTCGGCCGCGGCCTGCACGGAACCGCTCGCGACGACGGAGCGGAAGACACGGACACGGTGTGGGTCGAGCATCCGCCAATCATAAGCGATACTTAACTACTACTAAGTAAACTCACGTTGTGCTGAACAGTTGTGAGGCGCACACTTGGGGACATGAGAACTTTCCTGTCAGTCGAGAAGGCCCGCAACATCGCCTCCCAGCTGCGCACCAGCCGCCGTCACGGTGGTGGCTGGAGCGCCCACGCCGACCGCGACATCGCGCGCGAGTCGTTCGAGATCCACGTCATGGCCCAGAGCAGCCACGACCGTATGGCCTGACCCCCACCAGGGGACCAGCACCACGAACCCTGACCCTCACGCCACCTCGTGGCGGGGGGTCAGAGCCGTCTCCGGGCACCTTCGCCTGAACGGATGTCTGGATGCCGTGCCGCGACCCGGTGCGCGCTGCACTCCTTGCGCCCGCACCCCCCGTTGGCTACCGCCTGGTACGTGACGTGATCGCTGCACCTACGGGGCGGTAGCCGAGGCGATGACGCGCGCTGCACTCCTTGCGCCCGCACCCCCCGTTGGCTACCGCCTGGTACGTGACGTGATCGCTGCACCTACGGAGCGGTAGCCGAGGCCACGAGGAGCCGGCGTCCCGATGGCCTAGCGGCCCAGAGGCCCAGGGGGCCGACTCTGCCGTCATCGGCGCCTCGCCCGCCTCCCGCCACTGCCGTGCCGGCGGCATCCCTCGACGAGCGGGCCATCTGCGCAGGTCGCAAACCCCCGACCGGTCCCCCCGGCTGCTGGAATGAGGCTTCGCGCCGCCGCGGGTGGCGCCCGACAGGAAGGTGGGGAGCCATGAGCGACAGCACCATCGAGCCGCTGCCCGACGGCGACGGCAAGCTCGGCAACGCCGAGGGCCCGGCCGACAGCGGCGCAGGCCAGAGCGGGATGCCCGGCGAGCACGACGGCGGAGCCGACGGCGGGGCAGCAGGCGGCGCCGAGGGCCCGGCCGACAGCGGCGCCGGCGAGTCCGCGCAGCCCGGCGAGCACGACGGTGGGGCCGACGGCGGCGCCGAGGGCCCGGCCGACAGCGGCGCGGGCGAGTCCGCGCAGCCCGGTGAGCACGACGGTGGGGCCGACGGCGGGGCCGACGCCTCGCAGTGACGACTCCTCCCCCGGAGCAGCCCGTGGCCCCCTCCTCCCCGGTGGGGGGCCACGGGTTGTCCGCGCTGGTGGCGGTCGACCGCGCCACGTTCGCGCAGCGGTACTGGGGCCGCGAGCCCCTGCTGACCCGGGCGGCCGACCGCCGCCCCGACCCCGCGCTCTTCGGCCCCGATGCCGTCGACGAGCTGCTCTCCCGCCGCGCACTGCGCACCCCGTTCCTGCGGATGGCGCGTGACGGCCAGACCCTCGACGCCTCGACCTTCACCCTGGGCGGGGGCGTGGGCGCCGCCATCGGCGACCAGGTGAGCGACGACAAGGTGCTGCGCCAGTTCTCCCGGGGCGCGACGATCGTGCTCCAGGCCCTGCAGCGCACCTGGCCCCCCGTCGCGGACGCGGCCCGGGACCTCGCCGCCGACCTCGGCCACCCGGTGCAGGTCAACGCCTACGTCACCCCGCCCCAGAGCCGGGGCTTCGACGACCACTACGACGTGCACGACGTGTTCGTGCTCCAGGTGACGGGCGAGAAGAACTGGCAGGTGCGCCCGCCCGTGGTCGAGTCGCCGCTGCGGGACCAGCCGTGGACCGACCACCGCGATGCCGTCCGGGTCGCGGCCGAGGGTCCGCCGGCGCTCGACGCGGTGCTCGCCCCCGGTGACTGCCTCTACGTTCCCCGCGGCTGGCTGCACTCGGCCACCGCGCTCGGCGGCACCAGCATCCACCTCACGATGGGCGTGCACGTCTGGACCCGGCGCCAGCTCGCCGACGACCTGCTGCGGGCCGCCGGCCGCCGCCTCGACGCCGACCCGGCCGTGCGGGCCTCACTCGAGCTGGGCGTCGACCCGCTCGACCCAGAGGCGACAGCCCACCTGCACCACGGCATCCGTGCCGCCGTCGTGGCCGCGCTCGACGAGGTGACCGACGACGAGCTCGCGGCAGCGCTCGCCCAGCGGGTGCGAAGCGCGCAGCGTGCCGAGCCGATCGACGTGCTCGCCCAGCACCGCGCCTCGGCCGACGAGGACACCGCGTGGCGACCCCGCCGGCACCTGGCCGCCCGCTGGGAGGCGGGACCCAGCGATGGCACGTCGACGCTGGTCACCCGGGTGGCCCGCGTCGACGTGCCGACCGACCAGCGCGATGCCGTGACCGCCGTCCTCGACCACCGGGCGGATGCCGCGGACCTCGAGCCCGGTGTGCACCGATCACTTTGTCTGGCAGGCCTGCTCGTGCCCGCTGACAACTCCTAGGTCGAGGCGCGCTGCACGAGCCGGGTCGGCAGCACCGTCTCGCGCGGTACGGACTCACCGGCGATCCGCGCGAGCAGCAGGTCGGCCATCACCCGGCCCATCTCCTCGACCGGCTGGTGCACCGAGGTCAGGGTCGGCTGGGTGTGCCGGCTGACCGCCGAGTCGTCGAACCCGACCAGGGCGACGTCGTCGGGAACCCGCAGCCCCGCCTCGCGCAGCACCCGCAGCGCGCCGACGGCCATCAGGTCGGATGCCGCGAACACGGCATCCGGGACGGTGCCGGTCGCGAGCACCTCACGCATGGCGCGCTCGCCGCTGTCCTCGCTGTAGTCACCGAACGCCACGACCATGCCGTCACCCTCGAGCCCCGCTGCGGCCACGGCGTCGCGCGCGCCGGCCAGGCGGTCGCGACCCGACGACATGTCCTGAGGGCCGGTGAGCAGGGCGAGCCGGTGACGCCCCAGCCCCAGGAGGTGCTCGACGGCCAGCCGGCCCCCGGCCCGGTTGTCGGCATCGACCACGCAGGCGGGGTCGGAGCCGACGACGGCACCGCCACAGACGGTGGGCACGCCGCGGGCGTCGAGCGAGGTGAGCAGGTCGTCGCGGGCGTGCAGCGAGAGCAGGAGCACCCCGTCGACGTGCTGCTCGGTGAGGTAGGCCGTCACCCGTTCACGGTCGCGGTCGGTGTCGCACATCATGAGCAGCAGCTGGAACGGCGAGGCGCTGAGCCGCGCACCCACCCCGCGCACGATCGCGCCGAAGTAGGGCTCGCCGAACACCCGGTCGCCCGGCTCGGAGACGACCAGGGCCACGGTGTCGGTGCGCCGGGTCACGAGCGAGCGGGCGGCACGGTTGGGCACGTAGCCGAGCGCCTCGACGGCCTCCTGCACGGCGGTGCGCGCGGCGTCCGACACCTGCGGCGAGCCGTTGACGACCCGCGATGCGGTGCCGCGCCCGACGCCTGCGCGGCGGGCGACCTCCTCGATGGTGGGGGGGTGTCTGGCTCCCGCGCCGGGACCGGGTTCCCGGACGGCCCCGGCGCGGGTGCCAGACGAGATGGGGCGGGTTGACCGCGCCGATGGCTCGGTGTCCGCAGGCTCCGTGGGAGCGCTCCCATCCTCCACGGCCCCATTGTGCCGACACGAGGTGCCCCCGCGTCCAGTGGGCTGGCGGGTCGTCACCCGATCGTGACCGTGGACGGTGGCAGGGTGGGGTCGTGCGAGCCCTGACCTACGCCGCGTTCGGCGCGCCCCCGGTGGTCTCCTCGGTGCCCGACCCGGTGCCGCCCGCCGGTGGCGCCGTGGTGCGCGTGCTCGCCAGCGGACTGTGCCGCAGCGACTGGCACGGCTGGATGGGGCACGACGGCGACATCACGACCTTCCCGCACGTGCCCGGCCACGAGCTCGCCGGTGTCGTCGAGTCGGTGGCTCCCGGCGTGGATGCCGGGTGGCTGGGTCGCGCGGTCACCGCACCCTTCGTCATGGCGTGCGGCGCGTGCGCCGTCTGCGCGGCCGGGGCTGGCCAGGTCTGCCCGAACCAGCGCCAGCCCGGGTTCACCGACCCCGGGTCGTTCGCCGAGCTCGTCGTGGTGCACGCGGCCGCGACCAACCTCGTCGCGCTGCCCGACGGCCTGGACCCGCTCGTCGCGGCCGGCCTCGGGTGTCGCGTCTCCACGGCGTACCGGGCCGTGGCCACGCGGGCCGCCGTCGGCGCGGGCGACTCGGTGCTCGTCATCGGCTGCGGCGGGGTCGGTCTCGCGGCCGTGGCCATCGCCCGCAGCCGCGGCGCCTACGTCTGCGCGGTCGACGTCTCCGCCGCGTCGCTCGACCGGGCCCTGTTCCACGGCGCCGACGAGGTGGTCGACGCCTCGATCGGGCCCGACAAGGTGATCGCGGCCGTCACGTCGTGGTCGGGCGGCGGCGCCTCGGTCAGCATCGACGCCCTGGGCTCCCCCGAGGCGTGCCGCACCGGCATCCTCGCGCTCGGCCGCCGCGGCCGGCACGTCCAGGTCGGCCTGCTGCCTCCGGCCGCCGGCCGGGCCGACGTGCCGATGGAGCGGGTCATCGGCTGGGAGCTCGACGTGCTGGGCAGCCACGGCATGGCCGCCGCCGACTACGCACCACTGCTCGACGACGTCGTGAGCGGGCGCCTCGACCTCGGCGACCTGCTCGCGCCAGGCGAGCCCCTGGGCCTCGAGGCGGCGGGTGAGGCGCTCATGGCGATGGGCAGCACGCCCTCGCAGGGGATCGTGCTCGTCGACCCAGCGCGCTGAGCCCTGCGCTCACCCGCCCGACCACGGGCGGTCGGCCCCGCTCAGGCGAGCGAGAGGAAGAGCTTCTCCATCGTCGCGACGTCCATCTCCTGGCCCTCGGGGTCGGCGATGCACTGCCGCAGGCCGAGCGCGATGACCGCGAACCCGGCCCGGTCGAGGGCCTTCGAGACCGCCGCAAGCTGGGTGACGATGTCCTGGCACTCGCGGCCGTCCTCGATCATCCGCAGCACGCCGCCGATCTGGCCCTGGGCACGCTTGAGCCGCTTGACGACGGTCTGCATCTCGTCGGGGTCGAGCTCCATGCCGGGCCTCCTGCTGGTCGTGGACGACGCGGCGAGGATACCCCGACCCGTATCGGACCGGAGGTCGGAGGTCAGGCCTGCTGCGTCGCCGCGGCCTGCTGCTCCTCGACCTGGCGACGGACGTCGGCCATGTCGAGGGCCTTGATGCCGTCGATGACCTGCTCGAGCCCGGCCGGCGGGAGCGCGCCGCTCTGGCGGAAGACGAGGATGCCGTCGCGGAAGCCCATGATCGTCGGGATCGAGGTGATCTGCGCGGCACCGGCCAGCGCCTGCTCGGCCTCGGTGTCGACCTTGCCGAACACGACGTCGTCGTGCTTGTCGCTCGACTTCTCGTAGGTCGGCGCGAACTGGCGACACGGGCCGCACCACGAGGCCCACCAGTCGATGAGCACGATGTCGCTCGTCGTGATGGTCTGCTCGAAGGTGTCGGCGGTGAGCTCGACGGTGGCCATGCTGGGTGCTCCTCGTTCGGGGTCTGGGTCTGTCCACCGAAGGGGCGACGTCACCCCCAAGGGTGCGTGCCCGCCCGGTGCGGACAGGTGTGGAACGCACACGCCGTCCCACATCATCCCGATCGGGCACGATGGCGACGTGCCTCACACGCTCACCGACGCCCTCGACGCCGTGCTCGACGGCATCTCGGCCGGTGCGCTGCGGGACGCCACGGCATCCCTCGTCGACGCCTACCGCAGCGGCGCACCGCCCACCAGGCAGGTGCTCCACGACCCCACCACCGCAGCCGCCTACGCGGCCTACCGGATGCCGGCCACGCACGCCGCCGTCTCGCGGGCCCTGCGACACGCCACCGACCTCGCCCCCGGCCTCGGGGTGACCACGCTCGTCGACGTCGGTGGGGGCACGGGCGCGGCGAGCTGGGCGGCGGCCGAGGCGTTCCCAGCCCTCGAGCGCGTCGAGGTGCTCGACGGGTCGGCCGACGCCCTGGCCCTCGGGGCGAGGATCGGGAGGCACGGGCCACCGGCGCTCGGCTCGGCCACCTGGACCCGGCTGCTCCTCGCACCGGGCGTGGTCCTGCCCCCGGCCGACCTGGCCGTCGTGAGCTACCTCCTCGGCGAGCTTCCCGACTCCCTGCACGCACCGGTGGTCGATGCCGCGCTCACGGCGGCGGCGACCGCCGTGCTCGTCGTGGAGCCCGGCACCCCGCGCGGGTACGCCGCGGTGCTGGCCGCGCGCTCCCGGCTCGTCACCGCGGGGTGGCACGTCCTGGCTCCCTGCCCCCAGGACGGCGCGTGCCCGGTGGCGGCCCGGGCGGGCGACTGGTGCCACTTCGCGGCGCGGCTGGACCGCACGGCGCTGCACCGCCGGCTCAAGGGCGCCCGGCTCGGCCACGAGGACGAGAAGTTCTCCTACGTGCTGGCCACACGCACGCCGCAATGGCCCGCGGAGGGTCGCGTGCTGCGTCATCCGGTCACCCGCAAGGGCCTGGTGCAGCTCGAGGTCTGCACCGCGGAGGGGTCCACAGAGCGGGTCGTGGTCACGAAGCGCGACCCGATCGCCTACCGTGCAGCACGCGACGCCTCGTGGGGAAGTCCCTGGCCAGTGCCGGGGCCGGAGCCCCGGCCCGACGTGGGGCTTTGATAGCGTCGAAATGATCGATCCACAGCACCAAGGGAGTGACATGACCAAGAAGGACATCGCCCAGGTCGTCGCGCAGCGCGCCGACGTCTCCGCCACCGCCGCCGAGGAGATCCTCGGCGCGGCGCTCGACGTCATCGCCGAGCAGCTGGCCAAGGGTGAGGACGTCCGTCTCGCCGGTTTCGGCACGTTCGAGACCCGCGACCGTGCGGCCCGCACCGGCCGCAACCCGCAGACCGGCGAGGAGATCGCCATCGCGGCGTCGACCTCGGTCGGCTTCAAGGCCGCCGCGCAGCTCAAGCGCGCGGTCAACGGCTGACGCCGAGCACCAGCAGCACGCCGACGGGGCGTCGACCACACCTGTGGTGGGCGTCCCGTCCGCTGCTCCGCGGCGGTTGCCTCGCGCGGCACGCCCGATCCGCCGCCCTGGGGCGCTTTCGGCGACCGATACCGGATGTCGGACGCACGCCTCCTACGGATTCCGCACCTCATCGTGCCCCGGACTGCACTTTCCGGAACCCGGCGCCGCCCCGTATGCTCGCGCTCATGCACCAGTACATCGGCGGGCAGCGACGCGACGCCGGCACGGGCGACACGTTCGACGTGCTCGACCCGAGCACCAACGAGACCCTCGAGACGGTCACCCTCGCAGGCCACGACGACGTCGACGCCGCGGTGGCTGCCGCGGGTGTCGCCTTCCAGGAGTGGAGCCGCGCCACCCCCGTCGAGCGCTCGACCGTGCTGCTCAGGGCGGCCGCCCTGCTCGACGAGCGCGCCGAGGAGCTCGCGCAGCTCGAGAGCCGGCAGGCCGGCAAGCCGATCCGCCTGGCCCGCGAGTTCGACGTGCCCGGCACGGTCGACAACACCGCGTTCTTCGGTGCCGCAGCCCGCCGCCTCGACGGCATGGCCAGCGGCGAGTACTCCGGCGACCACACGTCGTCGATCAGGCGTGAGCCGATCGGCGTCGTCGGGTCGATCGCGCCGTGGAACTACCCGCTGCAGATGGCGGCGTGGAAGGTGCTGCCCGCCATCGCCGCCGGCAACACCATCGTGCTCAAGCCCGCCGAGATCACCCCGCTGACCAGCCTGGTCTTCGCCGAGGCCTTCACCGAGGCCGGCGCCCCCGCCGGCGTCGTCAACGTCGTCACCGGCACCGGGCCGGTCGCGGGCCACCACCTGGTCGGCCACCCCGACGTCGCGATGACCTCGTTCACCGGCTCGACCAGCGTCGGTCGCCAGGTCATGGCCACCGCCTCGGCCACCGGCAAGCGGGTGCACCTCGAGCTCGGCGGCAAGGCGCCGTTCGTGGTCTTCGACGACGCCGACCTCGAGGCCGCCGTCCACGGCGCGGTTGCGGCGTCCCTGATCAACGCCGGCCAGGACTGCACGGCGGCCACTCGCGCCATCGTGCACCGTTCGGTGCACGACGCCTTCGTGCAGGGCGTCGCCGACCTGATGGCCGCCGTGCACCTCGGCCCCACCGGCGACGAGGCCACCGACCTCGGCCCGCTCAGCTCCCTGGCCCACCAGGCCAAGGTGGCCGGCATGGTCGAGCGGGCCCGTGGCTACGCCAAGGTCGTCACCGGCGGCCAGACGCCCACCGGCGACCTGGCCCGCGGCTGCTACTACGAGCCGACCCTCGTCACCGACGTGCCGCTGGACTGCGAGATCTGGCGCGACGAGGTGTTCGGTCCCGTGCTCGTGGTCGTGCCCTTCGACGACGACGACGAGGCCATCCGGCTGGCCAACGACACCCAGTTCGGCCTCGCCGCCTCCGCGTGGACGCGCGACACCTACCGCGCCGGCCGCGCCACCCGCGAGATCAGCGCCGGCTGCGTGTGGGTCAACGACCACATCCCGATCATCAGCGAGATGCCGCACGGCGGCTACAAGCACAGCGGCTTCGGCAAGGACATGTCGGCCTACTCGTTCGACGAGTACACCAACGTCAAGCACGTCATGCACGACAACACCGCCGTGGCCCACAAGCCGTGGCACCGCACGATCTTCACCCTGCCCGGCTGAGCCCCGACCCCAGAGCACGAAAGGCCCGCGATGAGCACCTTCCCCGAGCCGCAGATCTCCGCCGACCCGGAGCGCGGCGCCCGGGTCGCGCGTGACGACCGCGCCCACGTCTTCCACTCGTGGTCGGCCCAGGCGCTGATCAACCCGATGCCGATCGCCGGCGCGTCGGGCAGCCACTTCTGGGACTTCGAGGGCAAGCGCTACCTCGACTTCTCCAGCCAGCTGGTCAACGTCAACATCGGCTACCAGCACCCCAAGCTGGTCGCGGCGATCCAGGAAGCGGCGGCCCGGCAGTGCACCATCGCGCCGAGCTTCGCCGACGAGTCCCGCTCCGAGGCGGCGCGGCTCATCGCCGGCCTCGCACCGGGCACGCTCAACCGGGTCTTCTTCACCAACGGGGGCGCCGAGGCCACCGAGAACGCCATGCGGATGGCGCGCCTGCACACCGGCCGCCACAAGGTGCTCACGACCTACCGCAGCTACCACGGTGCGACGGCCGGGGCGATCACGGCCACCGGTGACCCGCGGCGCTGGGCGAGCGAGCCCGGCATGAGCGGCATCGTGCACTTCTGGGGGCCCTACCCCTACCGCTCCGCCTTCCACGCGAGCACCGAGGAGCAGGAGTGCGAGCGCGCCCTGCAGCACCTGCGCGACACGATCATGGTCGAGGGCCCCTCGACCATCGCGGCCGTCATGCTCGAGACCGTGGTGGGCACCAACGGCATCCTCGTGCCCCCGGACGGCTACCTCGCCGGCGTCCGCGAGATCTGCGACGAGCACGGCATCGTCTGGATCGCCGACGAGGTCATGGCCGGCTTCGGCCGGTGCGGCGAGTGGTTCGCCGTCGACCACTGGGGCGTCGTCCCCGACCTGATCTGCTTCGCCAAGGGCGTCAACTCCGGCTACGTGCCGCTCGGCGGCGTGGTCATCTCCGACGCCATCGCCGACACCTTCGCCGAACGGGCCTTCCCGGGTGGCCTCACCTACTCGGGCCACCCCCTGGCCTGCGCGTCGGCCGTCGCCTCCATCTCGATCTTCCAGGAGGAGGGCATCCTCGAGAACGTGCGCAAGGTGAGCGACACCGTCATCGCGCCGAGGCTGGCCGAGATCGCCGAGAAGCACCCGAGCGTCGGCGAGGTGCGGGGGCTCGGCTTCTTCTGGGCGCTCGAGCTCGTGCGCGACCGCGAGACCCGCGAGCCGCTGGTGCCCTACAACGCCGGGGGCGCCGCCGCCGGGCCGATGAACGAGTTCGCCGCCGCCTGCAAGGCCGAGGGCCTGTGGCCCTTCGTGCACTTCAACCGCACGCACGTCGTGCCGCCGTGCACGACGACCGCCGACGAGATGGCGGAGGGCCTGGACCTGCTGGACCGTGCGCTCGAGGTCGCCGACCGGTTCACGCGCTGATGGGTCTTGCCGACGACGTCGCCAAGGTGCGCGGCATCCTGACCCAGGGTGCGCGGACGCTGTCGGCCCGACGCACGGTGCGAGCGGCCCTGTCCCGCCGCCCGCCCGTACCCGACGGCACCGTCGAGGTGGCCGTCTACTTCACCGACGGGCCCGAGAACCTCTACCAGATCGACCAGTGGTTCGAGCCGCTGCGCCGGCTGCACGAGCGGCACCACGTGACGGTGCTGTCGCGCAACTGGGAGTCCACCCGTGAGCTGTTGCGTCGTTCGCCCGTGCCCGTGCACCACGCGCCCAACGTCGACTCGCTCGAGGCGTTCATCGTGCGGCAGCCGATCCGGGCCGTGCTCTACGTCAACCA
Organism: uncultured Actinomycetota bacterium; assembly: GCA_963707895.1. GTDB lineage: Bacteria > Actinomycetota > Actinomycetes > Actinomycetales > Dermatophilaceae > Fodinibacter. Next base: position 246,229 of record CAVPRS010000011.1, on the reverse strand, counting down.
GAACAAGGCCAACTTCTCGGCGATGCGCTTCGCCGACCCCTCGCACGTGTTCATCTGCCACGGCGAGTCCGACAAGGACTACATGTCGAGCAACCAGCTCAAGGCCTACGACCGGGTCCTCATCGCGGGAACGGCTGCGCGAGAACGCATCCTGCGCAAGCTCATCGACTTCGACGAGTCCTCGCTCATCGAGGTCGGCCGCCCGCAGGTCGACGTCGACTTCCCCGGCCCGACCCTTCCCGACGACGACCGCACCGTCGTGCTGTTCGCCCCCACCTGGGAGGGCGACCGGGCATCGATGCGCTACTCGTCGGTGGCCTCCCACGGCCCGACGATGGTGCGCGCGCTCGTCGCGACGGGTCGCCACCGGGTCGTCTACCGGCCGCACCCGCGCACCGGCATCTCGATGCGCCACGCGGCCGCGGCCCACGCCGAGATCGTGAAGGTCCTGCGCGACGCCAACACCGCCGACCCCACGGCGGGTCACGTCGTCGACCTCGAGGGCGGGTTCGGCTGGCAGCTCGCCGCCTCGGACGTCGCCGTGATGGACATCTCCGCCGTCGCCTACGACTGGCTGGCCACGGGCAAACCACTCATCGTCACCCGACCCGCCGAGCCGCGCGCGCAGCTGCCCGAGTCGGGGCTCGTCCGCGAGCTGCCGCTCCTCGACGCCGCCGACGCGGGGCGGGCACCCGAGATCCTGGATGCCGCGGTGCTCCACCTCGACGACGCCCACGCCGCGCTGGTGTCCCGCTACTTCGGCGACACCACACCGGGGGCCAGCATGCAGCGCTTCCTCGACGCCTGCTCGACGATCGTCGAGGAGCGCGACACGGCCCTCGTGGCCCGGGGTTCGGTCGCCGGGACCTGACGTGGGGGCCGGAGGGTGAGTGCGGCCGCCACCGTCGGCGACGCGCTGCCCCGGTCGACCGCCGGGCGGCAGCTCGCGCTCATCGCGCTGGTGCAGGTGCTCGTGCTGGCGTGCTGGTTCTCGGCCTCGGCCGTCGTGCCGGCCCTGCGCCGTGACTGGGAGATCTCCTCGTTCCAGGCCACGCTGCTCACCGTCGCGGTGCAGCTCGGGTTCGTCACCGGAGCGGTGTCGTCGGCCGCGGTCAACCTCGCCGACCGGTTCCCGGCGCACCGGGTCGTGGCCGCTTCGGCGCTGGTCGCCGCCGCGGCGACGGGGCTGATCGCGCTGGCCGTCGACGGGATGCCGTGGGCCGTCACCCTCCGCTTCGTCACCGGGGTCGCGCTGGCGGGGGTCTACCCGGTGGGGATGAAGCTGATGACGTCGTGGTTCGACCGCGGCCGCGGTTTCGCCCTCGGGGTGCTCATCGCGGCGCTGACCCTCGGCAGCGCGATGCCGCAGCTGGTGTCGAGCTTCGCCTCGCTCCCGTGGCGTGGCGTGCTGGCGACGGCCTCGGTCTCGGCCGTCGTGGGAGCCGGCGTGGCCCTCTGGTTCGTGCGAGCCGGCCCGCTGGCCCGGCCGGCACCGCCGCTCGCGCCGCGGTTCGTGCTGTCGCTGTTCCGCGACCGGGGACCGCTCCTGGCCAACCTCGGCTACTTCGGCCACATGTGGGAGCTGTACGCGATGTGGACCTGGGTGCCGGCCTACGTGGCGGCCAGCCTCACGGCATCCTCGGGGGTCGTTCCGGGACGCACCGTGGTGGGGCTGACCGCCTTCACGGTGATCGGGGTGGCCGGCGTGGTGGGCTGTCTCGGCGCGGGGCGGCTGGGTGACCGCCTGGGCCGAGCCCGGGTGGCCGGGTGGGCGATGCGGGTGAGCGCCACGTGCTGCGTGCTGGCGGCCCTGGTGTTCGGGCTCTCGCCGTGGGTCGTCGCGCCGGTTTTGCTCGTGTGGGGTGTGTCGGTGATCGCCGACTCGGGACTGTTCTCGAGCTGCGTCGCCGACGTCGTCGACCCGCGCTACGTGGGCACGGCCCTCACGACGCAGACGGCGATCGGGTTCCTGCTCACCGTGGTGACGATCAACGCCGTGCCCTGGGTCGTCGACCTCGTGGGATGGCGGGCCGCGGTGCTCCTGCTGGCGATCGGGCCGGCCGCCGGCGCGGTGGCGATGGCCCGGCTCGACCTGCTGCTCCGCGTGCCCGCCGGTCGAGAGTAGGGAACACGCCGCCTGGGGTGCTCCCCGGCGGCGTGTTGCCTACTCTCGACGAGCGCTGGTCACCCGGTGGGGCTGGTGTTGGTGGCGCCGGCCCCCTTGGCCGGCACGGTGACGCCGCACTTCTGGGCCGCCGCCCTGAGCTCGCCGCGCACCTGCTGACGCTGCTCCTTGGTGAGCGGCCCCCACGGGCGGGTCACGGCGGCGTCCTCGAGGCACTGGCGCTGCTCGTCGGTGAGCCCGTTCCAGAAGGCGCGGGCCTTGGCGAACGGCAGGGTGACCTCGCACTTCTTCGCGGCGGCCTCGACCTTGGCGCGCAGGGCCGCCCGCTCGGCGTCGTCGAGTGGGCCGACGGGACGGTTGATCGCGGCGCCCTGGAGGCAGGTGCGCTGCTCGTCGGTCAGCTTCTTCCACCAACCCCGAGCGGCGGTGCGCGCCGCTGCGCCGTCGGTGGGTCGTGTCGGCAGCGGTGCTCACCGGGGTGACGTCGACGCCGAGCTGCTCAACGGCGGCGACGGGGGCCGGGGTCGCCAGGGCGTTCGACGCGACGACGGCCCCGGCGGCGACGAGGGCGGTGCCGGCTCCGACGGCGATCAGGGTGGTGCGCAGGCGGGTCATGGGGTGCTCCTTGGCTCGGGGCGACGTCCGGCGGGCGCCGGTTCGGGAGGTGACGTGACCACCCTCGGGATGCCGGCTGGTGGCCGCTGTGGGGAAACCTCGCGATCTGCTGCAGATCGGTGCCCTCACCTGGCGACGGGGCGACGGCCGAGGTGGGCCGGTGTGGCGCGGACGGATCCACAGGAAGTCTCGAGGTTTCCTCCAGACAGGAGCGCGCCGCTCTGGCAGCGTGGCCGTCATGACGAGCAGCCGGGCCGCGAGGCGGGCATGAGCAGACCGGATGCCGGTGGCACCTCCAGCGCTGCACCCCGCCCAGCGCCCGACGGTGCTCGTCGTCGACGACGAGGAGAACATCTCCTACCTGGTGTCGTCCGCCCTGCGCCTCGCCGACCTCGACGCCGCGACCGCAGCGACGGGCGAGGAGGCGCTGGCGGCCTGCACGCCGGCCTACCCCGACGTCGTGGTGCTCGACGTGATGCTGCCAGACCTCGACGGCTTCGAGGTGCTGCGCCGCCTGCGGGCCAAGGGGGTCGACGCCCCGGTGCTCTTCCTCACCGCGCGCGCCGACACGGCCGACCGGGTGCGCGGCCTCACCGCGGGTGGGGACGACTACATCGTGAAGCCGTTCGCGCTCGAGGAGCTCGTGGCCCGGGTGCACGTCGCACTCAGGCGGCGCGGCAGCGCCCCGGCCCCCAGCGGACGCCACCAGGTGCACGACCTGGTGCTCGACGAGGACCAGCACCGGGTGTGGCGAGGCGACCACGAGGTGCACCTCACCGCAACGGAGTTCACCCTCCTGCGCTGCCTCCTTGTCAACGTCGGCCGGGTCGTCACCCGGGCGCAGATCCTCGACCACGTGTGGCAGTACGACTTCTCGGGTGAGAGCGCGATCATCGAGTCGTTCGTGTCGACGCTGCGCAAGAAGGTCGACGCCGGCGACCCCAAGCTGATCCACACCGTGCGCGGCGTCGGCTACACGATCCGGGAGCCGTGATGACGCTGCGCCGCCGGCTCGTCATCGCCACCAGCGCCCTGGCCGTGGTGCTGCTCGTCGCCGGCGCGGCGGTGGTGCTCGTGCAGCGGGCCTTCCTCGTCGCTCGCCTCGACGCCCAGCTGGCGGCCCTGGCCCAGAACCCGCGAGCGATCCTGCTGGCCTCGGCCCGCGCCGAGGCGACCGGCACCACCACGACCCCGGCCGGCCTGTCCGACATCTGGGTCGGCCGGATGTCGGCCGACGGCACCCTCACCCCGGTGCTCACCCCGCAGAGCGACCCGAACCTCGTCCCGCGGCTCGGCGCCGGCGAGCAGGTGACCACCCCAGAGGGGCGCACCACGGCATCCGGCGCGGCCCGTCGGGTGCGGGTGGTGACCGCGACGCTGCCGAACGGGCGGGCGGAGGCCGTGCTCGCCATCCCGTTGACCTCGGTCGACGTCGCCACGAAGCGGCTGACGATGACGCTCGGGCTGGTCGGGCTGGTCGTCGCCGCCGTCGTCGGGCTGCTGCTGTGGTGGGTCGACCGGCTGGGCCTGCGGCCGATCGCCGGGATGACGGAGGCCGCCGACGCCATCACGGCAGGCGACACCGCCCGCCGCGTGCCCCCTGGACCGCCGGGCACCGAAGCGGCCAGGCTCGGCGAGGCGCTCAACGCGATGATCGACACCAACGCGGCCACGCAGGCACGGATGCAGCGGTTCGTCGCCGACGCCTCGCACGAGCTGCGCACCCCACTCACGACCCTGCAGGGGTACGCCGCGCTGCACACCCGGCGGGTCGGCTCGCCGGTCGCCGGTGGCACCACGACGACGCCGGATGCGGGGGCAGGCGTCCCCGCATCCGTGGAGCCGCCCGAGGTGGCCGAGACGGCCGACATGGCCGAGATGGCCGACGCGATGCGGCGGATGGGTGACGAGGCGGCCCGGATGCGGCGGCTCGTCGACGGCCTGCTCGACCTGGCCCGGCTCGACGACCTCGGGGTCGTGTCACGCGACCCGGTCGACCTGGGGGTGCTCGTGCGCGACGTCGCGAGCGACCTGCGGGTGGTCGCGCCCGACCGGGTCGTCACGGTCGACGCCCCTGCGTCGCTCGTCGTCACAGCTGACCGCGACCGGCTGACCCAGGCCCTCGTGGGGCTGACCTCCAATGCCGTGAGGCACACCCCGGACGGCACCCCGGTGTGGCTGGTGGTGGTGGAGCTCCCGGGCGCGGTGCGGGTCGACGTCGCCGACGCGGGCCCCGGCATCCCCCCGGAGCACCTGGCCCACGTGTTCGAGCGGTTCCACCGGGTCGACCCGGCGCGCTCGTCGGCGAGCGGAGGCACCGGGCTGGGCCTGGCCATCGTCGACGCCATCGCCCGGGCCCACGGTGGCACGGCGAGCGTGGCGTCGGAGCCCGGGCGCGGCTCGACCTTCTCGATCACCCTGCCCCGCTGACCCACCGCCGAGGTGGCGCGCGGGGACCGGGGACTGTGGACGAGGTGTCGGGAATGTCAGCCGGACGGCATACGGTTGGTGGTTCAGGACTCGGGCGCGTGGGCGCTCGGCGAGTGCTTCCGGAGGTCGTGTGGTGGGACGTGTGTTCACCGTCGACCGCCTCGCCGACCTCACCAACCGCGAGCTCGACGAGGTCTGCGGCACGGTGACCGTGGCCCGCGGCCTGGCCTACGCCAAGCAGGGCCGTGTCGTCGAGCTCGAGCTCTCCGACGACGGCACCGACGCCAAGGCCTGGGTCACCGGCAGCAACGGCCAGACCTACACCACGCACACCCTGCTCACCACGGTCGCCACCCCGAGCGCGGGGCGGCTCGACCTGCGCCGCTGGGCCAGCACCTGCACCTGCCCGGTCGGCGGCGACTGCAAGCACGCCGTCGCCGTCGTGGCGCAGGTGCGCGAGTCGCAGAGCGTGCTCGACCGGGTCAACGGCCGCCCGAGCGCCCCGCCGCGCCCCACCTGGGAGCGGGCCCTCGGCGGCCTGCTCGACGACAACGAGCTCGAGCCCGAGCACACGCAGGTCGGCATCCTGATCGAGCCGGCCGCCGGCCCGCGTCGCGACGAGCCGGCCCGGGCCCAGCTGCGCATCCGGCCGGTCGTCCCGGGGGTGCGCGGCGGCTGGATCCGCACGGGGGTGTCGTGGGAGACCTTCGCCGGCGGCTACTACGGCTTCGGCCGGGTCTCGTTCGCCGACGAGCACCGCGACGCCCTCACGGCCATCGCCGACGCCCACCGCCGCTCGGTCCGGGCCTTCGGCTACGGCCGGATGCCCGACGCCATCCTGCTCGACCACCTCGGCCCGGGCTGGGTCGGGCTGCTGCGGGCCGCCGACCGCGCCGGGGTGCGGCTGCTCACCGACCTCGCCGACGGCGGCGAGGTGGCGTTCGCGCCCGACCCCGCCGAGCTGGTCGTCGACGTCGTGCGCACCGACGAGGGCGCCGAGCTGCACCCCCGCCTCGACCTGCCGGTGAGCCCCACCGGCGCGCGGCCCACCCTGGTCGGCCAGCCCGCCACCGGCTTCTTCCTGCACGACGACGAGACCCTCGTGCTGGGCGCCCTCGCCGAGCCGCTCGACGGCACCCGGCAGCGGCTGCTCGACCTCGGCGTCGTCGAGGTGCCCGAGGCCGACTGGGCCCGCTTCACGGTCACGCACCTGCCCGGGCTGCGGCGCAAGGCCAGGGTGCGGGCGGCATCCGGTGACCTCGAGCTGCCCGATGCCGTGCCGCCGCGGCTCGCGCTGCGGGTCACCTTCGAGGCGGGGCACCGGGCCCACCTCGAGTGGGGGTTCCGCTACGGCACGGTCGCCGGTGGGGTGCTCGTGCCGATGGCCGCCGACGACCCCGACCCGATGCGCGACCGGGCGGCCGAGCGCGCACTGGTCGACGAGCTGCTCGAGGTCGACGAGGTCGCGGGGTTCGACCAGCTCTGGCAGGTCGTGGCGCGGGTGCGGCGCCTGGTGCCCGAGACGCGCCTGCACGGGTTCACCACGGTGGCGTTCGCCGACGTGCTGCCGGTGCTCGAGGAGCTGCCCGCGGTCGAGCTCACCGTGGTCGGTGAGCCCGCGGCCTACAGCGAGGCGGTCGACGCGCCGCTCATCCAGGTGTCGACGTCCGACCCGGTCGACGGCGCACCCACCGACTGGTTCGACCTCGGCATCTCCGTCACGGTGGCCGGCGAGGACGTCCCGCTCGCGCCGCTCATCGAGGCGATCGCCCGCGGGCACGAGCACCTCATCCTCGACAGCGGCACCTGGTTCTCCCTCGACCGCCCCGAGCTCGAGACCCTGCGGGCGCTCGTCGACGAGGCGCGCTCCCTGCAGGACAAGCCGTCCGACCCGCTGCGCATCTCGGTGGTGCACGCCGGGCTGTGGGAGGAGCTCGCCGCCCTCGGGGTGGTCGAGCAGCAGTCCGACCGCTGGACCCGCGCCGTGGGCGCCCTGCTCGACCTCGAGTCCGTCGAGCCGGCGGCGCTGCCCGAGGGCCTCGACGCCACGTTGCGGCCCTACCAGGTCGACGGCTTCCGGTGGCTGTCCCTGCTGTGGGACTGCGGGCTCGGTGGCGTGCTCGCCGACGACATGGGCCTGGGCAAGACCATCCAGATGCTGGCGATGGTGCTGCGGGCGCACGAGCGCGGCGAGCTCGACGAGCCGGTGCTCGTGGTCGCGCCCACGTCGGTGCTCTCGACGTGGGAGAGCGAGGCAGCCCGGTTCGCCCCGAGCCTGCGCACCGTGGTCGTCGACCGCACCCGGGCGAAGGCGCGAATCGGCTTGGCCGACACCGTCGCCGGTGCACAGGTCGTCATCACCTCGTATGCCGTCGTGCGCATCGACGAAGTCGCGTTCCGGTCGCGCGCGTGGTCGGCCGTGGTCCTCGACGAGGCGCAGTTCGTCAAGAACCACCAGGCCAAGACCTACCAGGCGGTGCGCCGGCTCACGGCCCGGGCGAAGTTCGCGATCACCGGCACCCCGCTCGAGAACTCGCTGATGGACCTCTGGTCGCTGCTGTCGATCGTGGCCCCGGGGCTGCACCCGCGCCCGGCGTTGTTCAAGGAGCTGTGGGCCAAGCCGATCGAGAACGGCGGCGATGCCGAGCGGCTGGCCGCGCTGCGTCGACGGATCCGGCCGCTGATGCTGCGGCGCACCAAGGAGGCCGTCGCCACCGAGCTGCCGCCGAAGATGGAGCAGGTGCTCTCGGTCGAGCTGCACCCGCGGCACCGCGCCGTCTACGACCGGCACCTGCAGCGCGAGCGGCAGCGGCTGCTCGGCCTGATCGACGACGTCAACGGCAACCGGATCGCGATCCTGCGCGCGCTCACCGTGCTGCGCCAGATGTCGCTCGACCCCTCGCTCGTCGACGAGGCCTACGCCGGCCTCGCGTCGTCGGCGAAGGTCGACGCGCTGGTCGAGCAGCTCGGCGAGCTCGCCGAGGAGGGCCACCGGGCCCTGGTGTTCTCGCAGTTCACCGGGTTCCTCGCGATCGTGCGGGCGCGGCTCGAGGCGGAGGGCATGGCCTACGAGTACCTCGACGGGTCCACCCGCAACCGTGCCGAGCGCATCGCGTCGTTCCGCGAGGGGACGGCGCCGGTGTTCCTCATCTCGCTGAAGGCCGGTGGATTCGGGCTCACCCTCACCGAGGCCGACTACGTGTTCGTGCTCGACCCGTGGTGGAACCCCGCCGCCGAGGCGCAGGCGATCGACCGCACCCACCGGATCGGCCAGACCCGGCCGGTCAACGTCTACCGGATGGTCTCGCGCGACACCATCGAGGAGAAGGTCGTGGCGCTGCAGGAGCGCAAGCGCGACCTCTTCGCGCGGGTCGTCGACGAGGGAGCAGCCCTGTCCGCGGCGATGACCGCCGACGACCTGCGCGAGCTCCTCGAGGCCTGACCCGCAGCGGTTCAGGAACGCCCGAGCGCCCTGACCCCCGCCGCCAGCAGCTCCGGAACGGCCCGCTCCGCACCCGCCGCACTCGCGTCGGCCGCCGCGCCACGCCGGGCCCGGTAGCTGATCCCCTGCGCGATGACGGCCAGCTTGAAGTTCGCCAGGGCGAGGTAGAACGGCCAGTGCCGCAGGTCGACCCCGCACAGCGCGGCGTAGGTCTGCGCCAGCGCGTCCCCGGACGGCAGCCGGTCGCTCGCCCAGGCCGCCTCGACGCCGAGGATGGCGTCGAGCTCGGGCTGGCGGTAGACGCACATCAGCGCGACATCGGTGTGCACGTCGCCGATCGTCGCAAGCTCCCAGTCCACGACCGCCAGCACCTTGGTGATGTCGTCACGGGCCAGCAGGGTGTTGTCGATCCGGTAGTCCCCGTGCACGATCCCGATCCGGCCGGGCGCCTCCGGCAGCGACGACACGAGCAGGTCGTGCAACCGTGACGCATCCGCGAGGTCCTCGCTCTTCACCTCGGTCCACTGCCGCCACCACAGGCGCACCTGCCGCTCGAGGAAGCCGTCGGGGCGCCCGAAACCCTCCAGCGCGACGTCGTCGAGATCGACCGCGTGCAGGTCGGCGAGCACCCGCACGAGCTCGTGCGCGCAGGCCTCCAGCTCGGCTGCCGGGTGGGCGTCGAGCTGCGACCGGGTGCGCACGACCTGGCCGGGCACGTACTGGGTCACCGCGAACGGCGCGCCCAGCACCGTGACGTCCTCGCACAGCGCCACGGCCGGAGCGACCGGGACAGCGCTGTCCCGCAGGGCGCGCGTCACCCGCCACTCCCGCGCCACGTCGTGCGCCGAGGGCGTCAGCCCGGATGCCGGAGGCCGCCGAGCCACCCATTCGCTCACCCCGTCGGTCACGGCATAGGTGAGGTTCGACTTTCCCCCACTGATCAGCTCTCCGTCGAGCGGCCCGGCCACCGTGACGCCCTGCTCCTCGAGGTACCGGCGCAGCGCGGTGAGGTCGAGGAGCGGCAGGTCGCGGGTCACCCGCCGGCTCCGCGGGACGCCGGTGGCCGGCGCGGCGGGCCGCTCACGCCGAGTACCCCGAGGTTCCCGCGCGGCTGATGACGAGCTCGTTGACGACGGTGCGGGGCGAGAGGTCGAGCAGGGCCAGCACGGCGGTCACCACGTCGTCGACGGGGATCATCGCGTCGGCCGGCACGCTGTCGTGGACCCACGCGCTCATGTCGGTGTCGACGTAGCCGGGCGCGACGGCCGTGGCGGTGACCCCGTTCCCGGACTCCTCCGAGTTGAGCCCGCGGCACAGGGCGATGAGTGCCGCCTTCGTCGCGCCGTAGACCGACAGCCCCGGCTCGGCGTAGACGCCGCCCATGGACGCGAGCGCCACCACCTTCGCTCCCCGTGATGGTCGGGCGGCGGCCGCCGACCTGAGCAACGGCATCCCCTCGCTCACCAGGAGGAACGGAGCCCTGGTGTTGAGCGCGAACTGCTTGTCGTACCGCGACACCGAGTACCCGGCGAGCGGCGCCGCGGAGCCCACCCCGGCGGCGAGGACCATGGCGTCGATGGAGCCGAACGCCGCACCGTGCGCCCCCAGCACCGTCGCGGCGGCGTCCGGGTCGGCGAGGTCGGCCGCGACCGACTGCACGAGGGCCGCACCCGAGGAACGGGCCCCGGCCGCCGCCGCCTCGAGCCGCTCGGGGTCGCGCGCCACGAGGGTCAGCGACCACCCCCGCCGCGCGAGGGCGAGGGCGATGCCGTGGCCGATGCCGCGCGAGGCACCGGTGACGAGCGCCGAGGGCGGCGGGGTGGTCACGCGGCCCCCGGCGACGGCTGGTCGGCGTGGCCGACGATCGACCGCGCGATCGTGCTGTAGCGCTCGAGCAGTTCCTCGACCGACAGGCCGCCGTCGGGCCGGTACCAGGTCGCCACCCCGACGCAGAGCGAGGCGATCGAGCGGCTGGCATCGGCCGGGTAGGGGGTCGAGAACGCGCCGGCGGTGACCCCTTCGAGGATCACCCGGTCGAGCATGCGCTGCTGCTCGTCACGCTTGGCGACGTAGCGCTCGCGGTAGCCGGGCTCCAGGCTGCGCAGCTCCGCCGTCGAGACCATCGCGGACTGGCGTCGGTACATGTGGAAGCGGAGGAGCGACTCCACCAGCGCGTCGAACTGCGCTCGCGGGTCCGGCTCGGCCGTGTCGAGCGCCTGGTGGCTGCGGGTCAGCAGCTCGTCGATGATGACGGTCATCAGCTCGAAGAGGATGTCCTGCTTGGACGGGTAGTAGTGGTACACCCCGGGCACCGAGAGCCCGGAGCGCTGCGCCAGGTCGCGCGTCGTGGTGCCGTGGTAGCCGTGCTCGGAGAACGCCTGCAGCGCGGCCTCGAGGATCCGGGGGTACTCCACCGGCCCGTAGTCGCGCCAGTCCGCCGCCCCGTCGGCGGGCGGCACCGCGGTGCCGTCGGCGGGCGGCGCAGCAGCGACGTCGGCCGGACGGACCGGGTCCTCGTGGAGGGCTCGTCGGCTCATGTCTCAGTTCCCCTTCCCCTGGATCGCGCGAACGTGACGATGGCGTCGAGCGCCTCGGGGTCGTCGACCGCGCCCCGGTTCAGCACGGTGTCCGGGTCGGCACCCTGCAGGATGCGTTTGACCGGCACCTCGAGCCGCTTACCCGTCTTCGTGTGGGGCAGCTGTCGTAGGAGGATCACGTCGTCGGGCACGTGACGTGGGGAGGTACGCGCCCTGATCCGTTCCCGAATCCGGCGGGTGAGGTCCTCCGGCTCGGCGCCCTCGCGTGGAACGACGAACAACGGGAACCAGTAGCCACCGTCGCGCTGCTCCACCCCCACGGCGAGGGCGTCCTCGACGTCCGGCATCCCGCCGATCGCCTCGTAGATCTCCGCAGACCCGAGCCGGACGCCCGAGCGGTTGATCGTGGCATCGGACCGCCCCAGGATCACGACCGTGCCTCGGTCGGTGAGCAGCATCAGGTCGCCCTGGCGCCAAAACCCCGGAAAGGTCGAGAAGTAGGTCTCGCGCAGCCTGCTGCCGTCCGGGTCGTCCCAGAAGCGCAGCGGCATCGAGGGCATCGGCTCGGTGATCACCATCTCGCCCGGCTCCCCGGGTGCGACCTGCTCCCCTGCGGCGTCCCAGACCTGGAGCGACACCCCGAGGGCGACGGCGCAGATCTCGCCGTCGACGACCGGTGTGGTCGGTGCGCTGCCGACGAAGATCCCGACGACATCGGTGCCGCCGCTCATCGAGCCGAGCTGGACGCGATCCCCGACGTGCTCGCGCACCCACGCGTTGGCCGCGGCGGGCAGCACCGAGCCCGTGGCCCCGATCAGCCGCATCGCCGACAGGTCGAGGTCGCGCCCGGGCTCGACGCCGGCCCGTTCCGAGGCCTCGAGGTAGCCCGGGCTGGTCCCGAACACGGTGACACCGAGGTCGGCGACGACCCGCCAGAGGGCGTCGGGACCGGGTGTGGTGGGGCGCCCGTCGTAGAGCACGATCGTCGCGCCGTGCAGGAGCCCGCACACCTGCGCGTTCCACATCATCCAGTTCGGGGTCGTGAACCAGAAGAAGACGTCGCCCTCGTGCAGGTCCATGTGCAGGCCGGGCGACACCAGCTGCTCGAGGAGCACCCCACCGTGTCCGTGCACGATCCCCTTGGGCTTGCCGGTCGTGCCGGACGTGAAGAGCACCCACAGGGGGTGCTCGAAGGGCACCGGCTCGGCGCGGCCGTCGGGCGCGGCCGCCAAGGCCGCGGCCCAGCCGCTCGAGCATGCGTCGGAGACCGGGCTGGAGACCCCGCCGGTGGCCACCGTGATGGTGTGCTCGAGACCCGGGAGCAGGTCGCGCAGCTCGGCGACCTCGCCTCGGCGGTCGTGGACCCGCCCGCCGAACCGGTAGCCGGACCCGGCGACGAGCACCTTCGGCGTCAGCTGGCCGAGGCGGTCGGCCGCGGCCGTAGAGGCGTAGTCGAGCCCGGCCTGGGCCCAGACGGCACCGATGAGCGCCACCGCCGTGAAGGCGACGACGCCCTCGAGACAGTTCGGGAGGTAGCCGACGACCCGGTCACCCGGCCCGACCCCCAGCCCACGCAACCGCCCGGCCACCGCGGCCGCCTGTGTCCGCAGCCCCCGAAGTTGAGCGAGGACCGTTCGCCGGACTCGGTGACGAGCACGACCGCCTCGTGGTCGTCCGCTCCGTGCCGCAGCAGGTGCTGCCCGAAGTTCAGGCTGCCACCGGGGAACCAGACCGCGCCCGGCATCCGGCGCTCGGCGAGCGCGACCTTCGGCTGGTCGGACCACTCGACCTCGAAGAAGTCGGCCACCGCGCCCCAGAACTCCCCCGGTTGACCGGCCGACCAGGCCTGCAGCTCGGCGTAGTCGGTGACGTCGCCCAGGTCCGCGCGGCCGTGGGCGACGAGCCACTCCGCGAAGCGCACGACGCGGGTGGCCTGCAGGGAGGCGCGGTCGGGCACCCAACCGGGTGCGACGGGGCTCACCTGCGCCCCGGCAACAGGGAGCCTCGGCTGAGCACCACGTCGACCGCGACGGCCACGATGAGCACGATCCCGGTCGCGAAGAACTGCACCTCGGTCGACAGGCCGAGCAGCTGCACACCGTTGCTGATCGACCCGATGACCAGCGAGCCGAGCAGCGCCGACCAGACCGAGCCACGTCCACCGAACAGGCTGGTGCCCCCGACGACTGCCGCGGCGATGGCGTTGAGCATCAGTGGCCCCGCGCCCGACGAGACCGACACCCCGAGCTGTCGCGAGGAGTCGACCATGCCCGCGACGGCCGCGCAGGCGCCGAGCACGAGGAAGGAGTAGAGCACCATCCGGCGCACCGGGATGCCGGCCCGCTGGGCGGCCTCGCGGTCGCCGCCCACGGCGTACAGGTGTGTGCCGTACCGGGTCTGGGTGGTCCAGTACCAGGCGACGAGCAGCATGACGGCGAGGATGAGGACGGGCAGGGGGAGCCCGCGCTGGCGGCTGAGGACGAAGACGACGGCGAACAGACCGACCGCGGCCACCACCGACGGCACGACGACGTTGCGGACGAGCGAGGTCGAGGAGCCGGTGCTCGTCCGCTCCCGGTGCTGGACGAGGCGGTAGCCCGCGAACGCCAGCGAGCCGAGGGCGGCGAGCACGTAGCTCGCGCCGGCAGGGATCGTGGTGCTGGCCAGCAGGGCCAGCGGTGTGCCGGCGATGCTGATCGTGAACTCCTCGGGGAGCACGACGAGGATCAGCCCCTGGAGGATCACCATGCCGCCGAGGGTCACGATGAGCGAGGGCACCCCGAACGAGATGACCAGGGCCTCGATGAACGTCACGAGCATGCCGAAGGCCACCGCGGCCACGATGCCGACGGCGAGCGGCATCCCGTGGATGACGACGAACGTGCCGGCGACCGCCGCGCAGACGCCCGACAGTGCCGCCGACGACAGGTCGATCTCGCCCACGAGCAGGACGAAGACGATGCCGAGCGACAGGATCGCCGTCGTGACGATCTGCAGGGTGAGGTTCGTGAGGTTGCCGAAGCTGAGGTAGAAGTGGCTCTGGCTGTAGAAGACGCCCCAGATCAGGGCGAGCGTGATCAGCACGGGGATGCTGCGCGGCATCCTTCCGGCGGCCTGGATCGCCCGGCCGAGCGGGGTGGACTGCTCGGCCACGGAAGCGGGGGCGGGCTGCGTCGAGGTCGTCATCACGCCTCCCCTCGAAGGCCGTCGTCGACGGTCGTCTCGTGCGCCCCGGTCATCGCGCTGACGAGGTCCGACGGGGTGTAGCCGTCGCGGTCGAACTCGGCGACCTTGGCGCCCAGGCGTAGGGCGACGATCCGGTCGGCCACCTTCTGCACGTCCTTCATGTCGTGGGAGATGACGACGACCGCTCGGCCCTGGTCGCGCAGCCGGCCGACGAGGTCGAGCACCTCGGCGCGCTGCGAGACCCCGAGCGCAGCGGTCGGTTCGTCGAGCAGCACCACGGCCGGGTCGCTGATCAGCGCCCGGCAGATGGCGATCCCCTGGCGCTGCCCGCCGGACAGCTCGGACACCGGTGCCGTGAGCGAGCGCACCTTCACCGAGAGCGACTCCAGCACGCGCTGGGCCTGCTCCTCCATGACGTGGCGGCGGATCCGGCGACCGGTCCACGCGGGCCCGCAGCGCTCGTGACCGAGGAACAGGTTCTGCACCGCGTCGAGGTTGTCGCACAGCGAGAGGTCCTGGAAGACGGTGTGGATGCCTGCGTCGGCGGCAGCGCGCGGCGAGTCGAGGCGGACCACCTCGCCGCGCGCCCGGATCTCACCGGTGTCGGGTGACTCGACGCCGGACATCACCTTGACCAGGGTCGACTTCCCGGCGCCGTTGTCACCGATCAGCGCGACGACCTCGCCCGCGCGCACGGCGAGGTCCACCTCGTGCAGGGCCCGGACCCCGCCGAAGTGCTTCGAGATCCGGGTGAGCTCGAGCAGGGGGGTCCCGCTCGCCGCACCGCTGTCCTGGGGTTCCACCGGCATCCCTTCGTCGTTCCTCTCGCCCCGCCCTGACCTGGTGACCCGTGCGGGGCGGCCGACCGCGGTCGGCCGCCCCGCACTGAAGGGGCCTGCGTCAGAGCTTGGCCTTGCAGGTCGCGGTCTCGGCCGCAGGGCCGGTGCAGATCTGCTGCCAGGTGAACATGCCCAGGTCGACCGCCTGCTGCACGGCGTCACCGGGGTCCTTGCCCTCCTCGAGGTGGATGAGCGTGGCGTCGAGCTTGGCCGTGGGAACCTGCATCGACCCGTTGTCGATGGTGTCCTTGACCAGGTCGGCGGGCGGCTGCTCGCCGTTGATGGCGGCGAGGGTGATCTTGGCGGCGGCGTCGGCCTCCACCTTGAACGCCTTGAGCACGTCGTCCTGCTGGTCACCGGTCAGCATGTACTGCAGGCCGGTCAGCTCGGGGTTCTGGCCACCGTAGACGGGGGTCTCGAGGTTCTTGGCCTTCAGTGCCGCGATCATGCCGGCGGTGATGCCGTCGTAGAAACCGAAGAAGGCGTCGACCTTGTTCTGCGTCTTGGTCAGGCACTGCTCGGTGGCCTTGGTCGCGTTGTCCGGCGCCCAGTCCTTGATGTAGTCCTCACAGACGACCTTGATGTCGCCGCTCGCGATGAGCGGGTCGATGATCGAGTTCTGGCCGGCCAGCATCTCGGTGGTGTAGACGTCGCCCTTGTTGCCGTACTGGCGGGCGACCTTCACCGGCTTCGTGCCGAGCGTGCCGCTCTTGACCACGTCGGCGAAGTACTCGGCCTGCTGCACGCCGACCTTGTTGGGGTCGAAGACGACCTGGGCGAACATCTTCCCCTTGATCGGGGGGTTCTCGTAGCCGATGACCGGCACGTTCGCCTGCTCCGCGGCCTGGAGCAGGCCCGCACTCAGGTTGGGGTCGGCGGCGACGACGACGAGCGCCTTGGCACCCGCAGCGATCGCGGCATTCGCCTGCGAGAGCTGGGCGTTGGAGTCGCCGTTGGCGTTGACGAACTTCACCTCGACGTTGGGGTCGAGCGCCTTCATCGCCGCCTCGAACGCCGGACCGTCCTGCTGGATGTACCGGGTCGGGGTGGTGTTCGGCGCCATGAAGACGACCGTGCGCTTCTCGGCGGCCGCGGAACCGCTGCCGCTGCTGCCGCTGCCCGAGTCGTCGCTGCCGCAGGCGGCGAGGACCAGGAGGCTGGCACAGGCTCCACCGGCGACCAGCGCCCGGAGGCTGGCGCCCTGGGAAATACGCTTCATTGAGTACTCCTTCTGCTGACACTCCGCGCCGGACGGCGTCGGTGGTTGCTGCTGTGGTGGTCGGGCCCGTCGGGCGTGGTGGATGGGTGTGCGGTGGCGACGGCCGGAGGGGTCTTCCCCTCGCGCCCGGCCGTCACGTCGGGGAGATGCCCGCGTGCTTCGCGGTGATCTGCAGGGCCAGGTGCTTGGAGTAGATGCGGACCCATGCCAGGGGGCCGCCCATGTACCAGAACGCCGGGTGGCCGGTGCGCCGGTAGAGACCGCCGAGCTCGCCGTCCTCGCCGACGCCGAGCACGAGCGGCAGCCGGTCGGCGACATCGTCGCCGAAGAGCCGGCGGGCCGTCTCGCGCATGTTCTGGTAGCCGGTGGCGAGCACGACGAGGTCGGCGTCGAGGGTGCGGCCGTCCGCCAGTCGGATGCCGTCGGGCGTGAACTCCGCGAGGCCGGAGCCCTGGGCGAGCTTGATCTTCCCCTCGGCGATGAGGGTCGAGGCGCCGACGTCGATGTAGTAGCCGCCGCCGTAGGCCAGCGCGTAGCCCATCAGCCCGGTTCCGTCGGGCCCGTCGTTGAGCTTGAAGCCGGCGGCCTCGAGCGAGGCGAGCAGCTCGGCGTCCTTGGCGGCCGTCTGCTTGACGCCGTCCTTCGCGAACTCGAGCACCAGTGGCCACGGCGTGCCGCTGGCGAGCAGGTCGGCGTACTTCGTGGGTGGCCCGCCCTCGGCGAAGTTGCTGCCGAAGATCGCGGGGATGCCGTGGGTCTGGCTGATGATGTGCGTCGACGACCGCTGCACCAGGGTGACGTCGGCGCCGGCCAGGTAGAGGTCCTGGGCGATGTCGTGGCCGCTGTTGCAGGCGCCGACGACGACCGCCTTCCTTCCGGCCCACTCGCTCGCGGAGGCGTGACGGCTCGAGTGGTAGCTCGTGCCCCGGAAGGTGTCGCGGCCCGGTACGTCGGGGACGTTCGGCTCGCCGGCGGCGCCCGTGGCCAGGATGACGTCGCGTGGGTGGATCACGCGCTCGCCCTCGGGCGTGCTCACCGTGAGGGTCCAGCGCCCGGCCGCCTCGTCGTACGCGCTGTCGGTCAGCTCGGCCGAGGTCCAGACGTTGAGCTCCATCGCCGAGGCGTACGACTCGAACCAGTCGGCGATCTTGTCCTTGGGGCAGTAGACCGGCCACGAGTCCGGGTAGGGCATGTAGGGCAGTGCGTCGGCCCACACCGGGTCGTGCAGGACGAGGGAGTGGTAGCGCTTGCGCCACCCGTCGCCCACCCGCTCGCTCTTCTCGAGGACCAGGGCGTCGACGCCCATGAGGCGCAGGTTCGCCGCAACGGTGAGGCCACCCTGGCCCGCGCCGAGGACGACGACGTCCGGCTCGGCGTCGGCGTATCGAGCCGAGGCGCGCCTCTCGTCGAGCCAGTTGCCACCGCCGGGGCCGGGGCTGTGGCGAGGGCCGAGCGAGCGGTGCGCACCGATGGCCCGCTCGTGTCCGCGCAGGTCGTCGAGCTCGGTCATGACCGTCCAGGCCACCCAGCGGCCGCCCTCACGGACGAGGCGGACGGAGCCCCGCCCCGGGCCCAGCGGTGTCTCGAAGGTGACGAACCCCTCGACGACCTCGTCGTCGTCTCCCTGGAACCGCGGGCCGAACCCGGTGTCGGTGCTCAGGTCACGGATCGAGCCGGCCGCCAGGTGCGCGCCGAGCATCTCGGCGACGGCCTGGGTGCCACGGTAGGTGCCGAGGTCCCAGGTGAGCGCCAACAGGTCGCGCCACCAGCAGTCGGCCGCGAGCATGGCCGTGACGCGCGAGGCGTCGGCGGCGCTCAGCGCCGTGCTCAGGTCGTCGAGCCACGCCCCGAAGATGTCGGAAGCGGTGGCGGTGGCGGTGGGTGCGTCGGGTGTCTCCGTCGACATTGACGATCCTCTTCCTGGGTAGCATCATCGGTACCGCCCGAGCGCTCGCTCGGTAGGCCAGAGTGTGGACCTTCGCTCCTCGCAGGAGCAACTGCTTCGGCGATATTTCTTCGGAACGAGACCGAATCGCGATGTCGGGCCCGAGCTCGACCCCGCGGCGGTCGCCCACGGACAGAGAGGTCCCACGATGAGCCAGCCCGACGTGGTCGCCGCCCGGACCCGCGCCTTCGTCGAGGAGCACGTGCTGCCGGTCGAGGACGAGTTCGACGGGGACGTCGAGGCTGCAGGCGGTGAGCGGCTGCGTGTCCAGCTGCAGCGCAGGGCAAGGGACCTCGGCGTGTTCGCCCCCCACGTCTCGGTGGAGCTGGGCGGCCTCGGCCTGGGGATGACGGACCGCGCGCCCGCGTTCGAGGCGGCTGGTCGGGCGCTCTTCGGACCGATGGCGGTCAACGCCAACGCGCCCGACGAGGGCAACGTGCACCTGCTCGAGCAGGTGGCCGTCGGGTCCCAGCGAGAGCGGTTCCTGGCCCCGCTGGCCCGCGGCGAGCAGCGGTCGGCCTTCGCGATGACCGAGCCGGCGCCGGGCGCGGGGTCGGACCCCACCGCCCTGCGGACCCGCGCCCGCCGGGACGGAGACTCATTCGTCATCAGCGGCCGCAAGAAGTTCATCACCGGGGCCGACGGGGCGGGCTTCTACATCGTCATGGCCCGCACCAGCGGCTCCCCCGACGACACCGGCGGCTCGGGGGGCTCCGGCGGCGCCACCATGTTCCTCGTGCCCTCGGACCGGGCCGGCATCCGGGTCGTTCGCCACGTGCGGACGATGGACCGCTCGATGCTCGGTGGGCACTGCGAGGTCGAGCTGGATGCCGTTCGGGTGCCCGTGGAGGACGTGCTGGGCGAGGTCGACGAGGGGTTCCGCTACGCGCAGGTGCGGCTGGGACCGGCGCGACTCACCCACGTGATGCGCTGGCTCGGCGCGGCGCAGCGGGCCCACGAGACGGCGGTCGACTACGTGAGCGGCCGCTCGGCCTTCGGGCGGCCACTGGCCCGACACGGCATGGTCGAGCTGATGATCGCCGACAACGAGATCGACCTGGCCGCGACACGTTCCCTGCTGCTCACCGCCTGCCGGGCGCTCGACGGCGGGGCGAACGGTCGCGAGGAGTCCTCCCTGGCCAAGGTGTTCGGGGCGGAGGCCCTCCACCGGGTCGCAGACCGGTCGGTGCAGATGTGCGGCGGCGCCGGGGTGTCGGCCGACCTGCCCGTCGCGCGGATCGCCCGCGAGATCCGGCCGTTCCGCATCTACGACGGACCCAGCGAGGTGCACCGGATGTCGCTGGCCCGCAGGGCTGTTCGTCGCTACGGGGCGCCGGAGGCGCCCGACGATCCCGCGAGCTGACCCGCGGGCGGCAGGTCCCTCAGCGGTCCGCGTGCACGACCATCTCACGCACGGCGGCGCGCAGGTCGACGGCTCCGTCGACCCGCGCGGCCGCACGCATCCGCTGGTAGCCGGCCCCGCCATCCAGGATGTCGGTGATGCCGGCGAGCTCACGGGTGCAGCCCAGCGTCCGCGCGGTCGGCCCGAGCCGCTCGAGCAGCTCCCTGGTGTCGTCGACGACGTGCACCTCGGTGTTGTCGACATCGCGGATGATGATCGCGTCGAGCCCGTACCTTGCTGCGCGCCACTTGTTCTCCTGCACGTGCCAGGGAGGGAGTGGAGGCGGTAGCACGCCCTCGTCGAGCTGGTGCTCGAGGTCGACGACGAGGCAGTGGATGAGCGCCGCGACGGCGACGACGTCCTGAGGCCGGGAGAAGCCGTCGCAGGCACGCACCTCGATCGTGCCGAGCAGCGGCGAGGGCCGGATGTCCCAGCGCAGCTCGCTCGCGTCGGTGATGACTCCCGTGGTGAACACGTCGTCGAGGTACGCCCGGTACTGCGCCCAGGTCTCGAACTGGAAGGGCAGCCCCGCCGTCGGAAGCTGCTGGAAGAGCATGGTGCGGTTGCTCGCGTAGCCGGTGTCGGTGCCCGACCAGTAGGGCGACGAGGCCGACAGCGCCGTGAGGTGCGGGTGGTAGGTGAGCAGGGCGTTGACCAGCGGCCACACCTTCGCGGCCGACCGGATGCCGACGTGCACGTGGACGCCGAAGATCACCATCTGGCGCCCCCACCACTGGGTGCGGTCGATGAGCGTCGCGTAGCGCTGTCCGTCGCTGACTTCCTGGTCCTCCCAGCGCGCGAACGGGTGCGACCCGCCGCCGTAGAGCAGCACGTCGAGCTCGCTCGCCGCGGCCTGCACCCGGCCGAGCCCGTCGGCGAGGTCGGACGCCGCCTGCTCGGCGTTCGCACACACACCGGTGACGATCTCGACCGTGTTGCGCAGCAGCTCCTGGGTGACCGTCGACCGCGACCTGGTCGGGCGGGCATGGCTGGCGACATCGGTGGCGTTCGCGAGGCCGAGCAGCTCGTCCGCGCGCGAGACGAGGTCGAGGGTGACGGGGTCGAGCAGGCCCAGCTCCCACTCCACGCCCAGGGTCCGGCCGGCGGAGGGCGTGAACGTGACGTCCGCGCCGCGTGCGCGTGGCTGGCTCATGGGCCCTCGGATGGCTGGTCGGGTCGCTGCGCGGACGTGCCCGGCGCGAGATCTGGTGCTGGGAGCCTAACCTCGGCCGGCGTGGCTCAGCCGGGGTCGACCTCATTGAGCCGACCGGTTGCCACGTCGAACACGAAGCCCCGCACCGAGTCCTTGATGGGGATGAACGGGCTGTTCTCGATCCGCGCGACCGACTGACGAACGTCGTCGACGACGTCGGAGAACGCCTCGGCCGCCCAGGGGGGCCGCACGCCGGTCTCGGCCCGGATCGACTCCTTGAAGCCGTCGTCGGTGAAGGTGAGCATGCCGCAGTCGGTGTGGTGGATCAGGATGATCTCCGTGGTGCCGAGGAGTCGTTGGCTGATCGCGAGCGAGCGGATCTCGTCCTCGGTGACCACGCCGCCGGCGTTGCGGATGACGTGCGCCTCACCCTCGTGCAGTCCCAGCGCGCGGTAGACGTCGAGCCGGGCATCCATGCAGGCGAGCACGGCGAGGTGCTTCGAGGGCGGCAGTGGCAGCGGCCCGCTGAACTGGGCGGCGTAGGCCTCGTTGTTGGCGAGCAGCTCGTCGGTGACGGACATCGGGTCTCCTTGGTGGGGGGTCGGGGTCTGCTGTGTTGACGGACGCAGCCGGTCAGCCGGTCTGCGTCGTCGGCGACGGCCCCCGGGGGCGGTCGCCGCGGATCGTGACCCGGGCCATGACCCGGGTCCGGGTGTAGTCGTTGTTGGCGTAGTGCGCCGTGGCCCGGTTGTCCCAGATGCCGACGTCGCCGGGTGCCCAGCGATGGCGGATGGTGTGCTCGGGGCGGGTGAGGTGGGCGTAGAGCAGGTCGAGGATGCCGCGGCTCTCCGCGTCGGAGACCCCCACCAGGTGCGAGGTGAAGCCGGGGTTGACGAACAGGCCCTTGCGGCCGGTCTCCGGGTGGACGCGTACGACGGGGTGCTCCACCGGCGGGATCTCGGTGACCGTCGTGCCGTCCCAGAGGTTGCCGCGCCCGGCGCGACGCCGCAGGTAGGCACCCCACTCGCGGTTGCCGTCGTGCACGGCCACCAGGTCGTCGACGAGCCGGCGAACCGGCGCCGAGAGCGACTCGTAGGCGAGCTGGGTGTCGGCCCAGCTGGTGTCGCCGCCGGTGTCGGGCAACGTCACGGCCCGCAGCACCGACGCCGCGGGCGGGGTCTCGACGAAGGTGACGTCGGTGTGCCACACGTCGGAGAAGGAGAACTCCGGGTCGCTGCTGTCGATCCGGTAGATCTCGGACCGGCCCGGCGCCGACTCCGCCACGGGGTGCCCCGCGGTCAGCTCACCGAGACGCGCAGCGAAGGTGACCTGCGCGTCGTCGGTGAGGTCCTGACCGCGGAAGAACAGCACCTTGTGGTCGAGCAGCGCCCGTCGGACGGCTCGGACCTGGGACTCGTCGAGGTGGGTGAGGTCGACGTCGTGCACGACGGCCCCGAAGCCTGGGCCGAGCCGCTCGAGCTCGAGCACGGCGGTCTCGTCGGCGCGGGGGCCGGCCGTGACGGCGGCGGACGTGGGGCTGGGCACGTGTGGACCTCGAGGTCGGTCGACGAGGCGCCGGGCGGCGTCTTGATCCATAACCTACATATATGGGATCAATAACTTCAAGTGATGTCATCAACCCGGTCGGGTCATGCCCTCCGGGTCGACCCAGGCGTCGTAGTCGTCCGCGGACACGGCCCCCGAGGCGAGGGCGGCCTCGCGCAGGGTCGACCCGTCGCGGTGGGCCTGCTTGGCGATCGCGGCTGCGGTGTCGTAGCCGACGTGCGGCGCCAGCGCGGTGACGAGCATCAGGTCGGCGTCGAGGTGGGCGGCGATCGTCTCGCGCTCGGCCGAGAGGCCGACGACGCAGTTGACCGTGAACGAGCGGCACGCGTCGCCGAGCAGCCGGATCGACTCCAGCACGGCGTGGGCCATCACCGGCGTGAAGACGTTGAGCTGGAAGTTGCCCTGGGTCCCGGCGAACCCCACGGTGGCGTCGTTGCCGAACACCCGGGTGACGACCATCGTCATCGCCTCGGACTGGGTCGGGTTGACCTTGCCCGGCATGATCGACGAGCCGGGCTCGTTCTCGGGGATGCGCAGCTCGCCGATGCCGGTGCGGGGGCCCGACGCCAGCCAGCGCACGTCGTTGGCCATCTTCATCAAGGCCCCCGCGAGGGTGCGCAACGACGACGAGACGGCGACCAGCGCGTCGTGCGAGGCCAGCTGCACGAACAGGTTCTCGGCCTGGTGGAAGGACTCGCCGGTCTGGTCGGACAGGTGCTGCGCGACGAGGGGGCCGAAGCCGGCAGGCGCGTTGAGCCCGGTGCCGACGGCGGTGCCGCCGATGGCGAGCGCACGGGCCCGGTCACCCGCGTGCCGCACGTCGTCCTGGGCGTCGCGGACCTGTGCCGCCCAGGCGCCGATCTCCTGGCCGAGGGTCACCGGGGTCGCGTCCTGGAGGTGGGTGCGGCCCACCTTGACGATCGACCCCAGCTCGACGACCTTGGCCTCCAGCGCCTCCACCAGTGAGTCGACCGCCGGGTGCAGCCGCTCGGCGAGCTCGAGCACCACGGCGACGTGGACAGCGGTCGGGAAGGTGTCGTTGCTCGACTGGCTCCTGTTGACGTCGTCGTTGGGGTGCACCGGTGTCTTGGAACCGAGCTCGCCGCCCAGCAGCTCGATGGCCCGGTTGGCGATGACCTCGTTGGCGTTCATGTTGCTCTGGGTGCCCGACCCGGTCTGGAAGACGACGAGCGGGAAGTGGTCGTCGAGCTCCCCGCGGGCCACCTCGTCGGCGGCCTGCTCGATCGCCCCCGCGACCTCGGCGCGCAGCAGGCCGAGGTCGCGGTTCGCCAGCGCGGCCGACTTCTTGAGCAGGCCAAGCGCCCGCACCACCGGCCGACCCCACACGAAGGTGTCGCGCCCGATGTCGAACAGCTCGAGGCTGCGCTGCGTCTGCGCGCCCCAGTAGCGGTCGGCGGGCACCTCGACGGCGCCCATCGTGTCGCGTTCGGTGCGAGTCGTCGCCATCACCCGGACGCTACTCGCGAGGCGAGGTGTCCTCGGTCGGCGCGTCACCGGCATCCGCCTGGCGGTCGTAGCGGCGGCCCTGCTCGGCCCAGCTGGGGGTCGACGAGGTCTCGCGCTGCTGGGCGACCCAGTCGACGCCGACGAGGACACCGGTACGAAGCTTCTCGACGTAGCGCGTGTACTTGCCGTCGGTCTTCTCGTCGACCTTGGCGCCGGCCTTGTCGAGCGACTCCTCGACGCGGCCCCGGTTCTCGTGGGCGTAGTCGCCGGCCTTCACGGCGGCATCGCGCAGGGCGTGGTCGGCCTTGTCGGCGAACGTCTCGAGCTTCTTGTCGAGCTCGAGCTCGCGGGCCTTGGCCTCGAGGTCACGCAGGGCGGCTCGGAGCTGGTCGGTGGCGGTCATCAGGGATCCCCTCGGTGCTGGTCGTAGCGACCGGGTGCAGTCGCTCCACCATGCTCAACTCCCCACGACGGGTGCCGTGTTCCCGCCCGCGGCGCAGTCACACGTGTCACACTGCCCCTTGCCCCACTCGCAGCGTCGCGCAGGGTCAGCTCGGCCTCGCGGCGCCCGTCCCAGGAGCACGCGATGCTCGACCCGACCGACCTGCCGAACGCCGACGGTGCGCCCGCGCCGACGGCGTGGCAGGCACGTCGGGAATGGCGGGTGGGGCTCGAGCTCGCCAGCTCGGCGCTGCGCACCCGCGACCTGCACGGCTGGCCCCAGGGCGACGGTCACCCGGTCATCGTGCTGCCCGGCTTCCTCGCCGGACCGGAGTCGACGGTCTTCCTGCGCAGCCACCTTCGTCGGCTGGGCTACCGCGCGCACGACTGGCGCCAGGGCCGCAACCTCGGCGCCAGCCCGGCACTCGCCGACCGGCTCGAGGACCTCCTGCTCGAGATCCACGACCGCTACGAGCGCCGGGTGAGCCTGGTCGGCTGGAGCGCCGGCGGGATCTACGCCCGCGAGATGGCCCGGGCCCTGCCCGGCCACACCCGCTCGGTGATCACCCTGGGCAGCCCCTTCCGGGGGCACCCCGCGTCGACCCGGGCGTGGACGATGTACCGCATCATGAACCGACGCCACCTGGCGAGGATGTTCACCGAGGAGGCCCTCGCCCAGCGCGCCTCTCCGCTCAGCGTGCCGACCACGTGCATCTACTCGCGCACCGACGGCATCGTCGCGTGGGAGTGCTGCATCTCCGAGCCGGCTCCGCAGACCGAGAACATCGAGGTGCACGCCACGCACCTCGGCTACGGGCACGAGCTCGAGACGCTGCGCGTCATCGCCGACCGGCTCGCCCAGCCCGAAGGCCGGTGGATGCCGTACGCCGGGTCCGCCTCCGCCGTCGCCACGCCGCCGGTGTCCCAGCCGCCGGATGCCCGGCCCCACGGTCGGGCGGTCTGACCCCTCGTGTCGCCGTCTCGATGGGCGTCACCCCTGGACTCGATCTTCCTCATGGGGGAGACGAACGAGACCCTCATGCACGTCGCGTCGATGCTGCACTTCACCCTGCCGCCGGATGCCGGGCCGCAGTACCTCCCCGACTTCGTCGCCGCACTGCGGGCCTCGTCGGTCGAGCCGCCGTGGAACCTTCGCCTGCAGACCCGGATGCTGATGCGGCAGCCCGTGCACCGCTGGGTCACCGACCGCGAGTTCGACATCGACTACCACGTGCGGCACTCCGCCCTGCCGAGCCCCGGAGGTGAGCGCGAGCTCGGCGTGCTCGTCTCGCGGCTTCACTCCAACCCGCTCGACTTCCGACGGCCGCCGTGGGAGCTGCACCTCATCGAGGGGCTGTCGGGCAACCGCTTCGCGGCCTACATCAAGATCCACCACTCGCTGGTCGACGGCTACACCGGTATGCGCCTGCTCGTGCGGGGGCTCTCCCCCGACCCCGACGACCGCGAGCACCCGTTCTTCTTCAGCCTGACCCGGCCCCCTCGGGCCCCGCGCGAGGCCGACCCGGTGGGCGACTTCACCTCGATCCTGCGCGGGTTCGCCTCCTCCGTGGGCACGACGCCGTCGGTGGCCAAGGCACTCGCCGAGACCGAGCTGGGCCGCGGCAGCACCTCGACGCGCGCGGTCACGTCGTTCCAGGCGCCGCACTCGATCCTCAACGGGCGGGTGGGCCAGTCCCGCCGGTTCGCCACCCAGCAGTACGAGCTGGCGCGGCTGCGGGCGATCGCCAAGGCCCGCGGCGCCACCCTGAACGACGTGCTCATGGCGATCTGCGCGGGTGGCCTGCGCCGCTTCCTCATGGACCTGCAGAAGCTTCCCGAACGCCCGCTCATCGCGTTCGTCCCGGTCAACGTGCGCCCCAAGGAGAGCGAGGGAGGCGGCAACGCCGTCGGCGCCACGCTCGTCTCGCTGGCGACCGACATCGACGACCCACTGGCCCGCCTGGCCGCGATCACGGCATCCGCCCGGGCGGCCAAGGCGCGGATGCGCGGCATGAGCGCCGACGCCGTGATGGCCTACAGCGCTCTGCTCCTCGCGCCGGCCGCGCTCCAGGTGACCCGCGCGATGAGCGGGTTGCCGCTGCCGCTGCCGACCACCCTGAACGTCTGCATCTCGAACGTCCCTGGCCCCAAGGAGGTCCTCTACTGGCGTGGAGCGCGCCTCGAGGCGACCTACCCGGTGTCGATCCCGGGGCACTCGATGGCGCTCAACATCACCGCGCACTCGTATGCCGGCGACCTCGACATCGGCTTCGTCGGCGACCGGGAGGCACTGCCGCACCTCCAGCGACTCGCTGTGCACACCGGCGAGGCGCTCGACGAGCTCGAGGCCGCGGTCGCATCACTCGCCTAGCGCCGCGCGACCCGCGTCGGCGACAGGTCAGCCCGCGCCGCCCCCGGTGCCGAGGTTGACCAGCCACGGGATGCCGAACCTGTCGGTGAGCATGCCGAACTCGTCGCCCCACATCTGCTTCTCGAGCGGCATCGCGACGGTGCCGCCGTCGGCCAGCCCGTCCCAGTAGCCGCGCAGCGCCTCGTCGTCGCCGCTGAGGCTGACCGCGAAGTTGGATCCGGGGGCGACCTCGTCCATGCCGGGGGCGATGTCGGAGGCCATCAGGGTGAAGCCGGCCGGCGTCTCGAGCTGCGCGTGCATGACGCCGTCGCCGCCTGCGCCGTCGGGGCTGTAGTCGCCGAAGGTGCTGACGTTCAGCTCGCCGCCGAGGACCTGCTGGTAGAAGGTCATCGCCTCGCGGGCGTTTCCGTTGAAGCTCAGGTAGGGGTTGAGCCGGGCTCCCATGGTTCTCTCCTCGTGCCGGTGGTGGCATGCACGGGGCGGTGCTCCCGCGCCCTGATGACGCTACGCCGGCCCGCCCACACCGTCACGGGTGCAGGCCGCACACCCGTCCCCCGCCCCAGGTGGGCCACGAGCGCACCCTTGCCACCGGCATCCGCGGGGTGGAGCATCGCCCCCATGCCCACCGTCCACGACGCCGCCGGAGGGGACGCCGGACTCCTCGCCCTCGCTCGGGCCTGGCACGTGCGCTGCCTCGCCGACCCGGTGGCGAGCCACCCCTTCGGCCACGAAGGCCTGCACCCGCAGCACGTCGAGCGGCTGGCGGCCTACTGGGGCGAGGCGCTCGGCGGCCCGCCGGCCTACAGCGACACCATGGGTGACGAGGCCGGCGTGCTGCGGATGCACGCCGGCAACGGCACCCACCGCGAGCTCGACGCGCTCGTGGTCGAGCTGTTCGACGGCGCCATGGACGACGTCGGCCTCACCGAGCAGCCGTTGCGCGGGGTGCTGCACGACTACTTCGCGTGGTCGACCGACCGGATGGGGCTGCACCCCGACTCGCCCGACTCGGTCGCCGATGACGTCCGGTTGCCGCACTGGGACTGGGACGGGCCCGTCACTCGCTGACCTCGCCGAGCACGCGAGCCCGGTCGGGCCGGCCGGCCCCGGCGTCGGTCACAGGTCGACGGTGTCGCTCTCGCCGTCGTCGGGCTGCTCGCCGGTCACCTTGGCCTTGAGCACCCCGACCAGGGTGCCCACCTTGCCCGGGGAGTCCCAGTACTCGGCACTCTCCCCGTCGACCCGGATCACCGCCACCCGCGGGTCCTCCGGCTCGCACTGGAACCAGGCCTCCGCGAAGTCGTTCCACAGCTCGCGTGCCCTCGTCGGGTCCTGGGTGACGGAGGCCCGGCCGGCCACGGAGACCCACTTGCCCTCGTCGGTGAAGGCGACGTTGACGTCCGGGCGCCGGCGGATCTCCTCGGTCTTCTCGGAGTCGCTGAAGGCGAGGAACCACAAGGTGCCGTCGGGGTCGGCCTGCTGGCAGGCCATCGGCCGCGAGGCCAGGGTGCCTCCCTCGTCGTGCACCGTGGTCAGCATCGCCGTGCGCTGGTCCTTGATCAGCGTGTGCACCCGCTCGACCCCGTTGTCCTGGTGTGCCATCCCTGCTCCCCTCGTCGGGCCCCGGCTTGCTGCCCGGGCGTCCATGAGCGACCGACGTTAGGTCGGCGGGATGCCGTGCAGGGCCTTGCGTCCTGGAACCCGCAGGTTGTGGCGGGGCTGTCGAAGGTTGGTCAGGGCTCGAGCGAGCTGAGGTCCCCGGGCACGTCGACCGCGTGCTGCTGGAGCGCGGCCAGCGGGACGATCCGCAGCACCGCCTCGTGGGTCGCGGCGAGCACGACCGGAGCCGCCACCCCCTCGTTGTAGGCGCGTGCCCAGTTGGCGGCCGTGACGCACCACCGGTCGCCCGGCACCAGTCCGGGGAAGGAGTAGGCCGGCATCGGCGTCGACAGGTCGTTGCCGATGCGCTGCTGCTGGTCGAGGAACTCGGCCGTCACGACCGCGCAGATGGTGTGGCTGCCGCGGTCCTCGGGGCCGGTGCTGCAGCACCCGTCGCGGTAGAAGCCGGTCATCGGGTCGGTGCCGCACGGCTCGAGGTCGCCGCCGAGGACGTTGCGTTCGCTCACCGGTCCAGCATGGCGCGACAGGCCCTTGCCGTGCACGCCGACGGCGGAGCACAGTCGGACTCGACGACCCGGGAGGTGCCATGCACGACGAGCGCTCGCACGGCCGGGCAGTCCGCGGGAACCGGTCGCGCCCCTCGCGTGTCCTCGTGGCCGTGGTCGCCATCACGTTTGCCGTGGCGGGCTGCGGCGCTGGTACGTCCCCGGGGACGTACGTGGGCGATCCCGCGGTGCAGGCCGTGGCAGGGCAGCTGCGGGCCGAGGAGCGGACCGCCTACTACCTCGGCCCCGAGGCGGCCGGGCTCGCACTGACCGACGTCGTCCGGGTGACGGAGAACGGACCCGAGTTCCAGGTCTGGGCGTCCTACGGCACCTGCCACTCGGGACCCCTCGAGGAGGGCGGCTGCACGGATCCGCTCTCGGTGAGCACGATGGACTGGCGCTCGGACGGCACGGGAGTGTCCTGCCAGCGGCTCGAACCCCAGCTCGGGGTGCCGGCCGTCCTGGTCAACGGCGAGCTGACCCTGTTCACCGCCCGGCAGCAGGTGAGCGTGCTCCACGTCGACGACCTGGCCGACGACGACGGACACCGCGGCCTCGCCCTGCTGAACGACCTGCGGCAGATCGGCGTCGAGGCCCCCGTCGGCTCGCTACCACCCCCGGACCCGGAGGTCGCCACCTGGGTGGACGACTTCTGCGGTGCCCTACCCGGCACGAGTGTCGACCACCCGATCGAGGAGCCGTCATGAGCCGGCGGACGTGGCACCGGTCCGGCGACCCCCTGCTGCGCGCGCCCGCCCTGTGCCGGATGACGTCGAGCGTCGTCGGCGGCATCGCCGCCTGTCGGCCGAGGCGTCCGCCTAGCTCGTCCGCCGCAGCGCCAGGGCGGCCATGTCGTCGTCGTAGGTGTCATCGCGCACCGCCTCGACGAGGCGCTCCACCCCTTCACGCAACGGCATCCCGGCCATCGTCGGCACGACGGTGCCGAGCCGGTCCATGCCGGTGTCGATGTCCTCGTCGCGGCGCTCGACCAGCCCGTCGGTGAACGCGAGCAGGGTGTCACCGACGTCGAACGGCATCGTCAGCCGACCCCGTCGTGAGGCCGCCAGACCGAGCGGCGGTCCGTCGGTGAACGGCAGCCGTTCGAGCGACCCGTCGGCGCGCAGCACCGAGGGCGGTGGGTGCCCGGCGTTGCCCACCACCAGGTGGCCGGCCGCGGCGTCGGCCAGCACGTAGACGAGGGTGACGAGCTGGTCGCTGCCGTAGGACACCACCATGGCGTCGAGCTTCTCGAGCACCGCCGCCGGGTCCGGGTCGACGGAGGCGAAGGCACGGGTGGCCGCGCGCATCTCGGCCATGGCAGCAGCCGCCGCGACCCCGCGCCCCATCACGTCGCCGATGAACGCGACGTAGCGACCGTCACCCAGGGCGAAGGCGTCGTAGAAGTCACCGCCGACCTCGGCCCTCCCGGACGGCCGGTAGTGACAGGCGACGTCCCACCGGTCGGTGCCCACCAGGGCCTCGGGCAGCACGGCGTGCTGCAGCTGCTCGGCCGCAGCACGGGTCTGGCTGTAGAGCTCGGAGTTGTCGATGGCGGTCGCGGCCCGGCGGGCGAGGTGCTCGGCGAAGCGCACGTCGTCGTCGTCGTACAGCCGCTGCGCGTCGGTGGAGACCCACGACAGCACCCCGGTCACCCGGCCACGCACCCACAGCGGCACGAGCAGGGCACTGCGCAGCCGCAGCTCGCGGGCGATGCGCAGCTGCTCGGGGTCGCGGCAGCCGGCCACCAGCATCTCGTCGGTGATCTGGTGGATCAGCTCGGGCTGACCCGTCCGTGCCACTGCGCGGGCCCCGGTCGGGCTCTCCGGGTCGGGGGGCCAGCGCTCCTGGAGCGCGACGGCGAGCTCGACCTTGCGCGGGTCGACGTGTGCCACGGCGAGCCGGTGCACGCGCCCGTCGCGCACCACGTCGATGGCGCACCAGTCGGCGAACGTGGGCACGGCCAACCGGGCCACCCGGTTGATCGTGACCCCGAGGTCGAGGCTGCTCGCCAGCTCGATCGAGGCCTCGGCGAGGAACTCGAGCCGCATGGTCTGCCGGCGGGCCACCTCCGAGGCCTCGATGCGCTCGAAGGCCTGGGCGCAGGTGTCGGCCATGATGTCGAGGAAGTCGACCTCGGTCGGGTCGGGGGTGAGTCCGCCCGGCAGGGACAGGTGGATCGCCCCGATCGTGCGGCCTCCCGCCCGCAACGGCAGGGTGACCACGGTGCGTTCCCCGCGGTCGACCCCGGGGAGGCCCGGGTACGCCTGCGCGATAGCCGTCGCCCCCACCAGCACCAGTCGCCGCCCCGAGCGGATGACGTCGGTGGTCGTCATCGACCGGGTCAACGGCACGAGCTCCCACTGCTGGGCCTCGCCGGCCGGGAGGCCACGCAGCCCGATGATCCGGGCGTTCTCACCCTCGCGCAGGGCCAGCGCGGCGATCGTCGCGCCCACGGCATCGGCCATGTGGTAGGTCACGATCTTGACGACGGAGTCGACCGTGTCGGCCGCGATGAGCTCGCTGGTGACCCGGGCGAGGCGGGTGAGGCTCTCACCGACGCGCTCGACAAGGCGCGACGGGTCGCCGGAAGTCCGGGGCACGGTGTCCACGGGGTGATCGTCGCAGGTCAGGGGCCTGCATGTCTCTGGCCCGATCGAGTGGTGTGCAAGGTTTGTCGACCGGGGTCGTCAACCGACGACCGGCGCCCACGCCGCAAGGCTTTGTCTAAGGTTCGTGCACGCCGGACGACGCGGTGTCTAGGCTCGTGCCACCAGATCAGGCGCCCGGTCGGACCCCGGGCCCACGGGGCGAGGAAACGAGGCGGTCAGGTCGATGAGTGCCGAGGTGACCTCCGTCGACCTCGACGCCCGGCGGCGCGCCCGGTCGGTCGACGGCACACTGCGCGACGCCGACGCGCTGCTCGAGACGACGTTCGTCGAGCTGTCCGACGCGCTGCGCCAGGCGGCCGAGGAGACCGGGGACGGCGGCGGCATCGACGCGCTGCGCAACCGTACGGGGCACGACCCCGGTGGGCTGGAGGTCGACCTCGTCGGCGAGCTGGCAGACCGGGCGCGCAACCACGGCAAGCGGCTGCGCCCGGTGCTGGCCCACTGGGGCTGGGCCGTCGCCGGGGGGCGGCACGACACCCATCCGCAGCTCGTGCGGGTGGCCGCGGCCCTGGAGCTGCTGCACCTCTTCGCGCTCATCCAGGACGACGTGATGGACCGCTCCGCCTCGCGCCGCGGGCTGCCGACGCTGCACGTCGTCGCGGCCGAGCGGCACCGCCGGGGGCACGGCCTGGGCGACGACGCGCTCTTCGGCGACAGCGTCGCGACCCTGGTGTCCGACCTGGCGCTGAGCGAGGCCGGCCTGCTCGTCGCGAGCACCCCACGGTCGGTGCGTGCCGCGTGGCGGCTGATGGCCGTCGAGCTCGTCGAGGGCCAGCTGCTCGACGTCACCCACACCGCCGGCCGCCGCCGGGACCTGCCCACCAGCTTGCGCATCGCCCGCTTCAAGAGCGGCCGCTACACGATCACCAGGCCGCTGCAGCTCGGCGCGCTCGTCGGTGGCGCCGACCCCGGGCTGGTGCGCGGTCTCGTCGCCTGGGGTGACCTCGTCGGCGACGCGTTCGCGGTGCGCGACGACGTGCTCGGCGTGTGGGGCGACCCCGCCCGCACCGGCAAGCCCGCGGGCGACGACCTGCGCTCGGGCAAGCCGACCGCCCTGCTCACCTGGGCGGCCCAGCTGCTGCCCGACCGGGCCAGGCCACTGCTCGCCGCGTGCGACGCCGGCACCCTCGACGACGCCGGGGTCGACGCCCTGCAGCGGGCGATGGTCGACGCCGGTGTGCGCGACCGGGCCGAGCAGGCCGTCGCGCACCTGGTCGACCGGGCCCACCGGGCGCTCGACGACCTCGACGTCGACCCCGAGGCCGAGGTCGCCCTGCGCGACCTCGCCGAGGCCGTCGCCTGGCGGTCGGCGTGAGGGTCGTCGTCATCGGGGCCGGCCTCTCCGGCCTGGCCGCCGCATGCCACCTCACAGCCGCCGGGCACGACGTCACCGTCCTCGAGCGCGAGTCGTCCGTGGGCGGCCGTGCGGGCCGGCTGCAGCTCGGCGACTTCCGGCTCGACACCGGGCCGGTCGTCATGACGATGCCCGAGCTGCTGCACGCCCCCATCCGCGCGGTCGGCGGCGACCCCGAGGCACTGGTGCCGATGCGGCGGCTCGACCCCGCGTACCGGGCGGTCTACCCCGACGGCAGCGAGCTGCACATCCGCGCCGACATGGGCGACCTGCGCGAGGAGATCCGCACGAAGGTCGGTGAGTCCGACGCCGCGGGGTTCGACCGTTTCCTCGACTGGCTCGAGCAGCTCTACGAGACCGAGTTCGCCACCTTCGTCGACCACAGCTACTCGTCTCCGCTCGACCTGGTGCGCTCTCCCGTCACCGCGGCCCGGCTGCTCCGCCTGGGCGGACTGGGGGCGCTCGGGCCGGCGGTCGACCGGTTCTTCTCCGACGACCGGCTCACCCGCATCTTCAGCTTCCAGGCCCTGTACGCCGGTATCGCACCCGCCAAGGCGCGGGCCGTGCTCGCGGTGATCACCTACATGGACACCGTGCGAGGCGTGTTCTACCCCGACGGCGGGATGCACGCCGTGCCACTCGGCATGGCGCGGGCCCTCCGCGACGCCGGCGTCCCGGTGCACCTGGGGGTCGAGGTGAGCGAGGTGCTGCGCCGCTCCGACGGTGCGGTGGTCGGGGTCGCCACGGCCGACGGCGACCGCCTCGCCGCCGACGCCGTCGTGTGCACCGTCGACCTCCCGGTCGCCTACGACCGCCTCCTGCCGGGCGTCACCGCACCCCGGGCGGTGCGCAGCGGCGACTTCTCGCCCTCAGCGGTCGTCTGGCACGTGGGCGCCACCGGCACCCCGGCGCCGCACCTGAGGCACCACAACATCCACTTCGGCACCGACTGGGACGGCGCCTTCGAGGCGATCATCGACCGCGGCGAGCTGATGCCCGACCCGTCGCGCCTCGTCACCGTCCCGACCGTGACGGACCCCACGGCCGCACCCCCCGGGTCGAGCACGATGTACGTGCTCGAGCCGGTGCCGCACACCGGTGCCGGGCTCGACTGGCGGCGCGAGGCCGGCCCGATGCGCGAGCGGCTCCACGCGTTCCTCGAGGCCGGCGGCTACCCCACCGACATCCGTGAGGAGCTCCTCGTCACACCCGACGACTGGAGCGCCCAGGGCCTGCACCTGGGCACGCCGTTCGCCCTCGCCCACACCTTCCGCCAGTCGGGCCCGTTCCGGCCGGGCAACCTCGACCGCCGGGTCCCGGGCCTGTTCTTCGCCGGCTCGGGCACCCAGCCCGGGGTCGGCATCCCCATGGTTCTCGTCAGCGGCAAGCTGGCGGCGCAGCGGGTGCAGGAGTACGCCGGGGCCGCCCGGCCGGTACCCCGTACGGTGGTCCGGTGAGCGAACCCACCCCGGTCGCACCGCCCGAGGTGCTCGCCTCGGGCTACGCCCGGTGCGCCGAGATCACCCGCGAGCACGGCACGACCTACTACTGGGGCGCCCGGCTGCTTCCCGCCGCGAGCCGTCGCCACGTCCACGCGATCTACACCCTGGCCCGGCTCGCCGACGACATCGTCGACCTGGCCGGCCCCGACCCGGGCCCCGAGACCGCGCTCGCCCTCGACGCCTTCGAGCGCTCGTTCTGGGTCGCGCTGGCCACGGGCAGCTCGCCCGACCCGGTGATGGCCGCCGTGGCCACCTCCGTGCGCGAGTGCGGCATCGACGACGACTGCTTCGCCCGCTTCTTCGCCGCGATGCGCTCCGACCTCACCCGCCGCAGCTACGAGACGTGGGCCGACCTGCTCGGCTACATGGACGGCAGCGCCGCCGTGATCGGCGAGATGATGCTCCCCGTGCTGCGCCCCGGCACGGATGCCGTGCGGCCGGCCCGCGCGCTCGGCCTCGCCTTCCAGCTCACCAACTTCCTGCGCGACGTCGGAGAGGACCTCGACCGCGGCCGGGTCTACCTGCCGCAGGAGGACCTGCGCCGGTTCGGGGCCGACCCGCACGCCCGGGTCGTCACGCCCGAGTGGCGCGCGCTGATGGCCTTCGAGGTCGAGCGCAACCGCCGGCTCTACCGGGAGGCCGACGACGGCATCCCTGCCCTGCCCGGCGCGTCACGACGGTGCGTGGCCACGGCTCGGGTGCTCTACGCCCGCATCCTCGAACGCATCGAGGACGCCGACTACGACGTGTTCGCCTCTCGAGCAAGGGTGTCCACTCCCGCGAAGGCGGTGCTCGCCGCTCGGATGGTCGTGTCGCGCGAGCCGATGCGGGTGGTCCTCGCCGATCGCGCGGCGCGCGACCCGCACGACGGCGCCTGGGTGTCCGACGACAACGTCGTGCTGCTCGACGACGCCGGCGCACCGGTCGGGGAGGCGCCCAAGTCGGTCGTGCACCACGACGACACCCCGCTGCACCTGGCGTTCTCCTGCTACGTCGTCGACCCGGCGGGGCGGCTGCTCGTGACGACCCGCGCCGCGACCAAGCCGAGCTTCCCGGGCGTGGTGACCAACACGGTGTGCGGCCACCCGCGACCCGGCGAGGACCTGGCCGAGGCGGTGCGCCGCCGGGCCCGCAGCGAGCTCGGTGTCGACGTGCGCGACCTGCGCCTGGTGCTGCCCGACTTCCGCTACCGGGCCGTGATGAACGGCCTGGTCGAGCACGAGCTGTGCCCCGTGTTCGTCGGCTTCGTCGACGACGACCGCCTCGTGACCGACCCCGAGGAGGTCGACGACGCCCAGTGGGTGCCGTGGTCGCAGTTCCGCGGCGAGGTGCTCGGGGGAGATCGCGTCGTCTCACCGTGGTGCGCCGAACAGGTGCCGCTGCTCGACGCGCTCGGCCCCGACCCTCGCGCCTGGCCCGCCGGCCTGCGGGCCCAGCTGCCCCCGGCCGCCGAGCTCGGCCCCGACGCCGAGGCGGCGTGAGGGCCGGCCGTGGACGACCGCTACCAGTACCTCCTCCTCATGGCGGGGTGCCTGCTCATCACCCTGCCGCTCGAGTTCGGGCTGCGGGCGCGGGTCTACCGCAGACCTCGGAGGCTGCTGCTGTCGCTGCTCCCCGTGCTCGCGATCTTCCTGGTGTGGGACGTCGTCGGCATCGCGCGCGGCCACTGGTCGTACAGCGAGCGGTACACGACCGGCATCCGCTTCCCGCTGGACGTACCCCTCGAGGAGGTCGTCTTCTTCGTGGTCATCCCGATCTGCGGGCTGCTGACCTACGAGGCCGTCGGGACCGTGCTCGGCTGGTGGCGCGAGTGGCGGGGGCGCGATGCCTGAGTACACCGCACTCGCCATCCTGTCCGTCATCGCAACCGTTGCCGCAGAGGTGTTCTGGCTGCGCACCGGCATCTTCCGCACGGCGCAGTACTGGATCGCCATGGCGATCGTCTACGTCTTCCACGTGCTCGTCGACGGCTGGCTCACCAAGCTGTCGGCGCCTGTCGTCATCTACGACGAGGGACAGATCACGGGGGTTCGGGTGCCGTGGGACATCCCGGTGGAGGACTATCTCTTCGGGTTCAGCATGGTGACCCTGACCCTGCTGCTCTGGGTGCGCCTCGGCGACCGCGACGACCGAACGACCACACCGGAGGAGACGTCGTGACCGACGCGCCGCACAGCGACGGCTGGGTGCTCGCCGACGCGTTCGACCGGGCCGCGCCCACCTACGACGCCATGGTCGCCCTCTCCCCCGGCTACCACGACCAGCTGCGCTCGGCGGCCGAGGCGCTGGTCGACCGGCTCCCGGCACGCGGGGCCGATGGCGGGGCGCTGCGGGTGCTCGACCTCGGCTGCGGCTCCGGCGCGTCGACCCGAGCGGTGCTCCAGGCCTGGGCGGAGCGCCGAGGCTCGTCGGACGGGATCTCGGTCACCGGTGTCGACGCCTCCGAGGGCATGGTGGCGCAGGCCCGCGCCAAGCGGTGGCCCGACGGGGTCACCCTGGTCGTGTCGGATGCCGTCGCCCACCTCGAGTCGCTGCCGAGCGGCTCGGTCGACGGCGTCCTGGGGTGCTACCTGCTGCGCAACGTGCCGGACCGCACCCGGTTGGTCGCCGAGGTGGCCCGGGTGCTGCGGCCCGGCGGAGGGTTCGTCGTCCACGACTACTCGGTCGCGGGCAACCTGCGGGCGAGGGCGACCTGGGCCGTCGTGTGCCACGCGGTCATCATCCCGCTGGCCGTGGTGAAGCGTTCCGACGTGCCGCTGCACCGCTACCTCTACACGAGCGTGCGCGACTTCGACTCGGTCGCCCGCGTCTGCGAACGGCTCCTGTCGGCGGGACTGGTCGACGTCAGGCACCGCTCCTTCCCGGGATGGCAGCACGGTCTCGTGCACACCGTGGCAGGGTCGGTCCCCGAGTGATCGGGCGCACCGCGCGGTGGACACCGGGGCGGGACCGCCGGGCCGTGTTCCACCCACCACCCGCGCCCGTGACACCGGCGGATGCCGCGCGCTCGCCGGCGCCGGAGCGTCACGTCGTCGTCGTGGGCGGTGGGATAGCGGGGCTCACCGCGGCGCTGGGGCTGGCGGAGCGCGGGGTGAGGGTCACCGTGCTCGAGCGTGAGGCACGGCTCGGTGGGCGGGTGCGGTCGTGGCCGGTCGAGCTGGCCGACGGCGAGCGCGGTGAGATGAGCCGCGGCTTCCACGCGTTCTTCCGGCAGTACTACAACCTGCGCGCGGTGCTGCGCCGCACCGACCCCACCCTCGAGCGCCTGCGCCCCCTCGACGACTACCCGCTCGTGCGTGAGGGGGGCGGTCACGACTCGTTCGCCTCGATCCCGCGCACGCCGCCGTGGAACCTCGCGGCGTTCGTCGCCCGCAGCCCGAGCTTCGACCTCGCCGGGCTGGCCGGGGTCGACGTCGAGGCTGCGCTGGGCCTCCTCGATGTCGACTTCCCGGCGACCTTCGCCGCCCTCGACGGCGTCAGCGCCTCCGAGGTGCTCGACCGGCTGCGCTTCCCCGAGGCGGCCCGCCACCTGGCGCTCGAGGTGTTCGCGCGCAGCTTCTTCGCCGACCCCCACGAGTTCTCGGGCGCCGAGCTGGTCGCGATGTTCCACCTCTACTTCGTCGGCTCGGCCGAGGGGCTGCTCTTCGACGTCCCCCGAGACGACTACGACAGCACGCTCTGGGCCCCGCTCGGCGCCCACCTGCACGGGCTGGGGGTTCGGGTGGTGACCGGACGCGAGGTGCGCTCGGTCGCCGAGCTGGGCGACGGCATCCGGGTGCTCCACGGCGCCGTCGGGCACGACGACCAGGACTGGCTCGAGGCGGACGCCGTGGTGCTGGCCCTCGACCCGGTCGGGCTGCGGCGGGTGGTCGCCGCCTCGCCCGGGCTCGGGGGCGACGACCCGGTGGGAGCGGCCTGGCGCGAGGCCGTGGCCGGCATCCGGTCGGCGCCGCCGTTCGCGGTGTGGCGGCTCTGGCTGAGCGGGAAGGTGGCACCGGAGCGTCCGCCGTTCCTCGGCACCAGCGGCTACGGGCCGCTCGACAACGTCTCGGTGCTCGAGCGGTTCGAGCAGCACGCGACCACGTGGAGCGAGGCCCACGATGGGTCGGTCGTGGAGCTGCATGCGTACGCCCTGCCCGAGGGCACCGCCGAGGTGGACCTGCGCCAGCGGATGCTCGCCGAGCTGCACCGGGTCTATCCCGAGACGGCGGACCTCGAGGTCGTGCACGACGAGTGGGTCGTCGAGGCCGACTGCGTGCTCGTCGGGCTCGAGCCCTGGCGGTCGCGGCCGGGGGTGCGCACTCCCGACCCGCGGGTGCTGCTCGCCGGCGACGCGGTGCGGTGCGACCTGCCCGTGGCGCTCATGGAGCGGGCGGCGACCACCGGCTGGATGGCGGCCGACCACCTGCTCAGCGGCTGGGGCCTGCGCGGGCACGGCGTCTGGTCGGTGCCGATGGGCTCACGGCTGGGGTCGGTGCCGCGGCTCGCGCGGCGCGGCATCCGGGCCTACCGGTCCGCGGCGCGCACGCAGAAGTTCGGACGGCGCGCAGCTATAAGTGCGTGCGCTCCGAGCTAGTGCGTTCTCTGGCCGCCGGCCGCGGCGCGACGCAGCTCGTAGAGCCGGGCGGCGTAGACGAGGTCGTCGGCCCACAGCTGGGTGGCCGACGC
This sequence comes from uncultured Actinomycetota bacterium, assembly GCA_963707895.1. Classification (GTDB taxonomy): domain Bacteria; phylum Actinomycetota; class Actinomycetes; order Actinomycetales; family Dermatophilaceae; genus Fodinibacter. The sequence continues at coordinate 207,133 of CAVPRS010000011.1, read as the reverse complement.
GCGCATGCCGACCGCGACGAGCGGGGCGAGCCCGCGGGCGACCCGGAAGCCGAACCTGTCGCTCGTGGCCACGACGGCCTCGGTCATCACCGTGCGTGCCGGGTGAACTCCCGGGGCGGTGAGCGGGGTCGCGTGGGTCTCGACGACGCTGCCGGTGCCCTCGCCGCCGGTGATCGTCATGACGATGGTGTGCGAGTCGGGGCAGCTGAACTCGGCACGCACCGGTACCGCGAACCAGCGGCCCAGGCGGTAGGCCACGTCGAGCACGAGGAGGTCGTCGGTGCTGGCGTCGTCGTCGACGGTGAGGTCGCTGAACGCGTACGGGTGCAGCCAGGCACCGTGCCACGGGTCGAGCCGGTTCTGGACGATGTCGCGCGGCTCGCAGGTGACCGGCAGCGAGATGACCGAGGCCAGCGAGGTCTCGAGGGGCGGGCGGGTGGCGAGCACCGGTCGGTCGGTGGGCTCCTCGCCCTCCTCCACCTCGCCGAGGCGCACCCAGAACAGGATGCCGTCGTCGTGGGCCGCGTAGGTGCGCCAGGCGGGGGTGCCCTCGCGGTCGAGCTGCATGCCGTGCCAGCGGCACAGCACCGTGCCGTCGACGACGTCGCAGGCGTCGAGGCGGGCGCCCAGGTGCGGGCACGCCCCGGGACCGGCCAGGGCGGAGCCGTCCTCGCCGCGCCACAGCACGACCTCACGGCCGGCGACGGTACGCAGCAGCGTGCGGTCGCGGGGCACATCGGCGGAGGCGGCCGCCACGAGCCAGCCGTGCGTCGGGCGACGGAGGGCGGCGGCCAGGGAGGCCTCGATGCGGGGGACCTTGGCCTCGCGCCAGGTGCCGCGCAGGTGGTCGGGCGCCGTGCGGGGCAGGTAGCGCACCGGCACGCGGTGGCGCACCTCCTCACGCCAGGACCGGTCGGTGCGCAGCAGGCTCACGTGGCAACGCTAACCCCGTGTGGTGTCTGGGACCAGATCCTTCGACGGCGCGACGAGGTCAGCCGAGCAGCTCGTCGGCGCGAGGCGGGACGGCGTCGTAGACCACGTGGCCGTCGGGAGCCAGCACGCGCAGGCGGAAGGCCGTGCCCGCCGGGTCGTCGGCGGACGACACGGTGGCGAGCCCCTCGCGCACGGTGACGCTGTCGCGCAGCCGCCCGTCGAGGGTGAGGAGCTGGGCGGTGGCGCCGTCGGGGGCGACCGCGACGAAGCCCGGGTGGGTGCGGGTCGGGAGGGGCAGCAGCGCGTGCGGGTCGGTGGAGGGCACCGCGACCAGGCGCTCGAGCTGGGTCCAGGCTCCCTTGGAGGCGGGGCCGGCCAGCCGGCTGGTGCGCACCCGGCCGCCATCCGGGGTGAAGGTCGTGACCACGGTGACCCGCAGGGGTCCGGAGCCGGTGCCGACCACGTCCGGGTCGAGGGTCTCGGGCGGCACCACCGCCTCGAGCACCGAGGTCGTCTCGAGCGTGTCGGCGGCATGTCCGGTGACACCGGCGAGGAGCGTGCGCTGTGCGTCGGCCAGCTCGACGGCGGGCCCGCTCGAGGGCAGGACGAGGTGGCCCGGCCCGGCCCCGGCCGGAGGCCCCGCGTAGCCCTCGACGGCGATCCGTGGGGACGAACACGTCGGACGTCGGCGTGTGGCTCGCGACCCCGTCGACGAGCGGGAGCACCTGCACCTCCGGGACCAGGCTCCCGTCGGGCTGCGGGAGGAGCCCGGTGGTCACGAAGACGTCGGCCACGGCGGGCCGCGTCATGACCAGAACCGCCGGTGCCGTCGCCGGCGCGTCCTGCACCACGGTCAGCGCGACCAGGTCGCCGGTGCGCGCTGTCGGGTCGCCGTCGATGGGAGTGGGGCCGAGGGCCGCGGTGCCGAGGCGGGTCGGGGCCGTCCAGAGACGCAGGAACGCCTGGCCTCCGTCGTAGCCCTCACCCATCGCGGGGCCGGGGACGTCGTCGGACAGCATCGGGTCGGCCGGGGTGGCGCCCGTCAGCACCACGGCGATGGTGTCGCCGACCGGACCGGCGTAGAGCAACCTGGCGGTCGGGTCGGCCGCCTGCGCACCGGCGGCGATCGAGGCGACGGTGGGATCGGCGACGAGGGGGCCCCGGGGGCTCCAGCCGGCCACGGAGGCCCAGGTGCCTGACGCGGGTGCCGGGGACTGCGGTCCGGAGCCGGCCAGGGCCGGCCACGCGAGGGCCGCGGCTGCCGCCACGAGCGCCAGGACCGCACCGGCACCGGCCAGGCGTGCGCGGCGACGCCGGGCGCTGCGGGCACGTGCCAGGTCGACGAGCGCCACGGGGTCGGCGACGGGCGCGGCATCCACCTGCTGCTCGAGCAGGTCGGCGACGGCGGCCGGGAGGGCCCACGCGAGCCCGTGCTCGTCGCGGCCGAGGGCGGCGGCGTGGGCGGCGACCAGCCCGGCGTTCAGGGCGGCCAGGTCGGCCGCCACGGCTGCTCCGTCGGCGTGGGCGCCGGCGGCGACCAGGGCCGGGCCCTCGTCCCACCAGTGCTGGGCGGCGAGCGACGCACGCGCGGTCGGGGGCGCCTCGGCGAGCACCGCGGCCAGTGCGGAGCGGCTGACGTCGTCATCGGTGCCGAGGGCGTCGGGTTCGCCGGGCGGGCCATGGGGGGTCGGTGGGTGCGCGGGAGAACGCAGGTCGGCTGCGGCGAGCGCGGCCGTCAGCACGGCGGCGCGGGACGCGGCCGTCGGGGCTCCGTCGTCGATGGTCCGGGTCCAGTGCCGGCCGAGCGACGCCAGCGCGGATGCCGTCGCCCGGGCTCCGCTGCCCGGGTCACCGGTCGTCACGGTGGCGACGGCGTACAGCTCGCGCCAGCGCGCCGTCACGAACTCGTCGAAGTCCTCCGGCACCGCGCTCACCCGGCCAGTATCGCCGCGGACCCTCGACAGTGTCCGCCGCCCGGTGCCCAGCCGCCTGCGGTCGCCGAACCGTGGTGACACTGTGGGATGGACCTCACCGGAAGCCTGCGCCAGTCGGTCACTGGTGTGGCCGCACCCGACGAGGTCTGGGCGCGGTACACCCGGCCCTCACTGTGGCCCTCCTGGAGCCCGCAGCTGCGCGAGGTCGACTACCCGGATGCCGTGGTGCGGCCGGGCACGAGCGGTCGGGTCACCGGGGTCGGCGGTGTCGTCGCGCACTTCCGCATCGACGCAGTGGACCACTCGGCCCGCACCTGGTCGTGGAGCGTGCGCAGCGGCCCGTTGCGGCTGTCCTTCGACCACGGCGTGGACGTCGTGCCGCCCGGCACCGGGCCGGTCGGCGGCTGCACCGCCTGGCTGGAGACCCATGCACTGTGGCCGGTCACCATCGGCTACGCCCCACTGGCGCGGCTGGCCCTGCACCGGCTGGTCGCCCCGGACTGACCCCGGCCACTCTCGACGAGCCGGGTCCGGGAGGGTCACACTCGGGTCGAGGCTCGGTGCTCGGAGCCGCCGTGCGTTCGAGCCGTCCTCGACAGGAGGAGCCATGGCATCGGGCTACCACGACGGCAGCCGCTCGCTCCAGGACCGCTTCGACACCCGGGCCCTGGCCGACCGGATCGACTCCCTGCTCGTGAGCGACACCGTCAGCGACAGCGACCGGGCATTCATCGAGGCGCGCGACATGTTCTTCCTTGCCACGGCGGATGCGGAGGGTCGGCCGACGTGCTCGTACAAGGGCGGCGAACCCGGCTTCGTCCGGGTGCTCGACCCGCACACCATCGCGTTCCCGAGCTACGACGGCAACGGCATGTACCTCTCGGCCGGCAACGTGCTGGTCAACCCCGACGTCGGGATGCTGTTCATCGACTTCGAGCGCGGACACCGGATGCGGCTCGAGGGCACCGCGACCGTCGACCTCGACGACCCGCTGCTCGCCGACTTCCCCGAGGCCCAGCTCGTGGTGCGGGTCCGGACCCGGGCGGTCTACCCGAACTGCCCGAGGTACATCCACCGCTACGAGCTGGTGCGGCGGTCCCGGTTCGTCCCGCGCACCGACTGCCTCACCCCGGTACCCGAGTGGAAGCGGTCGGACTGGGCCCGCGACGCCCTCCCCCAGCACGACCCGGCACGCGACCCCGGGGACCGCGAGGTGCTCGGGCGCTGAGCCGCGCCGGCGTCGCTCAGGCGTCGGGAGTGGCCGTCGCTCAGGCGTCGGGAGTGGCCGTCGCTCAGGCGTCGGGTGCGGCCGTCGCACTGCCGGCGACCGGAGCCGGCTCGACGTCCACGAGGATGCCGGCCCGCGGCGCCGGGCGGATGCCGACGACCCCGCCGACCCTGTCGGCGATGGTGGAGAACCGGGCCTGGAAGCCGTACTTCGCGACGACCGCGCGGCGCACCGAGGCGACGTCGGCGGCATCCCGGACGACCCGGGCGGTGCCGCGGAAGGTGGGGGCACCCGGCTCGATCCCGCCCCGCACGTTGCACGCCTGCAGCTCGACCCGGTCGGTGTGGGCGAGCCGCTTGGTCTTGCCGGTCTCGTCGACGCTGATGATCGCGAACGACCCGGGCTCGTCGAGCGACGGGGCGAACCACACGGGGGTGGTCACCGCAACGCCGGTGCGGCGGAACGTGGTCAGGGCGACGTACCGCGCCGAGGCCAGCGGGTGGTCAGCGGCACGCCCGGGCGCGGCACCGGCGTTCGACTCGTCCATGGCGTCAGCGTAAGCCGCTCTCGCGGGCCCCCCGGCGCCGTCCACGGGCGGACGATCCAGGGAACGTGCAGATTCGGTGGACACCGATGCGACGTTCCCGGGTCCGGACCGCTAGGCTGGCCGCAGTTGTTGAGCTTTCCGTTGTGAAGTAGTGGCAGAACGTCCCGCCGGGACTGAGCACTTTCTGAGCAGAGGTATCACAGGCATCACCAACGCGGAGCCCCCGACAAGCGGGGCGCTCCTACTCAGAAAGTAGGCCTCCCATGGCTACTGGCACCGTGAAGTGGTTCAACGCCGACAAGGGCTTCGGCTTCATCGCCCCCGACGACGGCTCCGCCGACGTCTTCGCCCACTACTCGGCGATCAACTCGAACGGCTACCGTTCGCTCGACGAGAACGCCAAGGTCGAGTACGAGACCCAGCAGGGCGCGAAGGGCCCGCAGGCGGCGAACATCACCGTCATCGGCTGACCCAAGCCTCCTTCTGCGCCCACGGGCGCACCCCACGACCGCCGTCCGGCTTGCCGGGCGGCGGTCGTGCGTTCCCCGTGGGTTCCGCCGCCCCACCGTCGTCCCACCCGCCACAACTTTCCCGCCCGATGCGAGAACCTTCAGGTTCGCACCACTTCCGTTCCGGTGCGAAGGTGAAGGTTCCGGGATCGGGCGGGAAAGTTGTGACGTCGGGGGCGGGGGGCGGGCGGCCGCACTAGCGTTCGTGCCATGACCGTGCGGATCGACCTCAACGCCGACCTCGGCGAGTCGTTCGGCACCTGGGTGCTCGGCGACGACGCAGCGATGCTCGACATCGTCACGAGCGCCAACGTCGCGTGCGGCTTCCACGCCGGCGACGCGACCACCATCCGCCGCACCGTGGCCATGGCGGCCGAGCGGGGGGTGGTCGTCGGCGCCCAGGTCGGCTACCGCGACCTCGCCGGCTTCGGTCGCCGCCGCATCGACATGGATGCCGCCGACCTCACCGCCGACGTGCTCTACCAGCTCGGCGCGCTCGAGGCGATGTGCCGGGTGGCCGGCACCCGGGTCGCCTACGTGAAGCCGCACGGCGCGCTCTACACCACCGCCGCGGTCGACGAGGTGCAGGCCAGGGCGGTCGTCGACGCCGTCGCCGCCTACGACTCGTCGCTCCCCCTCCTCGGACAGCCCGGGTCGGTCCTGCTGCGGGTCGCGACCTCGGCCGGGCTGCCGGTGGTGGGCGAGGCCTTCGCCGACCGGGGGTACGCAGCCGACGGCCGGCTCGTGCCCCGCTCGCACCCCGGCGCGCTCCTGCACGACCCGGGCGAGGTCGCCGAGCGAGTCCTCGGGATCGTGACGGAGGGAACGGTGTTGGCGGTCGACGGTTCGTTGGTGGCGCTGCCCGCGCGGTCGGTGTGCACCCACGGCGACACCCCGGGGGCGGTCGAGCTCGCGCGCGCGGTGCGGGCGCGGCTCGAGGCGGCGGGCGTGACCATCACCCCGTTCGTCGACCCCTCACCGTGACGGCCGGCAACGCGCCGGGGGTGGCCGTCGACGTGCTGCCGGTCGGCGACGAGGGCCTGCTGCTGGAGGTCACCGACCTCGACGCCGTGCTCGCCCTCGAACCCGCGCTGCGCGCTGCCCTGGCCACCGCGGCCGGGCCGTGGCGCGAGGTCACCGACGTCGTGCCGGCCGCGCGAACCGTGTTGCTGCTCACCCGCGCCGGTGCTGACCTGGCGGCCCTGCGCGCCGCGGTGCTCCGGGTCTGCGACTCCGTGCCGGCCGGGTGGCCTGGCGCGGATGCACCGGGCACCGAGCCCACCGCCGGGTCGCGAGATGTCGAGATCGCGGTGCGCTACGACGGCCCCGACCTCGACGACGTCGCCCGCCACACCGGCCTCACCCCCGCCGAGGTCGTGGCGGCCCACACCGGCACGACCTGGCGGGTGGCCTTCGGCGGCTTCGCGCCCGGGTTCGCCTACCTGGTCGGGGGCGACCCGCGGCTGCGCGTGCCGCGCCGCGACCGGCCCCGGTCGTCGGTGCCCGCCGGTGCCGTCGGTCTGGCCGGCGAGTTCTCCGGGGTCTACCCGCGCCCCTCACCGGGTGGCTGGCAGCTCGTCGGCACGACGCAGGCCACGCTCTGGGACGCCGACCGCGATCCGCCCGCGCTCCTCGGGCCGGGCACGACGGTGCGGTTCGTCGACGTCGCGGGCACGCCGTGAGCCCGGCCCTCGAGGTGCTGGCCACCGGGCCTCTCGTCCTCGTCGAGGACGACGGCCGCCCGGGCCTGGCCGCGGTCGGTGTCGGTCGCTCCGGCGCCGCCGACCGAGGGTCCTACCGGCTCGGCGCCAGGCTGGTCGGGAACCGCCACCACCGCGCGGCCCTCGAGGTGCTGCTCGGCGGTCTCGTCGTGCGCGCCCACGAGCGGGTCACCGTGGCGCTCACCGGGGCCTCCGCTCCGGCCACGGTCGACGGCCGTCCGGTCGCCCACGCCACCCTCGTCGAGCTGCCCGACGGCGCCGTCCTCACCCTCGGGATGCCGACCCGCGGCCTGCGCACCTACCTCACGGTGCGCGGTGGCATCGACGTGCCGCCCGTGCTCGGGTCGAGGTCGCGCGACACCCTCTCGGGGCTCGGCCCGGCGCCGCTGCGGGTGGGCGACCTGCTACCGGTCGGCGAGCCGGGCCGGCACTTCCCCACGGTCGACCACGCCCCCCAGCCGGTCGACCGCCACGACGGACCGACCGTGCTCCACGTCGGCCCCGGCCCCCGGGCCGGCGTGGGTCGGTGGCTGGCACACCGCCCTGGGTGGCCTGCTCGGAGCCGACCGGGTCGTCGGTGCGGACAGCGACCGGATCGGCTTGCGGCTCAACGGCTCTCAGGTCCTCCGCGCCGCCGACTGGCGCGATGCCGACCTGCCGAGCGAGGGGATGGTGCGCGGCGCGGTGCAGCTCCCGCCTGACGGCGAGCCCGTGGTCTTCCTGGCCGACCACCCCGTGACCGGCGGCTACCCGGTCATCGCGGTGCTCACGGCATCCGCCTGCGACCTGGCCGCACAGCTGCGCCCGGGCGACACCGTGCGGCTCACCCGGGCAGCCCCTCTCAGCTGAGGTGGGTCGGCTCGACCCCGCTGCGGTGCGTGTGGTCACTGCCCGCCTTGACCCCGCCGCGCGCGTCGTGGGACGACGCCGTGCCGGGACGCTCGAACCGGACGACGACCGACTTCGACGTGGGGCAGTTGCTGCCGGTGGCCACCGAGTCGAGTGGCACCAGCACGTTGCACTCGGGGTAGTAGGCGGCCGCGCAGCCCCGTGACGTGGGGTACGACACCAGCCGGTAGTCGCGGGCGACCCGCTCCGAGCCGTCCTCCCACACGGACACCACGTCGACGAGCTGCTCGGGCTCCCAGCCGAGCCGGGCCAGGTCGTCGGGGTGCACCATCACGACCCGGCGACCGCCCGCCAGCCCGCGGTAGCGGTCGTCGTGGCCGTAGATGGTGGTGTTGAACTGGTCGTGGCTGCGCAGGGTCTGCAGCAGCAGGTGCCCGTCGGGGACCTCGAGCACCTCCAGCGGACTCACCGCGAACTGGGCTCTGCCCGAAGGGGTCTCGAAGGTTCGAGTGTCTCGCGGCGGGTGCGGCAGCACGAAGCCACCCGGTCGCCTCACCTTCTCGTCGTACGCGTCGCAGCCCGGCACGACGTGGCCGATGTGCCGGCGGATGACGGCGTAGTCCTCGGCCATGGCGTCCCAGTCGATCCGCGACCCCTGCGGCAGCGAGCCCAGGGTGGCCTCGGCGAGGCGGCAGACGATCCACGGCTCGGATCGCAGGTGCGGGCTCGCCGGCGCGTTGCGGCCCACCGAGAGGTGCACGCTCGACATCGAGTCCTCGACCGTGAGGCCCTGCCACCCGGCCCGGCTCACGTCCTTCTCGGTGCGTCCGAGGCAGGGCAGCACCAGCATCTGGCGCCCGGGCAGCACGTGGGTGCGGTTGAGCTTGGTCGAGACCTGCACGTTGAGGTCGAGCGAGCGCATCACCTCGTGGGTGACCTCGCTGTCGGGGGTGGCCGCGGCGAAGTTGCCGCCCAGGCCGAACAGCACCTTGAGCCGCCCCTCCTTCAGGGCACGGACGGTGTTGACGACGTCGTGGCCGCGCTCGGGCGGCGGGTCGAAGCCGAACTCCTGGCGCAGCCGCTCGGCGAAGTGGGCCGGCAGCTTCTCCCAGATGCCCATCGTCCGGTCGCCCTGCACGTTGGAGTGGCCGCGTACCGGGCACAGGCCGGCGCCCGGCTTGCCGATGTTGCCCTGGAGGAGCGCGACGTTGGTGATCTCCTTGATCGTCGCGACCGCGTTGCGGTGCTGGGTGATGCCCATCGCCCAGCAGATGACGGTGCGCCGCGACCCGGCGAACAGGTCCGCCACGCGCTCGATCTGGGCGCGGGGCAGGCCGGTGGCGCGCAGCACGGCATCCCAGTCGAGGTGGGCGATGTGGTCGCGCCAGGTCTCGAAGCCGGTGGTGTGGTGGTCGACGAAGTCGAGGTCGACGGCACCCTTCTCCACGAGCAGCGCCCCGATCGCCTGGAACAGGGCGAGGTCGCCGTTGAGCCTGATCGGCAGGTACTCGTCGGCGATCGCGAGGCCCACCCCGGTGAGCCCCTTGACCTTCTGCGGGTTGTCGAAGCGGATCAGCCCGGTCTCGGGCAGCGGGTTGACCGCGACGATTGTGGCGCCGCCCTCCTTGGCCTTCTCGAGGGCGCTCAGCATGCGCGGGTGGTTGGTGCCGGGGTTCTGCCCGGCGATGACGATCAGCTCGGCCTCGTGGATGTCGCGCAGGCTCACCGACCCCTTGCCGATGCCGATGCTCTCGGCGAGCGCGACCGAGGTCGACTCGTGGCACATGTTCGAGCAGTCGGGCAGGTTGTTGGTGCCGAAGGCCCGCGCGAACAGCTGCAGCGTGAACGCCGCCTCGTTCGAGGCCCGCCCGCTCGTGTAGAACGCGGCCTGACCCGGCTCGTCGAGGCCGCGCAGCGTGGTGGCGACGAGGTCGATGGCGTCGTGCCACGAGATCGGCTCGTAGTGCGTGCCGCCCTCGCGCAGCACCATCGGCTCGGTGATCCGGCCCTGCTGGCCGAGCTGGAAGTCGCTCCAGGTGCCGAGCTCGACCACCGGGTGGGCGGCGAAGAAGGCGCGGTCGGCCCGGCGCGTGGTCCCCTCCTCGGCGACGGCCTTGGCGCCGTTCTCGCAGAACTCCGCGAAGCTGCGGTGCTCCGGGTCAGGGTCGGGCCACGCGCAGCCCATGCAGTCGAAGCCGTGCGCCTGGTTGAGGTGCCGCAGGGTGCCCAGGGCCCGCACCGGGCCCATCTGTCCGGCGGTGCGGTTCGCCGCCACCGCGATGCCCTCCAGGCCGGCGGCCGCCCGACGTCGGCGGTGCCGGTCGACCTGCACCGGGTCCACGTCGCCGTCGGGCGCGCCCCGCCACGGCTCGAGGGCCCGGCTGCTCCTGGTGCTGTCCTGCGTCATGGTGGTCACGCTGCCACCGGATGGCGCTGGTTCGGCGGTTGCGTACCTGTGAGTCGCGCGCTGTCACGACTTCGTGCGACGTGCCTGCAGATCTGGCGCGCCCGGGCGGGGACGGCAACCGCACCGGGTCAGGAGAGGGCGACGGCCTTCGCCGCGCGCGCGCCGCGTCGGGTGCTCAGGTGGCTGCTCCGGCGACCACCTGAGCACCCGAGACCCGGATCAACCCGCGGTGAGGGTCACGACGACCTTGCCGCGAGCGTGACCGCCGGCGACGTGGTCGATCGCCGCCGCGGCGTCCTCGAGGGCGAAGGTGCGCTCGAGCGCCGGGCGCAGGCCTCCTCGCTCGATGACGTCGGTGAGAGCGGCCAGGTCGGTGCCGTCCTCCGACGCCATGAGCATCACGAGGCGCTGCTTCACGAACGGTGACAGGAGCGCCGCACCCATCGCCCGCTGCAGGCCGCCGATCCAGCGGCCCTGGTTCTCGCTGCCGACGACGACGAGGCACCCGGTGTCGGTGAGCAGCCGCCGCATCAGCCGCACCGGTCGGTGGCCGGCGATGTCGAGCACGACGTCGTAGTGCTCGCCCAGCGTCTCGAGCGGTGTCGTGGTGTGGTCGACGACGTGCTCGGCGCCCAGGGAGCGCACCAGGTCGGCCTTCGCCGGGCCGCAGACCCCGGTGACGTGGGCCCCGAGGTCGACGGCGAGCTGGACGGCGTACGACCCCACTCCGCCCGAGGCCCCGATGACGAGCACTCGTTGGCCGGCTGCGACGCCGCCGGCCCGCACGGCCTGGAACGCCGTGAGCGCCGACACCGGCACGGCTGCGGCTTCCTCGTCCGAGAGGTTGGCAGGGCGCCGTGCCAGCCGGGTCAGCGGCACGGTGGCGAGCTCTGCGTAGGAGCCGCGAGCGGTGCCGTAGACGGCATCCCCGACGGCATAGCCGGTGACGCCCTCGCCGACCGCCTCGACCGTGCCGGCGACGTCGCGGCCCGGCGTGCGGTCACGCGGGGCTCGCAGCCCGAGCGCGAGGCGGGCCGCGAGCGGTCGCCCGGCCATCGCGTGCCAGGTGCCCCGGTCGACCCCGGCGGCGCCGACCCGGACGAGCACCTCGCCGCGGCCGGCCACCGGGTCCGGCAGCTCGGCGAGGTGCAGCTGGTCGGTGTTCCCGTAGTGGTCCTGCACGATGGCCCTCATGATGCGTCCTTACGCTGTAAGTTCAGGTGGATGCCGCTCACCGTACCCTTACGCCGTAAGATGTGGCAAGCCCCGCTCGAGTCGACCCGTTCCAGGAGCCCGGATGCCGTCCACCCGCCCCCCGCTCAGCCGCGACCGCGTCGTCACCGAGGCAATGGCGCTGGCCGACGAGCAGGGCCTGCCGGCCCTGTCGATGCGTGCGCTGGCCGGGCGCCTCGGTGTCGAGGCGATGTCGCTCTACCACCACGTCCCGGGCAAGGAGGCGCTGCTCGACGCCATGGTCGACGCGGTGTTCGGCGAGCTGCACCTGCCGGTGGTCGGGGGCCACTGGCGCGCCGAGCTGCGCGCGAGGTCGGTCTCGGGGCGCACCGTGCTGCTGCGCCACCCCTGGGCGGTCGGGTTGATGGACTCGCGGCGCACGCCGGGGCCGCAGAACCTGCGCCACCACGATGCCGTGCTGGGGTGCCTTGCGTTGCAAGGGTTCTCACTGGTTGCGGCCGGAACGGCCTTCGCCCTCCTGGACGCTCACCTGTACGGCTTCATGCAGCAGGAGGTGAGCCTGCCGTTCGTCGACGAGGCGGACCTCGCCGCCCTGGGTGCCGAGCTGCTGGGCCCGGAGGTGCGCGCCGCCTACCCGCACTTCACCGCCTTCGCCGAGGGCCGGGCCCTGCAGCCCGGCTACTCGTTCGGCAACGAGTTCGAGGTGTCGCTCGACCTCGTCCTCGGCGCGCTCGCCTCGCTGCGCGGGTCCGCCCCTGTGGCCCCCGACCGCGTCTCGAGCTCGGCGGCCGCCACGAGCGCACCCGCGGTGCTGGAGGTCACCGTGCCGGTGCTGGGGGTCGACGGCTGCCCCGGCGGGTGGGTCGGCGCCGTGCTCGTGCCGGGGGCTCCCCGTCCCCGCGTCGTGGTCGCCCCGACCATCGAGCTGCTCGTCGAGACGGTGCGCGCCGACGTCGACATCCAGGTGGTCGGCATCGACATCCCGATCGGGTTGCCCGACAGCGCCGTCCGGCAGGCCGACGTGCTGGCCCGCAAGTCGCTCCCCGGGCGCGCCAGCTCGGTGTTCACCACACTCACCCGCCCCGCCTACCTCGCCCCCGACCGCGAGGCCGCGGATGCCGTCAACCGGGGCCTGAGCGGGCAGGGCGTCGGGGCCCAGGCCTTCGCGCTGAGGGCCAAGATCCTCGAGGTCGACGCGTGGCTGCGCACCCGGCCGACCGTCGACGTCGTGGAGGTGCACCCCGAGGTGTCCTTCACGGCCATGACCGGAGCGCCGCTGCCCGGGAAGCGTTCCGCGGAGGGCCGCCAGGCCCGGCTCGACGCCCTGGTGGCGGCCGGCATCAGCCGCCCCTCGGTGCTCACCGGCAGCGGCTACGCCGCCGACGACGTGCTCGACGCCTGCGCGGTGGCCTGGTCGGCCCATCGCCGCGCGACGGGCGACGCCCGCTGGCTGCCGGACCCGCCGGAGGTGTTCTCCGACGGCATCCGGGCCGCGATCGTGGTCTAGGAACCCGGTGGTGTGACGCAGCGGGCGGGTGAGAGTGTGTCGGGATGACCGCACAGGTGTCCCACACGACCATCGACTGCCGCGACGCGTACGCCCTCTCGACCTGGTGGAAGGGCGTGCTCGACTACGTCGACGTCGCGGGCGACCCCAACCTCCCCGGTCACGAGGAGTGCATGATCCTGCGTCGCGACGGCGGGCACCGGCTGCTCTTCATCGAGGTGCCCGAGGACAAGTCGGTCAAGAACCGGATCCACTTCGACATCGAGCCGGTCGAGGGCACCCGCGACGAGGAGCTGGAGCGACTGCTGGCCCACGGCGCCGTCGAGGTGTCCGACCACCGCGGCCAGTACGGTCCCGGCACCGGCTGGGTCACCCTGGCCGACCCGGAGGGCAACGAGTTCTGCATCCTGCGCAGCCCGGCCGAGCACGGCCGCGGGGTGCCGGCGCCGGCCGAGAGCTGACCTCGCGCGCCAGCCCGACTCTGGTCCGTCCGCGGGGACGGCGTCGACCTGCGCGGGTGGCGGCGCCATGGCCTCGCCGTCCCCGCAGACCAGCGACACCCGGGCAGATGGACCAGAACCGGCGCCGGGCAGGGCGGGTCAGAAGTCGATCCGCATGACCGCGCGGCGCCGCGTCGGCCGGCACGACGAGGATGCCGTCGAGCCCCCGGTCGACGTTCACGGCCCGACCTCCCCCGCCTCCCCGGCGACGAGGACCACGTGCAGCCGGCGGGGGCCGTGCACGCCCTCGACCCGGCTCAGCTCGATGTCGCTGGTGGCCGACGGCCCGCTGACCCAGGTCTGGGGGCGCGCCGGGTCGAGCCGGGCGAGGGCGTCGGGCACGTCGGGCACGACCTGGTCCTCGCGCACGACACAGACGTGCAGGTCGGGAAGCAGGGTGAGCGCCCGGCGGCCCTGGTCGGGCCCGTGGTCGAGCACGACGGTGCCGGTCTCGGCGATGCCGACCGCTGCGGCCGGTGACGACAGCACCGACGGCGTCCAGGTCGGAGTGGCTCAGCCCGTCGTCGACGACCCTGCCCGGCACCGCGAGGTCGAGGCCGCTGGGCACGACGACCGCGGTGGCACCGTCCAGCGCGGCGCTGACGGTCGCGACGAGATCGGCTGCCGTGCAGCGGGTCACGGTGGCGCGGTAGTCGGCGACCCGTTCGGCGAACAGGTCGAGCATCGCGGCGCGGTCCGCCTGACGCGCATCGGCGGCGCTGTCGGTCGGAGTCTCTGCGGATGGCGTGGCCACCCCGCGGCCCACGCCTCGCCCTGCATCGTGGTCGCGGGTCGGCGCCAGGGCCGCCCGCACGGCGGCGAGCACGTCGTCGCGGGCGCTCATCGCCGGTCCTCGTCGCGCCCGACCCGCCGCCACCAGGCGCGGAACGACTCGGTGGGCGGAAGGGGCAGGTCGCGGGTCTGGGTCCACCGCGAGCCCGGCCACGGCAGCCAGGACACGGCCCGGCGGCCACCCGGCATCCCCCGCCCGCGACGGATCCGGCCGGCGACACCCGCGAGCCGCTCGCCCCACCCCATCCGGCCGGCGTCCGAGAACCCCCAGGCGGCGGCCCGCATGGCCACGGCCTCGGCCTTGGGCACGGGGTCGTCGCGGTGGGCGTCGACGACCTTCGTGCGCAGGTGCACGAGGATGCCCGGGATGTCGATGGCGACCGGGCAGACGTCCGCGCAGGCGCCGCACAGCGTTGAGGCGTAGGGCAGCGAGTCGACCTGCGGGTCGGTGCCGACCCCCTTGAGCAGCGGGTTGAGGATGGCCCCGATCGGGCCGGGGTAGACCGAGCCGTAGGCGTGCCCGCCGACCCGCTCGTAGACCGGGCACGACGTTCAGGCAGGCCGAGCACCGGATGCAGCGCAGCGCCTGCCGGCCCACCTCGTCGGCCAGGGCCCGGGTGCGGCCGTTGTCGAGGAGCACCACGTGCACCTCCTGCGGGCCGTCGCCGGGCGTGACCCCGGACCAGGTGGAGGTGTACGGGTTCATCCGCTCACCGGTCGAGGACCGCGGCAGCAGGCGCAGGAACACGTCGAGGTCGGCCCAGGTGGGCACCAGCTTCTCGATGCCGACGACGGTCACGAGCACCTCGGGCAGGGTCAGGCACATCCGGCCGTTGCCCTCGGACTCGACCACGACGAGGGTGCCCGACTCCGCCACGGCGAAGTTCGCACCGGACACCGCCATCCGGGTGGACAGGAACTTCTCGCGCAGGTGCAGCCGGGCGGCCGACGCCAGCTCCGACGGGTCGTCGGTCAGGCCCTCCGGCGCGGGCCGGCCGGCGGCCGCCATCCGGTCACGGAAGATGTCGCGGATCTCGCTGCGGTTGCGGTGGATGGCCGGCACCAGGATGTGGCTGGGCAGGTCGTCGCCGAGCTGCACGATCAGCTCGGCCAGGTCGGTCTCCCACGCCGAGATCCCCTGCGCGGCAAGGGCCTCGTTGAGCTCGATCTCCTGGGTCGACCATCGACTTGACCTTCACGACCTCGCGGATGCCGTGGCCCGTCGCGACCTGCGGCCACCACCGCGCAGGCGTCGGCGGCGTCGCGCGCCCAGTGCACCGTCGCCCCGGCGGCGGTCAGCGCCGCCTCGAGGGTGAGCAGGTGCTCGTCGAGGTGCGCGAGGGTGTCGTCCTTGATGGCGGCAGCCCGGTGCCGCAACGACTCCCAGTCGTCGACCTCGGCCACCACGGCCGCCCGCTTGTCACGGATCGTGCCGGTCGCGTGGGCCAGGTTGCGGCGCAGCTGGGTGTCGGCCAGCGCCGCCCGGGCCGCGACCGGGAACGGCGGCATCCCGAGGAAGGTCGCCGGTGCTCGCGAGGTCATGACTGGGTCACCTCGGCCGGCTCGTCGGCTGTCGAGGCCAGCACCTCGGCCAGGTGCATGGTGCGGATGCCGGCCCGCTGCCGCGAGAGCAGCCCCCCGACGTGCATCAGGCACGAGCTGTCCCCGGCGACGAGCACCTCGGCCCCGGTGGAGCGGACGTGCGCGGCCTTGTCCGAACCCATCGCCACCGACGTCTCGGCGTTCTTCACCGCGAAGGTGCCGCCGAACCCGCAGCACTCCTCGGCCCGGGGCAGCGGCACCAGGTCGATCCCCCGCACCGCGGCGAGCAACCGGGTCGGCCGGTCCCCCACCTGCAGCATCCGCAACGAGTGGCAGGTCGGGTGGTACGTCACCCGGTGCGGGAACGACGCGCCCACGTCGACCACCCCGAGCACGTCGACGAGGAACTCGCTCAGCTCCAGCGTCCGCGGCGACGTGCGCGCCACCGCATCCGCCAGCGCCGCGTCCCCCGACCGCGCGGCCACCAGGCCGTGCTGGTGGCGCACCGACCCGGCACACGAACCCGACGGCACCACCACGTGGTCGTACCCCTCGAACGCCGACACGAAGTTCCGCACCAGCGGCACCGCCTCGTCGACGTACCCCGTGTTGACCATCGGCTGCCCGCAACACGTCTGCGCCTCCGGAACGTCCACCGCCACCCCCAGCCGGCGCAGCAGCCGAACCGTCGCGCGCACGGCATCCGGGAACATCGCGTCGCCGATGCAGGTCGACATCACCGCGACGCGCGCGCCACGCGGACCCTCGACCACCTCGACCACCTCCAGACGCGTCCGGTGGCCACGCTAGCCGGGACCGGGTCGCTCGGTGCCGCTCCCCGCGACGCATACTGAGGCGGCAGCCCCCGTCGCCGACCCCACCACCTCAGGAGCACCAGTGCGCTGGACACCCGACCGGATCGGCGACCTCGCCGGGACCACCGCCCTCGTCACCGGGGCCAACTCGGGCATCGGCTACATCGAGGCGCTCGAGCTGGCCCGGCACGGCGCCGACGTCGTGCTCGCGGTCCGCAACACCGACCTGGGTGACGCCGCGGCCGAGCGGATCCGCGCGGCCGGCGTGACGGGCACCGCCCGCGTCGAGCGGCTCGACCTCGCCTCGCAGGAGTCGGTGCACGCACTGGCCGACCGGTTCGACGGGCCCCTCGACCTCCTCGTCAACAACGCCGGCGTCATGACCCCGCCCAAGCACCGCGTGACCGCCGACGGGTTCGAGCTGCAGTTCGGCACGAACCACCTCGGGCACTTCGCGCTGACCGGGCTGCTGATGCCGCACCTGCTGGCCGCCCCGGCGCCGCGGGTCACGACAGTGTCCTCGATCGCCCACCACCGCGGCGACGGCGCCGTGCTCGAGGGCAACCCCGCGAAGGGCTACGACACGCAGGTCGCCTACGGCCGGTCCAAGCTGGCCAACCTCCTCTTCGCGACCGAGCTGCAGCGTCGGGCCGCGGCATCCGGCTCGACACTCACCTCGACGGCCGCGCACCCGGGCGTCTCGGGCACCAACCTCATCGCCAGCAGCGACGGGATGGGTGCGACGCCGGTGATCGGGACCCTCACCCAGTGGGTGGTCCGGGCGATCTTCCCGGACCCGGCCCACGGTGCCGAGGCCGTGCTCTACGCCGCCACCGAGGCCGCCCCCGGCTCGTACTCCGGCCCGACCGGGTTCCGGGAGACCCGTGGCCCGGTCGGCGAGGCCAAGCTCAGCACCTGGGCGCAGGACGAGACGCTGGCCGGGCTGCTCTGGGACCGCAGCGAGGAGCTCACCGGGGTGTCCGTCACGCCCTGAGGCCGCCCCAAACCGATCCGGTCGACGATGTCGAGACCCGGGGAGCGGCTCCGTCCCTAGGGTGTCAGCATGCAGAGAACGGGCCCACGAGCCCGTCGAACGGAAGGGGCCACCCGTGGCCAGGTACCTGCTCATCGTCACCTTCGAGCCCGGCGTCGAGGACTCCCCCATGGAGGAGTGGCAGCCGGAGGAGATCACCGCCCACCTCGACTACTACCGGGCGCTCAACGCCCGCCTCGTCGAGAACGGCGAGCTCGTCGACACCACCATCCTCACCCCGCCGGATGCCGCGCGCATCGTCCGCGCCGATGCCGCCGGCGGGCGGGTGGTCACCGACGGCCCGTTCCAGGAGTTCAAGGAGTGGGTCGCCGGCTTCCAGGTGGTCGACGTCGAGACCGAGGAGCGCGCCCTCGAGATCGCCGCGCTGGTGTCCGCCGTGCCCGGTCCGGGTGGGGTTCCGCTGCAGCAGCCCATCCACGTGCGGCGGGTGATGGACGACGGCCCGTCCGACGTCGACTCGATGAACGAGTGGCTGCAGGATGCCGGGGGCGCGCACTGACCGGCGCCGACCGACCCGCCGAGGACCTGCTGCGCGACCTCGCGCCGCAGGTCGTCGGCATCCTCAGCCGTCGCTCCGGCGACTTCTCCGCGGCCGAGGACGCCGTGCAGGAGGCCCTGGTCGCGGCGCACACGACGTGGCCGCGCGACGGCATACCCGACAACCCGCGCGGGTGGCTGCTCACGGCAGCGTCCCGGCGGCTCGTCGACGAACAGCGGAGCGCGGCGGCCCGGCGGCGGCGCGAACAGGACTGGGCCGCAGGCAGTCCCGAGGGCGCCGAGGTCGTGCAGCACGACGACTCGCTCACCGTGCTCCTGCTCTGCTGCCACCCGGCGCTCTCGCCCGCGTCGGCGGTTGCGCTCACCCTGCGGGCGGTCGGCGGCCTCACCACCGCCGAGATCGCCACGGCCTACGTCGTGCCGGAGTCGACGATGGCGCAACGCATCTCGCGCGCCAAGGCCACCCTGCGCGACCTCGGTGAGCCGTTCGACCTGCCCGTGGGTGACCGGCTCGAGCTGCGGGTGGCACGTGCCCTCGCGGTGCTGTACCTCCTCTACAACGAGGGGTACGCCGCGAGCGCCGGGCCCGACGTCATCCGTGCCGACCGCTCGGCCGAGGCGATCCGGCTGGCCCGGCTGGCCCACCGGCTGCTGCCCGCGGACCCTGAGGTCTCGGCGCTGCTCGCCCTGATGCTCCTGCTCGACGCACGCCGCCCGGCCCGGGTCACGGCGGCGGGCGACCTGGTCCCGCTCGACGAGCAGGACCGCTCGCTGTGGGACCCCCGGCTCGTCGCCGAGGGCACGGCGCTGCTCGGCTCGTCGCTGGGAGGCGGTCAACCCGGGCCCTACCAGGTGCAGGCGGCCATCGCCGCCGTGCACGACCGGGCACCGTCGGCCGCCGACACCGACTGGCCGCAGGTGCTCGCGCTCTACGGCCTGCTCGAGGAGGTGGCGCCGAGCCCCTTCGTCACCCTGGCCCGGGCCGTGGCGCTGGCCGAGGCCGAAGGCCCCGACGCGGCCGAGGCGGTGCTCGAGGAGGCTGCCGCCCGGCTGCCCGACAACCACCGCGTCGATGCGGTGCGCGGTCACCTCGCCGAGCTCCGCGGGGACCGCGAGGCCGCGCGGGAGCACTACGCCCGGGCGGCCAGGCACGCGACCAACCTGGCCGAGCAGCGTCACCTCACCGCCAGGGCCTCGCGGCTCGGGCGACCCGCCGGTGAGTGCGGTTCAGCTGGTCGGTGACGGCGTCTCGGTCGATGCGGACGGGCTCGGGGACGGGGTCGCCTGGGCCTTGGCGAGGGCCTTCTCGAAGGCGGCGATCGTCGCGGCGTCGACCGTGCCGGTCTGCTTGACGCCGAGGTCCTTCTGGAACGCCTTGAGCGCGTCGGTGAGCTCGTCGGTCCACTTCCCGTCGACCGGGCCGGTCCAGTAGCCGGCGAGCTTGAGGGTCTGCTGGAGCGCCGCCGTCGACACCGTCTCCTCCTGGGCGGCCGCGCCCCCCTTGGCCGCCAGCTCGGACTGCAGGGCCTCGTCGGTGGCCTTGTCGACGGTGCCGGTCTGCGCGAGGCCGTTGGCCTTCTGCAGCGCCTGGACCGCGGCGACGGTCGCCGGGCCGTAGATGCCGTCGACGTCGTCCTTGTAGTAGCCGGCCTCGGCGAGCTGCTTCTGGAGGGCCTTGGTGTACGACGCCACGGCGTCGACCGCCTGCTCCTGCTGCGCCTCGTCGAGGCACTTCGCGTCGGCGAACAGCTGCAGCCAGGCCATCTCGAGGGCCACCGCCGCCGAGTTGAACTGCTCGGCCGCCTGGCCCAGGGGTGTCTGCTGGGTGATGCCCTCCTGGGCCGCGGTGAACTGCTGCTCGGCCTGCTGCACGCGGGCCACGCTCGCCGGTGTGGCCGTGGCCGAGGGGCTCGGACTCGGGCTCGACGACGCGGCGGCGGGCGTCTCCCCCGCGGCGGCCTGTTCGGCATCCGCGAGCTTGTCCTCGGCGGCCGCGAGGTCGGCCTCGGCGGAGGCGAGGTCCGCCTTCGTCTTCGTGACGTCCTGGCCGGCGGACACGGCATCCGCGCTCGGTTCGTCGAGGTCGCTGCCGGCCGTCACGACGTCGCCGACCGTCGTGGCGGTCTGGGTGAGCAGGTCGCCGTAGCGGTCGATGGCGGTGATGTAGTCCGCCGATGCCGTGCAGAAGGCGGTGGCCGCGCTGGTGGCGGCGTTCTGCGCGTCGACCACGGCGGCCTGCTTGCGGGTGACGTCGGCCCGGGCCACCTTGACGGCGGCGTCCTGGGAGTCGCCGCTGCAGCCGGTGAGGACCACCAGCACCGCGGCGGCCACGGCGACCGGGGCGCGGCCGAGGCGGAGGTGGGTGCCGGAGCGGGAGCGCAAGCGGGGGCGCGATGTGCTGGGCATCGTCAGGCCTTCCTGTCGTCCTGGGCGCCGCGCGGCCGCCCGGGGCGTGCGTCTGCACCACGGCCGAGCGTAGGAACTGCCTCGCGATGGGGTATCACCCGCCGGGGGTGAAGGGACGACCGCGCGCCCCGTCCTTCGACCTCGTGCGACTTGCCTACGGTTTTCGCGCCGCTCGGCGGCCAGAACCGCACCCAGCTCGCACGAGGTCGGGAATCGGCTGGGGTCGGCGGGTGGCACGCTGGGGCCATGACCTTGCGGCGGGCCAACCTCACGCGGATCGACGGCGGGCTGTTCGACGTGCTCGTCGTCGGCGCCGGCATCAACGGCGCCGTCTCCGCCGCCGCGCTCGCCGGCCGCGGTGCGAGCGTCGCCCTCGTCGACCGTGGGGACTTCGGCGGCTTCACCAGCCAGGAGTCGAGCAACCTGGTCTGGGGCGGCTTCAAGTACCTCGAGAACTACGAGCTCCCGCTGGTGTTCGGTCTGTGCCGCAGCCGGAACCGGCTGATGAAGGCCTACCCCGACAACATCAGGGAGATCTCCTTCCTCGCCACGCTCGACCGAAGCGCTCCCTATCGGCCGTGGTTCGCGGCACTGGGCGCCACGGCCTACTGGGGGATCGGCCTGTTCGGCACCCGCCGCCCCCACGTCTTCGACGCCGAGCAGGTCGATGAGGTCGAGCCGGTCATAGACACACGGACCGCGCGCGGCGCCGTGCAGTACCAGGACGCCTACCTCGTCGACAACGACTCGCGCTTCGTCTTCTCCTTCGTGCGCTCCGCCGTCGAGGCCGGCGCGGCCGTGGCCAACTACGTCGAGCTGGTGTCCGCGGAGCGGGTCGGCGACCGCTGGGTCTGCCGGCTGCGCGACACCGACTCCGGCGACGAGCTCACCACCTCGGCCCGTGTCGTGGTCAACGCGGTCGGCCCGTTCGTCGACGAGCTCAACGCCTCCTGGGGCCTGAGCACGCGGCACCGCATCGTCTACTCCAAGGGCATCCACCTCGTCGTGCCGCGCCTGACGACGACCCGCCACGACCGCGTGCTCGCCTTCTTCGACGACACCCGGCGGCTCTTCTACGTCATCCCGATGGGCCACCGGTCGGTCATCGGCACCACCGACACCCGCATCGACACCCCCTTCACCCACGTCACCGACGAGGACCGCGAGTTCCTCCTCGGGCAGATCAACGCCCGTCTCGACCTGCCACGGCCGCTGACCGCCGACGACGTCATCGCCGAGCGCTCCGGCGTGCGGCCCCTCGTCGTTCGGAGCGGGGGCGGCGACCACGAGGAGGCCGACTGGACCTCCCTGAGCCGCAAGCACGAGATCGAGCGCGACACCGCCCGTGCGGTCGTCACCGTGTTCGGCGGCAAGCTCACCGACTGCCTCAACGTCGGCGAGGAGGTCGCAGCCCACGTGGAGGCCCTCGGCATCCCGCTCGAGAAGGACCTGCGCAACTGGTACGGGGAGCCGGCCCGGGCCACCCGCACGGAGTTCTTCCGCCAGGCCCGCCTGATGCGACTCGACGCCCTGCGCACCCGTCCGGAGACCGAGCCGCTGAGCGACCGGCTGTGGCGCCGCTACGGCCGCCGCGCCTTCGACCTGCTCGAGATGGTGCGTGCCGACCCGACCATGGGCCAGGACGTCATGGGCTCCACCGACTACCTGCGGGCCGAGCTGCACACGGCTGCCGAGCACGAGATGGTCGTGACCCTCGACGACTTCATGCGTCGCCGCAGCAAGATCGACCTCGTCGTGAGCGACCGCGACATCCTGAGCTCGCCGGGGCTGCGCGAGGTCGCCGAGATCCTGTTCGGCGCGGATGCCGAGCGCCGGCTCGCCGCGTACGTCGAGTCCAAGCAGCGCACCCCGGTCGACAACCCCTGACCGGCCCGAGTCGTCTGACAGGAACCGCACAGCAGGGCCCGAGCCCACACCGAGGCGGCGGGCCGACGCTCGAGTCATGGCGACCACGCAGCAGTCCTCGATCCGTGACCTCATCGCCGAGCTGGCCGACACCGAGGACGTCCTGCGCGGATGCCGCGGCGCCGCCGGTCCGCGCGAGCGCTCCGCCCGCCGACGCCAGGGCCAGATCGTCACCGAGCTGCGCAGCCGGCGCGGCCGGTACGCCGCCCTCTGAGCCGCCCCGGGCTCAATCACGCGGGACGGCCTGACGTCGTTGCGCTGACGTCCGGCGCCTGACGTCCGGGGGCAGTCCGGCGAGCTGGGGGTGCCGTGACCAGAGCCTCGAGCCGACGATCTTCGGGGTCGGGTCGGGGTCGGCTCAGGGTCGTTCCGGACAGACCGCACCGCATCGGCCGCGCCACGCTGGCGGGATGACGACGACCGCGAGATCCCGCCCGGTCACCCCCGCGCGTCGGCGGCACCGTGCGACCCGGAACCGGACCGACCTCCACGCCGGCCCGGGCGGCCGTCGCTGCGCAGCCGGTCGGCACCGTCACCGCGGTGGAGCGACACCGCGCACGCATCGCCGGCATTGCCCTGGCCGCGGTCACCATGATGTCCATCCCCGCCGCCGCGCTGCTCGACGACGCCGACCGCCCCGGTGCCCGCGCGTTCGCCGGCGCCGCCTTCGTCGCGATCGCCGCACTGGAGGTCGTGGTCGGCTGGGGCGTCTTCGTCCTGCTGCGCGAGCGCGCCCATCCACCCGCCTACGCCGCGCTGGTGAGCCGGGCCGGGTATGCGGTGCTCCTCGCGGCCGCGGCGGGTCGCCTGGTGTGGCCGGGAGGCGACGGCGCCGACGGCTTCCGCGCGGACTGGTCGCTCGCCCTCGTGGTGCTCGGGGTGCACCTGCTCGTGACGGCCGTCGCGCTCTGGCGTTCCCGCCGGGTGCCGGGCGCGGTGGTGGCGGGGACCGCTCTGGCGGGTGCGGCATCCGTGCTCGTCGACGTCGTGGGCCAGTGGCCGCTGCCCGACCTGCTCCCGGGCGCCGGGGTGCTCCTGCCGGCCGCGTTGGGGGAGCTCGTGCTGCTCGCGTGGCTGACCTCGGTCGGCTGGGACCAGCGCGTGGCCTGAGCGCTCGGACGGCTCGTCGGGGCCGCCGGGGCCGGCATCGGTCGGTTCGCTCGTTTCGGCCTCCCACCTGCGGTTCGGTATGCTCGCCCTCTCCGGGGACGGTCACGTCAGCGGGCTCGGCACGGGTCTCGACGGTGTTGAAACCGCCCTCATCCCCGTCGCAGGAAGTTGGTTGAGAACGCACGTGAGCTCCTCTGTGCCCGGTCACGTCCGTTCCGCCGTCGGTCGTGCGAGCGCCCGCGTGAGGAACCGCACCGGTGGGTCGTCCGCTCCCGTGCAGCGCCGCACCCAGCTCACCGTGTCGCAGGCCGGCACCGCCCTGACCGTCGACTTCACCGTGCGCGGCACCGACCGGCTCCACGGGGCGTACGCGCTCGTCGACTCCCTCTGGGTCCCGTGCGGGAGCGTCGAGCGAGTGGGCTCCCAGGGCACCGACACGACCTACCGCACCACGATCGACCTCGTGTCCCTGGCCGCCGACACCGCCGAGCTGGTCGCGGGCCAGGCCCAGCCGGTCCCGGCCGTCGTCGAGGCGGCCGACGACGACTCCCCCGAGGGCACCCGGGTGCGGCTCTTCGTCGAGGTCGCCAGCCCCAGCGGTTACGTGCGCCCCCTCGGACGGGTCGTGGCGTGGAGCGCCGACGGCGAGGTGGCCGGCAGCGACGACCCCTCCGAGGGCGCGCGCTACCGCGACCCGCTCGGCCAGTACGAGACCACCGACGTGCCGCGCTTCGACACCGTCGACACCGAGCAGGGGCCGGTCACGCCGTTCGTCAACTCCAAGGGGATCCTCTCGGTGCTCATCGGGGCACCGATGGAGCCGGCCAGCCAGGTGCGCAACGACGGCCTCAGCGTGGCGCGGGGCGTGCTCAGCCTGCGCGGCGCCCTGCTCAGCCGCCACGTCGAGCTGTCGTCGGCCTCACTGATCGTCCAGGGCCGCACCAGCGGCTACCAGGCGGTCGTGCCGGCACCGATCTCGTTCGACGCCGAGGCCACCCGCAGCGGGTGGGGCCTGCGCAGCTACTCGTTCACCGCGACCCACGACTTCGGGCCCGACCTCGCGAGCGGCCTGATCAAGGACGACGTGGCCGACATGTTCGTCGAGTTCGTCCCCGCCGACGGCAGCGAGCCCTACAAGCGGCGGGTGGGACGCAGCCGGATGCTGGTGCGGGCCCGCACCCGCGGTGGCCACGTCACGCACGGCGACACCACGCTCTCGATCGAGCCGTACTACACGTTCAAGGCGAAGAACCCGTCGCTGCACCTGGAGATCTTCGACGCCGCGGTCCACGCGCACCTGCGCCGCCGGTTGTCGACGGCCAGCTCGGTGACCTCGCGGCGCCCCGACAAGCCGGTGTGGATCGTCGGCGAGCTGCCCTACAAGGCGCAGGACAACGGGATGCACTTCTTCCGCTACATGCGCGAGCACCACCGCGAGATCGACGCCTACTACGTCATCCGCGAGGACTCCCCCGAGCGCCGCAACCTCGAGGGCCTCGACCACGTGATCTTCCACCGGTCGACCGAGCACATCGACAAGGTGCTCCAGGCCGAGCGCATCGTGGGCAGCCACCATCCCGACTTCCTGTACCCCAGCCGCAGCCCCCGCTTCCGGCGCCGGGTGAACGCCGAGAAGGTCTTCCTCCAGCACGGCGTCACCGGCGCCAAGTGGATGGTGCCCAACTACGGCAAGCAGGTCAGCGGCTTCGAGACCTCGCTCGTGTGCGTGTGCTCCGACCGCGAGAAGCAGTTCTTCGTCAACGACTTCGGCTACTCGCCCCACGAGGTCGCGGTCACCGGGTTCGCCCGGTTCGACGCGCTGTTCGCCGATGACGTGCCGGTCGTCGAGCGCCAGATCCTCGTCATGCCCACGTGGCGGCCGTGGCTCCAGGACCCCACGACGTTCACCGAGTCCGAGTACTTCCACCGCTGGCACGACCTGCTCACCGGCCCCGAGATGCGCGAGCTCGAGGAGCGCACCGGCGCCGAGGTGGTGCTCTGCCTGCACCCGAACATGCAGCAGTTCAGCCAGCACTTCGCGTCCGAGCACCTGCGGGTCGTCGTGCAGGGCGAGGTCGACGTGCAGCACCTGATCAAGGAGAGCGCGGTCATGGTGACCGACTACTCCAGCGTCGCGTTCGACTTCGCGTTCCTCAACAAGCCGGTCGTCTACTACCAGTTCGACGCCGAGCTGTTCGACGCTCCGCACGCCAACCCGCAGCTCGAGCTGCCCGGTCCGGTCGTGGCGACCGAGGGCGGCATCCTCGAGTCGCTGGCCGAGATCGCCGGCGACGGCTGGGCGATGAGCGACGTCTACTGGGAGCGCGCCAAGGCGTTCTGCCGCTTCCGTGACCGCAAGAACTGCGAGCGGATCTTCGAGGCCGCCCGCACCCTCGACGGCAGCCGCAGCCTCGCCACCACGGTCACGGGCAACCGCACCGTGAAGTCGCTCAGCGCTGCGGCGCGGCGCAACAAGCGCTGGATCCCCACGATGCAGCGCCTCTACAAGGTCTTCAAGAAGCTGCCGATGGATGACGACCTCATCGTCTTCGAGAGCGGCCAGGGACGGCAGTTCAGCGACAGCCCGCGCTACGTCTACGAGGAGCTGGTGCGCCGCGGCGACACCCGCACCAAGGTGTGGGTCTACGACCGTCGCCCTCCCGGTGCGCGACGAGCACACCATCGTCGTCAAGCGGCACTCGTTCGGCTTCTACTGGTACCTCGCGCGGGCCAAGTTCTGGGTCAACAACCACACCTTCCCGCACTACATCACCCGCCGGCCCAAGGGGCAGTACGTGCAGACCTGGCACGGCACGCCGCTCAAGCGGATGTTCCTCGACCAGGAGGCGTGGTTCGGCCGTGACCCGGGCTACAAGGACCGGGTCACCGAGGCGGTCGCGCAGTGGAGCGTGCTCGTGTCGCCGAGCCCCTACGCCACCGAGTGCATGGCGCACCGCCTACGACTGGAAGGGTCCGGTCGTCGAGGTCGGCTACCCGCGCAACGACATCCTGATCGACGGGTCGGCCGCCGACCGGGCCGCCCGGGTGCGCCAGATGCTCGGCATCGCGCCCGACAAGCGGGTCGTGCTGTACGCCCCGACCTTCCGCGACGACCGGCCCACCACGCGTGGCCGCTTCGAGTTCACCATGCCGATCGACCTGGCGGAGTTCCACCGCCGGTTCGGCGAGGACCACGTGCTGCTGGTGCGCACCCACGTGCTCATCAGCAACCGGGTCGAGGTGCCGCCGGGGGCCGAGAAGAGCGTCCTCGACGTGTCGACCTACCCCGACATCCAGGAGCTGTTCCTGGCCAGCGACGTGCTGGTGACCGACTACTCGTCGTCGTTCTTCGACTACGCGCTGCTCGGCCGGCCGATCGTCTTCTACGCCTACGACCTCGAGAACTACCGCGACAACCTGCGCGGCTTCTACCTGCCCTACGACGAGGCGACCCTGCCCGGGCCGATCACCCAGACCCAGGACGAGCTCTTCGACGTGCTCGAGGCGAGCGCCGCCCTCGAGGGCGCCGACGAGCGGGTGCTGGCCTTCGCCCGCACCTACGCCCCCCACGACGACGGGCAGGCGTCGGCCAGGGTGGTCGACCAGCTCCTCTGAGCGCTGGCGCGGGCCCGTCGCGCACGCCGCGTTCGGGCGGCCCCACGGATCTGGACTGCTCCCACGGACGGGCAAACGGGGCATTCGGGGCCTCTGCTGAGCACGACCACCCCACCCCCGACAGCCCATTGCCCGTCCGTAGGCGCACCCGTCTCCGGCCCCCCGCCGGTCAGGCTCCGCGACGCCGGGTGAGGAGCAGGTGGGTCACGCCCGACCCGCCGGGCAGCACCTCGATGTCGAAGCGCTCCTCGAGGCCCTCCTGGCCGTCCCACAGCCGCTGGCCGCGGCCCAGCACGATCGGCACGATCACGAGGTGCAGCTCGTCGACGAGGTCGGCGTCGAGGAAGGCCCGGACCGTCTCGGTGCCGCCACCCAGGCGCACGTCGAGCCCTCCGGCCGCCTCGACCGCCGCCGCCAGGGCCTCCTGCGGGGTGGCATCGACGAAGTGGAACGTCGTGCCCCCGGCCATCTCCAGGCTGGCGCGAGGGTGGTGGGTCAGCACGAGCACCGGTGTGTGGAACGGCGGGTCGTCCCCCCAGAAGCCCTCCCAGTCGTCGGGCAGAGGGCCGCTGCCCACGTGGAACTTGCGCCGGCCCATGATCTCGGCACCGATGCCGTCCGAGAAGCGGCCGACCAGGTCCTTGTCGAGCTGGGTCGCCGCCGGCTCGTCGTCGAGCGCCGCGAACATCCACTCGTGCAACCGTTCCCCGGCATGCCCGAACGGCTCGTCGTCGGTCAGCCCCTCACCGGTCCCGAACCCGTCGAGCGAGATCGAGAACGCCTGCACCCGCAACTTCGCCATCGGTCCTCCCGGGGTCGGCTTCGTCGGCAGCCATCCTCGCGCAGGTACGGCGCCGGGCGACCCGCGGATCCCGGGGCAGGTCGAGGGCGGACAGCGGCCGGCCGCCGAGGGGATCGCCCCCGACGGCCGGCCGCGACGGACCGTCCGACTCACTCCAGCGAGAAGCCCTCGACGTCGTCGTCCCACCAGCCGCTGCCACCGCTGACGATGGTGCGGTCGGAGGCGATGGCGCGCAGCACGTAGCCGCAGGCCGGCATCCCGGCGGTGTCGAACTCCCACGTGCCGGAGGTGCCACTCGTCGACGCCGCCGGGTAGGCCGTGGCGCCGGTGATCGTCCAGCGCGGGTTGCCGCCGGGGGTGGTGGCCGAGTACGGCGTGCCCTCGACGCTGAGGCCGATGCTGTCGAAGTGCTCGTCGGTCGCCGAGAAGGTACCCGCGAGGACCGCCCCCACCGGGAACTTCATGCACGACCCCGCCGGGATCGGTGGGTTGCCGGGCAGGTGGTAGCTCGTGATCTCGACGTCGGGCACGGGCTGCGCCTGGTCGAGGTACACGCGAACCTGCTGGCGCACGGTGCCGTCGGTGCAGTGGATGACCTGGGCGGCGTACTCGGTGCCCCCGGCGTCCTTGGAACGGATCTCGATCTCCCACAGCCCGGTCCGCGGGCGCGACTCCCACGGGTAGAGCAGGTCGCCGTGCACCTCGCGCCAGGTGAGGCCGCCGGGGTCGTGGTACTCGAGGTACGTGAACCAGCCGTCGCCGTCCGCGACCTGGGGCACGTCCTCCTGGGTCACGTAGCCCGCGACGGACTTGGTGACCTTGGCGGTGAACGGGCTGCGCAGCTCCTCGACGGTGCCGGCGCCACCGATCTGGGTGACCTTGACCTTGTACTTCATCGGGGTGCCCGAGCTGGGCGGCGCACCCGGGATGAAGCCCGCGACCGCCACGACCGCGCCGAACGGGCGCTGGTGCACCAGGGTGTGGCCGTCAGCGGCGTGGACGTCGCAGGCCAGGGCGCCGCCGACGCTCTCGAGGACCGGGGCCAGCGGGGTGACCGCGCCGGCCGGCAGCTCGAAGCTCGTCTCCTCGCGGTTGCCCCAGGTCGGGCGCCAGTCGGGGTCGCCGGGCGGTGGCGCCTGCTGCCACGACAGGATCGCGCGCAGCCGCGGCTGCACCGGCCCGTCGGAGCAGGCCTGCCGGTGGCTGAAGGAGTCGAGCGGCTGGTAGACCGAGAAGTGCAGGCCACCGGCGGGCACCGACTCGTCGTGCACCGTGGTCGTCGTCGTGCCGGCATGCTGCCAGCCGCTGCCCCAGTCGACCCAGAAGGTGACGTACTCCGTCGAGCCCGCGGTGCACGGTCCGCCGCTGTAGCCCGATGGGCGCTTGACCGTGAAGACTCCGACGGCGGCATCCTCGACCGGGTCGTACCCGATGCAGCCGAGCTCCTCGTACGTGGTGTTGCCGTCGGTCGCGAACAGGTCGGCCAGGAATGCCTTGGGGCTGACGTCGATCTGCGACAGCACGCTGCCGAAGGCGCTGCTCTTCCCGTCCGAGGGCACCGGGGACGGCGTGGTCGGCGGTGTGACGCCGGTCGTCGTGGCGGCCAGGTAGGCCGGCAGCGCGAACCGGTGCGGCTCGACCTGGTCCTTCGCGTAGGTCTTCGCCAGCTCGGCGACCGACGGGCTCGCCGCGGTCTTGAGCGTCACCGGGGTGTCGAGCACGACCAGGTCGGCGATGCTCTTGGGCAGCTTGATGACGCCCGCCTCGACGAGGTCGAGCAGGATGGGCAGGCGGCGCGTGCGCGGGGCCACCCGCACCTCGACGACGTTGCCCCACGGCGGCGACCAGTTCGGGCTGTTCGGTGGCGGCGCGACGTTCCACGACAGGATCGCCCGCACCAGCGGGTGGTTCTCGATGAAGCACAGCGTGTGCCGCTGCGGGAAGACGACGTCGACCGCGTGGTCGAGCGGCCGCGGGCCCTGGGTGTCGTGCACCGGGAAGGAGTCGGTGCCGGCATCGGACCAGGTCGCGCCGTCGTCACCGGAGACGTAGAACCGCACGTGCTCCCTCGAGCCGGCCCCACACAGCGGGCCGGAGTAGCCGGTGTTCGCGTGGATTCGCACGACGGCCGTCAGCTGGTCCATCGACGGGGTCAGGCCGACGCAGGTGATCTCCTCGAACGTGATGCTCCCGGAGACCTTCTCGTCGCCGAACAGCTCGGTCGGCAGCGGTCCGTCGAGCGACGCGAAGGCCGACAGCGCGAGCGTGTGCTGGCGCACCTTGACCAGCTGCTCCGACACCTCCACCCGCTCCGGACGCTCCCCCAGCGGTCGTCGTGGCTTCGTGGTCATGGTGGTACCTCCCCCAAGGGTGGGAGGACCCGTCCGGTCCCCCCGCTTGGCCAGAGGAGGTGTCGCGTGGGACCGGTGATACGCGAGGGGTCCCGACCTGCGCGGATGCCGTGCGCTCCAGGCGTGGCGGGCCGCGCCGCCCGGGCAGGGCGCCTCACCCGCCGACGGATGCCGGGTCAGGCGCTGGCGCCGCGCTCCAGCCCCAGCGTGGCCAGGAGGTCCTCGTGCAGCTGGATCCAGACGGTGTGGCACGAGTCGACGCCGACCCCGTCGACCCAGGTGAGCCGGCCGGCCTCGGCCTGCCCGAGGGCGGCGGTGAACCGGTCGTCGTAGCCCGCGAACCGGTCGAGCACCGCGGTGAGCTCGGCGCACAGCGGGCCGAGCCGACGCCGGTAGGAGGCGAGCTCGTCGAGCACCCGACCGTCCCACACCGGGTCGTCGTGGTCGTTGGCGGCGAGCCGGTCCCACGGCTGCGGCCGGATCTGCCACCGGGTCAGGGTCGACAGGAAGCGGTCGTTGAGCCGGGCGAAGGTGTCGTGGGCCCGGTCGACCGCGGGCCCGGCCCCGGTGCGCTCGAGCTCCTCGGCCAGCCGCCGCTCGTCCTCGGCCCGGCCCGTGTCCGTGAGCGACCAGCCGGCCAGGTCGGCGAACGCGACCCGGCTCACCCATCCTCGCGCCTCGTCGTCGAGCAGCAGCTCATCCACGAGGTCGCGGGCCAGCCCGGTGCGCCGGGCGACGGCACCGGCATCCGCCATGCCGCTCACCCGCACGGCGTGCAGGGCCAGCAGCTCGGGGGAGGAGGGGGAACCCACATGGGAACCCTAGCCTCGGCCGGCCCGCGAGCCGGACGACAGACGGCGGCTCAGCCGGCCTCGGCCGCTCGCTTGAGCCTGGCCAGGCCCTTCTCGAAGTCGGGCCCGACGAGCGAGTCCATCGACTTCACCACGGAGAACAGCCGGATGAAGCCGCTCAGCTCGCCGTGCATCCGCCACTCGACAGTGGTGGCCGCGTCGCCGGCGGGTGTGAGGAAGAGCTCGATGCGGTTCTTGGCCGGAAAGGGCTTGAGGAAGTTCAGCGCGATGTCGACCTGCTGCGGCGTGTCCGCGGTGATCGTCATGTCGCCCTTGCCCGCCTTCTGTGTTGCCCTCCCAGCTGTAGACCGCACCGGTGCCGGCCTCGGCGCCCGAGTAGGTGCGCTGCATCTTCGGGTCGAGGTCCTCCCACGGCGACCACTGCGGCCACTGGTGGAAGTCGGCCACGAGTGCGTGCACGCGCTCGGCGGGTGCGTTGATCGTCGTCGAGCGGGTGACGGTGTACGGCTTGGCCATGCGGTCAGTGTGCCCGAGTCACCGGTTGAGCAGGGAGGCCATCCTTGTGGCGACCAGGTCGGTGGCGCGCTGCGGCGAGAACCGCGAGAGCCGGTCGAGCCCGCGCGCGTCCTTGCCGATCACGACGCGGTAGCTGCCCTTCTCGATGCCCTCGACGATCTGCCGGGCCGCCTCGGGCGCGCTGGTCATGCTGGCCGCGAGGTCGGCCGGCGCCTCGTCCATGCCGGGGATCGAGACCCCCGAGTGCGCGGCGATACCGGTGTCGACGCCCCCGGGGAAGACCACCGTGACGGCGACGGAGGTGTCGCGCAGCTCGGCGTAGAGGCCCTCCGTGAACAGCTTCACCGCGGCCTTGCTCGCCCCGTAGATCGTCTGGCCCGGGACGGGCGCGAGGGCACCCATGCTCGACACGTTGACGATGCACGCCTCGCGACGGGCGACCAGGTGCGGGAGGAACACCTTGCAGGTGTGGATGACGCCCCAGAGGTTGACCGAGAGCACCTTCTCCATCTGCGGGTACTCGAGGTCTGCGAACTTCACGAACGGCTGGATGATGCCTGCCACGTTGACCAGCCCGTCGATGCGGCCGTGCGCCTCGCGCACCGCGTCGGGAAGCGCCTCGACGGCGGCCCGGTCGGTGAGGTCGAGGGCGTGGGTGCTGAGCAGGTCCGCCGAGGACGTGCCCGCGAGCTCGGTCGTCTCGTCGAGCCCGTCCTGGCTCAGGTCGACGGCCGCCACGCGTGCGCCGCGCGAGAGCAGGGCCAGGACGACCTGGCGGCCGATGCCGTTCCCGCCGCCGGTGACCACGAAGACCTTGTCGGTGATCTGCACGGTGCTCCCCTCGCTCGGCCGCGAGGGACGGCGGAACGCGCCCTCGCCGTCAGGCTATGCCCCGTGTGCCGGAGCGGAACCCGGATGGCGGGCGATGAGACGGGCGCCACGCCGGGGCCGGTGGTGCGCGTCAGGCGGCGACGGCATCCTTGGCGACGGCAGCACCGAGGAGCTCCGCGCGACGGTCGTAGGCCCAGCCCGGCCCGCGCAGCAGGTACGACCACCGCTCGCGCCACGTCGTGGACCCCGCGACGTCGCGGCCGATGTCGCGCCACTCGTGGGTCGCGATGGTCACCGGGTTGTAGGTGTCGATGTTCGTGGTGAGCCCGTACACGACCCGCTCGTCCTCGCGCTCGAAGGTCCCGAACAGCTTGTCCCACACGATCAGGATGCTGCCGTGGTTGCGGTCGAGGTACTGCCGGTTCGTGCCGTGGTGCACCCGGTGGTGCGACGGGGTGTTGAGCACGTTCTCGAGCCAGCCGATCGACCGCACCGCCTCGGTGTGGATCCAGAACTGGTAGATCAGGTTGAGGGCGCGCGCGTTCTCGATGACGCTCGGCCGCACCCCCGCCAGGGCCAGCAGGCCGTAGGGGACGCTCATCGTCAGGCCCTCGGCCACCGGCTGGCGCAGCGCCGTCGACAGGTTGTAGCGCTCACTGCTGTGGTGCACCACGTGCATCGCCCACAGCCACCGGCTCTCGTGGTTGAACCGGTGGTTCCAGTAGTAGATGGCGTCCCAGCCGAGGATGGCGACGGCGTTGGCGGCCAGCCCGGTGCCCAGGTCGCGCCGGCTCAGGCCGAACAGCCGGGTCCCGCTGGTCTGTGCCGACCAGGTGGTGGCCACGGTCAGGGCCGTGGCGGCGACGGCAGCCACGGCGGTGCCGGCGGTGACCCGGCGACCGAGGGGCGCGTCCCGAAGGTGTGGCACGGCATCCGGGCCGGTGCGGGGGGCTCGCGGGTCGGTGGCGGGCAGGGTCCCTGCGTCCGGGAGCCCGCCGCTCTCACGGCGCCGGCGGAGCACGTCGGCGACCGTGGTGGCCGCCGACGCGGCGACGGCGGTGCCCATCAGCACCTTCGCGAACCGGCCCCGACCGGGGGTGACGGGGTCGAGCAGCCGTGCCGAGACGAACGGCGCGACCAGGCTGCCGACGCCCATGGTGAGGCTGGCGATGGTGTCGGCCAGCGCGTAGTCACCGGCCCGGGTGGTGCCGGGGGGCGCGGGGTTGCGGCGCTGCCAGATCACCTCCGCGGCCATCGCACCGACGAACGCCGGGATGGCGAGGACGGTCAGGTCGGGTCGGCGCATGCTCGTCGGCCTCTTCGGTCGCGCGGATGGGGTGGGCGACGGCTGCGGGACGGCCACGTCCGGCCCGCAGGATAGCCCGGCGGCTGCCGGCTCGGCAGTGACGCCGGCCACCACGGCGGGGGTGTGCCGGGGCCGTCGGAGGAGGACAATCGCAGGTGCGTGCCGTGGCCGTCGCCACCGCCCCGGCATCCCCGGGCACGGTGACGACGCGGGTGAGGAGCTGCCATGAGGGCCACGCCGGAGACCGGATCATCCTGGCGGGCGAGCTGGTCGACCAGCCCACGCGCGCGGGGGAGGTGCTCGAGGCCCGTGGGCCCGACGGCGCGCCGCCCTACGTGGTGCGCTGGGAGGACGGGCACACGAGCACCATGTTCCCGGGACCGGGGTCGGTGCTGAGGGTGGCCGAGGCCGGGTCCGCCCCCGCGGAGCAGGCGGTGGTGGCGCCCGGGCCCGACACCGGCACCCTGCGCGAGTGGTCCGTGCGGGTCACCATCTTCGAGCGGGGCGACGACACCACGGCCACCGTGGCGCTGCTCGCCGACGCCCCCGAGGCGATGACGGCGCGCGGCACGAGCCGGCGCAGCGGGGCCGACCCCGGCGTCGCCCACATCGGCGACGAGGTGGCGGTCGCGCGGGCGCTGCGGCGCCTGGCGGACCACCTGCTCAGCCAGGCGGAGGAGGACATCGAGGCCCGCACCGGCGAGCGCGACGTCTCCGTGCGAGCCCGCTGACCCGGGCGCCCGGTCGCGCGCTCAGTCCTGCGGGAAGCTGGTCAGCCATCGGAGCACCGGTGCGGCCGCGACGTCCGCCGCGTAGACCTCGCCGTGGTTCACGCCGGGCAGGATGCTCACCGTGACGTGGTGGCCCCCGGCCCGCAGGGCTGCCGCGAAGTCGGTGCTGAACTGCGTCGGCACCAGCTCGTCGGCGTCGCCGTGCAGGAGCAGCACGGGCACGTCGGGCCGCTGGGCGGCGAGCAGCACGGGGTTCGCGGCGTCCCAGGTCGCCTCGTCGGCGTCGGCCGCGAAGAGGTTCGCGGCCGCATCCGAGAAGTTGCGGATGTCGTAGGGGCCGGCGAGCCCGACGAGCGCGTCGGGTGCCACGCAGCGGGTCCTCGCAGTGCGGCGTCACGCTGCCGGGTGCGAGCGCGGCGACCGCCGAGAGGTGGGCACCCGAGGAGTGGCCGAGCAGCACGAGCGTCGTGGGCTGGATGCCGGCAGCCCTGGCCGTCGCCGCGCCGTCGGCGAGCGCGCAGAGCACGTCCTCGACCGGGACGGGGTAGGTGACACCGTCCCCGGCCGTGCGGATGACGACCGGAATCGCCACCACGCCCTGCCGGGCCAGCGCCGCGGCCAGTGGCTCCAGGCCCGTCGGCACGGCGCTGCGCCATCCCCCTCCGGGGATCATCACCACGACGGGCGCCTCGGTCACCCCGTCGGGCAGGTGCGGGAAGGCGGCCAGCCCGGGCCGGTACTCGTGGCTGACCGGGCCGGCGCTGGGTGTCGTCTCGGGCAGCTGCAGTCCCTGCTCGGCCCCCGGTGTCGTCGCCCGCAGCACACGCTGACAGCGCGACCAGGGCCGCGGTCGCGGCGAGCACCAGTGGCTTCACGCCTCCAGTATCGGGCGTGAACCCGGCCGTCACGTCAGCCCGATGTCCCGCCACGACCCGGCATCGTGGTGACACGGCACGCGACGAGGGGGCCGAGCGGCACCCGTGGTGCAGGACCGGCGTCGCGGTGACCGCACACGGAAAGGAGTCACCATGGCTGAGCTGATGGTCGACCTGATCACCTCCCTCGACGGCTACGCCTCCGCGGAGGGATGGCCCGGGTGGTGGGGCCTGGAGGGGCCCGAGTACCTCGGCTGGCTCGAGGCGCTGCCCGAGAAGGACCGCGTGGTGTTGATGGGCGCGACGACCTACCGGCTGATGTCGCAGATGTCCGCGGCCGCGGCCAACGAGGGGCAGGACGAGTTCCGCCCGGACGAGGCCGACAGCCTCACCGGGCTCGACGCCATGTCGAAGGTCGTGTTCTCGTCGACCCTCACCGAGCCCCTCGCCTGGCCCAACACGCGGCTGGTCTCGACCGACGCGGTCGAGGCGGTGCGCGCGATGAAGGCCGAGAGCACCGCCCCGCTGAGCACCCTGGGCAGCATCAGCCTGAGCCGCGCGCTGCTGTCGGCCGGGCTGGTCGACCGGTTCCGGCTCGTCGTCTTCCCCGTGATCACCGGGGCGACCGGTGCCGACCGGGTCTACGACGGCTACCCCGACGTGGCCCTCGAGCTGATCGAGAGCCGCACCTTCGACGGGCGCTCGCAGCTGCTGGACTACCGGCCGACCGTGCTCGACGGGCCGCCCGGCGCGGGGTAGGCACTCAGCGCTGCACGGGGAAGACCAGGTGGGTGACCCGTTCGCCCTGGATGCAGGTCGTCGGGTCGCCGAGCATGACGTCGGTGACCCCCATCCGGCCGAAGTAGGGCTTGCCCTCCCCCATCACGACCGGGACCAGGTCGACGGCGACCTCGTCGAGCAGCCCGAGCTCGAGGGCCTGCCGCGCGATCGTGCCGGCGGCCACCGCGACGTTGCGGTCGCCGGCGATCTCCTTCGCGCTGTCGATGGCCGCGGCGACGCCGTCGGTGACGAAGGTGAGGGCTGCCTCGGGGTGTGCGTCGACCCAGTCGGTCGGCACCTCGTGGGTGACGACGACCACGGGTGCGCCCATCGTGTGCTGGCCGCCCCAGCCGTCGGTGAAGTCGAACAGCGTGCGGCCGACGACGATCGCGCCGACCGAGTCCATCCACGCCTGCCAGTACTCCGCCGACCGTGGCGTCATGTGGAAGGTCATGTCGGGGGTGGCGGTGGACAC
Organism: uncultured Actinomycetota bacterium; assembly: GCA_963707895.1. Taxonomy (GTDB): domain Bacteria; phylum Actinomycetota; class Actinomycetes; order Actinomycetales; family Dermatophilaceae; genus Fodinibacter. The sequence goes on along the minus strand of CAVPRS010000011.1, from coordinate 170,567 downwards.
GTCGACCTCGCCGTTGTTCAGGCAGTCGAAGAGCCGGCCGATCGTGTTGTCGGCCTTGGCGATGTAGCCGTCCAGCGACATCATCGCGGACGAGACGACCTTTCCCATGGCGGCACTCCTGCTCCTCGGCGTTGTCGGACCACGCTGCCGCACCCGGGTGCCGAACGGGGCTCTACGCCCGTGGGACAGTGGCCCCATGTCCATGCGCCGTGTCGACCGAGCCGTCGCGGACTACACCGTCCTGCGCCCGCAGCTGCTGCCGGCGACCGACGAGTTCGTCGAGCTCGTCACCGGCACCATCGACGACGCCGGCATCAACTACCTCAGCGTGACGGGGCGCACCAAGACCGTGGCGTCGTTCGCCGGCAAGGCCCGCGGCGTGCTCGCCGACGACAGCACGGCCGACCCGCTGCTGGCCGTGACCGACCAGGTCGGGGTCCGGGTGATCACCTACGTGCAGCGCGACATCGACGCCGTCGCAGGCCTGCTCGCGGAGCGCTTCACCGTGCTCGGCGACCGTGACCTGGGCGAGGAGACCGCCGCCGCGGGCCGGTTCGGCTACGCGAGCCGGCACCTGCTGGTGTCGCGGGCGCCCGGCGAGCCCACGACGTACGACCCGCTGTTCTGCGCCTCGATCCAGCTGCGCACGGTGCTGCAGCACGCGTGGGCGGAGTTCGAGCACGACATCCGCTACAAGGGCACGGTGCCGCCCGAGCAGGTGCCCGACCTCGACCGCCGGTTCACCCTGGCGGCTGGCCTGCTCGAGCTGGCCGACCGCGAGTTCGAGGCGATCCGCGACCGGCTCCAGGCCGGCCTCGGCGACAGCGCCGTCGACGGCGGCGACGAGCACGACCCGCGGATCAGCGCCCAGGAGCTCGCGACCTTCCTGGCCGGGCGCTACTCCAGCGCCGGGTGGTCACGCACCGAGCACTACGAGTGGATCTCCGGGCTGCTGCTCGAGCTGGGCATCGCCTCGCTCGACGAGCTGAGCTCGACCCTGCGTGACGTCGACAGTGCCGCGGTGACGGCGGCGATGGGCTACCGCTACCCGCCCGGTGCGGTGCGGCGGCTCGACGACGACCTGCTCTCCCGGTTCGGCGACGCCTACGTGGCGCTGCACGGGAACGCCCACCGGCGCGAGTCGCTGATGTCCCGCCGCTCGCACCTGCCCGGTTGACGGGAGGGCGAGCGACGGGACCCGTGCGGCCGGATCAGCCGGTCGTCACTTGACCTCGGCGCGGCGGACGATGATCAGCCCGACGGCCAGCGGCAGGAGGAACCAGATGGTGCCGGAGACCGCGAGCTGCTGCCACTGCTCGCCGCTCATGGTTCCGTTGAACAGCATGTTGCGGGCGTTGGCGTAGTCGATCCAGGGCCGCACGTCCGCGAACCACGAGGCGTTGGCCGCGAGCAGCTCGACGAGCGGGGGCAGCACGAGGCTGTAGACGAAGTACGCGACGATCGCGCCGGCCGAGTTGCGGATCAGCACACCGAGCATGAAGCCGAACAGCATCCCGAGCACGCTGCCGAGCACGATGAGCGCGAACTCGGTGGCGGTGACGTTCCAGACCGGGTCGAGGCCGTTGGCGAGACTGCCGACCAGGGTGCCGAGCGCACCGACGATGAGCGCGACGAACATGGCCACGACCCCGACGCCGACGGCCGCGATGAACTTGGCCCCCAGCACCCGGCCGCGGTGCGGCACGAGCGTGAACGTCGTGAGCCCGCTGCGCTGGCTCCACTCGCTGGTGACGGCGAGGATGCCGATGATCGGCAGGATGATCGTCATCGGGATGCCGACGGCCGCGGCGAAGTTGTCGTAGGTCTGCTGGTCGTCGGGCGCGAAGACGATGATCGCGGCCGTCGCGAGCACGCTGGTGATGAGGATGCTCGCCATCAGCCAGAATCCCGAGCGGGTGTCGAACATCTTGCGCAGCTCGACCGCGACCAGCCGGGTGAGCGGGATGCGGGCGGATGCCGTGCGCGTGCGGCCGCGGTCGGCCGCCACATCGGCCGTGCCCGGGTCGAGGGCGGTGGTGGTGGTCATGCTGCTGCTCCTTCACGCTGGGTGTCTGCGGTGAGCTCGAGGAACATCTCCTCGAGCCCGGCGCCGTCGGCGGCGCGGAGCTCGGTCAGGGCCAGGCCCGCTCCGAGGGCGACCTCACCGACCTGCTCGGGGGTGGCCTCGGTGTGTGCGCTGCCGTCGGCGTGCGTGACCGTGAGGCCGGCGCGCTCCATGGCGGCCACGAGCGCCGCCATGTCCTTGGCGCGGGCGATGGTGCCGGCCGAGGCGAGCAGCTCGGCCTTGGTGCCCTGGGCGACGATCCTGCCGTTGCCGATGACCACGAGGTCGTCGGCGATGACCTCGATCTCGTGCAGCAGGTGCGAGCTGAGCAGCACGGTGCCGCCGCGGTTGGCGTAGCCGCGCAGCAGGTCGCGCATCCACCGGATGCCGGCGGGGTCGAGTCCGTTGGCCGGCTCGTCGAGGATGAGCACGTGCGGGTCGCCGAGCAGGGCGGCGCCGATGCCCAGGCGCTGGCGCATGCCGAGCGAGTAGTTGCGCACCCGTCGGTCGGCCTCGTCGTCGGTGAGGCTGACCAGCTCGAGCATCTCGTCGACCCGACCCTTCGGCAGCCCCATCGTGCGCTGCACGATGGTGAGGATCTCGCGGCCGGTGCGGCCCGCGTGCTGCGCCGAGGCATCGAGCAGCACCCCGACCTCGGTGCCGGGGTTGGGCAGGTCGACGAACCGGCGGCCGTCGATCGTGGCCGTGCCGGACGTCGCCGGGGTGAGCCCGACCATGATCCGCATGGTCGTGGACTTGCCGGCGCCGTTGGGGCCGAGGAAGCCGGTGACGCGGCCGGTGGCCGCGGTGAAGGAGACGTCGTCGACGGCGGTCAGGCCGCGGCCGTAGGTCTTGGTGAGCGATTCGACGGTGATCATGCGCAGCATCGTCTCGGTGTCGGGCCGGCGCACGCATCGGGGAGACACCTGACAACGACCCTGAGCCGACCCTGAGCCCTCTCAGGTCGAGGGGTCATGACACGCGGACGTCACACCCGCCCGCTCAGCGTGTCGTGACCCCTCGACCGGTCGGGCAGCATGGGTCGATGAGCGCACCACGCACCGTCCACCAGCTGCGGGTCGTCGTCGAGGCCGACGACTACGACGCGGCCGTCACCTTCTACCGCGACGTGCTCGGGATGCCGGAGCTCGCCGCGTTCGCCGAGGGCGGCGACGACCGGGTCGCCATCCTCGATGCCGGCAGGGCGACGCTCGAGATCGCGAGCCCGGAGCACAAGCGGGTCATCGACCGCGTCGAGGCCGGGGGTGCGCCGAGCCCGCGGATCCGGATCGCGCTGGAGGTCGACGACGCCGACGGGCAGACCCGTCGGCTCGTCGAGGCCGGGGCCGAGCTGGTCGCCGAGCCGGTCATGACGCCGTGGCGGTCGCTCAACTCACGGCTCGACGCGCCGGCAGGGCTGACCATCACGCTGTTCCAGGAGACCGAGGACGAGAGCACCCGCACGGCGCGCGAGGGGTTCGCCCGCGACGACGAGCGCGGGGCGGGCGACGGTTCGGGCGACCGCTGACGGCATCCGGCTGGCGGTTGACGGCTGACGGCCTGCGGCCGGCCGGGAACGAGAGAGCACGACACGCTGACGGATGGCCGGTTCCATCAGCGTGTCGTGCACTCTCGACCGACCAGGGTGGGCTCAGACGTCGAACACCGACCAGCAGAGCTCGTTGCGCAGCCGCTGGTCGTCGAGGACGAGGTCCCGCACCTCGTCGGGGAGCTGCGCGCGCTGCCACCGGCACTCCAGCCGCCCGGCGACCTCCTGCTCACCGGGTGGAGCGGCGGCCCGAGCCGCCTTGATCGCGTAGGCCGCGGCCCCGAGGTCGTGGGCGGCGACGTGCGCGACGCAGGCGGCCTGGCCGGCGGCGTAGGCGGCCCACCGAGGTGCACCGCGCAGCTCCCTGGCCGCACCCATGGCGTGGCCGCCCGCCGCGCGGGCCCGCATCATCGGCAGCTCGCCCCGCACCCAGGCCCGCCCTGCCTCGACGGCCTCGCGCGGCCGCAGGTCGTCGGGACACACCGACTCGAAGGCGTCGAGCACGTGCTCCGCGCAGGATGCCGCCCACAGCGCGAGGAGGTGGTGGTCGGCATCCGTGAGGGTGCCACCGCGCCGGACCGTGACGAGGCGGGGGTCGGCCCGCTCCGGGAGGATCACCGCGCTACCTTCTCACCTGCCGGGCATCCGGGTGCCTCGGTGCTGCTCGAGGTCAGAAGCCGCCGTCGCGGGCCATGTTGTTGAACCGCGAGTAGTGCCCCTGGAAGGCCAGGACGATGTCCTTCGTGGGGCCGTTGCGGTGCTTGGCCACGATGACGTCGGCCTCGCCGTCGCGCTCGGGGTCGGAGCGGTCGCGGTGCAGCAGGATCACGACGTCGGCGTCCTGCTCGATGGAGCCGGACTCGCGCAGGTCGGACATCTGCGGGCGCTTGTCGGTGCGCTGCTCGGGGCCACGGTTGAGCTGGCTGATCGCGATGACGGGCACCTCGAGCTCCTTGGCGAGCAGCTTGAGCGCCCGGGAGAACTCGGCGACCTCCTGCTGGCGGGACTCGACCTTCTTGCCCGAGCTCATCAGCTGGAGGTAGTCGATGACGACGATGCGCAGGTTGTGCTGCTGCTTGAGCCGCCGGCACTTGGCCCGGATCTCCATCAGCGACATGTTGGGGCTGTCGTCGATGAACAGCGGTGCGTTGGAGATCTTGCCCATGATCCGCGCCAGCTTGGTCCACTGCTCCTGGTTCTTCAGGCCCTTGCGCAGGTCCTGGAGCTGGATGGTCGCCTCGGCCGACAGGATGCGCATGGTGATCTCGGTGCGGCTCATCTCGAGCGAGAACACCGCCGCCGCCATGTTGTGCTTGATGGCGGCCGCCCGGGCGATGTCGATGCCGAGCGTCGACTTGCCGACGGCGGGCCGCGCCGCGACGACGATCATCTGACCGGGGTGCAGGCCGTTGGTGAGCTCGTCGAGCTCGATGAAGCCGGTGGGCACGCCGATCAGGTCGTCGGTGCGACCCGAGGCCGCCTCGATCTCCTCCATCGTCTCGTTGAGCAGGTCGCCGAGCACGTTGTAGTCCTCGCCGCCGCGCTTCTCGGCGACGGAGTAGACCTCGGCCTGCGCGCGGTTGACGATCTCGTCGATGTCGCCCTCGCCCTGGGCGTAGCCCATCTGGACGATGCGGGTGCCGGCCTCGACCAGCCGGCGCAGCACGGCCCGCTCGTGAACGATCTCGGCGTAGTAGCCGGCGTTGGCGGCCGTGGGCACCGCCTGGATCAGCTGGTGCAGGTAGGCCTGCCCACCGATGCGGGTGAGGTCTCCGCGCTTGCCGAGCTCGTCGGCGACCGTGATGGCGTCGGCGGGCTCGCCCCTTCCGAACAGGTCGAGCACGGCGTCGAAGATCAGCTCGTGCGCGGGCCGGTAGAAGTCGTGTGCCTTGACCGCCTCGAGGCAGTCGGCGATGGCGTCCTTGTTGATGAGCATCGACCCGAGCACCGACTGCTCGGCGTGCAGGTCCTGGGGTGGGACGCGGTCGTCGGAACGCGTATCGCTCGGCCCGCCGAACGCCTCGCTCAGCTGCGCGATGGACACCCGCTCAACCCCTCACGTCCGGCACCGCCGGGCTCGATCGACCACTGGAGCGGCCGGGCGTCCGGCCCTGGGGACAAGCAGACCAGAGAGCACCGACAACCACCGCGTGGTCACCGTAGGCGCACCGGAGCAGAACCCCAAGCCCGCTCGGCGACATCAGCCGAACGGCTGTGCACAACGTGGGGACAAGGTGTGCAAAACGCCCGGGTGCCGTGTGCACAGCCGGTGGAGAAGCCTGTGGACCACGCCCCGCGGGAGGCCCGCTCACCGCACTGACCTGCGCGAACGCCGTCCACCCCATGTGCACCTGAGAAAGTTTCGGGCGTGTCACGGTCCACATGACCCGGGTCACACCGCCAGCCGTCAGGCCTTGTTACCACCCGGTAGCAAACGCCCCACGAGCCTCGTCAGCCTCGGCGTGTCGCGCTGCCGCCCGGACCCGTCGGCCGCCCTCCTCCGGGGCTGTCGTCCGCCCTCAGCCGGCGCGGCCGTAGCGCTCCGCCGCCCGTGCTCGGGCCTTGGCGGCCTCGACGTCACGGTCCTTGGGCGGAGCGGTCGTCACGAGCTCGTCGAGCAGGTGGGCGGTCACGTGGGCGATCTCCGCCACGGCCCGGTCGAAGGCCGCCTGGTTCACCGCCGACGGCTTGGTCGTGCCACTCACCTTGCGGACGTACTGCAGGGCGGCGGCGCTCACCTCGTCGGACGTGGCCGGGGGCGCGAAGTTGTTCAGGGGACGGATGTTGCGGCACATGCCTCAACGGTATGCCGGGCACGGCCCGCGCTGAAGTCCCACAGCCGAGCCCGCGCGGTCGGCGACGGCACGCCATCCGGACCTGGAGAAGGTAGGCCAGCCGAACCTCACATGAGATGTGGTGCCGAGCGGAGAATGATGGGGGCCATGAGAACCCTCAGCGTCGAGGAGCTCGGCCGCCACTTCGCATCCCTGCCGGGCAAGCCCCGGGTCGTGGTCTCCGGGAACGTCGCCGTCCCGTGGGCCGGGGTGCGTGCCCTCGACGCGAACAAGGACACCTACACGATCCACGCGCTCAACGCGCCCCCCGGCATCCCCGATCGCGAGGGCGTGACGGCCGAGACCTGCTTCGTCGGGTCGGGCATGCGCCGCCACACCGACCTGTCGTACGTGCCGAGCCGGCTCTCGCTGGTGCCCGTGCTGCTGCAGCGCCGCATCCCGCCGGACGTCGTCATCGTGCACTGCGCACCCCCGCGCGACGGCCAGCTGAGCCTGGGCATCGAGGTCAACGTGCTCCCGGCCGCGATCGAGGGATGCCGCCAGCGCTCCGGTCGGGTCGTGGCCGTCATCAACGACCAGATGCCCTACACCTACGGCGACGCGCAGATCCCGGTCGAGGCGGTCGACGTCGCGGTCGAGGTGTCGGAGCCACTGCCCACGCACGACCCCGTCGTGCCCGACGCCGACAGCATGGCGATCGGCGACCGGGTCGCCAGCCGGGTCGGCGACGGGGCCACCCTCCAGATGGGCATCGGCGGGGTGCCCGACGCGACGCTCAACGCGCTCACCGGCCGGCGCGGCCTGCGGGTGTGGACCGAGATGTTCTCCGACGGGGTGCTCGAGCTGGACCGGGTCGGAGCCCTCGACCCGCACCACCCGCTCACCGCGTCGTTCCTGTTCGGCTCGCGCGAGCTCTACGACTGGCTCGACGGCAACCACCGGGTGCGGATGATGCGCACCGAGCACACCAACGACCCCGGCCTGATCGCCCAGCAGCGGATGATGACCTCGGTCAACACCGCCCTCGAGGTCGACCTGTTCGGCCAGGCCAACGCCTCGCGGATCAACGCGCGCATCTACTCCGGGTTCGGCGGGCAGACCGACTTCATCGTCGGCGCGCTGCACTCGGCGGGCGGCCAGTCGTTCATCGCGCTGCGCTCGTGGCACCCCAAGGCCGACGTGTCGACCGTCGTGCCGCTGCTCGACGAGCCGGTCACCAGCTTCCAGCAGAGCGCGATCGTCACCGAGCACGGCGTCGCCGAGCTGTGGGGCTACGACCAGCAGGCCCAGTGCCGTCACATCATCCGCGACGCCGCCCACCCGCGGGTGCGCGACGAGCTGTGGGAGGAGGCCGGGCACCTCGGCCTGGCCTGAGGGACTCGCTCTGCCCCGGGTTGGGTGCTGGGATGGCTGCCATGACGACCACCTCGGCACCCGACTCGGCGCTGGTGGCCGCCGTGCGGGCCGCGCTGGGTGGCGCCGGCGACCCGGTGCGCGCGGCCGGGCAGCAGGCCTACATGAAGTCGGAAATGCCCTACCGCGGCATCACCTCACCCGAGCTGCGCGCCCTGCTGCGGCCCCTGTTCGCCGACGCGGCGTTGGCACCCTCGTCGCGCGCCGCGTGGGAGGCCGACGTCCGGGCGCTCTGGGACCACGCGGCACACCGCGAGGAGCGCTACGCCGCGATCGCCCTCACCGGCCACCCGATGGCCCGGGGGTGGCAGGACCCGGCGGCCCTGGACCTCTACCGGCACCTCGTCGTCTCCGGCGCCTGGTGGGACTACGTCGACGTCGTCGCAGCCGACCGCGTGGGACCGATCCTGTTGCGCCACAGGCCGATCGTGACGCCCCTGCTGCGAGCGGATGCCGTCGACGGCGACCTCTGGGTGCGTCGCGTGGCCATCCTCGCGCAGCTCAAGCACCGCGAGGAGACCGACCTCTCGCTGCTGGCCGACGTCATCGACGCCAACCTCGAGGGGTCGCTGCACGGCCGGGAGTTCTTCGTGCGCAAGGCGATCGGCTGGGCCCTGCGCCAGCACGCGCGGGTCGACCCCGAGTGGGTGCGGGGATTCGTCGAGTCCCGGGACGACCGGCTGTCCGGGCTGTCGAGGCGCGAGGCACTCAAACACCTCTGATGCCGCCGCGGCCGTGGGCACCCGGATGCCGGACCGGTGCCGCATCGCCCGGCCCCGTCGTCACGTCGCCTACCGCCGCGTAGGTGCACCGATCGCAGCACCGACCACGTGGTAGCCGAGGCGACGTGGGGATGCCCCCCGGTTGATGGTTCCCCGGACACGTCCATTGCCCCCGGCCCGTGGGCACCCGGACACCGGGAGGGCCCGCCGTGGAACCATGCGACCCGTGAGCGACGCCCGGCCCGGCCAGCACCGCGAGGTGCTGGCCCTGGCCGTGCCCGCGTTCCTGGCACTGGTCGCCGAGCCGCTCTTCCTGCTCGCGGATGCCGCCATCGTCGGTCGGCTCGGCGTCGCCCCCCTCGCGGGGCTGGGCGTCGCGAGCGCCGTGCTGCTCACCTCGGCCAACATCTTCGTCTTCCTGGCCTACGGCACCACGGCGGTCGTCGCCCGCCAGCTCGGCGCCGGGTCACGGGCCGGCGCGATCGCCGCCGGCATCGACGGCACCTGGCTGGCCATCGGCCTCGGCACGGTCACGGCAGCCGTCGTGGCCCTCGCGGCAGGCCCGCTCGCGCACGTGTTCGGCGCCTCCGAGGCGGCACTGGCCCAGGCGGTGACCTACCTGCGGATCTCGGCGCTCGGCATCCCCGCCATGCTCGTCGTGCTGGCCACCACCGGCGTGCTGCGCGGCCTGCAGGACACCCGCACACCGCTGTTCGCCGCAGTCGGTGGCTTCGGCCTGAACATCGCGCTCAACCTGTGGTTCGTGCACGGCCTGCACTGGGGCATCGCGGGGTCGGCCTGGGGCACCGTCATCGCCCAGACCACCATGGCCGGGGTGCTCGGCCTCGTACTCGTCCGGTATGCCGCCCGCACGACCGTGCCGCTTCGGGCCCACCCCGCACGCGTGCTCTCCGCGGCCCGCGTGGGCATCCCGCTGTTCGTGCGGACCCTGGCCCTGCGAGGGGTGCTGCTCGTGACGACCTGGGTCGCGGCCGGTCTCGGCGACGTGCCGCTCGCGGCCTACCAGGTGACGGCGACGATCTGGACCTTCCTCGCGTTCGCCCTCGACGCGCTCGCCATCGCCGCACAGGCGATCACCGGGAAGGCACTGGGGGCCGGCGAGGTCGACCGCACCCGTGACGCCACCACCCTGGTCGTGCGCTGGGGGATCGTCGCCGGTGTCGTGCTGGGGGTGCTCGTCATCCTGCTGCGCCCCTGGCTCGGCCCGCTCTTCACGCCGGACCCCGCCGTGCAGGCCGCGATCGCCGGCGGGCTGGTCGTCGTCGCGCTGGGCCAGCCGCTCTCGGGGTTCGTCTTCGTCGTCGACGGCGTGCTCATCGGCGCCGGCGACGGCCCGTGGCTGGCCCGCGCCATGCTCGCGACGCTCGCCGCCTACCTGCCCGTCATCCTCGCGGTGAACGCCGCCGGCAACTGGCTCCTCGAGGGCGGCAGCACCCGCGGGCAGGTCGACGCCGTCATCTGGCTGTGGCTCGCCTTCACGGCCTTCATGTCGGTGCGCGGCACCCTGATGTGGATGCGGGTGCGCACCGACCGCTGGATGGTCACCGGGGCCACCCTGGGCTGAGCGGTCAGGGGCCGACGAGCACCGTTCCGGTGCCCAGCGACGCACCCTCGGCGGTCAGGAGCTGCATCTCGCCGAACAGCCGGCGACCCGCAGCGGCGGTGGTGTTCGCCGTGAGCGAGCCGGTCAGGCCGACCGCCTCGCCGGTGGCGAGCACGACGGCCCCACCCGCGACCGAGAGCGAGCCCAGGCCGGGTGCGCGGAAGGCGTCGCGGTAGTCGTAGGCCGTGCTGCCCGACGGGATGTCGTAGCCGTCGACCTCGATGGTGTAGACCCCCGAGGTCGGGTTGGTGAGCGTCACCGACTCGTCCGAGTCGCCGTCGGCCGACTGACCCACCACGGTGCTGCCCCGCAGCACGTAGAGGTCGAGGTCGGCCGCGGGGTCGGCGGTGTTGCCGATCGCCACGTCGAGCCTGGTGGCGCCCGCGGGCACGGTCACCGTGAACTCCTGGGCCTCGCCGGGCTCGATCGTCGGCCGGTGGGTGGCCGACGAGCCGAGCGAGCCGCCCGTCGGCGTCACGGTCACCGCGCCGAAGGCATTGGTCACGGTCCACGACACCGGGACCGGCACGCCCGTGGTCGCCGCGACCGTCTGCGTCTGCGGGCTCACGGCCACACCCTGTGCGGCGGTCGTCAGGGTGTAGGGGTTGTCGAGCGTCGGCGAGGTGCGCCGCGACTCGACGATGATCTCCCACACTCCCGGGATCGGGTCGGAGTAGGCCCGCGACGTCGGGTTGCACGCCGCGGTGTCGCTGAAGTTCAGGTAGCACTGCGTGGTCGCGGTGTCCTCGACCGGGACCCCGTAGGGGGTGAAGGCGATGAAGCGGGTCTGGCTGTCGGCCGCGGTGCCGGACAGGTTGACCTGCAACGCCTTCGCGCCCTCGGGGACGGTCACGAAGTGCCGCTTGACGAGGTTGCGCTCGACGCTCCCGCTCACGGTCCTCGAGAACGTCGGGGCGACGAGGTCGTCGGACGTGATGACCGAGAGCATCACGACGTGGTCGACGACCTTGGTGGCCGGGTCGTCGACCTGGAGGATCGCGGAGTGCAGGCCGGGAGTGCGCGGGGTGGCCTTGACGCTGATCGTCGAGGTGCGCCCCTTGCGCAGGCTCACCGACGTCGTCGCCGAGAACGTGCCGTCGTTGCCGATGATCCGCACCCGGTGCAGGGCGGCCGACGACAGCCCCGACGTGCGCTTCACCTTCACGGCGTAGGTCTTGGTCTGGCCCACGGCCTGGCCGCCGGATGCCGCGGCGCACCGGTTGTAGACGCCGGCGCCGTGGTCGGCGACCTTCAGGAAGTCCGAGATCTCCGTGCAGACCGGGGCGTCGGTCGTGTACTGCCGGGTCACCGGACGCGTCTTGAGCAGGTCCCACGCCTTCGGCACGTCGACCTGCCCGTTGCCCTGCGAGGTGGCGTCGATGCCCTTGACGAACCGCGCGGCGGTGTAGATCGACGCGCGGAGCTGGGCGGGGGACGGGTCGATGCCCGACGCCTTGGCGGCCGAGAGCAGCAGGGCCGTGGCCCCGGCGGTCTGCGGCGAGGCCATCGAGGTGCCGTTGAACATCGCGTAGCCGATCGGCAGCGTGTAGCCGGTCTCGGCGACGTCGGTCTGCTTGAGCCACCGTGGCACCGACGAGACCGCCGAGCCCGGGGCCATGACGTTGGGCTTGAAGCCGCCGTCCTCACGAGGGCCGCGCGAGGAGTAGTTGTGCAGGGTCAGCGGAGTGGTGACCACGGAGCCGTAGTTGGACAGCCAGGTCTCCTTGCTCACCGACGAGGCGACGGCGATCACCGTGCTGGCGACCGAGGGGTCACCGATGGTGTTGACGCCGGCGCCGCTGTTGCCGGCCGAGATGACGATCTGCACCCCGTAGACCGCGATGAGCTGGTCGTAGAGCTCGGCGCGGGCGTTGTTGCCGTCGTTGAGCGCGGGCAGGCCGCCGATGGACATGTTGACGACGTCGACACCGCGGTTGGCGACCAGGTCGATCATCCCGTCGGTGAGGGCGGCCGCGGTGCAGCCGCCGCCCCAGGTGCAGCCGCGCGCCGAGACGATCTTCGCGCCCGGGGCCTGGCCGTTCATCGTGCCGCCGAACAGACCCTTGCCCGCCGCGATGCCGGCGACGTGGGTGGCGTGGGCGTCCTCGACGAGGCCGATGTTCACGTAGTCGGTGCTCGCCGGGAGGGTCGGGTCCTGGAACGGCGACAGGTCGACGTTCTTGCGGTACTCGACGACGAACGGCATCCGCTCGATGACGGCGGTCGCCGGGTTGTCGGTGCCGAAGTGGCCGACCGCGCCGGCCTCCTTGTAGGGGCGCATCTTCTCGCCGGCGGTGAAGACGAGGTCCTGGTTGGAGTCGACCCAGATGTCGTTGGTCGTCGGGTTGTAGAGGATGCCGAACTTGTCGGTCGTGTCACCGTCGCGGTTGACGTCGCCGTCGGGCTCGCTGCCCTGGGTGATGTCCTCGCTGAACCGGTTGAACCGGTACGCCGCACCGGCGGTGGGGGCCGTCCAGGTGCCGCTGACGCCCGCCACGGAGAAGTGCTTCGAGGAGTCCGCCGTGACGGTGGTGAGCATCGGCCGCCACGTGCCGTCGCCGTCGAAGACCGGGTCGGTGGCGGTCACCCAGTCGACGATCTTGCGGGCACCAGTGGTCGTGGTCTGCAGCGCGGGGTGGTCGAGGTCGACGCCCGAGTCCAGGATGCCGATCGTCACGTTGCGCCCGTCCCACGTGGGGTGGGCGGCGCGGAAGGCGACCGAGCCGATCTCGTTGGTGGGCATGTAGGGGTTGTCGTCGGGTGTCCCCGCGCCGGGTGCCGCGACGGCAGCCGGGTCGGCGGTCACCGCGGACCGCTCGACCGACGGGTCGGGAAGCGGGATCGACTCGTCGAGGTCGACGGCGATGACCCGCATGAGGCCGGCGATCTTCTCGACCGCACCGGTCGGCACCGCGGCGCGGACGTAGCCGATCCGGTCGTTGGTCTTCGACGTGAAGCCCCCGTTGGCGCGCACCGAGGCGGCGACCTCGTCGGTCTGTCCCTTGACCGTGGCGATGATGAGCGTCACGCGCTTCTCGCCCTTGGCCCGGGCGGTCGCGAGCAGGGCGCGGTCGTGCTGGCCCAGCTTGTCCTTGCCCCTCGCGGCCTTGAGCGGGCCGGCCTGGGTGACCGCGGCCGGAGCCCGCACACCCGCTGCGGGGTCGGGCTCGGTGGCCGAGGCGGTCGTGCTCAGCACACCCGCGGCGAGGGCCGCTGCCGAGAGCGAGGCGACGGCCACGCGAGAGCGCCGGGAGGGGAGTGGTGTCATCGCGGATCCTTGGGCGTACGAGGCGGTCAGGACGCGACCCCGCCATCGAGGGGCGGGGCCGGTGCCACAGTGCACCACGAAACAGCGTCGCGCGCAGTGAGGCGGCGATCATTCTCGCCGGTCAGCGGCCGTCTCGCGGCCGAATGGCGAGGCCCGGCCGCTCCCTGTCGTCACGGCACGTCGAGCACGGCGACGGCCGCCTCCCGGCGCGGGTCGCCGGCCGCCTGGAGCACGCCGTCCTCACGGCGGTAGGCCGCGCCCACGCCACCGAAGTACATCTGCTGGACGCCGTGGTCGCGCGCCGGGAGCCCCGCCTCACGCACCGCGTCGGCGATCGCGGCATCCGTCTCGTGCTCGACCACGGCGACGCCGTCCTCGTCGAACCGCACGTGCAGGCGCGGGGCCTCGATGGCGTGCTGGAGGTCGGCGCCGTGCAGGCACCCCTGGCCGAGCACGAGCATGAGTGCGGTGGTGATCCGGTCGGCGCCCGGCGAGCCGATGGCGAGCACCCGCCCGTCGGCGGTGCGACCGGTGGTGGGCGCCATGTTCGACGCGAGCCGGGTGCCCGGGACGAGGCGGTGCAGCCCGAGCTTGTTGAGCTCGGGCTCCCCCAGGGCGTTGTTGAGCAGGAGGCCGGTGCCGGGCACGGAGATGCCGGCGCCGTAGCCGCTCGAGACGGTGATGGCGCACGCCGTGCCGTCGCGGTCGACGACCGAGACGTTCGCGGTGCTCGAGCTGGTGGGAAGTCCCGGGAGGCCGTGCCGGTCGACCGAGAGCAGCAGCTCGTGGCCCGCGGCGTCGAGGTCGGGAACGAGGTCGTGCACGTCGCGCCGGTAGCGCAGGACCGAGCGCTGGATGTCGATGATGTCGGGCCAGTGCCAGTTGCCGCGGCGCTGCAGCTCACCGAGCATCACGGCGAGCATCGGGCCTCCGACCGAGGGCGGCGGGTTGACCGCGAGGTCCCACTCGCCGACGGTGCGGCGCACCGCCGGGCGCACCAGCGGGGAGTACTCGGCGAGGTCGAGGCGGGTGACGAGACCGCCGTTGGCCGCCATGTCTTCTACCATCGCCCGGCCCACGTCGCCCGTGGTCAGCACCGACGCCCCGTCGTTGGCCACGAGGGCGAGCACGTCGGCCAGGGGTCCGTTGGTGACCACGTCGCCCGGCCCGACGGCAGACCCGTCGGGGCGGGTGACGACGCGGAAGGCGTCGGGGTCGCGCCCGAACAACGAGTGCGCCACGTAGGACAGGTAGCGGGCGGCAGCGCCCCCCACGGGGTAGCCGTCGCGGCAGGCCGCCGCGGACGGCGCCACGACGTCGGCCCACGGGAGGGTGCCGAGCTCCTCGACGGCCAGCTGGCACGCGGTGACCGCGCCCGGCGTCGCCACCGAGCCGTGGCCGGCGAACATCCGGACACCGCCGCCGTAGTCGGTGACGACCTCGTGCACCCCTGCGCCGAAGCGCTCGGTGGGGAGGCCGCGACCCGGCATCTCGACGTTGCCGTCGATGACGACGGGGTCCCCCGACGCGGGCCAGACCGACACGAAGGCCCCACCCGCGAGCGAGACGATGCCCGGCTCGGTGCTCATCGCCGCCATCGCCGCGGCGACGGCGACGTCGACGGCGTTGCCACCCGCGAGCGCGACCTCGCGGCCGGCCGCGAGGGACACCGGCCCGGTCGCTGCGATCGCCACCCGTCCACCCATGGGGTGATCCTGCCACCGAGGTCAGGCGGGTGATGCCGGGCCGTTCATCAAGACGCGCAGGACCGGTAGCGTGCGTGGGCATGACCCGCCCGCCCCTCGGCATCATCGCCGGCACCGGTTTCTACGACCTCGGGGCGCTGCAGGACACCGTCGATGAAGTCGTCACCACCACCTTCGGCGACGCCCGGGTCACCCGCGGCACGTGGCACGGGCTGCCCGTCGTGTTCCTCACCCGCCACGGTGCCGGGCACTCGGTGCCACCGCACCTGGTCAACTACCGCGCGAACGTCCGCGCGCTCGCCGACCTCGGGGTGCGCGACGTCGTGGCCGTCAACGTCACCGGCTCGATCGACCCCGACCTGCGCCCGGGCGACCTGCTCTGCCTCGACGACTTCCTCGACCTCACCAAGCAGCGCACCGTGACGTTCTTCGACGGCTCCACCCCCGAGGGCGTCGTGCACACCGACGTCCTCGAGCCCTACCACCCGCAGATCCGGCGCGAGATCCTCGAGTCGGCGTCGGCCGCTGGCCTGTCGATCCGTGACGGCGGTGTCTACGCCTGCTTCGAGGGGCCGCGCTTCGAGTCCCGCGCCGAGATCCGGCTCGCCGCGCTCGCCGGCGCCGACGTAGCGGGGATGACGGGCGTCCCCGAGGTGACGCTGGCTGCCGAGGCCGGCCTCCGGTACGCCGCGATCTCACTCGTCGTCAACCCCGCCTCCGGGGTGGGCGACAGCACCGAGCCGATCACGATGGACGACATCGAGGCCGTGCTCACGGCATCGGCGGCCAAGGTGCTCACCATCCTCGACGAGCTGGTGCACACCCGTGCCACCTTCCCCGAGTCCGACGACGACCACGTTGAGGACGAGGCCGAGGACCCCGCATGACGAGGGTCCGCATCGAGAACGCCACCCACCTCGTCACGGTGAACAGCACCGACGAGCTCCTCACCGACGCGACCATCACCGTCGACGACGGTGTCATCACCGAGATCACGACCGGCCCGCGCCCCCACGTCCCTGACGACGCGACCGTCATCGACGCCCGCGGCAAGCTGGTGATGCCGGGTCTGGTCAACCTGCACACCCACCTGCCGATGACGCTGCTGCGCGGCCTGGCCGAGAACGTCGACCTCCAGGGCTTCCTCGCGCGCATCTGGGAGGCCGAGGGCGCGGTCATGGACCCCGCGACCGTCGAGGTGGGGGCGGCCCTGGGTGCGCTCGAGTCGCTCCTCGGCGGCTGTACGACCCAGCTCGACATGTACTTCCACCACGAGGCGGCCCACCGCGGAGCGGTCGCGGCCGGGAGCCGGCACGTCATCGGGCCGGTGTTCTTCGACGTGCCGGGGCCGGACCACCTGTCCTGGCCCGAGCGCCTCGCCGACCTCGAGGCCTGGCCGACCCTGCTCGACGAGATCGGCGGACCAACCGTCCCTGTGGCGGCCATGCCGCACGCCACCTACACCTGCTCGCCCGAAGGGTTCACCGAGGTCATCGCCACCCTGCGCAAGGTGCTCGCCGGCACTCACCGCCCCGGTGTCATCACCACGCACGTCTCCGAGAACCCCGCAGAGAACGCCGGCATCCGCGAGCGCTTCGACGCCACCCCCACCGAGCTGCTCTCGCGCGCGGGCTGGCTCGAGCCCGACCTGCCGTTCGTGCTCGGCCACGGCGTGCACCTCACCGCCGGCGACCGCGAGCTCGTGGCCCGGGCCGGCGCCGCCATCGGCCACTGCCCCGGGTCCAACAGCAAGCTCGCCAGCGGTGCACTGCACTGGGAAACGGTGCGCGACAGCGGCATCCGCCTGGGCCTGGGAACCGATGGCTGCTCGAGCTCCAACGACCTCGACATGTGGCAGGCGATGCGTCAGGCCGCCCTCCTCGCCCGGCTCACGAGCGGGCGCCCCGACGTCGCGAGTGCCGTCGAGGTGCTGCGCGCCGCGACCATCGAGGGGGCTCGGGCCCTCGGCCTGGGCGACGAGATCGGCTCGGTCGAGGTGGGCAAGCGCGCCGACCTCGTGCTCGTCGACCTGGCGGCACCGCACCTCACCCCGGTGCACGACCTGCCCGCGCTGCTCGTGTTCGCGGCCGGCCGCGGCGACGTCACCGACGTGCTCGTCGACGGCCGTCTCGTCGTTCGCGACCGCCGAAGCACCCTCCTCGACACCGACGACCTCCTGGCGCGCGCCCGCACGCGCGGCGAGGTCGCCCGAGCCGCGGCGGAGGCGGTGTGAGCAAGGAGACCGCCGAGCAGGTGATCGCCCGGCTGAAGCTGCAGCCGATCCCCGAGGAGGGCGCCTGGTTCGCGCCGGGCCCCCGCACCCAGGGCCTGAACGCGATCACCGTGCTGCTCACCGACCGCCCCGACGGGTTCTCGGCGATGCACCGGCTCAGCATCGACGAGGGCTGGCAGTGGCTCGGCGGGGCGCCCGCCGCCCTGCTGCGGCTGCGACCGGGCGGTTCCGGGGTGCTCAACTACGTCGACGCGGCGACCAGCCAGTTCCTGGTGCGCCGCGGCACCTGGATGGGTGCCTCGACCCTCGGCGAGTGGAGCCTGCTGTCGTGCTGGTGCTCCCCCGCCTTCCGCCCCGAGCACTTCGAGCTCGGCGATCGCACCCTGCTCACCGCCGGCTACCCGTCCTACGCCGCCGAGATCGCCGCGCTGACCCGCGACGAGCCGATCGGCCGGATGCGGTGACCCGGTGACCGCCCTCGTCACCGGCGCCAGCGGCGGGCTGGGCCGCGTCGTCGCCCTCGTCCTCGCCGAGCACGGCCACGACGTCGGCGTGCACTACCGCGGGGACGCCGATGGTGCCGCCGGCGCGGTCGCCGACGTCGAGTCGGCCGGTCGTCGTGGCGCGGCACTGCACGCCGACCTCGACGTCGCCGACGCCGCCGAGCTGGATGCCGCGTGCGACGACCTGCTCGAGCGGTGCACCACCGCGGTCGGCGCCCCCGGCGTCGTGGTGCTCAACGCCTTTCCCCAGGAGCACCTCGCCTGGGACGACCTCGACACCGTGGCCTGGGACGCCTTCCACCGCGCCGGCCTGCGCCCCACCACCGCGCTGCTGCACCGGGCGGCCGCCCGCCTCGGCCCCGGCGGGGTGGTCGTCGTGGTCGGGTCGATCGAGGGGCTGCGACCCACCCCCACCCACACCACGTACGCCGTGGCGAAGGCGGCTCTGCACCACCTCGCCGCCGCCGCCGCATCCGAGCTCGGGAGTCGCGGCATCCGCGTGGTGGCGGTCGCGCCGGGACTCGTCGACCGGGAGGGGCTGGAGCAGGCCTGGCCGGAGGGGGTCGAGCGCTGGCGGAGGGCCTCGGCCCTGGGCCGGCCGGTGGCTCCCCGGGAGGTGGCGGAGACGATCGCCTTCCTCGCCTCACCCGCCGCATCAGGCATCACCGGCACCACCGTCACCATCGACGCGGGCTGGTCGGCCGGCGCCGGTTGGTGAGTCTCGCCAGTCCTGTGGTGTGCTTCTCGTCACGACGCCCCCCTAGCGAGGTAACGACCCGGCAACGACACTCGGTGGGCCGGTCGTACGGCTCGTCACAGGCCTTAACATCTCCACGTCTGACCCGATCTCCAAGGAGAACTTTCATGAAGTCCACGCGTTACCTGGTCGTAGTGCCTGCGGCGCTCGCCCTCGCCCTTGCGGGCTGCGGCGGCAGCACCGGCAACTCCGACACCCCCGCCGCCACCGGCTCCTCTGCGGCAGGTGCGCCCGCGGATGACTCGAACTGCGCCGACGAGGCCGTCTACTGCGTCGGTCTCGTCACCGACACCGGCAAGGTCGACGACAAGTCGTTCAACCAGTCCGCTCACGAGGGCGCGATGGCTGCCGCCGAGCAGACCAAGGGCTTCTACAAGTACATCGAGACCCAGGACGCCAAGGACTACGCGGCGAACATCCAGCAGTTCACCAACAAGAAGTACGACACGATCGTCACGGTCGGCTTCCTGATGGCGGACGCGACCACCGCCGCTGCCAAGGCCAACCCCACCACCCGCTTCATCGGCGTCGACCAGGGCTACGACCCCAAGGCCGTCACCGAGAAGAACATCACCGGTCTGGTCTTCCCCGAGGACCAGGCGGGCTACGGCGCCGGCTACCTCGCGGGCCTGATGACCAAGACCAACAAGCTCGGCCAGGTGCTCGGTCTCGAGATCCCGCCGGTGCAGAAGTACGCGAAGGGCTTCGAGGCGGGCGCCAAGGCCGCCAACCCGAAGGTCACCGTCGCCACCGTCTACCACCCCGCCGCCGACAACGCGTTCAACGACCCGGTGTGGGGCGCCGGCGAGGCCAAGAAGCAGCTCGCCCAGGGCGCCGACGTCGTCTTCGGCGCCGGTGGCAACACCGGTAACGGTGCGCTCCAGGAGGTCGCCAAGAACTCCGGTGCGGGCAAGACCGTCTTCTGCATCGGTGTCGACACCGACCAGTGGGACACCGTCCCCGCCGCTCAGCCGTGCCTCATGACCTCGGCCATGAAGCTGATCAGCGAGGGCGTCACCGACACGGCCGTCAAGGCCAAGGACGGCGACTTCACCGAGCTGCAGACCCTCGGCAAGGCCGGCCTCGCGCCGTTCCACGACTTCGACTCGGTCATCCCGGCCGACGTGAAGGCCAAGGTCGACGAGGTCGTCAAGCAGATGGAGGCCGGCACGCTGCAGACCGGCGTCACCCTCGGCTGAGAGTGACCGGAGGGTCGCGCACACGCGCGTCCCACGCCTGCTGAACACTGGGGGCGGGCACCCACACCGGGTGCCCGCCCTCGGTGCGTCGGCACCGAGTCGTCGCGCACCTTTTGCCCGGGGCCGCGACACGCAACACTGTGGGCACCGACCGACATTGGAGTCACATGTCCGAGACACCCACGGTGGCCGAGCAGGCCGCCGCCCCACCGCCTCCAGACGGACCCTCGTCGGACGAGCAGCGGCCCGGCAGCCAACCGCTGGCGTTCCTGCTCACGCACCAGAGCGGTGTGGTCATCGTGGTCGCGCTCGTCATCGCCCTGCTCGTCGGTGCGGTGCTCATCCGGCTGCAGGGCGTGGCACCCGCTCTACGCGTACGAGACGCTGATCAAGCAGGCCCTCTTCGTGCCCGGCGGCCTGACCCGCACCCTGCAGAAGACCGCCCCGCTGGTGCTCACCGGCCTCGCGGTCGTCCTGCCGCTGCGCGTGGGCCTGTTCAACATCGGTGGCCAGGGCCAGCTCATCTTCGGTGCGATGTTCGGGGCGTGGGTCGCCTACGCGGCCGGCGGCTACGGCATCCTCGGTGCGGTGCTCGGCATGGCGGCCGGCATCGTGGCCGGCGCCTTCGTCGGCTGGATCGCCGGTGTCCTCAAGGCGACCCGTGGCGTGCACGAGGTCATCACCACGATCATGCTGAACTACATCGCCGCCGGCGTCACGTGGTGGCTGGTCACCGGCCCACTGCAGGCCGAGGGCTCCAAGACCAGCGGCATCCCGCAGACCGAGCTGATCCCCGAGTCGGCGCAGGTGGGCGCGTTCGCGAAGATCCCGATCGGGTTCGTCATCGCCGTGCTCCTCGCCGTGGCCTGCTGGTGGATGCTCTCGCGCAGCACCCTGGGCTTCCGGTTCAACACCGTCGGCGCCAACAAGCACGCCGCCCGCTACGCCGGCATCAACATCAGCCGGATCGTGACCCTGTCGATGGTGCTCGGCGGTGGCCTGGCCGGCCTGGCCGGCGCCCTCGAGGCCGAGGGCACGCTGTTCCGGTTCGAGCCGGCCGTCGGCGGCACCCTGGGCTTCGACGGCATCACCATCGCCCTGCTCGCCCGGGCCAACCCGCTGGCGACCATCCCGGCCGCCTTCCTCGTCGGCGTCCTGCGCACCGGTGCCGCCGGCCTGCAGTTCGAGACCGGTATCGCCCCCGAGGTCGTCGACGTGCTGCTCGCGACGATCCTGCTCATGGTCTCCATCCCGGTGCTCGGCAAGTGGATCTTCCGCAGCCGCGCCGACAAGGTCAGCGCCGCGTCGACGAGCTGGGGCAACTGATGACGACGGCCTGGATCAACAAGAACCGCACGACCCTGATCGTCACGGTGGTCGTGCTGGTCGCGGCGTACATCTTCTACTACGCCAAGAACGGCATCGCGCCGAGCATGTACACCTCGGCCTGGGGCTACGCCATCCCGCTCGTGCTCGCCGCCCTCGTCGGCGTCATCGGTGAGCGCTCCGGCGTGGTCAACATCGGCATCGAGGGGCAGATGCTCGTCGCCGCCTTCGCCGGCTTCTTCGCGTCGGCCTACAGCGGGTCGCTCATCGTCGGGGTCCTCGCCGGCATCGGCAGCGGGCTGATCCTCGGCGGGTTCCTCGCCTGGACCACCGTGAAGTGGCGGATGGACCAGATCATCGCCGGTGTGGTGCTCAACATCATCGCCACGGGCATCACGTCGTTCTACTACAAGCCGGGCAAGCAGCTGCCGGGTCTGATGCCGAGCTTCGACGTGCCGATCCTGTCGAAGATCCCCCTGTTCGGACCGGTCTTCTTCACCGGCACGAGCATCTTCGCCATCCTCGCGATCGTCGCCGCGCTGACGGTGCACTTCGGGCTGTTCCACACCCGGTGGGGCCTGCGCACCCGCTCGGTCGGCGAGTACCCGTCGGCGGCGGACACGGCCGGCATCAACGTCGAGCGGCTGCGGCTGGTCAACGTCACCCTCGCCGGCGCGCTTGCCGGGTGCGCCGGCATCTACCTGTCGATGGACGCGTCGAGCTCGTTCGAGCGCGGCATGGTCGCCGGCCGAGGCTTCCTGGCGCTCGCGATCATGATCATGGGCGCCTGGCGGCCGCTGCGGGCGTTCGTCATGGCAATCTTCTTCGGCTTCATCAACGCCGTCGCCTCGCAGCTTCAGCAGAGCGGCAACATCGACCTGCCGCCTCAGCTCACCGGCACCCTGCCGTTCGTCGTCACGATCATCGTCCTGGCGATCGCGGCTGGCCGGGTCAGGGCGCCGGCAGCGGTCGGACAGCCGTACATCAAGGGAGACGAGTGATGCCCGAAGCGCCCGAGTACGACCCGACGCCCGTCGGCGCCGACACCGCGCCCGAGCACCTCGAGGCGATCGCCACCACCGATGCCGTGCTCGAGCTGCCGCCCGAGAAGTCCGGCTTCGGCGAGGGCAACGTCGGCGAGGTGCTGCTCGACATCGTCGGCCTGTCGAAGAGCTTCGGCAGCGTCAAGGCCAACCGCGACATCAGCATCCACGTGCGCCGCGGCGAGATCGTGGCGCTGCTCGGCGAGAACGGCGCCGGCAAGTCGACCCTGGTCAACCAGATCTTCGGCCTCATCACGCCCGACACCGGCACGGTGAGCGTGCGTGGCGACGCGACCGCGATCAAGGACCCGCGCGACGCCATCCGGCGCGGCATCGGGATGGTGCACCAGCACTTCCAGCTCGTCCCGGTCATGACCGTGGCCGAGAACATGATGCTCGGGCACGAGCCGACCAAGGGCGGGCAGGTGCTCGACATCTCGAGCGCCCGCGAGATGGTGCGCACCCTGTCGGCCAAGCACGGCCTTCCGGTCGACCCCGACGCCGAGATCGAGGACCTGCCGGTCGGTACCCAGCAGCGCGTCGAGATCCTCAAGGCGCTCTCCCGCAAGGTCGACCTGCTGATCCTCGACGAGCCCACCGCGGTGCTGACGCCGCAGGAGACCGACGAGCTGCTCGGCGTCATGAAGGAGCTCGCGGCCTCGGGCACGTCGATCGTCTTCATCACCCACAAGCTGCGCGAGGTGCTCGCCGTCTCCGACCGGGTCTACGTGCTGCGCCAGGGCGCCGTCGTCGGCGAGGTCGAGACGTCGACGACCGACGCCCGCAAGCTGGCCACGATGATGGTCGGCCGCGAGGTCGTGCTCTCGATCGACAAGGCCGACGCGACCCCCGCCGACAACGTGCTGACGATCACCGACCTGGTCGTCAAGGACGACCGCGACCTCGGCGCGGTCAACGGCTTCACCCTCTCCGTGCGCGCCGGCGAGATCGTCGGCGTGGCCGGGGTCGAGGGCAACGGCCAGCGCGAGCTCGTCGAGGCCCTCGCCGGGATGCGCAAGGTCGTGTCCGGGCAGATGACCCTCGGCGACCTGGACCTCACCAAGGCCAACCCGCACCAGACGCACCACGCGGGCGTCGGGCACATCCCCGAGGACCGCGAGAAGCACGGGCTCGTGGCCGCCTACTCGATCGCCGACAACCTGGTGCTCAACGAGTTCGACCAGGCGCCGTACGCCAGGAGCGGGGTGCGCAACTTCGACGCCGTCGTCGAGAACGCCGAGCAGCTGCGCGACGAGTTCGACATCCGCTCCTCGGGCGTGCACCAGAGCTCGGGGTCGCTGTCCGGTGGCAACAAGCAGAAGGTCGTCGTCGCCCGCGAGATGTCGTTCAAGCCGCGGCTGCTCATGGCCGCCCAGCCCACGCGCGGCGTCGACGTCGGGTCGATCGAGTTCATCCACCGCCGCATCGTCGACGCGCGTGACGCCGGTGCCGCGGTGCTGCTCGTGTCGGCCGAGCTCGACGAGATCCTCTCGCTCTCCGACCGGATCGCCGTCGTCCACGGCGGCAAGGTGGTGGCCGAGATGGCCGGCCGCGACGCCGACCGCACCGAGATCGGCCGCCTGATGGCCGGCGACCACTGACCGCCTTCGCCCGCTCCGCACCGGAACCTTCACCTTCGCACCGGAACCGTTGTGGTGCGAAGGTGAAGGTTCCGGGATCGGGCGGGAAAGTTGTGGTTACGGTTTCGTAAGTTACGGTCGCGTAGGTTACGCTGGGGTAGTGAGCACCTCCACCGTCGCCCGACCGACCACGCCCTCCGCGCGGCCGCACTCGGTGCGCCCGCCGGCGCCGTCGCGCCAGCGGCTCGGAGCCCACGCCCCCGGACCCCTCGGGGGCGTGCTGCGTGGGGCCCGCAAGGTGGCCGAGGCCCTGGCCACCCCGCTCGTGCCCAGCGACTACCTCGACCTGATCGACCCGCTGCGCTCGGGCGCCGACCTGCGCGGCCGCATCCTCGAGGTGCGCCCCGAGACCGCGGATGCCGTGACGGTCGTCATCCGGCCCGGTCGCGGCTGGCTCGGGCACGTCCCCGGCCAGTACATCCGGATCGGCATCGACATCGACGGCGTGCGCAACTGGCGCGCCTACAGCCTCACCCACCGCGCCGACGGCACGGCCGCGGCCGGCATCCCGGCGGGCTGCGTCGCGATCACGACCAAGGCGATCCCCGACGGCAAGGTCTCCAACCACCTGGTGCGGGCCACCACGCCGGGCACCCTGGTGATGCTCGACCAGGCCACCGGCGACTTCACCCTCCCCAGCCCGGCCCCGGCGAAGGTCCTCTTCCTCACCGCCGGGAGCGGCGTCACCCCGGTCATGGGCATGCTGCGCAACCACCTCGACGAGCTCACCGACGTCGCACAGGTGCACTGCGCGCCCACGGCATCCGACGTCATCTTCGCCAGCGAGCTGCAGTCGTACGCCGACGGCGGCCGCCTCGCGCTCTCGGTCAACCTCGACGACGAGCACGGCGTGCTCGACCTGGCCCGGCTCGACACCCTCGTGCCCGACTGGCGCGAGCGCGACACCTGGACCTGCGGCCCGACCGGCCTGCTCGACGCCGCCGAGGCGCACTGGGCCGACGCCGGGATCGCCGAGCGGCTGCACACCGAGCGCTTCCGCCCCACCGTCGTCGAGCCGGGCGAGGGTGGCGAGATCACCTTCCTCAACAGCGACCTCACCGTCGAGGCCGACGGTGGCACCCCGATCCTCGACGCCGGCGAGGAAGCCGGCGTCCTCATGCCGAGCGGGTGCCGCATGGGCATCTGCTTCGGCTGCGTCGTCACCATGCGCCAGGGAGCCATCCGCGACCTGCGCACCGGCGAC
This sequence comes from uncultured Actinomycetota bacterium, assembly GCA_963707895.1. GTDB lineage: Bacteria > Actinomycetota > Actinomycetes > Actinomycetales > Dermatophilaceae > Fodinibacter. The sequence continues at coordinate 145,520 of CAVPRS010000011.1, read as the reverse complement.
ATCACCGTCGTCGAGCCCGGCGACGAGCTGCCCGTGCAGACCTGCGTCAACGCCGTCGCCGGCTCCTGCGACCTCGAGCTCTAGCCCCCAGACCAGCCAGACCACAGCCCGCCCGCCCGCGAGAACCGGAAGGACCTCCCATGACCCTCGCCCCCGAGCGCCGAACGATCTCCCCCACCGAGCCGCACCAGGTCGCGCCCAGCCACGCGTCGACCAAGCCGCACGGCATCAACCCCCGCCTGTCGGTGACGAGCACCGAGCCGCGCCCGCAGCGGCCGGCCGCGAAGCGCTCCGGTCGCCCCAACGCCGACGCGCACCTGTCCGCGGAGCAGATCGAGGCCATCGGCGTCGAGCTCGACGCACTGCGCAAGGAGGTCATGGACAGCCGCGGCGCCCGTGACGCCGCCTACATCCGCAAGGTGATCAAGGTCCAGCGCTACCTCGAGATGGCCAGCCGGGCGACCCTGCTGTTCTCCAACGTCAAGGTCAAGGGCGTGCGCCCGGCCTGGTGGCTCGGCACCGCCGGCCTCTCGGTGGCCAAGATCCTCGAGAACATGGAGATCGGCCACAACGTCATGCACGGCCAGTGGGACTGGATGCGTGACCCGAAGATCCACTCCACCGCCTGGGAGTGGGACAACGCCAGCCCGAGCTCGCAGTGGAAGCACAGCCACAACGAGATCCACCACACCTTCACCAACGTGCTCGGTCGTGACAACGACCTCGGCTACGGCATCCTGCGGGTCGACGAGGACCAGCGCTGGAGCCTGTTCTTCCTCTTCCAGCCGATCTGGCACGTGGGCAACGCCCTGCTCTTCGAGTACTCCATCGCGGCCTACGACCTCGAGCTCGGCGGCTACCTCGCGAAGAAGAACCGGATGAGCGAGGAGGAGAAGGCCAAGTTCAAGGGCGACGCCAAGGAGGTCGTGGCCAAGATCAAGCGCCAGGCCACCAAGGACTACCTCGTGCACCCGGCGCTGTCCGCGGTCACCGGGTCGGCCCGCACCACCCTGACGGCCAACGTCGTCGCCAACCTGGTGCGCAACGTGTGGACCAACACGGTCATCATCTGCGGCCACTTCCCGCCCGGCATCGCGACGTTCGAGAAGACCTCGATCGAGGGCGAGACGCGGGGCGAGTGGTACGTGCGCCAGATGCTCGGCTCGGGCAACATCAGCGGCTCCCCCGCCATGCACGTCATGACCGGCAACCTGAGCCACCAGATCGAGCACCACCTGTTCCCGGACATGCCGAGCAACCGCTACCGCGAGATCGCGCCGCGCATCCGCGACCTGATGGAGCGCAACAACCTGCCCTACGTCACCGGCAGCCTCGCCAAGCAGGCCGGCTCGGTGTACTGGAAGGTCGTGCAGCTCTCGCTGCCCAACAAGGTCGAGGGCCGCCGTCGCCGCGACATCGTGCGGCTGGCCGCGACCAAGGCCTGGCGCAAGAAGTCGCTCGACCGGTTCTGAGGACTCACCTGTTCGGCTTACCCCGTTCACCGGGCGAACCCCTGCACCGTCACCTACCGTGGACGGCGCAGGGGTTTCCTCGTCCGTGAGAGGTTCCCGATGGGCACGGCCCCTACCCGCCAGATCTCCGCCACCGTGGCGGCTGCCCTGGCGGCGACCCTCCTCGCCGGTGTCGGCGCGGCGCCGGCACTCGGCGCGCCCGCTGCCGACCGGCGGATGCCGGCCACGACCTCCGCGCGCACCCTCGGCACCGCGGTGGTCCCGTCGCCGACGCTCGCCGGGCGCTCCACCGGCACCCTGTCACCGGCGGTACGCCGGGTCGTGCGCACCTCCGTCCCCACGGACCCGGTGACCGCCCAGGTCGTGCGCCTGGTCAACGTGGCCCGCGCGGATGCCGGGTGCGCGCCGCTGCACGTCGACGCCCGCCTCGCGACCGCCGCCCGGCTGCACAGCGAGGACATGGCGAAGAAGAACTACTTCAGCCACACCTCCCTCGACGGCCGCAGCCCCTGGGACCGGATGGGCGCGCAGGGCTACTCCTACGGCTCCGGCGAGAACATCGCGGCGGGGTACTCGACCCCGGAAGCGGTGATGAGCGGCTGGATGAAGAGCTCGGGGCACCGCGCGAACATCCTGAACTGCTCGAGCAGGGCGATCGGGGTCGGCGTCGCCAAGGGCGGGTCGTACGGCACCTACTGGACCCAGGACTTCGGCACCCGATGACCCCCACGACAGCAACCCTCACGACAGCGACGCCAGCCATCCCCCCACGACCGAAGGTCCCTCCCATGTCCCACCGCACCCTGCGCACCTCGTTGGTCCGAGCCGCCACCTGTGTGGCTCTCGCCGCCCCCCTGGCACTGGCCGCGGCGCCGTCCGCCAGCGCGACCACGACCACCGACCTGGCCAAGCAGGTCATCGTCCTGGTCAACGCCGAACGCAAGAAGGTCGGGTGCGCGCCCGTGCGCACCGGCACCGCGCTGGGGACGGCCGCCCGGCTGCACAGCGTCGACATGGCGAGGTACAGCTACTTCAGCCACACCTCGCGCGACGGCCGCTCGCCGTGGCAGCGGATCCGCGCCCAGAAGTACTACTGGGGCTCGGCCGAGAACATCGCAGCCGGGCAGACCAGCGCCAAGTCGGTCATGGCCGCGTGGATGAAGAGCTCGGGGCACCGCCGGAACATCCTGAACTGCTCGAACAAGGCCCTGGGGGTCGGCGTCGCGCGCGGCGGCAGCTACGGCATCTACTGGACCCAGGACTTCGGGACGCGCTGACCACCCGAACGCCGGGCCTCAGCCGGCCGCTCGGGCCGCCAGGGCCTCCGTGAAGTCGATCCCGGCCGCAGCCCGCGCCCGGTCCATGACCTCGAGGGTCGCGACGGTGTCGGCCCACGGCCGCAGCGGTGACCCGGTCTCGCCGGCGCTGACCCGGCGGGCCACCTCTGCCGCCTCGAAGTGCAGTGCGGCGTGGTCGACCCGTGGCTCGTCCCACACCAGCTCGGTGCCGTCGCGCAGGCTCAGGGCCACGGGTCCGGGCCGGTAGAAGGGCCCGCCGAGGTCGATCCGGCCCAGGTCGCCGGTGATGCTCGCCACCGACGGGGTGTCGCCCAGCAGGGTGACGAAGAGCGACGCCGCGGCACCGGACGCGGTGGTCAGCCCGATGGCGAGCTGGCCGTTGATGCCGTTCGGGGCCGGGGTGCCCACGGCCACCACCTCGTCCGGTGCGCCGAGCACCCAGGTCGCCAGCGTCACCGGGTAGGTGCCGAGGTCGAGCATCGGGCCGCCGGCCAGGTCCGCGCGCATGATCCGGTGGCTGTCGTCGAACCACTCCCCCATGTCGGCGAGCACGACGCGCGGCTCACCCACCACCCCGTCGGCGAGCAGCTGGCGCACGACGTCGAGGCGCGGGAGGAACAGGCTCCACATCGCCTCCATGCAGAAGACGCCGGCGCGGGCGGCGGCGGCACCGATCTCACGGGCCTCCCCGGCATCCAGGCCGACGGGCTTCTCGACGAGCACGTGCTTGCCGGCCTCGATGGCGAGCAGCGCGTGGGGCAGATGCAGGTGGTGCGGGGTCGCCACGTAGACCACGTCGACCTCGGGGTCGGCGACGAGCGACTCGTAGGAGGAGTGCGCCCGGGCGGCGCCGAAGGCGTCCGCGGCCCGTCGCGCGCCGTCTGCGCTGCGCGAACCGACGGCCTGCACGACCTGACGGGTGCTCTCGTGGAGGGCGGTCACGAACTTGTCCGCGATCCAGCCGGTGCCGAGGATCCCCCACCGCAGCCGAGGGGCCTCCGGGAGTCGAGGACACGGGAGGTCGGCAGGTGCGACGGCATACGGCATGATAGCCCGGTAATGTCCTGACATTAACCCCTGAATGCCGAGGAAGGAGCCGCGTGGAGCTCGCCCCCAGTGCGGCCGGCCTCGTGCTCATGGCGGTCGCCGCCCTCATCATCGGCTACTCCAAGACGGCACTCGGCGGGCTGGCCGTCATCGCCGTCGCCATCTTCGCCACGGTGCTGCCGGCCAAGGAGTCGACCGCCGCGATCCTGGCGATCCTCATCGTCGGTGACGTCATCGCCTGCTGGCACTACCGCCACGACGCCGACTGGTCGCTGATCAAGCGGCTGCTCCCGGCCGTGGTGCCCGGTCTCGTGATCGGTGCGCTCTTCCTGCGCGCGGTCGACGACGCCACCTTGCGGCGCACCATCGGCGGGGTGCTGCTCGTGCTCGTGCTGCTGCAGCTGTGGGTGAAGTGGCGCAACGACAGCGAGACCGCCTCGACCGTGCACGAGCGCCGGGCCGCCTCGTGGACCGCGGGCACCGGCGTCGGGTTCGCGACGATGACGGCCAACGCGGCCGGCGCCGTCATGACGCTCTACCTGTCGGCATCCGGCATCGACAAGCGGCGGTTCGTCGGCACCAACGCCTGGTTCTTCCTCATCGTCAACCTCGCGAAGGTCCCGTTCTCGATCGCTTTGGGACTCATGCACCCGGTGGATGCCGTGCGCGCCCTCGTGCTCGCGCCCGTCGTGCTGATCGGCGGGCTGCTCGGCTACGCCACGGTGCAGCGGATCAGCCAGCGCCGCTTCGACCTCGCCGTGCTCGCCGCCTCCGCGCTCGCGGCGGGAGCCCTCCTGCTGGTCTGACCCGGTCCTGATCCCGAGTTGGGTGCTCAGGTGGCTGCCCGGGCAGCCACCTGAGCACCCAGCTCGGCGCGGGTCAGGCCCGCAGCCGCGGCGGCACGTTCCAGGGTGTGACCACCTGTGGGGCCGACCGCACCGAGGCGGGAGCACCCGGTACCAGCCGGTGGGCACGCAGCAGCTGGGTCAGCGCGGCCCGAAGGTCGGTGCGCAGGTCGTGGTGCAGAACCACGGTGAGAGCTCCCGACCGCAGGAGGGCCAGGTTGTCGGCATCGAGGTCGTGCCCGACGAAGGGGACGGATGCGGCACCGGCGGCGGCCAGGGCCCGGGCGGTCCCGGCGTTACCCCCGCCCATCGAGTAGACGGCGGCGACCCGGGGCCCGCGCTCGAGTGCGACCGCGACTGCTCGCTCGGTGGGCGCATCCGCGCCGTGCAGGTCGCCGACCACGACCACCTCTCGCCCCGGCTCGTCGGCCTCGAGCCGTTCACGGAAGGCGGCCAGGCGCTCCTGCTCGCCGAGGAAGCTGCGGTGGCTCAGCGTCGCCAGCACCGCCCCGCCGGAACCGGCCAGCAGGTGGGTCAGCAGGTACGCGGCGGTCGACCCGGCCGCGGAGTTGTCGAGCCCGACGTAGGCCACCCGGTTCGAGCCGCTCACGTCGGTCACGAGGGTGACGACCGGGATGCCGCGCTCGCCCGCCCGCCTGGCCGCCGCGGCCACTCGCTCGTCGTCCGGTGCCTTGAGCACGACCCCGTTGCACGCCCGCCCACCGGCGCCGAGCCCGTCGACGGTGCGAGCGATGGCCGCGGGGTCGGCTCCCTCGGTCTCGTGGAAGCGGGCGCGCACCGTGGCCGGGCGGGCGCCCGCCACGGCATCCGCGGTGGCCTCGCGCACCCGCGTACGGAACCGGGCCGGGGCGTCGAGCACGACGTCGACGAGCAGTGACCTGCGCGCCAGCCGCACCGCGGTGGCCTGCCGGTCCAGGTCGAGCAACGCGGTCTCGACGGCGCGAACGGCGCGAGCGCTGACCCCGACCCGGCCGTTGAGCACCCGGTCGACGGTCGCCGGAGACAGGCCGGACTGCTCCGCGACGTCGCGGACCCGGTGGCTGCGGCGGACCATCCGCCCATCGTCGCGCCTGCCGGTCGGACGCGACCAGCGACACGGCATCCGGCTTGAGGTCTTTTTGATGGCTTTGCCGGGTTCCACCCTCGCGCCCGCGGCCGCACGCTGGAAGCAGACCTCGGCAACGACGCCGCCACCAGCACCAGGAGCACCTCGTGACCATCCACACCGCCTCGACCCACGGCCCCGGCTTCCTGCGAGCCGAGGACTGCCGGCTCGACGACCTGCTCGACATCCTCGGCGCCGGCACCGACCTCGCCGACTACCCGCACGCCGCCGAGGTCGCACAGGGGGTGCTGCTCTACGACGCGGACGCCCTGCGCGACGCGATGACCGACGACGACGCGCGCCGGGTGGTGCACGCCGAGATCGCCCGTGCCCTGGCCGAGGGCCCGGGCATCGCGGTGTTCCGCGGCGCGTTCGAGCACGACGTGGTCGACCGCGTGAGCGAGGTCTTCGAGCAGGTCATCGCGAACGAGAAGGCAGCCGGCAGGGCGGCCGGCGACCACTTCGCGGCCCCCGGCGCCAACGACCGGGTGTGGAACGCCCTCGAGAAGCTCGCCGTCGCGGATCCCGAGGCCTTCGTCGACTACTACGCCAACGACCTCCTTGCGCTGGCCGCCACCGCGTGGCTCGGCCCGGGCTACCAGGTGACCAGCCAGGTCAACGTGGTCAACCCCGGCGGCGCCGGCCAGACCGTGCACCGCGACTACCACCTCGGGTTCCAGAGCCCGAAGACCTCGGCCGAGTTCCCGGCCCACGTGCACGCCATGTCGCCGATGCTCACCCTGCAAGGTGCCGTGGCCCACTGCGACATGCCCGTCGAGTCGGGCCCGACCCTCTACCTGCCGCACTCCCAGAAGTACGCCCACGGCTACCTCGCCTACTGGCTGCCCGAGTTCCAGGAGTACTTCGTCGCCAACCACGTGCAGCTGCCCCTGGCCAAGGGGGACGCCGTGTTCTTCAACCCCGCGCTGTTCCACGCCGCCGGCACCAACCACACCTCCGACGTGCGCCGCATGGCCAACCTGCTGCAGGTGTCGTCGCCGTTCGGGCGTGCCATGGAGACCGTCGACCGGCGTCGAGTCGTCGAGGCGGTCTACCCGGCACTGTTGTCGCGCAAGGCATCCGGGATGTCGCCCGCCCGCGTCAGCGACGTCGTCGCGGCCTCCGCGGAGGGGTACGCCTTCCCGACCAACCTGGACCGGGACCAGCCGGTGAACGGCATGTCACCGGCGACCCAGGCCGACCTCGTCCGCCGGGCTCTCGGCGAGGCGGTTCCCGTCGAAGAGCTGGCGGCGCGGCTCGAGGCTCACGAGCAGCGCACGCTCAGCCACTGACGGCGGGGATGCCGGGTGGGCGCGTCTGCGGACCCGTCCACCCGGCCGGGGTCACAGGGCGAAGGCGTCGCGGAAGGCGGACAGCGCGGCATCCGGGTCGGCGCTGGCGAACGCCTCGAGACCCACCACCCCGGTGAACCCGGCGTCCGCGAGGGCGCGGGCGACACCGGCGTAGCGGATCTCACCGGTGCCGGGCTCGCACCGACCGGGCACGTCGGCCACCTGCACCTCGGCGACCCACGGCAGGGCCTCGCGGCAGAGCTCGATGAGGTTCCCCTCGCCGATCTGGGCGTGGTAGAGGTCCAGGTTGAGCTTCAGGTGGGGTGAGTCGACGCCCCGCACGAGGTCGATGGTGTCGGCCGCGCGGGCGAACGGGGTGCCCGGGTGGTCGACCGCGGTGTTGAGGTTCTCGAGCACGAAGGTCACGCCCTCACGCTCGCCGAGCTCTGCGATCCGGCCCAGCGTGTCTCGGGCGGTGGCCCACATCGTCGGGGTCACCTCGTCGGCCGGCACGACCGGCAGGCCCCGGTCGTCGAGGCCCGTGCCGTGCAGGTTCAGGCTGGGGGTGCCGAGCCGGCGCGAGACGGCCACGGACTCTGCGGCGGTGCGCAGCAGCTCGTCGGCCCCGGCCTCGTCGGCCAAGGTCCCGGAGGTGTAGCCGGTCATCGACGTGAAGCGGACCCCGCTGCCGGCGAGCGCCTCGAGCGAGTCGAGGTCGTGGTTGCGCCAGTCCCAGATCTCGACGGCGAACCCGGCGTCGTGGATGGCCCGCACCCGGTCGGCCACCGGGCGGTCGACGAACAGCATCTCCGCGCTGGCGGCGAGGACGAACGGTGAGCTGCTCATGCCGTGGGCTCCTTCGAGGACGGGGCGGTCGGGCTCCGGCCGAACCCGGAGCCGTCGCTGAGTGTATCGCTTTTGTCAGGACATTAGGTTGACAGGAGGATACCGCGTCCGCGACGATGTGCGCGGCCCCAGCCCACCTCAGGAAGCGACCAGTGATGCGCATCGGACTCATCGGCCTCGGCCGGATCGGCGCCTTCCACGCCGACACCCTCGCCGCCCTCGAGCGCGTCGACGAGCTCGTCGTCACCGACCCCGTGGGCGCTGCCGTCGACGCCGTCACCGGGCGCATCGGCAAGGCCACCCCGGTCGTCTCGCCCGAGGCTCTGCTGGACTCCGGCGTCGACGGCGTCGTCATCGCCGCAGTGACCGGCGCCCACGCCGAGCTGCTCCTCGCGGCCACGTCGCGCGGCATACCGACGTTCTGTGAGAAGCCGATCGCGGCGTCCGCGGACGAGGCCGTGACGGTGCGCGACCGGCTCGCCGGATCCGACGTGCCGGTGCAGATCGGCTACCCGCGCCGGTTCGACCCGGCGTTCGTCGCGGCCCGTGACGCCGTGCGAGCGGGCGAGCTCGGTCGGGTGCACACGGTGCGCTCCACGACCCTCGACCCGGCCCCGCCGCCGGCGGCCTACCTCGCCGGGTCCGGCGGCATCTTCCGCGACTGCTCCGTTCACGACTTCGACGCCGTGCGCTGGGTGACCGGCCAGGAGGCCGTCTCGGTCTACGCGGTCGGGGCGGTCGACCCCGACGCCGCGCCCGAGTACTACGCGGACAACGGCGACTGGTCGACGGCATCGGTGCTCATCACCCTCGCCGACGGCTCGATCGGCGTGGTCTCGAACACCCGCACCAACGCCCGCGGCTACGACGTGCGCCTCGAGGTGCACGGGGTGCTGGATTCCGTTGCCGCCGGCCTCGACGAGGGCCTCCCCCTGCGCCCCACGGAACCCGGCATCACCTGGCCTGCCGGCCCTCCGCACACCTTCTTCATGGACCGGCTCACCGAGGCCTTCCGGCGCGAGCTCGCCACCTTCTGCGCCGTGGCGGCGCGCGAGGTCGCCTCGCCCTGCACCATCGAGGACGCCATGAGCACCGCCTGGGTCGCCGAAGCCGCGACGCTGTCGGCCCGCGAGGGTCGTCCGGTGCGCATCGACGAGGTCGCGCGCTAGACCCCCGCTGTTCTCGTCGAGAGTAGGGAACACGCCGTCGGTGCCGCTGCACCCGCGGCGTGTTCTCTACTCTCGACCGGGAGGCGGGCCGGTCGAGGTGCGCACGACGAGGCGAGGTGGGATGACGATGTCGGCCACCCGTTCGTCAGGTCCACCCTCGAGCAGCGTCGCCACCACCGCGACCGTGGCATCGGCCAGCGCCTCGGGCTCCTGGCTCACCGAGGTGAGGTCGATCGTGCCGAGCCGCGCGAGCGGGCTGTCGTCGTAGCCGACGACGGAGACGTCCTCGGGCACCCGCAGTCCGGCCCGCAGCACGGCATCACGCAGGCCGATCGCCACCCGGTCGTTGAAGGCGATGACGGCCGTGGGCCGCTCACCCGCCGGCCGTGAGAGCAGCCGCTCCCCCGCGGACGCTCCGTCGGCCTCGGTGATGCCACCGCGCAGGACGTCCGCACCCGCGCGCAAGCCATGCCGCGCCATCGCATCGCGGTATCCCTCACGGCGCGCTCGGGCGATGCTGCCGCGCGGCCCGTCGACGAACGCGATCCGCCGGTGCCCCAGCGAGGCGAGGTGGTCGACCACCGCCTCGAGCCCCTGGTCGTCGGCGGCCAGCACCCCCGTCACCCCCGCGGCGCCCGCCCGGCCGATCAGCCACGGTCGGGCACTGGGTCGCCAGTGCCGTCAGGTCCGCGTCGCTCATCTGGGGGCCGAGCAGCACCAGCGCCTCGCACCGGAAGTCCAGCAGCGTCTCGGCGGCACGATGCTCACCGGTCGCGGGCCGTCGTGGTGCCGAGCACCAGGTCGAGACCGCGTTCCCCCGACGCCGTGTCGAGCGCGCGAACGAGCTCGGCGTGGAACGGGCTGGTCACGTCGAGCAGCACGCCCAGCAGGTGGGTGCGGCGACGGGCGAGCAGGCTCGCGGTGCGGTCGGGCCGGTAGCCGAGCTCGGTCGCCGCCGCGCGCACGGCATCCGCCGTGTCCGGCGCTGGGGCCGGGGCGGCCCCGGAGCACCAGGGACGCCGTGGCCGTCGAGACGCCCGCTCGCGCAGCGACGTCGACGAGCCGCGGTCGACCGGATGCCGTGCCGCCAGTGCCCACCAGCTGCTCCTCTCAGCCTTCTTGACAGTTTGTCCGCACAAAGACTTGACATGTGACCGACCCGGGTCCACCATTCCTTAAAGCGCTTTATACACGTCACCAAGGACGTTGACAAGGAGAGACGACGATGTCGCAGCAGTCCATCGGAGTGGCCGTGATCGGTGCCGGCATGGCCGGTCGTGCCCACTGTGCCGGGTACCGGTCGGCCCCGACGCTCTTCGACCCGCCACTCCCGCCGATCCACTACGCGGCGGTCATCGACGCCAACGAGGCCACGGCCGCCGACGCGGCCGAGCGCTACGGCTACGAGCGGCACGGCACCGACTGGCGCGACCTGCTCGCCGCCGACGACGTCCAGGTCGTGAGCGTGGTGGTCGCCAACGCCCTGCACCGCGAGATCGTCGAGGCGCTGCTCGCCGCCGGCAAGCACGTGCTGTGCGAGAAGCCGCTGTCCGACTCCCTCGAGGACGCCCAGGCCATGGCGGACGCGGCGGCCGCCCACCCCGACCTGGTCACCGGCACCGCCTTCGTCTACCGCCGCCAGCCGGCCGTCGCCGCCATCCGGGACCTGGTGCGCGACGAGCTCGGTGAGGTGTCGCACTTCAACGGCCGCTACTGGTGCGACTACGCCCGCAGCGCGCAGACCCCGATGGCCTGGCGGTACAAGGGTGGGCCGGGCACCGGCGCCCTCGCCGACATCGGCAGCCACCTGATCGACCTCGCCGAGTTCGTCTGCGGTCCGATGACCCAGGTCGGGGGCGCTGCCTTCACCACGAAGGTCACGGAGCGCTACCTCGCGTCGGGCACGACCTACGGCCACGCCCGCGCCGAGCTCACCGACGTCAAGGAGCCGGTCGAGAACGACGACGTCGCGACCTTCACGGCGCACTTCGCCTCCGGCGCGGTGGGCACCTTCTCGATCTCCCGGGTCGCACCCGGCCACGCCAACTCGCTCGCCTTCGACCTGTTCGCCGAGACCGGTGCGGCCAAGTGGGACATGGACCGGCCGGCCGAGTTCTCGGTCATCCGCCGGCTGCGCGACGACGGCCTCGACGGCTACAACCAGGTGCTCGTCGGACCGGCCCACCCCTACCTCAAGGGTGGCGTGCCGATGGACTTCCCCGGGGTCTCCTTCGGTGTCGGAGACCTCTTCGGCTTCCAGCTGCGTGCCTTCCTCGAGCAGGTCGCGGGCATCGAGGGCGGCCTGCCGCCGGTGGCGACCTTCGCCGACGGCGTGCGCGACCTCACCATCATCGATGCCGTCATCCGCTCGGCCGCCGCGGGCGGCGCCGTCGTCGACCTCCCCGCCCACCACTCCGCCTGACTCCCTCCACCCACCACCGCACCAAGGAGCACCCCATGTACCTCGGCGTCTACAACGCCTGCCTCGGCGACAAGCCGCTCGGCGAGGCCCTCGACATCATCGCCGGCATCGGCATGACCAGCGTCGAGATCAACTCCGGCGGCTTCCTCCCGCCGATCCACCTCCCGGTCGACGAGCTGCGGGCCAGCGAGGACGCCCGCCAGCAGTACCTCGGTGAGTTCAGCTCGCGCGGACTGACCCTGACGGCCCTCAACTGCAACGGCAACCCGCTCTTCCCCCGCGAGGGCTTCCCGCACGCGAAGGACCTCGAGGCGTCCATCGAGCTCGCCGCCCTGCTCGGCGTCAGCCGGGTGATCACGATGTCGGGTGCGCCGGCCGGCAGCCCCAGCGGCACCAACATGGCGTGGAACCCGCTGCCCTGGTGGAGCCCGCTGCTCGACGTGCGCGACCACCAGTGGGGCGTGGCGGTCCCCTACTGGAAGGAGATCCAGGCGCGCGCCGCGGATGCCGACGTCAGGGTCGGCATCGAGATGCACCCGGGCAACATCGTCTTCAACCCCTCGTCGATGCACCGCCTCGCCGAGGAGATCGGCTCGACCCACGTCGGCGCCGAGATGGACCCGAGCCACCTGTTCTGGCAGGGCATCGACCCCGTGCTGGCCGTCAAGGACCTCGGCTCGCTGGTGGTCGTCGCCGCCGCCAAGGACACCCGGATCAACGAGGCGGCCAAGGTCAACGGCGTGCTCGACGACCGGTTCACCCGCATCGCGCGAGGGCGAGCCCGGCTACCTGCCGCTCGGCGGCGGCACGACGCTCTCCGGCTGGCCGACCAACCCCTCGTGGGACTTCGTGGCGGTCGGCCGCGGGCACGACGTGTCGTGGTGGACCGAGTTCCTGCGCGCGCTGCGCGACGTCGACCCGGACATGCCGATCAACATCGAGCACGAGGACCAGGAGCTCGACCAGCTCGAGGGCCTGACCTTCGCCGCCAACACCCTTCTCGAGGCCGAGAAGGCGTTGTGAGCGACGGCGCCACCGGGCATCGCCTCGTCGCCGTGGCGGCTCGCTCCTCGGCCGCCTGCGCGACGGTGCACTTGTCGTCACCGACGTCGGCTTCTCGGTCGCGAACATGACGATGATCGATGCCGCGTACGTCATGGCGGGGATGCAGCTGCGACAGCCGGCCCCCCGATGAGTGGCGACGCCCTGATGGCGACCTGCTGGTCCTCGGCCGGGGATGCCGCGTCGGACCGCGCCGACCTCCGCAGCCCGCTCCCCCTGCGCCGGCGGGTCGAAGCCGCCGCGGCCGCCGGCTTCACCGGGTTCGGCCTGCTGAGCGACGACCTGCCTGCGGCCGTCGCGGAGTACGGGCTCCCCGGCATCCGAACGATGTTGGCGGACAATGGAATCGTCCACTTCGAGCTCGAGTCCATCCCTTACTGGTGGGATGACGGCGCCCACCGCGCCGAGTCCGACCGGGTTCGCCACGCCCTGCTCGGAGCCGCGGAGGTCCTCCACCCTCGGCACCTCAAGGTGACCCCCGACGGCGAGAACCAGCCGTGGGACCGTGCGCACTGGGCCGCGAAGTTCGCCGAGCTGGCCGCCCAGGCCGACGGGGTCGGCGCCCGGCTGGGGATCGAGTTCTTCCCATGGGCGAACATCGACTCACTCCGGCTGGGCCTCCAGCTCGTCGAGGAGGCCGGGCACGAGGCGGGCGGCGTCATCATCGACGCCTGGCACATCGTCCGCGCCGGCACCCCGACGGCCGACCTGGCGGCCGTGCCGCTGCGCCGGATCATCGGGGTGGAGCTCGACGACGCCGACGAGCACGTGGTGGGCACCCTGTTCCATGACACCGTCAACCGCCGCCGCTACTGCGGTGAGGGTGCGTTCGACCTGGCCGGCATGGTGGCGGCGCTGCGCACGGCGGGGTGGACCGGGCCGTGGGGCGTCGAGATCCTGTCCGACGAGCACCGGGCGCTTCCGGTCGAGGCGGCCCTGGCCCGCGCGGCCGGGAGCGCCCGTCGCGTGCTGGCCGATCCGGTGTAGGGCAGTCGAGAGGTCATGACACGCCCGACGGTGACGACCTTCGCGGGCATGTCGTGACCCCTCGACCCACCACGCGGCGGCCCCGGCATCCGTGGTGGATGCCGGGGCCGCCGTCGTGACGAGGCCGCGCCTCGGACGGATCAGACGTTCTGCGGGAAGCCCAGCTCGATGCCGCCGTGGCTGGGGTCGAGCCAGCGCGAGGTGACGACCTTGCCGCGGGTGTAGAAGTGCACACCCTCCATGCCGTGGGCGTGGGTGTCGCCGAACAGGCTGTTCTTCCATCCGCCGAACGAGTAGTAGGCCATCGGCACGGGGATCGGCACGTTGACGCCGATCATGCCGACCTCGACCTCGTTCTGGAACCGGCGCGCGGCTCCACCGTCGTTGGTGAAGATCGCGGTGCCGTTGCCGTAGGGGTTGGAGTTGATCAGCTCGAGGGCCTCGTCGTAGGTCTTGACCCGAAGCACCGAGAGCACCGGACCGAAGATCTCGTCCTGGTAGATCGACATGTCGCGGGTGACGTTGTCGAACAGGGTCGGCTTGAGGAAGTAGCCCTCGCCGTCGGAGTCGATGTCGCCCTCACGGCCGTCGATGACGAGCGTGGCGCCCGCCTCGGTGCCGGCGTCGAGGTAGGAGGTGACCTTGTCGCGGTGCTGCGCGGTGACCAGCGGGCCCATGTCGCAGCCGCGGGTGCCGTCGCCGGTGACCAGCTTGCCGACCCGGTCCTGGATCTTCTGCACGAGGTCGTCGGCGATGGTGTCGACGGCGAGCAGGGCGGAGATCGCCATGCAGCGCTCGCCGGCCGAGCCGAAGCCGGCGTTGACGGCGGCGTCGGCCGCGAGGTCGAGGTCGGCATCCGGGAGCACGAGCATGTGGTTCTTCGCCCCGCCGAGGGCCTGCACCCGCTTGCCGTGGGCGGTGCCGGTCTCGTAGACGTACTTCGCGATCGGGGTGGACCCGACGAACGAGACCGCCTTGACCTTGGGGTGCGTCAGGAGGGCGTCGACGGCCTCCTTGTCACCGTGCACGACGCTGAGGACGCCGTCGGGCAGACCGGCCTCCTTCCACAGCGCGGCCACGGCGTTGACGGCCGACGGGTCCTTCTCGCTGGGCTTGATGACGACCGCGTTGCCGCAGGCGATGGCGACCGGCACGAACCACAGCGGCACCATGGCCGGGAAGTTGAACGGGCTGATGACGGCCACGACGCCCAGGCTCTGGCGGATCGAGTAGACGTCGACCTTGGTCGAGGCGTTCTCGGTGAAGCCGCCCTTCATCAGGTGCGGGATGCCGCAGGCGAACTCGGCGACCTCGAGCCCACGGGTCACCTCACCGAGGGCGTCGGAGAGCACCTTGCCGTGCTCGGCGGTGATGAGCGCGGCGATGTCCTCCTTGCGCTCGTTGAGCAGCTCGCGGAACTTGAAGAGCACCTGGGTGCGCTTGGCCAGCGAGATGCTGCCCCAGCCGGAGGCCCAGGCCTCGTGGGCCGTGGTGACGACCTCGTCGACGAGGGCGGCCGACGCGAGGTCGAGCTCGCCCGTCTGCTCACCCGTCGCGGGGTTGAACACCGGACTGGTGCGCTCGGCGCTGCCCTCCCAGGGCGCGCCGTTCAGCAGGTGGGTGATGCGGGTGGCGGTGGTGGTCACGGGTATCAGGTCCTTGTCGTGCGAAGTGGTGTTTCAGTGTTCCAGATGGGTTGTGGCGACGGAATGCATGGGTCGCCAGGCGAAATCAGGTGCGAACCGACAGTTCGGATCGAACGGTGGGGATGTCGGCGAGGTCGACGGGCCGGCCGGTCGCCATCGAGCGGGCGCAGGCCTCCGCGGTGCGGAACGCCTCGAGGGCGTCGGCGACGGTGCACGGGCTCGGCGTCACGCCGCGGGCGACGTCGACGAACGCGGTCAGCTCGGTGACGTAGGCCGGCAGGAAGCGCTCCATGAACGACCAGTGCCGCGGCCCGGGGGGCCAGTCGATGCCCGGCTCCGCCGAGGTGATCGCCAGCGAGGTGTCGTGCCCGACGCCGAGGGTGCCCTGCGAGCCGTGCACCTCCATCCGCACGTCGTGCCCGGCCCCGTTGTAGCGGGTCGCGGTGACCGAGACGAGGGTGCCGTCGTCGAGCACGAGGGTGGCGGCCGCGGTGTCGACGTCGCCGGCCTCGGTGAAGAACGAGTCGCCCTTGTTGGCGCCGGCGGCGAAGACCCGGCTGACCTCCTGGCCGGTCACGAAGCGCAGGATGTCGAAGTCGTGCACGCTGCAGTCGCGGAACAGCCCGCCCGACGTCGGCAGGTAGGCGGCGTGCGGCGGTGCCTGGTCCATGGTCGCGGCCCGCACCGTGTGGATGAAGCCCAGCTCGCCCGACGCGACCGCGTCGCGCACCCGGCGGTAGCCGGTGTCGAAGCGGCGCTGGAAGCCGATGTGCACGGGCACGCTGCTCGTCGCCTCGAGCTCGGTGAGTGCGATGGTCCGCTCGAGGTCGAGCGCCACGGGCTTCTCGCAGAAGGTGGGGATGTCGCGCGAGACGGCTGCCTCGAGCAGCTCGGCGTGCGCCGCGGTGCCGGCGGTGATGACGAACGCGTCGAGGCCCGAGTCGAGCAGGGCGTCGATGCTGGGTGCCGCGCTCACGCCGAGGTCGGTCGCCACGCGCTCGGCGACCGACGTGTCGAGGTCGGCGAGCACGAGGTCGTCCACGCCCGGGAGCGTGGTCAGGGTCTTGGCGTGGAAGGCACCGATCCGTCCGGTGCCGGCGAGGCCGATGCGCATGTGCAGTCCTTCGAGGGTGTGGGGGTGGGTGTGCGGTTGGGGTCAGGGGGCACTGAGCCGGGGATCCACGGGGAGGTCCGTCCAGCTCTCGCGCACCCAGGCGTGTGCAGGGTCGTCGCAGATCAGCCAGGCGCGCTCGGCGCCCGGCCCGGCCATGACGTTGAGGTAGTACAGGTCAGCGTCCGGGGCCGCGATGGCGGGACCGTGCCAGCCGTGCGGCACGAGCACCACGTCGCCGGTGCGCACCTCGGCGACCACGTCGATCGGCCGGTCCGTGGTGCCGTACACCCGCTGGTACCCGACAGCATCGGTGCCTCGCTCGTCGGTCGACTGCGTCTCGAACCAGTAGATCTCCTCGAGCTCGGCTTCGACGCCGGGGCGGTCGGTGTCGTGCTTGTGCGGCGGCCACGAGCTCCAGTTGCCGGCCGGCGTGACGACCTCGCAGGCGATGATCCGGTGTGCGTCGAGCACGCCGGGCACACCGAAGTTGCGCACCTGGCGCGAAGCGATTCCGGCACCTCGCAGCTCGACGGGAACCTCTGCGGCGGGCAGGTACCGCGCGGGGATGCCGATGCCTCCACCCGCGTGCGCCAGACACACCGCGACCCGCACGGCATCCCCCTCGGACAGGTCGGCGCGTGGGCGCACCCGCAGGGTCGTGCCGGGTGGGGCGTAGACGACGTCCGTCGCGCCGGCGAAGACGCCGGTCCTCCCATGGAGCGTGAAGGACTCATCCGTCTCCCCGTCGGGTGAGCCCACGTCGACGATGACGCCGCCGTCGAGAGGCAGCACCATCGCCTCGTGGTCGCCGAGCAGGAGCTCGACCGACCCACCGGGGGTGAGGGTGGCGGTGCGCAGCCCGGTGTGCGTCCACGCCGGGGTGGAGTCGTCGACCACGCAGTCCCAGCCCCCAGCGGCCAGAGCCCCCGAGGGGTGGCACCAGGTGGCGTTGTCGCGTCCGAGCCCGGATGACGCGCTCATCGCGCGCCTCCGTGCACCAGGTCGGCAGCGACGTCGACGGCGGACGCGACGTCGCCGTCGGGCGGGAAGAGCAGGGCGCGCCCGACGACGAGCCCCGCGGCGGACGGTCGGGCCAGGGCCCGGCCCCACTCCGCGTAGGTGTCGGACGGGTCGCCCTGCGGGTCTCCGCCGAGCAACAGGCACGGCAGCGTCGTCGCGTCGAGCACGCGCTCCATCTCGTCGACGACCGGCAGCTTGAGCCAGGTGTGGGCGCTCGTGGCGCCCAGGCCGGCGGCGATGTGGATCGAGTCGATGACCGAGTCGGGATCGAGCAGGTTCTGCACCCGGGTGGGGTCGGTGCGCACGGTCATGAACGGCTCGACCATCGCCATCAGGCCCCGCTGGGCGAGAGCGGTGACGGCGTTGCCGCTCGCCTCGAGGGTCGGCGCCGTGCCGGGGTCGTCGAGCGCGATGCGGGTCAGCATCTTGCCGCCGTCGAGCCCGTTGGCGGCGATGGTGTCGGCGTCGTAGGCGGTGAACCGGTCGTCGAGCTCGAAGACGGCGCCCTGCAGGCCGCCGCGGTTCATCGACCCGATGACGACCTTGTCGTCGAGGAGGCCGGCGAGCAGCAGGTCCTCGAGCACGTCGGGGGTGCCGAGCACGCCGTCGACACCGGGCCGCTCGAGCGCCGTGGCGAGCCGGTCGAGCAGGGCCGGCCGGGAGGCCATGGCGCGGGCATCGTCCCGCACGGCGAGCGCACCGCGGGCCGGGTGGTCGGCGGCGATGAGCAGGAGACGGCCGTCGTGGCTCGGTGCCTGACGGTGCCGGCGCGCCGCCCAGGCGGCGGGCACGGCATCCGGCTCGGTGATGCGGCGCATGGTGAGGCGGGCGGAGTCGACGGTGGTCATGCCGTGGCCCCGTCCATCAGGTCGAGCACCTCGCGCTCGGTGGGCATCGCGGTCGAGCACTCCAGTCGCGACGCCACGATGGCGCCGGCGCTGTTGGCGAAGCGAAGGGTGCGCTCGAGGTCCCAGCCCTCGAGCAGCCCGTGGCAGAAGGCGCCGCCGAAGGCGTCGCCGGCGCCGAGGCCGTTGGCGACCTCGATCGGTACCGGCGGCACGACGAGCCGTTCACCCGACGCGGACACGGCGAGCACTCCCTTGGGGCCCTGCTTGACGACGGCGAGCTCGACCCCGCGGTCGAGCAGCGCCTTGGCGGCGTCCTCCGGGTCGTCGGTGCCCACGGCGACGCGGCACTCCTCGAGGTTTCCGATGGCCACGGTGCTCGCCGCGATGGCGGCGCCCGCGGCCCGGGAGGCCTCGGACTCGTCGCGCCAGAACTGCGGGCGGTAGTCGAGGTCGATGACGGTGTGGGTGCGGCGATCGCGCAGCTCCCAGGCGGTGGCGTGCGCCGTGCGGCTCGGCTCGGCGGACAGGCCGGTGAGGGTCGCCCAGAACAGCCTGCTCTCGCGCACGGCCACCGGGGCGATCTCCTCGGGCGTCACGCGCAGGTCGGGCGCCTGCGGGTAGCGGTAGAAGTACAGCGGGAAGTGGTCGGGCGGGAAGATCTCGCAGAAGGTCACCGGGGTCGGCAGCGAGGGGTCGATGGTCACGTAGACCGGGTCGACCCCGAGCTCGGCGAGCGCCCGGGTCACGAAGCGCCCGAACGGGTCGTTCCCGGTGCGGCTGACGAGCGCGCTGGTGTGGCCGAGGCGTGCCACCGCGACGGCGACGTTGCCCGCGCTGCCCCCGAGGAACTTGCCGAAGGTGGTGACGTCCTCGAGCGACTTGCCGGTCTGCATCGGGTACAGGTCGACCCCGACGCGGCCGATGGCCAGCACGTCGAAGGAGCGCGTCAGCGGCTCTGGCACGGCTCCTCCTCGGGGTTCGGTGGCGGCGGGGGTGGCGCCGGCGTCGGGACGATGCAGCAAGGCTGCCTCACCTCCCGGGGTGCTGTCAACATTTGTTAGGACATTTGACATTTCGCACTCGCAGACGTGCTGACCCATACACTCGGGACCGTGAACGTCATCCCCGTGACCATCGACCGCAGCAGCCCGGTGCCGCTCTACCACCAGCTGGCCGAGCAGCTCACGGCGTCCATCGAGGACGGCCGGCTCAAGCCGGGCGACGCGTTCGAGAACGAGCTGGCCCTCGCCGAGCGCCTCGACCTGTCCCGCCCCACGGTGCGCCGCGCCATCGCCGAGCTGGTCGGCCGCGGGCTCCTCGTGCGCCGTCGCGGGGTCGGCACGACGGTCGCGAGCCAGGTGATCCACCGTCGTGACGAGCTGACCAGCCTCTACGACGACATGGTCCGCCGCGGACAGCACCCGCGCACCGAGGTGCTCTCGTTCAGCACCGACGACGTCAACCCGGTGGCGGCCGAGGCCCTGGGTGTGCCCGCCGACTCCCCCCTGGTCTCGGTCGAGCGGCTGCGCACCGTCGACGGCACGCCCACCGCGCTGATGCACAACTGGCTGCCGCCCCAGTTCGCCGACCTCACCGCCGACGACCTCGCCGACCAGAGCCTCTACGCCATCCTGCGCACCCGCGGGGTGCGGCCGGTCATCGCGCACCAGACCATCGGGGCCCGTCGGCCCGGAACCCGCGAGCGCCGGCTGCTCAAGCTGTCGTCCGGCGACCCCCTGCTGACCATGATCCGCAAGGCCTACGCCGCCAACGGCTCCGCGGTCGAGTACGGCGACCACAGCTACCGCTACGACCAGTACGCCTTCGACGTCACCGTCTACGACCGCTGAGCGAACGCGACCCTCGCTCCTCTTGCGCGCCCCCGGGGCCAGAGTGCTAATGTCCTAACATTCAAGCATTCAGCCCCAACCCGTCGTGACGGGCCGAAGGAGGACGCGCCGGTGAAGATCGCGCAGGACCCGACCCCGTTCCACCACGACCACGCGCTGCTCGACTTCCCGCGCGTGGTCGCCGACCTCGGCTACGACCAGATCCAGCTGACGCCCCACGCCGACCTCATCCCCTTCTTCCGTCACCCGAGGGCGGACGACGCCCTGGTTCGGCTCCCTGAAGAAGGCCTGCGCCGACGCCGGCGTGGGCATCGCGTCACTGCTGCCCGTCCAGCGCTGGTCCAGCCCCGACGAGTGGGCCCGCGAGGCCGCCGTGCGCAACTGGAAGCGGATCATCCAGATCGCGGTCGACCTCGACGTCAAGGTCATCGGCACCGAGTTCTCCGGCCGCCCCGAGCGAGCCGAGGAGTCGGAGGCGGCCTTCTACCGCTCGATGGAGGAGCTGCTCCCGATCATCGAGCGCGAGGGCATCGACCTGCTGATCGACCCCCACCCCGACGACTTCGTCGAGGACGGCCTCGAGGCGATCCGCGTGCTCCGCGGCCTGAACAGCGCCAGCGTGGGGATGGTCTACGTGGCCTGCCACACCTTCCACATGGGCCACCCGATGCGCGAGATCATGCGCGCGGGCAAGGACCTCATCCGCCTCGTGCACGTGGCCGACACGATGGACCACCACGCCTCGCACGGCCTGCGCTACATCTCCAACCCGCCCGGCAACGCCGCCCGGGTGCACCAGCACCTGCGGATCGGCGCCGGCGACGTCGACTGGGACGACTTCTTCGCGGGCCTGGCCGAGATCGGCTTCTACGACAGCCCCGACACGGTCATGTGCAACTCGGTGTTCGCCGAGGACGAGAACGCCGATGCCATGGCCCGCTACCAGCTCACGACGATGCGTGAGCGCGTCGCCACGCACACCACCGGAGGAAACCAGTGACCACGTCACCCCTGCTCACCATGACCGAGACCACCCCGACGGCGTTGTGGAACGACTCCTCGACGCTCTCGGAGCTGACCACCGCGATCGGCTGGGGGGCCGTCGGTGCCACCTGCAACCCGGTGATCGCCCTGGCCGCGATCCGCTCCGACCTGCCGCGCTGGCAGGCCCGGATCGCCGAGATCGCCGCCGACCGCCCCACCGCGACCGAGTCGCAGATCGGGTGGCAGGTCGTCGAGGAGGTCTCGGTCGAGGCGGCCAAGTACCTCGAGCCGGCGTTCGACGAGCACAACGGCCGCAACGGCCGGCTGTCGATGCAGACCGACCCGCGCCTGCACCGTGACGCCACGGCCCTGGCCGACCAGGCGGAGCACTTCGCCTCCCTGGCGCCGAACATCATCGTGAAGATCCCGGCGACCGAGGTGGGCATCGTGGCGATCGAGGAGGCGACCTACCGCGGGGTGAGCATCAACGTCACCGTGTCGTTCACCGTGCCGCAGGCCGTCGAGGCCGGCGCCGCGATCCAGCGGGGGCTCGACCGCCGCAAGGCCGAGAACAAGGAGACCGCCTCGATGGGGCCGGTCGTCACGATCATGGTCGGGCGGCTGGACGACTGGATGAAGACCGTCGTCGAGCGCGAGGGCATCGACATCGACCCCGAGTACCTCGAGTGGGCCGGCGTCGCGGCGTTCAAGAAGGCCTACGGCATCTTCCTCGAGCGCGGCTTCCAGGCCCGCGTGCTCGCCGCCGCCTACCGCAACCAGCTGCAGTGGACCGAGCTGATCGGCGGCGACATCGTGCTGTCCCCGCCGTTCGGCTGGCAGGAGAAGTTCCAGGCCAGCGGTCACGACCCGGTGTCCGCGCATCGACGAGCCGGTCGACCCGGCCGTCGTCGACGCCCTGCTGACCATCCCCGACTTCGTGCGCGCCTACGAGGTCGACGGGATGACGCACGCCGAGTTCGACGGTTTCGGCGCCACCCGCACCACGCTGCGCCAGTTCCTCGAGGCCGACGAGGCCCTCGACCAGATCGTGCGCGACGTGATCGTTCCCGCTCCCTGACCCACCACGGGTCGCCAGGCCATCGACGACGACGACGAAGGACCGACGAAGCCATGACGCAGACCGTGCGGCTCACCACCGCCCAGGCCCTGGTGAAGTTCCTCTCCAGCCAGTACTCCGAGCGCGACGGGGTGGAGCAGCGGCTCGTGACCGGCATCCTGGGCATCTTCGGCCACGGCAACGTGGCCGGGGTCGGCCAGGCCCTGCTGCAGGCCCAGGTGCAGGGCGAGGAGGGTGCCGAGGGCGACGACGTGCTCGGCGACCTGCCCTACTACCTCTCGCGCAACGAGCAGGGTGCGGTGCACACCGCCACCGCCTTCAGCCGGGCGCGCAACCGCCGGCAGGTGATGGCCGTGACGACGTCGATCGGGCCGGGCGCGACCAACATGGTCACCGGTGCCGCGCTGGCGACCACCAACCGCATCCCCGTGCTGCTCTTCCCGAGCGACCAGTTCGCCAACCGGGTGCCCGACCCCGTGCTCCAGCAGCTCGAGGACCCCGGCACCCTCGACGTCACGGTCAACGACGTGTTCCGCCCGGTGTCGCGCTTCTTCGACCGGATCAGCCGGCCCGAGCAGCTGATCCCCTCGCTGATGAACGCGATGCGGGTGCTCACCGACCCGGCCGACACCGGTGCGGTCACCGTCTGCCTCCCGCAGGACGTCCAGGCCGAGGCGCACGACTGGCCGTTGGCCTTCTTCGCCAAGCGGGTCTGGCACATCGGCCGACCGGTGCCCGAGCCGGCGGCGCTGGAGCGCGCGCTGGCCGTCATCCGGTCGGCGAAGCGGCCGCTCGTCGTGGCCGGTGGCGGTGTCGTCTACGCCGAGGCCTCCGAGGAGCTGCGTGCCTTCGCGGCCGCCACGGGGATCCCGGTGTCGGACACCCATGCCGGCAAGGGCGCGATCAACTGGGACCACCCGTCCGCCGTGGGAGGTGTCGGGTCGACGGGGTCCTCGGCCGCCAACGCGCTGGCCCGTGAGGCCGACGTCGTCATCGGCATCGGCACCCGCTACTCCGACTTCACCACCGCGAGCCACACGGTGTTCGCGAACGAGGACGTGCGCTTCGTCAACGTCAACGTGCTCGGCTTCGACGCGGCCAAGCACGGGGCGACGATGCTCGTCGCGGACGCCCGCGAGGCCCTGCGCGCGCTCACCGCCGGGCTCGAGGGCTGGCAGGTGGATGACGCCTACCGCCAGGAGGCCGTCGACCTCGACGCCGCGTGGCAGAAGGTGGTCGACGAGTGCTACCACCGCGACCACACCCCGCTGCCGGCGCAGACCGAGGTCTTCGGAGCCCTCAACGAGCTGATGGGCCCCAAGGACGTCGTCATCAACGCGGCCGGCTCGATGCCGGGAGACCTGCAGTGCCTCTGGCGCGCCTCGACCCCCGAGCAGTACCACGTCGAGTACGCGTTCTCGTGCATGGGCTACGAGATCCCGGCATCGCTCGGCGTGAAGCTGGCCGTCGGCGACGAGCAGCAGGTCGTGGCGATCGTCGGTGACGGCACCTACCAGATGCTGCCGATGGAGATCGCGACGATCGTCTCCGAGGGCGTGAAGGTCATCATCGTGCTGCTCCAGAACCACGGCTTCGCCTCGATCGGCGCGCTCTCCGAGTCGCGGGGTTCCCAGCGCTTTGGTACGAAGTACCGCATGCGCCAGCCGTCCACCGGCCGCCTCGACGGTGAGGAGGTGCCCTTCGACCTCGCTGCCAACGCCGCCTCCTGGGGCGCCGACGTGCTGCGCTGCGGGTCGATGGCCGAGTTCCGCGAGAACTACGGCGCCGCAGCGGCATCCGACCACACGACGGTGCTCTACATCGAGACCGACCTGCTCGGGCCCAACCCGCCCGGGTCGGCCTGGTGGGACGTCCCCGTCTCGGAGGTGTCGGCCCTGGAGTCGACCCAGCAGGCGTACGCGGAGCACCTGGAGAACCAGCGCGGCCAGCGCACATACCTCTGACCTGCCGGTTCCGAACATCGTTGATTTTAATGACGGAATGTCAGAACAAATGCTTGACAGGATGACCTAGCGACACCCAAGATGAAGACCTGGAGCCGAACCCGCTCCACCCCAACAGAAGAGCACCACCCGGTTCGGGCCGAACCTCACGGGGACTTCACCCTTTCTCCCCAAGACCGATCACAGCCCATGACCGACCGCCGCAGTCGCCATCCGGCGCGCACCACCGACGTCTCCTCTCACGGGACGCGCCGGCGCGGCACCCCTGATCCCGCAGAGCCGCGGGACAGCAGCCCTGAAAGGACCCCGTCCACCATGAATCAGAGCC
The DNA here is from genome assembly GCA_963707895.1 of uncultured Actinomycetota bacterium. Taxonomy (GTDB): domain Bacteria; phylum Actinomycetota; class Actinomycetes; order Actinomycetales; family Dermatophilaceae; genus Fodinibacter. Next base: position 121,122 of record CAVPRS010000011.1, on the reverse strand, counting down.
GATTCCGGAAGGCGACGGCCACGACGGCCATCGCCGTCACGGCAGCATTCGCCCTCGCCGCCTGCAGCGGCGGCGGCGCCGCGAAGAGCGACGACGCGGCCAGCGGCTCGGGAGGTGGCGGCGGAAACTCCGGCTACACCTTCGCCATGGTCACCCACGAGACCCCCGGCGACACGTTCTGGGACAAGATCAAGGCCGGCGCCCAGCAGGCCGCCACGGACACCGGGTCCACGCTGAAGTACAGCAACGACCCCGACCCGGCGAAGCAGGCCACCCTCATCCAGAACGCCGTCGACTCCAAGGTCGACGGCATCGCCACGACACTGGCCACGCCCGACGCGCTCAAGGGAGCGGTCCAGTCGGCCGTCACCGCGAAGATCCCGACGGTGGCCTTCAACTCGGGCATCGACCAGTACAAGGACACCGGCGCGCTGATGTACTTCGGCTCCGACGAGAACCTGGCCGGCTCCTCCGCCGGTGAGCGCATCGTGGCCGACGGTGCGAAGCACCCCCTCTGCGTCATCCAGGCCGCGGGATCGGTGGCCCTCGAGGCCCGCTGTGCAGGCGTGAAGAGCAAGGCGTCCGGCACCGAGAACATCCAGGTCAACGGTGCCGACGACTCCTCGGTCGTCTCCGCGCTGCAGGCCAAGCTCGCCGCCGACCCGTCGATCGACTACATCGTCACCCTCGGTGCGCCGATCGCCCTCGACGCGCTCAAGGCGATGGACCAGGCCAGCAGCAAGGCCAAGCTGGTCACCTTCGACCTCAACGCCGAGGCGGCTCAGGCCATCAAGGACGGCAAGATCCAGTTCTCGATCGACCAGCAGCCCTACGTCCAGGGGTACCTGGCCGTGACCTCGCTGTACCTCAACAAGAAGAACGGCAACGACATGGGCGGCGGCCAGCCGGTGCTCACCGGTCCGTCATTCGTCGACAGCACCAACATCGACGTCATCCTCCCGTTCACCAAGAACAACACCCGCTGATCCATCCGAGTAGTTCCGGCGTCCGGGCCCCGCGACGCGGGGCCCGGGCCCGGAATCGCAGAGGAGACAAGCATGAGCCAGGAACCCACCTCGACACCCTCGGGTGCATCGTCCGCGGCACCCGCCGCCCCCACGACGGCCGAGCCGGCCGCCGCAACGGCAACCGCCACCGCCGCCCCCCTCGGTGCACACGCCGAGGCCTCCAACCGCGTGCAGCTCGGGTGGTCCAACCGGCTGCTGGCGCGTCCCGAGGTCGGCGCCCTCGTCGCGGCCGTCATCCTCTTCATCTTCTTCCTGATCGTCGCCCCGGCGTTCCGCTCGGTCGACTCGCTGATGACGGTGCTCTACCAGTCATCGACGATCGGCATCGTGGCCGTGGCCGTCGGGCTGCTCATGATCGGTGGTGAGTTCGACCTGTCCGCCGGCGTGATGGTCTACAGCGCCGGCCTGCTCAACGCGATGTTCTCCTACCAGCTGGGGATCAACCTCTGGGTCGGCGCAGTCATCGCCCTGCTGTTCGCCCTGTCCATCGGGTTCTTCAACGGCTACATGGTGATGCGCACCGGGATCCCGAGCTTCCTGATCACCCTGGGATCCTTCTTCGTGCTCCAGGGAGTCAACCTGGGTGTCACGAAGCTGGTCACCGGCTCGGTGTCGACGCAGAACATCAACCAGATGGACGGGTACGCGTCGTTGAACGCGATCTTCGCCCACCAGTTCAGCATCGGCGGCGTCAAGCTCGACATCACCGTGCTGTGGTGGTTCCTGTTCGTGGGGATCGCGCACTGGATGCTCACCCGCAGCCGGGTCGGCAACTGGATCTACGCCGTCGGTGGCAATGCCCCGAGCGCCCGCGCCGTCGGCGTCCCCGTGCGCCGGGTCAAGATCGGCCTGTTCATGGGCGTCTCGTTCCTGGCCTGGTTCATGGGGATGCACACGCTGTACAACTTCAACACCCTCCAGGCGAGCAACGGCATCGGCAACGAGTTCCTCTACATCGTCGCGGCCGTCGTCGGTGGCACCCTGCTCACCGGTGGCTACGGCAACGCGATCGGTGTCGCCATCGGTGCGTTCATCTTCGGCATGACCAGCCTGTGCATCGTCTACGCAGGTTGGGACAACAACTGGTTCAAGGCCTTCCTGGGCGTCATGCTCCTGCTGGCCGTCATCGTGAACCTCTACGTCAAGAACCTCTCGACCTTGCGAAAGGTGGGCTAGGACCATGACCGACACCATCACCGAACACGCCGACGACACCCTGGAGGCCGGCGAGACGCTGGTCGAGATGATCGACGTGGGCAAGTCCTACGGCGCCATCCGGGCCCTGCGTGGGGTCAACATGAAGGTCCGTGCCGGCGAGGTCACCTGTGTCCTCGGCGACAACGGAGCCGGCAAGTCGACTCTGATCAAGATCATCTCGGGCCTGCACCCCCACAACGAGGGGGTCATGAAGGTCGACGGCAACGAGGTCGAGTTCAGCAACCCCCGCGAGGCGCTCGCACACGGCATCGCGACGGTCTACCAGGACCTCGCCGTCGTGTCCCTCATGCCGGTGTGGCGCAACTTCTTCCTCGGCTCGGAGCTGCGGGCGGGCAACTACCCGCTGGCCCCGATGCGGATCAAGGAGATGAAGACCATCGCCGACGCGGAGCTGCGCAAGATGGGCATCGTCGTCAAGGACATCGACCAGCCGATCGGCGAGCTGTCGGGCGGCCAGCGCCAGTGTGTGGCGATCGCCCGGGCCGTGTACTTCGGTGCGCGGGTGCTCATCCTCGACGAGCCGACGGCCGCCCTCGGCGTCAAGCAGTCGGGTGTGGTGCTCAAGTACACCGCCGCGGCTCGTGACGCCGGACTCGGCGTCGTCTTCATCACCCACAACCCGCACCACGCCTACCTCGTGGGCGACCACTTCATCATCCTCAAGCTCGGCGAGGCCGTGCTCGACAAGAAGCGCGACGAGGTGGCCCTCGACGAGCTGACCCGGCAGATGGCCGGTGGCGACGAGCTCACCGAGCTCTCGCACGAGATCGCGCGTCGCTGACGCGGAACCACCGCACGACCGAAGGGCCCGGCTCCCCCGGACGGGGGTCGGGCCCTTCTCCCTGCCCCGGCCGACCTTCGGCGCGGGTGCGGTGGGTTGGGTCGGTTCCGGAACGTCCGCCGCCGGATGACGTGGCTGCCGCCGGACAGCACGAGACCCCGCACCCGGAAACGGGGCGGGGTCCCGGCGTCGGGGGCGGCCGGGTCAGCGTGGGGGCTTGACGACGAGCACGGGCACGTCGGCGTCGAGGATGAGGCGCTGGGACACCGAGCCGAGGAAGGCCTTGCCGACCGGCGAGCGGTGCCGGGCGCCGATGACGAGCAGGGAGGCCTTCACCCGGTCCGCCTCGTCGAGCACCGCACCCGCGAGGTCGTCGGCGGTGCCGGCGGCCACGTGCAGCTCGTAGGGCACGTCGGAGAGTCCGGCCTTCCTGGTGACTCGCTCGACGGCATCCTTGACGCCGGCTGCCACGGCGGCCTCGAGGTCGACGTCGACGGCTGAGCGGACGTGGATGACGGCCAGGGCCTCGCCCCGTGCCTCCGCCTCACGAACAGCCTCGAGCAGGACGTGGTCACTGTCATTGGTGCCCTGGTGGGCGACGGCGACGGTCATCGGGTGCTCCTCTCGTCCCGACGATGGTGGGGACGGCTCGGTTGACGCCGACCCGGGCGGGGCGGCGGTGTGCGGTCAGGCGTAGAACTGCGGCCGCTCGATCATCTCGACGGCGACCTCGCCGTCCTCGGTGAGGGCCTTGACGCCGGCGTCGCAGACGCACGCGGCGGCGTAGCCGTCCCATGAGGTGGAACCGGTGTGCTCACCGCGCGCGACCGCCGAGATCCACTCCTGGACCTCGCTGACGAAGGCGCCGCGGAAGCGGTCGTTGTGGTCGCGCGTGAGCTTGTTGCCCGCGCGGAAGTTCGTGCGCACCGAGGTGAGCTCCTGGTCACCCAGGCTCACGGCACCACGCTCGGCGACGGCCTCGCAGCGGATGTCGTAGCCGAACTGGCAGTTGACGAAGATCTCGTCGTCGACCCGCACGCCGGATGCGCTGGTGAGGATGAGCACGAGGGGGTCCTGCAGGTGGGGGAAGCGCAGCGAGGTCTTCTTGGGAGTGTCGACCCGCGCCGACACGAACTCCTCGCCGAGCAGCCAGCGCATCGTGTCGACCTCGTGGATCGCGGTGTCGTTGATGGCCATGTCCCAGGTGTAGTTCTCGGGGACGGTCGGGTTGCGGTGGGCGCAGTGGACCATGAGGGTCTCGCCCAGCTCACCTGAGTCGAGCAGGTCCTTCATCTCGCGGTAGCTGGCGTCGAAGCGGCGCATGAAGCCGACGGTGACGAGGCGACGGCCGGCGGCCTGCTCGGCCTCCATGATCCGCAGCGCGGCCGCGGCGGTGGGGGTCAGCGGCTTCTCGCACAGCACCGGCTTGCCGGCGGCGATGCAGGCCAGCACGTCGACCTCGTGGGCCGGGCCGAAGCTGCAGATCATCACGGCGTCGACGTCGGGGCTCTCGATCAGCTCGGCCGAGGTGGCGAACCAGACCCCACCGATGCGCTCGGCGACCTCGGCCGCGCGGGCCGGGTCGACGTCGCTGACGGCGACGACGCGGCCGCCGGCGATCACGGTGTGGATGCGCTCGATGTGTGCCTGCCCCATGCCGCCGGGGCCGATCATTCCGATGCGGACGGTCACTGTCGTGCCTCTCAGAGGGTGCCGAGACCGAGCGAGGCGAGGTACTCGCGAGTCTGGACGGCGATGGGCAGGGGGGCGTCCTTGGGGCAGCCGTACATGTCCTGCTCGCAGACCACGTAGAGCTCCTTGTCGAGGTCGGCGAGCGCCTCGATGAGGTCGCGCATGTCGGGCAGGCCGGCCGGGGGCGCCACCGAGACGCCGGCGTGCACGGCCCTGACGAAGGGCCAGTCCTCGTCGTGGGCCTGCTTGACCAGGCCCTGGTCCATCGCCTTGATGTGGACGTAGGAGATGCGCTCGGGATACTTGCGGCACAGCTCCATCGGGTCGCCGTCGCCGTAGATGATGTGGCCGGTGTCGAGGCAGAAGCCGACGTACTCGGGGTCGGTCGCCTGGAAGACGCGGTCGATGTCCTCGGGGGTCTCGATGTGGCTGTCGCCGTGGGGGTGGAGGACCATCTTCAGGCCGTAGTCCTCCTTCATGATCCGACCGAGCCGGTCGGCGTTCTTGATGTAGAGGTTCCAGGCCTCGGGCGAGAGCACCTTGTCGTCGATGTAGTCGCCGGTCTTCTCGTCGCGGAACATCGGGGGGAGGTGAACCACGTACTCGGCGCCGACGGCGGCGTGGGTCTCGCCGATCGAGCGGAAGAGCTTCTCGGTGTCGGCCCAGGCCTCGGCCTTGTGCAGGATGCCCCAGCCGGTGCCGGCCACGACCTTGAAGCCCCGCTTGTCCATCTCCTCCTGGAGGCGTGCGGGCTCGGTCGGGAAGTAGCCGAAGGGGCCGGTCTCCATGACGGAGAAGCCGGCGGTCGCCATCTCGTCGAGCGCGACGTCCCAGTCGATCTGCTTCTCGTCCTGCGGGAACCAGACGCCCCACTGGTCGGGGCAGACACCGATCGTCAGCTTGCTGTAACGAGGGTCGGTGTTCCGGGCCTTGGACTCCGCCATTGGAGGTTCCTTCCGAGGTCGATGGGTGCCTCACGAACCTACGCAGGGCACTTTGTTCTGTCAATAGATCATGAGAACCATACCGCCCCTCGGCGGATGCGTGCGACGGGTTCCGCAGACCCGGTCGCCCGGCGCACGGAGGGACGCTCGGTGCGCCCCCGACCCGTCATCCGTCGAGGTCGTCGATGACGTGCCGCAGGTAGCGCCGGGGCTCGGCGAGGAAGCTGCGGTGGTGGCTCACGACCTCGAGCTCGTCCCACGTCGTCGACCGGATGCCGTGGTCGCCCAGCTCGAGCACGGCCGCCCCGGGGATGGCGGCCAGCACCGGTGAGTGGGTGGCCAGCACGACCTGGGTGCGGTCGCGGCGGGACATCTCGGTGAGCTCGGCGACGAGGTGCAGCTGCGCGCCGAAGGAGAGCCCTGCCTCGGGCTCGTCCATGACGAACAGCCCCTCGCCCCTGAACCGTCGGGTGCCGAGCAGCGACACGAACGACTCCCCGTGCGACATCGTGTGGAAGGTCGGGTCGGTCGGTCCCGGGTTGGTGTCGAGCCAGGTGAACAGACCGTGCATCGTCTCCGCGCGCACGAAGTAGCCCCACCGCGACGCTCCGGGGTCGCGCACGACGGTGAGCCACTCGTGCAGCGGCGACTCGCTCGGGTGGGTGCTGTGGGTGGCGCCGGTCGACCCGCCCTCGGCGTTCATGCCGGCGGCCATCGCCAGCGCCTCGACCAGAGTGGACTTGCCCGACCCGTTCTCGCCGACGAGCACGGTGCAGCGCGCCAGGTCGAGGCCGTGGTCGAGCACCTGCGCCACGGCCGGGATGGTGAGCGGCCACACGTCGGATGCCGGCAGCTCGGCATGGCGGGACCGCTCCAGCCGGCGGGCCGGGAGCCCCTCGGTCCATGCCTGCCCTCGGCTCGCCATGCGGGCGACGCTAACCGCCCGGGCCGACACTGGCGGCGCCTACCCTCGGGGGACAGGCATGTGGGATGCCGTGTGGGGACGCCGGCAGCGGAGCCGGCGCGACGGCATCCGCCGGAGGACGTGGTCATGGCACCCGCGCACACCGATCAGCCCAGGCCCGCCGCGGTCCCCTACCTGGCCGTGCGGGGCGCGCGCGAGGCGATCGACTGGTACGGAACCGTGTTCGGTGCCGTCGTCGAGGGCGAGCCCTACGAGAACGACGACGGGACGATCGGGCACGTGGCGCTCCGGATCGCCGACGGCGTCATCTACCTCGCCGACGAGGCGCCCGACCACGGCGCCGTCGCACCCACCGGACCGGGCGCCGCGGTGAGCCTGATGCTGGCGGTGCCCGACGTCGACACCACCCTCGCCGAGGCGGTTCGCGAGGGGGCCCTGCCCGACCACCGCGGGGTCTACGAGGCCTACGGCAGCCGCAACGCGTGGTTCGTCGACCCGTTCGGCCACCGGTGGGGGATCAGCAGCTCGCACGGGTGACCGTAGGCTTGGTCCTCGTGACCGAGACGCCCCCCGACACGCTCCCCGAGGCCGACCTGCCCGAGCAGCTGCGGATCCGCCGCGACAAGCGCGACCGCCTGCTCGCCGCCGGCACCCCGGCCTACCCCGTCTCGGTGCCGCGCACCCACTCCCTCGCGCAGGTGCGCGAGCAGTGGGGACACCTCGAGCAGGGCGAGGAGACCCAGGACCTCGTCGGGGTCGCCGGGCGCGTGGTCTTCATCCGCAACACCGGCAAGCTCGCGTTCGCCACGCTCCAGGAGGGCGTCGGGACCCGCCTGCAGGTGATGCTCAGCCTCGCCGAGGTGGGCGAGGACGCGCTCGCCGCGTGGAAGGCCGACGTCGACCTCGGCGACCACGTCTTCGTCGAGGGCCGGGTCATCTCCTCGCGCCGCGGCGAGCTGTCGGTGATGGCGAGCCGCTGGGGGATGGCGTCCAAGGCGCTCCGACCGCTGCCGGTCCTGCACCGGGAGCTGTCGGAGGAGAGCCGGGTGCGGCAGCGCTACGCCGACCTCGTCGTGCGCCAGGAGGCGCGCGACATGGTGCGCACCAAGGCCACCGCGCTGCGCGCCATCCGGCAGACCCTCGACGACCAGGGCTACGTCGAGGTCGAGACACCCGTCATCCAGCTCGTCCACGGCGGTGCCGCCGCTCGGCCGTTCCGCACCCACATGAACGCGTTCGACCACGAGATGGTGCTGCGCATCGCGCTCGAGCTCAACCTGAAGAAGGCCGTCGTCGGCGGCGTCGACCGGGTCTACGAGATGGGCCGGATCTTCCGCAACGAGGGTGTCGACGCCACCCACTCCCCCGAGTTCACGATGCTCGAGGCCTACCAGGCGTGGGGTGACCAGACCTCGATCGGTGCCCTGATCCGCGACCTGTACCTGGGCGTGGCCGACGCCCTCGGCTCGCGGCTCGTCGAGACCCCGGCCGGCACCGTCGACCTCGGCGGCGAGTGGCGCTGGCTGCCCGTGTACGACGCGGTCAGCGAGGCCGTCGGCGAGACGGTGACCCTCGAGACGTCGAAGGAGACCCTCCTCGCGCACGCGGCGACGCACGGTGTCGAGGTCGACCCGGCCTGGGAGAAGGACAAGGTCTTCCTCGAGCTGCTCGGCGAGCTCGTCGAGCCGGGGCTGCTCCAGCCGACCTTCCTGTGCGACTACCCCGCCATCGCCCAGCCGTTGGCCCGCCCGCACCGCGCGAAGGAGGGCCTGATCGAGGCCTGGGACCTGATCATCGCCGGGGTGGAGCGCGGCACCGGCTTCTCCGAGCTCGTCGACCCGGTGGTGCAGCGCGAGGTGCTCACGGCGCAGTCGCTGCGGGCCGCGGGTGGCGACCCCGAGGCGATGCAGCTCGACGAGGACTTCCTGCGGGCGCTGGAGTACGGCGCCCCGCCGATGGGTGGGCTGGGCCTGGGCATCGACCGGCTGGTCATGCTCTTCACCGGCGCCAACATCCGAGAGACGATCCTCTTTCCGCACCTGAAGCCGGAGGCCTGAGCATGGCTGACGTATGGCCCTACCTCGCTGCCATTCTCCCGACCATTTTGGTCGCGATCCTTTTCTACTTCCTCGTCAAGAGCATGCTCGAGGGCGACCGCCGCGAACGCCTGGCACAACGCCGTTGGGAGGCCGAGCAGGATCGGGCCGAACAATTGCGTTCGGCTCGCGCCGCTGCGGATTCCGCAGGGGCACAGGGCTCGGTGCCGGAACGGACGGCTGCGCCGGAAAACAGCCGGAATCACGGCGGAGAACCCGTCCTTTAACATCACTTTACCTTTCAGGGAATGCGCTGATAACGTCTTCACCGGCATCGAATGCTGCCGCAGCAAAACCGGTCGAAAAACCTTGAAGGGAAAACCATGGCAAAGAAGGTCCAGGTGCTGCTCGTCGACGACCTCGACAAGAGCTCCCCCGCCGACGAGACGGTCTCGTTCTCGCTCGACGGCGTCAGCTACGAGATCGACCTGACCTCGGGCAACGCCGCCAAGCTGCGCGACGACCTCGCCGTCTGGATCGGCCACGCCGAGCGCACCGGTGGCCGCCGTTCGGCCGGCCGCACGGCACCCAAGGGCTCGGGCCGCAAGGCCGACCTGGGTGCGGTCCGTGCCTGGGCGCGCGACAACGGCCACCAGGTCAGCGACCGCGGCCGCATCTCGGCGCAGGTCCAGGCCGCCTACGACAAGGCCCACGGCTGAGCCCCGAGCACCACACCGATGCGGCGCCCCCCGACCCGGCGGGCGCCGCATCGCTGATGTCCCGGCGGCACGCCTGGCTGCGGTTCACCACCGACGCGCCCCCGCTGAGCCACGCGCTCGCGCGCTTCACCGACGGCGAGGCGCGCCAGTGGCAGCAGGGGCTCACCACCCTCCAGGGCCGCTGGTACGACGTCGAGGCGCCCCCGCAGGTGGCCGCGGTGTTCGTGCTGCAGTGGCTGCTGCAGGTGCCGGCGCACGCGGCCGCGCACGGCGCTGCTGCCGGACCCTGGCGCGTCGACCTGCCCGGACTCACCTTCGACCTCGGTCCCGCCCTGGTGCCGTCCGTCGTGCGGCTCACCGGGTTGCGGCCGGATGACGGTGCTCTGGGCGAGCGGCTCGACCGCGCCGAGCGTGACTACCGCGCGGTCGCCGAGCCCCTGGCGACGGCGTACCCCTCGGTCGTGCGGCTCGGACCGCACACCCGCGCCGCCCTCGTCGACGACATGTGGGTGGCCGCCCGCCGGGAGGCCGAGGCGGCGGCCGGGCTGCTGCGGCCCGGAGTGCCACCGAGGGAGTCCTGCTGCCTGATCTACGCGCTGCCGGGCTGCGTCGAGTGCGCCGGGTGCCCCCGGCTGCGACAGCTCGGCTGACCGGTCGGCGAACGGGTCGGCGTACCGGTGGCCGGAGGTGACTCCCGCGGCGGGAGAGGTTGTGGGTGACGCGCAGGTGCCGGCTCGTTGAGTTCCGGTGCGGCTCAGGGTAGGTCGGCGATCAGGTCGCCGTCGCGCTCGATGCGATCGAGCACCTCGTCGTACATCAGCTGGCGCAGGGCGTCGGGGTCCTCCGCGCCCTCCTCGACCTCGTCCCAGGTGCGGGGGGCGGCGACGCACGGCAGCTCGCGGCCGCGCATCGAGTAGGGGCTGATCGTGGTCTTGGCCGCGACGTTCTGGCTCCAGTCGAGGAAGATCTTGCCGGGCCGCAGCGACTTGGTCATCTTCCACAGCACCAGGCCCGGGTACTTCTTGGTCATCTCCTGCGCGAGCTGCATGGCGAGGTCGCGCACCTGGTCGCTGGTGAGGTCGCCACCGAGCGAGGCGTACAGCTGCATGCCCTTGCTGCCCGAGGTGACCGGGTACATGTCGAGCCCGAGGGTGGCGAGGCGGTCGCGCACGAGCAGGGCGACCTTGGCGCACTCGTGCAGCCCGGCCGGCTTGCCGGGGTCGAGGTCGATGACCAGGCGGTCGGGGTTGCGCCGCTCGCCGTCGTCGTCGACGGTCCACTGGGGCACGTGCACCTCGAGGCTGTTGAGGTTGACCAGGTAGGTGAGGTCGGCGAGGTCCGTGACGAGCGGGTAGGTGACGTCGTCGACCGGCACGCGCGGCAGCCAGCTGGGGGCACCCGAGGGCAGGTTCTTCTCGAAGAACATCTGGTCCTCGACGCCGTGCGGCCAGCGCACCCGGGTCACCGGGCGGTGGGCGATGTGCGGCAGCAGGAGCGGGGCGACCTGGGCGTAGTAGGCGAGGATCTCGCCCTTGGTCGTCTCGGTCGCGGGGTACATGACCTTGTCGAGGCTGGTGAGTCGGAGCTTGCGCCCGGCCACCTCGACCCGGGTCACCTCGGGCACGTACTCAGGCATCGTCGACCTCCTCCAGGTCGGCCGGGGTCAGGTCGGAGCGCACCCCGAGGTAGGCCGGCTGCCGCAGGCGGTGCTGTCCCGTGAGCTCGAGGGTGCGCACGTCGATGACGAGCCGTGGCTCGACCCACGTCGTGCCGTTGGCGTCCATCGCCGGCACCTCGTCCGCGAACGGCGACGTCGGCCGGGTCAGGGGGCGCAGGCGCAGCGCGAGCGCCTCGCCGGCGGTGCCGGCCAGGCCGGAGCCCACCCGGCCGGCGTAGCGCCAGCCGCCGTCCCCGTCGGGGAGACCGACGAGCACCGCGCCGAGCCGTCCGTCGGAGCCGACCTCGCGTCGCCAGCCGCCGACGACGACCGACAGGCTGCTGCGGTGGGCCGTCTTGCGCCAGTCGGCCGAGCGGCGCCCGGTGGCGTAGGGGGCGGACCTGCGCTTGCTGACGATCCCCTCGAGCCCCTGCTCCCGCGTGGCGTCGAGCAGCTGGGGGCCGTCGTCGTAGACCTCGGGCACCTGCCAGTGCCGGCCGGTGAGGTCGAGCCGCTCGAGCAGGGTGCGGCGCGCGGCCCACGGCTGGGTCGTGAGGTCGGAGCCGAAGAGCCGCAGCAGGTCGAACACCATGAGCGTCACCGGGCGGGTGGCCGCCAGGCGCTGGGCGCGACGGCGGTCGGACACGTGCATCCGCTCGGTGAGGGCGTGGAAGCTCGGGCGCCCGCCGTCGAGGGCGACGACCTCACCGTCGAGCAGCATGTCGTCGTAGTCGCGGCCGAGCTCGTCGAGCTCGGGATAGGCGGCCGTCACGTCGCGCTCGTTGCGCGACCACACGGTCACGACGCCGTCGCGCACGTCGACGAGCACCCGCATCCCGTCCCACTTGACCTCGTGCACCCAGGCGTCACCGGTCGGGACGCGATCGGCGACGGTCGCCAGCATGGGTCGGAAGGGGGCTGCCACGGGACCATCCTGCCGGTCGGGGGTCGCCTCGGTGTGGTCGGGTCGCGCGTTCTCATGCGCTTTGGATGACGGTTGGCCGTCGCCTCGGTCTTGGTCCGTTCTCATGCGCTTTGGATGACGTGGGTCGCCGGGTCTGTCAGCTCCGGTTCGGCGGGTGGTTGCGAGAGGGCTTCTCGGGCACCTTCCGCGCTATCCAATTGCCGCCAATTTCTTTCTGTCCCAGCAGAACTCAGCCTGTCGAACACTTGTGCGATGCGTCGGTTCGGAGTAGAATCGGACCACGGGGAAGGGGGAGACATGAGCGGCACATGGCAGCGCAGCGAGTCGTCGCCGGCTGCCAACCCTCCTCGTCCCGGGCAGCCTCCACGACGCCGTGCTGGTGGGTGCGCACCGGGTGGCCGCCGCTCTCACCCAGGGCGGCGGGCCGGGCAGCCGCGACGACTGGATCACGGTGGCCGGCGACTGCCAGTCGCTGATCAACACCCTCACGTCCGTGCAGCACACCGCGCTCGCCGAGGCCGCCCGGCGCGAGAGCGACTGGTGCGAGGACGGCACCCTCGGCGAGACGGTGCACGCGCCCGGCCGGGTCGTGCTCGACGCCGCCGACCTCGCCGCGCCGGTGCTCGGGGCGTCCCACGCTCAGGCCCAGCGTCGGGTCGAGCTGGCGGTGCGCCTGGCCGTCGCCCGCGAACCCGTGCCGGCCGACGGTCGCGCCACTGCCGACCGGAACGGTCTGGGCGGGGTGCACGCCGCCATGGCCGAGGGCCGGATCGACGGCTACCGGGCGAGCGTCATCGCCGACGAGCTGGCGCTCGCCCCGGCCGAGGTCGCCGAGGCGATCGTGTCGGCGCTCGACGACCACCTCCACGACGACGCACCCACCCTGCGCCGCCGCACCCGACGGCTGGTCGCGCGCATCTCGCCCGACCTGCTGCGCCAGCGCGCCCAGCGGGCGCGGACCTCGACCGGGCTGCGCCGCTGGGTCTCGGAGCCGGGCGTCGACACCTGGCTCGGCACCTTCCCCACCGAGGATGCCGCGGCAGCCTGGGCGGCGATCGACCGGCTCGCGCACGACCTGGTCGCGGCCGGCACCTGCTCGAACATCGAGCAGGCCCGAGGCAAGGCGCTCACCGACCTCGTCATCAGCAACGCGACGATCGACGTCCAGATCGTGCTCGCCGTCCCGGCAGGCACCGAAGCGGGTCCTGCCACAGCCACCCCCCCGCGCGACCGGTCCACGGCGACGACCTGGTGCAGGTGCAAGGTGGCCGCCCGTCCGAGCCGATGCTCGTGCGTCGCGAGTGGGTCCACGACCACCTCGCAAAGCGGTCGCGAAAGGGGCGCGAGACGGCACGGTCATCGTTCGTGCCGTGCGACCCGCGTCACCGGCGCCCGCCTCGACCCCGACGACCACCTCTCGACCGCCGCCTACCGACCGGGCACCGAGCTCGCGGCGCTGGTCCGCGCCCGCGACGGCCGGTGCCGCTTCCCCGGGTGCAGCGTGGCAGCGCGCTTCTGCGACCTCGACCACGTGCGTCCCTGGCCGACCGGGCCCACCGCGGCCCGCAACCTGCTCACCCTGTGCCGACGGCACCACCGCATCAAGCAACGACCGGGCTGGTGGGTGCGCCTGGCACCCGACGGGACCGCGACCTGGACCGACCCGGGCGGGCGGGATCGCACGACCGCACCACTGGATGCCCTGGAGACCGTGCTGCTGCGGTCCGACCCGGTGGAGGCGGCGGGGACCGAGGACGCAGGTGCTCGACCTCGGCGCCCCGCCTCCATCGACGATGACGCGAGCGCCACGGCGTGGAGCGTCCTGGAGACCGTTCTCGGGATCCGGCTGGAGCACCATCCGACTGGGTGAGCGTGCAAACGGTCACCGCCGCTGCACGTCGGCCGCCGAGCTCCGCGACGGCTTCAGCCCGGCACCGGACCCACGCAACCGTGCCCGACGAGCCTCCCTTCTGACGGCGGGGAGTGGATCGTCACGGCTCCGGAGCCCTGAGGGCCTTCGCCACGAACCTGTCCGCGCGGCGCCCTCCGCCCTAGGCTGGGAGCCTGCGTCGAGCGCGAGGAGGCGCACGGCATACGAGAGGTGGAGCACCATGCGGGCGATCTGGAAGGGCGCGGTCTCGTTCGGGCTGGTGAACGTGCCGGTTCGGCTGTACTCGGCGACCGAGAACCACGACGTGCAGTTCCGTCAGGTGCACCGCGAGGACGGTGGGCGGATCAAGTACAAGCGCACCTGCTCGATCGACGGCGAGGAGGTGTCGTACGACGACATCGCCAAGGGCTACGAGACCGAGGACGGCGACATGGTCGTGCTCACCGACGACGACTTCGCCGACCTGCCGAGCAAGTCGTCCAAGGAGATCGGGGTCACGAAGTTCGTTCCGGCCGACCAGGTCGACCCGATGTGGCTCGACAAGAGCTACTACCTCGAGCCCGACAAGTCCGCGACCAAGCCCTACATCCTGCTGCGCGACGCGCTCGTCAAGGAGAAGCGGATGGCGATCGTCACCGTCTCCATCCGCACCCGGATGACGATGGCCGTGCTGCGCGTGCGCGACGGCGTCATCGTCATGCAGACCATGCTGTGGCCCGACGAGATCCGCGCCGCCGACTTCGCCACGGTCACCGAGGAGCACGCCACCAAGCAGGAGATGGACATGGCGAAGATGCTCATCGACCAGCTGGCCGGCGACTACGACCCCGGCGAGTACGAGGACGACTACGCGCTCGCGGTGAAGGAGCTCGTGCGCGCCAAGGTCGAGGGTGGCGAGGTGCGGGTCAGCGCGGCCGAGCCCGAGGAGAGCGGCGAGGTCGTCGACCTGCTCGCAGCCCTGGCCCGCTCGGTCGAGAAGGCCAAGGCGTCGCGCGGCGAGGCGCCGGCAGCGGCCAAGAGCAGCTCCGGCGGCTCGGGTGCCAAGGCGGTCACGAAGACGGCGGCGAAGAAGACCACCACCAAGAAGACGACGGCGAAGAAGCCCGCAGCAAAGAAGACGGAGAAGAAGGCGAGCTGACAGGGCGACGCATGACCACCCCCGACCGCGACGTGCCACCGAACGAGGTGCACGCCATCGGTGCACCCGCCCGTCGTGCGCTGTCCAACGCCGGCCTCACCACGTGGGATGCCGTCGACGCGGCCCCCGACGCCGACCTCCTCGCGCTGCACGGCTTCGGCCCGAAGGCGCTGCGCATCGTTCGCGAGCGCCCCTCTCGTCGAGAGTAGAGAACACGCCGTGGCCGAGCCGGCGCGCGCGGCCTGTCTCCACCCTCGCGAACGCCCGGCCGAGAGGGCCGACGCCCTACCCGCTCCACGCCGGCGTGTTCTCCACTCTCGACAGGAACGCCCCGGCGGAGAGGCCCGGGCGCCCGACCCGGCATCCACGTCATACGCTCTCGGCATGCCCGAAGGCCACACCCTGTTCGCCCTCGCCCGCGACCTCCACGAGGCCTTCGCCGGCACGACGCCCGAGGTGACCAGCCCGCAGGGCAAGTTCGACGAGGGCGCTGCCGAGCTGAACGGCCACCGGCTGCTGCGCGCCACCTCCCGAGGGAAGCACCTGCTCGTCGAGTTCGCCGACGACCGCTGGCTGCACGTGCACCTGGGCCTGATCGGCAGCTTCACCGTCGACCAGCACGAGTGGACCGCGGAGGTCCCGGCCGTCGGCGCCGTGCGCCTGCGGCTGCGCACCGACCAGCACGTCGCCGACCTGCGCGGTCCGAACCTCTGCGAGGTCGCGACCCCCGAGAAGGTCGACAGCGTGCTCGACCGGCTCGGCCCCGACCCGCTGAGGCCCGACGCCGACCCGGACGTCGCGTGGGCGCGCATCTCGAAGTCGACCCGGACCATCGCCGAGCTGCTCATGGACCAGTCCGTGGTCGCCGGGGTCGGCAACGTCTACCGGTCCGAGGTGCTCTTCCGGCACCGCCTGTCGCCGGACACCCCGGGCCGCAACCTCAGGCGCGCGTCGTGGCGGCTGATCTGGGACGACCTCGAGCGCCTGATGCCGCTCGGCGTCGCCACCGGGCGCATCGTCACCGTCGAGGACCAGGTGGTCGACGTCGAGGCGGCGCTGGGCCGCGGCGAGGTGCCCCGGCTCACCGAGCGCTCCTCGTACGTCTACAAGCGCGCCGGGATGCCGTGCCTCGTCTGCGGGTCGAAGGTCCGCACCCGTCTGGTCGCCGGCCGCAACCTGTTCTGGTGCGGCCGCTGCCAGCGTCGCCGCTGACGGTTCGGGACGACGTCACCCGCGGCGGGTGTGACGCCGCGGGAGGGCCGCGGTGGAGGGTGCTCACATGGGAACCGTGGCGATCGTCGTCTTCCTCGTGCTGGTGTTCGCGTTCGCGGCCACCGCGCGGGCGCTCCTGCGGATCGACGTCTCGGCCCCGATGGCGTTCGTCGCCGCCGGTGCCCTGCTCTCGCTCGCGCTCCCGGCGCTCGACGAGGTCGCCAAGGAGAGCCTCACCCTCCTCACCGAGCTCACCCTCGCCCTGATCCTGTTCCACGACGCCGCCCAGGTGCGTCCGCGACGGATCGCCGTCGACCGCGGCCCGATGGCCCGGCTCCTGCTGGTGGGGCTCCCGCTGACCATGGCGGCCGGCTGGCTGCTCGGCGTGGCCGTGTTCCCCGACGTGCCGCTGATGATGCTGCTGCTCCTCGCCGCGGCAGTGGCCCCCACGGATGCCGGCCTCGGCGCCGCCACCGTGCTCAACCCGGTGGTCCCGGTGCGGGTACGCCGGATCCTCAACGTCGAGAGCGGGCTCAACGACGGGCTCTGCACGCCGTTCGTGCTGTTCGCCATCGCCGCCCTGGCCGGCGAGGAGGGCCTCAAGCCCGTCGAGAGCGCCTGGGCCGCGCTCGGCGACCTGGCGGTGGGGATCGTCGTCGGCGTCGTCGTCGGCGCCGGAGCAGGGCTGCTCCTCGGGTGGTCACGCCGGTACGGCGTCAGCTCGCGACACACCCGGCTCCTCGCGGCACTCGTGCTGCCGTTCATCGCCTACTTCGGGGCCGAGCTGGCCGGCGGGAACGCCTTCGTGGCCGCCTTCGTCGCCGGCTCGGCCTTCGCGGGTCGGGCGCACTGGGCCGACGAGGAGGAGACGCTGGGCCTCACCGAGGCGATCGCCGACCCGCTCGGGTTCGCCGTGTGGTTCGCGTTCGGCTTCATCGCCGTGCCCGTGCTCGTCGAGAACGTCGGCTGGCCGGAGATCATCTTCGCGGTGCTCGCCCTCACCCTGCTGCGGATGGTCCCCGTCGCGTTGGCGCTGATCGGCACCGGGTTCAAGGCGCCGACCGTGGCGTTCGTCGGCTGGTTCGGGCCCCGGGGCCTGGCGTCAGTGGTGTTCACCCTCCTGGCCCTCGAGGGGCTCGAGCTCGACGCGGCGCTGACCCAGGTGGTCGCCACCATCTGCCTGACCGTGCTGCTCAGCGTGCTGGCCCACGGGCTCAGCGCCGAGCCCCTCGCGAAGCGCTACGGCGCCTGGGTGGAGCGCACCCGCCCGACCCAGGAGATGGCCGGGTCGACCGAGCCGCGCACCCGCCGCTCGCTGAGCCACCGTGGCGACCACCTCGAGGCCGCGCCGCCGGCCTGACGGCATCCGCCCGACCCTCGACACGACCCCGCAGGCACTATGCCGAGAGCGAACGCGGAACACTCAGGGCCGACCACCGCGTTGAATCCCTCGTAACCGCGCCGCCCGGCGGTGACCGCTCAGCGACAAGGAGCGGCCCCCACACAGGCGGCGCGACTAGCATCGAGGGGACTCGACGTCAGGAGAAGCACCATGTTCGAACGGTTCACCGACCGCGCCCGCCGCGTCGTCGTGCTCGCGCAGGAGGAGGCACGCGGTCTCAACCACAACTACATCGGCACCGAGCACATCCTCCTGGGCCTGATCCACGAGGGCGAAGGCGTCGCGAGCAAGGCCCTGGAGAGCCTCGGCATCTCCCTCGAGGCCGTCCGCGAGCAGGTGCAGGAGATCATCGGCCAGGGCCAGCAGGCCCCCACGGGTCACATCCCGTTCACCCCGCGCGCCAAGAAGGTGCTCGAGCTGAGCCTGCGCGAGGCGCTGCAGCTCGGCCACAACTACATCGGCACCGAGCACATCCTGCTCGGGCTGATCCGCGAGGGCGAGGGCGTCGCCGCCCAGGTCCTCGTCAAGCTGGGGGCCGACCTCTCGCGCGTGCGCCAGCAGGTCATCCAGCTCATCTCGGGCTACCAGGGCGGCAAGGAGGGCTCCACCGGAGGCTCCGGCGCCACCCAGGGCGGCCCGGCCGAGGGTGCCCCCGCGGGCTCGCTCGTGCTCGACCAGTTCGGCCGAAATCTCACCTCCGCTGCCCGGGAGGGGAAGCTCGACCCGGTCATCGGTCGTGAGAAGGAGATCGAGCGGGTCATGCAGGTGCTCTCGCGCCGCACGAAGAACAACCCCGTCCTCATCGGCGAGCCCGGCGTCGGCAAGACCGCCGTCGTCGAGGGCCTGGCCCAGGACATCGTGCGTGGCGAGGTGCCCGAGACCCTCAAGGACAAGCAGCTCTACACCCTCGACCTCGGCGCGCTCGTCGCCGGCAGCCGCTACCGCGGTGACTTCGAGGAGCGGCTGAAGAAGGTGCTCAAGGAGATCCGCACCCGCGGCGACATCGTGCTGTTCATCGACGAGATCCACACCCTCGTCGGCGCCGGCGCGGCCGAGGGCGCGATCGACGCGGCCTCCATCCTCAAGCCCATGCTCGCCCGTGGTGAGCTGCAGGTCATCGGGGCCACGACCCTCGACGAGTACCGCAAGCACATCGAGAAGGACGCCGCGCTCGAGCGCCGCTTCCAGCCGATCCAGGTCGCCGAGCCCACGCTGCCCCACACGATCGAGATCCTCAAGGGCCTGCGTGACCGCTACGAGGCGCACCACCGCGTCTCGATCACGGATGCCGCGCTCGTGGCGGCGGCCACCATGGCCGACCGCTACGTCAACGACCGCTTCCTGCCGGACAAGGCGATCGACCTCATCGACGAGGCGGGCGCGCGACTGCGCATCCGCCGGATGACCGCACCGCCGGACCTGCGCGAGTTCGACGAGCGCATCGCGTCCGTCGTGCGCGAGAAGGAGTCGGCGATCGACGGGCAGGACTTCGAGAAGGCCGCGCGGCTGCGCGACGACGAGAAGAACCTGCGCAACGAGAAGGCCAAGCGTGAGGTCGAGTGGAAGTCCGGTGACATGGACGTCATCGCCGAGGTCGACGAGGAGCTGATCGCCGAGGTGCTCGCCGCCTCGACGGGCATCCCCGTGTTCAAGCTGACCGAGGAGGAGTCCAGCCGCCTGCTCCACATGGAGGACGAGCTGCACAAGCGGGTCGTCGGCATGGACGAGGCGATCAAGTCGCTGTCCCAGGCGATCCGGCGCACCCGCGCCGGCCTGAAGGACCCGCGCCGTCCCGGTGGCTCGTTCATCTTCGCCGGCCCGACCGGTGTGGGTAAGACCGAGCTCGCCAAGACCCTCGCGGAGTTCCTCTTCGGCGACGAGGACAGCCTGATCCAGCTCGACATGTCGGAGTACAGCGAGAAGCACACCGTCTCGCGCCTCTTCGGCTCGCCCCCCGGCTACGTCGGCTACGAGGAGGGCGGCCAGCTCACCGAGAAGGTGCGTCGCAAGCCGTTCAGCGTCGTGCTCTTCGACGAGGTCGAGAAGGCCCACCCGGAGATCTTCAACTCGCTGCTGCAGGTGCTCGAGGACGGCCGGCTCACCGACTCGCAGGGTCGGATGGTCGACTTCAAGAACACCGTCATCATCATGACGACCAACCTCGGCACCCGGGACATCTCCAAGGGCTCGCTCGGCTTCTCCGCCGGCCCCGAGACCCGCTCGGACTACGACCGGATGAAGGCCAAGGTCATCGACGAGCTCAAGCAGCACTTCCGCCCGGAGTTCCTGAACCGCGTCGACGACACCATCGTCTTCCCGCAGCTCAGCCAGTCCGAGATCGTCCAGATCGTCGACCTCGAGATCGCCAAGCTCGACAAGCGGCTCAAGGACAAGGACATGGGCATGGAGCTCACGATGGCGGCCAAGAACCTCCTGGCCACCAAGGGCTACGACCCCGTGCTCGGTGCGCGCCCGCTGCGTCGCACCATCCAGCGCGAGATCGAGGACGTGCTCTCGGAGAAGATCCTCTTCGGCGAGCTGCGGGCCGGCGAGATCGTCGTCGTCGACGCCACCGGCGAGGGCAAGGAGGCGACGTTCACCTTCGAGGGGACGCCGCACTCGCAGTCCATCGACGTGCCCGTCGTCGCCGCGGAGGGCTGAGCAACCCGCCGCAGGACCGACCGCGACGCG
This sequence comes from uncultured Actinomycetota bacterium, assembly GCA_963707895.1. Classification (GTDB taxonomy): domain Bacteria; phylum Actinomycetota; class Actinomycetes; order Actinomycetales; family Dermatophilaceae; genus Fodinibacter. Next base: position 100,863 of record CAVPRS010000011.1, on the reverse strand, counting down.
CCTCGTGCGCACCGCACCGAGGGGCCCCGACCACCAGGTCGGGGCCCCTCGTTCGTGCCCGGCCGGTGGCACTGGGGTCGAGGGCGTGAAGGTGTCGCGAGCTGCCCGCGAGCCGACTTCTGGCGGGCCCACCGGCGATGACCAAAACTTGAACCCGTCTTTACCCAACCCCGGGCGTCGCTGGCGCACACTTGATGGTGCAGGGGCCTCCGGGGCACCTTGCAGAGCGGCCCGCCACCACCCCTGCGGTGGCGGGCCGCGACCATGCCCGGGCCCGTGGATGCCGCCCGGGCGAGCGTCCGGCCACCGACCGGACCCGGGCGGGCCGGCTCCCACGCGGCTACGCTCCCCTCGTGCCGACCGACACCTCCACGCACCCCACGCGGCCCCACGGCGCCGTCGTCCGCCCGGCGCGCACGTCCGACGTGCGCGCCATCCGCGCCCTCGTGGCACCGCTCGCCGAGCGACGGGTGCTGCTCAACAAGGAGGCCGTCGCCTACTACGAGTCGGTCACCGACTTCGTCGTCGCCGAGGTCGACGGGCGGGTGGTCGGCTGCGGGGCACTGCACGTGCTCTGGGAGGACCTCGGTGAGGTGCGCACCCTGGCCGTCGCCGACGAGGCCCTCGGCACCGGTGTGGGGTACGCGGTGCTCGAGCGCCTCGTGGAGCGGGCCCGGCTGCTGGGCCTGAGCCGGCTGTTCTGCCTCACCTTCGAGACGGCCTTCTTCGAGCGCAACGGCTTCGCGCCGATCGAGGGCCAGGCCGTCGACCCCGAGGTCTACGCCGAGCTGCTGCGCAGCTACGACGAGGGTGTCGCCGAGTTCCTCGACCTCGAGCGGGTCAAGCCCAACACCCTGGGCAACACCCGGATGCTGCGCGTGCTCTGACCCAGCTCAGTCCTGGTCGGATGCCGGGAGCGGCGGACCCGCCGGAGCCACCGGAACGACCGGAGCCACCGGAGCCACCGCACTACCGCGGCCAGGCGGGCCTCGTCGTCGGCGCGCTGGCGCGCCCGGGCCCGCACGAAGGCGCGGCTCCACAGCGCGGCACCTGCGATGAGCAGCAGGAGGAACAGCGGCAGGGCGAGGCCGACGAGCATGGCCTTGTCGGACCGGCTGGTCGCCTCGTCGGCGGCCTGGGTGGCCTCGGCGTACTTGCCCTCGTCGAGCAGGGCGACGGCGGTCGACGCCCGGCCGTCGACACCGAGCAGGGTGGCACCGAGAGCGCTGAGCGGGTCGCGGTCCTTCGCCGACGCCTGCTCCGCCGCGCCGACGGCGGTCACGGCTGCGGCCGCGGCGGGCAGCGAGGTGGCCAGGGCGGTGTACTGCTCGTCGTGCTCGGCCTTCTCGTACGACTCGCGCACCGACGCCGGAACCTCGACACCGGCGTGCTTCGCGGCATCCTGCACGGCCAGGGCGCCGGCGCCGAGGCCGGCCACCTTCGCGCGCACCGCGTCGGCGCGGTCGAAGTCCCATGCGGTCATGGCGTCGCGCAGACCCTCCGGCGGCAGCCAGGCGCCGTCGGCCTTGTCGACCTTGGCGTAGGCGGCGCGGGCCTCGGCCCGGGGCGCGAGCTGGGCCCGCTGCTTCCCGGTGAGGGCCCAACGCTGGAAGACGGCCGCAGCGTCGTCGACGCCCGCGCGGGTCTCGAGCAGGTCGAGCCAGCGCGACCACGTCGTGCGTCCACCGTCGACGTCCTTGGTGCCCGCCGGGTCGTAGGCCCGCTCTCCGCGGATGCCGGCGCCGAGCACCTCGGCGAGCTGCGCGTCGTCGAGGCCGGCGACGAGGTCCTTGGTCGCGGTGTAGGCCGCCGGGTAGGCGTAGTCGTCGGCGTCGTCGGACCGCCCCCCGGCCGAGCTGTCCCACGAGTTGAGCGCGAGCGCCTCCTTCGAGCTCCGGGAGACCTTCGGGTGCGCGTGGGGCGTGCCGCCGGTCGCCTTGACCGCTCGCTCGGCGAGCACCTGGGCCAGGCCCTCGGACACCCAGCGCTCGTCGAACCGCTCACCGTTGACCCAGGCGTGCGAGAGCTCGTGGAAGATCAGGTCGGAGTCGAGCCGCTCACCGATGACGATCTCGTCGTCGGTCGGGTCGAACCAGCCGTCATAGCCGTAGACCGACGGCGACGCGTCCTCGCGGATGCGCTCCAGGCCACCGGGCCACTTCGCGCCGACCAGCTTCTCGAGCGCGGGGATCCCCTTGGTGACCTGCTTCGCGACGAACCGGCTCCACGCGGGGTCGTCCTGGAAGCCGTCGAGCAGCAGCGGCACCCCGTTGACCTCGACGCTTCGCTCGTCGGTGCGGCTCGGGTCGCGCAGCGACACCACGGCCCACGAGCCGGCGTTCCCGGCCGTGGCCGTCGACGTGTGCGTCGTCGTCGAACCCTTCTCGGTCGAGGTGAAGTCGTCGCTCGTCGCCTCGAAGCGCATCGACGTGGGTGCCACCACCTCGACGCTGTTGCGGCCGGGATCGCCCACGCCGTAGACGGCGAACGTGGCGTACCCGGGGCCGACCCGCGTGCCGTCCTTCGCGCGGGGCTTCTCGCCCGGGACGTCGAAGGTGAGGTCGATCGTGCGGGTGCGCCCGTAGAGCAGGTTCGGGTACGAGATGCGCGCCAGCTTCGTCGACGGGTCGTCGGTGCTCTTCAGCGTCACCGGCAGCGACGAGCCACCGCTGGTGGCCCTGACGTTCTCGGCCCCCGCGGGCACGGGCACGCTGAACCCGTTGTAGTAGTAGAAGAAGCCGTCCCTGCTGGGCGTGGCGTTGCGCAGGTCGACGGTGACCGTCGCCGTGCACCGTGGTCGTCTTCGGGTCGAGCACGTAGCGGCTGCGCCCACCGGTGGCGAGCCCGTCGTCGGCGAGGGCCGGCTGCCCGACGAGGGCAGCAGCCACCACCAGGGCGACCGTCCAGCCGCCCCGCCGCCACATGCCTCGTGCCCCCACCGTCTCGTCCTCCGTGCTCACCGCCACCACCGTTCGTGGCTCACCCGCAGGCACTGTATGCCGCGCGGTCGCGTCTCGTCTGCCGCTCGGGTCGCGGCCGGGTTGCGGGATCTCGCAACCCGCGGCCCTCGGATCAGGGCCGGCTGACCATGACCCGGTCGCCGGGACGCACCCGGCCCGGCTCGACGACCCGGGCGTTGAGCCCGCGCAGCCGCATCGGCCGGCCGACGCGGCCGTTGACGAAGCGCATCGCCTCGGTACCGAACCGCTCGACGAACTTGGCGCAGCCGGTGTGCGGCGGTTCGGTCACCTCGATGACCGCCCCACGCACGGCCGGGTCGCCGATGGTGAGGCGGGTGCCCACCGGCAGGTTGTCGTGCGACAGGTCGAGGTCGAGGTAGAGCTGGTCGCCCGCGAGGGGCCGCCGCTCGGGGTCCCCGGCGAGGAAGGACACCATCCGCGCGCTCATGACGTTGAGCTGCATCTCGGGGTGCGGCCCACCGTCGGGGGTCTTGCTGCTGCCACGCTGCACCCACGAGTCGCCGACCAGCCCGACGCTCTGGTCGAGCTCGCCCTCGTCCAGCACCTCGCGCTCGCCATGCCCGGGCCGGCGCACGACGAGCTCGAGGGTCCCGGCGTCCCGCGGTGCGGCGAGCAGCTGCGGCAGGAAGGCCTCGAGCTCCTCGGGCGTGCGGTGCGTCGCGACGGGTGCGGTCCCCGCGGTCGGGGTGTCCGTGGTGGTCATGCACCCAAGTGTGACGGCTCCCGGCGCCGTGCCCAACCGCCTTCCACTCACCGGGCGGCGCACCCCTCATCTCGGGAGGCGGTACCTGCCCGGCCCGGTGGGCTCGAGCAGGCCGTCCTCGACGAGGGAGGCGATGCAGCGGTCGACCTGCCCGGCATCCGGCCCGGCCGCCTCGAGCGTGGCCCGGGGCAGCGGGCCGGGGCTGTCGCGCAGCAGCTGGAGCACGGCCCCGCGCACCTGGCGGTCGGTGCCGTGCCACGCCTGGCCGCGACGGGGTGGGCCGTCGTGCGCCGGGCGCCCGGCGGCCACCCAGGCGCACAGGTCGAGCACCGGGCACTGCTCGCACTGCGGGGTCCTGGCCTGGCACACGAGGGCGCCGAGCTCCATGACGGCGACGTTCCACGTGGCGGAGGTGGCGGGGTCCAGCGGCACGAGGGACGCCGCGAGGGCGGACTCCGCGACCGTCAGGGCCGGGGACGCGAAGGCCTTGCCCTCGACCGCTCGGGCGAGGACCCGGCGCACGTTGGTGTCGACCACCGTCGTGCGCCGGCCGAAGGCGAACGCCGAGACCGCGGCCGCCGTGTAGGCACCGACGCCCGGCAGGGCACGCAGGGCGTCCTCGTCCTCCGGCACCGCCCCACCGTGGCGCTCGACGATCGCGACAGCCGCCTCGCGCAGCCGCAGCGCCCGCCTGGGGTAGCCGAGCCGTCCCCAGGCGCGCACCACCTCGCCGGGCGACTCGGCGGCGAGATCCGCCGGGGTGGGCCACCGCTCGAGCCACTCGCGCCACACCGGCTCGACCCGGGCGACCGGCGTCTGGTGCGACATGACCTCGGAGACCAGAACCCCCCACGGGGAGCACGACGGGTCGCGCCACGGCAGCGGGCGGGCGGCACCGGCATACCAGTCGAGCACGCGCTCGCGGAGGAGGGCGTCGCTGGGGGCCGCGGGGACGCGGCGCCGGGCGGGCACGGCGGCGCGGGTCAGACGTAGCGCTCGAGGATGCTGGACTCGGCCAGGCGCGACAGGCCCTCGCGCACGAGCCGGGCCCGGCCCTCGCCGACGCCGTCGACGTCCATCAGGTCGTCGATGTTGGCGGCGAGCAGCTTCTGGAGGCTGCCGAAGTGGCCCACGAGGCGGTCGACGATGGCGCCGGGCAGGCGCGGCACCTTCGAGAGCAGGCGGTGACCGAGCGGGCTCACCGACGAGTCGAGCGAGTCGCCGACGATGGTGAAGCCCACCGCTCGGGCGCCCGCGGCCGGGTCGAGCAGCTCGGTGGAGTCGATGTCCTCGAGGTTGGCGATGGCCTCCTCGAGCGTGTAGCCGGCCTTGGCCTCGGGCAGGTAGTCGCGGATGACGAGGCCCAGGTCGTCGGAGAGGCCGCCGGTGAGCTCCTCGAGCTGGAGGCTGAGCAGGCGGCCGTCGGTGCCGAGCTGCACGACGTACTCGGCGATCTCGTCCTTGATCCGACGCACCATCTCGAGCCGCTGGAGCACGTTGGCGACGTCACGGACGGTGACGAGGTCCTCGATCTCGAGCGCGGAGAGCGTGCCGGTGACCTCGTCGAGGCGCGACTTGTAGCGCTCCAGGGTCTGCAGCGCCTGGTTGGCGCGCGACAGGATGGCGCTGGAGTCCTCGAGCACGACCCGCCGCCCGGCGATGTAGAGCGCGATGATCCGCATCGACTGGCTCACCGAGATGACCGGGAAGCCGGTCTGCTTCGCCACCCGCTCGGCGGTGCGGTGCCGCGTGCCGGACTCGCTGGTCTCGATGCGCGGGTCGGGCACGAGCTGGGTGGCGGCGCGCAGGATGCGGGTGACCTCGCGGTCGCACACGATGCCGCCGTCCATCTTCGCCAGCTCGCGCAGCCGGGTCGCCGAGAACTCGATGTCGAGCGGGAAGCCGCCGGTGGAGACGGTCTCGACCACCTTGTCGTTGCCGAGCACGATGAGGGCGCCGGTGCGGCCACGCAGGATGCGCTCGAGGCCGTCGCGCAGCTCGGTGCCCGGTGCGACGGCGGCCAGCGTGGCGCGCAGGAGCTCGTCGTCGTTCTGCTGGGCGGGCACGCGTGGCCTCCGTCCTGGTTCGGTCCCCGGGCCGGGTGGTCCACGGCCAGTGTGCGCATCCTATCGGGGCGCACGCCCCCGATACCCCGGCCGACCGGGTGGCAAGCGCCGGCCGTTCGGTTCAGGTGTTCTGGAGCAGCCCACGGCTGACGGCATCGGCCACCGTGGCGGCCTCGACGACCCGCAGACCGTCGGGCACCGGGCCCCCGCCGACGACCCCCGGCGGCACCACGGCCCGGGTGAAGCCGAGCCGGTGCGCCTCGGCCAGGCGACGGTGCGCCCCGGTGACCGGGCGGATCTCGCCGGCCAGCCCCACCTCGCCGAACGCGATCGTGCCGTGCGGGAGGGGCCGCTCGGTGATGGCCCCGGCGAGCGCCAGGCTGATCGCGAGGTCGGCGGCCGGCTCGGTGAGCCGCACCCCGCCGACCGTGGACAGGTAGGCGTCGCTGCCACCGATGGGGGCGTTGGCCCGCTTGTCGAGCACCGCCAGGATCATGTTGACCCGCGCCGAGTCGAGCCCCGAGGTCGCCCGGCGCGGGGTGGCCAGCGACGACTTGGTGACCAGGGCCTGCACCTCGGTGACGAGCGGCCGTCGCCCCTCGAGGGTGACGGTGACGCAGGTGCCGGCCACCGCCGTGGTGCGGCCGGACAGGAAGAGACCGCTGGGGTCGGCGAGCCCCACGATGCCGATGTCGGACAGGTCGAAGCAGCCGACCTCGTCGGTGGGGCCGTAGCGGTTCTTGACCGCGCGCACGAGCCGCAGCCTCGAGTGCCGCTCGCCCTCGAACTGCACCACGACGTCGACCAGGTGCTCGAGCACCCGCGGGCCGGCGATCGAGCCGTCCTTGGTGACGTGGCCGACGAGCAGCACGGCGATGCCGCGCGCCTTGGCCACCTGGATCAGCGAGGCGGCGACCTCGCGCACCTGGGTGACGTTGCCGGCCGAGCCCTCGACCTCGGCGCTGCTGATCGTCTGCACCGAGTCGACGACGACGAGCTCGGGCTCGAGCGCGTCGATCTGGCCGAGCACGGTAGCGAGGTCGGTCTCGCTGGCGAGGTAGAGCGTGCGGGCCATCGCCTCGATGCGCTCGGCGCGGGTGCGCACCTGGGCGGCGGACTCCTCACCGCTGACGTAGAGCACCCGGCGCTCGCCGTGCTCGCCCGAGCGCGCCGCCCGGGCCGCGACGTCGAGCAGGAGGGTGGACTTGCCGATGCCGGGCTCGCCGGCGACGAGCACCACGGCGCCGGGGACGATACCGCCCCCGAGCACCCGGTCGAACTCGGGCACGCCGGTGGAGCGGGCGACGGCCCGCCGGGCGTCGACCTCGCCGATCGGGACGGCGGGCCGCTCGACCGCGCTCGCCGCGGTGGTGCGCACGGTGACGGCACCGACCTCGGACACGCTGCCCCAGGCCTGGCACTCACCGCAGCGACCCACCCACTTGATGGCCTGCCAGCCGCACTCGGAGCAGCGGAAGGCCGCACTGGGGCGGGTGGTGCGTCTCGCTGCGGTGCCGGCCATGCGGCCTACGGTATGCGGCTGCGCCGACACCCCCGGGATGCCGCGCCCCGCGTCCGAGTCGGGTGCTCGGGTGGTCGCTGGAGCAGCCACCTGAGCACCCAACTACCGCAGGTGAGCCCAGCAGGGAGCGACAGAGCGCGAACTACCGCGCAGGAGCTGCTGTGATCACGACAAGTACGGAGCAGAGCGCACGCCGAGGCGATCGGGCTCGCGTCTCGAATGCCGCGCCCTCGGGTCGGTCTGCGGGAGTGGTGGTGTGCTGCGGGCCTGGCGGCTCGGGAGTGGCGGCGTGCGCTGGAGTGGTCACTGCGCCGCCATCCGGGCAGATCGACGCGACCCAGGCGAACGGACCAGAGCCGAGCAGATCGACGTGACCCGGGCGAAGTACCACGTGTTTGGGACGGTGCCGGGAGCCGACGAGGCCCCCGGACCGTGACGGTCCGGGGGCCTCGTGCGGTGCCGCGAAGGTCGCAGCAGGGGTGGCTGGTCTCAGCCGGCGACGACGTCGAGCTCGACGGCCGCCTGGACCTCCGGGTGGAGGCGGACCAGCACGGAGTGCGTGCCGGTGGTCTTGATCGGGGTCGGGACCTCGATCTTGCGCTTGTCGAGCGACGGACCACCAGCGGCCTTGACGGCGTCGGCGATGTCGGCGGTGGAGACGGCGCCGAAGAGGCGGCCGCCCGTGCCGGCGTGCGCGGTGACCGTGACGGCCTTGGACTCGAGGTTGCCCTTGATGGACTGCGCCTCCTCGAGGGACTTCACCTCGCGGACCTGACGGCCCTTGGCGATCGCGTCGACCTGCTTCTGGCCGCCCTTGGTCCACGCCGTCGCGAGACCGCGACGGAAGAGGAAGTTGCGGGCGTAGCCGTCCTTGACGTCGACGACGTCACCGGCGGTGCCGAGGCCGGTGACCTCGTGGGTGAGGATGACCTTCATCGTTGTGGCTCCTTCTCGAGACCGGTCAGCGGGACGAGCTCGAGTACGGCAGCAGTGCCATCTCGCGCGCGTTCTTGACGGCATTGGCGATGAGGCGCTGCTCCTGCACGGTCACACCGGTGACCCGACGCGCGCGGATCTTGCCGCGGTCGGAGATGAACTTGCGCAGCAGTGCGGCGTCCTTGTAGTCGATGTTCTCGACCTTCGCCGCCTTGAGCGGGTTGGCCTTCTTCTTGGGCTTGCGAATGGCGGGCTTGGCCATCGTGGTGCTCTCCTTCTGCCGGAGCTGTCCCGGCGGATGAGCCCTGGTCTCCCAGGGATGGTGTCGTTCGTGGTGTGGGGGTCGCGTCCCGTGTGGTGGCGGCCCCCGATGTCGGTGGGATCAGAAGGGGGGCTCGTCGTAGCTGGGGGCCTGGCCCCAGCCACCCTGCTGGCCACCCTGCGGCTGGGCGGGCTGCTGGGGGGCCTGCTGGCCACCCCACGAACCCTGTCCACCCTGCTGGGGGGCCGGCGCGGAGCCACCGGTGGCCCACGGGTCGGCGGCCTGCTGGCCACCACCCTGGCCACCGAAGCCACCACCGGAACCGCTGCCGCGCTCGGCCTTGGTGACCTTCGCGGACGCGTAGCGCAGCGAAGGACCGACCTCGTCGACGTCGAGCTCGATGACGGTGCGCTTCTCGCCCTCCTTGGTGTCGTACGAGCGCGACTTCAGCCGGCCCGTCGCGATCACCCGCGTGCCCCGGTGGAGCGACTCGGCGATGTTCTCGGCCGCGTCACGCCAGATGGAGCAGCGCATGAAGAGGGTCTCCCCGTCCTTCCACTCGTTGGACTGCCGGTCGAACGTGCGCGGCGTGGACGCCACGGTGAAGTTCGCGACGGCGGCCCCCGAGGGGGTGAACCGGAGCTCGGGATCGGCGGTCAGGTTGCCGACGATCGTGATGGTGGTCTCGCCTGCCATGGGTCAGATGGCTCCTTCTGCTTCTCGTGCCGACGGTGTGCGGTGCAGGACTGGACTCAGGCGCCGGGGCGCATGAGCTTGGTCCGCATGACCGACTCGTTCAGGCCGAGCTGGCGGTCCAGCTCCTTGGCCGTGGCCGGCTCGGAGGTGAAGTTGACGACGGCGTAGATGCCCTCGGACTTCTTCTTGATCTCGTAAGCAAGACGACGGCGGCCCCAGATGTCGACGTTGTCGACGGACCCACCATCGGTGGTCACGACCTTGAGGAACCGCTCCAGCGACGGCTGAACCGTCCGGTCGTCGAGCTCCGGGTCGAGGATGACCATGAGTTCGTACTGACGCATGCGTTAACCCGCCTCCTTTGGTCTGTGGCGGTCACGGTCTCTCCGTGACAGGAGGGTATGCATTGCTGCCGACACCGCCCGTGGGGTTTTCCACAGGGCGCACTGAGGGCAACCTCCACAGGGTACCGGCCGACGCCGGCATCCCCCCAACTCGCGCCCACCCAGGCCTGACGGGCGATCCACGCGACCGCGAGCAGCCGCAGCAGCAGGGCCGCGGAGTACCAGCCGGGCGGCAGACCGTGCGAGGGGTCGGTGAGGTAGATGAGGTAGCCGTACATCGCGACGCCGTGCACCGCCTCGGCCCCCGCCCAGAGCAGGTGGTCACGCCACCGGATGCCGGCCAGCGCCACGAACGGGACCAGCCACAGCGCGGCCCACGGCTGGAAGGACGCAGCGGTCGCGAGGGCCGCGCACAGCCCGACCAGGGCCACGGACCCCACGGGAGGGCGCGGCCGGGCGCGGGCCATCAGCACGACGAGGGCGGCGCTGAGCAGCAGTCCGAGCCCGGCGATGGCGGCCACGTGGCCCTTCCCGATGGGGAAGCCGGCCATGGTGAACAGGTACCAGGCCGAGCCCGGCCCGGCGCCGGCCCGGCGCCACGCGCTGAAGGAGGCCGTGAGGGCGCCCGCGTCGACCAGGGCCACCGGCACCGCGACCACCGCGACGGTCACGGCGGTGGTGACCAGCAGTCTGCGCCGTGCGTCGGCGCCATCGCGGCCCGGCAGCAGCACCATGGCCAGCAGCACGACGGCCGACAGCGGTCCGGCGAGCAGCGCGAGCCCACCGAGCACGCCCGCCAGGCGGGTGCGGTCGCGGCTCCACGCCCACACCGCCACGACGGCCAGCGCCAGGGGCAGCAGGTCGGTCGAGCGGTACAGCGTGAGGGCGAGCACCGGGGACAGCGCGAGGGCGACCGGGTCGGCATCCGGGTGCCGGCGCACGGTGCCCACCGCGACGACCAGGCCCGCGAGCACGGCGGCCGACACGAGCACCCAGAGCGCGAGGAACCAGCGCTGCTGGGCCGACCCGACGCCCGGCGCGATGGCCGTCAGCACGGTGGTGGCCACCGCCGACAGCACCGGCTCGGCGACCCGCAGCCCACCGCCGAGGTAGGCCGCCAACCCGCTCGGGAGATCGGCCGTCGGGAGCGCCTGCACCGCGGGGGCCGCACACTGCCGCCACACCGGGAACTGGCCGCGCCACCCGTTCGCGAGGCACCCGGCCTGGCGCAGCGCTGCCGCCGAGAGCGGCAGCGCGAGGAGCAGCACCACCGGGGCGAGCCGGGCCAGCGGCCCGCGGTCGGGCAGCCGCAGCCGGCGACCGGCGGGCCCGCCGACCGAGGTGGTCAGCCCCGGGGGCAGCACCGGGTCACGCACGACGTCCACGCGTCGCACCCTAGCCGGGGGCCTCCGGTCAGCCGGAGCCGGCTTGTGGCACGGCCGGTGAGACCGTGATCGACGGGCTGGGCGGCCCGTTCGTCTTGGTCTTCGACGGCTTCGGCGACGGTGGGCCCTGCGACGGCGTCGGCGGCGCGCTGGTGGTCGTCGGCGGCGCGGACGTCGTCGTCGGCGGCGCGGACGTCGTCGTCGGGGGCGCCTGCGTCGTCGTGGGCGGCGGCGGGTCGGCGTTCTTGTTGATGCCGGCCGGCTTCGGGAACGGCACCACCTTGCTGCCCTCGAGGGCCGCCTTCATGTAGGCGGTCCAGATCCGGGCCGGGTAGGTGCCACCGGTGATGCTGCCCGCGTTGGGCAGGTTCTCCATCGGCAGCTCCTCACCGTTCTTGCCGCTGCGGTAGAGGCCGACGGCCGCCTGCAGCTGCGGCACGTAGCCGTTGAACCAGGCCGACCGGAAGCTCTCGGAGGTGCCGGTCTTGCCCGCGGCGGGGCGGCCCAGGTTCTGGCCGACGTAGCGGGCGGTGCCGCCGTTGACCGGGTAGGTCATCGCGTCGATGACGTCGGACATCAGGTCCTTGTCGAAGACCTGCTGCTTGACGACCTTGGCCTTGATGGTCGGCACGTTCTTGTCCTGGAAACGGATCTCCTTGACGATGTACGGGTTCGCCCGCACGCCCTCCGCGGCGATGGTGGCGTAGGCCGTCGCCATGTCGAGCACGGTGACGTAGTCGGTGCCGAGCACGTTGGCCATGTTCTTCTCGAGCGGGCTGCGCACGCCGGCGTCCTTGGCCGCCTTGCTCGACTTCTCCGGGGTGGCGTCGATGTTGAGCTGGGCGTACACGGTGTTGACCGAGTGGCCGGTGGCGGTGCGCAGGTCGATCTGGCCGAAGTTCTCGTTGCCGAAGTTCTTCACCCGGCCGCGGCGGCCGGTGACCGTGGCCGCACCGGGGTCGGCGAACTCCTTGAAGTACTGCGGGCTGGCGCCGGACAGGCGCGAGTTCAGGCTGTAGTCACCGGACTGCAGGGCCGCGATGAGGGTGAAGATCTTGAAGGTCGAGCCGGCCTGCATCTTGTCCTGGGTTGCGGCGTTCTGCTGGCGCTTGCTGTAGTCCTCGCCGCCGTAGAGCGCCACGATGGCGCCGTCGCCGGGCTTGATCGAGGCCATGCCGACGTGCACCGACGGGGTCTTCTCGGGCCGCTCGGCCCGCACCGCCTTGACCATGTCGGACTGCTTGTTCTTGTCGACCGTCGAGACGATCCGGTAGCCGCCGCGGTCGAGCTCGGACTGCGGGATCTTGTACTTGAGGACGACCTCCTTCTTGACCATCTCGGTGAGGTAGCCGTTGGGGCCGCTCTGGGTGCGCGGCTTGTACTTCGGGAACTCGGGGAAGGTGGCGTCGTCGCGCTCGGCCTGGGTCAGCCAGCCCTTCTGCACCATCGCGTCGAGGATGAAGCCCGAGCGCTCCTTCGCGTTGGCCTCCTGGTCGGCGCCCAACGCCGGGTCGTAGTACGACGGACCCCGGATCACCGCGGCGAGGAACGCGCTCTCGGCGGGGGTCAGCTTCGAGACGTCCTTGTCGAAGTAGGCCTTCGACGCCGTCTGGATGCCGTACGCACCGCGCCCGTAGTAGATCGTGTTGAGGTAGTTCTCGAGGATCTGGTCCTTGGACTGCTGCTTGTCGATCTTGAGCGAGATGAGGATCTCGCGCGCCTTGCGCGACAGCGTGCGGTCGGCGGTGAGGAAGTAGTTCTTGACGTACTGCTGGGTGATCGTCGACCCGCCCTGCGTCGCCTGGCCACCCTTGACCGCGACCAGCACCGCGCGGGCGATGCCGCTCGGGGAGATGCCGTTGTTCTGGTAGAAGTCCTGGTCCTCGGCCGCGAGCATCGCCTTCTGCATGTGCTCGGGGACCTTGGACAGCGGCACCGACTCGCGGTTGCCCTGGGCGTCGGAGAGCCGCGCCAGCTCGGTCTTGCCGTCGCTGTAGTAGACGATCGACGCCTGCGCCGTGGCCAGCTCGTTGGCATCGGGGATGTCGGTGCGCGCGTAGGCGATGCCCACGGCGGCGAGACCGAGCAGGAAGAGCGCGAGGAGCGCCCAGAAGCCGCGCAGCAGCCACTTCTTCCCGCGCGAGCGGCCGCCGCCCGAGGCGCCTCCGGATGCCGTGGACCGCCCGTTGCCGGAGCCGCCGGAACGGGTCGACGGGGCACGGGTGGCCTGGGCCTGCTTGGCTTCGGCGCGGGTGGCGGGCTTGCGTTGGCTCATGCTGCTTCCGGGACGGAGGTGGGGTGGAAAGGGGGCGTGCGGACGGGGCGAGAGCGCACGAACCCAACGTTCAGTATGGCGGTCAACCTTGGAGAAACCTGAATCGCGTGCTCGGGGGCCGGGTGTCCAGGCCGAGATCCTCGATGTATCGCGTCGATATATCTGTGTTAGCGTCTCGCCCTGACAAACGGCCCGTATGTCAGCAGCGTTCCCGCCGATCGGTTCCCGTCCGTCCCCGCCGTCCGCCCTCGCCCCAGGAGGTCCCCGTGGTCACCACCCGCCGCGCCCGCCTGCTCGAGTTCGCCGTCCTCGGCCTGCTCCACGAGGGCCCCACGCACGGCTACGACCTGCGCCGCCGGCTCAACGCGGCGCTCGGCCCCTTCCGCGCGCTGTCCTACGGCACGCTCTACCCCGCGCTCAAGGGCCTGCTCGACCGTGGGCTGATCGCGCAGGCCTCCGACCCCGCCGGCCCCACCGGCAAGCGGCCGCGCGTGGTCTACGAGCTCACCGCCACCGGCAAGGAGCACTTCGCCGACCTGGTCGCCCGTGCCGACGCCTCGGCATGGGACGACGACGGGTTCGACGTGCGCTTCGCGTTCTTCGCCCGCACCGAGCAGGACGTCCGCATCCGCATCCTCGAGGGGCGCCGCTCGCGCCTCGAGGAGGACCTCGAGCGGGTCCGTGAGGCCGCACTGCGCACCCGTGAGCGGATCGACGCCTACACCTCGGCCCTCCAGCGCCACGGCGAGGAGACCACCGAGCGCGAGGTGCGCTGGCTCAGCGAGCTCATCGACGCCGAGCGCCGGCACCCCACCGACCCCGGCCCCCAGCCGTAGGTGCCGGTCGCGCCGACCGGCGCGGCCCGGCATCCGATGTTCCACCCCGTCCACCCGTCCATCCATCACCACCGACCTCCCAGGAGAAGCTCATGGGTTCCATTCGCGTCGCCGTCGTCGGCGTCGGCAACTGTGCGTCGTCGCTCGTCCAGGGCGTGCACTACTACCGGGACGCCGACCCGTCCCAGACCGTCCCCGGCCTGATGCACGTCATGTTCGGCGACTACCACGTCCGCGACGTGGAGTTCGTCGCGGCGTTCGACGTCGACGACAAGAAGGTCGGCAAGGACCTCGCCGAGGCGATCAACGCCTCCGAGAACAACACGATCACAATCGCCGACGTCCCCACCACCGGCATCACGGTGCAGCGCGGCCACACCCTCGACGGCCTGGGCAAGTACTACCGCCAGACCATCGACGAGTCGGGCGCCGAGCCGGTCGACGTCGTCGCTGCGCTGCGCGACGCCAAGGTCGACGTCCTCGTGTCCTACCTGCCGGTGGGCTCCGAGAAGGCCGACAAGTTCTACGCCCAGTGCGCCATCGACGCCGGTGTCGCGTTCGTCAACGCCCTGCCCGTGTTCATCGCGTCCGACCCCGAGTGGGCCGCGAAGTTCGAGGAGGCCGGCGTGCCGGTCATCGGCGACGACATCAAGAGCCAGGTCGGTGCCACCATCACCCACCGCGTCATGGCCAAGCTGTTCGAGGACCGCGGGGTGCAGCTCGACCGCACCTACCAGCTCAACGTCGGCGGCAACATGGACTTCAAGAACATGCTCGAGCGCGAGCGCCTGGAGTCCAAGAAGATCTCCAAGACCCAGTCGGTCACCTCGAACCTCACCGGCGCCCTGGCCGGCAAGACCGACGACCGCAACGTGCACATCGGCCCGTCCGACTACGTCGCCTGGCTCGACGACCGCAAGTGGGCCTACGTGCGCCTCGAGGGTCGCGCCTTCGGTGACGTTCCGCTCAACCTCGAGTACAAGCTCGAGGTCTGGGACAGCCCGAACTCGGCCGGCATCATCATCGACGCCATCCGTGCGGCGAAGATCGCCAAGGACCGCGGCATCGGCGGCGCCCTGCTGTCGGCGTCCTCCTACCTGATGAAGTCCCCGCCGGAGCAGCGCCCCGACGACCTCGGTCGCGCGAAGCTCGAGGCCTTCATCCGCGGGGAGGAGGAGCGCTGACCGCGCTCTGACCCCTCCACGTGAGCGGGCGGCATCCGGACCTCAGCGTCCGGGTGCCGCCCGCTTCGCTGTCCCGGGGCTCGACGCGGCCCACACCGCCGGGTCGACGAGTTGGGTGCTCAGGTGGTTGCCCTGGCGACCACCTGGGCACCCAACGCTGTCAGGCGGGGGTGGGGTCGGCGTCCCCGCGTCGGCGGATGCCGGGCACCCGCAGTCGCCGCCACCACGGCCCGCGCGACTCCCCGGGCCGCTGCGTGCGGGCGAGGAGGGGGCGGGGGTCGGCGTCGGCACGCCACCGGGTCCACCGGCCGGTGCCCGCACGCAGCTCGGCCAGCACCGACTCGGCCTCGCGGTGCAGGGCGAGCACGACGTCGGGGTCACCGTCACCCAGGCCGAACACCACGGCATCCACCGCGGCGGCGACCGACCCGGCGGATGCCGTGACGTCACCGACCGCAGGTGCGCCGGCATCCGGCCGGGCCGCCAGCACGCCGTCGAGGACCGGTGCCTGCTCCCGCCGAGTGGCGCGGCGCGGCACCCGCAACCCGAGCGAGCGGGCCTCGGCGACGAGGTCGCGCCAGACCAGGGCGGCCCGAGCCGGCACCGGCCCCGTGGTCGCGTGCCGGAGCCGACGCCGGGCGCGCAGCCACCGCACGAGCAGCAGGTAGCCGGCCAGGAGCAGCAGTGGCAGCACGATGCCGAGCACGAGCAGCTTGAGCCACCACGGCCAGGCGCCCACGTCGAACGGCGACTTCTTGCGCTTGGGGATGTCGGTGGCGTTCTGTGCCTGGTCGGGACCCTGGAGCAACGAGGGCGGGTTGACCCCGGCGGGCGGCGGCACCTGGGCACCGACCTTCTGCTCCTCGGACTTCAGCTGCTGCTCGCTCGGGGTCTTGTCACGGCTCGGCACGAACGTCTCGGCGCGCAGCGGGTACCAGCTGCCGTCGTCGAGCCGCACCTCGACCCAGGCGTGCACGTCGCGCCCGCGGACCTCCCCGCCGGCCTCGGGCTCGGCGCCCATGACGACCCGCGACGGGATGCCGAGCCGCTGCCCGACGAGCGCGAGGGTGGCGGCGTACTGCTCGTCGTTCCCGGCGAGCTTGGTGGAGTTGACGAACCGGCTGAGCCGGGCCGTCGCGTGGCCTGGGAGGTAGACCTTCTCGAAGCTGTTGGGGGTTCCGCCGTCGGTGTAGGTGCCCTCGGTGCGCATCTGGGTGGCGACCGCCCGCAGCTTGCCCCACGACCCCTCGGCCCGGCTGCTCCAGGCGTCGATGCGCGCGTCGAGCACGTCCAGGTCCTGGGTCGACGACGCCCCGCCGGCGACGTCGAGGTCCTCGGGCAGCTCGGTCGGCGCGGTCGGTGGCAGCAGCGCGCTCATCGTGTAGCGCTCTCCGCCGAGCAGGCCGCCGGGGACCACCGCCGTGTCGGTGTCGGGGTTGAGCCACAGCTCGGAGGACAGCTCGTCGGCGCGCGGTCCGTCGAACTCGACCCGGGTCGGAGCCCCGACCGTCGGGAGCCAGTTGCCGCCGTACCCGCCGTCCTCGACCTCGACGGAGACGTCGACCGGCGTGCCGTCGCCGCGCGGGGCGATGCGCGAGCCGACCTGCTGGAACGGGACGCCGTCGGTGCTGCGGTCGGCCGCGCCCCAGACCAGCCCGTCGTAGGCGTCGAGGGTGGCGAAGCGCACCAGTGCACCGGAGGGCAGCCCGCCCACCTTGAGCACGACCTTGTCGTAGAGGGCCGCGGTGTTGGGCTCGGTGTAGCGCCGGAACCCGGGCAACGGGCTGGGGAACTGCGACACGTCGAGCGGGGGCACCAGGGCGGAACGCACCACCCGTCGCTCGGCCCCGGCCTCGGTGCCGGGCAGTAGTGGACCGGCGAGCAGCCCGGCCAGCACGGCCAGCGTGACGAGCACGGCACCGGTGGCGAACCGGGCCGGGCGGCCCACGCCGTTCTGCACGGGCGGACGCGAGCGGTGGGCCCGCACCACGAGCCACCCGACGAGCACCGCGGCGAACCCCACGCCCTGCACGATCACGGCGGCCGGCTCGAGGGTGCCCAGGGCGATGGATGCCGCGAGGAGCAACAGGGGCGCGACCGCCGTGAGCGGCACCGAGGCCCAGCGCCGCGCGACGCCGAGGGTGACCGCGCCACCGAGCAGCCCGGCCAGCCAGGGCAGCGCGAGCACCGGTCCGCGCGCGTCGACGGGCGGCAGCAGGGTGAGCCAGCGCTTCCAGCCGAGCACGGCCCAGGTGGCGAGGTCGCTGAACGTCTGTGCCGTGGGCAGTACCCCTGCGACGAGGTCGGTGCGCACCGCGACGGGACCGCCGAGCAGGAAGTAGGTGGCGGCCAGCACGGCCAGGCTCGTCACGGCCAGCCACCGGAAGACGGCGGCGAGGTGCCCGATGACGAGCCCGAGCACGAGCCCGACCCCGGCGGCCACCATCCACTGCGGCCCGAGGAAGCCGGTGCGCATGCCGACCAGGGCGATGGTCACCAGGACCGCGGCGAACCCGGCATCGACCCAGGCGTCACGGGTGGGTACCGCCCGGCGCCAGCGCGAGGGCTCGTCGACCTCGCGCGGCCGGCGGGCCCGGCGGGGCACCCCGCCGCGCAGCGCGGTCGCGAACCCGGGCGCCTCGCTCATGCCAGCGCTCCCGAGAACAGCACCCGGCGCAGGTCGGGGAGCTCGCGCACGTGCAGCATCACGAGGTCGCCCACGCGGTGCACCCCCACCTGCTGGTCGGCGTCGACGACGAGGGCCACCTTGATCACCTCGGGCTCGAACTGGCCCAGGGTGCGCTGCAGCTGGATGAAGGGCCGCGCGCCACCGGTGACCAGCACCGCCACGCTCGCGTCGGGTGCCAGGGCCGAGGCCTCGCCCGCCGAGCCGAAGACGTCGACCGGGCCGACCTCGGCGCGCGCCAGGGCGTCGAGGGTGAGCGGCGCGGTCGTGCGCGAGGCGGTCTGGCCGTTGCAGACCACCGTGGTGTCCTGCTCGTCGAGGATCGAGCGCAGCGCCAACGAGGCGGCACACGAGATGGCCAGCTCGACGTCGTCGTCGCCAGCACCGTAGACCTCGGGGCCGGTGTCGACGACGACCGCCAGGTGCGAGCGCCGGGTGTCGAGGAACTGCCGAACGAGCAGCCGCCCGTGCTTGGCGGACGAGCGCCAGTGCACGTAGCGGCGGTCGTCGCCGGGCTGGTACTCGCGCAGCGCGTGGAACGCGAGGTCGCTCATCGACAGGTCGGGCGTCACCTCGCCCTCGAGGTCCCGCAGCAGGCCGGCGCCCAGGCTCTCGAGCCCCACCGTGAACGGGTGCACGAACAGCTCGGTGCGCTCGGTCCACGCCACCGTGCGGCGAACCAGCCCGAGGGGGTCACCGTGCACCGTCGTGGCCGGCCCCACGGGCACCACCCCGCGACGTCGCGTCGGCACGACGAACAGCTCCTCGTGGGTGCGTCCGGCACCCAGCGTCGGAAGGGCGAACCTGGCCGCGGTGTCACCGACCGGCAGCTCGACGAGCAGCGGCAGCAGCCCGCGGCGCGAGGTGTTGGTGACCTCGATCCGCCCGGTGGCCGGGTCGCCCACGGTGACCCTGGTCGGCTCGACGTCGACCCGGATGCGGACCTTCGCCCGCCCCACGGCCAGCGCCAGGCAGGCGAGCACGAGCACCAGGCACGCCACCGCGACCATCGCCAGCTCGACCCATGCGTAGCGGACGGTGAGCCACCACGACACGAGCCCCACCCCGAGCACGGTCCAGCCCAGCGGCGAGACCCACCGCAGCACCTCGAGCACGGGGTGCCACACCGGCCGGGTCGACTCGGCGATCGGGCGGATCCGGCTACCGGTGAGCACGAGGATCCGCGCCCCGGTGTGGGTGAGGGCGGTCGGCACCTGCACGCGCGGCAGCGTGCTCGTGCGGGTGCGCGTCTCGCCCGGCAGCGGCCGCTGGTCGGATGACGGGTCGCGCCGTCGCAGTGCCGGCCAGGCGATCCGCCGGCGGGGTGACGACCGGCGCCGACGCGCGGGAGCCGGCCGCCCCGGCGCGGCACCGGCATCCGGCCGGGTGCCGGCGCGCAGCGACGACCGGGTGACGGTGGCTCCGTCGTCGCCGGGGGCAGCCGTCGGCGGGACGACCGCCGGCGCGAGGTCCGAGCGGCGGGTCGTCGAGCCGTCGTCGAGGGGGTCGCTCATGACGCGAGGCGCTCCGTGGGTGGTGCCACCTCGGCGAGGATCTGGGTGATCACCTGCTCGACGGTGATGCCCGCGAAGGCCGCCTCGGCGGTGACGAGCAACCGGTGGTTGAGCACCGGTTGGGCGAGCAGCTTCACGTCGTCGGGCACCACGTGGTCACGGCCCTGGCTGATCGCCCAGGTCTTGGCGCAGCGCACGAAGGCCAGGCAGCCGCGCACCGACAGCCCGAGCCTGATGCTGACGTGCCGCCGGGTCTCCTCCGCCAGGCGCGACACGTAGTCGAGGATCGCGTCGTCGACGTGCACCTCGTCGGCGAGCTCGGCCATGTCGGTGACCACCCGGGAGGTGACCACCGGCTCGAGGGCCTTGGTGCGGTCGCGGGTCTTGGCGTCGCGCAGCACGCGCACGGTGGCGTCGTGGTCGGGGTAGCCGAGCGAGGTCTTCATCAGGAAGCGGTCGAGCTGGGCCTCGGGCAGCCGGTAGGTGCCGGCCTGCTCGATGGGGTTCTGGGTGGCGATGACCATGAACGGCTCGCCCACCGAGTGCCGCACGCCGTCGACGGTGACCTTCTGCTCCTCCATCACCTCGAGCAGCGCCGACTGGGTCTTGGGGGAGGCCCGGTTGATCTCGTCGGCGAGCACGATGGTGGCGAAGATCGGCCCGCGGTGGAACTCGAACTCCTTGGTGCCGGGGTCGTAGATCGTCACTCCGGTGACGTCGCTGGGCAGCAGGTCGGGGGTGAACTGGATCCGCGAGTTGGTGCCCTGCACGGTGCTCGAGATGGCGCGGGCGAGCTGGGTCTTGCCGGTGCCCGGGAAGTCCTCGAGCAGCAGGTGGCCCTCGGAGAGCATGCAGGTCAGCGCCAACCGGATGACGTGCTCCTTGCCGAGCACCGCCTTGTCGCAGTTCGCGACCATGGCGGAGAACGTCTGGGCGAACCAGGCGGACTGGTCCTGGGTGACGGTCATGCGGGGTGTCCTTCCGGGGGCGAGGTCGTCGGGGTGGGTGGGGCCGTCGTGGTCGGCCGGAACGGGGCGGCCGACCACTTGGCCGCCCACTGGGCCGGCCAGTGGGGCGGGCGGCGGCGGGTGGTCACCATCCGACATCACCGGACCGGTGGCAGGTGCCGCCACGGCACAGCCGCACGTAGAGCGGACCGTTGCCGTCGGCGACGACGATGCCGGTGCTGCGCCAGTTGCTCGTGTTGCCGGTCTCACCGGTGGTGCCGCTGCCGTCGGCGCTCGGGAAGAACTGCACGCTCGACGTGTAGATCTCGGCGCCGTTGGACTTGAAGACCCCGACGGTCCAGCCACCGCCGCCGCTGGGGAAGTCGCGCACGTCGAAGTTGACCCGGGGGCAGGCCTGCACGGCGCAGGTGCCGCTGCCGTTCGGCGGCCGGTAGCCGGGGCCCTTGTGCACGTTGTAGACCACGGGGGTCGGGTTCGGCACGGTCACCGACTCGAAGGCGGTGTACCCCGACCAGCCGGCCGCCGAGTGGGCGCGCACCCGCAGCCGGTAGGTGCCGGGCCCACGGTCGATCGCGTGGGAGGTCTTGTTCCCGCCGAAGGTGCCGTTGACGTCGCCGTCGAGCTGCACCTGGTCGATGTTCCGACCGTTCTCGGGCAGGTTCCACGACCAGGTGGCCCCGGTGGCGCCGCTGCGGCTGCCGTTGAAGCCGGTGGGGGTCAAGGTGTCGCCGTAGGGGGTCGCCGAGTCGTTGACCCGGGTGGACTCCCCGCCACCGGAGTTCACCGTCCAGACCGTGATCGTGTAGTTCCTCGTCGGGCTGGTGTCGAACGGTCCGACCGAGAACACCACCTGCGAGCCGGGCGCGCAGCCGCAGGCGTGGGTGCCCGACTTGCCGCCGCCCGACCACCGGATGGCGGTGAACGACGCCGCGCGGGGCTGGCCGACGCCGACGGTGAGCCGGATCTCGCGGTTGGATGCCGGGGTCGCTGCCGACACCGTCGGGGTCGACGGGATGCCGTTGGACGTGAACGACGACGGGTTGCTCTGGGGGGACTCGAGGTCGGCGCCGTTGGTGACGGTCGCGACGTAACGGTAGGTGCGCCCGTCGTAGGGCACCACGTCACGGGCGTTCTGCACCGACGGCGAGGTCCTGGCGACGACGGTCCAGGGGCCGCCGTCGACCGAGCGGTAGAGGGTGTAGCCGGTGATCGGCGGACCGTTGGGGCGGCCCTGCTCCCACGAGATGCCCAGCCCCGCCGAGTCCTGGGCCGGGCCCGGGCCGCTCGCCGCGATGGCCGGGGCGGCCAATGCGGGCGGGGTGCCGGCCGACTGCATCGTCACCGACGGGCCGAACGGACCGGCGCCCAGCTCGTTCCACGCCTGCACCTGCACGGACTGCTCGGCCTCGTTGTCGAGCCCGCTCACGGTGGTCTGCCGGCTCGGCGCGGTGACGTCGACGGTGCGGCTCTGCCCCGTCGAGGCGGTGAGCCGCACGACGTACTTGTGCACGGCGCTGCCCTCGTTCTCGGGGGCGTCCCACGCGATGGTCAGGCTTCCGTCACCCCGGGTCACCATCCGCACACCGGTGACCTGCCGCGGCAGGGTGTCGGGGCGCACCGTGTTGCTCGGCGCGCTGGCCGGGCTCTTGCCCACGCCGTTCTCGGCGACGACGGTGAAGGTGTAGTCCTTGCCGTTGGTCAGGCCGGTGATCGTGCAGGGGGATGCCGTGCACTTCGTCGTGCCCGAGGAGCCGCCGCTGTGGGTCACCGTGTAGCCCGACACCGCCGACCCGCCGTCGTAGGTGGGCGGCAGCCACGACACCCGGGCCTGCCCGCCGGCATCCCGGTCGGCGACGGCGCGCACCTGGCGCGGCGCCGAGGGGTTGCCGAGCATGGTCACGGCCACCCGGCCCTGCGCGCTGCGGCCCGGGCCGTCGCTGACCTCGAGGGCGACGGATGCCGTGGGCGACGGTCGGGTGCCGACGGCCAGGGTCAGCCGGCATCCGGACGTGGTGACGGTGAGGCCGCTGCCCTGCTCGACCGACGCGGCGGTGATCGCGCACGTCGGGTCCGCGAGCGGCGAGTCGAGGTAGCCGGCCACGTCGAGGGTGCGGGACTGCCCCTCCTCGAGGCCGCTGACCGAGATCGGGCGCAGTCGCGGCGGTGGCAGTGCGCCGGATGCCGTGGCGTCACCCGCCCCGACGACGGAGACCCCGATCGTCACCGGCTGGTCGAGGCCGGGGGTGCGCACGGCGAGCCGCCCGTGCGACGACGTCGCATCGGCGTCGGCGTGCAGGGTGACCCGGCGGCCCCCGGGGCCGTCGCTCGACACGGTGGCGTCGGCCTCCGTCTGCCACTCGGTCTCGAAGCTCACGTCGTCGAGGGTCATGCCCACGGGCAGCCACGCGTGGCAGTAGGTCGGGATGTCGACCAGCCGGTCGAGGCCGCCGGCGATGACGGTGACCTCGGTCGACGGGCAGCGCAGCAGCGGCACCATGGGCCCGACCTGCACCGGGATCGAGACGTAGGCCGTGCCGAAGTCCTTCTGGTCGACCTCGTCCTGGTCGGTGACCTCGAGCATCACGGCAGCCGGCCCGACGTAGCCGCCGGAGCTCGTGAGGGTCAGGCTGCGGTTGTCGTCGAGCGAGACCGCGAGGTTCTCGGCGGGTGAGGCGCTGACCGTGGACGCCGCCGTGACCGACACGACCCGGCCGCGCGGCGACTTCACGTAGTCGTTGAGCGCGACCGTGCGGGTGGAGTCCTTGTCCATCGTGATGAGCGAGCCGCTGACGACGAACGGCTGGCCGTTGGCGCCCGTCGGCACCTGGATCAGGGCCATCGCCCGTCCGCCGTCCTCGTCCTCGATGACGTACGGCACGGCATACGGGTGGTCGAGGATGCGGACCCGCACCCGGCCGCCCTCGATCCGCGCCGTGGGGTCGAGCAGCTCGACGATGCGCAGGGTCGCGGGGTCGGAGTCGACGTCGGTGTCGTTGGCGAGGGCGTCGACCAGCGTCGAGGTCTCGCCGGGCTTGGGCTGCGCCACGTCGTCGCGGGCGACGGGGGCGTTGACGTAGCCCTTGACCGGGCGCACCAGGATCGACGCGCGGGAGGGGTCGAACAGGCCGTCGCTGATGCCGTAGACCAGCTCGTGCAGCCGCGAGGTGTCGGCGGGCACCTTCGTGGTCACGGTGTTGTCGTCGTCGAGGGTCCACCCCTTGCGGGTGGCCGCGTCGTTGAGCGACTCGACGTCGAGGTCGACGACGTCGCCCCGCGCGATCAGGTCGTTCTGGAGCGGCTTGATCGTGACCGTCTTGCCCGGCGCCGCGAACAGCTCGTCGGCCACGGCCACCGGTGGCTGCGGGTCACCGGGAGCCACGACCCCGACCCGCACGAACGCCTGGCTGGTCGCGCCGAACCGGTCGCGCACCTCGTAGCTGATCACCTCGGTGCCGGCCGCGAGCGGGAAGGCCTCGTAGCGGATCGTCGACGGGCCGATCGCGACGACGCGCCCACGGGTGAGGTCGACCGCCCCGCCGTCGGCGCCGACGATGCCGGTGACCGACACGCTGTCGCCGTCGGGGTCGACCCCGAAGGTCGGCACGGTCATCGTCAGCGGGTCGCCGGCGGTGACGGTCGCCGAGAAGCTGCGGGCCACCGGGGCCTGGTTGACCCGCTGCGCGGAGGGCAGCGGAACCACCTGCACCCGCACCCGCGCGGTCTGGGCACGGTCCTTCATCCCGTCGGCGTAGGCGGCGTACTCGACCGTGACGAAGCGCTCGGCCTTCAGCCCGCGCGCCTCCGGCACGTAGCGGATGACGTTGCCGCTCGCGAACGCCCGCTGGGCGTCGCCCTTGCTCACCACCTTCACGCTGGCCGGGTCGACCTGCAGCGGGATGCCGTCGGCCATCGTGTCGTTGTCGAGCACCGGAACCGAGACGGTGTCGCCCTCGCGCACGGTCGCCGTGTCGTCCTGCACCAGCGGCAGCGAGTCCTCGAGCGGGCCCTGCTGCAGCACGTCGACCTCGCCGGAGGTGCGCTGGCTGCCGTCGCTGACGGTGTACCTGACGACCCCACGACGTCCTTGGCCGGCACCGAGCGGTGACGGGTCACGCGACTCGATGCGCACCCAGCGGCCCTGGTAGATCGACGGCTGGAGCCAGCTGTCGCCACCGTCGGCCGACACCGCGGCCGTGACCAGCACGTCGCCGCTCGGCGAGTAGTCGTTGGCGAGGACGTCGAGCATGACCGGCGCCTGGTCGTGCAGGGTCGCGGTGTCGGGCACGGCGACCGGCGGTGCGCCCTCGGGCGGCGCCACGAGGTCGACCCGCACCCGCCCGGGTGCCGCCCCTGCCCCGGTCTGCGCCGAGTAGGTGAGCTCGAAGGTGCCGGGGGCGGTGCCGGTGACCGTGACCTGGCCGGTGGACAGGTCGGTGTCGACGTCGAGGGGGCCGACCGGGCGCACCTCGGAGCGCAGCCGCAGCACGGCATCGGGCTCACCCGGGTCGGCGCCGGCGACGTCGTTGCCGAGCGGCTCGATCTGGAGGGGCTTGCCGACGACGCCGCGCACGGCATCCGGCTGGGTGCGGGGAGCCACGAACTTGGAGTCGGTCGTGCCGATGACCTGCGCGGTGACGGCCCCCTTGGTGGTGCCGCCGCGACCGTCGGTGACCGAGTAGGGGATCTGCTGCTTGCCGACCTTCTGCGGTGCGAGCAGGGTGATCCGGCCCTGGCCGTCGACGACCCCGCCCTCGGTGGCGGCGCGCGCGGCGAGGATGTCGCTCTCCGGGTCGCGCCAGTCGGCGAGCACCGGCACCGAGAGGCGCTTGCCGGCGATCACCGGGTAGACGGTGTCGGCGAGGGCCGCCCCGCCCTGGCGCAGCTTCGGGGCGCCGTTGACCGAGTCGGCGACGATCCGCACGGTGACCTTGGCCTCGCCCTTGCCCTTGACCTTGCCGTTGTTGACCCGGTAGCTGAAGGTGAACGAGCTTCCGGCGGTGCCGGCGGGCACGCTGACGTCGATGGCCTGCCCGTCGCCGGAGACGGTCGCCTTGACGCCCTCCATCGTGGGTCGGGTGACGTCGGCCTGGTCGATCGAGAGCACCGAGCCGGCGACGTCGGTGTCGTTGTCGAGCACGTGCAGCTTGCTCGTGCGCCCGGGTCGCACGGCCAGCTCGTCGGGCTCGGCCTTCGGCGGCTGGTCCAGGCTCGCCTCGTCGACGAGGTTCTCGTCCTTCTTCTTCTGGTCGTCGTCGGTGCGGGTCGGGGGCACCAGGGCGTCCCAGTTGTCGATCTTGGTCGGCTTGTCGTCGAGGTCCCAGACGCCGCCGTTGTCGAGGTCGTTGAGCACGACCAGCCCTCGGTTGACCCGGAAGGCCACGCCGTCGCGGGTCTCCTCGGTGCCCTCGGCGGGCAGCGTCGCGGTGGGCTCGTCGCCCGTGCGGCCGCAGTTGGCTCCGTAGAACACCCGGCCTGCCTCGGCCCACGCAGCGTGCAGGCAGCCCCCGAGCACCACGGGCCGGGTGACCAGCGTGCCGCCGGGAACCCGGTCGACCTGCTCCTGCACCACCACCCCGCCCGGCGAGATGCCGCCGTCGAGCGGCACGAGCCGGGCGCGCTCCGGACCCTCGACGGCCACGGTGTCGGCATCCGGGCCGGGCTGCTGCAGGGCGGCGTAGCGGGGGCCGCCAGGGGTGGTGACCTGCCCGTCGAAGCCGTCGGGGCTCGCTGCCGTGTAGACGAGGTCCTTCGCCGCGTCGTAGGCCACCCAGGTGTCGCCCACCGCGGTGAGGTCGGGGTGCTCGGAGCGGAGCTTGGTCGCGACCACGGTCGGCCGGCCGAACTTGGCACCGGCGACCGGCACCGTGGTCACCTTCCCGTCGGTGCCGCTGACCGCGTGCACGGTGCCGGAGGTGTCGACGGCGATCGCACCCTGCTTTCCGATGGTGGCGACCGGCTTGGCCGACGGGGAGAGCTCGGCGAGACCCTTGATGCCGGCGCGCGCGTCGACGCGCTGAGCCCACACCTTGCCGCTGTCGCGGTCGAGGAGGGCGATGGTGCCGCCGCGCAGGTCGACCGGGGCGGCCGCGAAGGTGCCTGGTCTCGGAGGTTCGGTGACCAGGCTGGCGGCCGGGTCACCGGCCGTGGAGGTGCGCGGGTCGATGGCGAACAGCTGCCCCGAGCCCGTGCCCACCCCGACGACGGCCGCACCGTCCTGGAGGACGTCGAGCCCGCTGCCGGCCGCGACGGTGGTGGCCACGCCGGTGTCGAGCTGGCCGATCGGCACGTTGGCGCGGGCGAACTTGGCCTGGGCGTCGGAGCTGACCCAGACCCCGGAGTCGTTGAGGGCCGCCTCGTGCACGGTGGTCCCCTGGCTGGCCACGGCCGCGTAGCCCAGGCCCGAGGCGACGAGCACCACGGCGAGGGTGCTGGCGGTGCGCCGCCGGGCTCGGCCGACGGGGACCCGCCTCGCCGGTCCCCGACCTGCCACGACACCCCTCCTACGCACGACCGCGCCCCGGTGCGGGACGCGTGGCCTCCGGTCGTCTTCCCCGACCGGAGGCATCAGCCTAACCGCGCCCTCGGGTCAGGACGAGGCCGATGGCAGGGGAGCGCTCCCCATCCCCAGTTGGGTGCTGACGTGGTCGCGGGAGCAGCCACCTCAGCACCCGACTCGAGGGGTGGGCGCTCAGTCGAGGAGGGCGAGGTCGCTCTCGGTGACCATCCGGGTCGAGAGGGCGTGCTCGACGAGCCGGGCCTTGCGGTTGCTCGCGAGCTTTCCGGGGCCCCCGTGCAGCCCGCGGGTGCCGGCATCCGCCAGCTTCTGGCAGACGTTGTCGAGCTTGCGGTTGAACTTGGTGACCGTCCAGCCGAGCCGCTCGGCAGCGGTGGCCGAGCTCGGGATCTGGCCCGCGCCGGCGTACGAGCTGCGCAGGAAGCCCTCGCAGAGCGCGACGACGAGCAGCTTCTGGTCGGGGGTCATCGAGATCCGGCCGACGGTGGTCTCGGCGCCGGAGTCCTCGGGCTCGAGCTCGGCCTCGGTCTCGACCGACACGAACGGGGTGTCGGTGAGCACGATGTCGAAGTCGTAGGTCGTCGGCCCGGCCGTGAACCACACGGTGAACGCCTCGAGCGCCAGCGGGATCCGCGCCCCCGGCGACAACCACGCCTGGAACAGGCCCTTCTTGTCGGCGACGGTGGCGGTCAGCGTGGAGCCGACGTTCGAGAGCCACCACAGCTCGTGCTCACGGTGCAGCTGCAGGAACACCCGGTGCAGGTAGGGGTTGTCGTCGATCTCGACGTCGGCCACCCGCCCGATGGTCAGCGGGTGGTCCTCGGCTGCGACGAACTCCTCGCCGCAGAACTCGACGGTGGCTCCCATGTGGTGTCCCTCCCTTTCCTCGGATGCCGGTCAGCCGGCGGTCTGGCAGCGGATCGCCGAGCGCGGCGAGGTCAGGCCCGTCTTGCGCGACACGGCCACCTGGGCGCAGACCAGGTCGCCCGCCGAGGCCTTGACGGTGTGCCGGGGGCGGCCCTGCACCGTGGTGACGTCCTGGTCGACGACGGCCGCCTCGCTGTCGGCGACCCGCAGCTGGTAGAAGTCGCCCTCCTCCGCACCCACGTAGTTCCAGGTGAAGGTGACCGCGCCGGGCGCGGGACGGGCGTCGATCGCGGGCTGCTCCGGGTAGTCGACCGCACGCGTGGGGGCTGCGGTCTGCGAGCGGATCGCCGCCGTCGGCGAGGGCTGCGGGGTGTCGTCACGGCCGAGTGCCCAGACCAGCGCCCCGACCAGGGCGACGACGAGCACCCCCACCACCGCGAGGATGAGCCCGCCGCTGATCGTCGGCGGACCCTCGTCGACGTCGGGCGCCTCGGCCGGCGACGGCGTCCGGACGGCATCCGCCGATGCGAGCGAGGTCGGGGTGCGCACGCTGGTGCGGTCGCGGTCACGGTCGGCCTCCACGCGGGAGCCCGCTCCCGGGAAGCGTCTCGGCCAGCGCGCTCCTGCCCTGCTCGTCGAGCACCACGACGGGCGTGCGCGGCAGGCGCTGCTCCTGCTCGACCGCCTGCAGCCCGCGGGCCAGGTCGAGCGCCGTCTGCGGTCGCGAGTCGGGCGTCTTCGCCATCGCGTGCGCCAGCAGGCGCTCGAGCGAGACGGGCACGTCGGCCCGGCCGGTGGGCGGCACGGGCACGGCGCGGATCCGCGGCATCAGGGCGTAGGCCGAGTTGTCCCCACCCGGCTGCTCGAACGGCGAGCGCCCGACGAGCAGGTGCCACAGGGTCGCGGCCAGCGAGTAGACGTCGCTGCGGGCGTCGCCGTTGGACAGGCCGTAGAGCACCTCCGGCGGCGACCACGGCACCGAGACGCCGACGTCCTCGTCGACGTCCTCGGCGTGGCCACCGCGCCCGGCGATGCCGAAGTCGGTGAGGCCGGGCTGGCCGTACTGGCTCACGAGCACGTTGGCCGGCTTGATGTCGCGGTGGATGATGCCCGCCCGGTGCGCGGTCTCGACGGCGCTCGCCAGCTGGATGCCGGTGCTCAGCACCTCCTCGACGCTCATCCGCTCGGCCCGCGAGCGCACCGCGAGGTTGGGCGGCGGGTAGTACTTCATGACGAGGTAGGCGCCCCCGTCGGCGGTCTGCTCGGAGCGGAACACCTGCACGATGTACGGGTGGTCGGCGAGCCGGGCCATCGTGTCGGCCTCCTCGACGAACTGCCGGCGGATGGCGGCGGTCAGCCCCTCGCGCTTGAGCACCTTGACGGCCACCGGCATCCGGGGCTGCTGCTGCTCGTAGAGGTAGACGTCGGCGTAGCCACCGCTGCCGAGCGGGCGCACGACCTCGAGCCCGGGGATCCGGGGCGCGTCGGCTGCGCTCACGCCTCGACCTCGTAGGTCAGCACGACCTCGTCGGCCAGGGTGACGACCGTGCCCGGCTCGATGCCCTGGTCCTCGGTGGGCCGCAGCCGCACCGGCTCCTGACCGGGCAGGGTCACCGTGGTGCCGTTGGTCGAGCCGAGGTCGCGGACCAGCACGTGCCAGCCCTCGAGCACCACCTCGGCGTGGTTGCGGCTGATGTCGCGGTCGGCACCCCCCACCCGCAGCAGGTGCGGGCGCTGGTTGGCGGGCAGCTCCTCGTTGACCCGGGGTGCACGGCCGAGCAGGACCCCGCGGTCGAGGGGCACGCTGCCGCCGGTGGAGATGCGCAGCACCCCGAGCGAGGGTCGCGGGGTCGGGAACGGCTGCTGCGGCGGGATCTCGCGCCCGCAGGTGCGGCAGCTGCCGGCGTGCGGCGGCGACGGGTGCCCCGCGGGGCAGAGCACCGCGAGCACCACCGGTCGGTCGAGGTCCTCGTCGGAGCGCGGCAGCCCGCCACGGTCGGTCGTGACGTCGGGGGCGGCACGCTCGGATGCCGGTGGGCCGGGTTCGACGGCGTCCGGCACCTCGGGTGGCGCGACCGCGAGCAGCTCGGTGGGTGCCGACGTCTTGGCCGTGGGAGGGGCCAGGTCGACCTCGTCGGGTGCGTCCGGCTCGGCCAGGTCGGGCGGCTCGGAGGCCTCGACGGCGGGCAGCTCCTGCGTGGAGCCGCCGCGACGGCGCCACGGCACGGCGTCGATCAGCCCACTGCGCGGCGGCGGGGTGGCCGGGACCCGGGCCACGGGGGGCAGCCCGGTCAGGTCCGCCGGGGGCGGCAGGGTGAGGTCGGACTGGGGCGCGGGAACCGGTTCCGGCTCGGGTTCGGCCACGGCGTCCGGTTCGGGCTCTGGCGTGACCTCCGGCGCGGCGTCCGATCCGACCTCCGGGCCGGGTCCGACCGCTTCCTCAGCATCGGTGTGCTCGGGTTGGGCCGGCGACTGCTCCTCCGGCTGCGGCTCCGACGTCCTGGCGAGGCGGGCCGGGCGCTGCCAGCCGCGCGGCGGCGCGGGCTCGGGCGCCGCGAGCACGACCTCGGCATCCGGGGCGACGTCGACGTCGAGGTCGGCCCACGGCATCCGGCCGCCCGACTCCAGCCGGGATCCGTCGGGGAGCACGGCCACCCCGGCACCGCGCACGACCACCCGCAGAGCCGCGTCCGACCGGGTGCAGGCCACGAAGTCGGGTGCCTCGGTCAGGCCGTGCGCCGTGAGCGCCTCGAGCAGGGCGACCAGCCCACCCTGCGCGGCGGCCGTGAGCGCCTCGGCGTGCCGATCGCCCGCCGCGACCACGGCGTCGACGTCTGGCCCGCTGACCTCGATCCAGCCCGGGTGCACGACGGCGCGCACGGTGCTCACGAAGCGGCTCCTCGGGCTCGTCGGCGGCTGGGCTGGGTGGGGTCACTTGGTGCGGGCGGTGCCCGGAGATCCCCCGGGTCAGCGTACTTGGGCACCCCCGGCGCCCGGGAGCGGAGCGGCGAGGCCGGCATCCCGGGCAGGCGCCGGTGCACCCGGCATCATGATGCCGTCGAGAGGAGACGACGTGCACGTGATCGTGGCGATCATCCCGCCGTCGCACGTCCTCGACGACGTCGAGGCGCGGCTGGGGCGGATCCCGACGCCTCCCGGCGAGTTCGAGCGGGCACCGCGAGCGGCTTTGCTGATCCCCGTGATGATCCTCGGCAACGTCACCCGGCCGCAGGCGGGCGAGATCGCCGACCTGCTGGGCGAGGGCATCGAGGAGACCGGACCACCGCCGGTGGTGGGGCTGCGCGGAGTGTGGGCCCTCGAGGACGAGGGCGACCCCACCGTCGCCCTGCCCCTGGCCGGTGACGTCGACCGGCTCGACCAGCTGGCCCGCAGCCTGCCGGGGCTGGTCGCGCGGCACGGCTTCTTCGTCGACCGCCGGCGCTGGGCACCCCGGCTCACCCTGGGCTCGGTGACCGCGACCACGTCGCTGCCCTTCCTCGAGCGCCTCGTCGACGACCTGGCCGGACACACCTCGCAGACCTGGCCCGTCGACTCGATCGCACTCGCCCGGCGTCTCTTCGACAGCGCGTCCGAGGCGTGGGAGGTCATCGAGACCGTGCCCACCAGCACCGCGCAGGCCTGAAGCCCGGGCGCAGGATCAGCCGCGTGGCAGCCCGCCCCGCGGCGCGGTGTCGGCGTCGTCGGCTTCCTCGTCGGTGGCGCCGGAGCCGGCCTCGACCGCCACGACCACGACCGAGACGTTGTCGCGCCCGCCGGCCCGCACCGCCGCGGCGACCAGCTGGTCGGCGGCGACCTGGGGGTCGGCGTACTTGCGGGCCACGAGCATGATCTCGCGGTCGTCGAGCTCGCCCGACAGCCCGTCGCTGCACACCACGAACCGCTCCCCCGGGGTCGGCGGCAGCACCCACACGTCGGGCGAGGGCGCCGGGTCCGAGCCGAGCGAGCGGGTGATGACGTTGCGCATCGGGTGCCGCGACGCCTCGTCGGCGTCGATCAGGCCGGCATCCATCAGCTCGCGCACCTCGGAGTGGTCGCGGGTGACCAGGCTCATCCGGTTGTCGGCCAGCCGGTAGACCCGCGAGTCGCCGATGTTGAACACGACCCAGTGCTCGCGCCCGCCGGCGTCGATGACGGTGAGCCCGGCGACCGTGGTGCCCATCCCGCGCTGCTCCGGGCTGTGCGCCTGCGACTCGAGGATGCGGCGGTTCGCCTCGCGCAGCACCCGCGCGACGTCCTCGGTCTGCGACGGCGGCTCCTCCGCCAGGCTCGAGAGCGCCTCGATCGCGAGGTGGCTCGCGACCTCGCCCGCGGCGTGCCCACCCATCCCGTCGGCGACGGCGAACACCATGCCCTGCGCGATGAGCGAGTCCTCGTTGTGGTCCCGCACCCGGCCGACGTGGGTCGCCGATCCGGAGCGCACCCGCAGGGTCGAGCCGTGCAGCGCCCGGTGCTCGACCGCGCTCACCCGGTGCCGCCGACCACGAGGGTCTCGAGCACCGACTGCAGCACGTCGTAGTCGGCGTCGAGGGTGGCGCCGCTCACCCGGCCGGTGGCCACGACCAGCCGGCTCACGTCGTCGTCGGGGGCGGCCTCGACGGCGGACGCGAGGTGCACCTCGACGACCGGTCCGGTGCTCTCGTCCCACGAGATGTTCCTGGCCACCCACTCCCGGCCGCCGATGTCGACCACGAACGACGGCTCCACCTCGGTGCCCGCGCGGGCCGAGCCCTCGACCGAGAGCTCGTCGACCAGGTCGGCGGCGGCGTAGCCGGCCGGCCCGGTGTGGCTGCGCACGGCCACCTCCACGGGTTGTCCCGCGGCGCCCGTGCCGCGAGCGCGCAGCAGGTCCGCCCCGGGCGGCACGACGACCCAGCCGTCGGGCACCTCGACGGTGACCGGCGGCGGCGACGGCGACGCGGGTCCGGGGAACGCGAGGACGGGCATGGACGAGCTCCCCTCGGGGCGACGGGCAACGACGGTCGAGCCTAACCGTGCGGGCGGGTGACAGACATGGGGAGAACTCCCCATCCGTCCCTCGTCAGCCCCGTACCTGTGGGGACTCACAACTGGGATGATGCCGCCGCCCCAGCACGTCCGTAGACTGTGCCCCCGCTGTGAACAGGAACGGAGTGATCGTGGGTCTGGCCCGAACCGTGCCGTACGGCGCACGCCGCTGGGTCCATGATCGGGTGCCGCCCTCGGTGTGGCGCCACCTCCGACGCGTCGGTGTGGGCGAGACCGCTCCCCAGCGGTGGGTACGCCGCGGCCGGACCGGCAGCTCCGCCCTGGTCCTGTCGGCCCGCAACCCCGGCCGGCCGATCGTCACCATCGCCGGCCAAACCTACCTGGCGACCCCGGTCGACCGGTTCCGTTCGAACGAGGTGCTCGCCGCCGACCTCGCCTTCGTCGCGGATGCCTTCGACGCGGCCGGTGTGACGTACTTCGTGCTCGACGCGCAGGCGGAGCAGCGCCGGGTGGTCGTCGTGCCCGCGATCGGAGCGCGAGCACGCGATCTCGGCGCTGGAGTCGGCGAACCGTGACGACATCGTCTACGTCGCCCGACTGAGGGGCAAGGACGTCCGCTCCCCGCGCCTGCTGCGGGCCCACTCGGTGAGCCGTCGCGCCAAGGTGATCCGCGTCTTCCGGGTGCAGGTCAGTCCCACCGGTGGGTACCTCGGCGGACCTCGGCTCGGCTGCGACATCGAGTTCTGGTCGGTCACCGGCGTCGTCGCTGGCCGCTCCCGAGAACGGCGAGCCGATGCCGGCGGGCACCTGGGTCGCCCCACGACCGAACCGCTGGGCAGACATCGTCGTGCCCACCGAGCAGGACGTCGTGCTGCGGCCGGTCGACGGGAGGGAGATGCCGCGACTGGCCACCATCACCCGCCCGCACGTGCTGTCGGTCACCCAGCCGATCGACGTCGTCTACACCTGGGTCGACGGCAGCGACCCCGACTGGATCCTGCCGCAAGGCCGAGGCGCAGCAGGAGCACCTCACCAGCGAGCAGGTCATCCACGAGCTGGCGGCGAACGAGAGCCGCTTCACCAGCCGCGACGAGCTGCGCTACTCGCTGCGCTCGCTCGACATGTACGCCGACTGGGTGCGGCACATCTACCTGGTCACCGACGACCAGGTGCCCGAGTGGCTCGACACCACGAGCTCGCGGATCAGCGTCGTCTCGCACCGTGAGCTGTTCGGTGACCGTGGGCGCCTGCCGACGTTCAACTCGCACGCGATCGAGTGCCAGCTGCACCACATCGAGGGCCTGGCCGAGCAGTACCTCTACCTCAACGACGACGTCTTCTTCGGTCGCCCGGTGAGCCCGAGCCGGTTCTTCCACGGCAACGGCCTGGCCATCTTCGCCCTGTCCAAGGCCAAGATCGGCCTGGGTGACGCCGTCCCCGGCCGACGCCCCGGTCATGAGCGCCGCCAAGCGCAACCGCGACCTGCTCGCCGAGCACTTCGGGGTCACGATCACCAACAAGTTCCAGCACGTGCCCCACGCGCTGCGCCGCTCGGTGATGCAGGACCTCGAGAAGGAGTTCGAGGAGGAGTTCCGCCGTACGGCGAGCGCCCAGTTCCGGAGCTCTGACGACATCTCGGTCGCGTCGTCGCTCGGGCACTACTACGGCTACATCACCGGCCGCGCGGTGCCGGGCAGCCTGCGCTACTTCTACGCGGACATCGCCCGCGAGGACACGCCCGACCGGCTCACCACGCTGCTGCGCGACCGCGACTACGACGTCTTCTGCCTCAACGACCACGACTCGAGCCGGATCGACCCCGAGCACGCAGGCCAAGATCGTCCGCGACTTCCTGGAGGCCTACTTCCCGATGCCGAGCTCCTTCGAGAAGCCGGGGACCGAGCAGTGACGCCCCAAGCAACACGGAACTTGGGGGATCCCCTGCGCTCCAGTCCCAAACTTACCGTGATCGTTCCCTTCTACAACGTCGCCGAGTATCTCGGTGAGTGCCTCGCATCGGTCGCGAGACAGGATGCCTTCGACCGCTGCCAGGTCGTGCTGGTGGATGACGGTAGCCGTGACGGCTCTGGGGACATCGCGGCCGAGTTCTCCCTCAGGCACGCCAACGTCGAGGTCATAACGCAGGCCAATACCGGGCCGGGAACGGCACGGAACGCGGGTATCGACCGAGCCGTCGGGTCGTACCTCATGTTCGTTGACTCAGACGACGTTCTCCCCGATGGGGCCATTTCACACCTCCTGAGCCTGATGGCACCTGACGTCGACGTCGCGGTCGGCCGCATGGAGACCTTTCCTGCCTCGACGACATGGCCGTGGCTGAGAGCGCTGGAGGGTGGTGACCGGGTCCTGCGGTCCTTGGGCGAGGCCCCGGAGCTGGTCCATGGCGCGGGTCCGTGCAACAAGGTATTCCGGCGCGAGTTCGTCAACCGGATCGGGCTGCGATTCGCAGGTGGGGGTCACTTTGAGGACGTGCAGTTCGTGGTCCCGGCCCTGGCCCTTTCTCGCGGCATTGCCGTGACCGATCACCTGGTTTACCTGTACCGGAAACGTTGGGACGGCGGCAGCATCATGGATGCGGTCTTCACCCGGCTGGACAACTTCGAAGATCACCTAGCAGGGGTCGAGGTGCTCGCAGACCTCGTCCCCCAGCTCGACGGCGCCTGTTGCGCGTGCGGTGCGGACCTTCATGGTGCGCAGCATGCAGGGCTTCCTCTTGCGGGCACCCGATGCCCTTCCGCCGGATGCGCTCACCGACTTCCTTGCTCGGGCCCGAGCGGTGTTCCACGACATGCCGCCGGACGTGGTTCTGGATGGGACGCTTGACCTCCGCCACCGCCTGCCGTTCCTCATGGTCCTCTCTGCCGACCCGCAGACGCCCGACGCCGTGCGCGAGGCGTCCCGTCACCTCGTGGCCCGAGATGGTGTTTTGTGGGTCGACTTGGCGGTTGCCGAGCAGTACACGCCCCTCCTAAGGCTCGGACCGGTGCGCGCGGTCCTCGAAGCAGTGTCGATCGATCAGCGGCGGAATCGCCTCGTCCTCGAAGGGCACTGGTCAGCCCGCGGCGTGGACCTAAGCAGCCCGCTCGATCTTCCCGTTCTCGTTCGACTCAAGGGGCGGGGCATCACGGTGGCCGCCGTGGCGGTAGAACGCCCTGAGCTTGGGGATGTCAACGCGGCCCGGCGGTATTCCGGATTCCGAGCCGTCGTACCCATCGCACAGGTGCGGAAGGGCGACATCGAGCCCCGTCTCGTCCTCGACACCAGTACCGGGCAAGCCTCCACGGCGATGCGTCCAAGCCTCGGCTACCTCCGTTCGGCTCGTGCCCTCAGGGTCGGGTCACGCCGGCTTCTGCCACGCACCGATGCAGCGGGCCGCTGCCGGTTGGAGGTACGCAGTGGATCCAGCACCACGCAGCTACTCCGATGGCGACTTCGGCTCGCGGGCGAAGACATGGCCCAGTTCTTCCGACGCCGGCCTATGGGCGGTCTTCGTGCTCTACGACTGCTCACCCGGCCGTTCTACCGCGGGGGCGACGTGTGGATCATCGGTGAACGTCCGGACACGGCCCAGGACAACGGTGCCGCATTCTTCCGTCACGTCCGGACCAATCGCCCTGCCCAGAAGATCTACTACGTGACAGACCGCCCCCTGGCGTCCCCAATCGCGGGTCTTGGGCAGGTGGTGCGTCGGGGGTCGATGACTCACGTGCTGCTCACGCTCCACGCTCGATGGCTCATCGGGGCATACGACATCGACGCCTACCTCCTGCCACCGCAATGGCCGAGGCGTGAGTACCTCGAGCACCTCGCTTGGCGAGTTGGGAGTAGGCGCGCGTTCCTCCAGCACGGGGTGATCTACAACGACGTCTCGCGGGCGCTGCACCGCTCGGCGACCGGACTCTCCCTGTTCGTCACCTCGGCGCCCCGCGAGGCGGCAGAGGTTCGAATCCGCCTCGGATATCGGTCGGAGGTCGTCCTCACTGGGCTTCCTCGCTTTGATCTGCTGACGGCCCCAGCCATCGTTTCTCCACGCAGAGTCCTCTTCATGCCCACTTGGCGAACCACCCTAGTGAGCCCGTCCTACATGTCACATCGAGCCGTGAGCCGACCCTTCGAGGGCTCGGACTACCACCGGTTCCTCACCGACCTGCTGACCTCCTCACAGCTGCACCGAGTCCTGGAAAAGTACGACCTCGTCCTGGAGTTCTATCCCCACTACGAGATGGCGGCCGTGGTGCAGGGGGTTGTTCCTCACCATCCCCGCATCGAGGTCGCCTCCGCCGACCGACCCGTCCGGGATGCCGTCGCCGAGTGCTCCCTGTTCGTCACCGATTGGTCGTCCGTGTTCTTCGATGCCGCGGCGATCGGACGGCCCGTGGTCACGGTGCCCTACGACGAGGAGCATTTCAGAGCGACGCAATATGGCCCGGGGTACTTCGACCTCGTCCTCGACGGCTTCGGTCCTGCAGTGCGGCGGACCGAAGAAGTTGTTGCCGCCATCGAGATCTACGCCCGTCGTGGGTTCCAGCGTGAGCAGACCTACGACCAACGGGTCGCGAAGTTCTTCGGAACCCTCGATCACGAGAACAGCGCCCGTGTGTTGGCGGAACTGGACGGCAGGGTCAGTTGAAGCCAGGCCACGCCCCCGGGGGCGTGGGATCGAGATAGTGACGGAAGCCGTCCTCTTCACCCGAGCCCCACCAGGTCCCGTAGACATCGTCGAGGACGTCCACGAGGTCCTCATCGGGTTCTGCCACCCGGCGAGCCCGGCGCAGCGCGGCAGTCCGTGTGAGTGTGGGCTACCGCTCCATCGGCGAGCAACACCTGTCGCAACCCGATGTTGGCGTGCTCCATATGTCTTAGCATCCCGTCAAGCGCCTTCGGTTCGAGGGTCCAGCCGGTGGGCAGCACGAGGCGAAAGGGCGTCGGGAACCGGTCGCCCCGTACGTCCTCACGAAGCGGACCCGAGCGTCCCCAGCGAAGGCCGCTTGGAGCATCCGTGAGTCTCACAGGTCGTCGTCCAGGGGGCGCCGTCGCTCTTCGCCGAGCCCCGACCATCGCCCCACTAGCGCAACCCGCAGGTCCGAAACCGTGGAGGCTAGTACTGCTTCGACAGTCGCCACGACGCTTTCATAGATGTGACCCGCCGTGTCGACCAATACCTCGACGTAGGGGACGGAGTACGTGCGTCCTGGGCGGGTTCGCCGCCACCTTAGCTGGGCGATACGGTCAGCGAGGTATGGCGCGTTGTAGCGGTTGACCTCCTCACGGCGGTTCGTCACATGGGTCGGGCCGAGGTGCCAGCTGCGCGCCGCCCGTTCGGGTACGAACACCGAGCCGACCTGCGCAAGCCGATAACCAAGGTCGATGTCCTCACCTAGTTTGAGCGAGAGTCCATCCCGCCTGACTCCGTGTACACGTCGCGATGCACGCTGGCCGTGGCGCCGACGTGGACGGCATCGCCGTCCAGCTTGCCGTCGCCAGGTCATCGCTTCGCTCGTAGACCGCCTCCACCCAGTCGTGGGTCCACGTGTCGAGGCCGGCGAAAAGGTGCTGCGCTAAACCCTCGACGACAGCCCGGGCACTTCCCCGGCTGCGAGCTTCCCGAGGGGCGGATCGACGAACATCTTGTGCCCGAGGACGACAGCGTGGTCGATGGCGTGGTGCCATCGCATTTGGGCCTCCACGTGGTCCGCGTATGGAAGCATGTCCGCGTCAAGCCAGTGGACCACGTCGCCCCCTGCTGCCTGCGCACCAAGCGCGCACGCGTGAGCCCGCCCCAGTTTTCGCTTGTCCGGAGCACCTTGGTCTGCGCGGGCCTCAGCCGGCAACTCGGTCCGCCCCGTCGTCGACGACGACCACTTCGAGTAGGTGAGCGGGGTAGGTCTGAGCAGTGAGCGCAGCGAGGGTGAAAGGCAACGTTCGCTCGGCACGGAATGCCGTGATGACGACGCTCACCGTGAGCGTTGGGGTCCACGACCCGAGGTCCTGGACGCGCAAAACGCGCCAGTCGTTCGCCCGCACGCGCGGGCTGGGATTGGTTGTCATCCGACACCTACGTGCTCGGCGCGTGCCGGACGATCCTGGGTTCGAGGGCGCACCCCTGGCGGTGGGCGAAAACCGCGCCACTGGTTGGTACAACGCGATGCGGCGACAAAGTATGCGAGACCCGGGTCCCAGGTGTGGCCTGCGCCGCCCCTGCGCAAAAGGTAGTTGAGCCCGTGGCTCCGGTACGCCGAGCCCCCGCTGGCACGAACCGCCTGCAGCAGCCCGGCATCGACGGAGCGCCGCACCGCCCTGAAGCCACCAAGCGAGCGGAGCGTGTCGACGCGGCTCATAAGCGTGCCGCCGGCGACGAACTCGCCATACAGCTCCGTTCGATCTGGTCGCCGGGTTGTCACCCAGAGGGGCTCCACGAAGATGAACTCGCGGGGCAGCCGTACGCAGCTCCGAGCCGCTGACCCGACGGCGAGAACGAGGTCGGCGACAAGTGCTCTCCGTACCAGTCGTCGTCGTCCATCTTGACGGCTATCTCGCCAGAGGCGTGAGACACCGCGAGATTCAGGACATCGCCGAAGACCGTATTGCCTTCGACGGGCACGACCACCGCGCCGGGGCAGGTCTCCTCCACCTTGGCGCGCTGATCGGCTCGTGCTTGTCGACGTGGCGCTGACTGCTAGGCCACCTCGGTCCGTCGTGCCGCGTGCCATACCCTGCTGGGGGCGGACACCGCCCGGGCGATCCTGCGGCGGCTTCGCGCCTTGCGACCCGTTCCTCCCGGAGCCCGAGGCAGCATCTTCGTCTCCGGACGGGGGCTGCCCGTCAACCGCGTCCAGTAGACGGCGGGGCGTGCGGTATACATCGGCTCCGGCGCGAGCCGGCTGCGGTGCCGATCGGACCAGGAGGTAGCCGGGTCGCCGCGCCCGTCGAGCGAACCCGGACGTCCCGTCGGCGGGCGCCAGAACGATCCGCTGCAGCAGAGAGCGCGCCAAGGTAGTTGACGGCTCGGTCCTTGGCGTGCACCGGTCGCATCACCTTTCCGCGCACCCTGGACCCCTCCCGGGTCGGGACCGAAGAAGTGGTACTTGCATCTGGACGAGATCCCGGACGGACTCGACCAGGTCGCGACGGCAAACCGACTCCTGCGCGCTCGTAGGACCCGGATCAGAGCCGGCGCTTGATCTCGCGGCGCGCTGGTCGATCAACGGCCGGGAATCGCTGGGTCGGAGGACGGGGCGCCTCGCAGCATCCGGCGTGCTGGCGAGCGATCGTGTCGTCGTGACCGGAGACAGTGCGCTCGGATGCAGGTAACGGACGGCCAACGCCGGTAGCGCGCCGCCGGTCCAGCCAACGGGGTCCGTCGACGAACACGACGCCCAAGCCCTCCAGTCTGCAACTGCACGGGTGTCGTACCAGGAGAAGGACTCCTTACCGAAGGTCACCGGTGTCAGTGGAACGTGCCGTACCTCGACGAAGTCACCGAGCCCGTGGTTGGCGATGCCATGCGGCTCAGACCGCATAGTGCTCGTCGTGCTCGAGTGCGATATGTCGCCCTTGCCCAAGGAGCCGCAGGACATGGCCAATCCACACCGAGGAGGACCCACTGCCGCATTCGAGGACGACATCGGGTTTCAGGTCCATATGGCCCGCACAACCGCCACCAGCGAGGTCGGAGCGGAAGCCCACCTCGCAACGGGAGCATCGCGTGATCAGGCGCCGTTAGGCCACGCTGCTCCAGCGTGCCTCGATCTGTGCAAACTCGGCTCGTGAGCGTGCCATCCGCTCGTCGACGTCAGTAGAGATAGTCCGCCTCCGCGCAACGGCTCCAGCCTGTCGGCGACCTCAGACAGACGGCGGTGAAGTACGCAGCCGCGAAGGGCCGGTCCGTCGGAAACTCAGCCTGACACCGTGGTCGCGACTCAGCCGGTAGCACGACTCCCGACTGGGATTGATGCAGCCGGCGTCGGTCCAGATGACAGTTGATAGCCGCCCGCTGAAGC
This sequence comes from uncultured Actinomycetota bacterium, assembly GCA_963707895.1. Lineage (GTDB taxonomy): Bacteria > Actinomycetota > Actinomycetes > Actinomycetales > Dermatophilaceae > Fodinibacter. The sequence continues at coordinate 60,117 of CAVPRS010000011.1, read as the reverse complement.
GTTCGAACGTAGTCGCGTGGTGCGGCTCAGACTTCGGGACGTCTCAAGCGATCCGCTGCCGGTGCTCTGGTCGACAGCGTCAGGATGCCGTCGCGCAGACGTGCGGCTCGACGGTCTCGACGCGCGACCGTGGATCGCTCGTCGGAGGAGGAATCGATGCTTCGGAGCCAGTCGCGTCGTCCATCGGCTGACGGTCGCCCACAACTGCTCGGCCGACTCGCGCTAGCCCGACTGTCAGGGAGTTCGACGTCTCGGCCGTCGTCGAGATGTCGTGCAGGGCCGTGTCCGGGAGCCGACGATCGGTGCCAGTCGACCACCTCGAGTCGAGTGGATGCCGCGCGCGACCGCCGCGCCAGGTTGCCGTGTCTGCGGCGTCGGCTGCGAGGCCGGACCGTGACGGCATCGCCGTCACACCGGCTTGATCGTCGCCGAGTCGGGCCAGGTGGGACCCACGTCCACGAGCACGCGCGGTCGCAGCCGGAGACCTCGCCCGACCTGCCAGCAGGGTCGCCTGCGATCATCGGCCCGGTAGCCGGCACAGGCCTCCCCCGGCGCAGCTGTTCGCTGAACGGCATGTTCTTCCGGTCTATCGCGTCCGGGCCCGCGAGTTGTGGGCTCGCGATCGCTACTCGTCCATCTCCTAGCGCAGGCAGACCGCCTGGACATCGACGACCCCCGCCCGGACCTAGACCTCGTCGGGCTTCGCCACATGGCCAATGCAGGTCACTTTTTGGGCGAACTGACGGCATTCCGTGGAGTCAAGGCCTTGGCCACGGCCGAACTCGTGCTCCTCGACCCGTGGTTTGAACGCCGGCAACGGCGTGCCCGAGCGCCCATCCCACTTATGCGTGACGGAAAGTTGGACACCGCGGTTGTGGCGACGGTGTCCGAGGCGCTCGTCGGGGCATTCGATGCTGTACCCGGGCACGAGTTGGCTCTGGCGCTCACGGGTGGACGGGACAGTCGGCTGCTTGCGGCAGCCCTGAGCCACCGACCAGGTACGCAGGTCCGGACCTCCACCACCGGCATGCCAGACGACCCCGACGTCGTACTGGCTGCGCGTCTAGCGAAGATCATGGGGGTCCCGCACGAGGTGAGTCGACCCGCAGGTGTCACCAAGTCGGACACCATCCACGCTGAAGACCCGCTCTCGCGCATTGTGCGCGCACTGGACGTCCACGATGCGATGACCTCCGGGTGGGACGACATCGAAGACTACGGCCCAATGATGCCGGTCCCGAGCCTCTCAGGCGTCGGTGGCGAGGTGATGCGAGGGGGTCTCGTTCTTCCGCATCTCGACGAACTCGACGCGCAGAAGTTGTGGACCCAACTGCGCAACATCCTCACCGGGGGTCATGTCTTCACCCCTCGTTACGTCGAGAGCGCACGAGCTCTGGCGGCTCCCATCCTGGACCTTGCATTGTCCGCTCCGTACGAGGCGTCGGACGAGTACTACCTCGAACATCGCAACGGCAGGTGGGTAGCTGCCCGCCGAGCCGGTTCGCGGTTCCGCCGGCATTCCTTTGACCCCCTGCTCGACAACCGCTTTATCAGCCTAGTCCGACAGGTTCCCGCCGAGACTCGCTGGAAAGAGCGGCTGGCATTCGAGGTCATCGGTTCTCGAGGGATGTCAGGAAGTCCGGGAGGTACTGCTCCACCCCGTAGGTCGCAACGACAGCACCGAGCCGCACCGGTCGATTCGCTCACGTGCTCACCACTTCCCCCTCGACGGGCGACGAACGCTACCGGACTTCGACCTCGCTCATGCCTCGCAACGGTTCCCGACTCGGGCGGTCGCCACCAGGTGCGCCCACCACTCGCGCAGCCGATCGGCGGCGGCCTCCTTGCCCAGCGGCCCCTCGTCGAGGCGCACGGCGAGCAGGTGCTTGTAGGCACGCCCGAGCACGGGACCGGGCGCGATGCCGAGCGTGGCCGCGATCTCGTTGCCGTCGAGCTCGGGGCGCACCGCCGCCAGCTCCTCCTGCTCGAGCAGCACCTCGATGCGCGACTCGAGGTCGTCGTAGGTGGCGGCGAGTCGTCGGGCCTTGCGCACGTTGCGCGTCGTGCAGTCGGCGCGGGTGAGGCGGTGCAGCCGCGGAAGGAGCGGGCCGGCATCCGTGACGTAGCGGCGCACGGCGGAGTCGGTCCAGGTGCCCTCGCCGTAGCCGTGGAAGCGCAGGTGCAGCTCCACCAGTCGGGCCACCGACTTGGTCGTCTCCTTGTCGAACCGCAGCGCACGCATCCGCTTGGCCACGAGCTTGGCGCCCACCACCTCGTGGTGGTGGAAGGAGACACCGCCGGCGTCCTCGAACCGGCGGGTGGCCGGCTTTCCGACGTCGTGCAGGAGCGCGGCCAGGCGCAGCACGATGTCGGGCCCGGGCACCGACTCCGGTGGCCCGCCGGGGGGACCCTCGAGGTCGATGGCCTGCTCGAGGACGGTCATCGAGTGCTCGTAGACGTCCTTGTGGCGGTGGTGCTCGTCGACCTCGAGCTGCAGGGCGGGGAGCTCGGGCAGCACGTGGCCGGCCAGCCCGCTGACCGTCAGCAGCTCGAGACCGGCCCGGGGGTGCGGCGCCAGCAGCAGCTTGACCAGCTCGTCGCGCACCCGCTCGGCCGACACGATCTCGATCGTGGCCGCCATCTCGCTCATGGCGGCGAACACCTCGGGGGCCGGGACGAAGCCGAGCTGCGCCACGAACCGGGCGGCACGCATCATCCGAAGCGGGTCGTCGCCGAACGACACCTCGGGCGGTGACGGCGTGCGCAACAGCCCGGCGTCGAGGTCGGTGAGGCCCCCGTGGGGGTCCACGAAGGTCAGGTCGGGAAGACGCAGCGCCATCGCGTTGACGGTGAAGTCACGCCGCACGAGGTCGTCGTCGAGCGAGTCGCCGAAGGCCACCACCGGCTTGCGGGTCTGCCCGTCGTAGGCGTCGGCGCGGTACGTGGTGACCTCGACGACGACGTTGCCCCGCCTGGCGCCGATGGTCCCGAACTCGCGACCCATGTCCCAGGTGGCGCTGCCCCACTCCTTGAGCAGGGCCTCGGTGGCGTCCGGGCGGGCGGAGGTCGTGAAGTCCAGGTCGGTCGAGGCGCGCCCGAGCAGGGCGTCGCGGACCGGGCCCCCGACCAGGGCCAGGTCGTGCCCCGCAGCCGCGAAGCGCTGCCCGAGGTCGGTGAGCACCGGCAGGTCGGGCGCCAGGTGGGCGACCGCCTGGCGCAGCAGGGCGGCCGGTGGCTGACGGGTGGACACGAGGACCAAGGGTATGCCGCCCGCACGGCCGCCGTGGACGGCCGCCCGGCCACCTGCTCACCGGCAGCGCTCGCCGACGGCTCGTCCCCGACCGCGCGACGCCACACTGGTTACAGTGACCAGATGAGCCACGTCGCCGCAGATCCGCCCGGGGTCACCCCCCGGCGGCTCCCCGCGGTCGAGGAGCGCAGCGCGGGCGGGGTGGTCGTCGACGTCTTCGAGGGCGAGGCCCGCATCGCCGTCATCGCCCGCCGCAACCGGGCCGGTCGCGTCGAGTGGTGCCTGCCCAAGGGGCACATCGAGGGCGAGGAGACGCTGCCGCAGACCGCCGCCCGCGAGGTCGCCGAGGAGACCGGCATCGAGGGCCGCGTGCTCATCGAGCTCGGCACCATCGACTACTGGTTCGCCGCCGGCGAGCGCCGCATCCACAAGTACGTGCACCACTACCTGCTCGAGGCGGTCGGCGGGCACCTCACCATCGAGAACGACCCCGACCACGAGGCGATCGACGTGGCGTGGCTACCGTTGCGCGACGCGCACCGCCACCTCACCTTCCCCAACGAGCGGCGGATCGCCCGGGTCGCCTGGCAGCGGCTCGCCGGCGACGCCTGAGCCCTCCTTCCCGGAAGACCCCCTCCCCGATGACGACCGAGCCCCCCGCCCCCACGCCCGGAGACCGCGCCCAGGACGACGCGGTTGACACCGTTGACGCGGTCGACGAGACCCAGGTCGACCCCGGCGGCGCGACGCTCGCGGCCGAGGCGGGCCAGAACCCCACCGCGCCACGCCAGAGCCTCGGCCGGGCCGGGGCGGTCATGGCCTCGGGCACGCTGGTCAGCCGGATGCTCGGGCTGGTGCGGGCGGCACTGCTCACCGGCGTCATCGGCACCACCGGCTACGTGGCCGACGGCTTCTCCGCCGCCAACTCGCTGCCCAACACGTTCTACCTGCTCATCGCCGGTGGCGCGGTCAATGCCATCTTCGTGCCGCAGATCGTGCGCGCGAAGATGCGGCCCGACGGCGACGAGTTCGTCAACCGGATCATCACCATCTCGCTCGCCATCCTGGCGGCGGCGACCGTGGTCATGGTGCTGCTGGCACCCCTGGCCGTGCGGCTCTTCTACAACGTCCACAACGCGGCCGCCCTGAACCTCGCGACGGTGTTCGCCGTCATCTGCCTCCCGCAGATCTTCTTCTACGGCCTCTACACGATCCTGGGCCAGGTGCTCAACGCCCACGGCCGGTTCGCCGGCTACATGTGGGCGCCGGCCCTGGCCAACATCGTGGCCATCGGCGGGCTGGTCTGGTTCCAGCGGGCCGGGTTCCCCACGTCCGCCGCGCCGTCCGACTGGACCCCCGAGATGATCGCGATCCTCGCCGGGTCGGCGACCCTGTCGATTGTCGTGCAGGCCCTGTCCCTGCTCGTGCCGCTGCGCCGCATCGGCTTCCGCTACCGCCCGGTGTGGGGCATCCGCGGGCACGGCCTGGGCGAGGTCAGCACGGTCGCCAAATGGACCTTCGGCTCCATCGTCGTCAGCACCCTGAGCTTCGTCGTCACCTCACGGGTGCTCACCCGCGCCACCAACCTGGGGGTGGACGCCGGCGACCCGGTGGCCGGCCTCGCTGCCTTCAACCCGGCGCTGCTCATCACCATGCTCCTGCACGGCCTGGTCACGGTCTCGCTCATCACGGCCCTGTACACCCGGCTGTCCGAGGCGGCCGCCCGGGGCGACTCCGCCGAGGTGATGCGCTACCACCACCAGGGGATGCGTCTTCCCTCGGTGATCCTGGTGCCCGGAGTTGTCTTCGTCGGGGTGCTGGCCCCCTACGTCGCGGCCACCTTGTTCTTCAAGAACAGCCTCGATGAGACCCGGGCCATCGCCGTCGTGCTCGCCGGCCTGATCTGGCTGGCCATCCCGATGGCCTGGACCTACCTCAACGACCGGTTGTTCTACGCCCACCAGATGACCTGGATGACGTTCCGCCTCCAGTGCGTCTCCACCGGCCTGGCGACCCTCGGCGCCCTCGTCGCCGCGACGATGGTGCCGAGCCTGACGGCCTTCACGCTCAGCATGGGTCAGGTGCTCGCGTACAGCGTCACGGCGAGCGTCGGGTTCACGGTGTTGCGTCGCCGGCACGGGCACCTCGGCCTGCGGAGCACTGCAGCCGTCTACCTCAAGCTCGCGGTGCCCGCAGTGGCGACCGCACTGGCACTGTCCTGGCTGATCCACACGGTGCTGCCAGACCTCGGCGAGACCCGCGGCGTGCGGGGGTTCGTGGCGGGCATCCTCGTGCTCGGCGTCGCCGGCGTCATCCAGCTCACCGTGACCTGGGGCGTCGCGCACGCCCTCGGGGTCCGCGAGATCGGTGCGGCGCTCGAACCCTTCACGCGGCGGCTACGCCGGGGCTGAGTCGCCAGTGCCTACTATGGGCGCACACCCGCTGGTCGCGGGTGCTGGGCGGCGTGCGCACGTCGTGACCTGACGAGGGAGAGGAGCACCGGTGAGGGGTGTGGGTCCCGGCACCGTCCTCGGTGGCCGTTACACCGTTCGCCGGCGGCTCGAACAGCTGCACGGCACCGAACGCTGGTCCGCCGACGACACGACCCTCGGTCGCACCGTCTCGATGCTCTGCATCGCGGGCGACGACCACCGCACCCCGGCCCTGCTCGACGCCGCGCGGCGTGCTGCCTCGGTGACCCACGTCGTCTTCGTGCGCATCCTCGACGTCGGTGGCGACGACGAGGTCGCCTACGTCGTCGAGGAGGACCTCGGTGAGGCCCGCACGCTCGCCGAGCTGGTCACCGACGGTGGCGTGCCCGGCGACGAGGTGCGGCGGATCACCGGCGAGGTCGCCGCGGCCCTGGAGTCGGCCGGCCAGCGGGGCATGCACCACCTCGACCTCAAGCCCGACGACGTGCTGCGCACCCCCGACGGCGACGTGCGCCTGCGCGGCCTCGAGACCGCCGCCGTGCGCGCCGGTGAGGACGGCGCCGAGTCCGACGACGCCGCCCGCCGCGACGCCGTCGGTGTCGTGGCGCTCACGTATGCCGGCCTGACCGGGCTCTGGCCGCTCGGTGCGGGCGGGTCCGGCCTCGCGGGCGCGCCGCGCGTCCCCGGTGGGGTCGCCGCACCCTCCGAGATCGCCGCCGGGGTCCCCCGCGACCTCGACGCCATCTGCCGCCTCACCCTCAACGACGACCAGGGCCCCACCAGCCCGGGTGACTTCGCCCGGCAGGTCGCACCGTGGCCCTCCCGCCAGGTGGTCGGCCGCCCGGTCACCCGCACGGCGTCCGCTGCCGTCGACGACGAAGAGACCACCACCTCGGATGCCGTGGGCGCCGGCGCCGCCGTTGCCGGCGGTGCGGCCGTTGCCGGCGGTGCGGCCGTTGCCGGCGGTGCGGCCGCTGCGGACGCCTCGGGACCCGCGGCCGACGCCACCGACGAGCCCGTCACCCTCGAACAGCCCGTCGTCCCCGCCGATGCCACGGCCGCCGTGGACGAGGCGACCGAGGAGTCCACCGCCACCCGTCCCCGCAAGCGCCCCCTGGGTCGCAAGGCGGCAGCCGCCCTCGGGCTCGCCGGCGGAGCCGCGGCGGCAGCCGGCGCGTCCACGGCATCCGGCGGTGCAGCCGCGGCGGCAGCCGGGGCCGGCGCACCCGTCGACGAGGCCGACGAGGCGACCCGCACCATCCCCGTGGTCGACGAGGAGCCCGACTGGCTCAACGCCACCACCGTCGTGTCGCCCGTGGCGACCAGGCCCAACCTCCCCGCCGGACCGCTCGATGACGAGGACGACGGCTCGCCGACCGGCGCGGCGACGGCGGGTGCCGCCGTGGCCGGCGCCCTCGGCTCGGTCGGCGACAAGGTGGGCAGCCTGGCTCGACGGGCCGTCGACAAGGTCTCCGAGCTCAGCACCGACGACGCTCCCCCCTCCGACGACGGCCTCGAGGCGCCCGCTCCCCTGGTGCCGGCCGAACCGCTCACCAAGGACGAGTCGAAGCTGGCCCTGGGCATCGTCGTCGCCTTCGTCGTGGCCGCGATGGTGATCGGCATCTGGGGCGTCTCGCGGATCGGCTCCGAGAGCGACTCGATCTTCGGTGACTCCGCCGCCCCGGCCACCCGCACCACCACCGTGGCACCGTCGTCGGCCGCACCCACCGGCAGTGAGTCGACGGCCACTGGCGGCGGCACCGCCGAGCCGCTGGCGATCCTCAAGGTCGAGGCCTACGACCCCGAGGGCGACGGCCAGGAGAACAACAACCTCACCCCCAAGATCTACGACGGCGACAAGGGCACCGGCTGGTTCTCCGAGAACTACCGCACCGACACCTTCGGCGGCCTGAAGAAGGGCCTGGGCGTCATCGTCGACCTCGGCCCCAACAAGAAGCCGCAGTCCGTCGAGCTGAACATCCCCCATCCCGCCGACATCGAGGTCTACGTCGGGCCCGACAACCGCCTCGAGGGTGCGACCAAGATCGGTGAGAAGGCCGACGCCGACGGCAACGTCACCTTCGACGTGCCGGCCGACGTCAGCGGGCAGTACATCGTCGTGTGGTTCACGAAGCTCACGCCCGACGAGAACGACAAGCGCCGCGCGTGGCTCGACGAGGTCGTCGTCACCGGCTGACGCCGGATCCCGCGATGCTCGACGACCTCAGCGCCCTCAGCGACCACGAGCTGCTCCAGCGCCACGTCGACGGCGACGGCGGCGCCGCGTTCGGTGAGCTGTTCCGCAGGCACCGCGACCGGATGTACGCCGTGGCGCTGCGCACCACGAGCAACCGCGAGCTGGCGGCCGATGCCGTCCAGGACGCCTTCATCTCCGCCTTCCGGCGCGCCGACGCGTTCCGTGGCGAGGCCGCCGTCACCACCTGGCTGCACCGCATCGTCGTCAACGCCTGCCTTGACCGGCTCCGGCGCGAGAAGGTCTCGGTGCGCCGCGCGGGCGACCTCGGTGAGCTCGACCTGCCCGACCTGCACGACCACCACGCCTCGGTCGAGGCCCGCGTCGACGTGCGCGAGGCGCTGATGCAGCTCCCCGAGGGGCAGCGGATGGCTCTGGTGCTCGTCGACATGCACGGCCTGCCCGTCGCCGAAGCGGCGCAGGTGCTCGGGGTGGCCGAGGGCACGGTCAAGTCCCGCTGCTTCCGTGGGCGCGAGGCCCTGGCGGCCCTCCTCGGCGGCCCGGACGGCACCGGGACCACGGGGGGCGGGGGGTCTGCCGGCGCCCGGGCTGCCGGGACGCGCCGGGCCGGGCCGGATGCCGGCCCCAGCGCCGTTCCCAGCCCGACGGAACCGCAGGGAGCCCCATGACGTCCCATCCGCGGCCCGAGACCAGCGTCCGGCGCCACCCGATCCCGCCAACACCCCCCGAGGGCACGTCCCGGAGGACCTCGTGAGCCACCCCCACGACGACACCGCACCCGTCGAGCACGACCCGACGGGCATGCGGGCACTCCTCTCCGGCCTTCCCGACCCCGAGCCGATGCCCGACGACCTGGTGGCCCGGATCAGTGCCGCCCTCGCGGCAGAGGCCGAGCGCGGAGACGGCATCGGGCAGTTCTGGGGTCCGTCGGGTGACGAGTCCGGCGCTTCCCCCACCGGCGACGCCGGGGATGACGACCGTTACGGGGATGCCGGCGCGCAGGTCGTGCCGCTGCACCGTCGCCGCTTCGGGATGCGGCACCTCGGCGTGGCCGCGGCCGCCGTCGCCGTGCTCGGCCTGGGCGGCTACGTCGTGGGGTCGTCCCTCGACGGTGGGGTGGTGGCCTCGCTGACCGCCGGCAGCTCCGCCGACTCCGCTGCCGGGGCCGCCGACTCGGCGAAGTCCGAGGCCAGGGCCTTCGTGGCCCCCGAGGCGGGGTCGGGCGAGGTCGTGGTGGTCATGTCAGGGGTCGACCACAGCTCGGACCGGCTCCAGGTCACGGCTCGCGAGCTCGACGACGGCACGCTGGACCCGATCGCCGACCTGAGTGCCGAGTCCCCGACGCTGGGCCCGATCGCCACGGCGATCGGGGCACGCTCGTGTGCCGACGCCCTCGGCATCCCGGCCGACGCGGGGATCCTCGTCGACGTGTCCGAGGTCGACGGCGCCTCCGGGGCCGTGCTCGTCGTCCACTCCGCCGCCGGGCGGTCTGCGTGGGCGGTCGACCGCTCCTGCACCACGGGCAACACCGGTCTCATCCGTGGCCCGGTGCCTCTCGACTGAGGACCGCGCCACCGTCCCGACCCCGGCCCGACCGGCGGGGCGTGGCACGGCCGGGAACACGCCGGCCTTAGGATCGGTTTCACGAAGGCACCGCATGTTGCGGTTGCCACCTGCCACCACCACAAGGGGATGTGTCCCGTGACCACCGACGTCCGCAACGTCATCATCATCGGCTCCGGCCCGGCCGGGTGGACGGCGGCCGTCTACGCGGCGCGGGCGAACCTCGAGCCCCTGGTCTTCGAGGGTGCGGTCACCGCGGGTGGCGCCCTGATGAACACCACCGAGGTAGAGAACTTCCCCGGCTTCCGCGACGGCATCATGGGGCCCGACCTCATGGAGAACATGCGCGCCCAGGCCGAGCGGTTCGGCGCCGAGATCGTCACCGACGACGTGCAGTCCGTGCGCCTCGAGGACGACGTCAAGGTCGTCACCGACGCCGAGGGCGTCGAGCACCGCGCGCGCGCCGTCATCCTCGCGATGGGCTCGGCCTACCGCGAGCTGGGGCTCCCCGACGAGAAGCGGCTCTCCGGCCACGGCGTCTCGTGGTGCGCGACCTGCGACGGGTTCTTCTTCCGCGACCAGGACATCGCCGTCGTCGGCGGTGGCGACTCCGCGGTCGAGGAGGCCACCTTCCTCACCAAGTTCGCCCGGTCGGTCACCATCGTGCACCGCCGCGACGAGCTGCGCGCCAGCAAGATCATGGCCGAGCGCGCCCACGCCAACCCCAAGATCCGCTTCGCGTGGAACAGCGCCGTCGACGCCATCCACGGTGAGGGCAAGCTCTCCGGGGTCACCCTGCGCGACACCGTCACCGGCGAGACCCGCGAGCTGCCCGTCACCGGCCTGTTCGTCGCCATCGGGCACGACCCGCGCAACGAGCTCGTCAAGGGCGTCATCGAGCTCGACGCCGAGGGCTACGTGCTCGTCGAGGGCCGCACCACCCGCACCAACGTCCCGGGCGTCTTCGCCTGCGGCGACCTCGTCGACCACACCTACCGCCAGGCGATCACGGCGGCCGGCTCCGGCTGTGCCGCGGCGCTCGACGCCGAGCGGTTCCTCGCCCACTGACCAACCGGTGGTGTCGGACCCCTCCGGCACCATCGACCACAACCCCACCCCCACCCCGCTGTTGAAAGGACCCCCCATGGGAGCCGTCTCCAAGACCACCGACGACACGTTCGAGGCCGACGTGATCAACAGTGACAAGCCCGTGCTCGTCGACTTCTGGGCCGAGTGGTGTGGCCCGTGCCGCGCCGTGGCCCCGATCCTCGACGAGATCGCGCGCGACCACGACGAGGTCACCATCGTCAAGCTCAACACCGACGAGAACCCGGCCATCACCGGCAAGCTCGGCATCACGAGCATCCCCACGATGCACGTCTACCAGAACGGTGAGATCGTCAAGACGATCATCGGCGCGATGCCCAAGCCCAAGCTGCTCCGCGAGCTCGAGCCCTACCTCGGCTGAGTTCAGCCACCACGCGCGAGGCGCGGAAACCGTTGCAGTGCAATGGTTTCCGCGCCTCTTGTGTTTCTAGGCGAGGTCAGGCCGGATGCCGTGTGCCCGCCCTCGCGCCCGCGCCCGTCAGGCGTCGCGCTCGTCGCGCAGGTGCATCGCGTCGAGGATCCGGTTGAGGTCCTCCACCGACGCGAACTCCACCGTGAGGCGACCCTTGCGCTGCCCGAGGGCGATGCGCACCCTGGTCTCGAGGCGGTCCGAGAGGTCGGCCGCCAGGTCGTCGAGCTGCGGCCGGCGGGCACCGGGCCGCGGGGCACGGCGGGCGGCCGGGGAGGTGTCGTCACCGAGCGTCACGAGCTCCTCGACGGTGCGGACCGAGAGGCCCTCGGCCACGATCCGCTGGGCCATCCGGTCCATGGCGGCGGCATCCGGCAGGCCGAGCAGCGCGCGGGCGTGACCCGCGCTGAGCACGCCTGCGGCGACGCGCCGCTGCACGGGCGGCGGCAGCTTGAGCAGGCGCAGCGTGTTGGAGATCTGCGGGCGCGAGCGGTGGATCCGCCGGCCGAGCTCCTCCTGGGTGCAGCCGAAGTCGTCGAGCAGCTGCTGGTAGGCGGCGGCCTCCTCGAGGGCGTTGAGCTGGCTGCGGTGGAGGTTCTCGAGCAGGGCGTCGCGCAGGAGGTCGTCCTCCTCGGTCACCTTGATGATCGCCGGCACGACCTCCTTGCCGGCCGCGCGCGAGGCCCGCCAGCGGCGCTCGCCCATGATCAGCTCGTAGCGGACCTCGCCGTCGCGGGTGCCCTCGGGGACACGCCGGACCACCACCGGCTGGAGCACGCCGACCTCGCGGATCGAGCTGACCAGCTCCTCCAGCTCGTCCTCGTCGAAGACGGTGCGCGGCTGACGCGGGTTGGGGCGGATCTGGTCGAGCGGGATCTCGGCGAACTCGGCACCCGGCACCGGGCGCAGCGCGTTGCCGTCGTCGGGTGCCGTGGCCTCGGCCGCCTCGACAGCGGGCCCCTCAGCCCTGCTCCCGCCGCCGTTGCCGTCAGCGGACGCGGGCCCCTCGGGACCGCCGTCCTCAGGTCCGCCCAAGGGGACCACTGGACGGTCCTGGTCACGGAAGAACACGTCGACCGGCCGCTCGGCGGTGCCGGCGCCGCTCGGGATCAGGGCGCCCAGCCCGCGCCCCAGGGCGCGTCGCTTCTCGCTCATGCCGACTCCTCGGTGGTCTCACGTGCGGCGATGCCCCGCTCGGCCAGCTCGACGGCCGCCTCGAGGTAGGACAACGCGCCGCTGCTGTTGGGGTCGTAGGTCATCACGGTCTGGCCGTGGCTCGGGGCCTCGGAGATCCGCACCGAGCGCGGCACGCTGGCCCTCAAGGTCTGGTCGGGGAAGTGCTCGCGCACCTCGTCGGCCACCTGGGCCGAGAGCCGGGTGCGACCGTCGTACATGGTGAGCAGGATCGCCGAGACGTGCAGCGGCGGGTTGAGGTGGCTGCGGATCAGCTCGATGTTCTTCAGCAGCTGCGACAGGCCCTCGAGGGCGTAGTACTCGCACTGGATCGGGATGAACACCTCGGTTGCGGCCACGAAGGCGTTCACGGTGAGCAGGCCCAGGCTGGGCGGGCAGTCGATGATCACGTAGTCGAGCTGCTCCCCCGCCGCCTCGCGGTCGTCGACGTAGGCCGAGACGGCCCTCTCCAGCCGCGTCTCGCGCGCGACGAGCGACACCAGCTCGATCTCGGCACCGGCGAGGTCGATGGTGGCGGGAACGCAGAACAGGCCCGGCACGTCGGGGCACTCCTGCACCACCTCGGCGATCGGCTGGCCCTCGACGAGCACGTCGTAGACGCTGGGGACCTCGGCGTGGTGCTCGATACCGAGCGCCGTGCTGGCGTTGCCCTGCGGGTCGAGGTCGATGACGAGCACGGTGCTGCCGGCCTGGGCCAGGGCGGCGGCGACATTGACCGTCGTCGTGGTCTTGCCGACCCCACCCTTCTGGTTGGCCACCGTCATGACCCGGGTCCGGGCCGGCCGCGGGACGGGGCGGCCGCTCAGCGTGATCCGCCGGCGGGCGTCGGCCGCCACGGCTGCGGCCAGAGGAGTCTGCCCGTCGGCTCCGGGCATCGCCGCCGCGATCTGGGCACGCTCCTCGGTGTCGTCGTGCGTCGGGGCGTCCATGCGGTCCTCTCGGGTGCCGGCAGCGGCGGCCGGCGGGGTTTCAACGGTCTGGCCGGCGTCGGCCACAGCTGCGTCGGGCTGCTCGTCAGCGGCCACGGGCGCCGTTGTTTCACGTGAAACACGGTCGGCGCCGGGCCAGCCCAGCGGAGTGGTGGGCGGGCCGGACAGGCGAGGGAAGCCGAGGCCGGGCGCAGCAGTACGCGTCTCGGCGACGTCGATCGCAGAACTCACGCCATCACCTTCGTTGTGGAGCAGGAATGGCTCATCCAACCTCACGGTGGGTCAACACGCCAAAGCGCCACAGCGTCCGGTGGACAAGCGCGCGACGAACGGCCGCCTGTGGACGGGACGCCCTCTCAGGAAGTCCTTGGGTTGACGCTCCATCGAGGACCACGGGTCGAGCGCGGGGGTGCCGAGCGCCGCTCCGGCCTTCTTGGCGGGGGGCCGTGCGTTGTTCGGCTAGCCGCTCAATCCACGTTTCACGTGAAACATGGCGGTGCGGCCAGGGAGTCTGGGCCATTCGTCGCGCTGTGCTCCAGCCAGCTCTCACTCCTCCGCGCACACGGTCACGGCCGCTGGGATCGCAGGTCGCCGGCACGAGTGCCTCGAGCTCCAGCCGAGGGGGTCGCGCGAAAGCCGGGGCGGGCCGAGAGCATGGGTCGCGTCCCTGTCCGACGGGTCGAGTGAAAGCCGGGGCCTGGCCCAGACAATGGGGTCGCGTGGCTGTCCGACGGGTCGCTCAGCAGTTCGACGGGTGCCGAGTCATGTTTCACGTGAAACATGCTCGCGACGGGTTGGGGTTGGGCACCCGTCGCACCTCAGGTCGGGACCGAGGGGCGGGAGCCTGAGCAGACCGCGACTCCAAGTCCACGAGAGAGGCGGTCGTCCGTGGACCGCTCGACGCCGGAGGTCCGCCCTGTCGACCCGCGAAGGGTGCCTTCGATGGGTGTTGGGCCAGCTCCATCGGTTCGGCGGCTGGATGGGCGAACGAGTCTCCCGTAGATGACTTGAGGTCGACCAGGAAGGCGAGGGCTCCGATGATCCGGCGGCGCCAAACCATCGCCCACCAGGCAGCGGTTCGCGCTCGGCAACATGACGTTTCACGTGAAACATCTGCCCTGCCGCCAAAGGTTTGTGGCTGGCTCATCCGGACGCCGTCGGGTCTCACCTTGCTCGGCTGAAGGCGCCATTGACTGTCCCACGCGCCTCAGCCACGGCGGTGCACCGTCAGATCGGTGTTTCACGTGAAACATCGATCAGAGCAGGGACGGCCCGCGTGGAGGTCGAACTCCGACGAGCGGGCCACCCAGGCCGTGGGAGCTCCGTCGAACGGCAGGTCGAGTGGTCGAGCCGAGGAGCCTCTAGCGGGGCGTCCGCTGTCCATCCGGACCCGTGCCCAGGCGTGCCCGGGCTGGCCCGAGATCCCGGACGCCCCGCTCGATGGGGGACTCGCGGACGGTCACGTGCCCTGTGCCAGACCCGCCGCCAGGTCCGCGTGCCGACAGGGCGTGTCGAGCAGGTCTCCGCCGTTCCCCTAGCGGGAGGTGCCGGGCTCGTCGGAGGACGTGCGCGCGTGCCCTGACGTACGTGACTTTGCGGACCTCGCAGCCTTGGCGGGGCGAACCGATCGCCGCGCCGGCTTCGGCGCGAAGCGGAGGTCGACGGTGAGCACCGGCTCGTCGAGCAGGTCCCCGCCGTGCTCCGAAACCACCGCAGCGACCAGACCGAGCCGGTCGAGGGCGCGCCGGTCGGCCGACAGCTCCTCCGCGGCCGAGCGCCCCTTCATGGCCACCAGGGTGCCGCCGGGCTGGAGGAGCGGGACGCACCAGCGGGCCAGCTTGTCGAGCCTGGCCACGGCTCGCGCCGTCACGAACGGTGCGCGCCACGGAGCCCGCCAGGTCCTCGGCACGCCCGCGGTGCACCGTCACGTTCTCCAGCCCCAGCTGTTCCACCACACCCGACAGCCACTGGGTACGACGCAGCATCGGCTCCACGAGGTGCACCTCGAGGTCGGGGCGCACGATCGCCAGAGCCACCCCGGGGAGGCCGGCACCCGACCCCACGTCGACCAGCTTCGCCCCGGCAGGGAAGGCGTCCTGCACGACGGCGCAGTTCAGCACGTGCCGGTCCCAAAGGCGCGGGACCTCCCGGGGGCCGATCAGCCCGTGGGTCACCCCGGTGTCGGCGAGGATCTCGGCGAACCGGATCGCGAGCGGCATCCGCTCACCAAACACCGCAGCCGCACCCGAAGGTGCGGCTGGCAGCATGGCCGGAGTCGACTCCGGCTCGTCATGTTTCACGTGAAACGTCGCCTCATGCGGGGAGGATGACGACGAAGCGCCGCGGCTCGGCGCCCTCGGACTCCGAGACCAGCCCAGCGGCCAGCACCTCGTCGTGCACCACCTTGCGCTCGAAGGCGGTCATCGGCGTCAGGGGCTTGCGCTCCCCGGTGCTGCGCACCTCGTCGATGGCCTCCTTGGCGATCGTGACCAGAGCGGCACGCCGCTCGGCGCGGTGGCTGGCGACGTCGAGCATGAGGCGGCTGCGCTCACCGGTGGCCGACTGAACCGCGAGGCGGGTCAGCTCCTGGAGGGCGTCGAGCACCTGCCCGTTCTGGCCGACGAGGCGGCGCGGCACCCGGCCGTCCTCGGAGTCGACGACCGACACCGCAGCGCGGTCCCCGTCGATGTCGACGTCGATGTCACCGTCGAGGTCGCAGATGTCGAGGAGCGTCTCGAGGAAGTCGGCCGCCACCTCGCCCTCGCGCTCGAGCATGGCCCGACGGTTGCTCAGGGCCGGCGCGCTGTCGTCCGAGTCGGGCTCATCGCCGTCGTCGTCGATCGCCTCCGGCTCGCTGACCTGCGAGTTCTCGAGGTCGAGGACCTCGGGAGTGGTGTCGGTGTCGGCCTCGGGTTCGGTCGTCACGTGGTCCTGCGTGAGGTTGTCGCTCATGTGGTTCTCCTGCGATCAGGGGGATCAGGTCGTGGGGGGCTTGGCGCCGCCGCCGGCGTTCTTGGCCGGCTTCTTGCCGGTCGTGCCGTTCGAGCCGGTGGTGCCGGAGCCGTTCTTCGAAGCGGTCGCCTTGCCCGGGCTGTTGCCGGCCGCGGGGCCGCTTGGTGTGTTCTGGCCGGCCGTGTTCCCGGCAGCACTGGTGCCACCGGCCGGCTTCGCGCCGGCTGCCTTGCTCTTCTTGCGCTTCTTCGAGGTCGGCTGCTGGCGCTGACCCGACTGCCTGGCCAGCTCGGCCGCTTCCTCGGCGGCGGCATCCGCCTTGGCCCTGGCGGCCTCGGCACCCGGGATCGGCTTGCCCTTGCGCTCGAGCCGCGCGTGGTAGGCCCTCTCCGCGGCCGACCCGGGGGCCGGCATCCGTCGGATGACGTAGAACTGCTGGCACATCGACCACACGTTGGTGGTGAACCAGTAGATGAGCACACCGATCGGGAAGTTGACACCGGAGACGGCGAAGACGCCCGGCAGGACGTAGAGCAGCACCTTCTGCTGCTTGGCGAAGGGGTTGTCCAGTGCCGAGGCCGGCATGTTCTTGGTCATCAGCTGACGCTGGGTGGTGAAGGTCGTGGCCGACATCAGGATGATGAGGACGATCGAGACGATCTTGGTCGCCAGGTTGGGGGCATGGGTGAAGGTCGAGGACAGTGAAGCGCCGAAGATCGTCGCTTGCTCGAACTGCTCCGCGACCGGCCGGGTGATCGGCCCGATCGCCTTGTGCGCGCCCGGAGGCGATCTCGTCCATGCTGTTGAGCACCCGGAACAGGCCGAAGAAGAAGGGCGACTGCACCAGGATCGGCAGGCACGAGCTGAACGGGTTGGTCCCCTCCTTCTTGTAGAGCTCCATCGTCTCCTGGGTCAACGCCTGGCGTGACTCGGGGTCGGACTTGCCCTTGTACTTCTTCTGGATCTTCTGCAGCTCGGGCTGGATCATCTGCATCTTGCGCGACGCCATGATCTGCTTGACGAACAGCGGGATCATCGCCGCCCGCATGACGATGACGAGCCCGACGATCGACAGCGCCCAGGTCCACCCCGACGCCGGGTTCATCCCGATCCAGGTGAAGCCCTGGTGGAAGCCGTACATGATCCACGCCACGAGCCATTCGATCGGCCCGATGATCGTGTTGATGAGGTCGCCCATGTCGTCCTTACGGCTGTGTCGGCCTGGGCCGGCGGGATGAGGTCACGGTCGTGACGTGGTCAGGAGGTCTGGTGGTGCGGGGGGTGTCCCGCAGGATGCCGGTTCGTCGCGTCGTCGACGCCCCGCGGCCCGGTGGTTCCCGGGACCGGCCGGCCGGTCACAGAATCGCGTAGGGGCACGTGGTCGACGCCCCCGGGGGTCCACGGGTGGCAGCGGCCCAGTCGGCGCGCTGCCATCCACGAACCGCGCAGCACGCCGTAGCGCTCCAGGGCGGTCACGGCGTAGGCCGAGCACGACGGGTAGTAGCGGCAGGTGGCCGGACGCATCGGCGAGATGAGTCGCTGGTAGCCCCGGATCAGCCAGATGAGAGGGGTGGCCAGCACCCGACCGATGCTCATGCCACACCTCCTAGTCGTCCGATCACCTTGTGCAACAACGGGTCCAGGGCCCCCGCGAGTTCCCCGAAGGTCGCGGTGGCGGCCGGCGGGTTCGCCCGGACGACCAGGTCGACACCCGTGGGGATGCCGGGGAGGCGGTCGGCCACCAGCGCCCGCAGACGGCGCTTCGTGCGGTTGCGTACGACGGCGCCACCCACGGCCCTGGACACCACGAAACCGACCCGCGGCGGGAGACCCGCACGCGCGTCGGTCACGGTGGCGTGGACCACGAGCAGCCTGGATCCGGCTCGGCAACCCCCGGAGGAGCGCACCGCCGACGTGAAGTCCGCCCGCTCACGCAGTCGGTTCGGCGCCGGCAGCACCGCCGACCTCAGGCGGAGAGCTCGGAGCGGCCCTTGCGGCGACGAGCGGCGAGGATGCTGCGACCTGCACGGGTGCGCATCCGCAGACGGAAGCCGTGGGTCTTGGCCCGTCGGCGGTTGTTCGGCTGGAAAGTCCGCTTGCTCACGATGTTTCTCTCATCTGGAGGTGGGCGCAGGGCCCGGGGTGGTCGGGGTGCCGGTGGCGTTCGGCGGCCATCGGAAACCCATGACCTTCGCGGGGAAGCAGCGCCCTCGCGGGCACGGGTCACGGGCATGCGAAAAACTGCCGAACCACAGGCCCGTTAACGGTACGCGAGAGCGGCCACGGGGGTCAAACCAGCGGATGCG
Organism: uncultured Actinomycetota bacterium; assembly: GCA_963707895.1. Taxonomy (GTDB): domain Bacteria; phylum Actinomycetota; class Actinomycetes; order Actinomycetales; family Dermatophilaceae; genus Fodinibacter. The sequence continues at coordinate 41,760 of CAVPRS010000011.1, read as the reverse complement.
GTACCCCGGGCTCGGGAAAACGCCCTAGGATCGCACGGAGTACGGCCCGGATCCCGGAACGACACACCAGTGGCAGCCACGCGGCGTACCCACAGTCTGTGGACAACCATGTGGACGGGTCACGGAAACGCAGGTCGGGCACGGATGATCGGCCGATCGGCCTCGAACAGGGATGGGGACACGAGTGCCTGACGCGACGATGACCCAGCTGTGGCGCACGACCCTCGACGTCCTCGATGCCGACGGGATCCCGGTGCAGCAGAGGGCCTTCCTGTCGCTCGCCAAGCTCGTCGGCCTGCTCGACGACACCGCCCTGATCGCGGTGCCCAACGACTTCACCAAGGATGTCGTCGAGACCCGGCTGCGTGACCGGGTCACCGCCACCCTGGGCAGCCAGCTCGGCCGCGAGGTGCGCCTGGCCGTCACCGTCGACCCGTCGCTCGCCGAGGGGCACGACCTCGACCTGCGCGACGAGGGCCACGACCTGCGCGCCGCCGACCGGCGACGGCAGATCGACGACCTCGACATCGGCGTCGACGAGGTCGACGGCACCGAGACCTCGAGGTTCGACGGGAACGTCGCCGAGCACGGTGCCGCCGACGCCGCGCGCGGACCCCAGCACGCCGCCAGCCCCCGCCTCGTCGAGGTACCGGGGGCGCGCCGGCCCCGACCCGGCAGCCAGGTGCCCGAACAGGTCGAGCTGACCCGGCTGAACCCGAAGTACACCTTCGACACCTTCGTCATCGGCGCGAGCAACCGGTTCGCCCACGCGGCCGCGGTGGCCGTGGCCGAGGCACCGGCCAAGGCCTACAACCCGCTGTTCATCTACGGCGACTCCGGGCTCGGCAAGACCCACCTGCTGCACGCCATCGGGCACTACGCCCGCAACCTGTTCCCGCACGTCAAGGTCCGCTACGTGAACTCCGAGGAGTTCACCAACGACTTCATCAACAGCATCCGCGACGACAAGGCGAGCAACTTCCAGCGCCGCTACCGCGACGTCGACGTGCTGCTCATCGACGACATCCAGTTCCTCCAGGGCAAGGTGCAGACGCAGGAGGAGTTCTTCCACACCTTCAACACGCTGCACAACGCCAACAAGCAGGTCGTCATCACCAGCGACGTGCCGCCCAAGCTGCTCAGCGGCTTCGAGGCGCGGATGCGCAGCCGGTTCGAGATGGGCCTGCTCACCGACGTCCAGCCCCCCGACCTCGAGACCCGGATCGCCATCCTGCGCAAGAAGGCCATCCAGGAGCGGCTCTCGGTGCCCGACGACGTGCTCGAGTTCATCGCCTCGCGGATCTCGACCAACATCCGCGAGCTCGAGGGTGCCCTGATCCGCGTCACGGCGTTCGCCAGCCTCAACCGCCAGCCGGTCGACATGAGCCTGGCCGAGATCGTGCTGCGCGACCTGATCCCCGACGACGCCTCGAGCCAGGTGACGCCGGCGACGATCATGGCGCAGACCGCGGCCTACTTCGGCCTCACCCTCGACGACCTGCAGGGCCAGTCCCGCTCGCGCGTGCTCGTCACCGCTCGGCAGATCGCGATGTACCTGTGCCGCGAGCTCACCGACCTCTCGCTGCCCAAGATCGGCCAGCAGTTCGGTGGGCGCGACCACACCACCGTGATGCACGCCGACAAGAAGATCCGCCAGCTGATGGCCGAGCGTCGCGCCATCTACAACCAGGTCACCGAGCTGACCAACCGGATCAAGCAGCAGTCGCACTGACCCACCCGCCCGCGCTCCTCCACCGGGTTGTCCACAGGTCGTCCACACCACTGTGTGCAACCGCTGTCGAACCTTCGACCGAGCGTGGCCGCGCACGATGCCCGCACGTGGCGCCAGGTCGCCCGTGTTACGGACAGGTGTCGAAGGCATCCACCTCTGTGGGCAACCCTGTGGACAACCTGCCCGCTCACCACGAGTCACACCCGCCACAGTCACAGTTGTCCACAGGCCCTGTGGACGACTGTGGACGAGCAGCGTGTCGGCGTGGACGGATCCGGACGTCGGGGTGGACGTCCTGTGAACGGCATCCGACCGTCAACACCGAGCCCCCGTCGTCCACCGGTCCGTCCACCTGCCGTCCACACCCGGGATCGCCGCGCCGACCTGCCCGGACGCACCGCCGTCCACAGGATCCACAGCTCCTACCACTACGACGAGATCCCTGGAACTCCGATTCGGCCCCGAGCACGACCCGACCGACCCGACCTGCGGATGGCCCGAGAACGCACGGCGTCCGAGGTCGACGGGATCAGGTACCGCGGCAGGTAGGCGTGCACTAGTGTCATGACCCCGCCTGCGGCGACGTCATGTCCAGCACGCCCGGACCGCGGACGGGGACACATGTGTGCACGAACGAGGCGCGGTCCCTCCGCGCCGGACCAAGGTGGTAAGCCGTGAAGTTCCGCGTCGAGCGCGACGTCCTGGCCGAGGCGGTCACCTGGGTGGCGCGCGGGCTCCCCGCACGTCCCCCGGTGCCGGTGCTCGCCGGCATCCTGATGCAGGCCGACGACGACGGGACGCTGACCCTGTCGGCGTTCGACTACGAGGTCTCCGCGAAGATCACCGTGGCCGCCGAGGTCGCCGAGGCCGGCACCGTGCTCGTGCTGGGCCGGCTGCTCGCCGACATCTCGCGCAACCTGCCCGACCGCCCGATCGACGTCGCCACCGACGGCTCGAAGGTCCAGGTCACCTGTGGCTCGTCGCGGTTCAGCCTGCTGATGATGCCGGCCGACGACTACCCGACGCTGCCGGCCTCCCCCGAGCCGAGCGGCTCGATCGACGGCCACCTGTTCACCCAGGCGGTCGCCCAGGTGTCCATCGCGGCCGACCGCGGCGACACCCTGCCGATCCTCACCGGCGTGCGCGTCGAGATCGAGGGCGACACGATGACGCTGCTCGCCACCGACCGCTACCGCCTCGCGATGCGCGAGCTGCACTGGAACCCCACGGCCACCGACGCCAGCCACGTCGTGCTCATCCCGGCCCGCACCCTGTCCGACACGGCCCGCTCGCTCGGCGCCAGCGGTTCGATCGACGTCGCGCTCGGCACCGCGGCCGGCGGCGACGGCCTGGTCGGCTTCGAGGCCGGTCAGCGCCGCACCACCACCCGCCTGCTCGACGGCGAGTACCCCAAGGTCTCCTCGATCTTCCCCACCACGTCCGAGACCGAGTCGGTCATCAGGACGGCCGACCTCGTCGAGGCGGTCAAGCGCGTGGCGCTCGTCGCCGAGCGCAACACCCCGGTGCGGCTGCGGTTCAGCGAGGGGCAGGTGGCCATCGAGGCCGGCGCCGGCGACGACGCCCAGGCGTCCGAGGCGGTCGAGGCCGTGCTCACCGGCCCCGAGATCGAGATCGCGTTCAACCCGACCTACCTCCTCGACGGCCTCGGCGCCGTCGGCACCCCCTTCAGCCGGATCTCGTTCACCCAGGCCTCGCGGCCTGCAGTGCTCTCGGGGCAGGCCGAGGAGGACGGCGAGGCCGACGCCTCCTACCGCTACGTGCTGATGCCGGTGCGCTTCGCCTCCTGACAGCACGCTCCTGACCTGCTCACGGGGCATGTCGCGGGCGTAGCCTTCGCTGCACAGCACCTTCCCGTCGCCGCACCACACACCACGAGGAGTCACGAGATGCAGCTGGGTCTGGTCGGTCTGGGCAAGATGGGCGGCAACATGCGCGAGCGGATCCGCCGCGCGGGGCACGAGGTCGTGGGCTACGACCGCAACCAGGCCGTCTCCGACGCGCGCTCCCTCGCCGACCTGGTGAAGAAGCTCGACGCGCCGCGGGTGGTGTGGGTGATGGTGCCGCACGGTGCCCCCACCCACGACACGGTCGTCAAGCTGTCCGGCCTGCTCGACAAGGGCGACCTGGTCATCGACGGCGGCAACAGCAAGTTCACCGAGGACTTCGAGAACGAGAAGCTGCTCAAGGCCAAGGGCATCGGCTACCTCGACTGCGGGGTCTCCGGCGGCATCTGGGGCCTCGACAACGGCTACGGCCTGATGGTCGGCGGCTCCGCGGCCAACGTGCGCAAGGCGATGCCGATCTTCGACGCGCTGCGCCCCGAGGGCCCGCGCGACGAGGGGTTCGTGCACGCCGGCAAGGTCGGCGCCGGGCACTACACGAAGATGGTGCACAACGGCATCGAGTACGGCCTGATGCAGGCCTACGCCGAGGGCTACGAGCTGCTCCAGAAGAAGGACATCGTCGAGAACGTGCCCGGCGCGTTCAAGGCGTGGAGCCGCGGCACGGTCGTGCGGTCCTGGCTGCTCGACCTCATGGTCAAGGCGCTCGAGGAGAACCCCACGCTCGACGACGTCTCCGACTACACCGCCGACTCCGGTGAGGGTCGCTGGACCGTCGAGGAGGCGCTCAACCTCGCCGTGCCGATGCCGGTGATCTCGGCCTCGCTGTTCACGCGGTTCGCCTCGCGGCAGCAGAGCTCGCCGACCCTGCAGGCCGTCGCGGCCCTGCGTGGCCAGTTCGGCGGGCACGAGGTCATGTCGGTCGCCGAGGGCGAGAAGCTGCGCAGCGAGTCGGTCGCCGGACCGGCCAGTGCCAAGGCCGCCACCGCCAAGGCGGCTCGCAAGGAGAAGCCGCCACGCTCGTCGAAGCAGGCCGCGGCCAAGGGTCGCAAGGCCGCCAGCGCAGGTCCGTCGTCAGGTGCGGGTGCGACGTCGTCGAGCCGCCGGGGCGGCGCGGCCTCGGCCGGTCCGACCTCGGGCACCAGCTCGACGCGGAAGCGCGCCGCCAAGAAGAGCTGAGCCGCGGGTGCACGTCCGGCACCTCACGGTCGTCGACTTCCGCAGCTACGAGAGCGCCGACCTGCCCCTCGAGCCGGGCGTGACGACCCTGGTCGGCCTCAACGGCCAGGGCAAGACCAACCTCGTCGAGGCCTTGGGCTACCTCGCCACCCTCTCCAGCCACCGCGTGGCCACGGACGCACCTCTCGTGCGGTTCGGCGCGAGCCAGGCCGTGGTGCGCGGCGCCGTGGTGCGCGACGGACGCGAGACGATGATCGAGCTCGAGATCACCCCGGGCCGCGCCAACCGGGCCCGGCTCAACCGCTCCCCGCTCAGCCGGCCCCGCGACGTGCTCGGCAACCTGCGCACCGTGCTCTTCGCACCCGAGGACCTCGCGCTCGTCAAGGGCGACCCCGGCGAGCGGCGCCGCTTCCTCGACGAGCTGCTGGTGGCGCGGCAACCGCGCTGGTCGGGCGTGCGCTCCGACTACGACAAGATCCTCAAGCAGCGCGGTGCCCTGCTGAAGTCGGCCGCCCCCGTGCTCAGGCGCGGCGGCCGCCGGGGTGCGCGCCCGGCATACGCCGAGACCGGCGACGTCGCGTCGGAACGGGAGTCGGCGCTGCACACCCTCGACGTCTGGGACTCGCACCTCGCCCAGGTCGGCTCGCAGCTGCTCTACGCGCGGCTGCGGCTGCTGCGCGACCTGGGGCCCTACCTCGGCAAGGCCTACGACGAGGTCAGCGCGGGGCAGTCCGACGCCCGGGTGTCGTACAAGTCGTCCCTGCGCGAGGAGACCGCCGCCCGGATCGCGTCGGGTGAGGTGCTCGAGGCCGAGGAGCTGCACGCCGAGATCCTCGCCTCGCTCGCCGAGGTGCGCGGCCAGGAGGTCGAGCGCGGGGTGTGCCTCGTCGGCCCGCACCGCGACGACGTCGTGCTGACCCTGGGCGAGCTGCCGGCCAAGGGGTATGCCAGCCACGGCGAGTCGTGGTCGTTCGCGCTCGGCCTCAAGCTCGCCGCGTTCCAGCTGCTGCGGCACGACCTGGGCGACGACCCGGTGCTCGTGCTCGACGACGTCTTCGCCGAGCTCGACTCGGGCCGTCGCGAGCGGCTCGCCGCGATGATCGCGGACTGCGAGCAGGTCATCATCACCGCTGCCGTGCCCGCGGACGTGCCGAGCGAGCTGACCGGGCGCACGTATGCCGTGTCGCTGGGGTCGGTGACCGAGCGTGCCTGACGACGCGGTGCCGGTCGGTGACGACGAGATCGGTTCCGGCGCAACGGATCCCGACGAGCAGGATTCGCCGGCCATCGGGGATGCTGCCGAGGCCGCTGCCGCCGCGCTCGCCCGGGCCCGCGCCGCGGCCAAGGCGAAGGGCCTGCGGCCGGGGCTGCGCCCGCGCCGTCGGGTCAAGGACGTCCCCGTGGGTGAGCGCTCGGGCACCGGGCGCGACCCCAAGCTGCTCGGTGACCAGCTCGACCAGTTCGTCACCGAGCGCGGGTGGGTCGGCGACGTGGCCGTCGGTGCCGTCATCGGACGGTGGTCCCAGATCGTCGGTCCCGAGATCGCGCAGCACTGCGCACCACTGAACTTCGTCGACGGCGTGCTCACCGTGCGGGCCGACTCCACCGCGTGGGCCACCCAGCTGCGGCTGCTCTCCTCGAGCCTGCTCACCCGGCTGGCCGAGGAGGTCGGCGAGGACACCGTCGGCGAGATCCGGGTCGTCGGGCCGGGTGCGCCGTCGTGGTCGCGCGGGTCGCGACGGGCCCAGGACGGACGGGGCCCGCGGGACACGTACGGCTGAGGCGTGGTTCGCGGATCGGGGTCGACCCGGCGCAGCCGGTCACGGCAGGATGCCGGGATGAGCCCGACCCCGGATGACGTCGACAGCTACCTCGCCGCGGCGCCCGAGCACCGGGCGTGCCTTCTTCGTGGAGCTCCGCGAGCTGGTGCAGCGCCACGCCCCCCACGCCACCGAGACGCTGTCGTACAACATGCCGACCTTCGTCGTCGACGGCCACCGCCTGATGCACGTCTCGGCGTGGAAGGAACACCTCGCGATCTACCCGCTGCCGCCGACCGAGGACCTGGACCCCGAGGTTGCGGCCTCGCTCGAGGCGCACAGCTCCGGCGCCAGCACGCTCAAGCTGCTCTACCGCGAGGAGTTCCCCACCCTGCTGGTCGACGCCGTGGTGCGGGCCCACCTGGCGAGGGTCGCCGCCGGCCGCTGAGGCCGCCGCTGCTGGCGGACTCGCGTCCGGGTCAGGCCTGCTCGAGGGTGCCGCGCAGCACCGCGAGCGCCATCCGCACCTGCTGGTCGAAGGCCTGGGCGGGTTCACGCAGGGTGTCGGGGCCGTACTGCCCGAACACCTCGAGGCTGGTGCCGCCGACCACCGTCGACCAGAGCAACATGGCGCGGGCCAGCACCGCCGGGTGCGTGGCCAGGCCGACCTCGGCACCGACCGCGCGAAGGTCGGTGGCGAGGGGTTCGGGCGGGTCGTCGGGTGCGGGCCCGTCGGGGACGTCACCCACTGCCACTCCCTCGCCCACGAGCGTGAGCAGGGCGCCGATGACGCGGGTACCCGGCTCGTTGGTCACCTCCGCCGGGGCGGCGTACCCGGGCACCGGGCTGCCGTAGAGCAGGGCGTAGCGGCTGGGTTCACGCACGGCCCAGTCCCGGAACGCGTGCGCGGCCGCGAGTGCGCGCACCGACCACGGCTGGTCTGCAGCCGCGACGACCGCGGCGTCGACGGCATCCGACTGGTCGCCGTACGCGTCGACGAGCAGCAGGGTGAGCAGCTCGTCGCGGTTGGCGACGTAGCGGTAGACGGCCGACGACACCATTCCCAGGTCACGGGTCACCGCCCGCAGCGACAGACCGGCCGCGCCGTGCTCGGCGAGGTGCTGTCGGCCGATGACGAGGACGCGCGCCTCGACGTCCTCGCGGCGGCGGGCTCGGGTGGTCATTCCGGCATCCTGCCACAGAAACGAGAGCACTGCTCTTGACATCCCGGACAGGGCACGTCACAGTGGGAACCAACAGACCGAGAGCAGTGCTCTCAACCAGACCAAGGAGAATCCCATGAGCCAGCCGAACAGCGACCAGGACCCGACCTCGGCCGGCACACCGGTCGACCCGAACCGTTACGTGGTCCCCAAGCGGGTGGAAGGGTGGTTCGCAGCCGCGGTGCGCTGGCTCACCGCGCACGGCATCAGCCTGATGGGCTCGCGGGTGCTCCTCGTGCGGGGTCGTACGAGCGGCGAGCTGCGCAGCACCCCGGTCAATCTCCTCGAGCTCGACGGCGAGCGCTACCTCGTCGCCCCGCGCGGCAAGACCCAGTGGGTGCGCAACGCACGCGCCGCAGGCGTCGGCCAGCTGCGCCTGGGCAAGCACACCGAGGACGTCACCCTCACCGAGCTGCCCGTCGGCGAGCGGCTGCCGGTGCTGCGGCTCTACCTGGACAAGTGGGGCTGGGAGGTCGGCCGGTTCGTCGAGGGCCTGTCCAAGAAGTCGACCGACGCCGAGATCGCCGCGGTGGCACCCGGGATGCCGGTGTTCCTGGTCCGCGCCGCCGCGTGACCGAGTCGGGTGCCCAGGTGGTCGCCGGGGCAGCCACCTGAGCACCCAACTCCGCGGAAGTGGCTAGGGTCGGGCGGGTGAGCGACGCACTGGTGCACCGGGCCGACGACGACCGCATCGCGGTGCTCACCCTCGACTCCCCCGCGAACCGCAACGCACTCTCCCGCCGGCTCGTGGCCGACCTCTCTGGACACCTCGCCGAGGCCGGTGCCGACGAGTCGCTGCACGGCGTGCTGCTGCGCTCGTCGCACCCGGTGTTCTGCGCCGGCGCCGACCTCAAGGAGGCCACGACCGTCGACATGGTCGAGTCGGCCCGCGGCATCATCGCCCTCCAGCGGGCGATCGCGGCGCTGCCGGTTCCGGTCGTGTGCCGCCTCGACGGCGCGGTGCGTGCCGGCGGCCTGGGGCTGGTCGCGTCATCCGACATCGTGGTGTGCCGCGACGACGTGAGCTTCGCACTCACCGAGGTTCGGCTCGGCCTCGCGGCGGCCGTCATCTCGATCCCGCTGCGGGCCCGGATCAGCCCGCGGGCGGCATCCGACTGGTTCCTCACCGGTCGTTCGGTGGATGCCGACGAGGCACGCGAGCAGGGCCTGGTCACCCACGTGGTCCCCGCGGGCGAGGTGGATGCCGTGACCGCCCGGGTGCTCGACGACCTGCGCGCCGGCGCTCGCCAGGGGCTCGTGGAAGCCAAGCGGCTGCTCAACGCCGACCTCGTGGCGGCGTTCGACGAGCGCGGCGACGAGATGGCCCGGCTCAGCGGGCTGCTCTTCCACTCGGCGGTCGCCCAGGAGCGGATGGCCGCGGCCCTGCGCCGCTGAGGGCGCCCCATCCGCTGTCGAGAGTAGAGAACACACCGTCCGAGGGGTCCCACTCGCGGCGTGTTCTCTACTCTCGCCGGGCTGGCGTGGCTGGTGGCTCGCGGATCGTGTGCTCCTTGCGGTCGCGGGTGTCGGTGCTGCGGGGCAGGGTTGGCGTATGCCGTCCCACCAGCTCCCGCCGTCGCCGCACCTGCCGCCGACCCAGCCCGCGCCGTCCCCGGTGCACTGCTCGATCGTGCCGCCCTACCTGCTCGAGGCCCTCGCCTCGTCCGACGACCCGAGGGCCGCCGAGCACGCGCAGGCGACGCTCGCTGTCGACGCCGAGCTGCGCCAGGACCGCCGCACCGGGTCGCTACGGCCCACCACCGGCCGCGCACCCAGGCAGCGGCTGGCCCCCGGCACGACCGCCGGGCCGCAGCGGGCCGTCCACGACGCCAAGCACGGCACCACGCTGCCGGGCACCCTGGTCCGCTCCGAGGGTGACCCGCCCACCGGTGACCGGGCGGTCACCGAGGCCTACGACGGGCTCGGCGACACCTGGCAGCTGTGGCAGCAGGCCTACGGCCGCAACTCCCTCGACGGCAAGGGCCTGCCCCTGGTCGCCAGCGTCCACTTCGGCACCAACTACGACAACGCGTTCTGGGACGGCACCCAGATGGTCTTCGGCGACGGCGACGGCGTCATCTTCCTGCCGTTCACCCGCAGCGTCGACGTCATCGGCCACGAGCTGGCCCACGGGGTCACCCAGTACACCTCCGGCCTGAACTACCAGGACCAGTCCGGCGCCCTCAACGAGTCGGTCTCCGACGTCTTCGGCGTGCTCGTCAAGCAGCGGCTGCTCGGCCAGACCGCCGACCAGGCCGACTGGCTCGTCGGCGCCGAGCTGCTGGCACCCGGGGTCAACGGTGTCGCCCTGCGCTCGATGGCCGCGCCGGGCACCGCCTACGACGACCCGCGCCTGGGCAAGGACCCGCAGCCGGCGCACATGAGCGGCTACGTCGACACCACCGACGACAACGGCGGGGTCCACATCAACTCGGGCATCCCCAACAAGGCCTTCCACGTCGTCGCCACGACCTTGGGCGGCAACGCCTGGGAGGCCGCCGGCCAGGTCTGGGTCGACACGATCACCGGTGACATCAGCGCCGACTGCGACTTCGCCACCTTCGCGCGCCTCACCGTCGCCGCGGCCACGGCCCGCCACGGTGCCGACTCCGAGGTGGTCGCCGCGGTGAAGGCAGGCTGGGATGCCGTGGGCGTCGCCTCCGCGGCCGAGGCGCCGACCGCGCCGACCGCGCCGACCGCACCCGGAACCGACGGGGGCCCGGCCTCGGACCCGGGCGGCGACCCCGGCACAGACACGACGCCCGGCCCCGCCACCGAGGTGAGCCTGCGCCGCACGGGTGGCATCGCGGGCCGCACCCTCGAGCGCACCGTCGTCCTGGGCGAGCTGCCCAACAGCGACGCCCGCGCCTGGCACTCCCTCCTGGCCGACGACGGCCTGCCCGCCCTGGCCGACGCCATCTCCGGCAGTCCCAACCGGCCCGACGCCTTCTGCTACGGGGTGCGCTGCGCGACACCGCCGCTCGACCTGCTGCTCCCCGAGCCAGGCCTGCCCGACGACGTGCGCAACCTCCTCGAGCGCACCCTCGGCGGGCCCGGGCCTACGATCGGGCCATGACCGAGCCGGACCCCCGGGCGCTGACCCGCGCCGACTTCGACGCGATCCGGCCGGTGCCGACCCGCTGGTCCGACAACGACATGTTCGGCCACCTCAACAACGCGGTCTACCTCGAGCTGTTCGACAGTGTGCTCAACGCCTGGATGCAGGCCGAGACCGGCATCGACGAGAACACCGCCCCCACCCTCGGCGTGGTCGCGGAGACGAGCTGCCGCTACTACCGCGAGGTGTCCTTCCCGGTCACGGTCGAGGTCGGCGTCCGGTCCAACCGGCTGGGCCGCACCAGCGTGCTGTTCGAGTTCGGCGTCTTCCTGCCCGACGACGAGCAGATCGCCGCCCACGGGCTCTGGGCCCAGGTCTACGTCGACCGCGTGACCCGGCGCCCGGTCCCCATCCCGGATGCCGTCCGCGCCCACCTCGAGGCCGCGATCAGCCGGCGCCCGGTCCCCGCCCAGGACGGTGCGGTCTGAGCGTGCCCCGGCCCACCGCGGCCACGGATGCCCGCCATCCCGTCGCCGACCTGCTGCTGCGCGCCTGGCGCGGCCCCCGTCCCGACGTCGACGGCTCGTGGGCCCGGGTCGCCCCGTGGCGCGACGGCGTCTTCGCCGTGGTCGCGGTCACCGGTCAGGCGCTGGTGTCGGCCCCCGACCAGGTCACCGACCTCGATCTCGACACCTGGCAGCTCGACGGCTGGGGCGCGGCCCACGACCCGCGCGTCATGACCCGTCTCGCCGGCTGCGACGGCTGGGTCGACGTGCTGGATGCCGTGCTCCTCGCCGAGGGGACCGGCGCACCCGAGCCGTGGCTCGTCATCCGACCCGACCTGCGCGCCCACCCCCGGGTGCGCCACGCGCTGCCGATCCGCGGCGACGTTCAGGTCTACGGGGTCGAGGGCGACGACGACACGGTGCTCACGCTGGCGACCGGCATCGGGGGCCTGCCCGAGCTCAGCCTCCAGGTCGCGCCCGCCCAGCGCGGCACCGGCCTCGGCACCGCCCTCGCCCGGGCAGCCCGTGGCCTCGTGCCGGCGGGCGAGCCGGTGGCGGCCTGCGTGTCACCGGCGAACGTCCCGAGCCTGCGGGCCCTGCTGTCGGCCGGCTTCGAGCCGGTCGGGTCGGTGCAGGTCTACCGCGAGGCGGACGGAACGGGCGACTGACCGCTCGGGCTCAGAGGGCGTCGACGTTGTCCAGGATCGACGTGGTCAGCTTGTCGGCCTCGTCGCCCGACACGTGCGACACGGTGAGCGTGGCGACCCCGTCGTCGGTCTCGATCAGCAGGGTGCGGCCCTGAACGGTGCGGTCCTGCACCTTGAGCGTGTAGGGCACGACGAGCGACTTGCCCAGCGAGGTGGTGCCCTCCTTGGCCTTGCCGACCTTGCCGCCGATCCCCTGCAGCTGGCTGGTCGCCTCCGCGGCCGTCGGCATCGCGGTGTTCGGCTGCGGCACGGCGTTGATGTTCACCGCGAAGCCCTTGACCGTCGGGCCGAACACGATGACCTCGATCTGGTCGGCGATGGTGTCGAGCTGCTCGGGCGTGACGCCCATGCTCTTGGCCGCCTCGTCGATCGCCTCCTTGTCGCCGGAGTCGATCACCTCGCGGAACGACATCGACCTCCAGTCCTCGGGCACCGGGAAGCGGATGCCCGACTTGGGCGCCTCCACCCACTGGCTGCCGTCGGGCAGGGTGGCCTCGCTGGGCGACGAGGACGCGGATGCCGACGCGGATGCGACGCGGACGTCGACGCAGAGCCGCCGGCAGGTGCCGTCGTGGCGTCGGTGGACGGTGACCCACCGCACCCGGACAGGGCCAGGGCGACGGCTGCGACCGTGACGGCAGCCGTGCCGGCGGCCCGTGCGGTGACGACGAAAGACCTCATGGTTGTGCTCCCCCTCGTGGCGAAATCCCCCTCAGTGCGCACACCGTAGCGGGACCGGGAAGGTCAGCACGGCGGGATGCGCGCCCCACCTGGACCAACCCATCATCGGACTTCTCGCATCGCGGACGAGGAAGGCGGTTCAGGCGCCCTGAGGGGGCCGGTCGCGTGACGGGGGTCGAATCCGGGCCTGAATTCGCGCGAAAGGTGCCCCCACGGGCCTCCCCGGGGCATGTCCTGTCGCCGTTGACCGGTAGACTGGAGCCAGAAATCGCGCCCAAGGCGTTCGTCGCCTTTGGGCGTGCGCCATGAGTCCCGCCGGTCGCTCCGGTGGGGCCTGCCGACGAAGGAGACCCGTGGCGGACCAGCAGCCCGACCTGACCCCTGACCAGACCCCGGAGCCGGTCGTCGACCTGGCCGCCGAGGCCGAGGCTGAGTCCGTCGACCCCGAGGCCGAGGGCGTCGTGCCCGAGCTCGACGGCGCGGCCTACGACGCCGGCTCGATCACCGTGCTCGAGGGTCTCGAGGCGGTGCGCAAGCGGCCCGGCATGTACATCGGCTCCACCGGTGAGCGCGGCCTGCACCACCTGGTCTGGGAGATCGTCGACAACGCGGTCGACGAGGCCCTCGCCGGCTACGCCGACACCATCGACGTCACCCTGATGGAGAACGGCGCGGTCCGGGTCAAGGACAACGGGCGCGGCATCCCCACCGACATCCACCCCACCGAGGGCGTCAGCGCCGTCGAGCTCGTGCTCACCCAGCTGCACGCCGGCGGCAAGTTCGGCGGCGGCGGCTACAAGGTGTCCGGTGGCCTGCACGGCGTCGGCTCCTCGGTGGTCAACGCCCTGTCGACCCGGCTCGACGTGTGCGTGCGACAGAAGGGGCACGCCTTCCGGATGTCCTTCGACCACGGCGTCCCCACCGGCAGCCTGGAGCAGATGGAGGAGACCGACCGCACCGGCACCACCATCACCTACTGGGCCAACGCCGACATCTTCGAGACCGTCGAGTACGACTACGAGACGATCCGGGCCCGCTTCCAGCAGTACGCCTTCCTCAACAAGGGGCTGCGGATCAACCTGGTCGACGAGCGGGTGGCCGCGGTCGGCACCGACGACGGCGAGCCCGACCTCGACGGCGTCGACTCCGACATCGAGGTGGTCGAGGACCACGAGGACGAGGAGTCCGGCGGCGAGACCCGCACCACCACGGCGCGCTCGGTGTCCTACCGCTACGACAACGGCCTGGTCGACTACGTCAACCACCTGGTGAGCTCCAAGAAGTCCGACCCGGTGCACAGCGACGTCATCAGCATCGAGGTCGAGGACCCCAACCGCAGCCTGGCCCTCGAGCTCGCGATGCAGTGGACCACCGCCTACTCCGAGTCGGTGCACTCCTACGCCAACACGGTCAACACCCACGAGGGCGGCACCCACGAAGAGGGCTTCCGCGCGGCGCTGACCAAGCTGGTCAACGACTTCGCGCGCAAGCAGAACCAGCTCAAGGACAAGGACGAGAACCTCACCGGCGACGACGTCCGCGAGGGCCTCACCGCCGTCATCTCGGTCAAGCTCGGCGAGCCGCAGTTCGAGGGCCAGACCAAGACCAAGCTCGGCAACTCCGAGGTCAAGGGCTTCGTGCAGAGCGCCATGACCCACGAGTTCGGCGCCTGGCTCGACAGCCACCCCAACGAGGGTCGCGAGATCGTCCGCAAGGCGATCCAGGCGTCCGCAGCCCGGATGGCGGCCCGCAAGGCCCGCGAGGCCACCCGCAAGCGGGTGCTCGAGAGCGGCGGCCTGCCCGGCAAGCTGCGCGACTGCCAGGCCAAGGACCCCGCGGTCTCCGAGGTGTTCATCGTCGAGGGCGACTCCGCCGGCGGCTCCGCCGTGCGCGGGCGCAACCCGCACAACCAGGCGATCCTCCCCATCCGCGGCAAGATCCTCAACGTCGAGCGCGCGCGCCTCGACAAGGCCCTGGGCAACCAGGAGGTGCAGGCCCTCATCTCGGCGTTCGGTACCGGCATCGGTGAGGACTTCGACATCGAGAAGGCGCGCTATCACAAGATCGTGCTGATGGCCGATGCCGACGTCGACGGCATGCACATCCGCACCCTGCTGCTGACCCTGCTGTTCCGGTTCATGAAGCCGCTCATCGAGGCCGGCTACGTCTACCTCGCGCAGCCGCCGCTGTTCCGCCTGAAGTGGAGCAACGCCCCGCACGAGTTCGCGTTCACCGACCGCGAGCGCGACGCCCTGATCGCCGAGGGCCAGAGCAAGGGCCGGCGGCTGCCCAAGGACAACCCGATCCAGCGCTACAAGGGCCTGGGCGAGATGGACTACCAGGAGCTGTGGGAGACCACGATGAACCCCGACTCACGGGTGCTCCTCCAGGTCACCCTCGACGACGCGGCCGCCGCCGACGAGATCTTCTCGATCCTGATGGGCGAGGACGTCGAGTCACGCCGCTCGTTCATCCAGCGCAACGCCCGCGACGTCCGCTTTCTGGACATCTGAGGATCAAGCGAGGAACGAGCGCTGACGAAGATGTCCCAAAGACACAGGCTGGACATCTGAGCCCGCACTCCCACGACGCCTTCACCTTCTCTGAACGCCAGCAAGACAAGGAACACGATGACTGAGCAGCCGCCCGTCGAGACCGACCGCACGGAGCCGATCGACCTCAACACCGAGATGCAGCGGTCGTACATCGAGTACGCCATGAGCGTCATCGTCAGCCGGGCCCTCCCCGACGTGCGCGACGGCCTGAAGCCCGTGCACCGCCGGGTCGTCTACGCCATGTACGACGGCGGCTACCGCCCCGACCGCGGCTTCAACAAGTGCAGCCGCGTCGTCGGCGAGGTGATGGGCGCCTACCACCCGCACGGCGACCAGTCGATCTACGACGCCCTCGTGCGGCTCGTGCAGGACTGGAGCCTGCGCTACCCGCTGGTGCAGGGCCAGGGCAACTTCGGCAGCCCGGGCGACGACCCCGCCGCCGCGCCCCGCTACACCGAGTGCCGGATGGCGCCGCTCGCCATGGAGATGGTGCGCGACATCGACGAGGAGACCGTCGACTTCCGCCCCAACTACGACGGCAAGACCCTCGAGCCCGACGTGCTGCCGAGCCGCTTCCCCAACCTGCTGGTCAACGGCAGCTCGGGCATCGCGGTCGGCATGGCCACCCAGATCCCGCCGCACAACCTGCGCGAGGTCTCCGAGGCGGCCCAGTGGGTGCTCGCGCACCCCGAGGCCAGCCGCGAGGAGATGCTCGAGGCGGTCATGCGCGAGATCAAGGGGCCCGACTTCCCCACCGGCGCGCTGATCATGGGCACCCGCGGCATCGAGGACGCCTACCGCACCGGTCGCGGCTCGATCATCATGCGCGCGGTCGTCGAGGTCGAGGAGATCCAGAACCGGCAGTGCCTCGTCGTCACCGAGCTGCCCTACCAGGTCAACCCCGACAGCCTGGCCCAGAAGATCGCCGAGCACGTCAAGGACGGCCGGCTCAACGGCATCGCCGACATCCGCGACGAGACCTCGGGCCGCACCGGCCAGCGCCTCGTCATCGTGCTCAAGCGCGATGCCGTCGCCAAGGTCGTGCTCAACAACCTGTTCAAGCACACCCAGCTGCAGACCAACTTCGGCGCCAACATGCTCGCGCTCGTCGACGGCGTGCCGCGCACCCTGCCGATCGACGCGTTCATCCGGCACTGGGTCGACCACCAGCTCGACGTCATCCAGCGCCGCACCACCTACCGGCTGCGCAAGGCCGAGGAGCGCATCCACATCCTGCGCGGGCTGCTCAAGGCCCTCGACGCGCTCGACGAGGTCATCGCCCTGATCCGCCGCTCGCCCACCGTCGACGAGGCGCGTGCGGGCCTGATGGGGCTGCTCGAGATCGACGAGATCCAGGCCCAGGCGATCCTCGACATGCAGCTGCGTCGGCTCGCGGCCCTCGAGCGCCAGAAGATCATCGACGACCACGACGAGCTCGAGGCGATGATCGTCGACTTCACCGACATCCTCGCCAAGCCGGCCCGCCAGCGCGACATCGTGTCGGAGGAGCTCGCCGAGATCGTCAAGAAGTACGGCGACGACCGGCGCTCCAAGATCATGCCCTTCGACGGCGACATGTCGATGGAGGACCTGATCCCCGAGGAGGACGTCGTCGTCACGATCACCCGCGGCGGCTACGCCAAGCGCACCCGGGTCGACGCCTACCGCTCGCAGCGCCGCGGCGGCAAGGGCGTGCGCGGTGCCTCGCTGCGCGGCGAGGACATGGTCGACCACTTCTTCACGACCACCTCGCACCACTGGCTGCTCTTCTTCACCAACCTCGGCCGCGTCTACCGCGCCAAGGCCTACGAGCTGCCGGATGCCGGCCGCGACGGCAAGGGTCAGCACGTCGCCAACGTCATGGCGTTCCAGCCGGGTGAGCAGATCGCCCAGGTGCTGGCGGTGCGCGACTACGCGAGCGCGGCCTACCTCGTGCTCGCCACCAAGGCCGGCCTGGTCAAGAAGACCCGGCTCGGCGAGTACGACAGCCCGCGCAGCGGGGGCCTGATCGCCGTCAACCTGCGCGACGGCGACGAGCTCGTCGGCGCCGGCCTGGCCGAGGCGTCCGACGACCTGCTGCTCGTCTCGCGCAAGGGCCAGTCGGTGCGCTTCCACGCCGATGACGCCACGCTGCGCCCGATGGGCCGCTCCACCTCCGGCGTCACCGGGATGAAGTTCCGCGGTGGCGACTCGCTGCTCGCCATGTCGGTCGTGCACGAGGACACCGACCCCGACGTGTTCGTCGTGTTCGAGTCGGGCCTGGCCAAGCGCTCGAAGGCCTCGGAGTGGAACGTCAAGGGCCGCGCCATCTACGGCGTCGCCGTTGCCAAGCTGTCCGACAAGGGCGGCGACCTGGTCGGAGCCCTGACCGTCGACGAGGACGACGAGGTGCTCGTGATCTTCGAGAAGGGCAACATCGTGCGCTCGCGGGTCGACGAGGTACGCCTCACCGGTCGCAACACGATGGGCGTGCAGTTCGCGAAGGCCGGCAAGAGCGACGCGATCGTCGGCATCGCCCTCAACCCGGAGCGTGAGGTCGAGGAGGCCGTCGAGGCCGCTGAGGCGGGCGAGGAGCCCGAGGAGGGCACGGCATCCGGTCTGGATGACGGTCAAGACGACGTCTCGATCGCTGGGCCCGCCGGGTCGGGTGTCGCAGATGAGGCGACCGATGCCGTACCGTCGGTGGACGACGAGGACTCAGGGAGGTCGTGAGTGAGCACCGCTGAAGACGCGGGGCGCCCGGTGCGCCCCACCGCGTCCTCCTCCGGCTCTGCCCGTCGTGCGCCGTATGCCGACGGCGGTACCGCAGGGCGGACCACCGAGAACGGCGCGCTGCGCCGGATGGCCGACGGCGACGCCGGCTCCCCCAGCGCACCCACCACTCCGGTGCCCGTGACCCGTCAGCCGGCGGCTCGCACCTCACCGGCCACGCCGCCGCCGGCTCCCGTGGCTCCGACTGGGCCGCCTGCTGCTCCCGCGGCCGCCCCGGGCAACGCTCCTGCGCGGCAGGGTCCGGCCCCGGCTCCCGCCGCGGGCGCACCGCGGCAGGCTCCGCGCCCGGCATCCGCCCGTCGGGTGCGCCTCACGGTGTCGCGCGTCGACCCGTGGTCGGCGATGAAGATCTCGTTCCTGCTCTCGGTGGCCCTGGGCATCGCCGGTGTCGTCATGGTGTTCGTGCTGTGGACGATCCTGGCCGGCATGGGGGTCTTCGACCAGATCAACGGCATCGTCGGCCAGGTGGTTCAGGACGGCCAGCAGCGGTTCGACATCATGGACTTCATCGGCCTCGGCCGGGTGCTCTCGCTGTCGATCGTCATCGCCGTGATCGACGTGATCCTGGTGACGGCGATCGCCACGCTGGGGGCGTTCCTCTACAACGTCTCGAGCGCCCTCGTCGGCGGCGTGCAGCTCACCCTCACCGACGACTGACCTGGCAGGTTGGCGGCATCCGAGCCGTTTTGAGTGCAGGTGCCGTGGTGAGGTAGCCTCGTGCACCGCGCCTCCCTCCGTGGGCGGCGCAACCGATCGCGGTGAACGGGCCTATAGCTCAGACGGTTAGAGCGCTTCCCTGATAAGGAAGAGGCCACAGGTTCAAGTCCTGTTAGGCCCACCACCCGATCCTCTCGGAAGAGGTGGTGAACCCCGTGAAGAAGATCCTTCTCCTCGTCGCGACGGCCGTCGGTGCGCTGGCGGTCAACCGCCAGATCCAGGCCAAGAAGGCCGAGAGCCGGCTCTGGGCGGAGGCCACGGACTCCCCCAAGGCGTGACGTTTCATCCCGGATGCCGCCCGCTCGCCTCGTGCGCGCGGGTTCGGTGTTCTCGGGGCCATGGCGCAATTGGTAGCGCACCTGCTTTGCAAGCAGGGGGTTAGGGGTTCGAGTCCCCTTGGCTCCACCACGAACAATGAGGCCGGCGTCAGCCAGCGCTCGATCGGTGGCTAGCGAGGCTGCGCCCCGATCCCTCTAGTGAGGTGTCAGCGCTTCTCGCAGGCGATGCCGTCCTTGTCACGATCGAGGCCCTTGTTGGCCCTCATCGCGGCGGCGTACAGCGTGTTGCTCTTCTTGAAGTTGGTCACCGCTCGCCCGGAGGTGTGGTCCCTGGCGTTGGTCCGGCCCACGCCGTGCGGGTAGCTCTTGTTGACGGTTGTGCAGTTCTTCCACGACACGGCAGCCTGCGCGTTCGTGGCGACGGCGGTGACGGCCAGGGCAGCGACCGCGGCGACGGCAAGGCTGCGCAGCAAGGAATTCTTCATGGGATCCATCCAGTGTCGATAAAACGCAAATAGAAGCGCGATAGAACAAGCATAGCAGCCGTTCACGGGATCGGGCGCCAATGCTCGGACCCCCGGATCGCTGACTCGCCGCGCACGAGTGCAGCTCGAGCCACCATCCTTCAAATGTGCGGAAGGCTGGGGGCCCCACCTCATCCCGAGCGTTCATCCCGGGAGAACGCGAGCCCCACGCCAAGTGCGCGCATCCGGCTGCTGCGCTTGACTGTTGACATGCCGACCGACGACTGGCAGATCGACGACCTAGACCTCACCGGCTACCTGGCCCGCCTCGACGTCGACGTTTCGGTGGGTGAGCCCAACCGCGCCGCGCTCGCCGAGCTGCACGAGGCCCACGTCCGAGCATTCACCTTCGACAACATCGACGTGCTCCTCGGCCGGCACCCCGGCGTCTCCCTCCAGGCCGTGCAGGAGAAGTTCGTCCACAGAGGCAGGGGCGGCTACTGCTTCGAGCACAGCACGATATTCGCCGCTGCCCTGGAACGACTCGGCTACCAGGTCCGAAGGCACCTGGGCCGGGTCGGCGACCCGGCCACCGGCAGCCAGCAGGGACGCACCCACATGGTCGTCGAGGTCATCCTCGACGGCGAGCACCTCCTCTGCGACCCGGGCTTCGGCATCAGCCTGATGCGCCCGATCCAGCTGACCGACGGCGCCGAGGACGAGTACCCCGAAGGCTGGCGCTACCAGGTCCGCCACACAGACACGGACGCCTGGGCCCTCTACCGCCGACGCAACGACGCCTGGGAGGTCGCACACACCACCGACGAGCTCGAGGTGAAGCCCGTCGACGTGGTCATGGGCCACCACTTCACGAGCACCTACCCGGGCTCGCACTTCACCACCGGCCTGATGATCGGCAAGCACCAAGCCGACTTCCACGTCACGGTCACCCACCAGTCGCTCACGATTCGCGCCCCCGGCCAGCCGACCGACCACCGACCACTGAGAGACGGCGAGCTGGATGAATGGCTCACCACCCTCGAGGTGCCCCTCACCGACGACGAACGCACCCGCCTCATCGACAAGGTGCGCACCCTCGACCCCTGACAACCACGAACCTCGTCGACTCCGTACCGGCAACCGCCAGACGCCACGTAGAATGAGAGCGCGCCCCGTCGATCGGCGAGGACGCATCAGCGACACGGGGCCGGGGTCTGGTCCCTGACACGCGTTCGCACCGGTCTCGCATGCCGTGCCACCGGCGCCCCAAGCCAAGGGGCCCCGAGCACGGCCGACCCGGTGCCGACGCCGGCTCTCCGCCGTGTCCGACTGAGGAGAAGGAACCGCTTGGCACAGCGATCATCGCGCCGTGCCGGAGCGCCGCGCACCGCGCAGCGCGACCGGCACCGTTCCCCTGCGAACAACGAGGGGGGCATCATCCCCGTCCTGGCCAGGACCGCCCGGCAGGTCGAGGCCGCCGCGCAACGCGGCAAGGTGCGGCCGAGCAGCCGCACGGCCTACCAGGTCGTCGCCCTGCTGGTCCGCGAGGAACGCGCCCGCATCAAGGCCGACACGTCCACGAGCGAGTCCGAGCGCACCGCCATGATGACCCGGCTCGACGGCATCGCCACGATCCTCGCCAAGACGGCCGTGCGCGACACCTCCCTGCTCGAGCTGCTCGCCGAGGGCGCCGTCGTCTCGGACGACGCGAAGGGCCTCAAGAACGACATGCTCCGCCAGGCCGGCCGCGAGGTCGAGGAGGAGCCGGAGCCGGAGCCCGAGCTCGCCGACCTCGCCAACGCCCCCCGTCGCGTGGTCCCCAAGACCGTCATGGCCCGCCAGCTGGCCAACCCCTTCCTGGCCCCCGACTTCTCGGCCGTGGCCGCGACGCCACGCCCCACCACCAACCGGCTCGGCGACTGGGAGCTGCTCAACCCCCTGTTCCGCGCGTTCGAGTACGGCGGCGACGCCACCTGCATGCCGCTGCCCGAGCCGTCCGACGTCGTGCACGGCATCAAGGACCTCGAGCTCATGCACCACCAGGCCCAGGTCGTCGCGGCAGCCGCCGCCGGCCACCGCACCTTCCTCCTCGCCGACGAGCCGGGACTCGGCAAGACCGCGCAGGCACTCCTTGCCGCGGATGCCGCGCACGCCTTCCCCCTGCTGGTCGTCGTCCCCAACGTCGTCAAGGCCAACTGGGCGCACGAGGCCCAGCTGTGGACCCCGGGCCGCGCCGCGACCGTCATCCACGGCGACGGCGACACCGTCGACGGCTTCGCCGACATCGTCATCGTCAACTACGAGATCCTCGACCGGCACGTGGGCTGGCTCGGCCGCCACGGCTTCCGCGGGATGGTCGTCGACGAGGCGCACTTCATCAAGAACAAGTCCTCGCAGCGCTCGCAGCACGTGCTCGAGCTGTCCGAGCGGATCCGGGCCCGCAGCACCAACGCCCTGCTGATGGCGCTCACCGGAACCCCGCTGATCAACGACATCGAGGACTTCCGTGCCATCTGGCAGTTCCTGGGCTGGATCGGCGACAAGAAGCCCCGCCCGGCCCTGATGGCGGCCCTCGAGTCCACCGGCCTGACCCCCGCCGACCACGGCTTCTACACGGCCGCGCGCACCAGCGTGATCAACCTAGGCATCGTGCGGCGGCGCAAGGTCGACGTCGCCTCCGACATCCCCGCCCGTCGCGTCGCCGACATGCTCGTCGAGCTGGATGACGAGGCGAGCCGCTCGATCCGGGCCGCGGAGCAGGAGCTGGCCCGCCGGCTCGTCGCCCGCTACGAGTCCGCGCTCGCCGCCCGCAAGGTGGCGACCGACATCGAGGGCATCGACCACGACCTGGTCCGCCGGGTCGCCGCGGCCGAGCGGAAGAACGCCGGCTCGGACAAGACCGGCGACAACGTGTTCACCGTGATGCGCCGGATCGGTCAGGCCAAGGCCGGCCTCGCCGCCGACTACGCCGCCCAGCTGGCCCGCAACGTCGGCAAGGTGGTCTTCTTCGCCAAGCACATCGACGTCATGGATGCCGCGGAGCAGACCTTCACCAAGCGCGGCATCGGCTACACCTCGATCCGTGGCGACCAGACCCCGAAGGCGCGCAAGGCCGCGGTGGAGGCGTTCCTCACCGACCCCGAGGTCTCCGTCGTGGTCTGCTCGCTCACCGCCGCCGGCGTCGGGCTCAACCTCCAGGTCGCCTCCAACGTCGTGCTGGCCGAGCTGTCGTGGACGTCCGCGGAGCAGACCCAGGCGATCGACCGCGTGCACCGGATCGGCCAGACCGAGCCGGTCACCGCGTGGCGGATCATCGCCGCGCAGACGATCGACCCGAAGATCGCCCAGCTGATCGACGACAAGGCCGGGCTCGCGGCCCGCGCCCTCGACGGCTCCGACGAGGAGGTCGGCTCCTCGGCCGACCTGCAGCTCGAGGCGCTGGTCTCCCTGCTCACCGACGCGCTGCAGGCCCGTGCCGAGGTCGCCGATGTGTCCGACGTGTCCGACGGGCCGTTCGCACCGGTCTGACCACACCCGAAACCGCAGGATGCCGGGTGGGCGGGTCCGAGGACCTGCCCACCCGGCATCCGGGTAACGCGGTGGAACGAGGATCCGTCAGCTCACGGCGTCGAGGGCGTCGACCATGCCCTCACCGAAGTAGCTGTTGTCCTCCACCGGGCCGACGCACGGGACGCCGGCGGTGGCCGGGCTGCAGGCCTTGTCGTCGGCCTGCTGGCGCAGCTTGGTGATCATCTGCGCCGGGGTCCAGTCGGGGTGGACCGACTTCATCAGCGCGAGGACGCCCGCCACGTGCGGCGAGGCCATCGAGGTGCCGCTCTTGGTGCCGTAGCCGTTGTTCGCGACGACGGTGGAGAGGATCGTGGACCCCGGAGCCGCGACGTCGATGACACCGAGACCGCGGTTCGAGAAGCTGGACAGCCGGCTCTCGAGCGTGCCCGCCGGGAAGCGCTGCACCGACGAGACGGTGACCACGCCGTCGAGCTCGGTCGGGATGTCGCCGCACGTGCTGTTCAGCGTCCGGGTGACGGGGGTGCCGTCGTCGGGGCTGCCGGTGTCCTTCAGCAACGACTTGTCCGACAGGTCCATGCCCGAGTTGCCGGCCGCAGCGGCGTGGACGACGCCCTGCTCGGTCGACCAGCTCACCGCGCGGCGCACGGCCTCCTTGGCGGCGTGCTGGTCGGGCTGGTCGTCGCAGTAGAACTCGAACGGGTCGACGTAGTAGCTGTTGTTCGTGACGTCCATGTGCTTCACGCCCGCCTCGACGAACCCGCAGACGGCGTACTCGGGGTAGATGAACCCGTCGTCGTTGACGACCTTGACCGAGGCCAGACGCACGTTCGGCGCGACGCCCACGATGCCGACGCCGTTGCGGGCGGCGGCGATGGTGCCGGCCACGTGGGTGCCGTGGTCGCTCGTCGTCGGCTCCCAGCCGGTGGTGCTCGGCCGGCCGGCGTCGACGCAGCTGACCGAGTTCGCCACGTCGAGGTTCGCGACGAGGTCGGGGTGGTCGGCGTCGATGCCGCTGTCGAGCACGCCGACGAGGACGTTGCGCGAGCCGTCGGTGATCTTGTGGGCCTGGTCGGCCTTGATCATCTGCATGTCCCACTGCTCTGCCTCGCGGGGGTCCGCGGCGGCCGCGGGGGCCTCGACGCTGGGGACGTCGCCGTTGACCGGCTTCTTCGAGCCCTTCTTGTAGCCGGAGGCGCCCTTGCCCCACGTCGTCGAGACGTCGGCCGGGGTGCCCTCGGAGACGGGCACGCTGCGCGTGGCGCCAACCGAGTCCAGCGCGTTCCCAGCCGACTTCGCGACATCCGTGCGGAAGCTCGCCCGGTCGGAGTGGGCCACGACGACGCCGATCTGCGGCCAGGCCTGCACCACGACGCCGCCGGCCTTCTGCACCGCCTTGCTCACGACGTTGGTCTGGCCCGGGTTGGCGACCTTGGTGTTGAGCAGGTAGCTGAAGACGACCCCGTCGGGGGTCACGATCGGCACGGGCGTCGACGCGGCCTCGGTGTCGGCCGACGCGGCCGTGGTCCCGGTGAGCAGGGCGGCGCCGAGCGCGGCGATGGAAGTGGCTGCGAGAGCGGCACGCCAGCGGGTTCTGGGTTGGGTCACGAAGGAGCTCCTCGAACGACGGCCGGGCCTCGTGGGCCCGGCGATGTGGGTTGGTGCGCCCACTCTGTCTGACGATCGACGACTGCGCGCGTTGGAGCGCAACGGCTCTCGGCGCCCTAGGGTGACGCGGGTGACGCTCTCGCCGCGGGTTCGGTTGGCGCTCGCCAGCGCGCTGATGCTCTTCCTCGAGCTCGCCCTCATCCGGTGGACGTCGTCGAACAACCTCTACCTGGTGCACCTCACCAACTTCGTGCTGCTGGCGAGCTTCCTCGGCATCGGCCTCGGCTTCCTGCGGGGCACGCGCGGGCGCGACCTGTTCCCCCTTGCTCCCGCGCTGCTCGCACTGCTCGTGGCCTTCGTGCTCACCTTCTCGGTGCGCACGGGCACGACCGGCTCCGGCGGCTGGGCGCTGGTCGGGCCGTTCGGCACGGCGCCGGTCCCGCGGTGGCTCTCGCTCACGGTGATCTTCCTGCTGACCGTCGCGGCACTGGGGACGGTCGCGCAGGAGGTGGCCCGCACCTTCGCGCGCTTCGAGCCGCTCGACGCCTACCGCCTCGACATCGGCGGGTCGCTGCTCGGCATCGTCGCGTTCGCGGGCCTGTCGTTCCTGCGGATGCCGCCCCTCGCGTGGGCGACGACCGCTGCGGTCGTGTTCGTCGTCCTGCTCGGAGCTCGGGTGCGGTCGTGGCGCTGGCTCCCGGCGGCCGGGAGTCGCGGCGGTGGTCGTGATGTTGGGCGTCGAGTCGTTCGCCGGCTCCTACCAGTGGTCGCCGTACTACAAGATCCGCACCGAGACGGCGCCCGGCGGCAACGTCCGCATCGACGTCAACAACACCCCGCTGCAGACCACGGCATCCGTCGAGCAGATCACCAAGGACTCGCCGTTCTACCTCTACCCCTACACGTATGCCGGCCAGCACGACGACGTGCTCGTCATCGGGGCGGGGACGGGCAACGACGTGGCGGTGGCGCTCAAGCAGGGGGCGAAGCGGGTCGACGCGGTCGAGATCGACCCGGCCCTGGTGCAGATCGGGCGCGACCGGCATCCGGACCAGCCCTACTCGGACCCCAGGGTGACGGTGCACGTCGACGACGGGCGCGCCTTCATGGAGCGGACCGACGCGCGCTACGACCTCGTGCTGTTCGCCCTCCCGGACTCGGCCACGATCGTCACCGGTCAGTCGGCGCTGCGCCTCGAGAACTACCTGTTCACCACCCAGGCACTGACCAGGGCGCGTTCGCTGCTCCGCCCGGGTGGCACCTTCGCGATGTACAACTACTACGAGCCGTGGCTGCTCGACCGCTACGCCAACACGATTCGCACCGTCTACGGCACCGCGCCGTGCGTGCAGCTCGGGCCCACCCACGGCCAGCGCCAGCAGGCGGTCCTCTCGCTACGGGATGACGCCTCGACCGGCGGCTGCACGACCACCTGGACCCCGCGCGTCGGCGAGCTCGAGCCCTCGGTCGACGACCGGCCGTTCCCCTACCTGGGGACGCGCACCATCCCGTCGTTCTACCTGGTGATGCTGGCCCTGGTGCTGCTCGCGTCGCTGGTGCTGGTGCGGGTGGTGGGCGGCCCCCTGAAGCAGATGGCGCCGTACACCGACCTGTTCTTCATGGGCGTCGCGTTCCTGCTGCTCGAGACCAAGAACGTCGTGCAGTTCGCCCTGCTCTTCGGCACCACCTGGGCGGTCAACGCCGCGGTGTTCGCCGGCGTGCTGCTCAGCGTGCTGGCGGCGATCGAGGTGGCCCGGCGGGTGCGCATCTCGCGTCCCCTCTGGCTGTATGCCGCGCTGCTCGCCGCGCTGACGCTCGCCTGGGTGGTGCCCGGCGACCTCCTGCTCGACCTCGCGCCGGTGCCGAGGTTCGTGGCCGGCGTGACGATCGCGTTCCTGCCGATCTTCATCGCGAACCTGCTGTTCGCGGTGCGGTTCAAGGGAGTCGGCAGCTCGACGACCGCCTTCGGCGCGAACCTGCTCGGGGCGATGGTCGGCGGCGCGCTCGAGTACCTGGCCCTCATCCTGGGCTTCAACGCGCTGCTCGTCATCGTCGCGCTCTGCTACAGCCTGGCGTTCCTGACCGGACGCAAGCACCTCGTGCCGGCCGTGCCCGTCGGCGCAGGCATGGGGTAGCGCGGCAGCTCGGTCGGTCAGGCCGGTCGGTCAGGTCGGTCAGTCGGGAAGGACGGCGGCGATGGCGCTGATCTCGATCAGGCCACCGGGTACCCCGATGCCGGCCACCAGGGCGGCGGTCACCAGTGGGGGCGCACCCTTGCCCGCGAGCCGCGGGGCGATCGCACCGTAGGCGGCGTTCAGGTCGGCACCGGCGTCGATGAGCACGGTCCACTGCACGACGTCGCCGAGCGAGGCACCGGCCGCTTCCAGGGCGACGACGGCGTTGTCGAGCGCACGGCTCGACTGCTCGCCGACGTCGCTCGACACGACGGCGCCGGTGTCGTCGACTCCGTTCTGGCCGCCGACGTAGATCGTCGTGGCGCCGGCCGGGACGACGGCGACGTGGCTGAAGGCGGGGCTCACGACGAGCCCCTCGGGCTGCAAGCGGGTGATCTCCATGCCCTTCACGTTTCCACCTGCGCCACCATGGCGGGGCGGTCAGCACGGCCGGAGGTGCTCGGAGTGCTAGCGCGAGAGGGTGACAGCGGCTGTCCTCGATGTCGTCGTGGCAGCGCCGGGCTCGGGGAATCCTCGGAACCGCGCTGCCTACGGCCCCGCGTCCGAACAACGGCGCCCCGGAACCGATTGCCGCACAACCGCTTTGGGATGACGCGCGGTGCGGCGCCACCCCCTCGTGGAGCGGTGCGGATGAGGCCGTTACCAATTCGTTACATTCCTTAGCCCCACAGCACCCCCTCCCCCGCGCCACCGTAAGGCGATCGGTTGTAAGCGCTTTCAATGACGAGAGCCGCCGCACTCAAGGACGAGAGCACCCCATGGCACGCACGCAGCACGAGACCCGGCGAGGGGCGACGATCTACTCCGTCGCCGCCGAGGCCGGCGTCTCGATCGCGACGGTGTCTCGGGTGCTCCAGGGCTCCTCGGTGGTGTCCGAGCGGACCCGCCGCAAGGTGCTCGCCGCGGTCGAAGAGCTCGACTACCTGCCCTCAGGCGCGGCGCGCAGCCTGGCCGTGCGCCACCACGACACCTACGGCTTGGTGCTTCCCGAGCTGTCCGGTCCCTACTACGCCGAGCTGCTGGTCGGATTCGAGACACGCGCGGCCGAGCTGGAACAGAGCGTCATGCTGATGCTGGCAGGCGCCAAGGACGACCGCGACCGCGCGGTGCGCACCCTGGCCACCCGGGTCGACGGCATCGCGGTGCTCGGCTCGGACGCCGCCCACGTGGGCAGCACGGGCAAGCCGGTCGTCATCATCGCCGGTCACGCCCGCCACGGCATCGAGGCGATCGCAGCGGAGAACCACGACGGAGCCCGTCGCCTGACCGAGCACCTGCTCGTGGAGCACGGCCGCACCAACCTGCGCTTCGTCGGTGACACCGACGCCGCCCCCGACCTCCTCGAGCGCTACGAGGGCTTCGTCGCCGCCCACGACGAGCGAGGTCTGACCGCGGCCGAGCCGGTGCGCGCCGAGTTCCGCGAGCGCGACGGCACGACCGTTGCCGAGCAGCTGCTCGCCGGCGAGTTCACCGCCGACGCACTGGTCTGCGGCAACGACGAGCTGGCGCTGGCCGTGCTGGCCCGCCTGACCGACGGCGGCATCGACGTACCCACCGACATCGCCATCGTCGGCTGGGACGACGTGATGGCCTCGCGCTACGTGCGCCCCGGCCTGACCACCGTGCGCCAGCCGGTGCACGAGCTCGGCGTGCTCGCCGCCGACCGCCTCCACGACCTCGTCTCCGGCGCGACCCCCAGCGCCGAGCGGCGCGTGCTCGCAACCGAGGTGGTGATCCGCAGCTCCTGCGGATGTCCGCCCGGTCACGCTGCCGGCTAGCAAGCCGGCCCACACCGCCGGGCTGCCCGGCATCCGTCAACCCACACCCCACCGATTCCCTGCACCCCACCCAGAAAGTGAGAGACCGATGAGACGCACCTCCGCCATCACCCTGGCCGGCGTCACCGCCTTGGCCCTGACCGTGTCCGCCTGCGGACGCGAGGACGCCGGCGGCGGCGCCGCCGCCACCGGCAAGGCGGTGAGCTCCGGTGCCGCCAATGGCACGATCACCGTCTGGGCCATGGGCGCCGAGGGCGAGAAGCTGCCCGATCTCGCCAAGGAGTTCGAGGCCGCCAACCCCGGGGTCAAGGTGCAGGTCACCGCCATTCCGTGGGATGCCGCACACGACAAGTTCACCACCGCGATCACCGCGAACAAGACGCCCGACGTCGCCATGGTCGGCACCACCTGGATGGGTGAGTTCGCCGGCATGGACGCGCTCGACCCGACGCCCGGCAGCATCGACAAGTCGGTCTTCTTCGACGGCGCCCAGAAGACCACCGAGGTGAACGGGACGTCGTTCGGGGTCCCCTGGTACGTCGAGACCCGCTTGGTCTACTACCGCACCGACCTGGCCAAGAAGGCGGGCATCACCACGCCCCCCACCGACTGGGCCGGGCTGAAGGACATGGCCAAGGCGATGCAGGACAAGGCCGGCGCCAAGTACGGCATCGGCCTGCAGGCCGGTGGCACCGGTTCCTGGCAGTCGGTCATGCCGTTCGCGTGGTCCGCGGGCGCCGACCTCACCAAGGACGGCGGCAAGGCCTACAACTTCGACAGCCCCGAGGTGCTCAAGGCGTCGGAGTACTACCAGTCGTTCTTCACCGACGGCATCTCCGACAAGGCCGCCCCGGCGACCCCGACGACCGAGCCCGACTTCGCCAGCGGCAAGGTGCCGATGTTCATCTCGGGCCCGTGGATGATGAGCGCGGTCGAGAAGGCCGGCGGCGGTGACAAGTTCAAGGACAAGTACGACGTCTTCCAGATCCCCGCGGACAAGACGTCCTCGTCCTTCGTCGGCGGCTCGAACCTCGCCGTCTTCAAGAACACGAAGAACCGCGACTCCGCGTGGAAGTTCGTGCAGTGGCTCTCCGACCCCAAGACCCAGGTCGAGTGGTACAAGAGCTCGACCGACCTCCCGTCGGTCAAGAGCGCCTGGCAGGACCCGGCCCTGACCGCGGACAAGAAGCTTGCCGTCTTCGGCAAGCAGCTCGAGACCGCTCAGGCCCCGCCGTCCTTCCCGACGTGGGAGCAGGTCATCACCTCCTTCGACACCGAGATGGAGAAGGTCACCAAGTCCGGCGCAGACCCGGCCGCTGCACTGAAGACCGTGCAGAAGCAGGCTGAGTCCATCGGGACCGGAAACTGATCATGTCCACGGCCACCGAGCGCGATGCCACTGCGCTCGCGGTGTCGCCCGGCACCGCCGGGCCGGTTCCCCCCTCCCGCACACGACGGCACTCCGGCCGCCGGCGGGAGGGGTGGGCCGCGTGGATCCTGGCGCTGCCGTTCTGTCTCCTCTTCCTCGTCTTCACGCTCTGGCCGGTGGCCCAGTCACTGTTCATGAGCTTCACGGACACGAAGGCGAAGGACCTACGGACCCCCTTCTCGGTCGACATCATCGGCCTGGAGAACTACACCCGGGCGTTCTCCGACGAGACCTTCCTCCACGCGATGCGCAACACGGCGTACTTCGTCCTGCTGGGGGTGCCCCTCACCATGACCCTGGCCCTCGCCGCCGCGGTCGCGCTCGACCGCGGCATCACGAAGTTCAGGTCGCTGTTCAGGCTGGGCTTCTACACCCCGGTCGTCACGTCCATCGTCGCGGTCGCCGTGGTCTGGCAGTTCCTGCTCCAGGACGACTTCGGCCTGATCAACACCGCCCTCGGCTGGGTGGGCATCGACGGGCCGAACTGGCTCGGTGACGCGAACTGGTCGATGCCCGGCCTGATCATGATGGCGTCCTGGCGCAACTTCGGCACGGGCATGATCATCTTCCTCGCGGGGTTGCAGGCGGTGCCATGGATGTTGCACGAGGCGGCCGCGATCGACGGGGCCAACGGGTGGCAGCGCTTCCGCCACGTCACACTGCCGCTGCTGCGTCCGGTGATCCTCTTCGTCTCGGTGACGACGATCATCGGGTACCTGCAGTTCTTCGAGGAGCCCTTCGTCATGACGAACGGCGGTCCCCTGGACAGCACCATCTCGATGTCGCTGTACACGTACAAGCAGTTCGGCTTCGGCAACTACGGGTACGCGGCGGCGCTCGGCTACATCATCTTCGTCGCCGTGGCCGTCATCACCGCGCTGCAGTTCCGCGCCCTGCGAGAGAACACGTGAGGCCAGCATGAACCCGACAACCAAGAGCCGCTGGTGGCTCTACCTCATCCTCTCGGTCGCCGTCCTCGCCGTGGCTGCACCGTTCATCTGGATGCTGCTCGGCAGCTTCAAGAGCACCGCCGAGCTGCGCCAGAGCCCCCCGACCTGGTGGCCCGAGCACCCGTCCCTCGACAACTACCGGCAGCTGTTCTCCAAGGCGAGCTTCGGCGCCTACTTCATGAACTCCACGATCGTCGCCGTCGTCGTCACCGTGGGCAACCTGCTCTTCTGCTCGATGGTCGGATACTCGCTCGCCATGCTCGACTTTCCGGGCCGGAACGTGCTGTTCGGCATCGTGATGGGGACGCTGCTCATCCCGGGGATGGTCACCTTCGTGCCGCAGTTCGTCCTCGCTGCCAACGCCGGGCTCGTCGACACCCTGCCCGGACTGTTCCTGCCGTTCCTGGTGGCCCCGTTCGGGGTGTTCCTGATGCGGCAGTACATCAAGGGCCTGCCACGGGACCTGCTCGACGCGGGACGGGTCGACGGGGCCGGAGAGCTGAGGATCTTCTGGCGCATCATCCTGCCGCTCTGCGGTCCCGCACTCGCGACGTTGGGCATCCTGACGTTCCTCGCCAGCTGGAACAACTTCCTCTGGCCGCTCGTCGTCGCCCAGACCGAGGACACCTACACCCTCCCGGTCGCCCTTGCGCTGTTCTCCAAGGGCCAGAACGCCACGAACTACGGCCTGCTCCTCGCCGGGGCCACGGTCGTCGTCATGCCGATCCTCCTGATCTTCCTCGCCTTCCAGCGCAGGTTCATCGAGGGCATCGCCACCACCGGCATCAAGTAGCCACCACGAACGGAGTCCGACCATGTCCGACAGAACTGTCCCCACCCCCGGCCGACGCCAGCTGCTCGTCGGCGGCACCGCCCTCCTTGCCGCCCTCGGGCTCGAGCCGACCGCGAGCGCCGCGGCAGGCACGGCATCTGCGGTGGATGCCGCGAGCGGGAAGTCGAACTCGCGACTGATGCGCTGGGCCCGTGACACCTGGCACAGCCTCGACGCGATGACGGACCCGGCGACCGGGCTCCCGTCCGACAACATCCCCGAGTCACTCGCTGCCGGAGCCCGGAGCGGCTACACCTCGCCGACCAACATCGGCGGCTACCTCTGGTCGACCATCGTGGCGCGCGACCTCGGCATCATCAGTGCGCGGGAGTGCACCGCCCGGCTGAGCCGGACCCTGAGGACGCTCGGCACGATGGAGCACCACGCCCCGAGCGGGATGTACTTCAACTGGTACGACCCGGCCACCGGCGACACCCTGCACACCTGGCCCGAGGACGGCAGCCACGTCGAGCCATTCGTCTCCAGCGTCGACAGCGGGTGGCTCGGTGCCGCGCTGCTCGTCGTGAAGAACACCGGCGGCGCGACCGCCGCGCCGCTCGCCGCGGCCCTGTTCGACCGGATGCGTTGGGATGCCTTCTACGATCCGGGCGAGATCCCTGGCCACCCCAGCAGCCGGCCCGGTGGGCTGATGCACGGCGGGTTCTACGTCTACGCCGACGGCCGCCCCGGCGGCACGTTCCTCGGCACCCACATCGGTGGCGACGACGTGTGGCTGACCACCCACCACTACGACACGATCGTGTCGGAGACCCGGATCACGAGCTACCTGGGCATCCTCACCGGTCAGGTGCCCGGCCACCACTACTACGCGCCGTGGCGCACCTTCCCGGCGAGCTGCGACTGGTCGTGGCACGAGATGCAGCCGGTGGGCGAGACCCGCACCTACCTCGGGATCGACGTCTACGAAGGTGCCTACACCTATCGCGGCATGCATGTCGTACCCGGCTGGGGCGGAAGCATGTTCGAGGAGCTCATGCCCGCGGTCTTCGTGCCCGAAGAGGTCTGGGCGCCGCGCAGCTGGGGGGTAAACCACCCGCTCCACGTCCGTGCCGAGCGTGAGCACGGGCTCGAGGACGCCGGCTACGGCTACTGGGGCTTCTCGCCCTCGAGCAACCCGGCCGGAGGCTACCGCGAGTACGGCGTCGACGCACTCGGGCTCAACCCCGACGGCTACTTCTCCGACCAGGAGAAGACCAACCTCGACCTCGGCTTCGGCGACTGCCGCAAGGCGACCAACCCGAACCCGACCTACGGCGACGGTGTCGTGACGCCCCACGCGTCGTTCCTCGCGATGATGTTCGAGCGCGGCCACGCGACGGCCAACCTGATCGGGATCCAGAACAAGCTCGGTGCTTACGGCCGCGGTGGGTTCTTCGACGCCGTCGCGGTCCACAGCGGCACGATCGCGCGCCGCTACCTCTCGCTCGACCAGGCCATGGTGATGGGCGCCCTGGGCAACGTGCTCGGAAAGGGGTTGCTGCGCAAGGCGTTCAGCACCCCCGACGTCGAGAAGGCCCTTCGCCCCGTCATCGGCATCGAGCAGTTCGGCGCCGGCATCGTCGGCGACTGAGCACAGCCCGCAGACCCACGACGTGTGCTGCCGCCTGGGCCCGGCAGCACACGTCGTGCGGAACCGCGTCAACCTGACCACCAACGACGAGGGGACTTCGACAGTGAGGGACACCACGGCATCCAGCGA
This sequence comes from uncultured Actinomycetota bacterium, assembly GCA_963707895.1. GTDB lineage: Bacteria > Actinomycetota > Actinomycetes > Actinomycetales > Dermatophilaceae > Fodinibacter. The sequence continues at coordinate 8,226 of CAVPRS010000011.1, read as the reverse complement.
CAGCACGGCACCCGACGACCCCGGCACCGGCGGGGCCTGGGCGACCACCGACGAGGGGGTGCGCTACCGCGACCTCAACGGCAACGGACGGATGGACCCCTACGAGGATCCGCGCCTCGACGTCGAGGCACGGGTCGACGACCTGCTCGCGCGGCTCTCGCTCGAGGAGAAGGTCGGCCTGATGTTCCACACCGTGATCGAGGCGGGCGCCGACGGCACCGTCGTCGAGGGCGCGGGCGCGATCAGCAAGTCGCCGACCAGTGTCGTCGTGCTGGAGAAGCACCTGACCCACTTCAACGTGCACGTCCTCGAGGACGCCCGGATGGCGGCCCTGTGGCACAACGCGCTCCAGGCGCTCGCCGAGGGCACGCCGCACGGCATCCCCGTGACGATCTCGACCGACCCGCGGCACGCGTTCATCGAGAACGCGGGGGTCTCGTTCACGGCCAAGGCGTTCTCGCAGTGGCCAGAGCCGCTGGGCCTGGCCGCGCTGCGCGACGCCGAGCTCGTGCGCGAGTTCGCCGACATCGCCCGGCAGGAGTACGTCGCGGTCGGCATCCGGGCCGCTCTGCACCCCACTCTCGACCTCGCGACGGAGCCGCGCTGGGCCCGTCAGGCAGGAACGTTCGGGCAGGACGCCGGGCTCGTGACCGAGCTCGGCACGGCCTACCTCGAGGGCTTCCAGCAGAAGGTGATCGGGCCCGACAGCGTGGCCTGCACGTCGAAGCACTTCCCCGGCGGCGGCCCCCAGAAGGACGGCGAGGACGCCCACTTCCCCTACGGGCGCGAGCAGGTCTACCCCGGCGGTCGGTTCGCGGAGCACCTGGCGCCGTTCCCGGCGGTCATCGAGGCCGGCACCGCGGCGGTCATGCCCTACTACGGGATGCCGGTCGGGCTCGAGGTCGACGGCGTGGCCATCGAGGAGGTCGGCTTCGGATACAACGCCCAGGTCGTCACCGGCATGCTGCGTGAGCAGCTCGGCTACGACGGCGTCGTGCTCACCGACTGGGAGCTGGTCAACGACAACCACGTCGGGGACCAGGTGCTGCCCGCCCGTGCCTGGGGGGTCGAGCACCTCGACCCGCACCAGCGGATGGAGCGCATCATCGCCGCCGGTGCCGACCAGTTCGGGGGCGAGGAGTGCGTCGACGTGCTGCTCGACCTCGTGGCACAGGGACGTGTCTCGGAGTCCCGGATCGACGCGTCGGCCCGGCGGCTGCTGGCCGTGAAGTTCCGGCTCGGGCTGTTCGACGACCCCTTCGTCGACGTCGACGCCGCGTCGCGCACCGTGGGCCGTGACGACTTCCGCGCCGCCGGCTACGAGGCACAGGCCCGCTCCGTCACCGTGCTCACCAACGGCAGCACGGATGCCGGCCCGGCCCTTCCCCTGACGAGCGGGCTGCGCATCTACGCGGAGAACGTGAGCCGGGACGCGGTGGCGCGGCACGGCATCCCCGTGGACCGGCCGGAGGACGCGGACGTCGCGCTCGTGCGCCTGATGGCGCCGTTCGAGCCGCGCTCGGACCTGTTCCTCGAGTCGTGGTTCCACCAGGGATCGCTCGACTTCCCCCCTGGCCTCGTCGTCCGACTGCAGCGGATCGCGGCCGAGTGCCGCCTCGTCGTCGACGTCGTGCTCGACCGGCCGGCGGTGTTGACCCCTGTGGTGTCGGTGGCCGACGCGGTGGTCGGCAGCTACGGCACGAGCGACGACGCCCTGCTCGAGGCCCTCACCGGGGTCATCCCGCCACGGGGGCGGCTGCCGTTCGACCTGCCGCGCTCGATGGACCAGGTCCGGGCCCACCCCGAGGACGTTCCGGGCTACGACGACCCGCTCTTCGCGTTCGGCCACGGGCTGACCATCTGAGCGAGCGGCATCCCACGAACGCCGACGCCGGCCGCCCTGTCGGGCAGCCGGCGTCGTGCAGTGCGGTGGTGCTGAGCGGTCAGCCCTTGTCGGTCGACCCCGTGTCGAGGTTCTTGGTCGACAGGTCGGCGCCCTCGGAGGTCTCCGAGATCGACGGGATGGCGGCGTCGTCGCCCGCCCCCTCGGCGGAGTCGGCGAGGTCGTCGGCGGCGTCTGCCGCGGTCTGCTTGGCCTCGGCGGCCTTCGCGGCGGCGGTGCTCTTGGCCTCGGCAGCCTTGCTCGCCGCGGTGTCCTTGGCCTCGGCGGTCTTGGCCGTCGCGCTGCTCTTGGCGTCGGTGGCCTTGTCCTTGAGCTCACTCGCCTTCTCGGCTGCCGCGTCCTTGACCTCGACGGCCTTCTCCTTGGCCGCGCCGGCGAGGTCGCTGACCTTCTCGGAGACCGGCTTCGGAGGGGTGTAGGAGCCCGCGGTGGCCCACGGGTCGGGGCGCTCGTTGCTCTTTCGCCAGGCCATGACGGCGGCACCGGCAGCCAGGGCGCCGAGCAGCAGGATCCACTTGCCCTTGCCGCCCTTCTTGGCCACGGCGTCGCCCTTGAGCACGGCGTAGGCGTCGGGGGCGCGGTCGGCGGCCTCGCTGGCCGACTCCCTCGCGGCAGCCGCGCCGGCAGCGATGGCGGCGAGCGCGCTCGCGACCTTGGGCAGCACGTCGTCGACGAAGGTCTCACGGGCGTGCTCGACCTTGGGTGCCAGCGTCTCGGCAGCCTCCTGGGCGAACTCCTTGACCGTCTCGGCGGTCTCGCGGGCCACCTCGGCGGCGTCGGCGGCCTTCACCTTGGCGGTGGCGGCCCCCGCCGCGGTCGCGCTGGCGGCCTCGCCGGCCTTCGTCTTCAGCTCGGTGGCCTTGTCGGCCGCGACCTGTGCGCTGTCGCTGACCTTCTCGGCAGCGACCTGCGCGCCGTCGCTGACCTTCACGGCACCGGCCGCGACGGCGTCCTTCGCCTGGTCGGTCTTGCTCGGTGTGCGGAACACGTGTCCTCCTCGTGTTGGACGTTCGTCTTGCGCCCATCCTGCCCTGTTTGCGGACGTCCAAGCCATCCCGGGACGGTGGGATCACCCGTTCCGGCATCCGGACGCGGTGAACCGGTCGTCCGTTGCGGGCGGCCCCCGGGCTGCTCGGTGCGTGGTTCCTCCGTGAGAGGATCGAGCGCATGAAGGCAACCCTCCACACCACTCTCGGCCCGATCGTCGTCGAGCTCTTCCCCAACGAGGCGCCCAAGACGGTCGCCAACTTCACCGGCCTCGCGACCGGGAGCAAGCAGTACAAGGACGACGCGGGACGCACCAACCCGACCAAGTTCTACGACGGCCTGATCTTCCACCGGATCATCCCCGGCTTCATGATCCAGGGCGGCTGCCCGCTCGGCCGCGGCATGGGTGGCCCGGGCTACGCCTTCGACGACGAGGTGCACCCCGACAAGCAGTTCGACCGTCCCTACCTGCTCGCGATGGCCAACGCCGGCAAGCGCATGGGCAAGGGCACCAACGGCTCGCAGTTCTTCATCACCGTCGGCGCCACCCCGTGGCTCAACGGCAAGCACACCATCTTCGGCGAGGTGGCCGACGGCCCGAGCCGTGAGATCGTCGACAAGCTCGCCGCCGTGCCGACCGGCTCCATGGACAAGCCGATCGACGACGTCGTCATCGAGCGCGTCGAGATCGAGGACTGACCCCGCTCCAGCGGGTCGTCGCGCACAGGATCGGTGGACGACGTGGGTGAGCAGCCGGCCGTCCCGGATGCCGTGGAGCAGGTCCCGGTGTGCCCCCGGCACCCCGACCGGGAGTCCTACGTGCGCTGCCAGCGCTGCATGCGACCGACCTGCGCGCAGTGCCAGCGGCCGGCCGCGGTCGGCATCCAGTGCGTCGACTGCGTGGCCGAGGGCTCGAGGACCGTGCGTCAGGGGCGCACCGTGTTCGGGGGGCAGGTCACCGACGGGCGGCCGCTCGCCACGATGACGATCATCGGCATCTGCGTGGCGGTGTTCGTGCTGCAGATGACCGTGCCGGGGCTCGACGACCGGATCTCGTTCGTCCCGGCCCTGGCCCAGAGCGAGCCGTGGCGCTTCCTCACCTCCGCCTTCGCCCACGGCGGCATCACCCACATCGCGTTCAACATGTACGCGCTGTGGGTGATGGGCAGCTACCTCGAGCCGATGCTCGGGCGGGCGCGGTTCGTCGCGATCTACCTGCTCAGCGCCCTCGGCGGCTCGGTCATGTACCTGCTGCTGTCCACGCCCACCACCGAGCTCGACGCGGCGATGGGCAACTACGGGATGTGGCGCACCGGGGCGGTCGGTGCCTCCGGGGCGGTGTTCGGCCTGTTCGGGGCGTTCCTCGTCCTCCAGCGCCGGCTCGGCCGGTCGTCGGCGGGCATGTACGTGATCATCGGCATCAACGCCGTGATCGGGTTCGTGATCCCCGGGATCGCCTGGCAGGCCCACCTCGGTGGGCTCCTCACCGGGGCGGCCGTGGCCGCGAGCATCGCCTACACCGGGCGCAACCGGGGACCGCTGGAGCCCCCGCCGAACCAGCGGGTGCACTGGTTCTCGATGGGCGGCATCCTGCTGGTGCTCGTCGTGCTCACGATCGGGAAGTACGCCCTCGTGGGCTGACCGCCTGCCTGTGGATTACACGCGTGTCATTCGTCCCCAGTGGGGACAACGCCTGTGGACAACCCGGATCGCCGCAGGTCAGCGCCAGCGGGTGGTCATCAGGAAGCCGGAGAGCATCAGGCCGAAGCCGACGCCGAGGTTCCAGCGGCCGAGCGCCGGGATGGGGAGCTGGGCGGACCCGGAGATGTAGTAGGTGACGACCCAGAGCAGGCCGACGACCATCAGACCGAGCATCACGGGGACGAACCAGCGCGGATTGGGCGCGGTGTTCTTCGACGCCGTGCGCGGCGGGGTGTAAGCGGGTTTGTTGCGACCCTTGGACTCGGGCACGAACGATCTCCTCGTTGCGTTGATGGTGTGGGCCTAGCGTAGAGGGTGTTCTTGAGAGGAGGTGGCCACGGTGGTCGGCACGCACGCGGGACGGGTGAACCGTCCCTCCCCGTGGCCATGGCTGGTGCCCGTCGCGGCGCTCGTCGCGGGCACCCTGTTCGCCTCCAGCGTGCGGGCCTCGCAGGGTGAGGACCTGCGCACCGACCAGGCTCAGCTACCCGACCTGATCCGCGCCCAGAACCGCACCAACGAGACGCGGGCCGGACAGCTCGACGACCTGCAGGGCAAGGTCGACGAGGCCACCGCCGCCCTGGCCCCCGGCGACCTCGAGACCCAGAAGCTCGAGCGCCAGGCCAACGAGATCGCCACGGCCGCCGGCCGCACCAAGGTGCGCGGGCCGGCCCTGCGGGTCACCCTCAACGACGCCAAGCTCGCGGGTGGCGAGGTGCCCGCCGGCGCCGACCCCGACGACTACGTCATCCACCAGCAGGACGTGCAGTCCGTGGTCAACGCCCTCTGGGCGGGCGGCGCCGAGGCGATGATGCTCCAGGACCAGCGGGTCGTCTCCACCAGCGCGGTGCGCTGCGTCGGCAACACCCTGATCCTCCAGGGCCGGGTCTACTCCCCTCCCTACGTCATCACCGCCATCGGCAACCGCGACGCGATGCGCTCGGCGCTCGACACCGACCCGGCCGTGGCCAACCTGCGCGACTGGTCGATCGCCGTCGGCCTCGGCTACGACGTGGGCAACGTCGGGAGCCAGACCTTCCCCGCCTACAGCGGCTCGATCGTGCCCGAGCACGCCGAGGTCCCCGCCTCGTGAGAATCCGTCGCCTCGTCGGCTGGGCCGGCGAGCTCCTCATGACGCTCGGGGTGCTGCTGCTCCTGTTCGCCGCCTGGCAGCTGTGGTGGACCGACGTCGCCGCCAACCGGGTGCAGACCCAGATCGTGCAGACGCTCGAGGACGACTTCGCCCGAGGCACACCGGCGCCGGTGCTCGACAACGGCATCCCGACGGCGATCGGCAAGGACGGTGCGTTCGCGGTGGTGCGCATCCCGCGGTTCGGCGCCGACTACGCGCGACCGGTCATCCAGGGCACCGGCCGCCCCGTGCTGGCCCTCGGCATCGGCCACTACGTCGGCACTGCCGGCCCCGGACAGGTCGGCAACTTCGCCGTCGCGGGTCACCGCACCACCTACGGCCGGCCGTTCCACGACATCGACCGGCTCGAGGACGGCGACCGGGTGGTCGTCGAGACGGCCGGGACGGTCTACGTCTACGAGGTGACCTCGCGCGAGATCGTGCGTCCGTGGGAGGTCGACGTCCTCGACCCGGTGCCCGGCAAGCCCGGAGGCACCCCGACCGAGGCGACGATCACGATGACCTCGTGCCACCCGAAGTACAGCGCCACCCAGCGGTTCGTCGTGCACGGCCGGCTCGTGGCCGAGGTGCCGCGTGCCGAGTGGGACCCGTCGAAGTGGCTGACCACCCCGAAGGGGGCCTGACCGTGTACGCCGCCTTGTGGCGCCACCTGCCCGGACCCACGTGGGCCCGGGCCCTGCTGTGCCTGGTGCTCGCCTTCGTCGTGGTCGCCGTCTGCTTCCTGTGGGTGTTCCCGGCGATCAGCCCGCTGCTGCCGTTCACGGAGTCGACCGTCGGGCCGTGACGCCGACGGTGCACCATTGACCCCATGACCCGCATCCTCGTCGTCGACAACTACGACAGCTTCGTCTTCACGATCGTCGGCTACCTCGAGCAGCTCGGCGCGCAGTGCGAGGTCGTGCGCAACGACGCGGTCGCGCCCGCCGACGGGGCGGAGTTCGACGGCGTGCTGGTCTCGCCCGGCCCCGGTACCCCCGAGGAGGCCGGCGTCTCGATGGCGATGATCGAGGCCTGCGCCGAGCGTGAGCAGCCGATGCTCGGCGTGTGCCTGGGCCACCAGGCCCTCGGTGTGGTGCTCGGCGCCACGGTCGGCCGGGCCCCCGAGCTGCTGCACGGCAAGACCTCCCAGGTGCACCACGACGGCACCGGCGTGCTCGAGGGTGCGCCCGACCCGTTCACCGCCACCCGCTACCACTCGCTCACGATCGAGCCGGCGACGCTGCCCGACGAGCTGCTCGCCAACGGGAGCACCGAGAGCGGCATCATCATGGCGGTGCGCCACGCGACGCTGCCGCTGCACGGGGTGCAGTTCCACCCCGAGTCGGTGCTCACCCACGGCGGCCACCGGATGCTCGCCAACTGGCTCCAGCTGTGCGGCATGCCGGATGCCGTCGAGCGCTCGGTCGGCCTCAGCCCGCTCGTGCACGACGCGGCGGGCGTCGCACGGATGGTCGCCGCCGGCTGACGCCGCCGGCCGAATCCCGGTCAGTTGGGTCAGGGGGTCGGTGGGGGCGTCGCGGTCGTGGTCGGGGTCTCTGTGGGCGTCGGCGTCACCGTCGTCGGCGTGAGGGTCGGCGCCGGCTTCTGGGCCACGGTGATCTTGACCGTGCCGCCGATGTCGACCGTGCCGTCCTTGGGGCTCTGCGAGATGACGGTGCCCTCCGGCGCGTCGTTGGTCGCCTTGAACTTCGTCTCGACCTGCAGGTTGACGCCCGCGATGACCGACTGCGCCTGGCTCTGCGACTTGCCGACGACGTTGGGCACCTCGACCTTCCCGGTGCCCACGCGCAGGTTGATCTTGGACTGCGGCGAGACGGACGTGCCGGCACCGGGGTTGGAGTCGATGATCTTGCCCTGCTCGGTGTCGGGGTCGTTGACCTCCTGGACGGTGCCGACGGCCAGGCCCTGGTCGCTCAACTGGCTCTGCGCCTCCTGCACGGTGAGGCCCTTGAGGTCGGGCACGGTCACGGCCGTCGGCCCGGAGGACACGAACAGCTTCACCGTGCTGTTCTGCGTCACCTCGGTGCCGGCCGTGGGGTTCTGGCTGATGACGGTGTCCTCGGGGACCGTGTCGCTGGGCTGGCGGACGACGTCGGCGACCAGCTTGACCTTCACGAGCTCGGCGGTGGCCGTCTGGTACGGCATGTCGACCACGCGCGGCACCGCGACCTTGGGGACGTCCGGCTCCCCGAAGTAGGTGGACAACCCGTAGGCGAGAGCCGCGAGCGCGGCGAGCGCGATGAGCGCCAGCACGATCCACGAGCCGGCGCCGCGCTTGCGGTCCTCGTCGTCGTCGAGCCCGGCCAGGGTGTCGGTGCCCGGCCCGGCGACGGGCGCACCGGCATACGCCATGGTCTCGTCGCCGCCGTAGGGCACGGCCTCGGTGGCGGCGGCGCCGAGCGCGATCCCGGCCAGCGCCGCGGCGGAACCGCGGGCGGCATCGCTGATCGGTCGGCCGAGCCGCACTGCCTGCAGGTCGGTC
>CAVPRS010000010.1:0-698127 GCA_963707895.1 uncultured Actinomycetota bacterium | reverse complement strand
TGAGGGTGCGACGCATGACGCAGGCGCGGCATCCGGCTGGCGACGGCGTCGGTCGTGCCGACCACCTCGCCCGGCCTTCTCGAACATCGAGCGCGTCACCAAGAACGCCATCGTCGTGTCCATCCGCCTCCCCTCCGGGTCGACCGGGTGCGCCTCGACCGCCGGTGCCCCCTTCGACGCCGCGTAGTCGACCGCCCCCTCGAGCAGGTGCGCCGAGACGCCCGCGGCTGTACCCATCATGTACGACCACCAGATGACGGTCCACACCGGCACGTCGTCGACCGGCCGGATCAGCTTCGAGCTGCTCGAGCCGCGGGATCTGCGAGCGCGGCGAGATGCTGCACCACCCGACCGGCGTGCCGTCGAGGTAGGTCACGACGCCCGGCGGGTTCGGCCGACGACACAGCGCCCGCATCGCCTCCTCGCGGCTGCCGTGCCCCAGCTGCCTCGATCTCGGCCGCGTTGATCCGGTGCGACAGGCACCAGCAGTGCGTGGCGCGGCGGTTCGGGTTGATGACGTCGGCGAAGTCGTCGAACCGGCTCGGCGTCACCGGGTGCGTCTCCCAGCTCTGGTCCCCGCTCATGCCCCCAGCGAACCATCGCCCGGCGACATCCGGCCGATCTGGGACAGGACCCCCACGGCATCCGGCCCCTCCTTCCGCGACTTCGTGCGGTTTACACACGGTTTTCACTGCCTCGGCCTGCGAGAACCGTGTGTAAACCGCACGAAGTCGGGGGGCTCGGATGTCACACCGGGCGGGGCGAGCGGTGTCTGGAGGGGTGAGGCGGCAACCGAGCCGCCCACCGACCCGAGGAGACTCCCGTGCCCAGCACCTTCCGCATCCCGAGAGCGACGATCGACGGCCCGTACGGCCGGCTGATGCTCGCCTACGCCAAGCGCACCTGGGGCATGGTCCCCGACACCGCCTGGGTCATCTGGCACAACCGCAAGGTCACCAACGCGGTGCTCGGCTTCGAGCGCAAGGTGGCCAAGTGGGACGCCCTCGACCCGCACCTCGCCTCCTTCGCCCAGATCGCCAGCGCGGCCACGATCGGCTGCACCTGGTGCATGGACTTCGGCTACTTCATGGCCCACGACGAGGGCCTCGACGAGGCCAAGGTGCGCGAGGTGCCGCGCTGGCGCGACAGCGACGTGTTCACGCCGGTCGAGCGGGACGTGATGGAGTACGCCGAGGCGATGAGCGTCACGCCACTCACCGTCGACGACGACCTGAGCCACCGGCTCCAGGACGCCCTGGGTCTCGAAGCCTTCGTCGAGCTCACCCAGCTCATCGCGCTCGAGAACATGCGCTCGCGGTTCAACAGCGCCGCCGGCCTGCAGGCGCAGGGCTTCTCGGACGTCTGCGAGCTGCCCCTCGCCGTACGCTCGAACGCGTGAGTCCGGCCGGCGCTTCAGACGACGACGCGCGGATGCCGGGTGCCTCCGACCCGGGCGCCGCGGCGGTCCCGGACGCGGCCGAGTTCGAGGCGTTGCGGCCGCTGCTGTTCACCGTGGCCTACGAGATGCTCGAGGTCGCCGCCGACGCCGAGGACGTCGTGCAGGAGGCCTGGCTGCGCTGGTCACGGGTCGACCCCACGACGGTGCGTGACCCGCGGGCCTACCTCGTGCGCATCGTGATCCGGCTGTCGCTCAACCGGTTCCGCACGCTCAGCCGTCAGCGCGAGACGTATGTCGGCCCGTGGCTCCCCGAGCCGATCGTGACCGTCCCCGACGTGGCGGATGACGTCGAGCTCGCCGACAGCGTCTCGACCGCGATGCTCCTGGTGCTGCAGACCCTGACCCCGGTGGAGCGTGCGGTCTTCGTGCTGCGCGAGGTGTTCGACGTCCCCTACGACGAGATCGCGGAGGGTGTCGACCGCACCCCGGCCGCCGTGCGCCAGATCGCCCACCGGGCCCGCGAGCACGTGGCCGCCCGCCGTCCTCGCCAGCGGGTCGACCGCGTCGAGCACGCCGCCGTCCTCGAGCGGTTCCGCGTGGCCGCCGACACCGGTGACCTCCAGGCGCTCGTCGACGTCCTCGCCCCCGACGTCCTGCTCGTCACCGACGGTGGGGGAGTGCGCAAGGCCGCCCTGCGACCGATCCTCGGGCGCGACAAGGTGCTGCGCTTCCTCGAGGCCGTCACCCCGCAGGACGTCGACGTCGAGCTGCGCGTCGAGCTGGTCGGCGGCCAGCCCGGCCTGGTCGCGGTGCTCGACGGCGTGGTCGACAGCGTCATCACCATCGAGGTCGTCGACGGGGTGGTCGGCTCGCTCTACTTCGTGCGCAACCCCGACAAGCTGACCCGGCTCGGGCACGAGGTGCGCCTGTCCCGCTGAGGCGACCACACGTCATCCGGGCCGTCGGGACGATGTATCCAGTCCCGCGCGCGACGCCCTTGCCCTACGACAGAGCCGGCGATGCCGGCGCAGCGAGGGGCGCACGAGGGAGAGCACGGATGTCGGTCTTCAGGCGGGGCGGGACGCGCACCAACGGGATCCGCAAGCGGATCTGGGTGCAGCACGTGGCGGTCGAGACCGACAAGCTCGAGATGCGCGTGCAGGCGGTCCGGGCGCGAGGAGCGCTGACCGAGTCGCAGGACATCGTGGCCGAGGGGGTGTGCGGCTTCGTCCGCAAGGCGCGGCTCGCCGCCCTGCGCGAGGACCCCGTCCCCGGACGGTTCTGGAACTGGTGGCGAGGGACCCTCGTCGAGATGGCCTACCGGCAGATGCACACCGCACGCGCGCAGATGTTCGACCTCTACGACGAGAGCGAGCTGGTGGCCGAGGTGCCGCTCGTCGTCGCGCGCGCCAACGCGACCCTGCACCGCGACGACCCGCGCCGGCTCACCGTCAGGGAGCTCCTGGCCGACCCGCCCGACGTGCGGCGGGCCCGGATGCGTCGCCTCGTGGGCGACAGCTACGAGCAGCTCGACCTCGAGCACGCCCAGCTGCGCAGCTTCCGCAACATCCTGCTCAGCGCGGCGATGTTCCTGATGCTGGTCGTGGCCGGCACGCTCCTCTTCGTCGCGATCCAGCCCACGCTGATGCCGCTCTGCTTCGACGGCACGGTCCCGGCCTGTCCCACGAGCCAGGGCCTCACCGCCCACCCGCGCGGCGCCGACATCCTCGTCGTCGGCGTGCTGGGGGCCCTGGGTGGCGCACTCGCCGCCACGCTGTCGATCCGCAACCTCAAGGGCACCTCGACCCCGTACGACGTGCCGGTCGCGCTGGCCGCCCTCAAGGTGCCGATGGGTGCGCTCACCGCGATCCTCGGGCTGGTCGCCATCCAGGGCGACTTCATCCCCGGGCTGACCGAGCTCGACTCGCAGGGGCAGATCCTCGCCTACGCCCTCGTGTTCGGCTTCGCGCAGCAGGCGCTGTCGCGGCTGCTCGACAAGCAGGCCCAGACCCTTCTCGAGGGGCTCCCCGGAGGCACGGACGTCGAGCTGGCGCCCAGCATCAAGGAGGACCTCACCGCACCGAACGAGCGCGCGATGCCGGCCTAGTCGGGGCGCGGACCCTCCAGCCGGGCCTCCATGGCCACCTGGCCCACCACGACGGCTGCGATGACGGCGGTGAGCACGGTCGCCGGCATCGGGCCGCCGAACACACCGAGCAGCAGCGGCACGACGACGCCGGTGGAGATCCACAGCGACCGCAGGGCGGCCGTGCGACCGAGCACCACAAGGACCACGAGCTGGGCGATGAGGAAGTAGGCGGCCACGGCGCCGCAGAGCAGCCACCGCGGCCCGGTGGCGAGCGGCTCGTTCCCGTGCTCGACGACCGACGCGAGCCCCACCGACACCGTCGCGATCACCCCCGTGACGACACAGTGCAGGGCGAGCCCGACCCGCGCCACGACGGCGTCCCCCCGCAGGTGCGGCACGCCGGCGAAGCCGTACAGCACGGAGAGCCCGAACATCCCGGCCAGCAGCACGAACGACGCCAGCCCGGCCACGAACAGCCCCGACTCAGGCACCGTGTTCGACGCGGCGTTCACGACCTGCACCACGCCCTCACCGAGCACGATGATGACGAACCCCCCGAGCCGTTCCGCAAGGTGCCCGGGGTCGGTGGCGACGGGCACCGGCTTGAGCACCTCGCGCACCCGGCCTCCACGACCTGCGAACCCGCCGCGCCGCGGGCCGCCCCCCTCGACGTCGCCCGTCCCCTCGGCCGCCGTCGCCTCCGGGGCGGCTGCGGATGCCGGGGCGGCTGCGGACGCCGGGCGCCAAGCCGTCGTCCACCTCGCCGACCACCTTGACCGGTGGCTCGCTCCCGGGCCCTCTCGCCGCGCGCGGTGAGCTGGTCCATCCGGCTCGAGTAGCGCTCGAGCATGTCGTCTCCCGACACGACGAGCACCAGCCAGAGGTCGAGCGCGACGCCCAGCGCCCAGAGCACGACCGTCACCGGCGGGTGCGTCCACAGCGACACGACCCAGGGCAGCACCCCCAAGGTGTGCTGGGCCACCGGGAAGTCGAGCAGCACCTCACCGGGCCGCCACGACTGCGCCCCGTAGACCCGGGTGGCGATGTACGCCACCGCGAACACGGTGACGGCTCGTTCCTCGTGGCCGCCGTCGAGCAGCGTGTGCGCCACGCCGGGCACCGACGCGGCCATCACGCCGAGCCCGAACATCCCGATGAGCAGCCGCAGCACGTGGGTACGGCTCCCGGCGACGTTGCCGTAGAGCATGAACGTGGTCCAGGCGAGCCACACCGCGAGGAAGAGCACGGCATACAGGCCCAGCGACGCCCAGTCGAGCTCGGTGGCGAGCAGGTGCGCGAGCGAGGCCACCGCGGCGACGGCGACGAGGTCGAAGAAGAGCTCGGACCAGCTCGCGTGCCGCTCGAGCTCGGGCGCCTCGTCCACGGGCTCTGCCACGTCGGGCGCGTCGGTCGCGGCGCCCTCCGGGGTCGCCACCGGCTCGTCGGCCACGCGCTCGCCGGCCTCGGGGACGTTCGGCCCCGGCGGCTCCACCTCGTCGCTGCTCACCGGCTCACCCTAGTGAGGGGAGCGGGAGCGAGGGATGCCGTGCGCCCGGCATCCCCTCTCGCCCACCCGGACTCGCCCCGGGTCCCAGCCGATCTCGACCCCCGGATCCCCGGCCGCACGTATCAGCGAACCCCCTCGACCCTCTTCACTGGCATGAGGACCATGACCCGCAGGCGGACCGCCCGCCGCAGCCACCACCCGGCCGTCTCGTGTGACGCGCTCGGTCGTTGGCACTGGGAGTGCACGTGCGGCGCAGGCGCCCGCGGCGGGGCTGCCTCGACCGACTGGCACTGGATGGTCACCGCCGCGCTGGTCCACCAGGGAGCGTGCCCGGGGGAGTGACCCCCGACCCGCACGCACTGGTTCCCCCCAACACTGGTTCCCCCCGTCACCGCTGGGTGACGTCGAACCCCCCGGCTCCGGCCCCCCGGAGCACAACTGTGGTCAGTTCGAGCTGGTGGCGCTGCGCAGCCATCCGCCGACGCGGGTGCGCTGGTCCTCCGCGAAGCGGCGCCAGGCCGTGCGGCGGAGCTGGTCGACCATGTCGAAGTGGGAGTCGCCCCCACCGATGGTGATGACGACGTCGTTGCAGTGGAGGAACTGAGGCCGAGTGCCGGTCTGCGTGATCATGATTACCAGGCCGTTCTGGGTGGTCCCACCCGTTTCATGCCCCTGCATGACGTTCCCCCGCTCGACACACAGTACGGTCCGCCGTCGCGCAACGAAGGAATCTTTACCCTCTCTTTACTCCCGCGTCGCAAAGGATGGCCGAACGGCTGATGGGGCGATACGACCAGTGCCCACCGTGCCGTGCTGAAACCCAATCGTGCGTAACAGCAACGAGTTTGAGTCCAGAACCGGTGACACGTTGGCGATGTGTCTGCTGCGCTGCGCGAAGTCTGGGAGCGCGCTGGGAGCCTGCTCACGACACGCCGCGAGGCGGTCGGGCGCGCTCGAGTCGGCGGACCTGACCTTCGGAATCCGTCGTCACGCCCGAGGCTCCGGACCCCGCCGGCTCGAACTGTCTGCCGAGAGCCCCGGGCCCGCCTGTTCGAGCAACTGACGAGCCCTCTCCCTGGACGGGTGGCTGACATCCGCCACCTCCCACGTCGTCGCGGGCCACCGCGCCGTACTCGCTGTGATCGCAACGACTTCTGCGCGGTGATCGGCGTCGTAGAGCGCGATGTCGCAGCGTCGCTCGAGCGCCGGGTCGCCCTGTGCGATGCAGAGGGCGCAGCATCCCGCGCCCCCTGCATCGCACAGCCTCTCCGCGCGCCCGTAGACGCCCGGATGCCGTCGCGCACGGGCCCGCGACCGTCATCCCCAGACGTGGGGTCGCCCAACCAGCCGCGAAGCCCCAGATCTGGTGCCTCTCACGTCACACCAGCCCCACAAATGGTGCCCCGTCACGCCTCCGACACGCCCAAGCGCCCCGCAGCCACCCGGCATCCAGGCCTCTGACCTGCACAAACACGCCCGACCCGACGACTTTTCCCGAACTGCTTGCGTCGCAGGTCACATCGGGACAAGATGTCCACTACATCTAGTGGTTACACCGATGTAGTTCGTCCACATGTTGTGCACCGGAAACACCGGTTCTCCACAGGTTGTTAACACCACTGTCCACCAGCTCGTCCACAAGCAGCGAGCCGAACCACCACGCGAGGGGGTCCGAAAATGCACTGCCCGTTCTGCCGCCACACCGACTCGCGGGTCATGGACTCCCGCGCCACCGACGACGGCTCGAGCATCCGGCGCCGGCGCCAGTGCCCCGAGTGCGGCCGCCGCTTCACCACCGTCGAGACGGCCAGCCTCAGCGTCGTCAAGCGCTCCGGCGCCACCGAGCCGTTCAGCCGGGCCAAGGTGCTCGTCGGCGTCCGCAAGGCCTGTCAGGGCCGCCCGGTCACCGAGGACGACCTCGCCCTCCTCGCCCAGCGCGTCGAGGAGACCATCCGCAGCCAGGGGAGCGCAGAGATCGACGCGCACGAGGTCGGCCTGGCCGTCCTCGAGCCGCTGCGCGAGCTCGACGAGGTCGCCTACCTGCGCTTCGCCTCCGTCTACCAGGCCTTCGACTCCCTCGACGACTTCGAGTCGGCCATCACCCTCCTTCGCGCCGAGCGGGACGCGACGGGGGAGGAGCCCCAGGGCCGGATGCCGGCCGCGCACCGGGGCGGCGACGCCGGCGGACCCGGCTGACCGCCATCCGCTGAAACCGCCGTCAGGGGGCGGCACCGGCACCACCCGTTCCACCACCGAACAGTTCCCGCAGGTCACCAGCCCTGTCGGACCCCAGCAGGACAATAGATACAGGTCACCACGGCCCCCGGAAGGGGCCAGAAGGAAGAGGGACGAACATGACCGAGACCGCCGGAGCACGTGCAGGTGCCCGCAAGTCCGCCCGCGCCAAGGGGGTGTCCGTGGAGCGCATCTTCACGACGCCGGGCGTGCACCCCTACGACGAGGTGACCTGGGAGAAGCGCGACGTCGTCCAGCAGAACTGGAAGACCGGCGAGACGATCTTCGACCAGCGCGGCGTCGAGTTCCCCGAGTTCTGGTCGGTCAACGCCTCCACGATCGTCACGACCAAGTACTTCCGCGGCGCCGTCGGCACCGAGGCCCGTGAGACCGGGCTGAAGCAGCTGATCGACCGCGTCGTCCTGACCTACGTCAAGGCCGGCAAGGACTACGACTACTTCGGGTCCCCCGAAGACGCCGAGATCTTCGAGCACGAGCTGACCTACGCCCTGCTGCACCAGGTGTTCAGCTTCAACTCGCCGGTCTGGTTCAACGTCGGCACCGCCAGCCCCCAGCAGGTCAGCGCCTGCTTCATCCTCAGCGTCGACGACTCGATGGACTCCATCCTCAACTGGTACAAGGAGGAGGGCTTCATCTTCAAGGGCGGCTCCGGTGCCGGGCTCAACCTGTCGCGCATCCGCTCCTCCAAGGAGCTGCTGTCCTCCGGTGGCACCGCCTCGGGTCCGGTCTCCTTCATGCGTGGCGCCGACGCGTCCGCGGGCACCATCAAGTCGGGTGGCGCCACGCGTCGCGCGGCCAAGATGGTCGTCCTCGACGTCGACCACCCCGACATCGAGGAGTTCGTGCAGACCAAGGCGCGCGAAGAGGACAAGATCCGCGCGCTGCGCGACGCCGGCTTCGACATGGACCTCGGCGGCAAGGACATCGTCTCCGTCCAGTACCAGAACGCCAACAACTCGGTGCGGGTCACCGACGAGTTCATGCGTGCGGTCGAGGAGGGTCGCGAGTTCGGCCTCACCTCGCGCAAGGACGGCTCGGTCATCGAGACCGTCGACGCCCGCGAGCTGATGGGCAAGATCGCCGCCGCCGCGTGGGAGTGCGCCGACCCGGGCATCCAGTACGACGGCACGATCAACGACTGGCACACCAACCCCGAGAGCGGCCGGATCACCGCGTCCAACCCGTGCTCGGAGTACATGAGCCTCGACAACTCCTCGTGCAACCTGGCCTCGCTCAACCTGCTCAAGTTCCTCAAGGACGACGACACCTTCGACTCGGTGCTGTTCGAGAAGGTCGTCGAGCTGGTCATCACCGCGATGGACATCTCGATCTGCTTCGCCGACTTCCCGACCGAGCCGATCGGCAAGACGACTCGCGACTACCGCCAGCTCGGCATCGGCTACGCCAACCTCGGCGCGCTGCTCATGGCCACCGGCCACGGCTACGACTCCGAGGGTGGCCGCGCCATCGCCGCGTCGATCACCTCGCTGCTCACCGGTGCCGCCTACAAGCGCTCCGCCGAGATGGCCGCGGTCGTCGGCCCCTACGCCGGCTACGCCCGCAACGCCGACGCGCACAAGCGGGTCATGCGCAAGCACGCCGCCGCCAACGACGCGATCCGCACCGTCACCACGATGGACAAGGACATCCACCGCGTCGCCACCAAGGCGTGGGATGCCGTGGTCAAGCTGGGCGAGAAGAACGGCTACCGCAACGCCCAGGCGTCGGTGCTCGCGCCCACCGGCACCATCGGCTTCATGATGGACTGCGACACCACCGGCATCGAGCCCGACTTCTCGCTGGTGAAGTTCAAGAAGCTCGTCGGTGGCGGCTCGATGCAGATCGTCAACCTCACGATCCCGCGGGCCCTGCGCCAGCTCGGCTACACCGAGGAGACCGTCGAGGCGATCGTCGAGTTCATCGCCGACAAGGGTCACGTCATCGACGCCCCCGGCCTGAAGCCCGAGCACTACGAGGTCTTCGACACCGCCATGGGCGCGCGGGCCATCTCCCCGATGGGCCACGTGCGGATGATGGCCGCGGTGCAGCCGTTCCTGTCCGGTGCGATCTCCAAGACGGTCAACCTGCCCGAGACGGCGACGGTCGAGGAGATCGAGGACGTCTACGTCCAGGGCTGGAAGATGGGCCTGAAGGCGCTGGCCGTCTACCGCGACAACTGCAAGGTCGGCCAGCCGCTGTCCGACGGTGGCTCGACCGCCAAGGACGCCGCTGCCGACAAGGCCTCGGCCGCCGTGGCTGCTGCTACAACTGAGATCGTGGAGAAGGTCGTCTACCGTCCCACCCGCGAGCGGCTGCCGAAGCGTCGGGTGTCGCACACGACGTCGTTCGCGGTCGGTGGCGCCGAGGGCTACCTCACCGCCGGCACCTACGAGGACGGCCGCCTGGGCGAGGTGTTCCTCAAGTTCGGCAAGCAGGGCTCCACGCTCGCCGGTGTCATGGACGCCTTCTCGATCGTCACCTCGGTCGCGCTGCAGTACGGCGTGCCGCTCGAGACGTTCGTCGAGAAGTTCACCAACATGCGCTTCGAGCCGGCCGGCATGACCGACGACCCCGACGTGCGGATGGCGCAGTCCCTCATGGACTACGTGTTCCGGCGGCTGGCCCTGGACTACCTCGACTTCGACACCCGGTCGTACATGGGCATCCACTCGGCCGACGAGCGTGCTCGCCAGCTCGAGACCGGCTCGTACGCCCCGGTCGACGAGGAGTCGGGCGAGGACCTCGAGGAGGAGATCGAGTCCTTCAGCCAGGGCATCGGTGCCTCGTCCAAGAAGTCGGACGCTGCCGCTCCGGCGGCTGAGGCCCCGGCGGCTGCTGCCACTGAGGGCAGCGAGGCCAAGGAGCTCGACGCCTCGTCGGTCTCGTCCGGCGCCGGCGCAGCCTCGGCCCGTGAGGTCTCCTCGGAGATCCACTCCTCGGCCGACCTGCTCGCGATGTTCGGCGACTCCAAGGCCGCCGACGCCCCGATGTGCATGACCTGCGGGACGAAGATGCGCCCGGCCGGCTCCTGCTACGTCTGCGAAGGCTGCGGAAGCACCTCCGGCTGCAGCTGAGAACAGCAGAAGAGCTCCTCACTCGTCATGAGTGAGGAGCTCTTCTGTGTCAGGCCGTGGAGACCGCGCCCCGACCTCCGAAACACGCGTCAGATCGTGAGGAAACGGTCGTCAACGCCGCGCCACTCGCGGCCGCGGCTCCTACCCGCCACAACAGGTCGTCCAGACCTGGGCCGACCCGCCCGGCCATCGCCGAGGCAAGGCGTGTCGGCTTCGCCCATCCGTGGTCAGACCGCGGTGACGAAGTGCGGCCAGGGGCACCGGTGCATGGGAGATGTTCTCCGCAAGGTCGGTTAGGACGGTGCTGGCGCTGAGTCGTTCTCCGACGGCGTCGGGACGAGGCGGGCGCGAGGTGGCTCGACACGCGCCGAGGACGCGGTGGGCGTCATCCTCGGACGGCTCACGGCTGGGTCTGGCGTTTGGGTGTGCGTCCGATGCGCTGAGGACGCTTCTGTCCCATCGTCTGGGTGGTTGCTGGGATGACGGTTGCTGGCTTCCGGCGGAACGTTGATGAAGCGATCCAGGTCCGTGTCAAGGAGTTGCTCCTGTCGTACCTTCCAGGCCTCGACGGCCTTCGCCACGAGAGCCTTTTGCGCGTCCAGGACGCGCTGCGCGGCCTCGACCTCGGCCTCCATCTGGTTCCAAGTACGGCGTTCGTGGCCCTCGATGGTGGTGCGCATGTCGATGTCCTGCTTCTCGTGGTCCGTCCGGAACCCCGCGAGGGCCTTGGCGTAGGCGGAGTCGTCGTGTGTCGTAGACAGGTTCTCGTAGAGGGACGGCTTGCCCAGCGACAGCAGCAGTTTGAACAGCACCGGCAGGCACTCCATGGCGGTGAAGAAGAGGAAGAGCGCCAGGTGTGCCGTGGCCAGGGTTCGGCTGCCGTTGCTGATCCGCTCGAGTGCCGTGAGACGCGCCAGGAGGCCGTCACCGTTGCGCACCGCTGCCGCATTGTTGTGGAGCTCCGCGTCAAGATGCGGTTTGCGAGGTGCGGACCGTTTCCTGCAGCTGCTCAATGCGGGCCTTGGCGTCGGCCTGCGTCTGGGTGGCGGTTTCTTGAACCTGCGATCGGACCTCTTCCGTCTTGGCGTTGAGCGCCCCATCCAACCGGGTGCGCTGCGCGCGTAGTCGGTCGCGAAGCTCGCCTTCTCTCTGAATGCCGGACCGGCTCCCACCCGTCCGCTCCCGCAGGTTCCTTCCTTCTCGCACACGACGGCCGCTTCGGCCTTGGCCAGCTGCTTGTCGACCGTGGCCAGCTGGCTGCGCAGGTCGGCCACGGCGGGATTCTTGAACACGTCGCTCTCGTCGAAAGGGGAAGCAACGATCGCCTGCAACCGCACGATCTCAGCCCGCTGGGCGGGCAGGTCACGGTAACGGGGATCCTGGGCGCAGCTGCTCGTGAACTTCGGCCTGATCCTCGGCCTGCATCACGGTGATCTGGCTGGCGATCTCGCTTCCGAAGACCTGCAAGGTGATCGGCGTTGAGATCACCGCGCCGATGATGACCGCCAGGAAGATGCGAGGGAGGGCAAGCTTGATGTTTCCCCAGGTCGTGGGCTGCCGCGCGGTTGCCGTGATCAGCCACCGATCGAGGTTGGCGATCCCGACACCCCAGAGCACACCGACCACGACAGCGGCCGGCAGGGCGAGGTGCAACGCCATCTGCAGCGCGAAGATGCAGGACAGCGCGGCCAGGGCGGCGGTTGTCAGGATCACCCCCGCCATCGAGACCTGCTTCGGGGTGTCCCCGGGGGCCTGTGCGAGAACCTGCCGGTTCGTGCCCGCCACTGACAGCATGACGTCAGTTATCGAAATGCGTCGCGACATCACTGCGACTCCCCTCGGTGTGCATTTGGCCCCGGCGCTTCGTCTGCACGGGCGCCGGCGGCCCCCGCGGTCCAGGCGTTTGGACGCCCAGGCGCCGCCGTCGTGTGCTGCGGTCCGCCGAAGTCGAACCCGTCCGGCGAGAAGTCGAACCTAAGGCTGGTGTCCGTGATGGGGCGAAGGGTACGCACGAGCCCTTCACGTCCGTCGGACAGGTCTACGGCCACGCTGAGAGTCATACCCGGTCCTGGTGGTAGGTGAAGCTGGGGCGTCGGTAGGTGGATCCGCGGCACAGGGTCCGTCAATGCCTGCACGACCCACGGCCCCGCCACGGCTGTGAGAGAGCACCGGCCGGTGTCGTCCAGGACAACGTCGGCTGACCCCTGGGGCGGATAGCCGGGGCAGCCGTTGATGGTCACCGAGGTGGCGTGGGGCGCATCCCAACCGACCCGGGTCGGTTGACCGGCGATGGCTGGTCCTTGCGGAAGGAGCACGCGGCGGAACGTTGGCTCCGGCGCTGCGCGGCGGACCCGCCACCGCCCTGGGCCGCGCAGGGTGCTTTGTGACCACGGGACGAACTCAATCTGAGGATCGCTCAGAACTTGCGCCGCCGACCCGTCCGCCTCGCACAGCGGCGAGCGCTCGCCAGGGCTGAGCCGGGGTCTCAGCGGTCGTGCGGCGCCGAGGATCAGCCCCGCCGTTCGTAGCAGCAAGCGGACTCGTGTGGGGCGCACCGCTATGCCCTTGGTTCGGATGTTCCGCCGGATCCGCTCCTGGCGGAGGCCCGCTGGTGCGAAACAGTGTCGTCCCGGCGCCTTCGGACCGCCGGCGGGTTCCGGCATCGGACGGCGTGACCGAACTCGGGCCGGTCCCCCGAGCCCGGTGGCTGCCCCACGGATCCGGCAGCCGGGGACCGACAACTGGGTCGAGCTGATCTCGGCCATGCAGGGTCCGTGAGCCGGACCAGTTCCGCTGCCTGGTGCCCGCGGCTTGCGAGACCCGACGCCTGCGCCACCACCAGCGAAGGAGGGCGGGCAGGAGCGCAAGCAGAAGGTAGGACGTCATGCCCATGGTGGCCACGTCCGAGAGGACGGCCGCCACCCGCCAGCCCTCGACGGAGCCAGACCATGTGGTGTGCCGATTAAGCGCCACAAGACCCATCACGAGGTTCAGCAGGGCCCAGACGACAAGGATCGGGTCGCGCCGGAGAGGCCGGTCGAAGACGGGTCGTGCAGTCATGCTCTTCCTAAATTTCGGTCGTGCCTGAAGCAGGCCATGGCTGTAGTGCGAGGCGCTCAGGTGTGTGTCGCCGGCCGCATGGGTGGGCTCCCAGGCCTCGAACCTGGGTGGCTGCCAGTAGCCCGAATACTCAGAAGGTGTCGTTGATCGTGACCTTGTCGTAGCCCTTGGGCAGCGGGTCAGTGCCGATGCACGAGAGAGTCACGGTGGTACCGACCGCGATGGGGTCGCTGGTGCACATCACGTCGGCGAGCACCTCGGTGCCCTTCCAGAACTTGATGTCAACCAGGGCCGAGTCCTTGGTCTCGCGGTTGTTCGTGACCTTGAGGCCGCTGATCTCGGCGTCGCCGAGGGCGTCCTTCTTGACCTTCCAGCCCTTGGCGTAGTTGAAGCCGTCGACCTCGAAAGCCTTGCCGGGGGTGATCGTGAGCGGCACCGTGTCGCCGCCTGGCTTCTTGGCCTCGGCGTCGATGGACTTGGCGACCTCGTTGCCCGCCATAGCGAGCATGGTCATGCAGCCGCCGAAGCCGAGGATGCTCAGCGCGAGCAGCACGAGGATGACGTTGCGCACGGTGTGCTTCTTCTTGGGCGGGGTCATCGGGACCCATGCGCCCGCCTCGGTGAGGACGTGGCCGTTCTGGATGTCGCCGACCTGGGGCGCGTTGGTGGTGTTGCTCATTGCGTCGTTCTGTCCTTTGTGCGGGCCTCGGTCTCAACCGACCGGAGCTCGATGGCAGTGGCACCGAAGCTGATGGCCGGTAACCCAAGGTGCCGGGGAACATGGCGCGTCTCTGTGCCGCGAGGATGTCCCTCGCTCGGGCAGCCTCTCATGTCTCTATCAGCGTGCCTAATCGGCTGCTATGACATTTCTCAGGAACTTCAATGCTACTGTCTGACCTCATGGCGCGCCCCTATGGAGACCCTGTGGAGATCCTTACCGATCCGGTCCCGGCCCAGTCCCCGTTCATCCCCATGGACGCCAAGATCGTGGTGGGCGCGGTCGCACCGGCCTCCCCGGACCCGATCCCGATCGTGCTGCTGCCCGGGTTCGAGT
Source organism: uncultured Actinomycetota bacterium (assembly GCA_963707895.1). Classification (GTDB taxonomy): domain Bacteria; phylum Actinomycetota; class Actinomycetes; order Actinomycetales; family Dermatophilaceae; genus Fodinibacter. The sequence goes on along the minus strand of CAVPRS010000010.1, from coordinate 683,688 downwards.
ACCGGATGAGCGAGTGGCGGCACCCGGAGACCCACGAGGTCCACTGGCGGCTCGAGCGCAGGAAGGCCGCCCAGTACGGCGACGACGAGTAGCCCTCATGCGAGAGGGTCTGCAGGCGACGAGCAATTGAGTTTGGGGACGGATTTCGCGGGGCGGATGCTAGGTGGGCGGAGTCGATCCGTGGCGACTGGCTGCGGAGCCTGCCGGGCGCTCGTGCTCAAACTGGGGCGAGCGGGATGTGGGCCGGTGGCTTGCGGCCACCAGCTACTAGAGCCCGACGCTGGCCGCGGCGAATTCGGCCGCCGGCTCCGCAGACGCGAATGGCGCAGTCCCAAGAGCACGATCCGGACGTGGCGTGCCCTGGCTCTGGCTGCGAGGAGAGTCACCGACCGCAGGGACAGCCACCGTCAGACGAGGTATCCCTCCTGGCGCTCACAGCCCGCTATCCATCGCCTAGCGCGGACGAGGTGACGCTGGGACTCTCCTGGTGTGCGACTCGCCGGGCCGTCGGTGCGTTACTGGACGAGTGGGGAGTGGGTGTGGGGTTGCTGTGGGTGGGGTGAGTCGGCATCCATCGTGAGGCTGGAGGCACCACTTAGCCCAGCCAACGAGGAGCCACCATGACCACCACCACCCGCACCGACCAGCGTCCTGACGTCCACGAGATGGTCGTCGTCCACCGCGCCTTCCGGCGGGAGTTCCCCGCCGCCGCCGCGTTGATCCGCGGCACCGCCGAGGGCGACACCCGGCGCGCCAAGGTCGTCGCCGACCATCTCCGCCTGGGCCTGGCCGGTCTGCACATGCACCACACCGGCGAGGACATCGTCCTCTGGCCGCTGCTGCTCGAGCGGGCCGCGCCGTCGACCGGCCTGGTCGAGACGATGCAGGCCCAGCACCACGCCGTCGACAGCCACGTGGAAGCCATCATGCCCGCGCTAGACGCCTGGGAGGCCGCCCCCACCAAGGGCAGCGGCGAGCGGCTCGCCAGCCTTTGCGAGCAGCTCACCGCCGCCCTCGTCGAGCACCTCGACCTCGAGGAGCGCGAGATCCTGCCGCTGGCCTCGCGCCACGTCACCGCCGCCGAGTGGAACCAGATGGGCGAGCACGGCAAGGACTCGATGAGCCCCAGCCAGCTGCCGATCATGTTCGGTCTGGTGCTCGAGGACGCGAACGACGAGGAGCGCGCGAAGATGCTCGGCAACCTCCCGCTGCCGATCCGGCTCCTGCTGAAGACCGTCGGCGCGTGGCAGTTCAAGCGCTACGTCCGCCGCCTGCGCGCGTCATGACCATCGCGGCACGGGCCTGGATCTCGGCGTCGCTCGCGGCGCGGCCGGCGTCCCACTCCCGGGTGAACTCCGGTTCCCCGAGGGCGGCGCGGGTGGCGTCGAGCCCGCGGTCGGACAGCGCCCGCGACACCGGGAAGGTGGGGTCGACGGCATCCGCCGCCGAGATCGAGGCGCCGGCCCCGAACAGCCACGCCGCGGATGCCGGGTCGCCCACCCGCTGCGCGACGCTCGCCAGGGCGGGCAGGGCGTAGCCGAGCGTCCAGCTCAACCGGGCGCCGAGCGACAGGGCGAGGGACTCGTCGAGCAGCGCGGCGGTCACCGGCTCGTCGCCGAGCAGCTCGGTGCGGGTGGCGTTGATGTTGAGGGCGGTGGCCAGGGTGAACGGGTTGCCCAGCTCGCGCGCCGTGGCCACCCCTTCCGTCAGCACGGCCTCGGCAGTGGCGAGGTCGCCCGCCGTGAGGGCCAGCAGGCCCTGGGCCAGCACCACGTGGGCCGCGACCCAGGTGCGCCCGGACTCCGACGCTGCCTCCGCCGCGCCGGCCAGCAGCCCTTCGGCCTCGTGCAGCGCGCCCGCGAAGACCGCGCCCTGACCCGCGAGGAGCTGGATCTCGCAGGTCACCGCGGGGTCAGCGATCCGACGCACCAGGGTCACGGCCTCGTCGGTGTCGTGCCGCATCCCCTCGACGTCGCCGGTCACCATGAGGAGGCCGAGACGCCCGGTCAGCGCCCGGCAGCGCGCGACGTCGGACGCTCCGGGCCCGATCCGGTCGAGCCACGCCAGCCCCTCGCGGGCGTGGCCACGCAGCGCGAGGTAGAGCCAGAGGTTGCCGGCGATCTCGGCGGCATCCCCGTCGCGGTCGAGCTCGAGCAGCCGCAGGTAGGCCGAGCGCAGGTTGGCGTGGTCGGCCTCGAGCCGGTCGAGCGCGACGGCGAGACCCGGCCCCTGGAGGGGATCGCGGAAGGTCGTCGCGCGCTTGTGGAAGTGCGCGGCGTGCCGGTCGGCGGTCGCGGTGGCGAGCCCCGACTCGTGCAGGCGCTGCATCGCGAACTGCCGCACCGGCTCGAGCAGCCGGAACCGCGGCTGGTCGTCGGGAGCCGGCACGCGCAGCACGAGCGACTGGTCGACGAGCGCGCCGAGCGCGGGCAGGACGTCTGCGTCGTCGCCTGTCTGCGCGACGGGCCCGACGTCGTCGAGCGAGAACCCGCCGCTGAACACCGCGAGCCTGGTGAAGAGGTCGACCTCCTCCGGCTCGAGGAGGTCCATGCTCCAGTCGAGCACGGCGGCCATCGTGCGGTGCCGGTCGGGCAGGTCGCGCGGGCCGGCGCCGAGGCCGGGCGCGCCGGCGCCGAGCCCGGTCTGCTCCAGCCGGGTGAGCAGGGTGGATGGGGAGAGCAGCCGCAGGCCCGGCGCCGCGAGCTCGAGCGCGAGGGGGATGCCGTCGAGCCGGCGGCAGATCGCCGCCAGGGTGGCCGCGTCGTGCTCGGTGACGCGGTGGGTGACCCGGCGGCCGCGGCCCGCTCGAGGAGCAGCGCGACGGCGGGGGAGGAGGCCACCGTCGCGAGCTCGTCGTCGGCAGGGGTCGCCAGCGGGCCGAGCACCACCTCGTGCTCGGCGCGCACCCGCAGCGCGGCCCGGCTGGTCGCCACGACGACGAGGTCGGGGCAGCGCGCGACGAGGTCGGCCAGGAGTGGCGCCGCCCCGGTGAGCTGCTCGAGGTTGTCGAGCACCAGCAGGACCCGCAGGCCGGGGAGATGGGCGACGAGCGCGTCGAGCGGGTCGGCGCCGACGGCCTCGGGCAGGCCGAGTGCGGCGACGACCTTCGGCACCACGAGCGCCGGCTCGCGCACCGCCGCCAGGTCGACGGCGCGGGCGCCACCGGGGAACTGCGCTGCCTCGCGGTGCAGCAGCTCCATCGCGAGCCGGGTCTTGCCGACCCCGCCGGGCCCGGTGATGGTGACCAGCCGGTGGCGTGCCGGAGCGGACGAGGGCGCTCAGCCCGTCGAGGTCGGCCTCGCGGCCGATGAGCGGGGTCGTCGGCGTGGGCGGGCCCCGGAGGAGGAACCGAGCGCCGGTGCCGGGGGAGCGGATGGCGCGTGACCGGCATCCGCCTCGGTGGTCGTGGGCGTCGCCGGCGCGGAGGCGGACGCCGCGGACCCGGCCACCTGCGCAACGGAAGGAGCCGACCCGACCCGTGGCACGGCATCCCGGCTGGGGACCGCGGCGACCAGAGCGGAACGTTCGTCGTCGTCGAGGGCGAGGCCGTCGGCGAGGGAACGGACGGTGTGCGGGTAGGGGCGCCGGCGCTCGCCGCGCTCGAGGGCGCCGATCGCCTTGGCGGTCAGGCCGGCTCGCTCGGCCAGCTCCTCCTGGGTCAGCGACCGCGACTCGCGCAGGCGGCGCAGCACGACGGCGAAGTCGCCCGGCGCCGCACCTGGATCCACGGGTCAGACGCTAGCCCGTCGGATGCCGGGCGCGTCAGTGCTTCGAGCGGGCGCGCAGGTGTGGTGCCGGTGTGGGCCTGCTGTGGGTGGGGTGGCACTCGGCCGCGACGCGAAGGTGGACGTGACGGCATCCGGCCGCCCCGACGAGAGGAACGACCATGACCGCCACTCCCATGACCAGCACCGCACCCGGCACCCGCGTGACGGCCCGGACGTCGACCTACGGCCGCCACATGTCGGGCGTGCTCGTCGCCGCGTTCACCCTGTCGGTGGTGCACACCATCTACGCGTGGATGGCGGGCATCGAGGACCCGACCTTCACCGTCGACACCCCGCTCGCCTGGGGCTTCTACGCGGTGGGCTTCGGCATGGCCGCGCTGGCCCGCCGGACCGAGCGGTGGGCCCAGCTCACGGTGCTCGGCTACCTCGCGACCGTGCTCGGCATCGCGTTCTTCTACTACCCGACGGTGTTCGGCCTGGAGCAGCAGACGGTGTTCGGCTGGTTCGAGAACGACGTCTACGTCGGGCTGCTCGTCACCGCGACGTACCTGGGTGCGCTGCGGCTTGCGTCGCACCACGCTCACCCCGGCCTGACGGGCTCCACGGTGGACGAGCACCGTCAGGCCATTGACAAGGTGGCATCCACCGCGGGGTGATGGAGCGCGCACCTGCCGAGTTACGACTCGCGGCCCGATCGCACACGCACCACACACATCCGCATCGAGGAGATGGCCATGACCGTCCTGGAGTCCTTTTCACTCGCCGGCCGTACGGCCTTGGTCACCGGCGCGACGCGGGGCCTTGGACGGGCGTTCGCCCGCGGCCTGGCGGAAGCCGGCGCTGACGTCGTCATCCACGGGCGTGACGCGGCCGCGGCGGAGGAGGTCCGCGGCGAGGTCGAGTCGCTGGGTCGCGTCGCCCACGTCGTCCTCGGCGAGCTGACCAGCCGGGAGGGTGTCGACCAGGTCGTCGAGGAGGCGGTCTCCCGGGCGCACGACATCGACATCCTCGTCAACAACGCCGGCGCCTGCGTGCACAAGCCCGCCCTCGAGGTGACGGATGACGAGTGGGACCAGGTGATCGACACGAACCTCACGGCGCTGTGGCGGATGTGCCAGGCGGCCGGCCAACACATGGTCGAGCGCCGGAGCGGCAGCATCGTCAACATCGGGTCGATGTCCGGGATCATCGTCAACCGCCCGCAGATGCAGCCGGCCTACAACACCTCGAAGGCGGCCGTGCACCAGCTGACGAAGTCCCTGGCCGCCGAGTGGGCACCGTCCGGTGTCCGGGTCAACGCCGTGGCACCCGGCTACGTCAAGACGGACATGTCACCGGTCGACGAGCCCCGCTACCGGAGGCAGTGGATCGAGGACGCACCACAGCAGCGCTACGCCATGCCCGACGAGATCAGCCCGGCAGTGGTGTTCCTGGCCTCCGACGCCGCGAGCTTCGTCACCGGAACGGTCCTCGTCATCGACGGCGGCTACTCCGTCTACTAGCCCCGGGGCCAAGGGCGTCCGGGCACCGCGAAGCCCCGATCGGGCACAATCGACCGGGGCTTCGGGTCCTGACCGACCGCGCGGAGGGTCGCGGTCGCCGAGTCAGGAAGTCTGGGGTGGCCTCTGAGAGGTCGCGTCCTTCGGTGCCACGTCTTGCCGCCGGGCGCGTAGCAGCGTGGGCGTTGTCCCGGCGTGGGAGGCCCTGGCCCTGCCAGCGGCCCCCGGATCGAGAGGATCCGGGGGCCATTGGCGTCAGAGTCGGTGACTTCTGGGGAATCAGAGGACGACCTTGAACGCCATCGGAGAACATCGAGTCGTGCAGTTCGAGCTGGGTGAGCTTCGCGCCCTTCGGCACGTCGAAGTAGGCCTTGCCCTTCACGGAGTTGCCCGGGTTGATCTCCTCCCACAGAACCTGCGAGCTGTCGTCGTACATCGCGGCCTCACTGTCTGCGGAGAACTCCCGGCCCTCGCGTCGAAGGCCTTCTGGTTGTCCGAGAACATGGACTGCGGTTCGTCTCCGATGTTCGCGATGGTGAGCTGGACAGCGCAGAACTGGCCCTGGGCCTTGGTGCTCAGGTACTCGTTGCCGACCTTGGAGATCCCACATTTGACGTTCTTGACGGTGAACTCGAACTTGCCGTCGCGGACCGGCTTGTTGACCTGCGAGGCGACGGCCTTCGGCTTCGCCGCCGGCTTGGAAGCAGCCGGCTTGGGAGCAGCCGGCTTGGGAGCAGCCGGCTTGGGAGCAGCCGGCTTGGGAGCAGCTGCCTGGGCCGGTGTCCGCGACTGGCTTGTCGGCAACCGGGGTGGGGGTGTCGATACCTCCGCTTGTCGCCGCACGACGACGTACAGCGCGAAGCCTGCGACCAAGGCGATCGCCCATCACCTCTGTAGAGCGGCTTCTTGGCCTTGGCCACCGGATGAGTGTCGACCGGTGCGGTCTGGATGTTCGTCTCCATTTGGATGGTCCTTCATCAGGTACTGCCGCAGTTGTGAGCCGACGGCTCGGCACGCCGAGGGCCCCAGCTGACCCGAGCGCTCTGACCACGTCCCAGCGATAGCCCGGTGCCTGGTGTGAGGCTTGTATGTGTTACGGGTGAGGTCTAGAGGGTTTCTATGACTTCCAAATTCGAGGCCAGCCTGCAAGCGTCTGGGGCCCGGGCTCGCCGTAACGGTGGCTGATCCCTGTGGATAACCGTCGTCGGTGTCAGTGAACGTTTGTACGATTAGCGCATGGCACCAGGACCAACGCTCCAGGAACGCCGCGACCGGATGGTGGCGGCGAGCGAGGCCCTGGACGGGCTCGGGTCCGAGCTGTGGCGGGCCGGCACGACCGAGCTCGAGGAGGTCATGGCCGAGGCCGATCGCATGGTCACTGCGGGCGAGTCAGCGCGCGTGGTGGTCCTCGCCGAGGCGACGCGTCGAGGCGAGACCGGGTCCGGGGCTCTGGCGCTCACACCGGTTCAGTGGGTGCGGCGGCACGCACCGTCCACCCGGGCCGGCGGCGCTGCGCAGGTCGTAGCGGTGGCCCAGGCGTTCGCCGTCAGCGGTCGGTCGGCGGTCAAGGATGCCGTGCTGTCCGGTCGGCTTCCGGTGCGTAGTGCCGCTGTGGTGATCTGCGAGGCCGACAAGCTCGCGCCGCTGCTCGCCGAGGGAGTGGAGCCCACCGTCCTTGACGGACTGGTCGAAATGGCAGCGGACCACGGGCCAGGCGCGTGCCGCATGCTGCGGTCGCGACTGCTCGCCGAGTACGGCCGCGACGGTGTGCTGCAGCGTGAGCAGGATGCCGCCAAGCGCTTCGTGTCGCTCTCACGTCCTCACGTCGACGAGCTCGGGCTGGCGGAGTACCGCCTGACGCTCGATCCGGAGGGCCGGGCCGTCCTGGAGGCCGCTCTCGGGCCGCTCTCGGCGCCGCAGCCGCTCGACGGCGAGCGCGATCTGCGATCGAGCGACCGCCGTCGCGGTGACGCGCTCGTGCAGCTGGTCCGACGGGCGGTCTCGGCCGGTGAGGCGACGCCAAGGGGCACCAAGTCGCAGCTGTTCGTCACGATCGACCTCGAAAGCCTGCGCAACGGGCTCGCCGGGGCCGGGGCGACCCTCGGAGGGGTCGATGCCGGCGAGCTGCTGGCCCCCGAGACGGTGCGTCGGCTGGCGTGCGACGCGTCAATCATCCCCGCAGTGCTCGGCAGCGACGGCGAGGTTCTCGACCTCGGGCGCCAGGTGCGGCTCTTCTCTGCCGCTCAGACGCGTCGGTTGTGGTTCCGAGATCGCCACTGCACTTATCCGGGGTGTGACATGCCCGGTCAGTGGTGCGACGCGCATCATCTCTGGCACTGGGCCGACGGCGGGGCGAGCGACTCTCGACAACGCGGCCTTACTGTGCGAGCGGCACCACACGATCGTGCACTCGCGGCGCTACGCGGGAGCTACTTGTCGAGGACGATGCCGGAACGAGGGTCGAGTGGGACCTCACGGTGGGTTCGTACGACCGGCTGCTCGCCGTCGCAGCAGCCCGGGAACCAGCGTGACCCCGCCCCGCACCCCGCCGCTCGAGGCGGGGTGGACGGTCGCGTCTGCTCACGGGATGGCCAGGCATCTGCCGGCGAGGGGAGCAGGCAAAATCCGCCGCGGATGCCGCCGAGCGGGACGGACGTCACCGGAGATATGTGGTGGGACCAGCCGAAGAAGCCATGGACCCGGGCGCGCGGGTCAGCCGAAGGTGCCGCCGATGCCGCCGATCAGGTCCATCGGGTTGATGCCGAGCTGGTGGAGCTGGTCGTGGTGCTCGTCGGTGTCGACCTGGTCCGGGAGTTCCAGCTCGGCCCGGTCGGCGATCTCGTCCTCACCGCGGCCGCGGAGCTGGTCCAGGATCTCCTGCTTGTCGATCTCCATCTCGAGTGTCCTTCCTCAAGGGTCTGCTCTGTCGCGGCCTCGACTTCAGGATCCCGCACATCCGCGCGCCGGGCACGTTCACGCCCTGCACGTCTTGCACGTTGGCACGAACGAACGTCAGCACTGACCGAACGTACGCGCGTACGCGGACGAGCTCACAGGTAGATGTCGTCGGCGTAGACCAGGCGCTGCTCCCAGACCGGTGCCTCGCCGAACTCGGCCATCTCCTCGCGGGTCGGCCGGTCGCCGGGGAAGCGCTCCCACTCCTCCACGCGCACTCGCCACGTCGATGCAGCTGCCGCACCGGCTGCACCTGGCCCACCGCCGGCCGCCCACCTGCGCCACCTGGCCACCGGGGGCGGTGCCGCCGACGGGGGTGCGAACGTCCATGACGGCATCCGACTCGAGCTCGCCGACCCACACGAGGTCCTCGGCACGGCTGGCGTACCCACGCACCTCGAGCTGCACGGCATCCACGCTGACCCACGCGAGGTCGCCGCCGACCGCAGGGTCGAACCGCTGCAGCCGCGCGACGAGCCGGCGGTTCTCCGCCACCGACACCGCGAACTGGCGCGACGCCGACTCCCGGTGCCCGGCCAACCCACTCACCACGACGCGTGCGTGCGTGTCGTCGGTCCGGGCCACCGACGCCGTGCGCTCGGGGGCGAGCTGCACCTGGTCGATCCGCACCGGTGTGGAGAGGTGGGCGCCGACAACCGACTCCGGCTGGTAGCGCGCAACAGCAAGGCGCACGAACGGCCAGAACGTGGCGCGTGCGTCGAACGCGATGTCGACGAACCACAGCTGGCGCTCGGTGCTGAACTGAGGCCGGTAGCCCACCGCGAGGATCGGCACGGTCTCGGGTGCGTTCTCGAGCCCGGTCCCGACCAGCGGCAGCGGAAGAGCAGCGGGAGGCGCCACGGGACGACCCGCCTCGACCTGGTCGTCGAAGCCGGTGAGCGACATCGCGTCATCCAGCTCGGCGAGCGTGACCGCCCGGGCGAGGACGCCGGGCGCGTTCCAGATCGGGTCGCTGCCCCACTTGCTCGCGAACGGGAAGCCCTCGGCCGTGTTCTCCTTGGGCAGCGGGTAGACCGGGTTGTCGTCGCCGCCGACGGCCAGCAGCACGGCCAGCAGCTCGTCGTCGCCGCTCGAGTTCCACGGCCGATCGAGGTAGATCCGCAGGCCGGGGCGACGTACCCGACGGCGTCCGAACGGCTGCTCGGGCTCCTCGGTCTCGTCCCACCGGAACAGCGGCAGCACCGAGTGCACCTTCGGGGCGTCGGGCCGCACCGTCGAGGGCACCGAGATCTCGAGCTCCTCGCTCACCACGCTCTGCCCGTCGTCGACCGGGTTCGTCGGGTCGGGCGCGAGCAGCCGGGGGTCGAAGTACTCCCGGAAGCGGGTCGACGCGCGGAACCGGTAGCGCACCCGGTGGTGCTTGGTGTCGGGCAACGCGTGCGTGGTGCTGCGCAGCACCACGCCCTCCCAGCCGGGCAGCGGCACGGTCTGGTCGAGGACCCACAGCGGCACGAGGCGGTCGCTCGGGCGCACGGAGACGTCAAAGCCCGATGCCGTGCTCGTGCGCTCGACCGGTCCCTCCAGGGTGAGGTCGTCGACGAGGTCGGTCCAGGCGAGCGTGGTGGTGAGCTTGTCGGTGCTCGGGCCGTGCACCTCCACGCCGCCGATCAGCGCTGCGAGCACCGACCCGTAGATGCGGTGCACCTTCACGGTCGTGGGTCGCGGCGCCGACACCGGTCGTGGCACGGCGTGCACGAGCCGCACCTCCTCGCCCGGGGTGAGCGACCAGAGCAACCCGTCGGCGGCCGCCTCTCGCACGTCGTCGTTCGACGTCAGAGCGTCGTCGAGGCTGCGCCAGACACCGAACCAGGGCAACCGCTTTCGCTGCACCGAGCTCGCGAGCCGGAACGTCTGCACGTCGCCGGGAGGCAGCTGGATGCCGATGCCGCGCCCCTCGATGCTCGCGCCGAGCTGTGCGCCATTGGCGAGGGTGAGCACGAACGGCTCGCGCACCGGCCAGGTGCCGGGGTAGCGAGCGGTGACCTGCTCGGCGCCCCACGGGAAGGCGACGTGCCGCCCGCTGCCGGCCTCGAGGAACGCCAGCGACACCCCGACCGCCAGCGGGTCGGGCAGGTAGGGCAGGGCCAGGGTCGGGTTGCCGTGCACGACGTACTGGCCGGGAGCGGGCGCGTCGCCCGGGTTGAGCACGAGCTCGTCGGGCGTCCCCGGCGCGGCCGGAGGCAGCACCTTCAGCGGACGGTTCGGGTCGCTCGGGTTGAAGTGGTCGCCGGCCACCGGCTCGGGCAGCAGTCGGATGCCGGGCTGCGTCGATGGTGCCCCGCCCGGGTCGGTGGGGTGCGGCACGGTCCGGTCGTAGAAGCTGCCGCTCTCGCGCAGCGCCCAGGCCAGCATCCGCCGCCTGCGCCGCGGGGGTGCCCTCGTCGATGCCGGCGTCGAACTCGCCGTGCAGCTCGGCCTGCCCCTGGCTGGTCTTCGGGGGCGCCAGGTGCCGCTTGGCGTCCTCGGCGTAGAGCGGGGCGATCGCCGCGACGGATGCCGCGTAGGTCGCCGGGTCCTGGGTGGTCACCTCGAGCGTGTCGGGGTCCTGGGTCACGCCCGAGCGCACCACGACGACCCGCAGCGACTCGCCCTCGGTGAACGCCGTCAGGGGCACGACCACCGGGGGCGGCACGGGGTCCCATCGCAGGAACGGCCGCGGGGGTGTGACCGTGGCGGCGGCGTGCCGGACCAGCGGGCCGGTCGGGTCGAGCGCCCGCGGCCCGCCGAGCAGGTCGGCGAGGTGCCCGGTGATGAGGTCACGCGCGGTGTCGAGGTCGGTGAGCATCGGGCTCCGGACGACGGATCCCCTGGACGCGGCCACGCGGAACGACGCCCCGACCGCGGCAGCACGAGACCGGATGCCGTCGGGCGGCGCGGGCGGCTCGGCCAGGACGCGCCGGGCTGCGGCACCCCTCACGCCGAGGTCGCGCAGGGCCGGCTCACCGGCATCCACCGCGCTGACCGCGTCGGCGGCGGGGCGGCCGAGGGAGGTGCCGAGCACGATGGTGTGCAGGTCGTCGGGGGTGAGCGCCTCGAGCAGGCGCTCACCCGCCCCGACCGACACCTCGGGTGTGGCGCGGGGCCCGCCCGTGGCGTTCGCGGCGGCCCCGGCGTTCGCGGCGCCCGCAGCGTCCGGCGTTGTCGGGCGCGGCGTCGTCGAGGTCGTCGAACCCCAGGTCGGCGAGGCGGGCGGCCTCGACCTCCGCCGCGGTCGGTGCCGCCGCGGCAGCCGCGGTGAACGCGGAGGCCAGGGCGGGCACGTCACGGGCACTGGCGCTCGCGAGCCGCCGGGACAGGGCGCGGTCGGAGAGGGACGACACCCCGAGTGCGTTCGCGGCGATGGCCTCGAGCGCGGGCGGTCGCGGCCCCACGTGATGGGTGCGGACGTTCCCGCCGAGGTCGACCGCCCACGCCCGGAACGAGTAGTCGCGGCCGAAGCGCAGCCGGGGGAGCGTGCCCTCGGCGAAGCGGTGGGTGAAGACGAACGGGTGCGGCGGCTTCTCTTTCCCCTGCTTGGTCGTGGGTGTCGTCTCGGCCCTCTCCTCGATCTGGCTGCCGCCGCCGGGGGCGTCGGTGATCACCGGTCGGACCCGCTTCCCGGGACGCGGGGCCGACAGGCTCCACCCCTCCCAGCCGAACATCGCCTCGTGGACGTGGATGGCGCTGTCCGGCACCTCGCGGGTCTCGGTGGCGCTCGTGCCCTGGATGAAGCCGTCGTTGGGGTCGTCGGTGTAGACCGTCGCGCCCTTGACGAGCAGCGTCGACCGTCGCGAGTGCAGTGAGTGCCAGACCTTGGTCACCGAGTCCCACACCTCGACGCGCACCCCGCGGGTGACGTCCTGGGTGTGCAGCAGCGGCAGGTCCGCCGGCGGTGCCGCCACCTCGAGCGCGCCCTGGTAGCCCTGCTGCCGGTCGAGCTGGGTCAGAGCCCGTCCGGCCTGCTGGCGCCGGGTGACCGTGAGCCCGCTCGCGCGCATGGCGGGCGACGCGGCATCCGCCGGCATCTTCTGCAGCTGGGCGATGGCGAGCCGCGGCACCGTGGTGAGGAAGCGCTCGGCCTTGATCGCGGAGCCGTCGGGGTCGACATCGACGACGTCGAAGACGGTGGCGTCGCCGAGGGCGAGTGCACCGTCGGCCCAGATGGCGGGGTCGTCGGGGTTGGGGACGCTGACGAAGGAGTCGTCGCGCAGGGCGTGCACGGCCAGCCGTGGCGAGCGGCACGAACCGTCGGCCACCCGGGTGCGCACGACGGCCGCGAGCCACCGGCTGCGCCGCAAGCCGGGCCGGGTCGGTGCGCACCGGCAGCAACAGGCCGAGCCGGCGCAGGAACGTCGGGTGGTCGCCGGCCGCCGCGACCCGCTCGTGGAACTCCGGCTCGGGAGAGGGCAGCTGGACCACCTTGTCCGGGGGGTCCTTGAGCTTCTGCTCGGCGGCCTGGCTCTCGGGTCGCTCGTAGAAGCGGCGCGCCAGGTGCAGCTGGCGGAGGGCGTCGAGCACCGAACCGGTGGGGTCGGCGCCATCGGCGCCCGCCGACCCCGGTCGGGCCTCGGGAGTCGTCCAGGCACCGTCGCGCCCACGCCTGAGCGAGTCGTCGAGGAAGCGGGTCAGTCGGGACTCGTCGTAGACCGGGACCGGGTGGCGGCGGTCGTGTCCCTCCGCCAGGGTCAGGGCGCCGGCCTGCTGTGCCACGCCGAGCACGGCCTGGGTGAGGGGGTGGGCGAGCGGCGAGACCGGGGTCACCGGGTCGGCCGCGACCGTGGCAAGGTGCACGGCCTTGGCGATGTCGGAGCAGTCCTTGGCGGCGAAGGTGCGCCAGTCGCGCTGCTGCCACTCGGGCACGAGGTTCGCGAGCACCGGTGTGTTCGGACCGAACGCCTTGCGCCACAACGCCTGGTCGTGGCCCGAGAGGTCGACGTCGGCCGCGAACTCGCCGAGCTGGTCGACGAGGGTCACCTCGACGCCGCCGGCGACCACGTCCCCCCAGTCGCGGAACAGCTCGAACTCGGCGAGCGTCGCGCCGTCGTGGTCGGGCCGAAGCGTCGGCGCGATGAACACGGTGACGTGCGTGTCGGCATCCTCGGCGACCGACACCGGCAGCGCGATCGCGGTGAACCACTCGGCGTTCATGCCGCCACCTCCTCGGGGGCGAAGGCGAGCAGGTAGTCGTCCCAGGCGGGTGCGGTCCCGTCGTCCTCCATGACGACGTCACGCAGGCTCGGGTCACCGTTGGACCCCGCGAACTGCCGCTCGGCCTCGATCGTCACGCTCGCCGAGAAGCAGAGCACCTCGACCTCGACGGTGATCCGCGCCCGGCCGATCATCTTCCCGGTGTCGAAGCTGTAGACCAGCTCCATGTAGAGCTCGATGGATGCCGAGATCAGACCGAGCACGTCGACCTCGCCGCGGAGGCGGAAGTAGCCGGTCAGCGAACCCTTCTCGCCCTCGAGCCGGATGTAGATGCCGATGGCGGCCGAGATCGAACCCGACGCGACGCCGAAGTCGACCGCCAGGTAGGCACCGGCCTCGAGGCCGAGCTCGAGCACCTCGAGTCCCTTGGGGGAGAGGCGGACCAGGAACCAGCCACCGCCGCCGAGGAAGACCACGGCGAGCACGAACGGCCGCTCGCGGGTGCAGAAGTTGAAGCCGACGGTGATCGTCTCGCCGAGGAACGGCACCTTCACGTCGGCACCGAGCGACATGTTCGACAGGCTGAACACGCCGATGGCGAGGTTGGGCAGGGTGAGGCTGAACCCCGCGGTCAGCCCCGCCGGCGTGACCTCGACGCTCGGCGGGTCGGAGAAGCCGTCGAGCGGGATGAGCTCCTTGACCGTCTCGATGAAGGACAGGAAGCCGCCGAAGACGATGTCGTCCATGACGACGTCGACCTCGGCCTTGCCCGACGAGCCGGCCTTGAACGACAGCCGCTCGAACGGGATCTGGATGAGCGGGTCCTTGGAGAACAGGTTCAGCTGGAAGTTGCGCAGCTCGGCCAGAACCTCGACCGACGGGGGCCCGGACGCCCGCAGCGTGCCGTGGACGGCGAGGACCAGGGAGTCCTTCTCGAGGTGGATCAGCGGCGACGCCTCGCTCGGCCACGAGCGCATCGTCGGGGTCCACTCGTAGCGGAAGGTGATCTCCTTCTTGGCGAGCTCGAGGCCACGCAGGAAGCCGACGACGTCCGCGGCCAGGGCGGTGGATGCCGCGAAGCGCTCGAGCGCGCTCGCGACCTGGTCCAGCCGGGTGCGGGAGAACAACGGCATCGGCGGTCGCGAGAGGGCTCGGGTGGCGGCAGCAGCCGTCGTCAGCCGGGGGATGAGCCCGTTGGGCGCGGTCACCAGCGCGGCGGTCACCGCCGCCTCGTCCAGCCCGGCGAGGGCCGAGACGACCCCCGGCAGCGCGGCGACGAGGTCGACGTAGGCCTGGGCGAGGTCCTCGGCGTCGTCGAGCAGCGCCTGCGCGGCGGCCTGGGCGTCGCCGGCCGTGCCCTGCACCTTGTCGAGCACGCGCTGGGCCTGCGCCACGGCATCCGTCGCGATGGCGACCGCGCGCTGCACCTCCTTCTCGATGGCGCTGAGGGTGTCGAGGGCGTCGGTGATGAGGGACGGCGCCTCGTCGAGCGCGCCGGTGGGCAGGAGGTCCTTGAGCTCGACGAGGCCGAAGAGCTTGGGTAGCGCGTCGCCGAGGAAGGCAGCCGGGTCGAAGCTGCCGGTGGCGACCGTCGCCAGGTCGCCGACCGGGCCCTGCCGCAGCGACAGTCCTGCCACGGTCAGGCTGGGCTGCACGAAGCCGCCGGCCTTGTCCGAGCCCGCGTCACCCGGTTCACCGCCGAAGCCGATGCGGGGCAGGGCCTTCGCCACGTCCTGGGCAGGCAGGGGGCCGCTTGTGATGAGGTCGGCCGAGTAGTCGGGGTCGGCGCTGATCTCGCCGGTGACGGTCGCTGCCCACACCCGGCCCGAGTTGCTCCCGGTGAACCCGCCCTTGCGGTAGGGCGCGTAGTAGGTGATCCGGGTGGCGCCGGTACCGGCGATCGCCTGCGCGGCCGGGAGGACGACGTCCGCGGTCGAGAGCCGTGGGGTGCTGCGCCCCTGGGCGGCCTTGCCGAGCAGGCGGACCGACTGGGTCTCCAGCCGGGCGTCACCGGCATCCTCCTTGGTCACGAACGCGACGGTCTGCCCGCCGAGGTCGATGACCCGTCGCGAGTCCTCCGAGTAGCCCTTGTCGAGCGCGGCGAGGTCTGAGGCCAGGCCGACGTGCTCGGCGACCCAGACCAGGGGCGCGTCGAAGCTGCCCGGGCGGCCGTCGCGGTCGATGGTGCTGACGCGGAACGAGAAGGCCTTTCCGCCTACTCGCGGCCAGAACGCCTTGTCGGAGCCGAGGCCGGGCAGCACGTCGTCGCCGGGCGGGTCGAGGCTCGGCGTGACGAGCGGGCGCACCTCGGTGCGGGTGAGGTGGAAGCCCGGGATCGCGTGGGTGCGCACCGGGTCGATGACGACGAGGAACTGCCGCTGGAACAGGCCTGCGGTCGGGTTCGTCGTGGGGCGGATGCTGCGCTCGGTGATCTTGACGCGCACCGTCGGCTGGCCGAGCGGATAGAGGTAGCCGGGGTACACCACGCGCACGAACTGGTCGCGCCCACCCGTGGCGATGTGGTCCCAGGCGAGGACCGACGCGATGAGCGCCTCCGAGTAGGGCTTGGTGTTCCACTGTCCGTGCAGCTCGAGCCACGCGCCGAGCGAGGTCAGCCAGAGCCGCTCGGCGCCCACCGGCGCGGGCTCGAGGCGCGCGGAGCCCTTGCCGGGCCAGACCTCGGCGGTCTGCCGGACGATGCGGTGGCGGTCGGCCCGGTCGAGCGAGCCGAGGAACGGGTCGGCATCGGGTTCAGGCGTCTTCACCTCGTCCGGGCGGAGCGCTTTGGGGGACTGGTCGACGAACGGGTCACGCCAGTCGGCGGTGGGCAGGTCGTCACGGTCTCGGGTCCACACGGCGCGCACGACCCGCGTCTCGTCGTCCGCGGGCTCGGTGGGCCAGAGCAGGTCCTTCTCGGTGCGCTCGCCGGTGTCGAGCCGGGTGTGCCACAGCTCGACGTGGCCGGGTGCGTCATCCGCAGCGACGGTCTGCGCGGCGTGCACCCAGTGCCCCTCGCTGGTGGGGGAGATCTGCAGGCGGAAGGGCGCCTCGATGGCCGTCTCGTCGAGGGTCGCCTTGCGGCTGTAGGTGCCGCGCCGCACGATGATCGGGGGGATGCGTGGGTCGAGCAGCTCGCCGACCCGGCCGCCGAGCGCCGCACGGTCGACCCCGCGGCCGACGCTGACCCCGCGCGAGCGGATGAAGTCGGCCACGAGGCGGTCGTTGGCGGCCAGGCGGCCGATGCCGAACACCGACCCGGCGTCGGGCACGGCAGTCCCGGCCTTGGCGCGGGTGGTGATCAGCACGCCCTTGTCGCGCAGCACCGCGAACATCCCGTTGCCGAGCGCCACCTCGAGTCCGGGCACGAGGTCTAGCTTCAGGCCGTTCGGGAGCTCGTAGCGTGGCGGGCGGGTACCGGGTGTCTCACCGCGCGGGTGGAGCACGGCGTCGAGCCAGGGAAGGGCCCCCAGGATGCCGGCCGTCGTGTAGTCGATCGTCCCGCCCGGTGGGAGCGCGAAGACCAGGCGGCTGCCCCGTCCGGGCCGGTAGCGGGCGGGCTGTTGGGCGGCCAGGACGACCGGGGGTGGGGGTGGACCCGGCGGCGGCGGCGCCGGCTTGTCCGGGTGCAGCGGGTCGGGCCGCGCGGCACCGCTGGCCTCGTAGGAGGCCTCCTCGTGCGCGTGCTGGAAGGGGAAGTCGACGAGGAGCACGGCGTTCGGGCCGGCGACCAGCACGGAGTGGGCGTCCGCGGCATCCGGGACCGGTGGGGGCTGGAGGGTCGCCCCGCGCACGGTCACCGTGATCGCGACCAGGTCACCCGGCCGGATGACGTCGACCACGATGTCGCCGTCGCCCTCGCGGTGGTTGTAGGGGTGCAGCTTCCCGGCATCGGGAAGGCCGGGGACGGTGCGGTTCGTCATCGCGTCTGGCCTCGCGGGTGCGTGGTGCTCGGCCGGCGACGTCGACCGGGTCGCGCGGTGTCGACGTGCCGGAACAGGGGCCCGGAGCCCCTCCGGGTGTGGCGCGGCGTCGAGCCCTCGAGCAGGCCCGCCGGCGCGCGTCGTGACGATGACGCCCACGCTACTGGGAAAGCCGGTCAGAGAGAATGGCCCCTCGAGGGCGGGCTGGACGGCTGGGCGCACGGCGAAGCCCCGGCCGACTGGTGTCGACCGGGGCCTCGGTGATCTGACGGTCCGCGGGCAGGGGCCGCGGGGTCAGACGGTGGGTGTCGTCACGCGGTGGCCGGGATGCTCTCGATGGCGGGGGCGTCGATGCCCTCGACCTCGTGGGCGTGGCGGATGCCGAGGGCGCCGAGGACGAACATCACTGCGGAGCCGATGAAGGCGGCGATCGCGGCCCACATCGCGATGGTGCCCAGGGTGGCGAAGGCGTAGGCGTTGAGCAGCATGCCGCGCAGCGTGGTTCCCATGAAGAGCGACTGGCGCAGGGCGCCGAGGTCCTGGGTGGCCTGTGACGTCGGGTCGGCCTTGGAGGCGGCGATGTACTCGCCGGAGATCTGCGAGTAGGTCTTGCCGTCGGCCTGGGCGTTCATGTGCTCCTGGATGTAGTAGTCGGCGTAGGCCTTGGCCTGTGCGCCGGTGGTCATGTCCTGGCCGGCGTACTGGCTCAGCTGGGCCTTCATCTGCGGGGTGGTGAGTGCCGCAGCGGCGGGCATGGTGATCTGCTGCGCCTTGAGCTGGTCGTGCACGTTGCTGGTGGCGAACGAGGAGGCCCACACGAGCAGGCCACCGGCGAAGAGGAGGACGACGGCGACGACGATGCCGGTCCAGGAGATGAGCTTGTCGAATGAGCTGCGCATGATGGTTCTGTTCCTTCCGTGGGCCCTCTGGGTGGAAGGCCCTCATGTCGTTGTTGCTTGCAGAACCAACGTACTACTACACGTAGTAGTTACCGGGTCAACGACGTGTCTCGTACCTCACACGGAAGTGAGAGCGCGCAGGGAGGACTTCCGCTTGGGCGGCGCGCGGGCATGGGAGATGGCCCTCGGTCAGAGGGTCGGACCGCTCCGACATCCCTGCGCCAGAGGCGAACTCAGTGCGGCAGCGGCCTAGCGGACGGAGGCCAGCGCGGGCTTCTCGACGCGCTCGCGGGCCCACCAGATGAACTCGGCCACCTGCTGCGGACCGGTGAAGCCGTCACCGGCGAGCTCGAGCAGCAGGTCGTTGGACCACACCGCCAGCCGGCCGATCTGCATCGAGGTCGTGTCGACCTTGGGCAGGTGCAGCCCGTACAGCGCGAGCGCCAGGTCGTGCTTGCCGGTCTCCTCGGTGCCGTAGGTGAGGATCGGCAGGAACCGCTCGGGCTCGACGACGCAGAGCACCTTCGTGAGCAGCGCTTCCTTGAACCCCGGCATCCCGGTGGCGGCCTGGTCCTCGATGAGGTGGGTCAGGCGGTCCTCGAGCGGCACGTCATCCGGACCGCGGAGGAGGTAGCTGATCGAGGCCCGGGTGCGGTCGGCGGCGACGTCCTCGCCGAGCCGCTTCCACGCCCGGCTGAACATCGAGACGTTGCCCGGGTTGGCGCCCGTGGGCGTGCTCACGAAGTCCTTGAGGTCCTGCGGTCGGCAGGCCTCGAGACCCTCGACCGTGAACAGCTCGCGGCACCGTGCGTAGTACTCGGCGATGGCCGGGTCGGGCTCGGTGGCGGTCTTGAGGAACTTGGTCTTCAGCCGGTTGACGCGGCCGGTGAGCGCCGGGTCGACCATCTCCGCCTTCGCGAACCGGCCCTGGGCCATCTCGAACGGGGTGCGCGTGAAGGTGGGTGCGTGGTTGACCACCACGGGGGACCAGGTGTGGCCGCAGTCGCCGCAGCGCAGGATCCGGGACCCGTCGGGCCCCATGCCCTCCAAGTGGATGTCGTTGTCGGAGTTGCACTCTGCGCACGAGATGATTGCCACGTCGCGATCCCTTCCGGGGAGGTTGGTGTCGTGACGGGGCTGAGGCCGGCGCGGCAGTGTTCGGCTGTGAGTCCTCAATCTACCATCGATAAATTGTCACTATGACCCTAAGATGCCCTGCGTGACGTTCCGCAGCGAGTTCCCCCCGTTCTCCGTCACGTGCGACCTGGTGGTGCTCTCGGTGCGCGCGGGGGCCCTGCACGTCCTGTTGGTCACGCGCGGTGGAGAGCCGTACGCCGGACGCCTGGCCCTGCCGGGCGGCTTCGTCGAGATCGACGAGAACCTCGAGGATGCCGCCTACCGCGAGCTGGGCGAGGAGGCGGGGGTCGGGCGCGACGACGTCATCCTCGAACAGCTCGCGGCGTTCGGGGACCCGGGCCGGGACCCCAGGAGCCGGGTGGTGTCCGTCGCGTGGCTGGCGCTCGGGGCCGACCTTCCCGAGCCGACGGCAGGCTCGGATGCCGCTGGGGCGCAATGGGTCCCGGTGGCGTCCGCGCTGTCACTGGGGGTCGTGCATGGGTCCGAGGAGCTGGCCTTCGACCACGGCCTGATCCTGGCCGAGGGGGTGGAGCGGGCCCGGGCCAAGCTCGAGGACACCGGCCACGCGGCCGCCCTGTGTGGCGAGCGGTTCACGGTCGCGGACCTGCACGCCGTCTACGAGGCCGTGTGGGGGATCGAGCTCGACCGTGCCAACTTCCACCGGAAGGTGACCGGGGTGGCGGGGTTCCTGACCCCGACCGGTGAGGTGCGTGAAGGGGGACGGGGCCGGCCGGCGCGGGTCTACCGGGGGGATCCGCAGGCTGTGCTCTCCCCACCGATCTTGCGCGGGGACCGCTGACTGCTCCTGCTGGCTGGGGCTCAGGTCGTGGCGGGCAGGAACGACACGAGCGACATGGCGACGGCGAAGCGTCGGTCACCGTCGAACAGCCCGTGCGCCGCGACCTCGTCGCCCATGGTGGTGGGGCTCACCAGCCGCACGTCACCGAGCCGGCGGTGCCTCGCCCGGCGAGCCAGGTGGGCGTCGACGAAGCACAGCACGGGGACGACCGGCAGCTCGCCGTGTCCGTGGTCGGCCAGTCCGGAGGCGACGGCCACGCTCTGGGCGCGCACGGCATCCATGATCTCGGTGCGTCGCTGGCCGCCGATGGTGAGCGCCTCGGTGCCGGCGGCGAACCTTCCGCCCGTCCGCTCGACGAGGACCTCACCGGTGGAGCCTGACACGACCTTGATGACGTGCACCGCGGCTTCGCCCACGAAGAGGTGGTCGACCGTGGTGGCGTCGGGCAGCAGTCGGCGGTGGAGGGCGTAGCCGCGCTCGTCGGCCACGAGCTCGCTCAGGACGCGGCGGGTGACCAGCGTGCTGGCGACCGCGGACTCGCGACATGACGGGCAGAGGGCGTCCTGCCAGGACGGCTTGCCGTTCCGCGGGCCGGGGACGACGGGAGCGAGGGGGGCGCCGCAGGCGCACAGCACTGCATGACGCAGGTGCATCAGGTCGATGTCCGCCACTGACGTCCCTCTCGCGCAGGTGTGCTCGGTCGACCCGATCGCGCGAGCCGAGGCCCGCCGCGTCGCACCCCTGCGCGTCGCTTGCTGCTGACCATAGCCAAGGTGGCGCTCCGGCGAGGGCGATTTGGGGCAATCCGGGCTCCGAGTTGCGGCGGAACCGATCAGTGCCGTCGGCCGATCGGACGATGGCATGGGCCGTACGGCCTGACCTCGGCGGGTTCCCGACGAACCCGCACAGGTGTGTTGGCGTCGCTCGTATCGTTGGGGGAAGCGTCCGACGATCATCCCGGGCGATGCGCAATTCCCAAGTGAGGCAACCATGTCGACCATGCCACCCGGCTGGTACCCGTACAACGGCGGGCCCCGCAGGTACTGGGACGGGACCCAGTGGGACGGGGACTTCGCACCCGGGACGAACGTGGTGGTGGCGGTTGGTGGACCGACGAGTTCGGCCGATGCCGGTGTGAGGGCGGCGGCCGGCACTCGTGGGGGTGTCGCCACTGACGTGAGGGCGAAGCCGGTTGCGGGCGTTGCTGTTAGGCGCGACGCGCTGGCGGGCCTCGATGCTTCGCGCGGGGCACCTGCGCGTGGGCGGGGCCCGCGCGACCTGCCGCTGGAGGGTGACCTGCCTCCCTGGTTCAGGAGGAAGCGCTTCGTCATCCCGGGTGTTGTGGCGGGCCTGCTCGCGTCCGTGGCGATCGCGAGCTCGATCGGCGGTCGGGGCAATCCTGAGCAGGCCGGTGCAGCCGCCGCCGTCGCGCCGATCGCGGCGCAGGCAGCGGCTCCTGGTGCCGAGGCCGAGGACATGGGGGTGGCAGCGGGCGCACCGGTGCCGAAGGCGGTGTCGTTCAGCGGCAACGGGATCCACGAGGTCGGCGTAGAGGTCGAGCCGGGGCTGTACCGGTCCAGCGGCACGGGGTACTGGGAGCGGCTCCAGGACGCCTCGGGTGACATCGACGCGATCATCGCCAACGAGAAGACGTCCGGGCAGGCCTACGTCCAGATCAAGGAGACCGACGGCTGGTTCTCGACCACCCGCATGGAGGACTGGGTGCTCGTTTCCGGAGCCGCCGCAGGTCCACGAGCCACGACGTTCGGCGGCGACGGCATGTACCTGGTCGGCGTCGACATCGAACCGGGCACCTACTCGTCGTCCGGTGACGGCTACTGGGAGCGGTTGAAGAGCGCGGTCGGCGGGGTCGACGGCATCATCGCCAACGGCAACCCGGAGGGGAAGGCCACCGTGAAGATCGCGCCAACGGACAAGTTCTTCAGCACCACCGGCATGGGGGAGTGGACCCGGGTCAAGTGACGGCCGGTCTGGCGGTGGGTCGCGTCGCCGGATGACGCGGGCCGAGCCCACGACGTCGCTGACGGCTGGGCTGCCGAACGATGTCGTTTGGTGTCATTCGTGTGGCTGTGGACGACGTCGCCGCTTGTCGGTGTACATCTGTACGATTAGTGGCATGGCAGGGGAGCTGACACTTCAGGAGCGACGGGCGCGGTGGGCGGCCGCTCGTGAGGCGTTCGACGGCCTGGGTGACGAACTCTGGAGTGGTGGGTCCACGGCCATGCGCGAGGTGATGGGCGAGATCGACGGTCTGGTGGGTGCTGCCGAGGCGGGTCGGGTCACGGTCACTGCCGAGGTGATCTCGCGGGGCGACACCGGGCGCGGGCCCGATGCGCTGACCCCGGTGCAGTGGGTCCGTCGGTACGCACCGTCCACCCGCTCGGGTGGCGCCGGGCAGGTGGTTGCGGTGGCCGAGGCGTTCTCGGTGAGCGGCCTGTCGCCGGTCAAGCTGGCAGTGCAGTCGGGGGTTCTCCCGGTGCGCTCGGCGGCCGTCGTCGTCGCCGAGGCCGACCGGTTGCGTCCACTGCTCAGCGAGGGCGCGGAACCGGCCGTGCTCGACGGGCTGATCGAGATGGCGACCCAGCACGGCCCGCGCGGCTGTCGCATGGTGCGCCCGGCGCTGCTCGCCACCTACGGCCTCGACGGCGAGCTGCAGCACGAGCAGGACCGGATGAAGCGGTTCGTGGCACTGTCCCAGCCGCGCATCGACGACAGTGGTCTCGCGGAGTACCGACTGACGCTCGACGTCGAGGGACGGGCGGTGCTCGAGGCGGCCATCGGGCCGCTCGCTGCGCCGCAGCCCACCGACGGTGAGCGCGACCTGCGCCCCAGCGACCAGCGACGCGGCGACGCGCTCGTCACCGTGGTGCGCAGGGCGGTCTCGGCCGCTGACGAGACTCCCAGGAGCTCGAAGAGCCAGCTGTTCGTCACCGTCGACCTCGGGACCCTGCGAAACGGGCTCAGGGGTGCCGGCGAGACCATCGGAGGCAGCGACGCAGGAACCCTGCTCGCACCCGAGACCGTGCGTCGGATGGCTTGCGACGCCACGATCATCCCGACCGTGATGGGCGGCCCGAGCGCCGTCGTCGACCTCGGCCGCGGCGTGCGGTTGTTCACCGCAGCCCAGACCAAGCGGTTGTGGTTGCGTGATCGCTGTTGCACCTATCCGGGGTGCTCGATGTTCGCCTACGCCACCGACGCGCACCACCTCGTCCACTGGGCCGATGGCGGGGCGAGCGACCTCGACAACGCGGCCCTGCTCTGCGAACGGCACCACACGATCGTGCACACCCGGCGGTATGCCGGGCGAGTGGTCGAAGGTGCCGGGGGCACGCGGGTCGAGTGGGACCTGCGGCCCGGGTCGTACGACGAGCTGCTGGCCGCCCTGGCTGCCAGGGAACCCGCGTGACCCCGCCCCGCACCCTGCCCGACGCCGGCGGGGTGGCTGCCCTGTCGCGGCACGCGAGCTCGCCCGGCGGTAGGGGCTCGTCCTGGAGGAATGGAGTCGGGTCGATGCGGGGGCGTCGGAGCAGGGGAGGTGCCGGTGGCTCAGCGCTGGGACGCGGCACGGCATCCTCGGCCGAGACTGGGGGCGCGACACGTACCGGACCACCTGTCGGCTGCCGGGACTCGCCACTACGCTTCCAGCATGCTCATCATCGGAATCATCCTGTTCGGCATGATCGCCGGTGCCGGCGCCCAGCTGGTCCTCCAGCGCGGGACCGGCATCAACTGGCCGATGGCGTTCGTCACCGGCATCATCGGTTCGTTCGTCGGCGGCCTGTTCTTCAGCTTCGTCGCCGGCGACGGCTTCGACCTGAAGCCGAGCGGCATCATCGGCTCGATCTTCGGCGCTGTCGTGGTGACCCTGATCTGGGACTGGTTCCAGGGACGCCGCGCGCCGAAGAAGGAAGAGCACCCCCGCCCGCACGTCGGCTGACGACCCCGGTTCGCCGAGAACGACGCAGGCCGCCCCGCGGGTCGGCTGACGACCCGGTTCGCCGCGAACGGCACCTCCCTTTCGCCGGTTGCGGCGCGTCACGCCGGCCGACCCGGGCTGTCGAACGTTGTCCCTCGCGATGCCGGGCTTCGCCTCACGCGACCTAGGTTGGGGCTCATGCCCGACCCCGACCCCGACGCGAGCGCTTCGCGTCGTGACGCCTCCGCGAAACCTGACCTGCCGACAACCGTCCTCGTCACCGGTGCCACGGGGTACGTCGGCAGCAGGCTGATCCCGCGGCTGCTCGCCGACGGTCACACGGTGCGTGCCGCCGTCACCGACCTCGACAAGGCCGCGGACCGGTGGTGGGCCGACCAGGTCGAGCTGGTGCGGATGGACGTGCTCGAGGCAGACACGGTCGACGCCGCGCTCGAGGGCGTGGACGCGGTGTTCTACCTGATCCACGGGATGGCCGGCGAGGACTTCGCCATCCGCGACCGCGCGTCGGCCGAGACGATGGCGTACGCCTGCGCGATGGCGGGTGTGCGGACCATCGTCTACCTCAGCGGCCTCGTGCCCGACGTGCCCGAGGACGAGCTGAGCGAGCACATCGCGTCGCGGCTCGAGGTCGAGCGGATCCTGAGCGGCGCGAGCGCCGGCATCCGCACCATCACGCTGCGGGCGGCCATCGTGACCGGGTCGGGGTCGACCAGCTTCGAGATCGTCCGGCAGATCAGCGAGCGGATGCCCGTGCAGGCGATCCCGGCCTGGATGGACAGCCGGGTGCAGCCGATCGCCGTCGTCGACGTCGTCGAGGCGCTCGCGGGTGCGCTTCGCGCGAACTCCGAGTCACGCTCCTACGACGTCGGTGGTCCGGAGCGGATGCCGTACACCAGCCTGCTCGACGTCTACGCCTCCGTCGCCGACCTCAGTCGCCCGCAGGTCGTGCTCCCGGGGCTGCCCAGCGACCTGGTCGGGACCCTGGCCGGGGCGATCACCGACGTGCCGGGCGGCACGGTCGAGGCACTCGTCGAGAGCCTCGGCCACGACATGGTGTGCCACGACGTCGACTGGACCTACGACCTGTTGCCCGAGGACCACCACCTGGTCGGGGTGGAGGAGTCGTTCAGCCGGGCGCTCGCGACACCGGACGAGAGCGTGCCGCCCGCCGAGCGCGACCCGCTCGGCCCGATGCCGGGCGACGCGGACTGGGCCGGTGGACAGGGTGGGGGACTGGCCTCGGCGGTCGCCGGGTCCAAGGCCGTGGTCACCGAGCTCGTCGACCGACTCACGCCAGGGGACTGACCGTGACGCAACGTGAGCTCTCGCGCGTGAGCGTGGCACGCGAGATCGCGCGCGTGCCCTCTCAAGCGTGAACTCCCGCACGAGACTGTGTGCACGAGGTCACTCGCGTGTCGCTCCGGCACTCAGCCGACGCGCACCAGCGCGAGATCGAGATCGTCGAGCCATCGTCGTGCGCCGGCCGTGGTCAACGTCGTACGGGCCGCGTCCAGCAGCGGGATCGCCTCCATCGTGCGCCCCTCCCGGCTCAACCAGGCGCCGAGCTCGCCCTGGGCGCGTGCCGCGAAGGCCATGGCGCCCCACTCGTCGTAGAGCGCCATCGCCGCCCGGTAGTGGTGCTCGACCTCCTCGGGCGGCGCGGCATCCCGGCGGGCCGAGATCGCAGCATGGCGAGCACGGTGTGCTCGCAGGCCGAGGGGAAGTGCGACGTTGACCCCGTCCACGAGCGCGAGGACCCGTGACTCCTCCGCAGGGTCACCGACCTGCACCGCCAGATCCATCGCCAGGGCCCAGATGTGGTGGAAGTCGTCGGCGACCCCGACGTAGGTCTCGGCGGCCCGGACCGCGTGACCCAGAGCTGTGCTCGGGTCGTCGTCGATGACACTGCGGTACGCGCGGGCGAAGTGCAGCCAGGCGCGGTCGAAGGCCACCGGGAGGTCGCTCTCGTCGGGCAGGCCGAAGGTGTCCGAGTACTCGCGGCCCAGACCGTGCGCGAGCATCGCGTCGATCGCTGCGGCGGACGCGACGTCGCCGCCCGGGCTCCACTGGCGGCGGCCGCTCATGAACTCGTCCATCTCGGGCCACTCACCGCGCACCCACAGGGCGAGGGCGAAGTTGAGGTCGGCGACCGAGGACCACAGCCGGACGCCGGTCCGCCGGCCCGCCACGACCGCCTCCCTCCCCGTATCGACGGCCCTGACGGCGTCGGCCCCTATCGCGGACGCGCACAGGTTGGCCAGCGACTTCGCGAGCTGGAGGGGCAGCTGGTGCTCACGCGCGATGCGAGCCGCGCAGTCGATGAGGGTGTTCGCGACCGTGTAGACCCCCGCGTCCTGGTAGCGCAGGCCCAGGCTCAGGGTGACGTTCGCGACGGCCACCGGGTCCCCGAGCTTCTCCGCGAGTCGAGCCTGGTCATCGAGGATGCCCACCATCTCGTCGGGGTAGTCCTCCCGGACGAACCGGGTGATCAGCGCCTCGGACAGGTCGAGCGCTGCCCGGGCGGCGTGGGGATCGTCCTTGTGCTTGAGCCACAGTGGCCAGGCGATCTCGTACGACTCCTCGTTGCGGTGCAGCCGGCTGAGGGCCGTGGCACCCTTCGCTGCCGCCGAGGCCGCGGCGATCTCGTCACCGTCGGCCAGGAGGGCCCGCGACGCCTCTGCCGCCACGCCGACAGCCTCCTCGTAGAGAGTGGCATCCACCAGTGCGTCGGCGAGCATGGCGCGCAGCCGCGCCGACGAGGCCTGCTGCGTCTCCTGGCCCATGGCCGTGCGGAGGTGGTCGATCGACTCGTCGAGCAACCCCAGCGAGCGCGCTCGGCGCGCCGCGACGAGGAGGAGGGCGATCGCCGCCCGGCGGAGCTCCGGGACGTCGGCGTCGCCCGGGAGTGCGGCGATCGCGTCGAGGTGGTGCTGTGCCAGGACCGACGACTGGTCGCTGGCGTTGTCCTCGATGGCGCCGTACGAGGCGATGACGGCGAGGTGGATGCGTTTGCGCTCGCGCATCGACAGGGTGGCGTACGCGACCTGGTGCACGACGGACTGGCGGAACGCATACCGCCCGAACTCGGAGCTGAGCCGACTCGACTGGCGCTCCAGGATCTGCAGGTGCACGAGCTGGCCGAGCACGGACGGGACGTCCTCGACGTCCGGACACAGCTCGGCGATGCGGTCGCTGCTCAGGGTCGGACCGAGGACGGACGCGACGCTGACGACGTGGTGCTGGTCGGGGGTGAGGGCGTCCAGTCGAGCGGCCACCAGGGCCTGCAGCGAGGCCGGAGCGGCGATCGACTCGAGGTCGAGCCGGTTGGTCGTCGCGAGCACGTAGACCCCGCCTCGGGGGATGACGAAGTCGCGGTCGATGAGCGAACGGACGGTCTCGACGGCATACAGCGGGATCCCCTCGGCTCGCGAGACGAGGTCGGTGCGCGTGCCGTCCGGCAGGCCGGACACGAGGCCGTCGAGCAGAGTGGCCATGGTGGTGTCGTCGAGCCCCGACACGTGGATCACCGTCGAGTTCCGGTGTGTCGCAAGGGACATGCGGCGCTCGAGCAGGCCCGGCCGCGTCATCATGAGCACGAGCAACGGGATCGTGGCCCAGGTGATCAGGTGCTCCACGAACTCGAGCAGCCCGTCCTCGGCGTGCTGCGCGTCGTCGATGACGATGACGACCGGCGTGGTCCCGTCGCCGACTCGCTCGAAGAAGGACGTCCACGCCGCGAACAGGTCCTCCTTGGGGTAGTGGTGGGTGGCGAGGCCGAGGAGCACCTCGAGGCGTGGCGTCATCCACTCCCGTTCGTCACCGCTCACGCCGTGCTTGTCCAAGGTCGCCGCGAGCAGCGCGGCCTCCTCCTGGTCGGGGTCATCGGTGTCGGCCGACAGCCGGCCGCGCACCGCCTCGGCCACGGCCCAGAAGGCCACCCCCTCTCCGTAGGCGAGGCACCGCCCGGTGTGCCACTTCACCGGGTCGGTGAGCCCGTCGATGTACTTCTCGAACTCCCAGGCGAGCCGCGTCTTCCCGACGCCGGCCTCCCCGTCGACGAGCAACAGGGCCGGTCGACCCGTCGCCACCGACGAGTGGAACAGCTCCTTGGCCAGGCGCAGCTCGCGGTCCCGGCCGACGTGCGGTGCCTCGAGCCCGTCCGCGCGCTGGGCGCCACCGCGGGCCGCGACGACCGCTCGCGCACTCCACAGCGGCAGCGGCTCGGCCTTGCCCTTCAGCGTGTGGGTGCCGGCATCGACGTACGTGATGGCGGCGGAGGTCAGCAACCGGGTCGTGTCGTCGACCCACACCTGACCGGGCTGGGCGCAGCGACTGCACCCGCGACGCCGTGTTCACGGCATCGCCGGCGACCATGCCCTGGTTCACCGCTCCGACGGTGACGGCGACCTCTCCGGTCACGATGCCGACCCGTGCGGTCAGACCCGCCACCCCTTGGTCCTCACCGAGGTTGGCGACCCGGGTGACGAGCTCGAGCCCCGCGCGCACGGCTCGCTCGGCGTCGTCCTCGTGCGCCGTGGGCACACCCCACACGGCCATCACGGCGTCGCCGATGAACTTCTCGACGATGCCCCCGTACCGGGCGACGATGGCTCGGGCGTCGTCGAAGTACGCCGTCAGCAGCTCGCGGGTCTGTTCGTGGTCCCGGGTCTCCGAGAGCGTCGTGAAGCCCACGAGGTCGCAGAAGAGCACGCTCGTGACGCGTCGCTCGGCGACCGGGGAGCCCGGCCTTCGATCCCCGTCCGGGGACGCGAGTGAACCGGCATCGGTCCCGGCCGGTGCACCGCACGCCTGGCAGAACCGTGCCCCGGGACCGAGGGTGGACCCGCATGCGCCACACGTCGGCGCCAGGGCAGAGCCGCACTGTCCGCAGAAGTTGGCTCCCTGGGGCTGGTCCCCGGCTCCGCACGCGGGACAGGTCGCCGCCGTGAACGACTGCGCCATCTCACCGCCTCGGGGCTCATTCGGGGCCTGGACGCGCCGTGCCAGGGGGACACTCGCGGGGCCGCGTGGCCCCGGCCTTCGAGCATCATCGCCCCTGACGTGGTGGGCGGTCCATCCCCCGATCGGCCGGTGGCGCACGCGTCGTCCACGGTCGCGGCGCCGCTGCGACCTTCCACGTCCACGGCTGGAGGCACACCCCGGGCGGATGAGGCCCTGCGCCCGGCATACGGTGGGGACATGGACTACCGATACCTCGGCAACAGCGGACTCAAGATCTCCGAGATCACCTACGGCAACTGGCTGACCCACGGCTCGCAGGTCGAGAACGACATCGCGACCCAGTGCGTGCGCGCGGCCCTCGACCACGGCATCAGCACCTTCGACACCGCCGACGTCTACGCCAACACCAAGGCGGAGACGGTGCTCGGCGAGGCACTCAAGGGCGAGCGGCGCGAGAGCCTCGAGATCTTCACGAAGGTCTACTGGCCCACCGGTCCCGGCGGGAAGAACGACACCGGCCTGTCGCGCAAGCACATCATGGAGTCGATCAACGGCTCGCTGTCCCGGCTGCAGACCGACTACGTCGACCTCTACCAGGCGCACCGCTACGACACCGAGACCCCGCTCGAGGAGACGATGCAGGCCTTCGCCGACGTCGTCCGCCAGGGCAAGGCGCTCTACATCGGCGTCAGCGAGTGGACCGCCGAGCAGATCCGCGCGGGCCACGCCCTGGCCAAGGAGCTCGGCGTCCAGCTGATCTCGAGCCAGCCGCAGTACTCCATGCTGTGGCGGGTCATCGAGCCCGAGGTCGTGCCGGCCTGCGAGGAGCTCGGCATCAGCCAGATCGTCTGGAGCCCGATCGCCCAGGGCGTGCTCACCGGCAAGTACGTTCCGGGACAGGCGCCTCCGGAGGGCTCGCGGGCCGCCGACGAGAAGGGCGGCGCCGACATGATCAGCCGCTTCATGAACGACGACGTGCTCACCCGGGTGCAGGGCCTGAAGCCCGTGGCGGATGACGCCGGGCTCACCATGGCCCAGCTCGCCGTCGCCTGGGTGCTCCAGAACGACAACGTGGCGGCCGCGCTCGTGGGTGCCTCGCGACCCGAGCAGGTCGGCGAGAACGTCAAGGCCGCCGGCGTCACGCTCGAGCCGGAGCTGCTCAAGCGGATCGACGAGGCGCTCGGCGACATCGTGGTGCGCGACCCGGCCAAGACCGTCGAGAGCGCCCCCCAGCGACGCCCGGTCTGACCCCCGTCGCCGCTCCCATCCGCACCGCGGGTGGCCGGCGACGCACCCTCGCTGCCCGGCATCCGCACCCTCGCTGCCCGGCATCCGCACCCCGGATGCCGGGCAGCCGGCTGTGGACCTGTCGCCGCCGGCGCCCGGGTGGCACGCTCGGCACGAAGAGCCGAGCACCAGGAGGACGCCATGGCACGCCCTGTCCAAGGTCTGCACCGAGCGGTCGTCGACGACGCCGCCGACCCGATGTCGCGCGGACGGCTGCGGGTGAACGTCCCGGACGTCGGAGTGGCGGGGGTGTGGGCCGAGGCGTGCCTGCCCCCGGTTCCTGCGGCGATGTTCGCGCTGCCGCCCGTCGGGTCGACCGTGTGGGTCCAGTTCGAGGGTGGCGACCCCCACCACCCCGTGTGGACCGGCGTCCTCTGGGACACGGCCTGGCTCTCGCCGTCGACGATCACGAGTGCCGGCACGGTGACGGTGAGCGCCCCGATGGTCCGGGTGGAGGCCGGGTCAGCGGAGGTGAGCGGTGTGCTGAAGTGCGACACGCTCATCGCGAACTCCGTGGTGGCGTCGTCCTACACGCCTGGGTCCGGCAACATCTGGTGAGCCCTGACCTTCCGCTCGCGGGCGGGCGGCCGACGACTCAGGCGCGGGCCAGGCGGCGCATGACCACGTCATCGGCCGCGGCGAGCGACTCGTCGACGCCGTTGACCGCGTCGAGGAAGTCGTCGCGGGCCAGGCTGTAGAGCGTGGTGTCCTCGAGCGCCGTGACGGTCGCGGTGCGCGCGACGTCGCGGAGCAGGCCGATCTCGCCGAAGAACTCGCCGGGTCCCTCGAAGCGCAGGTGCTCGCCGCCCTGGGTGACCTCGACCCGACCGGAGACGATGACGAGGAAGCGGTCGGACACGTCGCCCTCGCGGACGATGGCCGTGCCGGCAGGGGCCGTCTCGGTGGTGAGCGCCCCGGCCAGGGACTCGATCTTGACAGGGGACAGTGGCGAGAAGATGGCGATGCCGCGCAGCAGGGCCGTGCCCTCGGGCGCGCGCAGGGTGCCGTCGAGCCGGAGGCACCGGGGGATGAAGGCCAGCGCCGGAATGCCCACGACGAGGGCGAGGATCGCCAGTGCCCACTGCAGCCCGAAGCTGCTGATGAGGAACGGGGTGACCGCTGACCCGATGGCCATCCCGGCGATCAGCGCGCCCTCGTAGGCCCCGAAGACGCGACCGAGGACGGCATCGGGCGTGAGGCGCTGCACGATCGTCGCGAAGTTGACGTCGACGAGCGGGTTGCCGAACCCGAGCAGGATCGCCGAGGCGAACACCGTGACGGGCGACGGGTAGATCACGATCAGGAGCAGCGGCAGCGACCACAGGACCGTGCCCAGGGCGAGGTCGCCGGCGAGGCGGTTTCGGGTGGAGCGGGCGATCGCGTAGAAGCCGCCGACGATCGCCCCGACGCCGAAGACCGAGTCGATGATGCCGACGCCCTGCGGGCCGGCCTCGAGGATGTCGACGGCGAGGACGACACCGAAGACGGCCGTCGCGCCGGCCACGACCGTCTGGGTGCACACGAGGATCGCGACCATCACCAGGTCGCGGTCACGGGCGATGTGCCGGAAGCCGCCGGCCATCTCGGCGAGCATGCCCTCCCGCGGCGCGTCGTCGTCCTGTCCCTCGCCGTCGTCCGGGTCACCCGGGGTCGGACCGGCGATCGGGTGGATGCCCCACACGAGCAGGGCCGACACGACGAAGGTGGCGGCGTTGAGGAGGAACACCACCTGCACGCTGGTGGCCGTCACGAGCAGGGCCCCGAGGGCCGGGCCGAGGAAGAAGGCCAGGCTCTCGATCGTGCTGGACGCGCCGTTGGCCGCGGTGAGCTCCTCGGGGCGGCGGGTGAGGGACGGCATCCAGGCCATCTGGGCCGGGCGGAAGACGCAGCCGATGAGGGACAGGATCGTCGCGATCACGATGATGACCGCGGCCGGCGCGTCGACGAGGAGCGCGATCCCCGCCAGGGTGGCGAGCAGGGCCCGGACCAGGTCGCTCCCGATGAGCACGGCCTTGCGCGGGAGCCGGTCGGCGAGGGACGCGCCGATCGGGGAGATGATCGCCATCAGCACGTAGCGCACTGCCATCCAGATGCCGACGAGCCGCGCGCCGCCCACCCCGTACGCCCACACCACCACGGCCGTGGCGTACGCCCAGTCGCCGATCATCGAGGTCGCGAGGGCGGCCTCGATGCGTCGTAGTGCGGGGTTTCCGAAGACCGATCTGAGGGACGTCCACGTATCGCGGAAGGCGCCCCGAACGAGCCCGGGCGGCGCGACATCCGGATCTGCGTCGACTCCCAAAACGGCTCCCTCCATCGCAGGGGCGCCGCCCTGATTCCGTCACCTTGGCGGCGAGGCCATGGGGCTGTCCATAGCCCGAAAGGACTACGTCGCGTCCGGCCCGAAATGGCTACGCGCCGTCTGGCCCGAAATGGCTACGCGCCGTCCTCAGCTGCCAGCAGCTCACGCAGCCCGACCGGCGCCCGCCCGGTGACCCGCCGGATGTCGTCGGTGACGGCCTCGACCTCGCCGGCGGCGATCGCCGTGTAGGTGGTCACCCAGGCGTCGTACTGCCAGTCGGGTGCCTCCCACTTCCGGCGCGACTCGTAGGCCTCCGCAACGGTCTCGTCGTGGAAGGTCACGTCGCTTCCGGTGGCCTCGCGGATGATGCCGGCGGCCTCGGTGAGGGTGATCGACTCGGGGCCGGTGAGGTCGTAGGTGGCACCCCGGTGCGACTCGGGGTCGAGCAGGACCGCCGTGGCAACCCGCGCGACGTCGGCCCGGGCCACGGCTGAGACGCGGCCCTCCCCGGCCGGCCCACGGATGACGCCGTCCTCGCCCACCATGAGCGGCACGAAGTCGAGGTAGAAGTTGTCCCTCAGGAAGGTGAACGCCGTTCCGCGCGAACGGATGTGCTCCTCGGTGGCCCAATGGTCACGGGCCAGGGTGAACGTGCAGTCGGGTGAGGCGCCGAAGAAGGAGGTGTAGACGATGTGCTCCACCCCGGCATCGGCGGCGGCGTCCACGAAGGCGCGGTGCTCGTCGAGCCGGTCGGCCGACTCGGACGCCGAGACCATGAGCAGGGTCCGCACGCCGAGCAGGGCCCGCGCGGCCGCCTCCCGGTCTCGGTACGCGGCTTGCACCGCGACGGCACCGGGGAGCCGCGGTGCCCGCTCGGGCGATCGGACGACCAACCGCTGGGCCACGCCGCGGTCGGCGAGCTCGCGAGCGACGAGGCCCCCGAGGACACCGGTCGAGCCGGTGACGGCCAGGGTCGGGAGGGTGCTCATGCCGTCAGGGTAGCCAGCGCGGCGTCGACGGCATCGCGCAGCGACGTGGGAGTGCGGCCGATGAGTCGCTCCAGGTCGCCGCTGGTCACCTCGAGCTCGCCGCGCGCGATCCCCAGGTCGGCGCTGACGAGTGCCTCGGCGTAGGGGCGGGGGAGTCCGGCGCCGACGAGGATCTCGGTGAGCTGCTCCGGCGAGACCTCGGTGTGGCCGACCTCGCGCCCGCTCGCGGCTGCGACCGTCTCGGCCAGCTCGGCCAAGGTGAACGACGACGCCCCGCCGAGCTCGTAGGTGCGGCCCGCGGAGGTGGGGTCGAGCAGGGCGGCTGCCGCGGCATCCGCGTAGTCCGCGCGGGTCGCGGCGCTGACCCGGCCGTCACCGGAGGCTCCGACCACGCCGTGCTCGAGGTAGCCGGGGACCTGGGGGAGGTAGTTCTCGAGGTACCAGCTGTTGCGCAGGAAGGTGAAGGGCACACCCGACGCGCGGATGACCCGCTCCGTCTCACGGTGGTCGGTGGCGAGCGCGTGCTGGGCGGTGTCGGCGTGGGCGATGCTCGTGTAGCCGAGCAGGCCGACCCCGGCCCGTGCCGCCGCGGCCACGACGTTGCCGTGCTGGGCGACCCGCTGTCCCGCCTCGCTGCCGGAGACGAGCAGCACGGTCCCGGCGCCCTCCAGGGCGGTGTCGAGTGCGGCGCTGTCGGTGTAGTCGGCGACGGCGGTGCGCACGCCGAGGTCGGCGAGCGGGGCCAGGCGCTCGGCGGCGCGGCCGGTGGCCACGATGTCGGCCGGCGTGACGCCGCGGTCGACCAGGCTCTCGACGACGAGGCGGCCGAGGTGGCCGGTGGCTCCGGTGACGACGATGCTCATGGTGGGTCCTTTCGGGGGGCGACGCGTGGGGCGCGCCGGGAGCGGGGGTCGGTGCTGTGTCCGTCCGAGCCAACCGGGCCCGTGGTCGGGATACTTCCCAGGAGTTAGTACGCACCTTTTGGTAAGGTACGCACATGCGGGTAAGCAACGAGGTCAGCGGTTCGCAGGTCGTCGCCGACGCGCTGTCGAGTGTCCGGATGCCGGTCGCGGGCGAGGTCTTCGCCGCCGCCTGTCCCAGCCGGGTCGTGCTCGACCACGTGACGAGCAAGTGGGGGGTGCTCGTGCTCGTGGCGCTGGCCGACGGGCCGCAGCGCTGGAGCGAGCTGCGCCGCCGGGCGGAGGGGGTCAGCGAGAAGATGCTCGCCCAGACGCTGCGCACGCTCGAGGGCGACGGCCTGGTGCACCGCGACGCCCAGCCGGTCATCCCGCCCCGGGTCGACTACAGCCTCACCCCGCGGGGCCGCGAGCTGGTCGCGCTGATGCTGCCGCTGTTCGGCTGGGTCGTCGCCAACGCCGACGAGATCGTGGGCGAGGCCGCCTCGAGCTCCTGAGGCACTCTGACGGTCGACCTCGGGGCGGGCACGATCCGTCACGTGGTGAACGACACCGGGGCCCAGGTCGACACCGGGGCGGTCGGCGTGCCGGCCTACGTCGTCGACTACCCCTGACGCGTCTCGTCGTCGTCGGCCACCTTCTTCGACGCGATGTGCTCGCCGTGCTCGCCGTTCTCGGGCTCGTCCGGCTCGAGGTCGTCCTCCGTGTCGGTGCCGGCCATGGCAGGGACGCCCGGCAGCGTCGCGCCATCCATCAGGGCGACGGCGATCGGCGGTGCCGCCCGGGCCGCCTTGACCCCGGCGGCGATCGAGTGCCACACGTGCTCGGGTCCGAGCTCGTCGAGGAACCCCGAGCGGGTCAGCACGTCGCGCACGTTGCCGAACACCCGCACCAGGTGGAGGTCGACGCCGCGTGCCCGCATCCGGACCAGCATCTCCTGGAGCCGCTCGGCGGTGGTCGTGTCCATCTGGTTGGTCGCCTCGAGGTCGAGCACGACGGCACGCAGGCGGTCGTGGTCGCGGACGAGCGTCTCGATCCGCTGGACCACCTGGTTGGCGTTGGCCCAGAAGAGCGGGCCGTCCGGCCGGAGCACGGCGATGCCGCGATACGTCCGGCGCGTCGGGTCGTTGGCGACCGATCCCCAGGCCGCCTTCTCCCCCTCGACCCGGCCCATCTCGTCGATCCCGACCTGCATCGACCGGTAGACCAGCCCGAGCAGTGACTGGCCGATGGCCACGAGCAGGCCGTTGAGCGGGCCGAGGACGACCACGCCGACGAACGCCACGGCGGCGGCGACGAAGTCGTTGCGGCGCACCGCGGCATACCGGCGGAACGCGGAGATGCTGACCAGCCCCCACACGGCGTGGATGACGATCGCCGCCAGCACGGTCCGCGGCAGGTCGGCCAGGAGTCCCGCGGCGAACAGGACGAAGCCGATGACGACGACCGCGGCCGCGACCCCGCTCATCTGCGTGTGGGCGCCGGCCCGGGCGTTGGCGGCGGTCTTCGACAGGGAGCCGCCGACCCCCATCCCGCCGAAGAGACCCGAGGCCAGGTTGGAGGCGCCGTGCGCCACGAACTCCTGGTTGTCGGCCTCCGGGTCGGCAGCGCCGCTCGGCGCGAAGGTGCGCACCGCGGCCAGGCCCTCGGCGATGCCGACGGCAGCGATGGCCAGGCCGCCGGCGAGGATGCCGCTCCACAGCGAGACATCGACGATCGGGACCGACGGGATCGGGATGCCGGTGGGCACCTCGCCGACGACGCGGACGCCCTTCGCTGCGAGGTCGAGCTGGTGCGAGACGACGATGCCGCCGACGAGCACGATGAGCGACCACGGAACCCGCGGTGCCAGGCGCGAGCCGACGAAGAGCACCGCGAGGGACGTGAGGCCGATCACGAGGGTGAGCCCGTGGAAGCTGCCGAGGTCGCGGACGAGGAGGCTGACCCGCTCGAAGATGCCGCCGGTGGGAGCGGTCAGTCCGGCCAGTGCGGGGACCTCGCCGATGACGATGAGCACGACCAGGCCGGCCACGAACCCGGTGACGATCGGTTCGCTGAGGAACTGCGCCACCCAGCCGAGGCGGAGCAGACCCACGGCGGTGAGCACGAGGCCGGCCGTGATCGCCAGCACCGAGGTCAGCTGCATCGCGAGCTGGGTGTCGCCGCCGCTGAGGGCGCGCACGATCGAGCCGGAGAGCACCGAGACGGTGGAGATCGGGCCGACGAAGAGCAGCCGCGAGGTGCCGAACAACGCGTAGGCGAGCAGGGCCGGCGGCAGCGTGTAGAGGCCGACCTGCACCGGCACCCCTGCGACGACGGCGTAGCCGAGGGACTGGGGGATGGCGAGGGCGGCGACGAGCAGGCCGGCCAGGAGGTCGGCGGGCAGGTGGCGTCCGGTGTACCCGCGCAGCAGGCGGATCCCCATCGGGAGGCCGGGCGCTCGGAGGTGCACGGGATGCAGTCTGCCGCTCCGGCGAACGGCCTGTGGATAACTCGAGTGGCGAAGTCGGTGGTTTTGGCTAGCGTTTTGCGTGCGGGGCCGACGAGGGGCGGCCGGGAAGGGACGCATGGGACGACGCACGACCTCGATGCAGACGGGCCGCGTGGGGTGGCTCGGCGGGGTGCGGCCGGGTGCGGTCTGGCTGGTGGTGCTGGTCGCGGGGGTGACCGTGCTCTCGGGGTGCCAGTCGGATTCGACACCTCCGGCGACACCCGAGCCCGTCGGTGACGGTGAGCAGCGCGTCGCCCAGCCCGAGTGTGTCGAGTCCGTCCCCGTCCGCGAGTCCGTCGGCGGAGATCCCCGCGGCGGCACGGGTGAAGTCGGAGAAGGGTGCAGAGGCGTTCGTCCGCTACTTCTTCGACCAGGTCAACCTCGCCTGGACCACTCCGAACCCTGACCTCATCGAGGCAATCAGCGAGGCCGACTGCAAGTTCTGCGCGTCACCTTCGGACGCGGCTAAGGAGCTGCAGCGAGAAGGAGCAGCGCTATGCCGTCGAAGCCCGTCACGGTGAGGAGCGTCAAGCCTCGTGGGAGGAGCGCCAGGGGTCAGCAGTTCGTGGACGCGGATCTGGTCCAGAACCGCGTCGACGTCGTCGATGCCACGCGGCGCGGTGGTCAGCACGGACAAGAAGGCAACGTTGCTAGCGGACGGTCGCCGCTGATCTGGGAGGGCGGGCAGATGGCTGCTAGTCGAGCATTGCCTGACCGCTTACTCTGAGCTGGTCTGCCCTCGCGCGTCGTGCTCTCACTCAACGGCGGGCGCGGATATCGGTGGTGGCACGACCAAGGGACGGCAGCAGAGTGATGCTGACCAAGGAGGCAACCAGAGCTCTCGCGCACGAGTTGGTGGAAGCCCCTGCCAAGGGCCCCTGGTACGAGTTCGCGACGACTGCGTTCTGCGGGAAGGTCCCCGGCGACACGGGTGCCGACGACCTCTGCCAGATGGCTGTCGCCAGGTGTGCGGCGAACTCTGACCCGGAGGGCAGGGGTCCGGCGGTGAGCATCTTCTCGCCGAAAGGTGGACCTCGATGGCGAGCCAGTTGCCGGTGCGGAGGGTCAGTGGGCTGGCCGCGGCGCATACCTGCTTCCCGCAGTTTGTGCCCGGAGGAGTCTCGAGCGCTGACGATGGCGATGATCAGGGACGCCTTCCACGACACGGACTTCTCGGTGCCCACGGTCAACATCCAGCCCGAGGGCGACGTCACGCTGGTGAACCTGCCGACGTACTTCGAGGTGCAGTTCCCACGCTCGGGGTTCGGCCCGAACGAGATCGACACCCCCGATCCGGCACGCCTGCTCGGCTACCACATCGAGGTGCGGCCTCGGCTGAAGTCGATCACCTACCACCTCGGCACCACGACGATCGGGCCGACGACGTCCCTGGGTGGGCCGCACCCGACCGGCGACATCCGTGCCACTTACACCCAGCCGGGCGCGCACCGGGTGTGGGCGGACGTCGTCTACACCGGGCAGTTCCGGGTCGGCGGCAGCCAGTGGTTCGACATCCCCGGAGACGTGGATCTCCAGGGCGCCCCGGTCACCCTGACCGTCCGTGAGGCGACGTCCAGGCTGTACACCCACTGACGGGGCGCGTCCCACCGAAGACGCCACCGCGCCCTGTCCGGCTCGGGGCGTCGTCCACAGGGGATGTGGCCCAGCTCGGCTGTCCACAGATCTCGCGCCACGAGGGCGTCGATCCACGAGGTTGTCGGACCCCCCGCTTAGGGTCGAGGCACGAACCTGGACACGGCATCCACGCGACGGGAGGGAGGCGACGATGGAGGTCACGCGGGCCTTGGCCACCGGGCGACGCCTGTTGCGCGAGCACGGGCTCGACGACTGGACCATCGTGGCCGACCGCGCCAAGACGCGCGCGGGTGTCTGCCGCTTCACCCAGCGCCAGATCGGGATCAGCGCGCCGCTGACCGCGCTGCACTCCGACGCCGACGTCCTCGACACGATCCTCCACGAGATCGCGCATGCCCTCGTCGGCCCGCAGCACGGTCACGACGCGGTCTGGCGCGCCAGGGCGCGGGCCATCGGCTGCACCGGCGAGCGGTGCGTGTCCTCCGACGCACCGCGGGTGCCGGGCGACTGGGTCGGCCGGTGCTCGGCGGGGCACGAGAAGACCCGGCACCGGGCGCCCGCACGGCTGATGTCGTGCGGCGAGTGCTCGCGGCGCTTCGACCCGCGTCACCTCTTCACCTGGACCTACCGCGGCCGTCCCGCCACCCTGCCGAGCTCGTATGCCGCGCAGCTCGCCGCGCTGTCCGTGACCCACCGCCCCGCAGAACAGCTCACGGCGTCCCCACTCGTCGGGGACCTCGTCGAGGTGGCGGGAGGTCTGTGGAAGGGGCTGGTCGGCGAGGTCGAGCTGGTCGGAGCGGTGCGCTGCCAGGTGAGGGTCGACGACGACGAGCTGGTCAGCGTTCCGCTGGAGTCGGTGCGGGTGCTGCCGGCCAGCGCCGCCCGGCGGTCCCGCAGCCTCCTCTGACCGACGCGCCGCCCGGCGGTCCCGCAGCCTCCTCTGACCGACGGCCGACAGGTGGACGGGTGTGGCCCGTGGGTGAGCACCCTCACGCGTCCTGCGTCGCGGTCGACTCCTGGTCGCGGGGACAATGGCGTGGTGAGTGAGAACGTGGTCGGGAACGGCGCGAGCGACGGGTACACGCGACCGGTGGTCGCGGGGGACGGTTTCCGGGAGTGGCAACGGCCCACCGAGGGGCTCGACCGAGCCTTCGTGCTGGCCGGCGGGGGAGCGACCGGCATCGCCTGGGAGGCCGGCGTCATCATCGGTCTGCGTGACGGCGGCATCGACGTGCGCGACGCCGACACGATGATCGGCACGTCCGCCGGGTCGATGGTGGCGGCCCACCTGCGCGTGGGTACCGATGAGGGGAACGCGTTCACCCGGATCCAGGAGGGTGCACCGCTCGCGAGCTACGGCCGGCTCGGTGCCGCCGACGCGGCCCGCTACCTGCGCGCCTCGCTGCACCTCGACAAGAGCCGGGGGAGAGCCCTCGTCGGGCGTGCCGCGCTCACCGCGCACACGACCACCGAGGAGGACTGGCTGCGGGCCATCGGCCTCGGCCTGGTCGGGAAGCCGTGGCCCGAGCGCCGTCTGCTGGTGACCGCCGTCGACGCCCAGACCGGCACCTCGGTGGTCTTCGACAACTCCAGCGGTGTCCCGCTCGAGCGTGCCGTCGCCGCGAGCTGCGCCGTGCCCGGAGTGTTCCCGGCCGTCGAGGTGGGTGGCCGCCGCTACGTCGACGGCGGGCTGCGCAGCATCGCCAACGCCGACCTGGCCACGGGTCACAAGCGGGTGCTCGTGCTGTCGCCCTACCCGGTCGCCTCGAACCTGCGCGCGCTGCCGCCGGTGCAGCTCCTGGCGCTCAGGCCCCAGGCAAAGACCCACCTCGTCGTCCCGGACGCCAAGGACCTCTGGGCGATGGGTGCCAACCCCCTCGACATGTCCCGCGGCGCGGGCACCTTCGAGACCGCCCGCGCCCACGGCGTCAGGATCGCCGACCGCGTCGGCGCGATGTGGGCCGACTGACGCCGTCCTGACGCTCGGCCGGTCGGGTCGGTGCGACATGGCCGCCCTTCCCGGCAGGGGCCTCGGGTGTATCTCCACGGCACCCTCGGACCTCCTGATGGGTGAGGGCCACGGACCCGGGTGGCCCACTCGCTGGTCGGAGGACCCCATGGCCATGCTCGACGCCCTGCCGTTGATCAAGCTGCCCTCGTCGTGGCCGCTCCCGGTCATCGCGACCCTCGCCATGGCGGCGCTCGCCGGGCTCGACCTGGTCGGCGCCTTCGCGGCCAAGGAGTGGGCCGAGAAGCAGAACACCCTCGCCCTCGGCCTCGGCGCGCTGTCCTTCCTCGTGCTCTTCTGGGTCTACGCGTCGTCGCTGCAGTACGCCGAGCTGGCCGTGGTCACGATGGGCTGGATCGTGCTGCTCCAGGTGGGCATCCTGCTCGTCGACCGGATCCACTTCGACAGCTCCCTGCCCGCCGGGAAGCTCGCGGCGATCGTCATCATCCTGGCCGCGCAGGGG
The DNA here is from genome assembly GCA_963707895.1 of uncultured Actinomycetota bacterium. Lineage (GTDB taxonomy): Bacteria > Actinomycetota > Actinomycetes > Actinomycetales > Dermatophilaceae > Fodinibacter. The sequence goes on along the minus strand of CAVPRS010000010.1, from coordinate 642,627 downwards.
TACCTCCTGCTGGCCCCGAGCGGCCCCACGGCCTGAGATCCGCGCCGGCTGAGACCGCCGAGGCGTCTGCGGACGGGCGGAGTCGACACACCCGGATGCCGGCACGCCGGGGCCGAAACCAGGGTCCCGTCACGCGCCCCGTGGCCCCTCGCTACCCTCGGGGGCGAGGAGGCGACGATGACGTCCCAGCACACCCGGGTGGACCCCGACCCCGCGAGCGACAGCGGGCGCGGTGGCCGCACCGCCGACCAGATCGCGCTCGTGGAGCGGTACGCCGCGCACAACTACTCCCCGCTGCCGGTCGTGCTCACCCATGGCGAGGGTGCCTGGGTCACCGACGTCGACGGGCGGCGCTACCTCGACTGCCTCGCCGGCTACTCGGCCCTGAACTTCGGGCACGGCCACCCGCGCCTGCTCGCCCGCGCCCACCAACAGCTCGGCCGGCTCACGCTGACCAGCCGCGCCTTCCACAACGACCAGCTCGGCCTCTTCGCCGAAGCGCTGGCCGGCCTCACCGGCAAGGACATGATCCTGCCGATGAACACCGGGGCCGAGGCCGTCGAGACCGCGGTCAAGGTCGCCCGCAAGTGGGGTTACCGCGTCAAGGGCGTTCCCGAAGGCACCGCGAACATCGTCGTCATGGAGGGCAACTTCCACGGGCGCACCACGACCATCGTCAGCTTCTCCGACGACAAGATCGCGCGTGACGAGTTCGGCCCCTACACACCGGGCTTCCGCACGGTCACCTACGGCGATGCCGACGCGTTGCGCGAGGCCGTCGACGACGCCACCGTGGCCGTCCTGCTCGAGCCGGTCCAGGGGGAGGGCGGCGTCGTCATCCCCCCGGAGGGCTACCTGCGCGAGGTGCGGGCGATCTGCGACGAGGCCGGCGCCCTGATGGTCGCCGACGAGATCCAGTCGGGCCTGGCCCGCACCGGGCGCACCTTCGCCTGCGACCACGAGGATGTCGTCCCCGACATCTACGTCCTGGGCAAGGCGCTCGGCGGAGGCCTCTACCCGGTCTCGGCGATCGCCGCCGACCGCGACGTCCTCGAGGTGATCACGCCGGGCTCGCACGGGTCGACCTTCGGGGGCAACCCGCTCGCCGCGGCGATCGGGCACGAGGTCGTCACGATGCTCGGCGAGGGTGAGTTCCAGTCACGGGCAACCGAGCTCGGCGCGGTCCTCGCCGACCGCCTTGCACCGCTCGTGGGCCGGCCCGGCGGCGACGGGCTCGCAGCAGTGCGCGTGCGCGGGCTCTGGGCCGGCCTCGACATCGCGCCCGGTGGCCCGAGCGGCCGCGAGCTGTGCCAGCGGCTGATGAGCCGCGGCATCCTGGCCAAGGACACCCACGGGTCCACGATCCGCCTCGCACCGCCGCTCGTCGTCACCGAGGCCGAGGTGGGACTGCTCGTCGACGCCGTGGCCGAGGCGCTGACCTCGCCCTAGCCGCCACAGGCGTCCCAGGCGCTCAGAGCGCGCTCGACGTCCAGTCGGGTCAGGCGTCCTGGCGGGACGCGGCCACGTCGGACCTCGCCCGTGCCGCGTTGCGCGCGATCTCCTCGACGATCTCGGCCCGGCGCGGCTTGGGCAGGTCGTGCCCCATGTCGGGGAAGAGGATGAGCCGCGAGTCGGGCACAGCGCGAGCGGTCGCGATGCCACCGCTCGGCATCACGAGCTGGTCGACCAGGCCGTGGATGACCAGCGTGGGCACCCGCACCTCATGCAGCGCGGCCGTGCGGTCGGGGCTGGCCTGGATGGCGACCAGCTGCCGGATGGTGCCGAGCGGGTTGACGTTGCGGCTGATGGCAGTTCGGACCATCCCGCCGACCTCGTCTGCGTCGAAGTGCGGCCCGGCGATGATGCGGAACCCCTCGACGGCCAGCCGCTCGGCCTCGGCCGGGTCCTGCGGGCGCGGTGCCGACATCGACATCGCGACCGTCGGCAACAGCCGCGGCGAGACCGCACCGTGTCGCCGGCTGCCGGTGTTGGACATGATCGAGCAGAGGCTGAGCACGCGCTCCGGGTGGTCGATCGTGAGCTGCTGCGCGATCATCCCGCCCATCGACACCCCCACGACGTGCGCGGCGTCGACGCCCAGGTGGTCGAGCAGGGCCACCGCGTCAGAGGCCATGTCGGAGAGCAGGTAGTCCGACCGTGCGTAGCGCCGGTGCGCGAAGCCCTTGAACAGGGCGGCCCGGGTCGGCACCGGCCCCTCGGTCTTCGTGGACAGGCCGATGTCGCGGTTGTCCATCCGGATGACGCGGAAGCCGCGGGACGCGAGCCCGTCGACGACGTCGGTCGGCCATGCCACGAGCTGGGCGCCGAGGCCCATGACGAGGAGCATCGGGACGCCGTCGTCGGGCCCGTCGACCTCGTACTCGATGGTGACGTCGGCGAGCTGCGCACTGGTCATGGATGCGAGTCTCGCACCGTCCGGGAGCGTGCGATGCGGCGACCCGCCAGCGGGTTAGGGTTGGCCGCGTGATCGCCCCCCTCACGTACGTCGTGGTGGCTCTGGCGTGCCTGCTCCTCGTGGCCTCGGCCTACTACGCGTGGCGCGACCGGCTCATCGACGACCTGCTGCTGGGTCTCGCGGCTCTGGTCGAGATCGGGCTGCTCGTGCTCCTGGTGCTCGGACTGGCCGGCCTCGACCACATCGACGACTCGACCGAGAAGGCGACGTTCGCCGCATACCTCGTGTCGTTGCCGCTCATCCCGATCGGCACCTCGCTGCTCGCGATCAAGGAGAAGTCGCGCTGGGCGATGGGCTCGATGGCCGTCGGTGCGTTCGCCGTGGCCGTGATGGCGCTGCGGCTGCAGCAGATCTGGAACAGCAATGGCTGAGGGCGACCGCAGGGCACTGGGTGGCCCGGGCGTGGTGCTCGTCGTGCTCTACGGCGTCCTCGCCCTCGCGGCGACCGGCCGGTCGGTGCTGCAGATCACGAGCTACTACGACCGGGCGCCCCTCGCCTACACGCTGTCCGCGGTGGCGGCGGCGGTCTACATCCTCGCCACCTGGTGCCTCGCGCGCGGCGGGAAGTGGGTCCGGGTCGGGAAGTGGGCGTGCACCGTCGAGCTGGTCGGCGTCCTCGTCGTGGGCACCGCTTCCTACCTCGTGCCCGACGCGTTCCCCGACAAGACCGTGTGGTCGCACTTCGGGCAGGGCTACGGGTTCGTGCCGCTGGTGCTGCCGGTGCTGGGCCTGCTCTGGTTCCGCAAGGTCGAGCGAGACGCCACCGCGGCCGAGGACGCCACCAGCGCCGAGGCGCCGGCGGCCTGACCGTCGCAAACCCTCCGCGGTCGGGTGCTCAGGTGGTCGCCCGGGCAGCCACCTGAGCACCCAACTCGGTGCGAGCGGGTGGCTCAGTCCTCGACGCGCTCGAGCAGCAGCACGGGGATCAGCCGGTCGGTCTTGGTCTGGTACTCGGCGTAGGGCGGGTAGGCGTCGACGCATCGCGGCCACCACGCGTCGCGCTCGGCACCGGTGATCTCACGCGCCACCGCAGACCAGGACTCGGTGCCGTCCTGCACGGTGACCCGCGGGTCGGCCTTGCAGGTTGCCGTACCACTTGGGGTGCTCGGGGGCTCCTCCCTTGCTCGCGACGGCGGCGTAGACGCCGTCGTGCTCCACCCGCATGAGCGGCACCTTGCGGATGCTGCCGGTCTTCTTCCCGCGCATCGTCAGCATCACCACCGGCAGGTTCATGATGTGCACCGAGCGGGTGTCCCCGGTCTTCTCGATCGTCTCCACCTGCTTGCGCACCCATCCGGTGGGGCTGGGGATGAAGTCGGTCTCGGGCATGGTGGATCTCCTCGGGTCTGGGTGTCACGTGAGTGCGGTCAGGCTGCGGACTGCCGGTCGGCGTGCAGCCCCAGCGGCTTCGTCAGTGACAACTCATTTGTCGCTCGAGGTCTTCCACAGGTTGATGCCGGCGTCGACGGCGTGCTTGTCGATCTTGGCGAGCTCCTCGGCGCTGAACTTGAGGTTCTTGACGGCGTCGAGGCTGTTGTCGAGCTGCTCGACGGACGACGCGCCGATGAGCACCGACGTGACCCGCTTGTCGCGCAGGGCCCACGCCAGCGCCATCTGGGCCAGGGACTGGCCGCGCGCCTTGGCCATCCGGTCGAGCGCCCGGATGTGCTTGAGCGAGGCCTCGGTGAGCAGCGACGGGTCGAGCGACTTGCCCTGGGCCGCACGTGAACCCTCGGGGATCCCCTTGAGGTACTTGTTCGTGAGCATGCCCTGGGCCAGCGGCGAGAACGCGATCAGGCCCAGCCCGGTGTCGCCCACCGCGTCGAGCAGGTCCTCCTCGATCCAGCGGTTCAGCATCGAGTACGAAGGCTGGTGGATGAGCAGGGGCGTGCCCATCGACCGCATGATCTCGACGGCCTCGCGGGTGCGGGTGCCGGAGTACGACGAGATGCCGACGTAGAGCGCCTTGCCCTGCCGCACCAGGGCGTCGAGTGCCCCGAGCGTCTCCTCGAGCGGAGTGGTCTCGTCGAACCGGTGGCTGTAGAAGATGTCGACGTAGTCCAGGCCCATCCGCTTCAGGGACTGCTCGCACGAGGCGATGAGGTACTTCCGCGACCCGCCGCCCTGGCCGTAGGGGCCGGGCCACATGTCGTAGCCGGCCTTGCTCGAGATGACCAGCTCGTCGCGGTAGGGCCTGAAGTCGCGCGCGAAGGTGGCGCCGAAGTTGCGCTCGGCCGAGCCGTAGGGCGGGCCGTAGTTGTTCGCGAGGTCGAAGTGCGTCACGCCGCGGTCGAAGGCCCGGCGCAGGGTCGCCTGCTGGCGCTCGAGCGGCACGTCGTCGCCGAAGTTGTGCCAGAGGCCGAGGGAGATGGCCGGCAGGTCGAGCCCGGAGCGGCCGACCCGGCGGTACGGCATCCCTGCCCGGTAGCGTCCGGCGGCGGCCTTGTACTCGTCAGCGTGGAAGGTCATGGGCACATACTTCCCGACTCCTTGCGAATCGCCCACGCCCAGAGGCCACTTTCCCGGGTTTCCGGGTGGGTATTTCGCAATGGGTCGGGACCGCGGGGTGAGACGAGATGGGGTGGGGGGTGACCGACATCCGCTGCCGTCGTATATTTCCGACAGGTCATGAGTGTCAGCGACAAGCCCCGGCTCGCTGGCCGGCAACCCTCCAACCGCGGTGGGGTGCCCCGGGTGAAGACCTGGCGTGCGGCACCCGCCGCACGCAAGCGCGGGACTGCTCCCGGTAGCCCCGCAAGGCCACGTATGCCGTGTGCCGGGCGGTTCGTCCGGCTCACCTGAACCAGGGAGACACCGATGACCGACCCCTCGCAGTGGGGCTTCGAGACCACGCAGATCCACGCCGGGCAGGTGCCCGACAGCGCCACCGGCGCCCGGGCGCTGCCGATCTACCAGACGACGTCCTACGTCTTCAACGACACCGCGCACGCGGCGAACCTGTTCGCGCTCAAGGAGTTCGGGAACATCTACACCCGGATCATGAACCCGACGCAGGATGCCGTGGAGCAGCGTGTCGCAGCGCTCGAGGGGGGCCTCGCGGCCCTGCTCGTGTCGTCCGGCCAGGCCGCGACCACGATCGGCCTGCTCAACATCGCCGAGGCCGGTGACCACGTCGTCTCCAGCGCGGCCCTCTACGGCGGCACCGTCAACCTGCTGAAGTACACCTTCAAGAAGCTCGGCGTCGAGGTGACCTTCGTCGAGGACCAGGACGACCTGGAGGAGTGGCGGGCCGCGGTGCGCCCCAACACCAAGGCCTTCTTCGCCGAGACCATCGCGAACCCCAAGGCCATCGTGCTCGACATCGCCGGCGTGGCCGGTGTGGCCCACGAGGTGGGGGTACCGCTCGTCGTCGACAACACGATCGCGACCCCCTACCTGATCCGCCCGCTCGAGTGGGGTGCCGATGTCGTCATCCACTCGGCGACCAAGTACCTCGGTGGGCACGGCACGTCGATCGCGGGCGTCATCGTCGACGGCGGCACCTTCGACTTCGGCAAGGACCCGGAGAAGTTCCCGAACTACAACACGCCCGAGGAGAGCTACCACGGGCTGGTGTTCGCGCGTGACCTCGGAGTGGGGGGTGGGCTGGGGGCGAACCTGGCGTACATCCTCAAGGCGCGGGTGCAGCTGCTGCGCGACCTCGGCTCGGCGATCTCGCCGTTCAACGCGTTCCTCATCGCCCAGGGCGTCGAGACGCTCAGCCTGCGCGTGGAGCGGCACATCGAGAACGCTCGCCAGGTCGCCGCCTACCTCGAGGCGCATCCGCAGGTGGAGTCGGTGCGCTGGGCCTCGCTCGACAGCAGCCCGAGCAAGGCGCTCGCCGACAAGTACGCGCCCAAGGGCGCGGGTGCGGTGCTCGCCTTCGAGATCGCCGGTGGGCTCGAGGCGGGGCAGCGCTTCGTCGAGGGCCTGTCGCTGCACAGCCACGTGGCCAACATCGGTGACGTGCGCTCCCTGGCGATCCACCCGGCATCCACGACGCACAGCCAGGGTGGCGACGAGGACCGGCTCTCGGCCGGGGTCACGCCCGGCCTGGTGCGCCTCGCGGTCGGCATCGAGTCGATCCAGGACATCCTCGCCGACCTGGACGCCGGGTTCGCGGCGGCTGGTGGGTCGGGTGCCGGAGACGGCGCCGACGAGGTGTCCGAGCCCGAGCTGGCGGGTGCCACGACGGGCTGACGCCCGGGCCCGTGCACGGAACCCGGTGCTCGGCACGCACTGACACCGAACCCGCTCCCGGCGCCCGGGACTGGCTAGCGTCATCGGATGGCTGAACAGCTGACCGAGTCGCTGCTGGCCCTCGAGCGCCGGGGGTGGGACTCACGGTGCGCCGGGACCGCGTCGGCGTTCTACGGTGCCCTGATGACCGAGGACGCCACGATGGTCCTGGCGACGGGGCAGGTGCTGACCCGCGACGAGGTGGTGGCCACGCTGGCCGACGCGCCGCCATGGGCCTCGTACTCGCTGACCGATGTCCGGCTGGTCATGGCCGGCGCGGGTGCCGTGCTCGTGTACGCCGGATCGGCGCGGCGGGAGGGGGCTGAGCCGTTCGAGGCGGCGATGACCAGCGTCTACGTCGTGACCGACGACGGATGGCGACTCGCCCTCCACACGCAGACGCCGGTCAGCCGACCGTCATCCTGACCGGGGTCGCGGCTGCGGGACGGCGAGTGCGTGGCGGCGAATGCGTGGTGGCGAGTGCCTGTTGCCGGATGACGGGGCGGCTGCGTCAGTGCGCCGACGCGACGGGAGCCGCGGCCCCGCGACCGCTGATGTCGGCATAGGCCGCGTGGTCCCACTTGTGCTTGAAGTTGGGGTCCGGCGTGCGCCAGCCGTCGCCGTAGAGCGCGACCAGGTAGTCCTCGGCGTGGGCCGGGATGACGCAGTCGATGCCGAGGAGCGGCGCGGTGGTCGTGGGGTACATCATCGTGCGGTTGAGCGCACCGCGGGCGCCGGGGTACCACGACACGGCCTCGCCCTCGAAGAGCCCGACGAAGAGGTCGACGTGCTTGCCCCGGCCCTGGCGGCCGACCTGCCGGTGCGCCGACCACGCACCCCGGACCGAGAAGCCGCGTTGCTCCAGGGCCTCGGTCACCACGGCCAGACCGTCGGCGATGGTCGCCGCCTCGTGGGGCTCGAACGCGATGATGATGTCGAGGTCGTCGTCGTGGGGGATGAGCGCCTTGTCGCGCACGACCGAGAGCACGGCCCCGAACCCGTACGACACGTAGGGCGTGATGTCCCGCAGCGCCTCGACCACCTCGTTGGTGAACTCGACGTAGTCACGCTGCTGGTCGTCGGTCCAGTACCGGAACGCGCGGCAGGGCCCGTGGATCGTCCACAGCAGCTCGCGCGAGGGCAGCAGCTCGGCGTTGACCACGGCCTTGAAGGCCTTCATGACCTCGGGGTCGATGTCGGCGCCCTTCACGGCCTTGCGGGCGGTGGTGTACGAGCCCACGAGCGTGTCGACGGTGACCGGCACCAGGGTCTTCACCTGGGGGTCGAGGTCGCCGAGGTCGCGCTTCCTCGCCGCGGAGCGCACCCGCTTGTAGAGGCTCTTGGCGTCGAACAGCTCCTGATGACGCCCCCACCGGCTGTGGCCGACGACCCGGATCATCCGGGCGCGTACCGCCGTGTTGCTCCCGACGTTGCGCAGCCGGACCTCGGTCAGCCGCACCGGCCGGCGGAAACGCACCTCGACCCAGCTCAGTTCGTCCTGCTCGGTGTGCACGACCGTGCCGGTGGGGTTGTCCCAGTCGAAGAGGCGCACCGGGTCGAACTCCTCGAGGTAGCGATCGTGCCACGAGGATGCCGTCACCTCCGCGCCGGAGGACGCATCCGAGCCGTTCGCGGTCACCAGGGCGATCGACTGCAGGTGGAGGAACTGCTTGGGCAGCTCGATGCGCAGGCGCGTCAGTGGGCGGGTGTCGACCGGGATCCGCAGGACCCCACTGGGCGCGAGGAACTCCAGCTCGGGGAACTGCGCCGTCACGGCATCCACCAGGCCGCCCAGCGGGGCGACGCGCTCGTCGGGGCTGGGTGCCGTCACGTCAGGACCTGCGGAACAGGGTCCGCGCGACGTAGGCGTCGTCGTGGCGGTACTTCGCGAAGCCGAACCCCTCGACGGCGTAGGTCACCTCGAACCCGCGCTCGAGCGCGCGCGCCTGGAAGGTGGCGGGCAGCACGAAGCGCCGGAAGTGCGTCTCGGTCTCCTTGGCGCCCACCTGGTCGCGGACGGTGCGGTACTCGACTGCGAGCACGTCGCCGGGGCTGGTCACCCTTGCAGCCAGGTCGAGGAAGACCTCCTCCTCGCCGTCGGTGATGGCGTGGACGAAGAACCGGGCGTACAGCGCCTTGGGGCCGTCGGACTGCACGAGCCGGTCGGCGAGGGTCGGGTCGTCGATGGCCGAGCGGATGAAGGTGGCGTTCTCGCCCAGCGCCTGGGCAAGCTGCGCGGATGCCGCGACGGCGGCATCCGAGCCGTCGACCGCGGTGACATGGTGACCGTAGGACGCGAAGAAGATCGCGTCTCGCCCGTTCCCGCAGCCCAGCTCGATGACGTGGTGCGGCCGGTCCAGCTCACCGGCGACGAACGTCGCGAACTGCGACGGCAGCAGTCGCCGTGTGGTGGCGCGTGCCGCGTAGTACTCGTCCCAGTAGTCGGAGCGGTGCTCGGTCGTCGCCGAGCTGTGCTGTGCCGCGGGCATGCGCGAACCCTCCTCAGGGGCCGCACCCTTGCAACCCGTTCGGCGGCCAATCTAGACGCATCCGGGCCTGCCTCGCCGCAAGCCCCACCGAGGTGAACTTCCGGTGACCGTTCGGTGTACCCGGCTCCGAAGTGGTCCTGGTGGCCTGCCGGCGCGTCGGGAAGCCTCCGGATCCGCCGGAGACACGCAGGTCCGCCGCTCGGGCGCCGCCTCGGGCGCGGCCTGTGGACAACTTCGGGCCGCTGTCGCCGCTGCTGCCTAGCGTGGGTGCATGACGAGGATCCGGGTCGACGCCGCCGAGGTGGCCGAGCTGGGGGTCGCGCTCGCGGAGACCGGCGCCGACCTCCTGCTCATGGGCGACCCCTCGGCCGAGCGGTGGGCGTTGGGACCGGGAGAGGTGGGCCCAGCGGTCGAGGAGCTGCTCGGCGGATGGCGCCACGCGCGCCTCGCGCTCGGCGAGTCGCTCACCGGGCTGGGCGACGCCGCGGTCGAGGCCGGGTCGCTCTACCTCGAGACCGAGGCCGGGGTGTCGCGCTCGCTGTTCGGGGGGTCGTGGTGAGTGGACTGCCGCCGTTGCCCGGCCACCCCGGCGCGGTGCGGCTGCTCGCCGACCGGCTGGCGTCCACGGCCACGCGGTTGTCCGCCCTGGCCGCAGTGCTCGCGCGGCTCCGCGAGGGGGCGACCTGGGACGGTCCGGCCGGTGCGGCGTTCGGCGACCGGCTTCGCGAGGTCGGCCCGGTGCTCGATGCCGTGTCGGCGCGCCTCGGCGGGGCGGAAGCGCCGCTGCGCTCCTTCGCCGACGCGATGGAGGAGGCCCAGTGCATCGTCGCGAGAGCCGTGCTCGACGTCGACGAGGCCCAGCACGCCTACGCCGTGCTCGAGGACCGCGCGGCGGCGCTGGTGGCCGGTGGCGCCGCTGAAGGCGACCCCGGCCTGCTGCTCCTGCGACACCTCCAGGTCGAGCAGGTCGAGGCGGAGCGGGTGGCACGGGCACGGCACCGGGCCGCCGCCGAGCGGTTCCACGACTCCGACCGTCGCTGCGCCGCGCTGCTGCGCTCCCTGTCCGTCGACGGGCTCGCCGACTCCCTGCCCTACCGGCTCCTCGTCGGTGCCAGCACCGCGGGGCACGACGTGGCGACGCTTGCACCCGCCGCGGCCGTGCTCCCCGAGCTCGGGCCGGTCGCCTCGTTCGCCGGCGGGCTGGCCGTGGTCACCGATGCGACGCTTCTGGCCGCGTACGACGAGGGCGATGCCGGTGCGCTCGCACTGTCGGCCGGGTTGTCCGGGCTGGGGGCGGCCGGGGGAGTCCTGCGGGCCGGCGCGACCGCGGGTGCCGAGCGCACGGCGGCCGGGGTGGTGTCCACGGCCCGGCTGACCGGGCAGCAGCGGCTGGCCCTCGGGGTGGTGCACGAGGTCCGCCGGCGGCGCGACGCCCTGCGTGCGTCGTTCAGGGTGCCACCGGCACGCGGCACACCGAGCGCCCTTCTCGGCGGACCGCCGGCTCGGGCGGTCGGTGGCGTCGGTGGCGTCGGTGCTGGCTGGCGGTCCGGGCCTCGGGTCCGGGCTCTCGGTGCCGGGTGTGCTCGATCGGGTCAGAACGGGCACCCAGCGGGCGGTGGCCGGAGCCCGCTCGGCGGCCGTCGCGCGCGTCGACCGGGCGTTCCTCGACGACTGGCGGCTCGCCACGGCCAACGGCCCGCAGGCGGAGCGGATGTACACCGCGGGGGTCACCCTCGAGACCGCCGCCGCCGGTGCGAGGAAGACGGCGTCGATGGAGCGCGACGGGGGTGGGAATGTGCGGTGACGTGACCAGCGTGGTGAGCCAGAGAGGGGGCGCGGGGGAGTGGCCGGGGCGAGCAGTTCCGCTCTGATGGCGCCAGCACCCGGGCGCACGACAACCACTCGGGCCGGCCCACCGGCCCTCGGCCGACGATAACCACTCGGGCTGCTGGCCGGCCCCGACCTATCCTTGGCGCCATGCCTGTCCAGAGCGTCGACGCGGTCGACCCTGCCCGGCTCAGGTATCCCGAGCACCTGCCCGTCGTCGAGCGGCGCGACGACATCCTCGCGGCCCTGCGCGAGCACCAGGTGGTCGTCGTGGCCGGCGAGACCGGCTCGGGCAAGACGACCCAGCTACCGAAGATGTGCCTCGAGCTGGGCCGCGGCGCAGGCGGCCGGGGCGGCCAGATCGGCCACACCCAGCCACGGCGGATCGCCGCGCGCTCGGTCGCCGAGCGGATCGCCGAGGAGATGCAGGTCGAGCTGGGCGAGCTCGTCGGCTACCAGGTGCGCTTCACCGACCACAGCAGCGACGCGACGCGGCTCAAGGTGATGACCGACGGCATCCTGCTCGCCGAGATGCAGCGCGACCGCGACCTGCGCCGCTACGACACGATCATCATCGACGAGGCGCACGAGCGGTCCCTCAACATCGACTTCATCCTCGGCTACCTCAAGCAGCTGCTGCCCCGCCGACCCGACCTGAAGGTCGTCGTCACCTCGGCGACGATCGACCCGGTCCGGTTCGCGGCGCACTTCGCCACCGACGAGCGCGGCCAGGTGGTCCGCGAGGTGCCGGTCATCGAGGTGTCCGGCCGCACCTACCCGGTCGAGGTGCGCTACCGGCCGCTCGTCGAGCTGCACCCCGACGGACGCCACGTCGTCGCCGAGCGGGACCAGGTCACCGGGGTCGTCGAGGCCGTCGAGGAGCTGTGGACCGAGGCGCCCCCGAGCCCCGAGGCCACCGACATCCTCGCCTTCTTCTCGGGGGAGCGTGAGATCCGCGACGCCGCCGACGCCCTGAACGCGCTGAAGCTGCCGAACACCGAGGTGCTCCCGCTCTTCGCCCGGCTCTCGGCCGCGGAGCAGCACCGCGTGTTCCACCGGGGGAACGGCCGTCGGATCATCCTGGCCACCAACGTCGCCGAGACCTCGCTGACCGTGCCCGGCATCGGCTACGTCGTCGACACGGGGACGGCCCGCATCTCGCGCTACAGCCAGCGCACCAAGGTGCAGCGCCTGCCGATCGAGCCGGTCAGCCGGGCCAGTGCGTCCCAGCGCGCTGGCCGGTGCGGTCGCGTCGCGCCGGGCGTCTGCATCCGGCTGTACTCCGAGGAGGACTTCGAGGCTCGACCCGAGTTCACCGAGCCCGAGATCCAGCGCACGTCGCTCGCCTCGGTGATCCTGCAGATGACCTCGCTGGGTCTGGGCGATGTGTCCCGCTTCCCGTTCGTCGACCCGCCCGACGAACGACAGGTCGCCGACGGGGTGCGTCTGCTCGAGGAGCTCGGTGCCTTCGCCACCGGGGACGTGGGTCGCGGGCGGCACCGTGGGCGCGGACGCAGGCTCACGGCATCCGGCACGACGTTGGCCCGGCTGCCCCTCGACCCGCGGCTGGGCCGGATGGTCATCGAGGCCGGACGGCTCGGCTGCACCCGCGAGGTGCTCGTCGTCGTCGCCGCGCTGTCGATCCAGGACCCGCGCGAGCGACCGGTCGACAAGGAGGCCCAGGCCGACCAGTCGCACGCCAGGTTCAAGGACGTGCGGTCCGACTTCGCGACGCTGCACACACTGTGGCGCTACCTCAAGGACCAGCAGAAGGAGCTGTCGCACAGCGCGTTCCGGCGGATGTGCAAGGCCGAGTACCTGCACTACCTGCGGATCCGCGAGTGGCAGGACCTGCACGCCCAGCTGCGCACCGCGTGCCGCTCCGTGCGCATCGACCCCGACGTGGCCACCTCCGCCCGCGACGCGGAGCCGGACTGGGACACCATCCACAAGGCGCTGCTCGCCGGGCTGCTCTCACACGTCGGCGCCCGCGACGAGGCCAGGCGCGAGTACGCCGGGGCACGTGGGGCGCGGTTCGGCATCAGCCCCGGTTCGGCCCTGTTCCGCAAGCAGCCCGACCTGGTGATGGCCGCCGAGCTGGTCGAGACCAGCCGGCTCTGGGCGCGGGTCAACGCCGCGATCGAGCCGGAGTGGGCCGAGGAGGTCGGCGCCCACGTCGTGGCCCGCACCGTGAGCGAGCCGCGCTGGAGCCGCAAGGCCGGCGCCGCGGTCGCCACCGAGCGGGTCACCCTCTTCGGCGTGCCGCTCGTCACCGACCGCACGATCCAGTACGCCCGCGTCGACCCGGAGGCGGCCCGCGAGATCTTCGTGCGCTCGGCCCTGGTCGAGGGCGACTGGGAGCCGCAGCACGACTTCTGGAAGCGCAACGTCGCCACCCTCGCGAGGGTCGCCGAGCTCGAGGAGCGCGCGCGCCGACGCGACATCGTCGTCGACGACGAGGTGCTGTTCGCCTTCTACGACAGCCGGATCCCGCCCGACGTGCTCACCGAGCGGCACTTCGACCGATGGTGGCGCGGCGAGCGACGACGACGCCCCGACCTGCTCACCCTCACCGAGGACGACCTCACCTCCGAGGCGGGGGAGGAGGTCTCGGCCTCCGACTACCCGCGCACCTGGCGGCAGGGCGACCTCGACCTCGACGTCACCTACCAGTTCTCGCCCGGTGCGGCCGCCGACGGGGTCACGGTGCACGTGCCGGTGGCCGTGCTCAACCGGGTGACGTCCGACGGCTTCGACTGGCAGGTGCCCGGCCTGCGCGACGACCTCGCCGTCGCGCTGCTGAAGTCGCTCCCCAAGGCGACCCGCCGGCACTTCGTCCCGACCCCTGACCACGCCATGGCGGCCCTGGCCCTGGCCGACCCGGCGAGGGGCACGCTCGTCGACGAGCTGACCAGGGCGCTCCACGAGCGCACCGGCGTGCGGGTCCCTCCGGACGAGTGGGACCTCTCGCGGGTGCCCGACCACCTGCGGATCACCTTCAGCGTCGACGGCCCCGGTGGACGCGTCGTCGCCCGCGGCAAGGACCTGGAGGCGCTGCGCGCCGGCTCGAGCGGGGCGGTGCGGGCCGGGATGGCGCGCGCCGGGGCCTCGCTCGAGCGCTCGGGGCTCACCACGTGGAGCGTCGGCAGCGTGCCCGAGACGTTCGAGGGACGCGCCGGCGGCCTGACGGTCGAGGGCTACCCGGCCCTGGTCGACGAGGGGGCCTCGGTCGCACTGCGGGTGCTGCCCGACCGGGGCACGGCGCAGGCAGCCCACCGCGGGGGTGTGCGCCGGCTGCTCCTGCTCAACACGACGGCCCCCTGGAAGCGGGTGCTCGCCCGGCTCTCGAACACCCAGAAGCTGGCCCTGGCCGACAACCCGCACGGGTCGGTGCCCGCCCTGCTGCAGGACTGCCTCGACGCCGCCGTCGACGACATCGTGGCCGAGCACGTGCCCGGCGAGGTGCGCACCGAGGAGGCCTATGCCGCGGCGCTCGCCGCCGTGCGTGCCCACGCGGCCACCCGGGTGCTGGTGGTCGTGGAGGCGGTCGAGCCGGTGCTGGCCCTCGCCGCCCAGGTGCGGCGCACCCTCGAGGTGCTCGAGCGGGGAGCCGCCTCGGCGCGCACCGCACCGACCCGAGCCGACGTGCGCGCCCAGCTCGACAGCCTCGTGCGCCCCGGGTTCGTCGCGGCGACCGGGGTGGCGCGGCTGCGTGACGTGCGGCGCTACCTGCTCGCCATGCAGCACCGCCTCGAGCGCGCCGCGACCAACCCGCGCGAGCCGGTGCTCCAGCAGCAGGTGGATGCCGTCGAGTCCGCGTTCGCGGACCTGCTCGAGTCCCTGCCCCCGACCCGCAGGGCCTCGGCCGAGGTCACCGACATCGGCTGGATGGTCGAGGAGCTGCGGGTCAGCCTGTTCGCACAGAGCCTCGGCACCTCCGGCCCGGTGTCCGAGAAGCGGGTGCGCACCGCCATCGCCGCGGTCACGACATCCCGCTGACGCCGCGCGGCGGCGAACCGGGTTCCGGCTCGGGAATCCCCCGGGGGACGTCGGACGTTCATGCGGTACGAGCTCCACCCGTGAAAGGCTTGTGCCGTGCAGAACCCCTCCGCGCTCTACCGCTTCGAGACCGACGCCGACCTCACCCTGCTCCGGCCGGGTGTCCTCGTCGTCGCACTCGGTGCGTTCATCGACGCCGGGCAGATCCAGGCCGTCCTCGGCGGCCACCTGCTCGAGACCGGTGACCCCGAGGTCGTCGCGTCCTTCGACGTCGACCAGCTGCTCGACTACCGCGGCCGCCGTCCGGCCATGGTCTTCGACACCAACCGCTGGGTCGAGTACGACGACCCGGCGATGCTCCTGCACCGGCTCACCGACCGCGACGGACAGACCTACTACCTGCTCACCGGCCCCGAGCCCGACTACCAGTGGGAGCGCGTCGTCGAGGCCATCCGTGAGCTGGTCGTGGCGCTCGGCATCACCCTCGTCGTGCACACGCACGGCATCCCCATGGGGGTGCCGCACTCCCGCCCGGTCGGGATGACGGCGCACGCCACCAACACCGCGCTCATCGGCGACGCCGCCTCGCCCTTCGGACGGGTTCAGGTGCCCGGGTCGATCGGCGCCCTGCTCGAGCTGCGCCTCGGCGAGGCCGGCCAGGACGCCGTCGGCTTCGCCATCCACGTGCCGCACTACCTCGCCGGCTCCGAGTGGGCCGAGGGTGCCCTGGCCTCGCTCAACGCCATCGTCGACGTCACCGGGCTCAACCTGCCCAACGACGACCTGGTGATGCGGGCCCGCGCCAACCAGCAGGCCATCGCCGCCGAGGTCGACGGCAACGACGACGCGCGGGCCGTGGTGGCCGCGCTGGAGCAGCAGTACGACACCTACCTCGAGGGCCGCCAGCGCCCGAGCCTGCTCGCCACCGAGGCGTCGCAGATCCCCTCGGCCGACGAGCTGGGCGAGGACTTCGAGAACTTCCTGCGCGCCGTCAACGACGACGAGCAGGCCTGACCCCACCCGCCACAGCTTTCCCGCCCGATCCCGGAACCTTCACCTTCGCACCGGAACGATTCCGGTGCGACGGTGAAGGTTCCTGCGTGAAGCGGGCGGACCGCTTCGATCGGCCGCACCGCACGCCGGGCCACCCGCAGCACCACGGGGCTCAGTCCTTCGCGTCGGACCACCGGGCGATGACGGAGGTGTCGGCGACGAACCGCACCGGCGCGCCACCCGCCCACCGCCTGGCCGCGTCATCGAGGGCCCGGTCGACGCGTGCCGCCACCTCCGCGGCGTGCTCGGCGGGTGCGTGCACGAGCAGCTCGTCGTGCAGGCAGAGCACCACCTGGGCCCCCAGGTCGCGGGTCGTCGCGCGCACCGTCGCGGCCCACGCCTTGAACAGCTCGGCAGCCGCACCCTGGATGATCGCGTTGCGCGCGAACCGTCCTCGCGCGGCATCCAGGGCAGGGTCGGCGCCCACCGGGCTCCCCGCGAGGAAACGCCCCGTGGGGATGACGCGACCGCCGTACGTGCGCAGCGGCTCGCCGCGACGCCCCGAGGCCGCGGCCCGCTCGAGCAGGTCCATCGCCACGGGGTAGGCCCGCTCGAGGCCCTTGAGCGCCTCCCCGGCAGCGCCGCTGCGCTGGCCGTACATCGCCGCCAGCACCGCCACCTTCGCGACCGGACGCTCCACCCCGAGCCGCTGGGCCACGGGCGCGTAGAGGTCGTCGGCCCGGGTGGCCGCCGCGAACGCCGTGTCGCCCGACACCACGGCCAGCACCCGGGGCTCGATCTGTCCGAGGTCGGCGCGCACGAACACGAACCCCTCGTGGGCCGCCACGCCGGGACGAAGCACGGCCGGGAGGTTGTGCAGGCCGTTCTCGGCCGTCATCCGACCCGCCGCCCCGTCGCAGGCCGTCCACCGCCCCCGCAGCCGGTCGTCGGGCCCCACGTTCGCGTCGAGCCACCGGTAGCCGTAGGTCGTGGCGATCCGCTCGTCGCGCCGCCAGGCGAGCAGTGCGTCGACGACGGGGTGCACGGTGCGGTAGGGCTCCAGCACCCACTTGCGGGTGTTGGGTGCGTCGATCCCCACGGCGTTCAGCATGTCGAGCACCTGTGCGGGGTTGCGCAGGTCGGTCGACTCGCGGCCGGGCACCTGGGCCAGCACGAGCGCGTCGCGGGCCTGGCGGATGGCGAGGTCCTCGGCATCCGAGGTCGGTCGCGGACCCACGGCGTCGGCGAGCAGCTGCTCGATGCGGGCACGGTCGATGGGCAGTCCGTCGCGGCGCAGCTCGAGGCAGAGCACCGCCGCCGCCGACTCCGAGAGCACCGTGCCGACCAGCCGCACCGAGGTCGCCGCGGCGGCGTCGTGCTGCAGGTGGGCCGTCTCGAGTGCCGCCGCCGCCCAGGCCTCCAGGTGCTCGGGGTCGCCCAGCCACTCGTCGTGGTCACCGCGCAGGTAGCCCGCGGCGTCGACGACCGCGTCGGCCGCCGTGGCCGGGGCGTCGGACGCGAACTCGAACAGGTCGCCGGTGGGTGGCGCCGGCACGCCGTCCAGCGGGATGCCGTGGGCCGCCGCCCAGCACTGGCCGGCGGTCGCGCTCCACCCACCGTTGAGGAGCCGGTGGGCCTCGGCGACGTCCCAGGCCCGGGTGACCGGGATCCCGGCCTCGACGAGAGGCGCCGCTCCCGCCTCCGCCGACCACCAGACCCAGCGAGGAGACCGGTCGGCCTCGAGCAGCCGAGCCGCCTCGACGAGCTCGACGAGGGGACCGGTTCGGCACCGGTCATCGTGCAGGAGCGCAGCCCATGCCTCGCCGCGGCCCGGAGGCGTCACGGCGAGGACCGCGACCTCTCCGGGGATCATGCCGAGCAGCGTAGGCGCGCGGTCCGTCAGCGCCCGGAAGCGGCCGTCATCGCCGGGTCACGCCCGGTCGAACGAGCCCGCTGACATGGCAGGATGACGAGACGACACCGGGGGCCGCACGGGCCGCCGGCGAACGGTCCGAGGAGGACGACGTGGAGTTTCCCGGCATCGGGAAGGGCCGCACGGGGCGGGCCCTCAAGGACACCCGAGGCGCACTGGAGCAGGCCGAGTCCGGCAACCAGGACGAGGGGGTGCTCGGCAACCAGGCGACCCGGCTGATCCAGAACATCCTCGACCTCGGCATCGACGGCAAGGGCCCGTTCCACTCGGCCACCAAGGTCGCCGACCACGCCCTCGCCTCCCACCCCGACCCCGAGGCTGCCGTCGACGCCATCGTGCGCCAGCACATCAGGCTCGGCGCGGCATCCGGCTTCGTGACGAGCGCGGGCGGGTTCTTCACCCTGCCTCTCGCGCTACCGGCCAACGTGCTCGGGTTCTACCTGATCGCCACCCGGATGGTGGCCGCGGTCGCCAGGGTGCGCGGCTACGACCTGCGCCAGGAGGAGATCCGCACGGCCGTGCTGCTCACCCTGGTCGGTGCCGACGCCGACGACCTGCTCAAGAAGGCGGGGATGGCCTCGCCCGGAGGCACCCTGTCGAACCTCGCCGCGCAGCGGCTGCCCGGCCCCGCCATGATGGTCGTGCAGAAGGGCGTCGGTTTCCGGCTGCTCGCCACGGTCGGCAAGAACGGCCTGGTGCGCCTGGGCAAGATCGTGCCGATCGTCGGTGGCGTCATCGGTGCCGGGCTCGACAGCTGGATGCAGCACAAGGTGGCCGTCAGCGCGAAGCGGGAGTTCCCGCCAGCCCGCCCGGCAGTCACGGCGGCTCCGGCGGTGCCGGCGGTGCCAGGCCGCCCAGCCGGTCGGCCCCGCATGAGGGAACCGGAATCGGGCGCCACTCGTCTTCGTTGAGGAACTGGGGTGCTCGATGCCCCGAGGTCGGTCCAGGAGGAGCACATGTCAAGGAACGCCCGTCTCGCCTCGGTGCTCGCCGTCGCTCGTGCGGTCCGGCTCGCGGCGCGCCCGGGTGGTCCGTCGATCGGTGAGCGTGCGGGCTCCGTCCCGCGCATGGTCCGGGCCACGTTCAGCGGCCAGTACACCGGTGTGTCGAAGGCCCGCCTGCTGCTGATGCTGGCCGCTGCTGGCTACATCGTCTCCCCGATCGACCTGATCCCGGAGGCCGTGGCCCCGGTGCTGGGCCTCGCCGACGACGCGCTCGTCCTCAGCTGGCTCGCGACCCGCCTGGTCGAGGAGACCGAGGCGTTCCTCGCCTGGGAGCAGGCCGGGATGCCGCCCAACCCCTCGGGTGCCGGTGGTGCGTCCGGTGCGGCGAGCCCGAGCGGGTCCGGTCCGGCTGGTTCCACCAGGTCCTCCGGGTCCTCCGCTTCTTCGAGCGGCGCCGCGCCCACTTCTCCCGTGAGTGATGGGTCGTCGCCGGCCGGGTCGCAGACCGTGCCGGGGGACGTCGTCCGCTGACGTCTGCTCCCGCGCCCGGGCCGTCGGCGCCCCGGTTGCGGGTCGGCTGAGCACGAACCGTCGTCCACAGGTGCCATCCGGCCGGGGCGGTGTCCACAGCGTCGGAACCCGGTCTGGTGCACTCACCGGGCCGCAGCCAGCGTTGCGGCATGACAGCAGACATCACCCTCCGCGGGCCCGACGACGTCGTGGCCGCGCCTGCCCTACCAGCTCGGCTACCACCCCCGTGACAGCGTGGTGGCGGTCTCCCTGCGCGGCCGACGGGTCGGCCTCGTCGCGCGCTGCGACATCCCCCCGGCCGGGCACGAGGGCCAGGTCGTCTCGACCCTCATCGGGCCGCTGCTGCGCGACGGCGCCACGTCCGTGATCGTCGTGGGGTTCGAGGACGTCCCCGACGCCAGCCACCCGCTGGCGCTGGCACTCGTCGAGCGGCTCGAGCTCACCGGCATCGACGTGGTCGACGTCGCGGTGGTCCGCGACGGCCGGCGCTACTCACCGGTGTGCTCCGAGCCCTGTTGCCCGCCCGAGGGCGTCGAGCTCACCCACCCGGCCGACGTCCCCTGCGTGGCCGAGTTCGTCGCGCTCGGTCGGGCACCGCTGCGGTCCCGCGACGCCGTCGAGGACCTCGTCGTGCCCGAGCCGTGGCGCTGCGCGGGGGTGGCCGCTGCCGTCGAGGCACGAGCCCGGATGCCGCGTCGCCGCCGCCGTTCGGCGGCCGCCTGGCGCGCCGTGCTCGCGGCGGGGGAGCGGGGCCGCAGACCACTCGACAGCCGGGTGGTCGCCGACGTGGCCCTCGGGCTGGCGGACATCCCCTGGCGCGACGGTCTCATCGCGTGGCTGGTGCCCAGCGTGCTCCCCAGCGACTCCATCGACCCACGGGTCCTGGCGCAGCTCCGCTCGTCGCTGCCGGTCTGGGGCGGCATGGGCCTCGCACCTGCGGGTCCGTCGCCGGCGCCGGTGCGAGAGGCCGACCTCGACGCCCTGGCCGCCGAGCGCGACGAGCTGCTGCACCGGTTGCTCGCTCTTGCACGGTCGGTCCCTGACGAGTGCGCGGCCGAGGCGGCCGCTGTCTGCACGGTGGCCGCCCACGTGGCCTGGGTGGGTGGCGACGGTGCCATCGCGAGGGCCGCTGTCGACCGTGCCGTGCGCCTCGATCCCGGCTACCGGCTGGCCGGGCTGCTCCGGCACCTCGTCGACACCGGGCTGCGCCTGCCGCCCCTCGAGGCCGAGGGCCAGCCGCCCGAAGCCCTGGGGCAGGCAGGATGAGCCACCACGGGTCCGCCCCCGCCCGCGCCCCCGCGCCGAGGCGAGGCCAGCCCGGTGGTGGCCGCCACCCGGCCCCAGGTCGCGTTCGCCGCCTGCCCGGCCCGCGGAACGCCTCTCGTCGCCCCGACGTGCGCGGGTACGATGGATGCCGGTCATGAGTCCCAGTGCCAAACCCCGGTTTGCTGGGCGGCAACCCTCCTCGCGGTGGGGTGCCCCGGGTGATGACCTGGCCCCACCACACGGTGCGGCAAGCGCGAGTTCTCGAGGAGCACCTGTCATGACGGCCACCCCGACGAGGTCGACCGCCGCGGTCTGGCGTCCCGGTGACCCCGTGGGCGACCGCAGGTTCGTGGCCATCGGTGACCTCGCCCTCGAGCGAGGTGGGGTCCTGCCCGACGTGACCGTGGCCTACGAGACGTGGGGGACGCTGTCGCCCTCGGGCGACAACGCCGTGCTCGTCGAGCACGCCCTCACCGGCGACTCGCACGTCGTCGGCGACGCCGAGCCGGGGCACGCGTCACCGGGCTGGTGGCCGGGTCTGATCGGCCCGGGCGCCCCGCTCGACACCGACCACCTGTTCGTCGTCGCGAGCAACGTCCTCGGTGGCTGCCAGGGCACGACCGGGCCGGCCTCACCCGACCCGACCGGGCG
This sequence comes from uncultured Actinomycetota bacterium, assembly GCA_963707895.1. Classification (GTDB taxonomy): domain Bacteria; phylum Actinomycetota; class Actinomycetes; order Actinomycetales; family Dermatophilaceae; genus Fodinibacter. The sequence goes on along the minus strand of CAVPRS010000010.1, from coordinate 621,279 downwards.
GCCCTGGGGTGGGCGGTTCCCGTTCATCACCATCCGCGACCAGGTGGCGGCCGAGGTGGCGCTCGCCGACTCGCTCGGCATCGAGCGGTGGCACGGGGTGCTGGGTGGCTCGATGGGCGGGATGCGGGTGCTCGAGTGGGTGGCCGGCCGGCCCGATCGGGTCGAGCGGGCCCTGGTGCTCGCCTCCACCCCCTACGCCACCGCTGACCAGGTGGCCTGGTGCCAGCCGCAGCTGCTCGCCATCCGGTCCGACCCGGCCTACCGCGGCGGCGACTACTACGGCCACGCGGACTGGCCGGTGACGGGCATGGGTATCGCGCGCCGGATCGCCCACACCACCTACCGGCACGAGGCCGAGCTCGACCACCGGTTCGGCCGTCGGCCGCGCGACGGCGAGGACCCGCTCGGCGGCGGCGGTCGCTACGACGTCGAGAGCTACCTCGACCACCACGCGGCCAAGCTGGCCCGTCGCTTCGACCCGAACAGCTACGTCGTGCTCACCGAGGCCATGAACAGCCATGACGTCGGCCGCGGCCGTGGGGGCCTCGCCGCCGCTCTGGCGCCCTACCGAGGCGAGCTGCACGTCGCCGGCGTGACGACCGACCGGTTGTACCCGCTGCGGCTGTCCGAGGAGATCGCCGCGGCCCGCGACGGGAGCGTGCTCTCGGTCATCGAGTCGCGCCACGGGCACGACGGCTTCCTGGTCGAGACCGCGCAGGTCGGCGCCGTCATCGCCCGTGCGCTGAGCGAACCTGCGGCCTGACGTCCTGCGGTAACGTCGTGGCGACTGCCATCGACCGTTCGTCCCCAGGAGGAGACCGTGACCATCGTCGTCGGGTTCGTTCCCACCAAGGAGGGGCGCGCCGCCCTTGCCCGTTCGGTGGAGGAAGCGAGGACGCGCCGTTCGAAGCTCGTCGTCATCAACTCCAACCGCGGCGGTCGCGAGTTCGACGACGAGTCCTCGAAGGTGGCCGAGGCCGAGCTCCAGCGGGTCCAGGACGAGCTGAGCGGCGACGGCCTCGAGCTCGAGGTGCGCCAGCTGGTGCGCGGCAACGAGCCGGCCGAGGACCTCATCTCGGTCGCCAACGAGACCGACGCCGACCTGATCGTCATCGGCCTTCGCCGCCGGACCCCCGTGGGCAAGCTGATCCTGGGGTCCAACGCCCAGCGCATCCTGCTCGACGCCCCGTGCGCGGTCCTCGCCGTCAAGGGCTGACCGAACGGCAGCCTCCGGGCGGGATGCAAACGGCCCCCGTGGGTGTTGAAGAGTGCGACGCGTGGCCCGTTCGCGCCGGGAGATGTGCTGGAACCGGCCTCGCCGCTTTATAATGTATGAGCGCACCTGGTCAGCACCCCGGCCGAGCACGATCCGGCCGACCGACGCGGTGTCGCACAGGACCTTCCCCGCCGCTCCCGGAGCCCGCTTTGCGCGCCCCCGGCCTGCGGCCATCCGCGACGAAAGGTAGTCGGTGTCGCCTGTGTCCATGAACACCCCTGAGACGAGTGCACTCCCGCCGGAGTTCTCCCACAAGGCCCTGCAGTCCCTCGTCCGCAAGGGTCGGACCGCGGGCTCGGTGACCGGCGCTGAGGTGGCCGAGGCCATGCGCGCCGCCGACGTGAAGGCCGCACGCGGACGAGTCGTGCTGCGTGCACTCGGGGAGCAGAACATCACCGTCGCCATGGACGCCAACGCCACCGGTGTCGCCGCCGCGACGAGCACGGCGAAGAAGGCGCCGACGTCCGTCTCGACGTCGGCCCGCGCGTCGGCCACGAAGACGGCGGCCAAGCCCGCGGCGAAGACCGCCGCCAGGGCCACCGCGACGAAGCCGGCAGCCACCAAGGCCGCCCCCGCCAAGGCCACCGCGACGAAGCCGGCAGCCGCGAAGTCGGCCCCGGCTGCGACGAAGACCGCCGCGGCGACCAAGGCTGCGGCGACCAAGGCCGCCCCCGCCAAGGCCGCCACACACCCGCAAGGCCGCGGGGGCCGCAGCCGCCGCACCGGCCAACGGCGCCGCCAAGCCCGCCGCGAAGAAGGCCGCACCGCGCAAGACCGCCGCCGCCACGAAGGCCGCCGCGAAGGCCGCTGGTGACGACGCCGATGACGTGGCCCCCGAGGACCTCGAGGAGGTCGTCGTGGAGGACGTCGTCGTCGAGGACGTCGTGGCTGCAGTCGTCGACCTCGCCGACACCGATGCCGACGACGACGACGGCGAGACCCCGGCCAAGCCGGCCACCGAGGCCGAGACCGAGTCGAGCGGCTTCGTGCTGCGCGACGACGACGAGGACGACGCCCCGGTGCAGCAGGTCGTCACCGCCGGCGCCACCGCCGACCCCGTCAAGGACTACCTGAAGCAGATCGGCAAGGTCGCCCTGCTCAACGCCGAGCAGGAGGTCGAGCTCGCCAAGCGGATCGAGGCCGGCCTGTTCGCCGAGGAGAAGCTGAACTCCGGCGAGAAGCTCGACATGAAGCTCAAGCGTGAGCTGTGGTGGATCGCCCAGGACGGCAAGAAGGCCAAGAACCACCTGCTCGAGGCCAACCTGCGCCTCGTGGTCAGCCTGGCCAAGCGCTACACCGGCCGCGGCATGCTCTTCCTCGACCTGATCCAGGAGGGCAACCTGGGCCTGATCCGTGCGGTCGAGAAGTTCGACTACACCAAGGGCTACAAGTTCTCGACCTACGCCACGTGGTGGATCCGCCAGGCCATCACCCGCGCGATGGCCGACCAGGCGCGCACCATCCGCATCCCCGTGCACATGGTCGAGGTCATCAACAAGCTGGCCCGCGTGCAGCGCCAGATGCTCCAGGACCTCGGGCGCGAGCCCACCCCGGAGGAGCTCGCCAAGGAGCTCGACATGACCCCCGAGAAGGTCGTCGAGGTGCAGAAGTACGGCCGCGAGCCGATCTCGCTGCACACCCCCCTGGGCGAGGACGGCGACAGTGAGTTCGGTGACCTCATCGAGGACTCCGAGGCCGTCGTCCCGGCCGACGCGGTCAGCTTCACGCTCCTCCAGGAGCAGCTGCACAGCGTGCTCGACACCCTGTCCGAGCGCGAGGCCGGCGTGGTCTCGATGCGCTTCGGACTCACCGACGGGCAGCCCAAGACCCTCGACGAGATCGGCAAGGTCTACGGCGTCACGCGCGAGCGGATCCGCCAGATCGAGTCCAAGACGATGAGCAAGCTGCGCCACCCCAGCCGCAGCCAGGCGCTGCGCGACTACCTCGACTGACGAGGCAGGACCACCACGAGGGGCCCCGGGCACACCGCCCGGGGCCCCTCGTCGTGCCCCCACCCACGAAGGACCGGATTGAGCACCGGATCAGTCGTCGGGCGGGAGCTCGTCGGGCCCGGGTCGACGCCAGAAGAGCAGGCTGCGCCCGAGCGAGCGCCACATCTGCTTGCCCTCCTCCGGCAGCAGCAGCGCACGCATCCGGTCGGTGCGCCGGCGCCGCGACAAGGCGCCGCGCCAGACGGTGCGGGCGTCGTCGCCGACGTCGACCAGGTCGGCACCGGGCCGGGCGTACCGGGCCCGCTCCAGCGTGCTGACGACCCGGCCGAGGGCGTCGCTCTCGTCGGTGGAGAGGTAGGCGTCGTGACCGATCTGGCGCGAGGTCTGCCGGGGGGTGGCCCCGTCGGGCGCGACGAACCCGATGTCCTGCAACCTAAGCAACAGCGACTGCCACTCTGCCTCGACCCGGTCGGCGTCGTCGCGGGCCGTGCGCCGCGCCCGCCTCCGCCCCAGCCACGCACCGAACGGCACGATCGCGGCGACGAGCAGGACGAGCAGGATGACGAGCAGGGTCGTGGAGTGCCGGGTGACGAACCGCACCGCACCGCTGCCGGCGCTCCCGCCCGTGATGCCGGTGTTGTCGGCGGTGACGTCTCGCGACGGTGCGCTGGAGGGGCTTGCCGACGACGTCGAGGTCGACGTGGTCGGGCTGGCGCTCGACGACGAGCCGGTGCCGGTGGGCACCAGGCTGTACTCCGGGGCGACCCCGCTGCGCGTGCCCGGTGTGGGCTCGAAGCGAACCCAGCCCAGCCGTGGGAAGTACAGCTCGGGCCACGCGTGGGCGTCGGAGACGCGGACCACCCGGTCGTCGCCGTCGATCGACCCCGGCAGGAAGCCCACGGCCATCCGCGCGGGAATCCCGGCCTCGCGGGCCAGCATGACCATGGCCGAGGTGAACTGCACGCAGTAGCCCCGCTTGGTCTCGAGGAAGCGGGTCAGCGGCTCGTCGGACAGGTCGCCGTCGGCCGCCTGCTCGGCGAGCTGGAGGGAGTAGGTGAACTGCGAGCCGCGCAGGTAGGCCTGGATCTTCCGCGAGATCTGCAGTGCGCTGTCGCCGTCGTCGGTGATCTGGTCGAGCACCGCGCGCACCTCGGTCTCCGCGCGCGGGTCGACCTGGAGCTCGTTGCCGTCGATCTGCGGGTTGTCCAGGTCGGCGCTGAACTGCGCGTCCTCGGGGTCGAGCTCGACGAACTCGGTCGTGTACGAGGGTGACGGTGCGGTGAGCTGCACGAGCCCCTGCACGGTCATGTTCCAGGCGCCGGCCGGGAACGGGTTGCCGATGGCACCCGCCGGCAGGGCGACCTGCGGCACGCCGATCGCGTTCTCGCGCACGGAGATCCGCTCGACCCGGCGGGGCACCTCGGGCCCGGCGATCGGCCCGGGGATCTGGCCGTCGACGGGGACGAAGGTGAAGTCCGCGCTGGACTGCCACTGCCCGCGGCGGTAGACGTCGAGGATGCCGACCCGCAGCGGTTCGAGCCGATCGGACGTGCTGCGGTAGCGGAACACCGGGTCGGTCGACCGGTTGCCGAGGTCTCGGGCGATGTCGATGCTCGACGCGAGCCGGACGTCGGACCCGGTGCCGCCCCGGCCGTTGGCGCTGCGGCCCAGCCCGTCGGCGAGGAACGTGGTCGGGAAGTGGGGGACCAGCCCGGGCACGATGATGGCCACGGCGAGGGCGCCCACCCCCACCACCCGTCCCAGGGTCGCGAAGGCGGTCGTGGGGTCGGCGAGCGGCCCCGACGAGGAGTGCGGTGCCGCTGTGCCCCACGCCCGCAGCGAGCTCACCCCCTGACGGCCGACCAGGGCGAGCCAGGCGAGGGCGGCGGGCACGGCGTACCAGGCGCCCAGCCCGTCACCGGAGTTCGTCGCCGCCGCGAGGAAGGCCGACAGCAGGGGGATGCCGGCCAGTGCCGGGCTGCGGTAGGTCACCCCGATCGCGTCGACCGCGACCGCCGTCAGGCCGATGAGCAGGCTGATGGCCAGGATCGTCGCGCGGTTGGAGGGAGCCGGCGCGGTGTAGTTGGTGACGGTGCGCTGGGCCTCCTGGAGGAGCACACCGAAGGCACGGCCGGTCTCCGGGGTCGGTAGCAGGCCGTGCCAGAGGTGGCCCCGGCCGTGGACCAGGGCGGCGGCGAACACGAGCAGCGCCCCCTGCCCGGCCACGACGAGTGGCCGGTTCGCCGTGATGCGGCGCAGGCCCATCCCCGCGAGGGCGACGACGACGACCAGCAGGACGCTCGACCGGAACCACGACGACGGGGCGAACAAGGTGGTCAGCGGCAGGGTCACCGCGATCACCGCGACAGCGGCGAGCAGCGCCTCGATGGGCTTGACCCGGTTCATCGGGCACCCACGACCTGGCCGCCGACCACGGCGGCCCAGGCGAGCGCCGGCGTGGTGCGGGCGTCGACCGGGGTGGTCATCCAGCCGGAGGACTGGAGGGTGGCGAGCGTCGCCTCGGCCCGCGCGGAGTCGGCAGCCCCCTTGCGGGAGCGGCCAGCGAACGCCTCGGGGTCGACCACCATCGCGGCGCCGGCGGAGCCGGGCTGGCGCAGGGCCGACAGGGTGCGGGCGTCGTCGTCGCCGACCGGGCCGCCGACGTAGACGACGAGGCCGCCCTGCGAGGTGAGGGTGTTGGCCGCGTGCAGGACGGCCCGCAGTCCGTCCTCGGTCCCGAGCGCCACGCGGGCCAGCGTCTCGAGCGCGTCCGGCAGGGCCTCGTCGTGGTGCACGCCGGTGTCGGCGCGCGGGTCGGCGGTGAGCAGGTGCACGGCATACCCCGCGTCGACGACGTGGGCGGTGACGCTCGCCGCCGTGGTGACGCACCACTCGAGCGAGCTGCTGCGCCCGGAACCACCGTGGCCGACGGCCCGGGTGTCGAGCACGACGACTGCACGTCGCTTCGCCGGGCGGTCCTCCTGGCGCACCATCAGCTCGCCGGTGCGTGCGGTCGCGGGCCAGTGGATGCGGCGCAGGTCGTCGCCGTCGCGGTACTCGCGAACGGTCTGGTCGTCCTCGCCGTGCAGGGCGACCATGTGGGGGATCGAGCCCTCCGATCCGATGCCACTGCCCAGTGAACGGCCCTGGGGGAGCGGCACCACCTTGGGCAGCACCACGATCTCGGCGTCACCGCTCACCGCGGCGGTGCGCAGGGTGAGCCCGAACGGATCGCGCACCCGCACGCCGAGCGGGCCGATGCGGTGCACGCCGCGGGTGTGCGAGCGAACCGTGTACTGCACCTCCTGAACGTCGCCGGGACGCAGCGAGGGCAGCACGAAACGCGGGCGGTCGCCCAGGGCGTAGTCGATCGACTCCTCGGCCATCACGACCGGCGAGGGTGCGGACTCGATGTTGCGGATGCGCACCGTGACCACGGCCCGCTCGTCGATGGCGACCCGCGAGGGGGTGGCCGTGCGCACGACGTCGAGGTGCAGGCCGTGGCGGCGCACGAGCACCAGGGCGATCACGGTGAGCGCGAGCAGCAGGATCCCGACGCGGGTGACGTCGTGCTGGCCGAGCAGGATGCCGGCAGCGACCAGCACCACGCCGCAGCCGGCGAAGGATGCGCCGCGCGTGGTGAGGGAGCGCCTGAGCTGATGCACGGTGGTCAGCGGGTGGGTGCCGGCACCCGGACGCGCTGCAGCAGGTCACCGACGACGTCGGCGGTGGTGCGCCGCGCCATCTGGGTCTCGCCCGTGGGGATCAGCCGGTGGGCGAGCACCGGAACCGCGACCTGTTGCACGTCGTCTGGGAGCACGTGGTCCCGGCCGGCCAGCGCGGCGTGGGCCCGCGAGGCGCGCAGCAGGTGCAGCGTGGCGCGCGGGCTGGCCCCGAGCCGCAGTGCCGTGCTCGAACGGGTCGCGTGGGTGAGGTCGACGATGTACTGCCGCACCGCCTGCGAGGCGTGCACCTCGCGGACCGCCTGGACCATCGAGGACACCGTGGCGGCGTCGGTGACCGCCTGGAGGTTCTCGAGCGGCGAGACCCCCCCGTGCGCCTCGAGCATGTCGAGCTCGGAGCGGGCCGAGGGGTAGCCCATCGAGATCCTCGCCATGAACCGGTCGCGCTGTGCCTCGGGGAGCGGGTAGGTGCCCTCCATCTCGATCGGGTTCTGGGTGGCCATCACCATGAACGGCTTGGGCAGCGTGTAGGTCTTGCCGTCGACGGTGACCTGGGCCTCCTCCATCGACTCGAGCAGCGCGCTCTGCGTCTTGGGCGACGCGCGGTTGATCTCGTCGCCGACCACGACGTTGGCGAAGATCGCGCCGGGACGGAACTCGAAGTCACGCACGTCCTGGTTGAACACGGACACACCGGTGATGTCGCTGGGCAGCAGGTCGGGGGTGAACTGCACGCGTCGCACCGTGCAGTCGATCGACCTGGCCAGGGTCTTGGCGAGCAGCGTCTTGCCGACTCCCGGGACGTCCTCGACGAGCAGGTGCCCCTCGGCGAGCAGCACGGTGATCGCGGTGCGCACCACGGCCTGCTTGCCCTCGATGACCGAGTTCATCGCCGCGGCCAGCGACGCCGACACCTGCAGCACCTGGTCGAGCGAGGCTCCCCGCGAGGCGGGCTCCTGCGCCGAGTCCTGTGGCGTGCGTCGGTGGTTCTCCAGGTCGCTCACGGCGCATCCCTTCTCGTGGGTGCCCTGCCCAACGATCGGTCGGGGCACGCGGTGCCCTCGATCTTGCCTCACGGATACCGGGTTAGGGGAGGCCCGGACGGTTTCGGATGCCGGGTCGTGACGTTCGCGACGGGTGCGGGGTCGCGGTCGGGGTCTCCGGGGTCGCCGCGGCCGGGCGGGCGCTCCACCCCGCTCCACCGGATGCCGTCGACCCGCCCCACCGCGCCCCACCCGCCCCTGCTCCCGGAGGGTTCGGACCCGCTCCGCACACCCGAACCGGGTCGTCGGGGCATCCGATCACGTCGCCCGGAGCGCTCCGCGGATTGCTGGTGGGACGATACTCCTCCACTTCGCACCACCCTCGCTGAACTGGTCAAACAGCCAGATTTCAGCCGTCAGTTGGTCGATTTCTGGAATATTTGGAGTAACGGTGGAGTAAAGTGGAGGAATCCGGTGCAACCGGGCGGGTCGAAGGGTCGAGGAGGTGGCACCCGTGGAGGAGTTCCTGGGCACCCACACGCCCCGGCTCGACGACAAGGGACGGCTCTTCCTCCCTGCGCGCTTCCGCGCCGCGCTCGCCGCCGGGCTGGTCGTCACCACGGGGCAGGAGGGCTGCCTCTACGTCTTCCCGACCGCCGAGTTCCACCGCATCTCCGGCCTGATGCAGTCGGCCCCGGGCTCCTCGCGCACCGTGCGCGACTTCGTGCGTGTCTTCCGGGCCAGCGCCCACCCCGACACCCCCGACAAGCAGGGCCGGGTCACGATCCCGGCGCCGCTGCGCGCCTACGCGCAGCTCGACAAGGAGTGCACGGTCATCGGCAACGGCTCCCGCCTCGAGGTCTGGGACTCCGCGGCCTGGGCCGACTACCTCGCCGAGGTCATGCCCGCCTACTCCGCCTACTCGGTCGACACCGAGGAGGTGGTCCCGGGGCTGTGACGCCCCGCCCGCCACCCGGCCCGCTGCCATCCACGACCCACCAGCCACGACGACGACCGACGACCGCCACCGCCACCGACGACGACCCGACTGCCGGCCTCCAGCCGACCCGACTCCCGACGCGACTTCCCCCGCGCCGGACCCGGATCGGATGGGGACCAGCCGCCGGGTCGACCCGCACCCGAAGCCCCGCACCACCCGCACCAGCCACAGCCCCCGACCGGAGGACCAGATGAGCAGCCGAGGAGACGCCGCCGCACGGCACGTCCCCGTGCTGCGCGACCGCATCGTCGAGCTGCTCGAGCCGGCCCTGCAGGCGCCCGGTGCGATCTGCGTCGACGGCACGCTCGGCATGGGCGGCCACGCCGAGGCGATCCTGGAGCGCTGCCCCTCGGTCCGGCTGATCGGGCTCGACCGCGACGAGGAGGCCCTGGCCCTGTCGGGTGAGCGCCTCGCCCGGTTCGGTGACCGGTTCGTCGGCGTGCACGCCGTCTACGACGACATCGCGACGGTGCTCGCGCAGCACGCGGAGGGGACCGCGCTCGGCATCCTGTTCGACCTGGGCGTCTCCTCGCTGCAGCTCGACGAGGCCGACCGCGGGTTCGCCTACCGGCACGACGCGCCCCTCGACATGCGGATGGACCAGTCGACCGGCATCACCGCGGCCGACGTCCTCAACACCTACTCGCACGGGGACCTCGCCCGGATCCTGAAGACGTACGGCGAGGAGCGCTTCGCCGGACGGGTCGCCTCGGCGATCGTGCGCGAGCGCGACAAGGAGCCGTTCACCAGCTCGGCCCGGCTCGTCGAGGTGCTGCGCTCCGCGGTGCCGGCGGCGTCCCAGCGCACCGGCGGGCACCCCGCCAAGCGCACCTTCCAGGCCCTGCGCATCGAGGTCAACGCCGAGCTCGAGGTGTGGGAGCACGCGGTCGCGAACGCCATCGAGGTGCTCGCCCCGGGGGGCCGGATCGCCGTGCTCTCGTACCACTCGCTCGAGGACCGCATCACCAAGCAGGCGTTCGCCGCCGGCGCCCACAGCCGCACCCCGCACGGGATGCCGGTCGAGCTGCCGGAGCACGCCGCCTACCTGCGCCTGCTCACCCGCGGCGCCGAGGTGCCCGACGAGCGCGAGCAGCACACCAACCCCCGGTCCGCCTCGGCTCGCCTGCGCGCGGCCGAACGACTTCCTGCACCGAACGGAGCTCCCGCATGAGCCAGCTCGCACCCGTCCGGCCGCTGCAGCGCAGCAGCACCCGACGCGCCGCGCCGACCCCGCGCCAGCTCAAGGTCGTCGCCCCGGTGGAGCTGCAGGGCAACGGTCTCTTCCTCGCCCTGTGCGTCGTCCTCCTGCTCGGTGGGTTCGTCGGTGTGCTCATGCTCAACACCGCGATGGCCAAGGGTTCGTACACGATGCGCGACCTCCAGCAGCGCTCCGACCAGCTCGCCGACACCCAGGACTCACTGCGGCACACCCTCGACGGCCTCTCCGGTCCCGGCCCGCTGGCGCAGCGGGCCCGAGCACTCGGGATGGTGCCGGCGGCGACCCCCGCGTTCCTCCGACTGAGCGACGGCAAGGTGCTCGGCGTGGCGAGGAAGGCCAAGGAGGACAGCACGTTTAGCGTGGTCACCGAGCCCAAGGTCCCTACCCGCAGCACCCCGGTGGCGACAGTCCCACCGGCCGCCGCGGGCGTGACGGGCACGACCGCCGCGACGAAGAAGTCGACCACCAAGCCCACCAAGAAGCCCACCAAGAAGAAGCCCGCCACGAACACGAACACGAACACGAACACCAAGGGCACCACGGCCGACCCGGCGCCCACGAACTGACCGACGCGCCCGCCGCACCACCGACACCACACCGACGGAGAGAGCCGTGACCCAGCGCAGGACGCCACCGCCCTCGGGGCGCGCGCGACCGGCGTCAGCGCCGGCGGGCACCCCCCGGGCGCCACGGCCGGGCGACGGGTCGACGCCCAAGCCCACGGGAGCCAAGGCGACCTCGTCGGCCAGGGCTCCTCGCCCCCGGCCCTCCACCCCGAGCGCGGGGCGCCCGGCTGCGGCTCGCGCCGCGGCACCGCGTCCCTCGGGCGCCAAGGCGGCAGCCGCCCGCTCCACCTCGGCCGGCCGGTCCACGAGCAACAAGCCCGGGTCGCGACGACCCACCAACCCGGCGCGCGGTCGCCGCGGCGGGGGCGGCTCGGGGCGGCGCCGCACGGTCGCGCTCGGGGGTTCGCCGGCCGGCAACCCGCGCCGCCGGATGCGCTTCCTCACCGTCGCCTGCCTGTTCGTGCTCAGCATCTTCGGCGCGCAGCTCGTGCGCATCCAGGGCTTCGACGCGACCGCGGTCGCGCAGGAGGCGCAGCTCAAGCGCGAGGCCGCCCAGATCATCCCCGCCATGCGTGGTCAGGTGCTCGCCTCCGACGGCACCGTGCTCGCCTCGAGCGTCGTGCGCGAGGTGGTCGTGGCCGACCAGACGGCGGTGTGCACCTACGGCACCGGCAGGACCACCTGTGACTCCGCCACGTCGGCGGATGCCGTACAGCGGGCTGCCACCAAGCTGGCGCCCCTGCTCGACACCACCGTCTCCGAGCTCGTCTCCGACCTCACCGGCACCAGCCGGTACAAGGTGCTCAGCCGTGAGGTCACGCCGCTGACCTGGAACACCATCTCCGGCAAGGGGATCCCGGGCATCTACCGCGACCGGCGCGAGACCAGGTCCGAGCGCACCTACCCGCAGGGCAGCACGACGGCCGCCCTCGTGGGCTACATGACCGGCGCCGGCGAGCCCGGCGGCGGAGTCGAGCTGATGATGGAGAAGCACCTCGTGGGCACGCCGGGCCGGCAGACCTTCGAGCAGGGCCGCGACGGCACGATCATCCCGGTCGGCCAGAGCTCGCTGGTCCCCGCCGTCAACGGCAACGACGTGACCCTCACCGTCAACTCGAGCCTGCAGTGGTACGCCCAGAACGCCCTGGCGCAGCGGATCAAGGAGACCAAGGCGGCCTCCGGCACCGTCGTCATCGAGGACGTCAAGACCGGCAACCTGCTCGCCGTCGCGTCCTACCCCTCCTTCGACCCCAACACCGACGTCGGCAAGAAGGGCACCCAGCTGAGCAACGTCGCGTTCTCCGACGTCTTCGAGCCGGGCTCGACCTCGAAGATCATGACGATGGCCGCGGCCCTCGAGGAGGGCACGGTGACGCCCTCGACGCCGGTCGTCATCCCCAACCGCCTGCCGCGGTACGACGCCAACTTCAAGGACAGCCACGAGCACCCCACCGAGTACCGCACGGTGGCCGGCACCCTGGCCGAGTCGAGCAACATCGGCACCATCCTCGTCAGCGAGACGATGAAGTCGAAGACCCTCGAGTCCTACTTCCGCAAGTTCGGCCTCGGGGCGGTGTCGGGCACCGGGTACCCGGGGGAGTCCCGCGGCCTGCTCGACCCGTCGAGCCAGTGGAGCGGCACCAAGCGGGCCACCGTCGCGTTCGGCCAGGGCATCTCGGTCACCGCGGTCCAGGCCGCCTCGGTGTTCCAGACGATCGCCAACGACGGCGTGCGGGTCGCACCCCGCCTCGTCGAGAGCACGACCGGCGCCGACGGCACGCTGACCACGACGCCGGCGTCGGCGAAGAGGCGGGTCGTCTCGCACCAGACGGCTTCGGACCTCTCCCGCATGCTCGAGGGCGTGGTGAGCCCCGACGGCACCGCCGAGGAGGCCCAGATCCCGGGCTACCGGGTCGCCGGCAAGACGGGCACGGCCGACTACTACGACTCCGCCGCCGGTCAGTACAGCGGACGCACCGCGAGCTTCATCGGCTACGCCCCCGCCGACGACCCGCAGATCGTGGTCGCGGTCATCATCCAGAAGCCGACCTACCCCTTCTTCGGCGGCTACGTCTCCGGCCCGGTGTTCAAGGACGTCGCGACCTACGCCCTGCAGGAGCTGAAGATCCCGCCGACCGGCAAGAAGGCCCCGAAGGTGACCCTCAAGGTCACGCCCGAGGAGGCGCTGGCCGACCCCACCGTCCTGCGCAACGGGCACAAGCGCAGCGACCGGTAGGGTCGTTCGACGTGGCCGTTCCCCGACCGACCAGGCTCCGCAGCACACCCCTCCGGGACCTCGCCGCCCTCCTGGATGCCGGCGACCCGGCCTCGGAGGTGGCCGTCACCGGGGTGACCCTCGACTCGCGCGCCGTGCTCCCCGGCGACCTCTACGCCGCCCTGCCCGGTGCGCGGGCCCACGGCGCAGACTTCGCGGGCCAGGCGGCCGCAGCGGGGGCGCTGGCGGTGCTCACCGACCGTGACGGCGTCGACCGGATGACGGCCGCGGGTGTGGCGCTGCCAGCCGTCGTGGTCGAGCACCCGCGTGCCGTTCTCGGGGCCGTGTCGGCGCGCGTTCTCGGCACCGAGCGGCTCGCCCTGCGCCTGGTCGGCATCACCGGCACGAACGGCAAGACCACGACCGCCTACCTCGTGCACTCGGCCCTGACGGCGATGGGTCGACACCCCGGCCTGATCGGTACGGTCGAGACCCGGATCGGCGACGAGCGGGTCGGCAGCGTGCGCACCACCCCGGAGGCTCCCGAGCTGCACGCCGTGCTCGCGGTGATGGTCGAGCGCGGGCTGGACAGCTGCGTCATGGAGGTGTCGAGCCACGCGCTGGCGCAGCACCGGGTCGACGGGGTCGTCTACGACGTCGCCCTGTTCACCAACCTCTCGCAGGACCACCTGGACTTCCACCGCGACATGGACGACTACTTCGACGCCAAGGCCTCGCTCTTCACCCCGGAACGGGCCCGGCAGGGCCTGGTCTGCGTCGACGACGAGTGGGGGCGCCGCCTCGTCGAGCGCTCCGGCATCCCGGTGCAGACGCTCGGTCACGCGGCCGGCGCCGACTGGCAGGTGGCCGTCGACGAGGACGACCCGGCGGCCTTCCGGCTCACCGGCCCCGGGGTCGACCTCCACCTGAGGTCGAGCCTGCCGGGCGACTTCAACGTCACCAACACCGCGATGGCCGCGGCGGCCCTCGTGCTGCTCGGCGAGGACGCCGCGACCGTCGGCGCGGCCGTGCTCACCGACCCGCACGTCCCCGGCCGGATGGAGGCGGTGACTGCTCCTGCGGGGGCCGACGCACCCCGGGCGGTCGTCGACTACGCGCACACCCCCGAGGCGATCCGGGCAGCCCTGGCCGCCCTGCGCCCGACGACGCCGGGCAGCCTCGTGGTGGTCACCGGCGCCGGCGGCGACCGCGACCGCGACAAGCGCCACGCGATGGGCGCCGCGGCGGCGGAGGTGGCCGACCTCGTGGTCGTCACCGACGACAACCCCCGGTCCGAGGACCCCGCCGCGATCCGGGCAGCGATCCTCGAGGGTGTCGAGGCGGTGCGCTCCGCGGGCCGAGCCGTCGAGGTGGCGGTCGTCGGCGACCGACGCGCCGCCATCCGCGCCGCCGTCGACGCGGTGTGGTCGCAGGGTGGCGACGCCACCGTCGCCGTGGTCGGCAAGGGCCACGAGAGCGGTCAGGACGTCGGCGGGGTCGTGCACCCCTTCGACGACCGGGCCGAGCTCGGCGCGGCGCTGCGGCGAGCTGCCGGGGAGGGCGCCGCGTGATCGCTCTGTCGCTCACGGAGGTCGCGCGGGCCACGGGTGGTTCCGTCGTCGCGCCCCCCGGTGTCGACCCCGACACCCTCGTCGTCGACGGGCCCGTCGTGACCGACTCGCGCGAGGCCGGACCCGGCGGCCTCTACGTCGCCCGGGTCGGCGAGCACGCCGACGGCCACGACTTCGTCGCCGGCGCCGTCGAGCGGGGTGCGGTCGCCGCGCTCGTCACCCGGCCCGCCGAGGGCGTGCCGTGCGTCGTCGTCGCCGACACCCAGGAGGCGTTCGCCGCCCTGGCCCGCGAGGTCGTGCGCCGCGTGCCGGGCCTGGCCGTCGTGGGCATCACCGGCTCCTCGGGGAAGACCAGCACCAAGGACCTCCTGGGCACCGTGCTCGCCGCCGCCGGTCCGACCGTGGCGCCGGTCGGCTCCTACAACTCCGAGGTGGGGGTGCCGCTCACGGTCTGCCGGGTCACCCCCGACACCCGATTCCTCGTGGTCGAGATGGGTGCGCGCGGAATCGGCCACATCGCCTACCTCACCCGGATGGCCCCGCCGCGGATCGGGGTCGTGCTCAACGTCGGCACGGCCCACATGGGTGAGTTCGGCTCGCGCGAGGCGATCGCCACGGCCAAGTCCGAGCTCGTCATGGCCCTGCAGCCCGACGGGCTGGCCGTGCTCAACGCAGACGACCGGGCCGTGCGCGCCATGGCCTCGCTGACGACGGCCCGGGTCGTCCTCGTCGGTGAGGCCGACGACGCCGACGTGCGAGCCGGCGACGTCGTGCTCGACGCCGGTGGCCGCGCCTCCTTCACCCTCCACACCCCGCGGGGCACGGGCGAGGTGCACCTCGGCCTCGTCGGGCGACACCACGTCGGCAACGCCCTGGCCGTGGTGGCCGTGGCCCTCGAGCTCGGCCTGTCGTTCGAGTCGGTCCGTGCCGCACTCGAGTCGGCGCGACCGGTCAGTCGGTGGCGGATGGAGGTCGTCGAGCGTCCCGACGGCGTCACCCTCGTCAACGACGCCTACAACGCCAACCCCGACTCGATGCGCGCCGCCCTCACGGCGCTGGAGCGGATGGGGGAGGGGCGACGCACCTGGGCCGTCCTCGGCACGATGCTCGAGCTCGGCGTCGAGTCCGATGCCCTGCACGCCGAGGTCGGCGCCGAGGTGGTCGCCCGGGGTGTCGACGAGCTCGTCGTCGTGGGTCCCGCAGCAGCGGCACTGGCGGCGGGCGCGCGTGCCGCGCTCCCGTCATCCGGGCCGGGCGGCGCAACCCACGTGCGCGAGGTGCCCGACGCCGACCGCGCCGAGGCCCTGCTCGACGCCGAGCTCACGGCCGGCGACGTGGTGCTGTTCAAGTCGAGCCGTGACGCCGGGCTACGGTTGCTCGGTGACCGACTGGCCGCGACGATCGAGGAGCTGACGTGAAGGCTGTGCTCATCGCGGCCGTCGTGTCGCTCGTCATCGCGCTCTTCGGCACCCCGATGTTCATCCGCTTCCTCGTGCGCAAGGGCTACGGCCAGTTCATCCGCGACGACGGGCCGACCTCGCACCACACCAAGCGCGGCACGCCCACCATGGGCGGCGCGGTCATCGTCGGCAGCTCGCTGACGGCCTACTTCGTCGCGCACCTGGTCACCGGGCAGGTCCCCACGGTCAGCGGCATGCTCGTCCTGTTCCTCATGACCGGGATGGGCCTGATCGGCTTCCTCGACGACTTCATCAAGATCAGGAACCAGCGCAGCCTGGGCCTGCGCAGCGGCGAGAAGCTCGCCGGCCAGACCCTCGTGGCAGTCATCTTCGCCATCCTCGCGCTGCAGTTCCCCAACAGGTCGTTCCGCACCCCCGGCTCGACGTCGGTGTCCTTCGTGCGTGACACGCCGCTCGACCTGGCCTTCGCCGGCGCGCTCGGCGGGGTCGTGCTCTTCGTCATCTGGGCCAACATCATCGTGGCCGGCACGTCCAACGGCGTGAACCTCACCGACGGCCTCGACGGGCTGGCCACCGGCGCCTCAGTGATGGTGTTCGCGGCCTACGTGCTGATCAGCATCTGGCAGTTCAACCAGAACTGCCAGTGGAACCCCGGGACCAAGTGCTACGAGGTGCGCGACCCGCACGACCTCGCGATCGTCGCGGCTGCCGGCATGGGGGCCTGCTTCGGCTTCCTGTGGTGGAACGCCTCCCCGGCCAAGATCTTCATGGGCGACACCGGGTCGCTGGCCCTCGGCGGGGCGCTGGCCGGGCTCGCCATCCTCACCCGCACCGAGCTGCTGGTCGTCATCCTCGGCGGCCTGTTCGTCACCATCACCCTCTCGGTCATCATCCAGGTCGCCAGCTTCAAGACCACCGGTAAACGGGTGTTCCGGATGGCGCCGCTGCAGCACCACTTCGAGCTGCTCGGGTGGCAAGAGGTGACGATCGTCATCCGGTTCTGGATCATCGCCGGGCTCTTCGTCGCGCTGGGCCTCGGGCTGTTCTACGCCGAGTGGGTCGTGGGCGCCGGATGACCGGGCGCCTCGCGACGCTCACCCATCGCGACGCCGACTGGGCCGGGCTGCGCGTGCTGGTCGCCGGCCTCGGCGTGAGCGGGTTCGCCGCCGCCGACGCGCTGCTCGAGCGCGGGGCCGAGGTCACCGTCGTCGACGGGGCACAGCCGGCCGAGGGCTCGGCGATGGCCGAGCGGGAGCGGATCCTCGACATCCTCGGTGCCCACCTGGTGTTCGGCCCGGATGCCGTGTCCGCCCTTCCCGAGTCGGCTCCCGACCTGGTCGTCACGTCACCGGGGTGGCGCCCCGACCAGCCGCTGCTCGCGGCGGCCGCCGTGGCCGGCGTCCCGGTGTGGGGCGAGGTCGAGCTCGCCTGGCGGCTGCGGCCGAGCCGGGGCGCGGCACCGTGGCTCACCGTCACCGGGACCAACGGCAAGACCACCACCGTGCAGATGCTCACCTCGATCCTCCGGGCCGCGGGGCTGCGCGCGTGCAGCGCCGGCAACGTGGGCACACCGGTGCTCGAGGCCGTCATGGACCCCGAGCCCTACGACGTCATCGCCGTCGAGCTGTCGAGCTTCCAGCTGCACTGGTCGCACTCGCTCGCGCCCCGAGCCTCGGCCTGCCTCAACGTCGCCCCCGACCACGTCGACTGGCACGGGTCGTTCGACGAGTACGCCGCCGCCAAGGGCAAGGTCTATGCCAACACCGAGGTCGCCTGCGTCTACAACGTGCAGGACGAGCGCACCCGACGGCTGGTCGAGGACGCCGAGGTGCAGGAGGGCTGCCGCGCCATCGGGTTCACCCTCGGCACGCCGGCCCCGTCGCAGGTCGGTGTCGTCGACGACGTGCTCGCCGACCGGGCCTTCGTCGAGCAGCGCCTCACGGCCGCAGCCGAGCTCGCGACGTTCGACGACCTGCGCGGCGACGCGCCGAGCCCGGCGCCGCACCTGGTCGCCAACGCCCTCGCGGCGGCCGCCCTGGCCCGCGCCCACGGCGTGCCGGCCGGCGCGGTGCGCGCCGGGCTGCGCGCCTTCGTCCCCGAGCCGCATCGCATCGCCGAGGTGGGCACCGTCGACGGCGTGCGTTGGGTCGACGACTCCAAGGCCACCAACCCGCACGCCGCCCGCGCCAGCCTGGCCGCCTACGAGCACGTCGTGTGGGTCGCCGGCGGCCTGCTCAAGGGGGCCGACGTCGACGACCTGGTGGCCGGCGCCGTCGACCGGCTGCGCGGTGTGGTGCTCATCGGGCGCGACCGCGCCCGGCTCGCCGAGGCACTCGCCCGACACGCGCCGGATGTCCCGGTCGTCGACCTCGACCGCACCGACACTGGAGCCATGGACCTGGTGGTGAGGGAGGCCCGCGCGCTCGCGCACGAGGGCGACGTCGTCCTGCTCGCCCCCGCCGCCGCGTCCATGGACATGTTCGCCGACTACGGCGCGCGCGGTGACGCCTTCGTGGGAGCGGTTCACCGGCTCGCCGCGGGGGAGTAGCCGGTGAGCAGCGCGACCGCACCGGCCCGCGCGACGAGCAGCCGCCCGTCCACCCGCTCCGGTGGCTGGCTCTCCCGCTTCGACTCCCCGGTCACCACCTACTACCTGCTCGTCTGCGTGACGGTGGCCCTCGTCGTCTTCGGTCTGATCATGGTCCTCTCCGCCTCGTCGATCGTGTCGATCGACTCGTCGAAGGCCCGCTCGCCGTACGCGATCTTCATCAGCCAAGCCATGTTCGCGAGCGTGGGTGCGGTCGCGCTGGTCGTCGCCTCGCGGATGTCGGTGGCGGCCTGGAAGCGCCTCGCCCTCCCGATCCTCGCCGTCGGGTTCGGGCTGCAGCTCCTCGTGCTCTCCCCGCTCGGAACCGCGGTCGGCGGCAACCAGAACTGGCTGCGGATCGGGCCGGTCACGGTGCAGCCGTCCGAGATCATGAAGGTCGGCCTCGTCCTCGCCGGTGGGCTGATCCTCGCGGCCAAGCGCAAGCACCTGCACAGCCTCAGCCACGTCGTGGTGCCGTACCTCGTGCCCGTCGCCGCGCTCGGCATCGGTGCCGTGGTGCTCGGGCACGACCTCGGCACCGTCCTCATCCTCGGCGCCATCGTCGCCGGGGTGCTGTTCGCGGCTGGGATCCCGTTGCGCTGGTTCGCCTTCGCCGGGGTGCCGTTCGCCGCCATGGCCATCGCGTTCATCGTCACCAGCCCCAACCGGCTGGGCCGGTTCGACGTGTGGCTCGGCCGCGACACCAACGAGTTCGGCGCCGCGCGCCAGCCGATCCACGGCCGCTACGCCCTCGCCGACGGCGGCTGGTTCGGCCTGGGGCTCGGGGCGAGCCGCGAGAAGTGGGGCCTGCTCTCCGAGCCGCACAACGACTTCATCTTCGCGATCATCGGCGAGGAGCTCGGGCTCCCCGGCACCATCGCCATCCTGCTGCTCTTCGCCGGCCTGGCGCTGGCCTGCTACCGCCTGGTCACGCGCACGAACGACCTCTTCGTGCGCATCGCCACGGCCGGCATCATGACCTGGATCCTCGTCCAGGCGGTGATCAACATCGGGGCCGTCATCGGCCTGCTCCCCGTCATCGGCGTGCCGCTGCCGCTGGTGTCGTCGGGCGGCTCCTCGCTCATCACCAGCCTGTTCGGCCTGGGCATCCTGCTGTCGTTCGCCCGATCCGAACCCGGGTGTGCCGAGGCGCTGTCGGCGCGACCCTCGGCCCTGCGCCGCTCGCTCGCGGTCATCCCCGGAGTCACCCGCTCGCGCCGGACCCGCGCATGACGTCGGAGGGGCCGCGGTCGGTGCTCCTCGCGGGGGGCGGCACGGCCGGCCACGTCTCGCCGCTGCTCGCCCTCGCCGACTGCCTGCGCCGGCGCGACCCCCAGGTCGTCGTCACCGCGCTCGGCACCTCGGCCGGCCTCGAGGCGCGGCTGGTGCCCGAGCGCGGCTACCCCCTCCTCGAGGTGCCGAAGGTGCCGTTCCCGAGACGTCCGTCCGGCGACCTGCTGCGCCTGCCCGGCAACCTGCGCCGGGCCGTGCGGGCCGCCGAGGACGCCATCGAGCAGACCCGGGCCGAGGTCGTCGTGGGCTTCGGCGGGTACGTCTCCACCCCCGCCTACCTCGCCGCCCGGCGGCTCGGGACGCCGGTCGTCGTGCACGAGCAGAACGCCCGGCCGGGTCTCGCCAACCGCCTCGGGGCCCGCTTCGCGGCCGGCGTGGGCGTCACCTTCCCCAACACGAGGCTGCGGCACGCCACCGTCACCGGGATGCCGCTGCGCCGCGAGATCGCCACCCTCGACCGCGCCGCCAGCCGGGCCGAGGCCCGGGCGCGGTTCGGGCTCACCGACGCCCCCACCCTGCTCGTGACCGGCGGCTCGCTCGGCGCGCAGCGCCTCAACGACACCTTCGCCGCCTCGGTGCGCTCGCTGTCGGCCGCGGGCATCCAGGTACTGCACGTGGCAGGCACGGGCAAGGGCTTCGTCGCCGAGGGCGTGACGGGGGCGCCGTACGTCGTGCTCGAGTACTGCGACCGCATGGACCTCGCCTACGCCGCCGCCGACCTCGTGGTCGCACGCTCCGGCGCCAACACCGTGTGCGAGCTCACTGCCGTCGGGCTACCGGCGGTCTACGTCCCCCTGCCGATCGGCAACGGCGAGCAGCGGCTCAACGCGGCGGCCGTGATCGAGGCCGACGGCGGTCTCCTCGTCGACGACGCGGAGGTGACGCCGCAGTGGGTCGACGACGTCGTGCGACCCCTGGCGCTCGACCCGGACCGGCTGGCGACGATGGCCGCCGCCGCCGCGTCGGTGGGGGAGCGCGGTGGCGACGAGCTGCTCGCCGACCTCGTCGTCGCGGCCGCAAGGGGTGGTCGGGCATGACGACACCCACCACGCGCTACGACTTCACCGCACCCGTGGTGCCCCTCGAGCTGCTCGGGCGGGTCCACCTCATCGCCATCGGCGGGGCCGGGATGTCGGCCGTCGCACGGCTCTTGCTGGCCCGCGGCCTGCCCGTCAGCGGATCGGACGCCGCCGACACCCCTGTCCTGGAGTCGTTGCGCGGCAGCGGGGCCCGTGTCCACCTGGGCCACGACGCGGCGCACGTCGCCGACGTCGACACCGTGGTGGTGTCGTCCGCCGTGCGCGACGACAACGTCGAGCTGGCCGCCGCCCGGGCCGCGAACCTGCGTGTGCTGCACCGGTCCCAGGCGCTGGCCTCGCTGATGGGCCGACAGCGCCGGGTGGCCGTGGCCGGTGCCAACGGCAAGACCACCACCACGTCGATGCTCGTCGTCGGTCTGGTCGCGGCGGGCGCCGACCCGTCGTTCGCCTCCGGGGGCGAGATCGCGCAGCTCGGCACCAACGCCGCGCTCGGTGGGGGCTCGGCCTTCGTCGTCGAGGCCGACGAGAGCGACGGCTCGTTCCTCGCCTACCACCCCGACGTCGCGGTGGTCACCAACGTGCAGCCCGACCACCTCGACCACTACGGCACCCTCGAGAACGTCGAGGCCGCCTACGCGGCCTTCGTCGACTCCGTCCCCGACGGGGGTCTGCTCGTCGCCTGCCACGACGACGACGGGTCGCGCCGGCTCGCCGAGACCACGCGCGCCGCGGGCCGCAGGGTGCGCACCTACGGGCATGCCGCGGGCGCCGACCTGCGGGTCGGCGAGGTGCGCTCCGAGGACCTCGGCACCCGCTCGGTGCTCGTGCACGAGGGCGTCGAGCGGGTGCTCGAGCTCGCGGTGCCGGGCGACCACAACGTCATGGATGCCGCCGCGGCCTACCTGGCGGCCGTCGCGGGCCTGGGCGCCGACCCGGATGCCGTCCTCGCCGGGCTCGCCGGCTTCGGTGGCGCCCGACGCCGCTTCGAGGTGCGCGGCGAGGTCGACGGCGTCACCGTCGTCGACGACTACGCGCACAACCCGGCCAAGGTCGCGGCCGTCGTCGGCACGGCATCCGACATCGTGAGGCGGGCCGGGCGCGGAGCCCTGCGCGTCGTGTTCCAGCCGCACCTGTACTCACGGACCCGCGACTTCGCGGCGGAGTTCGCGGCGGCCCTGGCCCCGGCCGACCAGGTCGTCCTCCTCGACGTCTACGGCGCCCGCGAACAACCCATGGACGGCGTGGGATCGCAGCTGATCGCCGACCCCCTGCGCGAGCTCCCCGGGCAGCGCTCGGTGCTCCTCGCGCCGGCGCGCAGCGACGCCGTGACCGCCCTCGTCGACGCGGCAGGTCCCGGTGACCTCGTGCTCACTGTCGGCGCCGGCGACGTCACCGCCCTTGCACCACTCGTCGTCGAGGCCCTGCGGGCCCGCAGCGGAGGGGAACCACGATGAGCCTGGGCACCACGCGTCCGCGCGTCGACGAGCACGGAGTCGCCTCCTCGGCCAACCGGTTCCGCGAACGCGCACTGTCCCACCGGCGCCGCCCGTGGCGCCGAGCCCTGTTCGTGGCCCTGGCCGTGGCCGTCGTGGCCGGGCTGGTCTGGATGGTCGGCTGGAGCACCTGGCTGGGCGTCGACCGGGTCGAGGTCACCGGAGTCACGGGTGCGGAGGCGCAGGCCGTCGCCCGGCTCGTGGAGGTTCCCGTGGGGACCCCGCTGGCCCGGGTCGACACCGAGGTCGTCGGTGCCCGGGTGCGCGAGCGGGTCACCGTGGCCGAGGTGTCGGTGCGCCGCTCGTGGCCGGGCACGCTGACCGTCGAGGTGGTGCCGCGCAGCGCCGCCCTCGTCGTGCGCAACCCTCAGGGTCGACTGGAGGTCGTGGATGCCGAGGGGGTCTCCTTCGGCACCGTGCGCTCCGCGCCCAAGGGTGTGCCGGTGGTCACCGCCACCGGTGACGAGGGCACCACGAAGGAGGCCCTGCGGTCGTCGCTGGCGCTGCTCGAGGCGCTGCCCTCCGACCTGTCGCGCTCGGTGTCCGGCATCCGGGTGAGCAGCGCCAACCTGGTCACGTTCACGTTGGGCTCTCGCACCGTGGTGTGGGGAGGCGGCGAGGACTCGGCCCGCAAGGTCGCGATCCTGACCGCGCTGCTGCGCACGAAGGCGAAGGTCATCGACGTCAGCGCACCGGACACGCCGGTCACCCGCTGAGCCCGCTCGGGACCACGGACGCGAGCGTGTGACCAGTGGGACTGATGGGGCGGGTGAGGCGTCTGTCCACTCGGATGGCAGGATTTACCCAGGGGATGTCGCGACACGCCCACGGCCTCTTTGCCTGACCTCCCGGGCCGACCTAGCGTCGACCCATCGAACCGTGACCGAACCGTTACTGTCAACTAGATGTTGAGGGTTTCGGTGCAGCACAGCACCACACACCGCCCGACGTTCGTCCGTCGTGAACTCCCCGGACGCTCGTGAAAACCAGTGGAAGGCCCGCATCGTGGCAGCACCCCAGAACTACCTCGCCGTCATCAAGGTCGTCGGCATCGGCGGCGGCGGTGTCAACGCCATCAACCGGATGATCGAGGTCGGCCTCAAGGGCGTCGAGTTCATCGCGGTCAACACCGACGCGCAGGCGCTGCTCATGAGCGACGCCGACGTCAAGCTCGACGTCGGCCGCGAGCTCACCCGCGGGCTCGGCGCCGGCGCCGACCCCGAGGTCGGCAAGAAGGCCGCCGAGGACCACGCCGAGGAGATCGAGGAGGTGCTCCGGGGCGCCGACATGGTCTTCGTCACCGCAGGGGAGGGCGGTGGCACCGGCACCGGCGGCGCACCCGTCGTCGCACGCATCGCCAAGGGCCTGGGTGCGCTCACCATCGGCGTCGTGACCCGCCCGTTCACCTTCGAGGGTCGTCGGCGCGCCAACCAGGCCGAGACCGGCATCGCCCAGCTGCGCGAGGAGGTCGACACCCTCATCGTCATCCCCAACGACCGGCTGCTCTCCATCAGCGACCGTGGCGTCTCGATGCTCGACGCGTTCCGTAGTGCCGACCAGGTGCTGCTCTCGGGTGTCCAGGGCATCACCGACCTGATCACCACCCCCGGCCTGATCAACCTCGACTTCGCCGACGTCAAGTCGGTCATGTCTGGCGCCGGGTCGGCGCTGATGGGAATCGGCTCGGCCCGCGGCGAGGACCGTGCGGTGCAGGCCGCCGAGCTCGCCATCTCGAGCCCGCTGCTCGAGGCGAGCATCGACGGCGCCCACGGTGTGCTGCTCTCCATCCAGGGTGGCAGCGACCTCGGCCTGTTCGAGATCAACGAGGCGGCCCGGCTGGTCCAGGAGGCCGCGCACCCCGAGGCCAACATCATCTTCGGCGCGGTCATCGACGACGCGCTCGGTGACGAGGTCCGGGTCACGGTCATCGCGGCCGGGTTCGACGGCGGCGCGCCCCAGCACCGCGCCGACAACCGGGCGCTCGGCACCATCCAGGGCCGGTCCACCCCGGCGCCGGCGCCCGCCGCGGCGGCACCGTCGCGACCGTTCACCCCGCCGGCCCCGGCCGAGGGCCACGAGTCCACCCCGTCGGTCGACGACGAGCCGGCCGTGGTCACCGAGCACACCGAGGCCCACGTCGAGCCGGCCCGTGCCCAGCAGCCCCCGCCGCCGCGCACGGTCACCTTCGACGAGAACGACGACCTCGACGTCCCCGACTTCCTCAAGTAGTCGCGCGACGCGGGAGGGGCGGGCCGGTCCATCCGGCCCGCCCCTCGCGCGTCTACGGTTGGGGGGTGTTCGCCTGGCATGAGGACCGGTCCGGTGTCGTCCGCGCCGTCACCGACCGCTCGGGCGGGGTGAGCCGCGGTCGCTACAGCGGCCTCAACCTCGGCTTGCACGTCGATGACGACCCGGATGCCGTGTCCGCCAACCGCGCCCGGCTCACCGAACGGCTCGGCCGGCCGGTCGTCTACATGGACCAGTGCCACGGGGCCGAGGTCGCCGTGGTCGACGGCGTCCCCGACGTCGCGCCCAGCTGCGACGCGGTGGTCACCCGATCGACGGAGGTGGCCCTCGCCGTGCTCGTGGCCGACTGCGTGCCGGTGCTCCTGTCCGGTGGGGGGGTGGTCGCCGCAGTGCACGCCGGCAGGCCGGGTCTCGTCGCGGGCGTCGTGCCCCGGACCCTGGCGGTGATGCGCGAGCTGGGGGCCGGCGAGGTCGATGCCGTCGTGGGCCCGTCAGTGTGTGGCCGCTGCTACGAGGTGCCCGCCGGGATGCGCGACACCGCGGCGCGGGTCGAGCCGGTGAGCGCCACGGTGTCCTGGACCGGGACCCCCGCCATCGACGTCGCGGCCGGGGTCGTCGCCCAGCTGCGTGCCGGTGGCGTGGAGGTCCGCTGGGTGCCCGGCTGCTCCCGTGAGCGCGACGACCTCTACTCCTACCGTCGCGACGGCCGCACCGGCCGGTTCGCGGGTGTGGTCGCGAAGGGGGACGGGTGAGCGAGGTGGCGGCCTCGGCATCCCGCCGTGACGAGCTGGCCACCCGCCTCGGCGAGGTACGGGACCGCATCCGGCGGGCGGTCGAAGCCGCCGGCCGTGACGTCGAGCCCACCCTCGTCGTGGTGACGAAGTTCTTCCCCGCCTCCGACGTCGACCTGCTCAGTGGGCTGGGGGTGACCGCGATCGGTGAGAACCGCGACCAGGAGGCGTCGGCCAAGTGCGCCGGGCTGGCCCACCGCGACCGGGTCACGGTTCACTTCATCGGCCAGCTGCAGAGCAACAAGGCCGCCTCCGTGGCCCACTACGCCGACGTCGTCCAGTCGCTCGACCGCGCCAAGGTGGTGCGCGCGCTCGACCGCGCGGCGGGCCAGCTGGGCCGACGGCTCGACGTGACCGTTCAGGTGCGCCTCGACGAGGTCGAGGGCCGTGGCGGGGTGGCGCCGGGGGAGGCCCCGGCCCTGGCCGACCTGGTGGCGCAGGCGCAGGCGTTGACCCTGCGCGGCGTCATGGCGGTGGCTCCCCTCGGTGGCGACCCTCGGGCGGCGTTCGCGCGGCTCCGGGAGGTCGCAGACCGCATCCGGGACGACCACCCGGACGCCACCTGGGTGTCGGCGGGGATGAGCGCGGACCTCGAGGCCGCGGTGGCCGAAGGCGCGACACACCTGCGTGTCGGGTCCGCAATCCTCGGTTCTCGGGAGTCACACGGGTAACTTCGGTCACGACGCACGGCGCCGATACGGGCGGGGCCGACGACCGAGGAGCACTCAATGGCTGGCGCGCTGCGCAAGACGATGGTCTACCTGGGCCTCGCCGAGGACCAGGGTCGCTACGACGACGAGTACTACGAGGGCTACGACGAGCACGCCGAGGTCGAGGAGCAGCCCGAGCACCGTGGTGCCGAGGTCACCCACCTGCCAACCCGGCAGCCGGTGGCGCACGTGGTGCGCTCGTCGGAGGCGGTCGGCATCTCGCGGATCACGACGATCCACCCGCGCACGTACAACGAGGCCAAGACGATCGGCGAGAACTTCCGCGACAACATCCCGGTGATCATGAACCTCACCGACATGAGCGACGCCGACGCCAAGCGGCTCGTCGACTTCGCGGCCGGCCTGGTGTTCGGCCTGCGCGGCTCGATCGAGCGGGTCACGAGCAAGGTCTTCCTGCTCTCGCCCGAGACGGTCGAGGTCAACGCCGAGGACGGCCCCGTCGTGGCCGGGCGCAGCGTCTTCAACCAGAGCTGACCCGACCCGAGTACGGGTCACCCAGCCCGATCGGTCAGACTTCGTGCCATGAATGCCGTGCTCGAGGTCCTGCGGTTCGTCGTCTTCCTCTACTTCCTCGTGCTCATCGGCCGCGTCGTCTTCGACTGGATCAGGATCTTCGCGCGCGAGTGGCGGCCCCGTGGAGCGGCGCTCCTGGTCGCAGAGCCCATCTACACGCTCACCGAGCCCCCGCTTCGGGCCCTGCGCAAGGTGATCCCACCGTTGCGGCTGGGTGGGGTGTCGATCGACCTGTCCTTCATGGTGCTCTTCTTCATCGTCTACCTGCTGCTGATCCTGCTGTGAGTCGCGCTGTGCCGCAGCCGATGTCGGCGTCGCACGGGGTCTGACCTGCGCACCGCGCGCGAGGGGCCCCTGTCCACCTGTCGCAACACCTGTCACGGCAGCACCGGCATCGCGTAGGCTGGCAAGACCGGAGCCCCTGCCGGCCGCACGCGTGCGTCCAGTGGGCGGAGCCGGGGATCGTGACCCGTCGGCCACCCACAGGAGTTGAACATGGCTCTCTCACCCGAGGACGTCCTCAACAAGACGTTCACCCAGACCCAGTTCCGTCGTGGCTACGACGAGCGTGAGGTCGACGACTTCCTCGACGACATCGTCGCCGAGATGCGCCGGATGACCAAGGAGTCCGACGACCTGCGCGGCGACCTCAACACGTGCCGCGAGGGCAAGGGCATGGCTCCGGTCGTCACCAAGGCCGAGCCCGACACCTCGGCCCGCGACCTCGACGAGCTGCGCTCGAAGAACGCCACGCTCGCCGCCCGCGTGTCCGAGCTCGAGGGCACCCGCAGCGACCTCACCACGAAGGTGTCCGAGCTCGAGGGCACCCGCAGCGAGCTCACCGCCCGCCTCGGCGAGTTCGAGGGCAAGCACGGCGACATCGAGGGCCGCAACGCCGAGCTCCAGGGCAAGGTCGGTCAGCTCGAGCACCGCAACGCCGAGCTCGAGACGCTGACCGAGGAGGCCCAGGGCAAGGCCCAGGAGGCCGAGGCCCGCCTCGTCGAGCTGCAGGACCGCAACGGCGAGCTCGAGAAGAAGGTCGCCGAGGCCGAGCAGCGCGCCGGCCAGCTCGAGGCTCGCGCCACGGAGGCAGAGGCTCAGGTCGGCGACAGCCAGGCCAAGCTCGCCGCCCTCCAGGCCGAGCGCGAGCAGGAGGTCGCCCGCCGTCAGCAGGAGGAGGCCGCCCGCGCCTCCGAGGTCGACCAGGCCGGGGCCGACACCAACGAGCAGATCGCGACGTTGCAGGCTCGCCTCGCCGAGACCGAGCGCGACGCCCAGGAGCGCGTCGCCGCCGCGGAGAAGCGTGCCGAGGAGGCCGCCGCTGCGGCTGCCCAGCGCCCGCAGCCCGAGTCCGACGCCGGTTCGCCCGGCGCCGCAGCCCTCGCCGGGGCCGGTGGTGGCGCCAGTGCCGCCGGGGTCATCGCCCTCGCGCAGCGCCTGCACGACGAGCACGTCTCCGCCGGTGAGGCCCGTCGCGACGAGCTCGTCGCAGAGGGGCAGCGCCGCCACGACGAGCTGGTCGAGACCGCGCAGAACCGTCACGACGAGCTGATCAGCACCGCGCAGACCCAGCACGACGACCTCATCTCGACGGGCACGTCCCAGCGTGACGAGATGCTCTCGACGGCGACGTCCCAGCGTGACGAGATGCTCTCGACGGCGACGACCCAGCGCGACGACATGCTCACGGAGGCGCGCGAGCGCTCCACGGGCATGGTCGCGGAGGCGCAGCAGAAGAAGGCGTCGATCCTCGAGGAGCTCGGCCGCGAGCGTGGCCTGCTCGAGCGCAAGATCGAGGAGCTGCGCGGCTTCGAGCGCGACTACCGCTCGCGCCTGCACAGCTACATCCAGGGCCAGCTCGCCGAGCTGAAGAACACCGGTGTCGAGGGTGACGCCGCGGCCGAGGAGCAGGGCGAGGTGGCCGCGGAGCCTCAGCCCGAGCGCCAGAGCTGACCGACCAAGCGACGCAAGGGCCCGGCCTCGTGCCGGGCCCTTCGTCGTGCCCGGCGGGAACGCGCACGTCGCACCCCGCGTTTCGCCGTTGAGGCACGAGGGTGCAGGCCGTATCCTCGGCGCACCGGTCGGCCGACAGGGTCCACCGCACACCCGGGAAGAGGGTTCACCATGGTTGCCAAGCTGGCGTTGTCCGTGGCCAGGCAGGCTGCGGCGTCGGCGCGCAAGGCCGTCGGCACCAGGGGGACGACGGCCAAGGCCGCGACTCCCGCCGGCGGTTCCACGACGAAGGCGACCAAGGTGGCGGCGGCGAAGAAGCCCTCGGCAGCCAAGTCACCCGCTCCGAAGGCGGCCGCCACGAAGGCCCCGGTCAAGAGGGCCGCTGCGTCGAAGGCGGCTCCGGCCACGAAGGCACCCGCCTCCAAGGCTCCCGCGAAGAAGGCGCCCGCGGCCACGAAGACTCCGGCCACGAAGGCACCGGCAGCCACCAAGGCTCCCGCGAGGAAGGCGCCTGCGGCCACGAAGGCGCCCGCCAGGAAGGCGCCGGCCACAAAGGCTCCGGCGGCCACGAGGGCCCCCGCGGCCACCAAGGCTCCCGGCACGAAGGCTCCCGCGGCCACCAAGGCTGCTACGGCGAAGAAGGCACCCGCGGCCACCAAGGCCGCTACGGCGAAGAAGGCACCCGCCGCCACGAAGGCTCCCGCCAGGAAGGCTCCCGCGGCCACCAAGGCTCCGGCGACCAAGGCCGCTACGGCGAAGAAGGCGCCCGCCGCCACGAAGGCGCCAGCCCAGAAGGCTCCCGCCGCCGCCAAGGCAGCCACGACCCGCACGGCATCCACGACCACGACAGCCAGGAAGGCAGCGCCCGTGACCAACGCCGCACCCGCCGCGACCAAGGCACCCGCACGCAAGGCCGCTGCGAAGAAGCAGGTCCTCGTCGTCCGCGAGGACGAGTCGCCCTGGACGGCCAAGGAGCTGCGGGCCGTGCGCTCCGAGCTCGAGCACGACATCGCGCAGCTGCGCACCGAGGTGGCCCACGCGCAGAGCGACCTGGTCGACCTGATGCGTGACTCGGGCGACGGTGCGGGCGACGACCAGGCCGACGCCGGCGCCAAGACCTACGAGCGCGAGCAGGAGATCTCGCTGGCCAACAACGCCCGCGAGATGCTCGAGCAGAACGAGCACGCGCTCGAGCGGCTCGACAACGGCACCTACGGGATCTGCGAGTCCTGCGGCAACCCGATCGGCAAACTTAGGCTCCAGGCGGCTCCTCGTGCGACCCTATGCATGCCATGCAAGATGAAGCAGGAGCGCCGCTGACGACCGCGGCCGAACCCACCCCGTCCACGCCGGCCCCGGTCCCGACCGGCGGCCGGCGGCGGCTGTACGTCGTGCTGCTCGGTCTCGCGGCCCTCGTCCTCGTGCTCGACCAGGCCACCAAGGTCTGGGCGCTGCGCTCGCTGACGCCGGGGGAGGCGGTCGACCTCATCGGGTCGTTCATCCGGCTCAACCTGATCCGCAACCCGGGGGCGGCGTTCTCGATCGGTGACGGGTCGACCTGGCTGCTCACGGCCATCTCGCTCGGCATCCTGGTGTGGGTCGTCATCGGCGCGCGCAAGGTGGGCAACATGCCGTGGGCGGTGGCCCTCGGCCTGCTGCTCGGCGGCGCCGTCGGCAACCTGCTCGACCGTGGCTTCCGCGAGCCCGGTCCGGGTCGCGGCCACGTCGTCGACTTCATCGACTACTTCGGGCTGTTCATCGGAAACGTCGCCGACATCGCGATCGTCGTCGGCGCCGGCATCATCATGGTGCTCTCCTTCCGCGGCACGTCCCTCGCCGGCCCGGTGCACCACCCCGAGCACGCCGATGAGTGACGCACGCACCGTGCTCGTGCCCGACGGGCTCGAGGGTGAGCGCGTCGACTCCGCCATCGCCCGGCTGTTCGGGCTCTCCCGCACCCGCGCCGCCGACCTGGCCGCCGGCGGTGGGGTCAGTGTCAACGCCGCCAACGTCGGCAAGAGCCACCGGGTCAGTGCCGGCGACATGCTCGAGGTGCAGCTGCCGGCATCCCCGGCGAGCCCCACGCTCGAGGTCGTCGCCGAGCCGGTGCCCGGCATGTCGGTCGTCTACTCCGACGAGGACATCGTCGTCGTCGACAAGCCGGTGGGGGTCGCCGCGCACCCGAGCGTGGGCTGGACCGGGCCCAACGTGCTGGCCGGGCTCAAGGCCGCCGGCTACCGCATCTCGACGAGCGGGGCCAGCGAGCGGCAGGGCATCGTCTCGAGGCTCGACGTCGGCACCTCGGGCCTGATGGTGGTCTGCGCCAGCGAGCGCGGCTACTCGGTGCTCAAGCGGGCCTTCAAGGAGCGCCGCGTCGACAAGACCTACCACACCCTCGTGCAGGGGCTGCCCGACCCGCTCGTCGGCACCATCGACGCCCCCATCGCCCGCCACCCGGGCCACGACTACAAGTTCGCCGTCATGGACTCCGGCAAGCACGCCGTCACGCACTACGAGCTGCTCGAGGCGTTCCGGCACGCGTCCCTGCTCGAGATCCGCCTCGAGACCGGCCGCACCCACCAGATCAGGGTGCACATGGCCGCGGTGCGCCACCCCTGCGTCGGCGACCTCACCTACGGCGCGGACCCCACCCTGTCCGCGCGGCTCGGTCTGGAGCGGCAGTGGCTGCACGCCGTCGGGCTGGGCTTCGAGCACCCCGGCTCGGGGGAGTGGGTCACCTTCGAGAGCCCCTACCCGCAGGACCTGCGCGAGGCCCTCGACCGCCTCTGACCCCCCTCCTCCAGGCGTCGTCCGGCGCGCTGTGACGGGTGGGACTCGATGGTCGTCGCGACACGGCAGCGACACGCGCGGGGGTGTCCTCGGGCCGACCTAGGATGGTCCGCGATGTCCCTCCCGAACGCCTCCTCGACGCCCCCGACGACCACGACGCCGGGGAAGGACTCCGACTCGTTCGTCCACCTGCACGTGCACACCGAGTACTCCATGCTCGACGGCGCCGCGCGCATCGGTGACCTGTTCACCCGGGCCGCCGAGATGGGGATGCCGGCGCTCGCCACGACCGACCACGGTTACGTCTTCGGCGCCTACGAGTTCTGGAAGAAGGCCCAGGGCACCGGCGTCAAGCCGATCATCGGCGTCGAGGCCTACGTCACTCCGGGCACCCACCGCACCGACAAGACCCGCGTCAAGTGGGGTGACGAGCGCTCCAGCCCCGGCGACGACGTCTCCGGCTCGGGCGCCTACACGCACATGACCCTGCTCGCCCGCGACAACACCGGGCTGCACAACCTGTTCCGCATGGACAGCCAGGCCTCGCTCGACCAGGTCTACGCGAAGTGGCCGCGGGTCGACCGCGAGCTGCTCGACCGCTACGGCAAGGGCCTGATCGCCACCAGCGGTTGCGCGTCCGGCGAGATCCAGACCCGGCTGCGGCTCGGGCAGTACGACGCGGCGAAGCAGGCGGCATCCGACTTCCAGGACATCTTCGGCAAGGAGAACTTCTACTGCGAGGTCATGGACCACGGCCTCGACGTCGAGCGCCGGTCCATGAAGGACCTCATCCGGCTGGCGCGTGAGCTCGACATGCCGTTCGTCGCCACCAACGACCTGCACTACACCAGCCCCGAGGACGCCAAGGCGCACTCGGCGCTGCTGTGCGTGCAGTCCGGCTCGACGATGATGGACCCCAGCCGGTTCAAGTTCGACGCCGACGACTTCTACCTCAAGAGCCCGGCCGAGATGCGGCACACCTGGCGCGAGCTGCCCGAGGCCTGCGACAACACCCTGCGCATCGCCGAGATGTGCGAGATCTCGTTCACCGAGGACGAGGGGCGCTACATGCCCCACTTCCCCTGCCCGCCCGGCGAGAACGAGGAGAGCTGGTTCGTCAAGGAGGTGCAGCGCGGCCTGCGCGAGCGCTTCCCCGGCGGCATCCCCGACTACGCGCAGACCCAGGCCGAGTTCGAGACCGAGGTCATCGTCACCAAGGGGTATGCCGGCTACTTCCTCGTCGTGGCCGACTTCATCACCTGGGCCAAGAGCAACGGCATCCGGGTCGGGCCGGGGCGTGGCTCGGGAGCCGGCTCGATGTGCGCCTACGCCATGAAGATCACCGACCTCGACCCGATCCCGCACGGGCTGATCTTCGAGCGGTTCCTGAACCCCGAGCGGCCCTCGCTGCCCGACTTCGACGTCGACTTCGACGAGCGCCGGCGCGGCGAGGTGATCCGTTACGTCACCGAGAAGTACGGCAGCGAGCGGGTCGCGCAGATCGTCACCTACGGCACCATCAAGGCCAAGCAGGCCGTCAAGGACGCCGCCCGGGTCATGGGCCACCCCTTCGCCGTCGGCGAGCAGCTGACCAAGGCGATGCCGCCCGACGTCATGGGCAAGGGCGTGCCGCTCTCGGGCATCTACGACCCCACCTACCCCCGCTACGGCGAGGGCAAGGAGTTCCGCGACCTCGTCGCCGGCGAGCCGCACCTGCAGGAGGTCGTCGAGACCGCCAAGGGCCTCGAGGGGCTCAAGCGCCAGTGGGGCGTGCACGCCGCCGGTGTCATCATGAGCAGCGAGCCGCTCATCGACGTCATCCCGATCATGCGCCGGCTGCAGGACGGCCAGGTCATCACCCAGTTCGACTACCCGAGCTGCGAGGCGCTCGGCCTGGTCAAGATGGACTTCCTCGGGCTGCGCAACCTCACCATCCTCGACGACGCCATCGCCAACGTGAAGAGCAACCGGGGCGAGGACATCGACCTCGATGCGCTGTCGAAGGACATGACCGACCCGGCGACCTACGACCTGCTGGCCCGGGGCGACACCCTCGGCGTCTTCCAGCTCGACGGCGGCGGCATGCGCACCCTGCTCAAGCTGATGCAGCCCGACAGCTTCGAGGACATCTCGGCGGCGCTCGCCCTCTACCGCCCGGGCCCGATGGGCGTCAACGCGCACACCAACTTCGCACTGCGCAAGAACGGCAAGCAGGAGCTGACCCCGCTCGACCCGCAGCTCGAGGGCAAGCTCCAGCCCGAGATGATCGAGGCGCTCGGCCCGATCCTCGGCACCACCCACGGCCTGGTGATCTACCAGGAGCAGGTCATGGAGATCGCCCAGAAGCTCGCGGGCTACACCTTGGGCAACGCCGACCTGCTGCGTCGCGCGATGGGCAAGAAGAAGAAGTCGGTGCTCGACGCCGAGTACGTCCCGTTCTCCGAGGGGATGAAGGCCAAGGGCTTCAACGAGGCGTCGATCGCCGCGCTGTGGGGCGTGCTCGTCCCGTTCTCCGACTACGCGTTCAACAAGGCCCACACCGCCGCCTACGGCCTGGTGTCGTACTGGACGGGCTACCTCAAGGCCAACTACCCGGCCGAGTACATGGCGGCCCTGCTCACCTCGGTCGGCGACGACAAGGACAAGTCGGCCCTCTACCTCGGCGAGTGCCGCCGGATGGGCATCAAGGTGCTCCCGCCCGACGTCAACGACTCGATCGGGCAGTTCGCCGCGGTCGGCACCGACATCCGGTTCGGCCTGCAGGCCATCCGCAACGTCGGGCACAACGTCGTCGAGGCCATCCTGGCCGCTCGCGAGGACAAGGGCCGCTTCACCTCGTTCCGCGACTTCATGTCGAAGGTGCCGGCGGTGGTCTGCAACAAGCGCACCATCGAGTCGCTCATCAAGGGCGGCGCGTTCGACGGGCTCGCCGAGACCCGGATGGGCCTGCTGCGGGTGCACGAGGAGTACGTCGACGCGTTCGTGGCCGTCAAGCGGCAGGAGGCCATCGGGCAGGACAGCCTGTTCGGGGCGTTCGGCGACGACTCGGCCGGTGACTCCGGCGGCGACCTGATGGGCCTGACGGCGGTGCCGGGCGTCGAGTGGGACAAGTCCACGCTGCTCTCCTTCGAGCGCGAGATGCTCGGCCTCTACGTGTCCGACCACCCGCTGTTCGGCGTCGAGCACGTGCTCGCCGCCCACGCCGACACCCCGATCGCCGCCCTCACCAGCGACGACGCCGGCAAGCCCGAGGGATCGATGGTCACCGTCGCCGGGCTGATCACCGGCCTTCAGGTCAAGCGCACCAAGAAGGGCGACCTCTGGGCGATCGCCACCGTCGAGGACCTCGCCGGTGCCATCGAGTGCCTGTTCTTCCCCAGCGCCTACATGACCGTCGGCCCGATGCTCCAGCAGGACGTCGTCGCCGTGGTGCGCGGCAAGGTCAACCGGCGCGACGACACGGTGTCGATCTACGCCCAGGAGCTCACCCTGCCCGACGTCAGCGAGGGCCCGCGAGGCCCGGTGGTGGTCACCATGGACACCGCTCGCGCGACCGCACAACGCGTCGAGGAGCTCAAGACCGTGCTCACCAACCACCCGGGCACCACCGAGGTGCACCTCAAGCTGGTGAAGCCGGGACGCTCCGTCGAGATCCGGCTCGACCCCGCCTACCGGGTCAATGCGACGGAGGCGTTGTTCGGCGACCTCAAGGTGCTCCTCGGGCCGCGCTGCCTGGTCTGACCGGCGTTGCGCACCGACCCTGAGAAGGTTGCGCACCGACCCTGAGAAGTCGGCCGAAATCGCCGGGGCCCGGACCTTCTCCGGAGGTGGTGCCAGCCCCTAGGGTGGTCGCGCCTGACCCCCCACAAGGAGACACCATGACCACAACCCGTCGGCGCATCCTCGGCGCCGGTGTCGCGGCCACCGCCGTCACTGCGTTCATCGCCAGCACACCCGCCATCGCGGGGGCTGCGCCCAGCAAGGGCAACCCCAACCTCACGACCGTGCAGCTGCTGTCGTTCAACGACTACCACGGCCACCTCGAGGCCAGTGACCCGCCGCTGAGCAAGACGCTCGACCCCAGCCAGACGCCCGTCGGTGGCGCCGAGTACCTCGCCACCGAGCTGAAGGACCTGCGCGCGACGGCTCCCGGGGGCAACTCGCTCACGGTGGCGGCCGGTGACCTCATCGGTGGCTCCCCGTTCCTCTCCGGTCTCTTCCACGACGAGCCCTCCGTCGAGTCGCTCAACGCGATGCACCTCGACGTCAGCAGCGTCGGCAACCACGAGTTCGACGAGGGCACCACCGAGCTGCTGCGCATGCAGAACGGCGGCTGCCACCCGGTCGACGGCTGCTACTTCCCCGACGCCCCCTACGCCGGCGCCGACTACCAGTACCTCGCCGCCAACGTCGTCAAGAAGGACGGCAGCGGCACGCTGCTTCCCAGCACGTGGGTCAAGTCCATCGGTGGCACCAGGATCGGCTTCATCGGGATGACCCTCGAGGGCACCCCGACCCTGGTCGACCCGGCCGGCGTGGCGAACGTCGAGTTCAAGGACGAGGTGCAGACCGCCAACGCCCAGGCGAAGATCCTGAAGAAGCAGGGCGTGAAGTCCATCGTCGTGCTGTTGCACGAGGGTGGCGTCAACGCCGGCACCTACCAGCAGTGCGTCGGCGTCTCCGACCCGATCCTCACCATCGCGAAGACGATGACCCCCGAGGTCGACGCCATCGTCACCGGGCACACCCACATGCCCTACGTGTGCCACATCCCCGACCCGGACGGCAACCCGCGGCTCGTGACGAGCGCGGCCTCCTACGGCCAGGTGGTCACCGAGACCGACCTCGTCATCAACACCAAGAGCGGTGAGGTCGACCGCGGCCGGTCGACGGCCACGAACCACCTGGTCCCCCGCACCGTCGCCAAGGACGCCACCCAGACGGCGATCATCGCCAAGTGGAACGCCCTGTCCGGCGCCCTCGGCGCGCGCGTCGTCGGCTCCAACACCGAGGACATCCTCGGCGACAGCAACGGCAACCGCGGCATCGAGACGCCGATGGGTGACCTCGTGGCCGACGCCATTCTCTGGGGCACCTCCGCCCCGGCGAACGGCGGTGCGCAGATCGCCTTCATGAACATCGGTGGTGTGCGGGCCAGCCTGCGGGTGGCGCCCAAGTACACCGAGGGTTCCGGCGAGATCACGTACAAGGAGAGCTACGACGTCGCGCCGTTCGGGAACCTCCTGACCACGCTCGACCTCACGGGCGCGCAGATCCAGGCGGTGCTCGAGCAGCAGTACATTCCCGGCCGTCCCGGTGGCCGTGACGCGCTGGCGCTCGGTGTCTCCAAGGGCTTCTCCTACGGCTGGGACGCCACCAAGCCGGCCGGCAGCAGGGTCGTCCCGGGCTCGATGACGCTCAACGGCACCCCGATCGACCTCGCGGCCACCTACCGCGTCGGCACGATCAACTTCCTGTCCAACGGTGGTGACTCGTTCACCGCGTTCCTCGCGGGCACGAACCTGCTGGGTGGCAACGAGGACCTCGCCAACCTCGTGGCCTACTTCGGCGCCAACCCGGGCCTCACCAGCCCGGCCGACCGCGTGACCGGTCTCTGACCGACCCACGCCACCGCGCAGCGAGGGCCGCACCCACCCGGGTGCGGCCCTCGCCGCGTCGGGGGCCCGTCGTTCGTGCCGCTGGCGGGCTGGGGCGGGCACCCGGCATACAGTGACGCCATGCCGAGCCCCACCCCCCCGACCGCCGAACGCCGAGCCCACGTCCGCGAGCACCACGGTGACCGCGTCGAGGACCCCTATGCGTGGATGCGCGACCTCGAGGACCCCGCCCTGCTCGCCCACCTGGCCGCCGAGAACGCCTACGCCGAGGCGCGCACCGAGCACCTGGCGCCGCTGCGCTCGGCGATCGTCGGCGAGATCAAGTCGCGGGTCAAGGAGACCGACCTGTCGGTGCCGGTCGCGAGCGGCCCCTGGTGGTACTACGCCCGCACCGTCGAGGGCCTGCAGTACGCCGCCCAGATGCGCGCGCCGATCGCCGACCCGGCCGTGCGTCCCGACCCGGAGGCGGAGGGCGTGCCCGGTGAGCAGGTCGTCGTCGACGGCAACGTCGAGGCGGGGGAGAGCGAGTTCTTCTCCCTGGGGGCGCTCACGGTCAGCGCCGACCACCGGCTCGTCGCGTTCGCCGTCGACACCGAGGGAGACGAGCGGTTCGCGCTGACCATCCGCGAGATCGACTCCGGCGAGGTGCTCGACACGTCCATCACCGACATCGGCTACGGGGTCGAGCTGAGCCGCGACGGCCGGTTCGTCTTCTACACCCGGCTGGATGACGCCTGGCGCCCGTTCCAGCTGTGGCGGCACGAGATCGGGGGCGACCCGGCCGCCGACGTGCTGGTGCACCAGGAGGACGACGAGCGGTTCTGGATGGGCGTGTCCGCCAGCCGCGACGAGCGCTGGCTCCTGCTCGGCCTGGGGTCGAAGACGACGTCCGAGGTGCACGTGCTCGACGCCGACGACCCCGAGGGTGCCTGGCGGGTGCTGGCCCCGCGTCGTGAGGGCGTGGAGTACGACGTCGAGCCGGCGGCCGACCGGTTCCTCGTCGTCCACAACACCGACACCCCCGACGCCGACCTGGCGTGGGCCCCGTTCGACGCGACGAGCCACGAGCAGTGGGTGCCCTGGCTCGGGTCGGGCGAGGGCGAGCGGTTCGTCGGCGTCGACGCGTTCGACCACGCGACCGTGCTCAGCCTGCGCACCGGTGGCCTGACCTCGCTGCGGGTGCTGCCTCGCGACCCCGAGTCCTCCTCCGGCCACGGCGACCCGTGGGACGTCGAGGTCGACCAGGCGGTGCACTCGATCGGCCTGGGCGACAACCCCGAGCCGGGCCAGACCGCCATCCAGGTCGTCGTCGAGTCGTGGGCCACCCCGCGCAGCGTGCTCGACGTCGACCTCGCGACCCGGGAGCGCACCCTGCTCAAGCGCCAGCCGGTGCTGGGTGACTTCGACGTGGCCAACTACACCGAGCACCGGGAGTGGGTCACGGCATCCGACGGGACGCTCGTGCCGGTGTCGGTGGTGCGCCGCGTGGAGGTCGAGGCCGACGGGAGCAACCCCGGCGTCGTCACGGCGTACGGGTCCTACGAGATCTCGTCGGACCCCTACTTTTCCGTCGCGCGGCTCAGCCTGCTCGACCGCGGGGTCGTCTACGCGGTGGCGCACGTGCGCGGCGGCGGCGAGATGGGGCGGCGCTGGTACGACGACGGCAAGCTGCTCGCCAAGACCAACACGTTCACCGACACCGTGGCCGCCGTCGAGCACCTGGTGGCCGCCGGCTGGATCGCACCGGACCGGGTTGGGCTCGAAGGTGGTTCTGCCGGAGGGCTTCTCGTGGGGGCCGTGCTCAACCTGGCGCCCGAGCGGTTCCGGGTGGCGCACGCGGCGGTGCCCTTCGTCGACGCGCTCACCACGATGCTGCAGCCCGACCTGCCGCTCACGGTGGGGGAGTGGGAGGAGTGGGGCAACCCGCTCGCCGACGCCGAGGTCTACGCCGCGATGCGCGCCTACGCGCCCTACGAGAACGTGCGCGCGGCCGACTACCCGGCGGTGCTCGCGACCTCGAGCCTGCACGACACCCGGGTCTACGTCACCGAGCCGGCCAAGTGGGTCGCGCGGCTGCGCGAGACGGTCACGAACGACCTGGAGCAGCGTCCGGTGCTGATGCGCACCGAGCTCGCGGCCGGGCACGGCGGCCGCAGCGGCCGGTACGCCGCGTGGGAGCAGATCGCCTGGGAGTGGGCCTTCGTGCTCGACCAGCTCGGGGCGACCGACCGCCTCTGACCTCCGCCCAGGCCACTGAGGCGGGGGTCAGCGGGTCATCAGCAGGGGGCAGTGGCAGCGGCTGATCAGCCGCAGGGCCGTGGAGCCGACATGGAGCCCGGAGAAGCCACCGGCACCACGGCTCCCGACGACGAGCAGTGCGGCACCCTCCGTGCGGTCGACCAGGGCCCGGACCGGCTCGGAGCGCACCACGTCGTAGTCGACCTTGACGTCGGGGTTGGCAGCACGCCGGGGGGCGATGGCCGCCTCGACGATCTGCTCGAGGTTGGCCTCGTAGGTGCTCCAGTCCGAGCTCGTCGACAGCGTCGGGTCGCTCGCGCTGTGCGCCTCCCACGCGTGCAGGACGTCGAGCCACCCGCCGGTGCGCAGGGCCTCGTCGAACGCGACTCCGAGCGCCCGCAGCGACGGCTTCGACCCGTCGACACCCACGACGACCCGGCCGTTGACCGGCGAGCCGCCCGCCGTCTCGTGACCGACGACCAGCACCGGGCAGCGGGCGTGCGTGACGACCTGCATGGCGACGGCTCCCACGCTGGCGCGGCTGAACACGCCGTGGCCCATCGCGCCCACGACCACGAGGGCCGCGGCGCGAGAGGCGTCGACGAGGGCCTGGCTCGCGTACCCGTCACGGATGCCCGTGGTGACCTCGAGGGAGGGGTCGACTGCATGGGCCCGCGCCACCCCGTCGGCCACGAGCCGCTTGGCGTGGTTGGACACCATCGCCGACCCGTCGGACAGCTCGCCGAACCCGAGCATGGGCAGGTCGGGCGCGAAGGCGTGCAGCACGTGCAGCGTGTAGCCCCGTGCGCTCGCCACCTGCGCGGCCCGCGTGACCGCAGCCATGGACAGTGGGGACCCGTCGACCCCGACGACGACTCGTGCTTGGGCCATCTCGGCTTCCTCCGATCGCGAGGGTGTCGCGGCGGCGGGGCTCGCCAGGAGCGTCAAGGCTGACGGCGTCCGTCGTCGTGGGAACCGGTGGACCCCACACCCCGACCGTGGCACGCGCCGGGGCGCCGCGCAAGGGACGCGCCGACCCGGCGCGCCTCCGGCCCGACCCGGCGCGCTCCCGGCGTGCCGGCGGCCACCGGAGACCGCGTCCCGCGGTGCCCGCCGGCCAACACCCAGCTGGCTCAGTGCCGCAGCGGCTCGCCGTCGCCGAAGACGTCGAGCACCACTCCGCTGGAACCCATCGCACCGTTCGCGCCGGTCCACTGGGTCGCCTGCCGACCGTCGGCCACGACGACGGAAGCTCCGTCGACCGACGCCCCCGAGGGCGCCAGCACCACGGCCGAGTCGCCGGCGATGCCGATGGCGAGCTGCTGCGGCGCCGTCGCGACACCGGAGTACAGCCGGCCCCACCGGTAGTCGTCGGTGAGGTGCGGCACCAGCGTGGCTGCCACCAGGCCCAGCCCGGGCTGCCAGGCGGCATCGTCCGTGCGGAAGGCGGCGACGCCCTCCGCCTCGAGCGCGTCGAGGTCGGCCTCGGGTGCGTTGGCCTTCGCCGACCAGCGCGCACCCAGCACCGCCGTCATCGCGCCGTCGGCCAGCACGACGGGGGTCGACCGGACGGCGGTCGTCACGGCATCCCGGAAGGCGGGGTCGGCCATCGTCGAGGCGAGCGCGGGCGGGGTGTCCCCGGCGAGGACGACGGCGGTGGCGCCGGCCAGCGACTTGTTCGACCAGCCCTTGCTGCCGTAGACCACCGTGGTCACGACACCGGCCCACCCGGCCTTCTTGACCGCCTGGGCGTAGGAGTTGGCCAGCGTGCTCGAGCCGGACCCGCCGCCGAGCACGACGAGCGTGGCCTTCTTCGAGGAGTCGACGGCACGCGCCCTGGTCACGACGTCACCGATGACGTCGGATCCGAGAGCGCCGCCGCCGAGGAACACCGTGCCGCCGACGCGCGACGGGGAGGCTGGGGCAGCCCACGGGCCGGAGGCCGGCGGTGCGACGACGGCACCCCCACGCGTGAACACCCGGGTGCCCAGGTCGTAGGCCGTGCCGTCCGTCATCAGGTGGGTCAGCACGTTGCGGGCGGACAACGTCGCCGGGCTGCCGACCCACGTGTGGGTCGCGTTCAGGGTCTCGAGGTCGACGACGGCCACCGAGCTGTCGCCGAACAGGCCCGAGAGCGTCGTGTCACCCGTGTCGCGGATGCCGGTCGCGTAGTCGACGCCGACGCCCACCGGACTGGCCCCGCCGAACCGCTCGTCGGCGGTGGCCAGGGTGGACAGGGTGCGCCCGAAGCGGCCCCGCTGGTAGAAGTGCTGGTCGAAGATCGCCCTGGAGGAGCCGACGACCAGGCCCCGCTCGAGGTCGTTGTCGCCGTCGTCCCACCACATCAGGGTCGAGTCGCGCCGCAGGCCGAGACCCGGGTTGTCGGCCAGGGTGGTGTAGCCGTTGATCATGTTGCGTGACTCCACGGCCGCACCGGCGCTGGTCCCGCCCAGCACCACGCCTCGCTCCCGCACCCCCGCGGTGATCGCCGCCTCGGCGGGGGAGCCGGCGAGCACGTCCATCGCGATCTCCTGGTCACCGCCGAGCACGTAGATGCCGTCGGTCGTGGCGGCGTTCAGGGCAACGGAGTTGGCCGGGTCCATCGCGTCGGCGCGGTTGAGCAACACGGCCAAGGTGGCGGTGCACCCGGTGTAGGGGGCCGCCACCACGGCGTCGCAGGCGGCGTCGACCTCGGCCGCGCGTCCCCGCGCGAGGGCCAGGTTGGCCTTGCGGTCCTTGTCGGTGTCGCCGTAGGCCGCCGGGACCACCACGATGTCGACGGTCGGGCCGCTGGCACCCTCCGCGGCGGCGCGCGAGAAGCCGGCGAGCGTCGACGTCTCGTACCCCCCGCCGATGGGCACGAGCACGGTCGGCTCGGGGTCGGCGGCCCGGGCGGCGCCACCTCCGGCGACGACCGCTGCCGGAGCGACGACCACGGCGAGGGCGAGCAGTCCGGCCGCGCGGCGTGGCGGGCTGAGCGGGTGGGGCGAGGTTGCGAGGTCATGGAGAACGAACCTAGCGAGAACGGTCGCGTCCGGCGCGGCGAGTGTCCCGCGAAGGTGCGCGGCGCACCATCCAGCCGCCGCCGGGGGCCGCCCGGGCCACGCTCGGCACAGGCCGATCCGCGGTTCGTCCCGCTGCTGTCGCGGCATAGGCTGCGGCCATGACGCTGATCGCCATCGCGTGGGATGACGCCGCCGGCCGCGACGGGCGGGGCGCGGTGCGGCTGCTCGACCAGACCCTGCTGCCCGGCACCACGACCGACCGCGTCCTGGACACCACCGACGGCCTGGTCACCGCGATCGCGGAGCTCGCCGTGCGTGGCGCGCCCGCGCTCGGCGTCGCCGGCGCGCTCGGCGTCGTGCTCGCCATGGACGAGGGTGCCCGTGAGGGCTGGGACGAGGCGCAGGTGCAGGCGGCGGTCGACCGGGTCCGTCATGCCCGGCCCACGGCGGTGAACCTGGCCTGGGGGGTCGACCAGGTGCGTCCGCTGATGGGCCAGGGTCGTGATGCCGTGCTGGTCGCTGCTCGCCGGGTCGCCACCGACGACGAGGCCGCGAACCGCGAGCTGTCCCGGCTCGGGGCCGACTGGCTGCTCGCCCGGATCGACCGGCCCCGGCTGCGGGTGCTCACCCACTGCAACACCGGTTCGCTGGCGACGAGCGCCTGGGGCACGGGGCTCGGCGTCATTCGCGAGCTGCACGCCCGCGACCGGCTCGAGCTG
Source organism: uncultured Actinomycetota bacterium (assembly GCA_963707895.1). Taxonomy (GTDB): domain Bacteria; phylum Actinomycetota; class Actinomycetes; order Actinomycetales; family Dermatophilaceae; genus Fodinibacter. The sequence goes on along the minus strand of CAVPRS010000010.1, from coordinate 578,375 downwards.
GTCTACGCCGATGAGACCCGCCCCCTTCTGCAGGGCTCGCGCCTCACGGCGTTCGAGCTGGCGGCCGACGGCATCCCGCACCGGGTCCTGGCCGACAGCGCGGCCGCGTCGACGATCCTGCGCGGCCTGGTCGACCTCGCCGTCGTGGGGGCCGACCGGATCGCCGCGAACGGCGACGCCGCCAACAAGATCGGCACGCTCGGGGTGGCGCTCGCCTGCCGCGACGCCGACATTCCGTTCATGGTCGCCGCCCCCTGGTCGACCGTCGACCTGTCGATGGCCGACGGGTCGCACATCGAGATCGAGGAGCGGCCCGGCGAGGAGGTCACCGTGCTCGGCGGGATGCGACTCGCGCCGGAGGCCTCACCGGGCTTCAACCCGGCGTTCGACGTCACGCCGGCCCGCCTCGTCGACGCCGTCACGACCGAGCGCGGGGTCGCCGAACCGCGCACGGGCAGCGACCTGCGGGCCTTCGCTCCCGGTCCCGGATGACGCCCGGCCGGTCGTGGGCCACGGTGTCGTTGTAAGTTCATTGCTTCATCGGAACCAAATGAAGGTATGATCTTCACATGAACGCGATGAAGGACCGGGCTTCACGGTGCGTCGTCATCGGCGACCTCGTGGGGTCACGCTCGGCGCCCAACCGGAGGGCGCTGCACCGAGCGGTCGAGAGGGCCCTGGTCAGCGCGAACGCTGCTGTGCCGGCGGTCACCGAGCTGCGGATCACCGTGGGCGACGAGTTCCAGGGCGCCTACGCCACCCTCGGCGCAGCGATCGAGGCCGCGCTGCGGGTGCGCCTGGAGCTGCTCCCCGGGGCGGACGTGCGGGTCGGAATCGGGCGTGGACCGGTGCAGCTGCTCGACGCCGAGCGCGGCCTCGAGGACGGACCGGGCTGGTGGGCCGCCCGCGCCGCGATCGAGTCGGTCGAGCAGGCTGCCGCACGGGCCGCCACGCGGCACCTTCGCACCGCCTACCGCCCGGCGCCCGACGGGGGCGATGAGGACTCGACCGGTCGGTCGAGCGGTGCCGACGCGGCGGTCGTCGACGCGAACGCGGTCAACGCGGCCCTGCTCTGTCGGGACCATCTGGTTGGCTCGTTGTCGGATCGGTCGGTCCGACTACTGAGGGGGCTCATGGACCCGCACACGACCCAGAGCGAGCTCGCCTCGCTCGAGGGCATCAGCGCCTCGGCGGTGTCGCAGCGCGTGCGCGCCGACGGCATCGGCGCGGTGCTCGCCGCCGAGGACCTGCTCCGGGGGCTGCCGTGAGCTGGCTGGCCGTCTGGCTGGTCGGGGTCGGCCTCGCCGACCTCGTGCGTGCCGGCGCCGGCCAGGGGGTCACCGCGCAGCGCGCGGCCATGGCGTCCGGCGCCGCGGCGGTCGCCGTGCTCGCCGTGCTGTCCGCCCTCACCGCACCCGTCGACCTCGTCGTCCTGGCCGCCTCCCTCGTGCCGCTGGTGCTCTGGGTGCGGCTGTCGTCCGAGTCGGCCGCCACGGGCCGTGGCCACTGGCCCGCCCTCGCCTCCTTGGCCGCCGGCGCGGTCTGGTTGGTCGCGCTCAGCGGCTGGGCGTCCACGGCCGCCGGGCCGCTCGGCCACTGGTTGGAGTGGGCCGACCTGCCCCTCGTCGGGCCGGGCGCCGCACCCGCCCACGTGCTGCTCGTCGTCGGGCTGCTCCTGGTCAACCTCGCCACCGCCAACGTCGTGGTCCGCCTCGTGCTCCTGGGCGTCGGGGCGATGCGACCGGTGCTCCCGCTCGATGCCGGCAGCGAGCCGCAGCCCTCCGACCAGCTGCGTGGTGGCCGCCTCCTCGGCCCCATGGAGCGTGTCCTCATCCTCGGTCTGGGCCTCGCCGGCCAGCTCACCGCGGCCGGGCTGGTGATCGCCGCCAAGGGGCTGATCCGCTTCCCCGAGCTGCAGGCCAAGCGCGACGACAGCACGAGCGTCGACGGCGTGGGCATCGACGCCGTCACCGAGTACTTCCTCGTCGGGTCGTTCGTCTCGTGGCTGGTCGCCCTCGGGAGCCTGGCACTCACACGCTGATGATGTTGCCCTTCCAGCGCGCCGGGAAGTCCGAGGTGCGGTCGCCGGCGAGCAGCAGCCGGTAGGTCATGGTCGCGGCCTCCTCGAGGTTGAGCGCCCGGCGCAGCGCCATCGACACGGTGTCGCCGAGCGTCGAGCAGCCGTGGTGGGCCAGCACCACGGCGTCGTGGTCGCGGGCCGCCTCGGCAGCGGCGTCGGCGATCTCCTGCGACCCCGACGGGTGGAACGGGACCCGCCCTGCGCTGCCCAGGTAGTACTGGTGGTCGAGGGTGGTGAAGCGCAGCGGCGCGCCGAGCATGTCGACGAGCAGCACGTGCTGCGGGTGCAGGTGCACCACCGACCCGATGTCGGGGCGCACGGCGTAGGTGCCCTGGTGCAGCTTCCACTCCACTGACGGCCGCTCGGCGCCGCCGACGTGCTCGCCGTCGAGGGTCAGCTCGGCGAAGTCCTCGGGGCTGAGCCGGTCGAGCCAGGTGCCCGAGCCGGTCACGAGGAACCGGTCGGTGCCGGGCAGGCGCACCGACAGGTTGCCACCGCTCGCCTGCACCAGCCCACGCTCCACGAGGTGGCGGCCTGCGTCGATCAGCTCGGCGGTGAGGGTGTCGCGGTCGGTCGTCATGCGCCGATTCTCGCGCACTCGACCCGTTGGCCCCGGAACCCCCCGGTGAGGTGTCACCGTTGGACCAGTGACGGCCCTCCCGCGCGGGGTCGCACGACGAGGGGATCGACACGATGGGCTTTCTCGACCGCCTGCTGGGCCGCACACCGACCGAGCAGCAACGTCAGGCACCTGCCGCAGGCCGCCCGGCATCCGCCTCGCCGACGCCGCCCCGTCCGGGTGCGAGCGAGGACGAGCGGGCCGTGGCCCGCTACCGCTACCTGCTGCGCACCGCGCCACCCGAGCAGCTCGAGGCGCTGCATGCCGAGGCCTTCGCCCAGCTGACCCCCGAGCAGCGCCAGCAGGTGCTGCGCGAGCTGTCGACCGCCGCACCGGGGGAGGCGGGCACGTCGACCGAGCCCGCCGACCTGGCCCGCGCCGCCACCCGCGCCGAGATGCGCCAGCCCGGAACCCTGCAGAACACCTTCTCGCGCGGCTCCTTCGGGGGCGGCACGGGCATGGGTGGCATGTTCGCCGGTTCGATGATGGGGACCATCGCCGGCGTCGTCATCGGCTCGGCGGTGGCCGACATGCTGTTCGACGGCTACGACCAGAGTCCCGAGGCGCAGGAGGCCGGGGACACCGGCGACACCGGGAGCGACTCCGGTGACTCGGGCGGCTCGAGCGACGGCGGCACCGACGCCGGTGGCGATGTGTCCTCGGGCGACTCCGGCTACGCGGCCGACACCGGTGGCACCGACTCCGGAGGGGACTTCGGTGGCGGCGGCGACTGGGGCGGCGGTGGAGGGGACTTCGGTGGGGGACTTCGGTGGTGGCGACTTCGGGGGCTTCTGAGCTCGGGCGCCGTCACACCCGGTAGGCGCGCCACCCCTCGTCGCGCTGCCAGCGCAGCAGGGGAGAGCCGCGCCACTCGGTGCTCAGCCAGAGGTGGGTGAGGCCTTCGGGCGCCCGCGGCGGGTCATCGGGAAGGACGCCCACCGGGTCGCTCAGCCGCCGGTACAGGGCCGGTGGCAAGCCGCCCTCGGCCAGACCCACGAAGAGATGACGCTCGTCGACCCTGCCGGCGCTCGCCACCTTGGCCGCCCGGCGCGCGACGTGGGGCTCGGCGAGCAGCCGGGTCACGGCATCCGGCAGTGACCGCAGGGTGGGGTCCGGCTCCGCCCCCTCACCGACGCCCTCGGATGCCGTGTGGTCGCCACCGCCGTCGGGCAGACCGGCCGGCGAGCGGCGAACCCGGTGCCCGGGGTCGGTCAGGGCCAGCCGGTCGCGACCCAGGAGCACCAGGCCGCGGCGCGAGGCGGCGCCGGCGTGGGTGGTGACCTCGAGGGCACCCGTGCGGCCGCCCGGGTAGGTGAGGTGCACGTCGTAGGCACCCTGGCGCCGGCCGACGTCGTGTGCTCGCGCCGTGGCACCCGTCGCGCGCTCGACGAGACGGGCGGCGACCTGCTCGTCGGCACGCAGCCCGTCGAGGCGACGGGGGTCGGAACCCATGGGGTGAGGCTAGGCGACGACGCAGGACGGGCACACGTGCTCTCCCCGTGCCCGCCCAGGTGCGAGCCGGCTCCTCAGCCGGCGGGGACGACGGCGTAGGTGCCGAAGTTGCCGCCGCCGCTGGGTGGGCCGGAGATGGCCTGGGAGGTGAGCTCGCCCTTGAGGAACCAGCCGGAGAGGCAGCGGTCACCATTGCTGCAGGGGAACTGGTTGCTCACGAGGCTCTTGACCTTGTTCGGGATGCCGCCGCTGACGTTGATGGCGTAGCCGCTCAGGTAGAACTGCCCGTACCCGGCGCGGTGGAAGTAGCCGTTGTTGCCGTTGCCGGTGGTGCACCCGTTGACCGGGGGCTCCTGGCCGGGGGCCGTGGTGTTGGTGCAGTCGAAGATCGGGATGTTGATGACCTTGCCGACCAGGGCGCTCAGGTCGCACGAGACGTTGTTGCCCGTATCGGAGTGCATCCAGTGGAACGGGTAGTCCACGAACTTGCACGGGTTGGAAGTGGTCTCCAGGGTGCCGAAGCCACCAGGCAGGGCGTGACCGTTCCAGTTGGCACAGGGGGCCGCCAGCGCCCCGCTGTCCTGTGTGAACAGGATGACCTCCTGACCCTGGAGCATGGCGGGGGGAGCCGCGGCGGCGGTCGGCCAGGGCGGCTGACCGGCGCCGCCGTAGCCGACGGCGTTGGAGCCGTTGTACACCGGTGAGGGGTAGTAGGACCCGCCACCGCCGCCGGTGGTGCCACCGGTGGCGCGCTGCCAGTCGCAGCCCGAGAAGGTGATCGGCAGCTCGCTGTCCAGGTCCGCGGGGGTGCCGACGGCGGCGCGGGCACAGGCACCGGCGGAGCTGGTCGTGGAGTTGCCGTTCAACCCGGCGATCCAGTTCTGCATGAAGTTGTTGCGCCCGGCGCCGTTCGCGGTCTGGGTGCGGGTGCGGACCTCGACGTAGGGCAGGCCGGTCATCGCGGCCAGCGCCGGCGGCAGCGGCGAGCAGTCGGCCCACGTGCCGGAGGCGCTGCCGCACGCCGGCAGCGTGCTGCCCGGCATGTTGGTCGCGCACTGCGACTGGATGCCGGAGACCTTGTCGTTGGCGTTGTTGTCGACCAGGTTGGCCAGCGAGTCGGCGCCGGCGACGCAGTTGTTGCGACCGCACGACTGGGCCAGCGACACGGCGGCCGCGTCGGCCGAGTTCTGCAGCTGGCGCTTCTCGACCAGGATCTGGCCGACGTCGAGGGAGAGCGCGAGGAACCCCAGCAGCACACCACCGGCGAGCAGAACCGCGACGACGGTGACGACCGCACCGTGCTCGCGACGACGTGGGCGGCTCGCGCTCATCCTGAGCACCTCATCTCAGACGTTCCAGCGGGGACCGGTGGGGTCAGCAACCCACCGAACAGCCGGGACACGGGTCCCAGGACGATGTAGTTGAACCCGCTCACGGTCACGGTCACCCGCTGCCGGTCCAGCGGTCCCGGTGACGTCGCCGGGCACTCGCCGCTGGCTGTCAGGGTGTTGGCCGAACCCTGGACCAGCCAGTAGGAGTTGGTGTTCGCCCCACCCTGGATCCCGGTGAGCGACTGGCTGATCCGGATGTCCGAGTCGGCGATCGTGTAACCCATGGCCCGGCTCCGGGCACCCTCGCGCGCGGCGTTGACCACGATGTTCTGGGTGTAGAAGAACCGACCGAAGTCGATGATGCCCCCCACGATGAGGAGGAGCAGGGGCAGGATCAGGGCCATCTCCACGGCGGCCGCACCACGCTCACGACGTGACTGGCGAGGAAGCATCAGGGTCCTTTGCTCGTCGGGGTCCCTGCGGGTGCTGCGGTCTTGGGCGCCGGGGCGGTCCGCGACGACGATGACGATGACTTCGGCTTCGCGGTCGGCTTCGTCGTCGGCTTGGCGGTCGGCTTGGTACTCGGTTTCGCGGTCGGCTTGGTCGTCGGTTTCGCGGTCGCCTTGGTCGTCGGCTTGGCCGTCGGCTTCCGCGTCGTGCCGGGCACGTGATCGGTGTTCTTGCCCGTGTCGCGGTCCTTGTCGCGCTGGCTCTGGCCGGGCGTGGCCTTCGCCTTGCCGGGCTTGGGGGTCTTCTGACCCTTGCCGGGATCCGGCACGGCTGCGCAGTAGGCGGCGATCTTCCCTTCCCCACCGGCGGCCTCGGAGAGGTTTCGCATCGCCACGGAGTCCATGGGGGAGGTGTTGCCGGTTCGCTGGTGGTTCGACCACGCGGTGCACAGGCCGTAGGCCGCTGCCCCTGCCGAGTCCGGCCCCGCGGGGGTGCCGTCGGTGGCGTGATGCGCGGCCGAGGTGCCCGCGGCCGCCGGCGACTCGGTTGTCCGGTCGGCGGTGGTGTCGGGCAGGTTGACGGCGACGGCCATGGCAGTCGCGGCCAGGCCGAGCGCGACTCCGCCGACAGCGGCGGCCGCCTTCGCGCCGAGCAGCCCGGTGAGCACCAGGCCGCTCCTCGCCGTCGCGGGGACGAGCGAGCGTCGTCCGGCGAAGGCAGCGCGGTAGGCCGTCAGCGGCTCGGCCATGCCTTCTAGCTCGTGGGGACGTGCCTCGGCATCCAGCGACGCCAGCAGCTCCTCGACGGCGGGATCGGCCGGGTCGCCGGGCACGACGTCGAGGGTGGCGTCCCCGTCATCGGAACGCCACCCCTGGAAGCCTCGCCACGTCACAGCTCTCATGTCATGGGTAAAGCGCCGCTGCGCCGGAGTGCGTTACACCCCTCGCCGCCAAGAGTTCGCGGAGGCGGCTCAGGCCCCTGTGGTGGGCGACACGTACCGCCCCCGGACTGCGCCCGACCACCCGGGCCACCTCCTCGACCGGGAGGCCGCCGACCACGCGGAGCATGACGACCTCGGCCTGCAACGGGCTGAGCTGCGCGACCCAGGCCAGGGCGGCGTCGGTGTCGATCCGCTGCACCATCAGGTCCGCCGGGTCCCGTGCTTGCGTGCCGAAGGCATCCCACGGCTGCCACGAGCGGTCGTGCGCGATGGTGCGTACGCGCTTGCGCCCGGCATCCACGGCACGTCGCCGAGCCGTGGTGAACACCCAGGCGCGCCATGCGTTCTCGTCCCCGCTGAAGCGCGCCAGCCCCTTGACCACGGTCGCCCACGTCTCGGAGGCGACGTCGTCGGCAGGCTCACCGGTCACGACCAGGTAGCGCAGCAGGGCGGGGTTGAGGTCTCGCCAGAGCGCGGTGAAGGCGGACTCGTCGCCGTGCTGTGCGCGGTCGAGAATCCGGGCGAAATCGTCGCCGATCACACGCCGAGTATGCGAGGCCCACGTGCGCCTGTCCCGGTTTTCGCAACCGCCGCGGTGTGTCGTCCGACCAACTCCGGGGAACGCGCCATCCGGGAGCGCCGGCAGGTCCGTCCGAACCCGTCCGGGATGCCGAGCCGGCCGAGCCGGATCAGTCGACAGGGGACGATCCGGGTCGGTCGCGTCGGTCAGCCGTCGACGTCCTTCCCGAGGTTCCCTCGCACGGTGAAAATCGTTGAGCCGCAGGGGTATAGGCCCATGACCATCCGTTGCGCCGGTGTCCGTCCATGACCATCTGCGGACACCCTGGGGGCCTGCTCCGCCGTGCAGTGTCCCCTCGACGGAGCTCCCCAGAGCAGTGCTCTGACCGGTCGGACTGCCGGCTCTCCTCCTGAGAGAACCATGAGAAAGCGCGTCCGCAACAGACGAGTCCGCCCGTGCTGACAGCACGGGCGGACTCTGTCTCTCCGACGCGGTTGCGTACTACCTGCCGACCGGGCCGCGGGTGATCCGGCGACGGCGCAGGGCGGACGACATCCGACGATCAGATGTCGAAGTACATCTCGAACTCGTGCGGGTGCGGACGGAAGCGGATCGGGTCGACCTCGTTCTTGCGCTTCCACTCGACCCAGGTCTCGATCAGGTCCTCGGTGAACACGCCACCCTCGAGCAGGAACTCGTGGTCGGCCTCGAGGGCGAGCAGCACCTCGGGAAGCGAGCCCGGAACCTGCGCGATGGCCTCGTGCTCCTCCGGCGGCAGCTCGTAGAGGTCCTTGTCGACCGGCTCCGGCGGCTCGATGCGGTTCTTGATGCCGTCGAGGCCGGCCATCAGCTGCGCCGCGAAGCACAGGTAGGGGTTCGACGACGGGTCGGGGATGCGGAACTCGATGCGCTTGGCCTTGGGGCTGTCGCCGGCGATCGGGATGCGCACGCAGGCGGAGCGGTTGCGCGCCGAGTAGACCAGGTTGACCGGGGCCTCGTAGCCGGGGACCAGGCGGTGGTAGGAGTTCACCGTCGGGTTGGTGAAGGCGAGCAGCGCCGGGGCGTGCTTGAGCAGGCCACCGATGTACCAGCGGGCCAGGTCGGACAGGCCGCCGTAGCCGCGCTCGTCGTAGAAGAGCGGCTCGCCGTTCTTCCACAGCGACTGGTGGGTGTGCATGCCCGAGCCGTTGTCGCCGAAGATCGGCTTCGGCATGAAGGTGGCGGTCTTGCCCTGCTCCCACACGGTGTTCTTGACGACGTACTTGAACTTCATCATGTCGTCGCCGGACTGCAGCAGCGTGTTGAAGCGGTAGTTGATCTCCTGCTGGCCGGCGGTGCCCACCTCGTGGTGGCTGCGCTCGACCTGCAGGCCCACGTCGGCGAGGTTGAGGCAGATCTTGTCGCGGGTGTCGGCGAAGTGGTCGACCGGCGGCACGGGGAAGTAGCCGCCCTTGTAGCGGGTCTTGTAGCCGCGGTTGCCACCCTCCTCGGCGCGGCCGGTGTTCCAGGCCGCCTCGACCGAGTCGATGTAGTAGTAGCTCGCGTTCTGCTTGGTCTCGAAGCGCACGTCGTCGAAGACGTAGAACTCCGCCTCGGCGCCGAAGTAGGCGGTGTCGGCGATGCCGGTCGAGGCGAGGTAGGCCTCGGCCTTCGCCGCGATGTTGCGTGGGTCGCGGCTGTAGGGCTCACCGGTGAACGGGTCGACGATCGAGAAGTTCATGATGAGCGTCTTCTCGACGCGGAACGGGTCGAGGTAGGCGCTGGTCGGGTCGGGCACGAGCTTCATGTCGGACTCGTGGATCGCCTGGAAGCCACGGATCGACGAGCCGTCGAACATCTGGCCGTTGGTGAAGAAGTCGATGTCGACCGTCTGGGCGGGCACGTTGAAGTGCTGCATCACGCCGGGCAGGTCGCAGAAACGGACGTCGACGAACTTGACGTCCTGCGCCTCGATGTAGGCGAGCACGTCCTCAGCGGACTCGAGCTGCGTGAAACCCTCTTCAGCAGAGCTGGACACGAATGAACCTCCTGGTTCGGGACAAGGGGCTAAGGGGGGAGCCAGCCCTCGGGCTTGGCACGACACTAGGGAGAGGCCGTTTCCCGACCGTGACCCGTGTGTTTCGCCGGTGTAACGCGGCCCACCGTATCAATTCGTGAGACGCCCAGTTCGACAGGCGGACGTGGGCGACGACGGGCGGCCCGATGCCGCGGACCCCGGCCCCGCGGCCCCGGCATACAGTGTCGACGTGCCCGCGCCCGTCGACCCCGCACCCTCCGACCCCGCACCCTCCGACCCCCGGATGCCGCCCGCCTCCACCGGGGCCGCGCCCCCCGCCGGTACGCCCGAGACCCCCACCTTCCTGCGACGCTTCGGGGCCCTGTTCGTCGACTGGATCGTCGCGCAGGTCATCGTGGTGGTCCTGCTGCGCATCGACACCACGGGCGGGGGACCGGCCGCCCTCGCCCCCGTCGGGGTCTTCGCGCTCGAGAACCTGCTGCTCGTCTCGCTCACCGGGGCGACCCTGGGCCACCGCCTGTTCGGCCTGCAGGTCTGGCAGGTGCGGCCGGGTGCGTTCCCGCTGCAGGTCGTCATCCGCACGGTGCTGCTCTGCCTGGTCGTGCCGGCCGTGCTGACCTCTCGCGACGGTCGCGGGTTCCACGACGTCGCGGCGGGCACCCGCATCGTGCGTCCGTAGCGGTCGACGAAGAGAGGAAGGACCCCGGCGCCGAGGCGGCCGGGGTCCTTCTCAGGTGCGGGTCACTTGCCGCGCATCGCCTTGCGGTCGACCCGGGCGCGGGTCGGGTCGATGCCCTTGGGGATCGGGGGACGCATGCCGCCGAGGGACTTCAGGCGCTTGTTGACGACCGAGGTCTCCTCCTTGGTGAGCACCGGGCGCATCCGGGTGAGGCGGCTGGAGACCTTCTTGATCGGCACCTGGCCCTCGCCCTCGCCGACCACCCAGAGGTGCACCGGAACGCCCGGGGCGACCCGGACGACCTTCTTCTCCTCCTGCTTGAGCAGCTTGGTGACGCGGGGGGTGGGGCCCTCGCCGATGAGCACCACACCGGGGCGGCCGAGGGCGCGGAAGACCATGGCGGCGTCGACCATGTCGCTGGGGCGGGTGCCGCGGGCGCCGTCGATGGCCACCGGCTCCTGCCCGGCGTACCAGCCACGCTTGCCCAGCCCGGTGAGGGTCGCACCGGCCGCGCCGGGCTGCCCCTCGAGCGCGCGGTACATCGCCGTGTTGCCGCGGCGGTTCATGACCACCACCGCGGCGAGCAGGGCCGCCGCGATCGCCATGAGCACGCTGTACCAGAGCCAGAACCCGCCGAAGAAGGCGCCGATGCCGATGACGACGGCGGCGGCGAGGAGCGCCGCACCCGCCATCCACCACGGGAGCCGGGGGTCGAGCTGGTGGATCGCGCTGTAGGCCTGGCGGATCTGGGCGATGCGGCCGGTCTTGGCCTCGGGCTGGTCGGACACGGGAGGTCGAGCTCCTGGATCAGTGGGACTGGACCCGCGCTGTGCCGCGGGCGTGGGTGATCAGGATACGGTGCGGGCCGCGCGTGCGACCAACGACGCCGCCTCCTGACGGGCCGGGTCGGACGTCGCGGCCGCGAGGTGGGCCAGGTGCTCGGGGATGGGGCGTCCCCAGCGGTTCATCGCGGTCGCCCAGAGCCGCCCGGCGCGGTAGGAGCTGCGCACCAGGGGGCCGGCCATGACGCCCTTGAACCCGAGGTCCTCGGCGACCGAGGACCAGTGCACGAACTCCTCGGGCTTGACCCAGCGGTCGATCGGGTGGTGCTTGGGCGACGGGCGCAGGTACTGCGTGATCGTGAGGATGTCGCAGCCCGCGTCGTGCAGGTCGGCGATGGCCGCCTCGATCTCGGAGTCCTCCTCGCCCATCCCGAGGATCAGGTTGCTCTTGGTGACCAGCTCGGCGTCGCGGGCCATGCTGAGCACGCGCAGCGACTTGTCGTAGGTGAAGGCCGGGCGGATCCGCTTGAAGATGCGCGGCACGGTCTCGAGGTTGTGCGCGAACACCTCGGGGCGGGCGTCGAAGACCTGGCCGACCAGCTCGGGCACCGCGCCGAAGTCGGGCGGGAGGATCTCGACCCCGGTGTTCGGGTTGAGGGCGTGGATCTGCCGGATCGTCTCGGCGTAGAGGCCGGCCGCGCCGTCAGGCTGGTCGTCGCGGGCGACCCCGGTGACCGTGGAGTAGCGAAGCCCCATGGTGCGCACCGACTCGGCGACCCGGCGGGGCTCGTCGAGGTCGAGGGCCTGCGGGCGGCCCGTGGCGATGTCGCAGAAGTCGCAGCGCCGGGTGCACGTGTCGCCACCGATGAGGAAGGTGGCCTCGCGGTCCTCCCAGCACTCGAAGATGTTGGGGCAGCCGGCCTCCTGGCACACCGTGTGCAGGCCCTCGCCCTTGACCAGGGCGTGGATCTGGGTGAACTCCGGACCCATCTTCGCGGTCGTGCGGATCCACTCCGGCTTGCGCTCGATGGGGGTCTCGGCGTTGCGTGCCTCGACCCGCAGCATGCGGCGTCCCTCGGGTGCGACAGTCACGCGCGCCAGCCTACGCCGGGCCCACGGCGTCCCCCGAATCCTGCAACGGCTCAGCCGAGGACGTCGGTGAGGTGCTTCTCGGCATAGGGGAGCACGTCCTGCACGCCCACCGCGCGACCGGACTCGAGCGACAGCGACGAGACCCCGGCATCCGGGATGCCGCAGGGGATGATCGCGTCGGCCCACCCCAGGTCGGCGTCGCAGTTCAGGGCGAACCCGTGCATCGTGACCCGCCGGCTCACCCGCACGCCGATCGCCCCGAGCTTGCGGTCGGGACCGCGGTGGTCGGCGAGCACCCAGACGCCGCTGCGGCCGTCGACGCGCACGGTGTCGACCCCGAAGTCGCGGCAGACCCGGATCATGACCTCCTCGAGCCGCCGGACGTGGGCGACCACGTCGATCGGCACCTCGGTCAGGCGGACGACGGGGTAGCCGACCAGCTGGCCGGGACCGTGCCAGGTGATCTTGCCGCCCCGGTCGACGTCGATGACGGGGGTGCCGTCGGTGGGCCGCTCGTGCGGCTCGGTGCGCTTGCCCGCCGTGTAGACGGCCGCGTGCTCGAGCAGCAGGGTCGTGTCGGGCAGGATGCCGTCGACGACCTGTGCGTGGACCTCCCGCTGGGTGGCCCAGCCCTGCTCGTAGTCGACGAGGTCGGGCGCGAAGCCGAGGTGCACGAAACGCATGGGCACCACGGTACGCGGCGCGGTGCCGGCCCCCCGGCTGTGCGTCGTCACAGGTGGACCCTAGGCTCGCACCATGAGCGAGGAGCCCGACGAGGTCCGTGGCAGTGCCAAGCGCCCGAAGGTGGCGATCCTGGGCGCCATTGCGCTTGTCCTGGTCTGGCTGGTCGTCGGGGCCCTCGGTGGCGCCGCGCAGGGCAAGCTGTCGGGCGTCCAGTCCAACGACAACTCGACCTTCCTGCCCAAGGGCGCCGAGTCCACGCTCGTCAGCAACGCGGTCGCGACCTTCATCGACAGCGACACGTTGCCCTACCTCGTCGTCGTCGAGCGCAGCGACGGAGGTGCGCTGACCCCCCAGGACGTCCAGGCCGTCACGACGTTCGCCCAGGGCATCCCCGGCCTGCCGCTCCCCGAGATCGGTGCCGACGCCACCCTGGGCGACTACCTCGTTGCGGGCAGCCCGATCGTGCCCATCCCGTCGCAGGACGGCAAGGCCCTGCTCGTCTCGGTGCCGCTCGACGCCGAGAAGGGCGCCGAGGCCAGCGGCGACACCTCGGCCCTCGTCGAGGGCGCCACCGCGATCCGCGACCAGATCGAGAGCGTCCTGGTGCCGGCCGGGCTCGAGGGCTACGTGGGTGGCCCCGGAGGGCTGATCGCCGACTTCGCGGCCGCGTTCGCCGGCATCGACGGCATCCTCCTCGGCGTCGCCCTGCTCGTCGTGCTCGTCATCCTGCTCATCGTCTACCGCAGCCCGATCCTGCCCTTCGCGGTGCTGCTCAGCGCCGTCTTCGGGCTCAGCGCGGCATCGCTCGTGGTCTACCAGCTCGCGCTCAACGACGTCATCACGCTGTCCGGGCAGTCCCAGGGGATCCTGTTCATCCTCGTGGTGGGCGCGTCCACCGACTACGCGCTGCTGCTGGTCAGCCGCTTCAAGGAGGCGCTGCACGACGAGCCGAGCTCGTGGGTGGCCCTCAAGCGGGCCTGGCGGGGCGCGGTCGAGCCGATCGTCGCGTCGGCGGCGACCGTCATCCTCGGCCTGCTCTGCCTGCTGCTCGCCGAGCTGCGCAGCACCTCCGGGCTGGGCCCGGTGGGCGCCCTCGGCATCGCGGGCGCCCTGCTGGCCTCGCTGACCTTCCTCCCCGCCATCCTCCTGCTCTTCGGCCGCAAGGCGTTCTGGCCGTTCGCTCCCAAGCTCGACCACGTGCACGCCGAGGACGTCGTCGGCACCAAGGGGCTGTGGGGGCGAGTGGCCGACCTGGTGGGCCGGCACCCGCGGCGCACCTGGGTCATCACCCTCATCGTGCTGCTCGCCGCCGCGGCCTTCGCCCCGACCTTCAAGGCCGGCGGCTCCACGATCGACGAGACCTTCCTCGACGACACCGACTCGATCATCGCGCAGCGGGTGATCGGCGAGCACTTCCCGGCCGGGTCCGCCACGCCGATCCAGATCGTCGTCCCCGAGGCCGACGCCGAGGCCGCCCTGCAGGTCGTCACGAGCGACCCGGGCGTCGACAGCGCCTACATCGGCCTCGTGCCGCCCGCAGCCCGGCCAGGAGGCCGTGCCGCCGAAGGTCGTCGACGGCACCGTGCTGGTGCAGGCCACGACCAAGGCGGCGTCCGACAGCCAGGAGGCCGAGGACACGGTGCAACGCCTGCGGTCCGACCTCGACGCCGTCAGCACCGAGATCCTCGTCGGCGGCAACGCGGCGACCAACCTCGACGTGCACGAGGCGAGTGCGCGCGACCTGAGGGTCATCGTCCCGACGATCCTGCTCGTGATCTTCGTGGTGCTCGCCCTGCTGCTGCGCTCGATCGTGGCGCCCCTGCTGCTCGTCGCGGCCAACGTGGTGTCGTTCGCGGCGACCATCGGCATCTCGGCGCTCGTCTTCCAGCACATCTTCGGGTTCGAGAGCAGTGACCCGTCGATCGTCCTGTACGGGTTCGTGTTCCTCGTGGCGCTCGGCATCGACTACTCGATCTTCCTCATGACGAGGGTGCGCGAGGAGGCCAAAACGAGGGGGACCAGACCCGGCATCCTCGTCGGCCTCGCCGTCACCGGTGGCGTCATCACCAGCGCGGGGATCGTCCTCGCGGCGACGTTCTCGGCGCTCGCCGTGCTGCCGCTGGTCTTCCTGGTGCAGATCGCCTTCATCGTCGCGTTCGGGGTGCTGCTCGACACGTTCGTCGTGCGCTCGCTGCTCGTGCCGGCGGCGGCCTACGACATCGGCGGCCCGATCTGGTGGCCGCGCCACCTCCCCGCCGACCGTGAGGCGTCCGACGCCTCCGAGGACGCCCCCGCGGACGCCTCCGTCTCCTGAGCCGCTCGCGACGTATCACCCCACCCTCGACCGGCTCCTTGCAGGTGGCACGGCCTCGTACTGACGCGCTGCCCTGCCATGGCCCACGGGCCACGTCGCCGACACCCTGCCGGTGACGGTAACCGGGGAGGTTGTCATGCAGTGTCGTCGATCCTTGTCCTCCGCCCTCGGGGGACTCCTCTTGCTCACGGTGGCCGGCCCGGTCGCCATGGCAGCACCACCGGATGCCGGTGGCGGGCAAGGCGCCGTCAAGGCGCCCGCGGGTGACGCGCCCGTCATCCGCCACGATGTGGCGACCGGTCTGGTCGAGTCGATCTCGGGAGGGAGCCGCGGGCTCACCGCGGCCTCGACCCGCGCGCCCGGCGACGTGGCGCTCGCCTACGCGCGCGGCGTCGCGTCGTCGTTCGGCGTCGCGCGTGGGGCTTCCCGCACGCTCGTCGTCACCAAGCAGCTCAGGCTGACCAACGGGTCCACCGCGGTGCACGTGGGCCAGAAGGTAAGCGGCCTGCGGGTCCGCGGTGCCGGGCTCGCCGTGGTCGTCGCCCCTGACGGGAAGGTCAGGTCGGCCACCGGCACGCTGTCGAGCGGCGTGGGCGCCGGGACGAGCGCGCGGCTCACCGCGCGACAGGCCCTCGACACCGCGGCGGCACGGCAGGGCGCCAAGGCCACCCGACCGCTCAAGGAGGCCGAGGTGCGCACGTCGGGCAAGCGCACCTTCCCCAACGTCTACGGGCAGGGAGCATCGAGAACCCGGCCGGTGTCGAGCGAGCTGGTGTGGAACACCACCGGGCACGGGGGTGCGCTGAGACTGGCGTGGCTCACGGACATGGAGAGCTCGGGTGACTCCTGGTACGAGACCGTCGTCGACGCGAGCAGCGGCGCAGTGGTCGACCGAACCAGCCGCTACGCGCACGCCGGCCCCGAGGGCACCGTGACGCGCGAGCAGCACCCGGAGGCGCCGGGTGCTGCGCGGCAGGTCACCCCGTTCACCGGCATCGACGGGTCCTGGGTGTCGGGCACGACGACGAGCGGCAACAACGCCAACGCCTACCTCGACCGCGACGAGGACAACACCAACAACGAGTACCAGCCGACCGCTGCCGACCAGCACTTCAACTACGCGTTCACGGACGCCTGGCGCACCACCGCTGACGTCAACTCGCTCACGGCGATGGACACCGACCGCGACGCGATCATCACCCAGCTCTTCTACTACACGAACGTCATGCACGACTGGCTCTACGGCCACGGCTTCGACGAGGCGAGCGGCAACTTCCAGGTCGACAACTTCGGCCGCGGCGGCAGCGGCGGCGACCCCGTGCTGGCCGAGGCGCAGGACGGCTGGGACTTCGGCTGCGTGAACGACATGGGCACGCCGAACCCCGGTGACGACGTCGCCATCCGCTGCCTGAACAACGCCAACTTCGGCACCCCAGGCGACGGCTCGAGCCCGCGCATGCAGATGTTCATGTGGGCTCCCGGGCGTCCGTTCCGCGACGGTGACGTCGACGGTGATGTGATCGCGCACGAGTACGGCCACGGCGTCTCGAGCCGGCTGGTCGGCGGCGGCGCCCTCGGCTACAACAGCGGCGACCAGAGGGGCGCGCTCGGCGAGGCCTGGAGCGACGTCATCTCGTACCTGAAGTGGGGCGACGCGGTCATCGGTGAGTACGTCACGGGGAACTCGAGCACCGGCATCCGGTCCGTGGCCTACGACACCTCGACCCGCGACTTCCAGGACTACGACGTCAACGGCGATGGCCACGACAACGGTGAGATCTGGGCGTCGACGCTCTACGACATCCGGGCGAAGATCCCCGGTGGGGTCGAGGCGATGGCCGACCTGGTGCTCGACGGGATGAAGGCCACGTCGGCCAACCCGACGTTCATCGACGCCCGCGACGGGCTGCTCAGCGCCGACGGTGGCGCGAACACCTGCCTGATCTGGAGCGCGTTCGCGGGCCGCGGCCTGGGCACCGCCTCCACGGGGGGCCTCGACCAGGTCCCGACGGCCAGTGACGCCGTGCCGGCCGGGTGCGTCCCGGTTGCCGACGCCGGCGGGCCGTACACGACTCCCGAGGGCGCCGACGTCACCCTCGACGGCACCGGTTCCGCCGCAGGCGCCGACCCGTCCGCGGGCGCTATCGCCACGTACGCGTGGGACCTCGACGGCGACGGGCAGTACGACGACGCCACGGGCGCGACCCCGAGCTTCACCCGGGTCGGGCAGGACGGCACCTTCCCGATCGGGCTGGAGGTCACGGATGCCTTCGGCAACACCGCGACCAGCACCTCGCAGGTGACGGTGACCAACGTGGCACCCACGGTGACGGTCGACGGCATCACGCCGATCGACGAGCACGGCACCGTGACGGTCACCGGCACCGTGACCGACCCGGGGTGGCTCGACCCGCTGACGGCGACGATCTCGTACGACGACGGCGC
This sequence comes from uncultured Actinomycetota bacterium, assembly GCA_963707895.1. Lineage (GTDB taxonomy): Bacteria > Actinomycetota > Actinomycetes > Actinomycetales > Dermatophilaceae > Fodinibacter. The sequence continues at coordinate 560,970 of CAVPRS010000010.1, read as the reverse complement.
GGCCCCCGTGGCCCTGTCCGGCGCGCTCGAGAACACCCGGCCGAACGCGACGCTGAGCTTCTCGGTCACCCACCGGTACGGCGACAACGGTGCCTTCACCGTGCAGGTCTGCGCGGCCGACGACGACACGACCGGCAACTGCGGGGACGCAGTGGCGAACGTGGCGAACGTCGACCCGACGGCCGTCATCGACACCGCGGGTGAGCAGGTCTACGACGGTGTCTCGGCGTTCGTCGTCGAGGCCGGCGAGCCGCTCACCGTTCCGGTCGGGTCGCACGACCCGGGCAGCGACGACCTGCGGTTCGCGTGGGCCTGGGGTGACGGGACGGTCGACGAGCAGACCTCGCTGGTCAACCCGCCGGCCACCGACCCGGCCAAGAGCCCCAGTGTGCAGCCGCGGGACGTCACCCGGTCACAGACGCACAGCTACGCGGACGCCTGCGCCTACACCCTCGACACGACGGTGACCGATGACGACCTCGGGTCGGCCTCGGACAGTGCCCTCGTGCTGATCACGGGCAACGGGACGACGTCCAAGGGGCACGGCTGGTGGCTCAACCAGTACCGCGTCAAGAAGTCGAACGACTTCACCCCGGCGCAGCTGCAGTGCTACCTGGACATCGTCGGCGCACTCAGCCTGGTGTTCGACGAGCACAAGGACGCCTCGACGCGAGCCGCGGCGACCCTGGTGCTCAACAACCCGGCGAAGTCGCCGGCGGACGTCATCTTCGACCAGCAGGCGCTGGGGGCGTGGCTCAACTTCGCCAACGGCTCGGTCAAGCTGTCCACGCCGGTCGACAGCGACGGCAACGGCAGCCTCGACAGCACCTTCGGGGCGACGATGCTGCACGCTGAGACGGTGAGGGTGAACCCGGCGTCGACGAGCGCACAGATCAAGGCGCAGAAGGACGTCGTCGAGCGGATCGCCACGGTGAGCGGCTGACCGTGACAGGACAACTGCCATGACGCGCTCCGTCCGGCTCCTCGCGGCCGCGGTCATCCTCCTGGGTGGCTGCGGCAGCGGGGAGCCGGCGGGCGCGCCCGGTACCACGGGCGGGACCGTCGGGGGCGGCGGCACAGGCACCACGGCATCCACCCCGAGCCCGTCGGGGACCGCCGAGCCCGTGCCGAAGCGGCTGACGCCCGAGGACGACGGCGGACGGTTCACGATGGTTGCCGGCACGACATCGGCCTTGCGGGTGGACGACCCGACGGCGCCGGACCCGACGGTGGTGGGGGAGTCGGTGCTCGTGGTGCCGGTGCTCAACGTCACCGACAGCGGGGTGCGTGAGTGGGAGCTGCGAGCGGTGGCACCGGGTACGACGACCGTGACCGGTCGCGACCCCGACTACACGCTGACCATCACCGTGTCCTGAGGCGCGCACCTAGGCTGTCGCGCATGACACGCGTGGCACTGGCCGGGTACGGGTTCGCGGGGAGGACGATCCACGCCCCCCTGCTCGCGGAGGCGGGCTGCGAGGTGGTGGCGGTGTCGACGCGCGACCCGCAGCGGGCCGCGGACGCCCGGGCGGACATCCCGGGGGTGCAGGTCGTCGACGACCTCGAGCAGCTGGTCGCCGTGCCGGGCCTCGACGTCGTGGTGCTCGCCACCCCGAGCGGCGGGCACGCCGCCCAGGTGCGAGCCGTCGTGGATGCCGGGTTGCCGTGCGTCGTCGACAAGCCGCTGGCCGTCGACGCCGCGTCGGCCGCGGGTGTCGTTCGCCACGCCGCCGCCGCCGGAGTGGCGCTGACCGTGTTCCAGAACCGGCGCTACGACGCCGAGCAGGCCACCGTCGCGCGAGTGGTGGCCGAGGGGCTCGTCGGCACCCCGTTCCGCTACGAGATGCGCTGGGAGCGCTGGCGTCCGGTGCCCAAGGAGCGCTGGCGCGAGCAGGCCAGCCCGGCCGAGGGCGGTGGCCTCCTGCTCGACCTGCACAGCCACCTCGTCGACGCCGCGGTGCGGCTCTTCGGTCCGGTCGCAACGGTCTTCGCCACGGTGGCGGCGCGCACCACCCCGGCCGAGGACGACGCGTTCCTCGTCTGCCGGCACGCCGGGGGAGTGGTGTCGCACCTCGGGGCGACCTCCCTGGCGGGCGCGCCGGGCCCGAGGGTGCGGCTGCTCGGCACCGAGGCGGCCTACGTGATGGCCGACTTCACCGGCGAGGCGCACGTGTGGTCGGGCCAGGCCGATGCCGACGCCGCGCACAGCGGCTGGCTCTACCGGGGTGGCTCGCGCGAACCGGTCGAGAAGGCGGCCACTGGGCAGGCCGACCTCTACCGCGCGGTCGCCGCGGCCCTGGCGTCCGACGACCCGCAGGGCGGCATGCCGGTCGACCCGTGGGACGCCGTGCACACCCTCGCCGTCATCGACGCGGCACGGGTGTCGGCGGCGCAGGAGCGAGTGGTGACGGTCGAGACGCCGGCGCGCTGACGGCATCCGACTTATTGCGAGATACCCACCTCCAGGACTCCCGAAAGGGCCTGTAGAGGTGGGTATTTCGCAATAAGTCGGGTCAGGGGGAGGGGAGGCGCCGGGGCTCGAGGCGCTCCTCGCGGACCCCGTCGTCGCCGTCGGGGTCGGCGGTCACGATGTAGGCGCCCTTGCCGTCGACCTCGCTGACCGCCTCGACCAGCTCGGTGCCGCGGTAGACGAGTCCGACGCCGTCGTCGGTGCAGTGCGTGACCGGCAACGTGCCCTCGGCGACGAGGCGGTGCACAGTGGGGCGGCGGGCCTCCTCGCTGTCGTAGTGCACGCCGTTGCCGTAGGGGAGCAGGCCGAGCCCGCCGGTCACGGCCCTCAGCTCGGGGCCGAACGAGTCGGTGCAGCCGCCGAGGTACCAGCAGATCGAGCCGGCCGAGACCCCGCCGAGGACGACCCCGGCCTCCCACGCCGCGCGCATCGCGGGTCGCAGGTCGTGCACGTCCCAGACGGCGAGCAGGTTGGCGACCGAGCCGCCGTTGACCCACACGACGTCGGCGTCGAGCAGGTGCCCCGGCACGTCGTCGAGGTTGGGCATCGGGAACAGGTCGAGGCAGGTGACGTCGAAGCCGGCCACCCGGCCGGCCTCGTGGGCCCAGTAGTTCATGTGGCGCGGGTCGCCGGACGCCGTGCCGACGAAGGTCAGGCGGGGCCGCCGGCCGTGGGCGCCGGACAGCTCGACGGCGTGGTGGACCAGGGCGTCGAACTCGAGCTGGGTGCGGCGACCGTAGCGGTAGCCGCCGGACGTGGCCAGGATCGTGGGGTGGTCGGCAGGCATGGCGACCACCCTAGGGGGCCTGTGGACAACCCGACGGGCGACGGTCGCGACCTTGGCATCGTGGAGACATGGTCGACGAGGGGGATGCCGTGACGACGCCGGCGCACGCACCCGGCGACGGGGGGCATGAAGCGGCGTCCCCGGCGCCGTCGGTGCCCGGCCACGAGCTGGGGGCGCTGCTGGCACGCGGCGGGACGAGCGAGGTGTGGGCCGGGGTGGCCCTCGACGACGGACGACGGGTGGCGGTCAAGGTCGTGCACGCCGACGTCGCTCTCGTCGAGGCGGCGGCCCGCGAGGCCGCGGTGTCCGCGGCGGCAGCGAGCGCCCACGTGGTCGCGGTGGAGGCCTGTGTCGAGCTGCCCGACGGGCGGGTGGCCCTGGTGATGCCGCACCTGCTCGGTGGCGCGCTCGACGGGTTGGTCCGGGCCCGCGGGCACCTGTCGCCGGGCGAGGTGGTGACCGTGCTCGCGCCGGTGGCGTCGGCCCTGGGGCGCCTGCACGACCTCGGGGTGGTGCACGGCGACGTGTCGCCGGGCAACGTGCTGCTCGACCTCGACGGCCGGCCGGTGCTCGGCGACCTGGGCCTCGGCCACGTCGTCGGCGAGGTGTCACCCGGGGTGTGGGGCACCGACGGCTACGTCGCGCCCGAGGTGGTGCTCGGCGCCGACCCGTCGCCGGCATCCGACGTCTACGCGCTCGGAGCGCTCGGCTGGCTCTGCCTGTCGGGCACGGTGCCGGGGCCGCCCGGCCTGCGCCCCGAGCTGTCCGCCGTGTGCCGGGCCGGGGAGGGGTCCGAGGCCCTGGTCGCCGCGCTGGCGCAGGCCGTGTCGCCCGACCCCGCGGACCGGCCCGGCGCCCACGAGCTGGCCTGGCTGCTCTTCGGCGCCGCCGAGGCCGAGCCGCTGCAGCTCGTGCACGGCGACGACGAGGTGAGCGCGGTGACCTACCGGCTGCGGGCGGCGGCCGGCCGTCCGCCGGCCGCGACCACGGGGCCGCGCCGCTGGTTCTCACGGCGGGTGCCGAGCTGGTCGCCCCAGCAGCCGCCCGAGCACCCGACTCGGGGACGGCGCCCGGTCGGGGAGGCGCCCGGCCGGTGGACGGCACGCGGCCGCCGACGTGCGGCGCGGCTGGGGTGGTGGCAAGCGTCGGGGCGCTGTCGCAGGGTGCCGCCCGCGGCCGGTGGTGGCCGTTCTGTTGCTGGTGCCGGTGCTCGTCGGGCTCCTCGTCCTGACGGTCGCCGGGCTCGGCCCGGTGGGCGACTCCGCCGGCGCGGCACCACACGAGGTGGTGGCCGGGGCGCCGAGGACGCCCGAGGCCGACCCGCGTCTCGACGTCGACGCACCGAGGTCGCGGCCGCACGAGCTGCTCGGCGCCCTCGCCGAGGCACGGGCCGCTGCGTGGCGGGAGGCCACTCCGGCGCTGCTCGGTGAGGCCGACGCCCCGCGGTCGGTCGCAGGCGTCCGCGACGCCGGAGCCGTGGCGGAGGTCGCGCGGTCCGGCGTCCGCTACACCGGGCTGCGGTACACCGTGGCCGAGGTGAGCACGGTCTCCGCGAGCCCCGAGCGGGCCGTGCTGCTGGCCCGCGTCGACGCCGGCCGGTACGCCGTCACCGGGCCCACCGGCTCGACGCCGCGCGCCGCGGTGAAGGGCGCCCCGGTGTTCGTCGACCTGGTGCGCACCGACGCCGGATGGCGGGTCAGCGACGTGCGATCGGCACCGCGGGCCCGGGGCTCATGACCCGGCCCGAGGCCGAGCGCCCGACCGCCGAGGACCCTCCCGCGAGGCCGGGTCAGCGCTGCTTCAGGATCTGCGCGAGCACGAGGGGGTAGTCGGTGATGATGCCGTCGACCCCCCACTCGATGCCGCGGTTCATGTCGGCACCGAAGTCGACCGTCCACACGTAGGTCTTCAGGCCCAGCTCGTGGGTGCGGTCGACGATGGCCCGGTCGATGTTGCCCAGCGCCGGGTTCACCGCGTCGAGCCAGGTGCTCGCGGACACGAGCTGCTCGTCGGTGGGGCGGGTGTAGTAGAGCAGCGCGACCGGCACGTCCGGGGCGAGCTGGTGGTAGGCGCGCAGCCACGGCTCGTCGCCCGCCTGCATGATCACGTTGCCCGTGCGCAGGGCCTGGACGAAGGTCGGGATCGAGCGGAGCTCCTTGTCGATGTCGACCTCGATCCCGGGAAAGGCCCACGGGTCCTTGGCCTCGAGGAGCATGCCGTGGTTGGACCCGACGGCCTCGACCCACTCGCGCAGGGTGAGGATCCGCTGACCGGCGAACTCGGACCCGAACCACGACCCCGCGTCGAGTCGCTTGATCTCGGCGAGGGTGTAGTCCGCGACGTGGTAGCTGGTGCGGTCAGGAAAGACCTGCTCGACGTCAGTCGTGCGCTCGAGGCTGAGGTCGTGGGTGATGACGAGCTTGCCGTCCTTGGTGCGCATGATGTCGTTCTCGACGTAGTCGGCTCCCTGGCGCAGTGCCAGCCGGATCGACGCCAACGTGTTCTCGGGGGCCATCGCCGCGGAGCCGCGGTGACCGATCACGGCCACGTCCGGTGGCGCGGCGGCCGACGCGGCGCCTGCTGGGACGGCGACGGCGAGGCTCACGACGAGGGTGACCAGGGCGAGCGGTCTGCATCCACGACGACCCCGCTCAGGCGACGAGCCAGCGGATGGCGGTGTCGAGGTCGGCGTGAATGAGCTGGTACCCGCTCTCGCGCAACCGGTCACCCGTGATGCGCTGGCCACCCAGGACCTCCGACGCGAACCCGCCGATCGCCGCGCGCAGGGCGAACGACGGCGCCGGCAGCACGGCGGGACGGTGCAGCACCCGGCCCAGGGCCTTTGCGATCTCCTTCTGGCGGGCCGGCTGGTCTGCGGTGAGGTTGACCGGCCCGGTGACGTCGGGGCGGTCGAGCAGGTGCAGGATCGCGCCGACCTGGTCGGGGAGGGTGATCCAGGGCATGAACTGCCGCCCCGAGCCCAGCGGGCCCCCGACCCCGTACCGCACCAGTCGCAGCATCGGCTTCATCGCGCCCCCGTCGGGTGCCATGACGATGCCGGTGCGCAGGAACACGACCGAGGCCCCGGCATCCACCGCGGGCTGGGCGGCGGCCTCCCAGGCCTGCACGACGTCGCTGAGGAAGTCGGTGCCGGGCGTGCTGGTCTCGGTGAGCTCTTCGTCGCCACGGTCGCCGTAGAAGCCGACCGCCGAGGCCGACACGAACCGCACCGGGTGGTCGGCCGCCGCGATCGCCTCGGCCACCGCGTGCGTGCCGTCGACGCGCGAGGCGAGGATCGCGTGCTTGTACGCCGGGGTCCAGCGCTTGTCACCGACCCCCACCCCGGCGAGGTGGACGACGCCGTCGACGCCGTCGAGGGTGCGGGGGTCGAGGGTGCGGCTGGTGGGGTCCCACCGAACCTCGTCGGCCGAGCGCGGGGCGCGGCGGACGAGGCGGACGACCTCGTCGCCGCGGGCGGTGAGCGCGGCGACGAGGGGTGTGCCCATCAGGCCTGACGACCCGGAGACGACGATGCGGCCCATGAGGTGTCCGAGTCGACCTGTCAGAGACCGAGGTCGGCCTCGAAGGCGCCTTCCTCGAGCCGCTGCTTCATCGTGGTGAGGAAGCGGGCGGCATCCGCGCCGTCGACGATGCGGTGGTCGTAGGACAGCGCGAGGTAGACCATCGAGCGGATGGCGATCGTCTCGCCGTCCTCGGCGGTGACGACGATCGGCCGCTTGACGACGGCCCCCGTGCCGAGGATCGCGACCTGCGGCTGGTTGATGATCGGGGTGTCGAACAGCGCTCCGCGAGAACCGGTGTTGGTGATCGTGAAGGTGCCACCGGCGAGGTCGTCGGGCATGATCTTGTTGTTGCGCGTGCGGTCGGCGACGTCGGCGATGCCGCGGGCCAGGCCCGCGATGTTGAGGTCGCCGGCGTTCTTGAGCACGGGGACGAGCAGCCCCTTCTCGGTGTCGACCGCGATGCCGAGGTGCTCGGCACCGTGGTAGGTCACCTCGTCGTCCTCGATGCTCGCGTTGACCGTCGGGTGGGCCTTGAGGGCCTCGACGGCGGCGAGCGCGAAGAACGGCAGGAAGCTGAGCTTGGTGCCCTCGCGCTGGGCGAAGTCAGCCTTGGCCCGGTCGCGCAACCGGGAGATGCGCGTGACGTCGACCTCGACCACGGTCGTGAGCTGGGCCGAGACCTGCAGCGACTCGACCATCCGACGCGCGATGGTCTTGCGCAGCCGCGTCATCTTCTCGGTCGTCCCGCGCTTCGAGGTGGCTTCCGCCGGCGCGGCAGCGGGTGCCGACGCGGCCGGGGCCTGCGTGGCCGGAGCGGCCGGCTCGGGCTCGGGGGCCTTGAGCGCCTCGGCCGCGGCCAGGACGTCCTGCTTGCGGATGCGGCCACCGATGCCGGTGCCGGTGACCGAGGACAGGTCGATGCCGTTGTCGGAGGCGAGCTTGCGCACCAGGGGGGTCACGTAGGCGGCCGCGTCGCGGTCGTCGGATGCCGGGGCGGCGGATGCGGGGGCGGCGGATGCCGCCGGTGCCCCGTCGGCCGAAGCGGCGGCGTCGTCGGCCACCTGCTGGGCGGGCGCCTCCGCCGCCGGCTGGGGAGCCGGCGCGGCCTCGGGTGCGGAGTCCTCCTGCTGCGGCGACGGGGTCTCGGGCTCGGAGGCCTGCGAGGCGGGCTCGGGCTCGACGGCCTCCGGGGCCGGCTCGGGCTCGGGTTCGGCCTGCTGCTGCTCGGCGGCGGGAGCGGACTGGCCGCCACCGGAACCGCCGACGACCGCGAGGTCGGCGCCGACCGGAACCGTGTCGTCCTCCTGGACGAGGATCCTGCTCAGCGTGCCCGCCACGGGGGAGGGGATCTCGGTGTCGACCTTGTCGGTCGAGACCTCGAGGAGGGGCTCGTCGACGGCCACCTCGTCGCCCTCCTGCTTCAGCCAACGGGTGATGGTGCCCTCGGTGACCGACTCGCCGAGCGCCGGCATCTTCACCGTGGTGCCACCGTCGGACCCACCGCCGTCGCCGGATGCCGTGGGAGCCGGCTCCGGGGCCGACTGCTCGCTGGCTCGGGCTCGGGCGCCTGGGGTGCCTCGGCCTGCGGCTCGGCGGGCTCCTGGCCACCCTCGTCGCCGGCCTGCGCGACGGCGTCGCCGTCGGACTGGTCGGACACCTCGTCGCTGGGGCCGGAGCCCTGCTCGTCGGAGCCCTGCTCGTCGGACTGCTGGTCGGACTGCTCGCCGCCGGAGTCACCGCCCGCCGGGGCCGCGCCGTCGCCGATGACCGCGAGGTCGGCGCCCACCGGCACCGTGTCGTCCTCCTGGACGAGGATCTCCTGCAGCGTGCCGGCCACCGGCGAGGGGATCTCGGTGTCGACCTTGTCGGTCGAGACCTCGAGCAGCGGCTCGTCGACCTCGACGCTGTCGCCCACTCCCTTGAGCCAGCGCGTCACGGTCCCCTCGGTGACGGACTCGCCGAGCGCAGGCATCTTCACGCGTTCTGACATCGGGACAGCTCTCCTTCGTGGGCGGTGGCGGTGATCACTCTAGTTGTGTGCGTGGAGCGGTTTCCCTGCGAGCGCCAGGTGGGCCTCGCCGAGCGCCTCGTTCTGCGTCGGGTGGGCGTGGACGAGGGCTGCGACGTCCTCGGCGTGGGCCTCCCAGCCGACGATCAGCTGGGCCTCGCCGACCTGCTCGCCCATCCGGGAGCCGACCATGTGCACGCCCACGACCGGGCCGTCCTTGACCCGCACGAGCTTGACGAAGCCCTGGGTCCGCAGGATCTGCGACTTGCCGTTACCGCCGAGGTTGTACTCGTAGGTGTCGACCTCGCCGTGCGCTGCTCGGGCCTGCTCCTCGGTGAGCCCCACCGACGCCACCTCGGGCTCGCAGTAGGTGACTCGTGGGATGCCCGACTCGACGATGGGTGCCGGGTCGAGGCCGGCGATGTGCTCGGCGACGAAGATGCCCTGGGCGAAGCCGCGGTGCGCGAGCTGCAGCCCGGGCACGATGTCGCCCACGGCGTAGACGCCTTCGGCGGAGGTGCGGCAGCGCTCGTCGGTGACGACGAACCCGCGGTCCAGCGTGACGCCGGCCGCCTCGTAGCCCAGGCCGTCGGTGACCGGGCCGCGACCGACGGCGACGAGCAGCAGGTCGGCGACCAGCTCGTCGCCACCCTCGAGGCGCACCGTGACCGTCGAGCCGTCGTGCGAGGCCGACTCGAACCGCACCCCGGTGCGGAACGCGATGCCGCGCTTGCGGAAGGCCCGCTCCAGGGCGGTGCTGACGGCGGGGTCCTCGGCGGCGACCAGCCGCGGCAGGGCCTCGACGATGGTGACCTCGGCGCCGAACGAGCGCAGGACGGAGGCGAACTCGACGCCGATGACGCCGCCGCCGAGCACGACGACGCGCTCGGGGACCGCCTCGAGCCCGAGCGCCTGGTCGCTGGTCATGACCGGCCCGTCGATCTCGAGACCGGGAAGGGTGCGGGCGTAGGACCCGGTGGCCAGCACGACGTGCCGACCGACGAGGCGACGGTCGCCGACGACGACGGTGCGGTCGCCCTCGAGCCGTCCGGAGCCCTCGACGTAGTCGACCTTGCGCGACGACACCAGCCCCTGCAGCCCCTTGTGCAGCCGGCTCACCACACCCTCGCGGTAGGCCGTGACGGCGGGCAGGTCGATGCCGTCGAGCGTGGCCCGGACCCCGAACCGCGCGGCCTCACGGGCGGAGTCGGCCACCTCCGCCGCGTGCAGCAGCGCCTTGGTGGGGATGCAGCCCCGGTGCAGGCAGGTCCCTCCGAGGAGGTCCTTCTCGACGAGGGCGACGCTCATCCCCAGCTCGGCGGCGCGCAGCGCGCAGGCGTAGCCGCCGCTGCCTCCCCCGAGGACGACGACGTCGTGGGTGGTCTCGGCAGTGGCCGGCATCGGTGCTGCTCCCTTGCTGTGGCGGGTCCTGGCGCCGGTCGACGGGGTGTGCCGCCCGGACGCTGCCCAGCATCCTGTCACTCCCGGCCGCGTGGTCACACACCTCGCGCACACACCGGACGAGGGTGGTGTCCGGATCCGCCGATGTGGACGCCCTATCCTCTCCGCATGGCGTGGTGGAGACGCGGTCGCTCGAAGCAGGCACCGCACGGCGGGGGCGACCTGGCGAGTGCCCAGGCGCACTTCGAGGACTTCATCCGGACCCGGCGCGGGGTGGAGGCCTACGTCGAGCCGGCCACCAACATCACGGCGACCACGGTGGTCCTGATCGCGCACGACGGCGAGTGGACCCGTCGGGCGCTGCCCTCACGTCCGGTGGCCTTCGACGTCGCCCGCTCCTTCGGCATCCCGGTCTACGACGTCAACCTCACCGGCTACCCCAAGCGGATGCGCGAGTGGACCGCGCGCCAGCGCCGGCCGAAGGATCGCTGACCTCGGCACAGCCGGCCGCACACGGACCCGCGTGGCGCGTTTCCCTGCGCGTATCCGGTTGGAGCGCACCGGCCGGGTCTGCGAAGGTGGAGGGGACCCGCCCGTCGATGGAAGGACCCACCATGGCAGCCCCGAAGAAGCCGCGCCCCGCGGTCGACGACGAGGTGAAGGCGAAGTACCGCGCCGCCCTCGACGCCAAGAAGTCGCACGGGGGCGCCGACGTGAGCGACCACTCCGAGCACACCAAGGTCGACCACGCGCACGGACCCGAGGCCACGGCGACGCAGCAGATGTTCCGCCGCAAGAGCGGCGGCTGAGCCGCCACCCAACCTGCGACTCATTGCGAAATACCCACCTGGACGGTGCCCGGAAGGCGCCGTTCGGGTGGGTATTTCGCAATAAGTCGCGCCGAGGCGCGAGCCTCAGCCGGCGGAGGACTCGACCAGGGTGAGCAGGGTGCCGACGCCGAACCCGGTGCCGCCCTTGGGGTGGTGGCCCTTGGGTCCCTTGTCGTTGAAGGCCGGGCCGGCCATGTCGACGTGGGCCCACGGGATGCCCTCGCCGACGAACTCCTTGAGGAACAGCCCGGCGGTGAGCATGCCGCCGTCGCGGTCGCCCTTGTGCGCGATGTCGGCGGTGGGGGTGTCCAGCTTGGCGCGCAGCTCCACCGGCAACGGCATCGGCCAGGCGCCCTCGCCCGCCGCCCCGGCCGCGTCGACGACCCGGCCCCGGAAGGCGTCGTCGTTGGCCATGACGCCCGCGATGTCGGTGCCCAGCGCCACGACCTGCGCGCCGGTGAGGGTGGCGATGTCGACGACCCAGTCGGGGTGCTTCTCGCTGGCCAGGCAGAGGCCGTCGCCGAGCACCATGCGGCCCTCGGCGTCGGTGTCGAGGATCTCGACGCTCGTGCCGTCGCGCATCACGACGACGTCGCTCGGACGCTGCGCGGTGCCGCTGGGCATGTTCTCGGCGAGGCACAGGTAGCCGGTGACGGCCACCGGCAGCGCGAGCTCAGCGGCGGCGAGGACGGTGGCAGCCACAGCGGCCGCGCCGGCCATGTCGCACTTCATCGTGACCATGCCCGTCGCCGGCTTGATGTTCAGGCCGCCGGAGTCGAAGGTGATGCCCTTGCCCACGAGGGCGACCGAGGCCTTGGGGGAGGCCGGGGCGTAGGACATCGTGACGATGCGCGGCGGGTTGACCGAGCCCTGGCCGACACCGACGATGCCACCGAACCCGCCCTTGACGAGCGCCTTCTCGTCGAGCACCGACACCGACACCTTCGCGGTGGAGGCGGCCACCCGCTTCTTGACGTTGTCGGCGAAGGACTGCGGGAAGAGGTAGTTCGGCGGGGTGTTGACCAGGTCGCGGGCCCAGTCACGGGCCGCACCGAGCACGGCGGCGCGCGCGACGGCATCCTTGGCGGCCTTGCCCTGGCCCGCGCCCGACACGACCATGACGCGCGGACCGTTGCCGTCTGCCGTTGCCGCGCCGCCCTGGCCCGGATGCCGGTGCCGCGCCGCGCGCCGAGCGGCGCGCCCTTGTCGTAGGTGTAGCAGCCGGCGTAGGCACCGTCGGCGACGGCCGACAGGCTCTCGAGGTCGGGGGTCGGCAGTGCGAGGGCGACGCTGCGCTTGCCACGCACGCTGCGCAGGGCCACCCCGGCGGCGGCGCGCAGCGCGGCGTGCGGGTAGCTGGACCGTCGCGACGTGCCGTCGCCGAGACCGGTGACGACGACCGACGTCGCCTTGACGCCCGGCACCGCCACGACCCGCACGACCTCGTCGGCCCTGCCGGTGGCCTCGACGTCGGAGAGCACCGCCTGCAGGTGCACCACCGCCTTGCGCGGCAGGTGGTGGCCCGTCGCGAGGTCGGCGCCGTCGGGGGTTCGCACCGAGCCGACGACGAGGGTGTCGACGGCGAGCTCGGCGGGGGGTCGGGTCGTCAGGGACAGAGAGGTCATGCGGGCAGACTATCGACCGCCGGGCGGGGTGGACGCAGGCGGTAACGTGCCGACCATGACCGAGCTCCTGCACTCCCCGCTCCACGACCGGCACGTCGCCCTCGGCGCGAAGATGGCCGACTTCGGGGGGTGGTCGATGCCCATCGAGTACCCCGGCGGTGGGGTCGTCGCCGAGCACACCGCGGTGCGTGAGCGGGTGGGCATCTTCGACGTGTCGCACCTGGGCAAGGCGAGGGTCTCGGGGCCCGGGGCCGCCGACTTCGTCAATGCGTGCCTCACCAACGACCTGCGCCGCATCGGCCCGGGCCAGGCCCAGTACACGATGTGCTGCACCGAGAGCGGGGGCGTCGTCGACGACCTCATCCAGTACCTGCGCTCCGACGACGACGTCTTCCTCATCCCCAACGCCGCCAACACCGCCAAGGTGGTCGAGCTGCTCGCCGCCGCGGCGCCCGAGGGCATCACGGTCGAGAACCTGCACGACCAGTACGGCGTCATCGCGGTGCAGGGACCACGCTCCGACGAGGTGCTGCGCGGTCTCGGCTTCCCGGTCGACCACGACTACATGAGCTTCGTCGAGACCGACTGGGAGGGGTTGCCGGTCATCGTCTGCCGCACCGGCTACACGGGGGAGCGGGGCTACGAGATCGTGCCGCCGTGGGACGTCGCCGGCTCGGTGTGGGACGCCCTGGCCGCCGCGGTGGCGACCGAGGGCGGCCTGCCGGCGGGTCTGGGCGCCCGCGACACGCTGCGCACCGAGATGGGCTACCCGCTGCACGGCAACGACCTCTCGCTCGACATCACCCCCGTCATGGCCGGCGCGGCCTGGGCGGTGGGCTGGGACAAGCCGCAGTTCTGGGGCCGCGACGCGCTCACGGCCGAGCGGGCCGCCAAGCAGTCCCGGCTGATGCGCGGGCTGGTGGTGACCGGACGCGGCATCCCGCGCTCGCACTGCGCTGTCAAGGACGCCACGGGGGCCGTCGTCGGCGAGGTCACCTCGGGCACGTTCTCGCCCACCCGCAAGCAGGGCATCGCCCTCGCGCTGCTCGACCGGTCGGTGACCCTGGGCGACGAGGTGGTCGTCGACGTGCGCGGCCGTGAGGTCGCCGCCACGGTGTCGAAGCCGCCGTTCGTCGAGGTGGGGGTGCGCGAGAAGTGAGCGAGCAGTGGACCTGGGCCTACCAGGACGCCACCGGTGCCCCGATGCCCGAGGAGGGCCTCGGGACCACGGCGTTCCCGACGCAGTCCGACGCCGAGTCGTGGTTCGGCGAGGTGTGGCACGACCTGTCCGCCGCAGGCGTCGCGGCGGTGTCGCTGTACCGCGACGGGCAGCAGGTCTACGGGCCGATGAGCCTGGAACCGCCGGCCTGAGCCGTCAGGCGGTCGTTCGTCAGACCCCTCAGGAGGGGTACTCGCCGCGCGCGACCATCGGCCGCGGCATCCGCGAACGGCGCAGCTGGAAGGCGCGCATCGCGGCGTACATGCCGTTGCCCTTCGCGCCGGCGGCGTCGTCACCGAACTTGGCGGCCAGCTTCTTCTTCAGGCCGCGCCACATCAGGAACGTGTCGAGGATCGCGGTGAGCAGCACCGCGTAGGTGAGGATCGTGACGAAGAACAGGATCGTGCTCGTGCGCATGAAGCTCAGTGCCAGCACGATGAGCATCACCGGCAGCATGAACTCGGCGAGGTTGCGCCGGGCGTCGATGTGGTCGCGCATGAAGCGGCGCACCGGGCCCTTGTCGCGGGCCGGCAGCCCTGAGTCGTCGCCGGTGAGCATCGCCTGACGCGTCTTGGCCAGCTGCTCGTTGCGCTTGGCCTTGTCGATCTGCTTGGCCTGCTTGCGGTCGGCGACGACCAGCGGCTGCTTGCGCGCTGCCTCCTGGTCCTTGCGCTTGGGCGTGGGCCGGTTCTTGGCTCCCTCGCGCTCAGGGTGCAGCTCGTCGACGAGCTGGTCGTTGGTGGTCTTGCTTCGTCCGAACACGCCACCACTGTAGGTGCTCGGGCGAGGATGCCGTGCACGCGCGGTGCGCTGCCGCCGGTTCCGCGTGGGTAGGGTCGGTCGGGTGACCGATGTGCTCTCCGCCGACCAGATCTCCACCCTCCGCGACGAGGTCCACGGGCTGATGCCCGGCCTGCGCGCCGACCTGGAGGCGCTCACCCGCATCCCGAGCGTCAGCCTCGACGCGTTCGACCAGGCCAACGTCGAGGCCAGCGCCGAGGCGACCGCCGCACTGCTGCGCGCCGAGGGTCTCGAGGTCGAGATCGTGCGCGAGGGCGGCCGGCCCGCGGTCATCGGGCACCTCGACGGGCCGCCCGGGTCGCGCACCGTGATGCTCTACGCGCACCACGACGTGCAGCCGCCGGGCGACGACGCGCTGTGGGACAGCCCGCCGTTCGAGCCGACCGAGCGCGACGGGCGGCTCTACGGCCGCGGCGCCGCCGACGACAAGGCCGGCATCATGGCGCACGTCGCCGCGCTGCGGGCGCACTCCGGGTCGCTCCCCGTCGGGGTCACGGTCTTCGTCGAGGGGGAGGAGGAGATCGGCTCCGACTCGCTGGCCACCATCCTCGAGAAGCACGGCGAGAAGCTGCGGGCCGACGCGATCGTGCTGGCCGACTCCACGAACTGGGCGATCGGCGAGCCGGCCCTCACCACCACGCTGCGCGGCATGATCCGCGTCGTCGTCACGGTGACCACCCTCGACCACGGTGTCCACTCGGGCATGTTCGGTGGGGCCGTCCCCGACGCGCTGACCGCCCTCATCCGGGTGCTCGCCAGCCTGCACGACGACGACGGCAACGTGGTCGTGGCGGGCCTGAAGGAGGGCGTGGCGTCCGAGCTGGACTACTCCGAGGACCGGCTGCGCGCGGAGTCGGGGCTGCTCGACGGGGTGTCGACGATCGGCTCGGGCTCCCTGCTGTCGCGGATCTGGACCAAGCCGTCGGCCACGACCATCGGCATCGACGCCCCCTCGGTGGCGACGTCGTCGAACACGCTGGTGCCGAGCGCCTCGGCCAAGGTGTCGATCCGCCTGGCGCCCGACGAGGACGACCTCGAGGCCTTCGAGCTGGTCAAGGCGCACCTGCTCGCCCACGCGCCGTGGGGAGCGAAGGTCGAGGTCACCCTCGACGACCGCGGGCTGGGCTTCGCCGCCGACGCCCGCGGACCGGTCTACGACGAGGCCCGAGCGGCGTTCCGCGACGCGTGGGGCGTCGAGCCGGTCGACATCGGGGTCGGCGGGTCGATCCCGTTCATCGCGGCGTTCGCCGAGCAGTTCCCGGAGGCCGCGATCCTCGTCACCGGCGTCGAGGACCCCGACGCCCGGGCGCACGGCGCCAACGAGTCGCTGCACCTGGGCGAGTTCGAGAAGGTCTGCCTCGCCGAGGCCCTGCTCCTCGCCCGGCTGGGCGCCCTGCCGCGATCTGACGAGCGTTCGCTCCCACCCCAAAGGGGTGAGGCCGCCCCTGTCCGGCCACTCCTAGAGTCGAGTGTGTGACGCGGGGCTCCTGCGGGACTCGTGCGGCCGGAAGCAGGGGCTGAACGAGGTGCTCCTCGACGTCAAGCTTGCGGTCCCGCCGCTGCGTCCCGGCCTGATCAGCCGGTCGGCGCTCATCGACGAGGCCCGGACCGGCGCCGCGGGCCTTGTCGGCGTCACCGCACCGGCGGGCTACGGGAAGTCGACCCTGCTGGTCGAGTGGGCCAGGAGCGAGCGCCGGCGGGTCGCGTGGCTGTCCCTCGACCACCTCGACGACGATCCCGGGGCCCTGCTGTTCCTGCTGGCGTCGGCGTACGAGCGGGCCGTGCCCGAGCACGCCGGGCTGGCCTCGGCGATGAGCGGCCTCGGTGTCTCGGCCCTCGGTCGGGGGGCGCCGCGCGTGGCATCGATGTTCAGCAAGGCCCCGGCCCCGTTCGTCCTGCTCATCGACGACCTGCACGAGCTGGCCTCACCCGGGTGCCACGACGTCCTGACCGTGGTGCTCGCCGGGGTCCCCGCAGGCTCGCAGGTGGTCACCGCCAGCCGGGCCGAGCAGCCCCACCTGCCGCGGCTGCGAGCGGCGGGGGATGCCGTCGAGCTTCGGGCGGCGGACCTCGCCCTTGACGTCAGGGCGGCTGAGGAGATCTTCGCGACGGCCCGGGTCGACATCACGCCGGAGCAGGCGTCCGAGGTCACGGAGCGAACCGAGGGTTGGCCCGTGGGGTTGCACCTGGCGGCGATGATCGCGCGCGACGCGCGCACCGAGCCGTGGGCCCTGTCGGGGGACGACCGCTACGTCAGTGACTACCTTCACCGAGAGACCTTCGCCCGCCTCGACCCGGGGATGCAGGCGTTCCTGCGTCGCACCGCCGTGCTCGACCGCTTCACCGGTCCGCTGTGCGACGCCGTGCTGGGTGAGTCGGGCGCGCAGGAGCGGCTGCGGGCCCTGGAGGCATCGAACTCCTTCCTGGTCCCGCTCGACCGCACGCGGGAGTGGTACCGCTACCACCCGCTGTTCCGGGACTTCCTCCTCGGGGAGCTCCGCAGGGCCGAGCCCGACAAGATCGATAAGCTCCAGGTGCGCGCCGCCGACTGGTTCCTGGCCAACGGTTCCCCCGCCATGGCCGTCGAGTACCTGCTCTCCACGGCCGAGCAGGAACGGTCCGCGCGGCTCGTCGCGCAGCTGGTGCCGGTGACCTACAGCGCGGGGCAGATCTCCACGGTCCAGCGCTGGATGGCGTCCCTGGGCAGCTCCGCGATCAGGGCCTACCCGCCGCTGGCCGTCCTGGCCGGCTGGATCACCGCCCTCGTCGGCGACACCGCCGACGCGCAACGGTGGGCGGCCGTCGTCGACGAGGTGTCCTTCGACGAGGTACCGGAGGGGGGTCCCGCGTCCTTCGCCTCGTCCCGCGCGATGCTGCGCGCCATGACGTGCCCAGCTGGGCCGGAGCAGCTGATGGCCGACGCCGAGCTCGCCGTGGAGCAGGAGACCCCGTCGAGCCAGTGGCGGGACACCGCGCTCTACTCCCTCGCCGAGGCGCACCTGCTCGCCGGCGACGTCGACCGTGCGGTCGCGGCCTTCGAGGAGGCGACGTCCGTCGGGCAGGCCCTCGGGCCACACCGACCCCATCGTGTCGTGCACGTCGGAGCTGGCGATCCTCGCGATGGACGCCGGACGGTGGGACGAGGCGGCCGACCTCCTCTCGATCGCGCTCGGCATCATCGAGGACCACCAGATGCACGACTACGCCATCAGCGTGCTGGCCTTCGCGGCAGCAGCCCGGCTCGCCGTGCACCGGGGGGACCTGGTCCGGGCCGACCGCCGCCTCACGCAGGGGATGCGGTGCCGTCCGCTCTCGACGTTCGTGGTTCCCTTCCTGGCCGTCCGGGGGCGGCTGCAGCTCGCCAAGGTGTACACGACCCGCGGTGACCAGGCCGCCGCGCGGATGCTGCTGCGTGAGATCGACGACATCCTCAAGCAGCGTCCGCTGCTCGGGGCGCTGGTCGACGAGGTCGCCGAGTTCCGCCGGCTGGCGTCCGGGGCGGCTGCCGCGCGCACGGCGGGTCTGCCCCTGACCTCCGCCGAGCTTCGGCTCCTGCCGTACCTGCAGACCTACCTCACGATCGCCGAGATCGCGGACCGGCTGCGGGTCACCCGCAACACGGTCGGCACCGAGGTGTCCGCCATCTACCGCAAGCTGGGTGTCTCCTCGCGTGGCGACGCCGTTCGTCAGGCCACCGCGCTCGGCCTGCTCGGAGGCTGAGTCCGCCGGCTCCCCGACGCCCTGGTCCTGGCGGACACCTCCTCAGGTTGGAGTTGGCGCGGGCAGGCCCTCGCCCGCCGGCTGGCCGGTTGGTCCGTCAGCCCCCGACGGGGTCAGGACCACCAACAGGGTGGTGGCGATGCTGACATCCGCCTTGGCCAACCGGGCGAGGACGGGGGCGAAAGGCATGCCCGCGGACAGGGCTGCAACACAGAACCCCACCTTGATCTCGCCGGGAATCGACGAGGCAACCGTCAGCAGGTAGCCGATGAACAGGCCAGGGATGACGACGAAGTTGATCACCAACGCCCATACGGCGATCTTCCAGTGGGCCAGGGCCTGCGCCAGCTGCTTTCCGACGGTGATCCGCAGACCCAACCCGAACGCGTTCAGGATCACGAAGAGCACGCCGAACCCGTTGATCAGGACGACGCTCTGACTGGACTGAGCTGTCACGCTCGCTCCCTACTCACGAGCAGCCGATTTCGCCTGCGTGCTGCACGGACCATGCGACCGGATATTCCGGACGGGTGCATCACGCGAAACACGTGATGTGCGTCGACAGCTCCCAGCCAAGTTCACCTTATTCGCGTGATGCACCGGACGCCCGTTTCCGGTCGCATGGTCTGGTGCAGGAACCGCCCGGCCGTTCAACGCAACCATGCTGCGAACCTCGGGCCTGACGGCCCTACAGCGCGCGCTCAGCATGAGCAGCACGCAGTACTCCCACCGTGAAAGGAAACGACATGCCCAGGATGTTGAGAAGGGCCGCAGTGCTCGGAGCGACGGCGCACGTGGCGTCGAAACGTGGCGAAGCCCGAGGAGCCGAAGAGGCCGCGGAGCAGGCGCCAGGAGAGGCAGCCCAGGAGCAGGCGCCCCCGCCCCAGGCGCCACCCGCGCCCGTCGCCGCTCCCGCCCCGGTGGAGGCTCCGGCTGGGCCCGCACCGGTGGACTACGCCCAGCTGACCAAGCTCAAGGAGCTCCTCGACGCCGGGATCCTGACCCAGCAGGAGTTCGACGCGGAGAAGGCCAAGGTCCTCGCCGGGTGACGGGCCGACGATCCGCACCCACCCCCCGAACCCCGCACGTGCACAGGAGCACGCCCATGACCCTTGGACCGGTACAACTACTCGTCGTCAGCTTCCCGGAGCCGAACTTCTCCGGGCAGATCATCGCCGAGCTCAACCGGCTGCGCGAGGCCGACCTCGTCCGTCTCGTCGACGCTCTCGCGGTGCAGAAGAACACCGACGGCACCCTGGTCGCCCTCCAGTGGAGCGACCTGTCCATCGAGGAGGCCGAAGACCTCGGCGCGACCGTGGGTGCACTGATCGGTCTCGGTCTCGGTGACGCCGACTCCGTGACCGCCGGGGCAGAAGCCGGCCGTGCTGCGGGCGCCGACGGGCACCTCATCGACGACGCCGAGATGTGGGACGTCGCGGACTCCATCGAGGAAGGGAGCGCCGCCGTCCTCGTCCTCATCGAGCACCTGTGGGCTGCGCCGCTGCGCGACGCGATCCTCGAGGCCGGCGGCGTCCCCGTCAGCGACGGCTGGGTCCACCCCTTGGACCTCGTCGAGATCGGTCTGGCCGCTTCCCTGAACGACTGAGCCGGTGGTGGCACCGTGAACCCGGCCGACCTCAACAGTGGTGACACCTCGTGGGTGCTGTTCTGCACGGCTGCTGTGCTGTTCATGACCCCGGGCCTGGCCCTGTTCTACGCAGGCATGGTGAGCCGTCGCAACACCCTGGTGATGCTGCAGCAGAACTTCATCCCACTGGGCGTGATCAGCCTGACCTGGGTGCTGGTGGGGTACAGCCTCGCCTTCGGCACGGACACGGGGAACGGCCTCATCGCCGACCTCCAGCTGTTCGGCCTGCAGGACCTCGGCCAGGCGCCTCCACCGGCCCTGCACAAGGTGAGCACCGACGTCGCCATCCCGACGCTGGCCTTCGTCGCCTACCAGATGATGTTCGCGGTCATCACCCCGGCGCTGGCCACCGGCGCCGTCGCCAGCCGGCTCAAGCCCTTCGGGCTGGGCCGTCTTCCTCGCGGCGTGGTCGATCATCGTGTACCCCCCGATCGCGCACTGGCTCTGGGCGCCGGCCGGGTGGCTGACCACCCGCGGAGCCCAGGACTGGGCCGGCGGCATGGTGGTCCACGCCTCCGCGGGCGCAGCGGCGCTGGCCCTGCTCGTCGTGCTCGGCCGCCGACGCGTCTGGCCCGACCGGCGCCGTTGCCGCACTCCGTCCCGTTCGTGATCGTCGGCGCAGGCATCCTCTGGTTCGGCTGGTTCGGGTTCAACGCAGGAGACGGCCTCCAGGCGAACGGAGTCGCCGCCCAGGCACTGGTCAACACCCAGGTCGCCGCGGCTGCGGCCATGCTCGTGTGGCTCGTCGTCGAGCGGATCACGGATGGGCACGCGAGCGTTCTCGGTGCCGTGACCGGCGCGGTCGCCGGGCTGGCGACCATCACTCCGGCGGCCGGATACGTCAGCACCCTGTCCGCGGTGGCCATCGGCGCTCTCGCAGGTGGAGTGTGTCACCTGGCGCTGCGGCTGAAGGTGGTCTTCAGGTACGACGACGCGCTCGACGTCATCGCGGTGCACTTCGTCGGCGGCCTGCTCGGATCGCTGCTGGTCGGCTTCTTCGGAGAGGCGAGCATCAACAGCATCGGGGCGGACGGCGTCTTCTTCGGCGGCGGTTTCGGACTCCTGGCGAGCAGGTTCTTGCCCTGGCGGTCGGTGATCGCCTTCTCGTTCGTCGCCACCTGGCTGATCGCGACCGCGATCGAGCGGACGATCGGCCTGCGGGCCGCGCCGGAGGACGAAGGTCACCTCGACGAGGTGCAACAGGGGATGAATGCCTACGACTCCGACGCGATCGGCGTCGCGACGAGCGCACTGGCCCTGACCGGCACCACGGCAGGCACCGTCGTCGTCGGCGGGCCGGATCTTCGCCTGGTGTCGGCCGTGCTGGACGCGGACGCGATGGACGGCCCCGTGCTCGCCGACTCCCTGCTGGACGCTGGAGCCCAAAGGGTGCTGAGCAGCGACGCCCACGCGTTCTCTGCGCGGAGTCAGCCACAGGTCGTCAGGGGCGAACGCCGCGAGCGGCAGGCGACCCCGTTGACCCGCCTCGAGATCCTGGTGGGGAGGGAGCAGGTCGCCGCCGTCACCGAGGTCCTGCGCGCCCGCACCGGTGGCCCGGTCCACGTGGTCGTCCAGGTGGTGGCCGACGACCCGGGCTCCGGGTAGTCGGCGCCCGTGCTGCGCATGGGGTACCCGTCCGTCGACTGGTTCGACGGCTGGAGCCTGACCGGTGAGTTCACCACGATCGACCTGCTCGCGACCACGACCGCCGCGCTCAACGGCGCGCTGCTGGCCCGCCGACCGACGCACTACCGCAGCTACACGGTCGTCGGCGTGCTGCTCATCGCGATGATCGGCGGCCTCACCGGCAGCGTCACGCGGGACCTGCTGGTCAACGAGATCCCCGCCGCCCTCACGAACCCCGCGTACATCATGCTGAGCCTCGCCGCCGGCATCATCGGGTACCTCGTCGCGCTCAGACCCGGCGAGCTGTTCCGGGAGAGCCTGTTGCAGTTCGTGACGTCGGCGTCGTTGCCGTGGTTCGCGATCGTCGGGGCGCAGAAGGGCGTCCAGGTGGGTCTGCCGACGGTCGCCGTACTTCTGCTGGCGGTCGCCTCGGCCACCGCCGCGCGCTACGTCATCGACGTCAGCAGCGGTGTGACCCCGAAGCTGTTCGTGCGAGGCGAGTGGTACGCGGGCACGGCCCTGCTCGCCGCCATCATCTGGGTCGGTTGCGACACCTTCGACCTGAGCCGCTGGGTCTGTGCCGGCATCGCCTTCACGATCTCCTACGCCGTGCGAGTGCTGGCGACGGTGCGGGGCTGGGAGGAGCCGATGCCGAGGCAACGAGCAGGCCTGCGCCCGCACGACGACGGACCCGAGCGGGACCAGGACCACGACGGGGCGTAGCCGCATCCGCACGGCGCCCACAGCCGGCAGGTCCGTCGTCGCCTCGCGTCGCTCGCTCGACGGCGCGGTTGCTTGCCACCGTTCTCCCCGATCCGTAGGGTCGCCGCATGGCTGCGGCCCTGGCGCTCGTTGCGGCGCTCCTCTTCGCGCTGGCGGCCACGCTCCAGCAGAAGGGGGCGATGCACCTCCCGAAGGTGTCACTGGCCCAACCGATGTCGCTCCTCCGGCTGGTCGGCCAGACGACGTGGCTGGTCGGCACCCTGGTGCTGGGGGCCGGTTACCTGTTCCAGGCGGCAGCCCTCGACCGTGGCCGCCTGTCGGTCATCCAGCCACTGCTCGTGTCGACAGTCGTCTTCGCCCTGCCGATGGGCTACTTCCTGACCAGGCAGCACGTGGGCCGTCGGGAGGTCTCGGGTGCGGTCGCGATCGTCATCGGACTCGGCCTGTTCGTGTACTTCGGCGACCCTGCCGGGGGGGCGACGAACGCCTCCAGCACCGCGTGGGCCGTCACCATCGGACTCTGCGTGGTGCTGTGTGCCCTGATGCTCATGGTCCGCAGCGACGACCCGTCACGTAAGGCGGCTGTCTACGGCACCGTCGCGGGGGTGCTCTACGGGCTCGCGTCGTCGCTCGCCATACCCACGCTCGGCTACCTCGACGAGGGCGTGGGCACGATGCTCTCCCACTGGGAGTGCTATGCGCTTGCGCTCGCCGGAGTGGCTGGCTTCGTCATCCAGCAGGTCTCGCTGGGGACCGGGCGGCTGGCTCCCTCCGTCGCAACGGTGTCGGTCGCCAACCCCGTTGTCGCGATCCTGATCGGGATCGTCCTGCTGGACGAGCGGCTCAGCAGGCCGGCCTGGCACGTCCTCGTGGCCGTGATCGGCCTGGGCCTGACCTTCGCCGGCGCGATCGTCATCTCACTGGCTCGCGACGCCGCCGACCCGGAATCCACCCCCGTGTCGACCGGCAGCGCCACCGAGGCGGCTTAGGCTCCTCGATCGCCACCCCGCGACCGAACCAGAGGGGCCGATCCGCGGACCGGGTCGTCCGTCGCCGTCAGACACCGTTCCAGGTGGCGGTCAACCTGCCGGTCCGTTCTGCGATACCGGCCCCCACGAGGACCCCGATGGCGATCGCGACGATGGTCAGGAAGGCGTTGACCAGGTCACCGAGGCCGGCGGCCTGGTTCGCGTCCACCATCTCGGTGACTCCCTCGAGCCCGAGTGCTCCGGGAACGAGGAGCCAGAAGGCAGGGAGGAAGGTGACCGGGACCGGCGGCCCGCCCCCGCGGTCATGGATGGCGTAGGCCACCGGGAGCACCACCGCGGCGGCCAGGAAGCTGCCGCCGAGGGATCCCAGGAGGGCGCCGGCGACGGCCTGCACCGCGTACGCGGTGTAGAGGACCACGAGCATCCAGCCGAAGGTGCTCCTGGGCACGGACGACGCGAGGTAGTGGCCCAGGCCGATCACGACCACTCCGACCCAGGGCGCCCAGGCTCCGAGGCCCGGTCCGGGGTCCGGCAGCGAGGCCGGAAGCCCGGCCACCTGCACCCCCACGGTGATGCCGAAGGAGAGGAGCAGCAGGCGCGCGAGGCCGTAGACGAGCCTGGACGACCCCGCGATCATGGCACCGAGGGACAGCTCGACCGTTCCCATCGTCAGGGCAGCGCCGGGCAGGAACGTGATGAGGGAGGGGATCACGAGGTCCAGAGGCGGTACGCCGAGCAGTGGTGCGACGATCCCGAACGACACCCAGGTCACGACGAAAGCGGCCACCACGGGCAGCACCAGGGACAGGGTGTGCACACGCTCTGCCCACCACCTCAGGCCGCCGACGACCAGGCCGAGCACGAGGTAGGCGGGGATCGCATCGGGGGAGGGGTTCAGCATCAGGCCGAGGCCCAGGATCAGGACCGGAGTGCCCAGGATCGTGCCCAGCGGCCCGAAACGGGGCTTCGCCGCGCGGAGCCCGTCCAGGCGGGCCCGCGCAGCCTCGAGGTCCGTGCGTTGGTGGCGCAGGTCGTCGATCAGCCGGTACAGGGCGTCGACCTGGTCGAGCCGGAGTGCGACGTTTCCCGCGGGCGTGAAGTCCACCCTCGTCGCGCCACCGGCCTCGACGCGCACGAAGACTCCTGTCGGGAGAACGAAGTAGCGCACGCCGTGGGTGCCGAAGGACGTGGCCACCTCGTCCAGGATCATGGTGATCCGGTCGGTGGACTCCCCGGCCTCGCACATGGCCACCCCGAGCAGCTCCAACAGCTCCAGGACGCTCTCGGGCGGCTGCGTCGTGCCAGGACTTCGCGGGGACTCGCTCGGGGGGTGGGCCACGCCGTCACCACCTCGTCCGATCCTCGGAGGTCACCACTGTGCCGGCGTGCGACCCGGGAGCTCGTCGGTGTCGTGACCCAGGGTGAGGGCGAGCCTGGGAGCAGCCGCCACCACACGCGCGGTCCCGACGATCGGGAGGACCGCGAACAGGACGTCGACGACGTCGGAGACACTCGCTCCGGCATCCAGGGCCTCGTCGGTGAGTGCACCCATGGACGGGATGGCGCCTCCGCCCATCGCGACGAGCGCTCCGAGTCGGACCAGTGCCACCGTCTTGGGGTCGAGGGCGGCTTCCATCCAGTCGTCGGCGGCGCAGCCGGGCGCTGGGTCGTTCCCGGCCGTCTGGTTGAAGGTCAGGTGTCGCAGTCGGTCGATGTCGTCCACGGTGGTCAGCTCTCCCTCGTGTCGGGGGTGTCCGGGGGTGCGGTCGTCCGGCCAGGCCTCCGGCGAGGCGAACGTCGCGCGGGTGCGGTCCCAGCCGAGGGCGCGTTCGGTGCGGGCTCGGCCGACGAAGCTGAGCACCCAGCGGATGGCCGCGACGAAGCGGTTCTTGAACCCGGTGAGGAAGGTCAGGTGGATGAACGCCCACATCACCCAGCCGACGAAGCCGGCCACCCGGATGCCCTTGAAGTCGACGATCGCCCGGAACCTGGAGACGGCGGCCATGCTGCCCAGGTCCCGGTACTTGAACGGACGCGGGTCCCCGTGGCCGGCGACCTGGCGCTTGATCGACTCGGCGGCGTGGATGCCGGTCTGCATGGCGACCTCGGCGACGCCCGGGAGCCCGTCGAGCGCCATCACGTCGCCGACGACGTAGACCTCGGGGTGACCGGGCAGCGTGCAGTCGGGCAGCACCTCGATCCGACCCGCGCGGTCGACGCCCGCGCCCGCGGCATCGGCGAGCTCACGGGCCAGCGGGCTGGCGGCCACACCGGCGGCCCAGACCTTGGTGTGGCAGCGGAGTCGCTCGTCGCCGTCCGGGCCGGTGACGACGATCTCGTCGTGGGTGACGTCCGTGACCCGGGTGCTCACCCGCACGTCGACCCCCAGGCGGGTCAGCTCGTGGGTCGCCTTGCCGGAGAGGCGGTCGCCGAAGGTCGGCAGGATCTCCTCGCCGCCCTCGAACAGCACCACGGTGGCGCTGCTCGGGTCGACGTGACGGAAGTTGCGCCCCAGCGAGCGGTTGGCCAGCTCGGCGATCTGGCCGGCGATCTCCACGCCGGTGGGTCCGCCGCCGACGACGGCGAAGGTCAGCCAGGCGCGACGTGCGGCGTCGTCCTGCGCCAGCTCGGCCATCTCGAACGCGCCGAAGATGCGGGTGCGCAGCGCCAGGGCGTCGTCGACCGTCTTCATGGTGGGGGCGTGCGGGGCGAACTCGGGGTGGCCGAAGTAGGAGCCGCCGACCCCGATGCCGAAGACCAGGTAGTCGTAGGGGAGGTCACTCGAGGAGGCCGGGTGCTGCACGCGCACCGTGCGGGCCGCAAGGTCGAAGCCGGTGACCTCGCCGAGCAGGACGGCGACGTTGTCGTGCCGCTTGAGCACCTCGCGCAAAGGCGGCGCCACGGCACCGGGAGACAGGATCCCGGTGGCGACCTGGTACAGCAGCGGCTGGAAGAGGTGGTGGTTGGTGCGCTCCACGAGCGTGACGTCGACGTCGGCCCGGCGCAGGAACTTCGCCGCGAAGAGTCCGCCGAAGCCGCCACCGATGATGAGCACCCGTGGCCGGGAGCGAGGTGGTGACCTCGGCGGACGAGCTCACGCGCCGACCTCGACCTCGACCGGGTCCGGGCTCGCGGTGACCCGCGCCCGGAACACCCAGTAGGACCAGCCCTGGTAGAGCAGGACGAGTGGGCGTGACCACCACGGCGACGACGGTCATCACCTTCAGCGCGTACTCGCTCGACGCCGCGCCCGACACGGTGAGGCTGTAGGTCGGGTCGGTCGACGACACCATCACGTTGGGGTAGAGGTTCGCGAAGAGGGCGGCGACCGTCCCGCCGATCGCGACTGCGGTCCCGGCGAACGACCCTCCTTCCCGGCCGGCGCGCAGCAGCAGCGCGGCGGCCAGGGCTCCGAGTGCGGGCACGACGGCTGCGGCGGAGCGCCACACACCGCCGTCGGAGATGGCGACCGTCCAGACGGCAAACACCGCGACGACGACCACGGCGGGCCAGCTGAGCCTGCGGGCCGTCGCACGGGCGCGCTCGTGCAGCACACCGGTCGTCCGCAGGCCGAGGAAGGTCGAGCCGTGCAGCAGGCTGAGGACCACCAGCGTGACGCCCATCCAGACGCCGTACGGGGTGAACAGGTCCCAGAACGACCCGGTGAACTGCTCGTCGCCGTCGATCGGTAGACCTGTCAGCAGGTCACCGAGTGCGATGCCGAGCACCAGTGGGATCAGTGCCGACCCGATGGTGAGTGCCCAGCTCCAGGTGCCCCGCCACCGGTCGCCGTCGCCCCTGCCGTACCACTCGAAGGAGACCCCGCGGATGATCAGGGCGACCAGGAGCAGCATCACCGCCAGGTAGGCGGCGGAGAACCAGGTCGCGTACCAGGCCGGGAAGGCCGCGAAGATCGCCGCTCCGCCCACGATCAGCCAGACCTCGTTGCCGTCCCACAGCGGCCCGACGCTGGCGACCGCTGCGCGACGCTCGGTCTCGGTCCTGCCGACCGACCGGTGGAGCATGCCGACACCGAAGTCGAAGCCCTCGAGCACGAAGAACCCGGTCCAGAAGAACCCGATGATGACGAACCACAGCACCTCGAGGCTCATCAGTACACCTCCGACGCGAGGGCCGGCGTGGGAGTGAGGGAGAGGTCGTCGTCGCCGTCGGACGGTTCCGGCTCGGGCTCGAGCGGGCGCTTGGCGAAGCGGAGCATCAGGACGGCCCAGACGATGCCGAGCGCGAGGTACAGGATGACGAACGTGCCCAGGCTCAGGGCCACCTCGGTCAGGCTGACGGAGGGCGAGTTCCCGTCCTGCGTGAGCAGCAGGCCCTGCACGACCCAGGGCTGACGGCCGTTCTCGGTCAGCAGCCAGCCGGCCGTGTTCATCGCGAACGGCGCGAGGAAGGCGATGGTGCCGACGCGCAGGAACCACGTCCCCGTGAGCAGGCGGCCCCGCCACCACAGGAAGCAGCCCCACAGGGCGAGGATCGGCAGCAGGGAGCCCAGGTAGGCCATCACCCGCATCGACCAGTACTGGATGGGCAGGTTGGGGATGTAGTCGCCGGGGCCGTAGGTCTGCTCGTACTGGGCCTGCAGCTCGTTGATGCCGACCACCTGCCCGTCCCAGGACCCGGTGGCCAGGATCGAGAGCAGGTGGGGGATCTCGATGATCTTGGTCGCGTCCTCGTCCGAGGTGGTCCAACCGCCGATCTGCGCCGCCGAGAACGAGCACGGCGAGCACGTCTCCCACTGCCCCTCCATCGCCGCGACCTTCATCGGCTGGTAGGTGGTCTCGATGACCCCGAGGTGGCTGCCGACCCCGAGGATCAGGAACGACATGGGGAGCAGCAGCCCGAGAGAGAGCTTCATCGACCTCAGGAACACCTCGGGGGTCTTTCCGCGCCTGATCTGCCAGGCGGAGACCGAGATCATGACCAGGCTCCCGGTCACGAGCGACGCGAGGATGACGTGGGTGTAGCCCCACACGAACACCGGGTTCGTGAAGAGCGCACTGATCGAGGTGAGCTCGGGCCGCCCGGTGTCGGCGTTCAGCTCGTACCCGACCGGGTGCTGCATCCAGGAGTTGGCGGCCATGATGAAGGCCGCCGAGAGCGTGGCACCGACGGCCACCGCCCAGACCGTCATGAGGTGCAGCCGCCGGGGGAGCACGTCCCAGCCGAACCACCACAGCCCCAGGAAGGTCGACTCGAGGAAGAAGGCCGCGAGACCCTCCATCGCGAGGGGTGCGCCGAAGACGTCGCCCACGAAGCGCGAGTACTCCGACCAGTTCATCCCGAACTCGAACTCCTGGACCAGCCCGGTGACGACGCCGATGGCGATGTTGATGACCAGGATCGTGCCGAAGAAGCGAGTCAGCCGTCGCAGCTCAGGGTTGCCCGAGCGGTGCCACCACGTGTGCAGCCCTGCCACCAGCCAGCTCAGGCCGATCGTGATCGGCACGAAGAGGAAGTGGTAGATCGTCGTCGTGGCGAACTGCAGGCGAGACAGGTCGAGCTGACTGACGTCCACGGCTAGAGGGCCTGCCCGACATCGCGGATGTTCGACTTCGCCTGCTGCCACGCCTCCGCGACGTCACCCGTGAAGACGAGCTTGCCGGTGGTCAACGCGAAGCCCTTGACCTCCTCGACGGTCGTGTGCGGCGGCACTGCGAGGGCCCGCGGGTCGGTGACGAAGTCGATCAGCGCGGGCCCGGGGTGGGCGAAGGCGCGTTCGATGGCCGGCCGGATGTCCGCGGCCTTCTCGACCCGTTCGCCGTGGATGCCGGCGGCCGTGGCCAGGGCGCCGAAGTCGGGGTTCTTCACGTCGGTGCCCCACGGCTGGTAGCCGACCACCATCATCTCGGCCCGGACCATGCCGAGGGTGGAGTTGTTGAAGACCATGAGCTTGACCGGGATGTCGAGCCCCGCGGCCGTGAGCAGCTCACCCATCAACATCGTGAAACCGCCGTCGCCGCACAGCGCGACGACCTGGCGGTCCGGCGAGCCAACCTTGGCCCCGATCGCCTGCGGCATCGCGTTGGCCATCGAGCCGTGGCTGAACGACGCGAGGATCCGACGCCCGGGCTTCATCGACAGGTACCGGGCGCCCCAGACGTTGCACATCCCGGTGTCGACCGTGAACACGGCGTCGTCGTCGGCGAGGTCGCTGAGGGCCGTGGCCACCATCTCCGGCCGCAGCCCGTGTCCGCTGCCCTCGTGCGTGACGTAGGTCTGGATGCCCTTGACCATGGTGTCGTGGTGCTTGACCACCTTGTCCAGGAACTTCGAGTCCGTGCGAGCTTCGAGCATGGGGATCAGGGCACGCAGGGTCTCCCCGACGTCGCCGGCGAGACCGAGGTCGACCGCCGCCCGCCGGCCGAGGTGGAGCGGCTTGTCGTCGATCTGGATGATCGTCTTCCCGGACGGCAGGAAGGCGTGGTACGGGAAGTCCGTGCCCAGCATGAACAACAGGTCGCAGTCGGCCAGGGCCTCCGTGGCTGCCCCCCAGCCGAGCAGCCCGGTCATCCCGACGCGCGGACGGGTTGTCGGCCTCGAGCACGTCCTTGCCGCGGAAGGCGTAGGACACCGGCGCCTTCAGCGTCTCGGAGAGGCGGAGGACCTCGTCTCGCGCCTGACGCGTCCCCTCCCCGCCGTGGATGACGATCTTCTTGGCGCGCGAGACGAGCTCGACCGCCTTGGCGAGGGCGGCGTCGGTGGGCCGGCTGACCGGTCGGTCGGTGAGCACGGGATGGCGCAGCATCTCGTGCTCGACCGTCTGGGCCGCGACGTCCCCGGGGACGATCACCATGCCCACCCCGCGCTCGAGGATCGCTGCCTGGAGGGCCAGCTCGGAGATGCGCGGCATCTGACCCGGCGTGGACAACAGGGCGCAGTAGTTGGTGCAGCCGGAGAAGATGGCCTCGGGGTTGGTCTCCTGGAAGTAGCCGCTGCCGATCTCGGTGCTCGGGATGTGCGTCGCGATCGCGAACACCGGTGCGCCGTTGCGCTGGCAGTCGTAGAGCCCGTTGACCAGGTGCAGGCTGCCCGGTCCGGACGAGCCGAGCACGGCGGTCGGCCGCCCCGAGACCTGCGCGTCGGCCCCGGCCGCGAAGGCGCCCGCCTCCTCGTTGCGCACGTGCACGAACTCGATGTCCGACTCGTGCCTGCGTAGGGCATCCACGATGGGGTTCGCCGAGTCCCCGACGATCCCGTACACCTTGCGGATCCCGACCTCGACCATCTGGTCGACGAGGATCTCTGCCACTGTCTGGGACATCCGTCTGCTCCTGTGCTGGCTGGGTCGGGTCGGGTCGGGCTACAGCTTGATCGGGAGGTACTCCGGCTCCCACATCGCCTCGTGGACCGCCTCGATGGGGTCGGCCACCTCGGCCTGGGCGATACCGGCGGCGACCGCCGTGTTCACGACGTCGACGGCCACCGTGGCCGACACCTCACGCAGCCTGGAGATGTCCGGGAGGAGACCCTTCGCCGGGTCCGTCGGGTCGGCGAGCTTGGCGAGGGCCCGGGCGGCGGCGATGAACAGGGACGGCGGCATCGTGGCCGCCCGGCAGACGATGACCCCGAGCCCCAGCCCGGGGAACATCAGCGCGTTGTTGGCCTGGCCGATCCGGTAGGTCACGCCGTCGCGTTCGACGGGTCCGAACGGGCTTCCGGTCGCGACGAGCGCCTGCCCGTCGGTCCACGCGAGGAGGTTCGTCGGCGTCTGCTCGGCGAGCACCGTCGGGTTGGACATCGGCAGGATGATCGGCCGAGGACAGTGCTCGTGCATCGAGCGGATCACCTGCTCGGAGAAGGCCCCCGTGACCCCGGAGGTGCCGACGAGCATCGTCGGGTGCAGCGCGTCGACGACTTCCTGGAGCCCCAGGGTCCCGTCGGCCGCGCGCCATCCCGCGACCGCCGCGGGGTCCTTGGCGTACGGCTTCTGGTAGTCGTAGAGGTCGGTCATGTCGCTGGTGAGCAGACCCGGGCGGTCGAGCAGGAAGATCCGGTCGGCGGCCTCCTGGGCGCTCAGCCCGTCCTCGGTCATGGCGAGCGCGATGAGGTCGGCGATACCGACGCCGGCAGAGCCCGCGCCGAAGACCACGATCTGCTGGTCGACCAGCCTGCCTCCCGAGACGCGCACTCCGGCGAGGACGCACGCCAGACCGACCGCGGCCGTGCCCTGGATGTCGTCGTCGAACGTGCACAGGGTGTCGCCGTACTGCGCGAGGATCCGCCGGGCCGGAGGTCCGGAGAAGTCCTCCCAGTGCAGGATCGCCTTCGGGAAGTGGGCCGATGCACTGGCGATGTAGGCGTCGATGAAGGCTTCGTACGCCTCCCCGCGCACCCGCGAGCGCCGCAGCCCGAGGTAGCGCGGGTCGTTGAGCAGCACCTCGCGGTTGGTACCCACGTCGAGGCCGACGGCCAGCACCCGGCGCGGGTCGATGCCGGCCGCGACGGTGTAGACCGCGAGCTTGCCGATCGAGATGTCGATCCCGCCGACTCCCCAGTCGCCGATGCCCAGGATGGCCTCCGCGTCGGAGGCCACGACCAGGTCGACGTCCTCAGGGCGCAGGCCCGTCGCGTCCAGGGCCCGGTCGATGCCGTCGACGTCCTCGATGTTGAGGAACACGCCACGGGGGCGGCGGAACAGATGGCTGAAGTCCTGGATTGCCGCCCCGACCGTGGGTGTGTAGACGATGGGCAGCATCTCGTGGACGTGCTCGCCCACCAGCCGGTAGAAGAGGACCTCGTTGTTGTCGTGCAGGTTGGTGAGGAAGGTCCACTTCTCGACGTCGGACTCGGTGGCCTTGAACTGCTCGTAGGAGCGCGCCACCTGCTGTTCGAGCGTCTCCAACGCGGCGGGGAGCAGACCGTGCAGCCCCAGGTGGTCACGTTCGGCCATGGTGAAGGCCGTGCCGCGGTTGACCTGGGGGTCGTCGAGGACGGCCATCCCCCGCGCGTGGATCTCGACGTGTGGGGACGCATCCGGTCCCGCTCCGACGGTGTAGCTGTTGGAAACCATGGTGCCGCGTCCTCCGACTGTTCGTTGTCACGACCGACCGACCCACAAGACCACAGGGACGGGTGACGCAACATCACGTGATTTGCGTGATGCGGAGAAGGAAGCCCCCGCCAACGATTGCGATCGTGACCGGTCGGAGCAGCGGTGTGGTGCGCGTGGGCATGATTGCCTGCGCCGCAGGGCTCCTGAGCGCGTGCTCGTCGTCGACCACCACTGACCAGGCCGGCGACGCGGCCTCCGCGCAGAAGCTGGTGGCCGCCGCCCACGCCGCGGGCGTCGCACCCGGGCTCACGGCGGAGGTGGCGGAGTCCCTCTACGGAAGCTCGGCGGCGCAGGTCTGTGACGTGCTCGGCGGGGGAGTCAGCTCGGCGGAGTCGATGCTGCTGACCCTGAACCCGTCCGGTCGTCGCGCCAAGGTCATCACCGACGACGCCATCGCCTACGAGCGGCTCGTCGTCCAGACCTACTGCCCCGGCGAGCTCTCCACGTACGACGACCTCGTCGCCGACATGCACCCGGTCGAGAAGACCGGCTGAACCACCGCGGCCTCCGACACCGACCACCGACACGAGACGGACACCCGATGAGCAGCTCCACGGCATCGAACGGCCCGGCGCCGGCGTCGGTGAGCGGGGGCGCGTCGCTGGCC
Source organism: uncultured Actinomycetota bacterium (assembly GCA_963707895.1). GTDB lineage: Bacteria > Actinomycetota > Actinomycetes > Actinomycetales > Dermatophilaceae > Fodinibacter. The sequence continues at coordinate 527,919 of CAVPRS010000010.1, read as the reverse complement.
ATGATCGCGTGGCCCGCCCTGGCGATGATGATGGTCGCCAGCGTCGGCAGCATCGCCCAGCTGTCCGACTCGGCGACGTTCGGGCTGGGTGCCGTCACGGTCTACCTCATTCCGGCCCTGCTCTTCCTGCTCCCCGTCGGGCTGGTCTCGGCCGAGCTGGCGACGAGCCACGAGGGCGGCATCTTCGTCTGGGTCCGCGAGGCGTTCGGTGACCGGACGGGCTTCCAGGCGACGTGGTTCGTGTTCATGAACAGCGTGACCCTCTACCCGTCGCTGCTCTCGTTCGGCGCGGCCGCGCTGGCCACGGCTTTCGGTCGCCCCGACCTGGCGGGCAACGGTCTGTACATGGGCACCGTGGTGCTGGTGGGGTTCTGGCTCGCGACGTTCGTTGTCTCCAAGGGGATGAAGACGACGGCCGGGCTGAGCAACCTCGGTGTCGGTCTGGGGACCATCGTCCCGGCGCTCTCGCTGATCTTCTTCATGTTCGCCTGGCTGGTCGACGGCAAGCCGTCGGCGGCTCCCCTCGAGGTGAGCGACCTGGTCCCGCCGTTCACCGGGCTGTCCAGCATCGCCCTGGTCGTGGGCACCTTCGTCGCGTTCGCCGGCCTCGAGGTCAACGCGGTCCACATCAAGCACCTCAAGGGCCGTCCGAAGTCGTACTTCAAGGCTGTGCTGTCCGCCGCTGCGCTCGTCTTCGTGATGTACATGCTCGGCTCCATCGCGATCTCGGTGGCCGTGCCGGACGCGACCCTGGAGCTGACCTCCGGTGCCTCGCAGGCCTTCACGGTGTACGCCGACGGCTTCGGCATCCCGGGTCTGTCCAACGTCCTGTCCGGCCTGCTCGTGCTCGGTGCTGTGGCTGCATCGATCGCCTGGATCGCAGGGCCGAGCCGGAGCATGTGGCTGGTGGGGCGGGCGGGCTACCTCCCGCAGCGCTTCCAGAAGGTCAACGGCAACGACGTGCAGATGCCGATCCTGATGTTCCAGGGCGTCATCGTGACGATCCTGTCGCTGGTCTTCGTGGTGGCCCCGAACACGTCGGCGGCCTTCGCTGTGCTGCAGGACATCTCGATCATCCTGTACATGGGGATGTACGTGTGCATGTTCGCGTCGGCGATCAAGCTCCGTCGCTCACAGCCCGATGTCGAGCGGCCGATCCGGATCAAGGGCCTGGTCCCGATCGCCTGCGTCGGCATCGCCGCCGCGCTGTCCGCCATCGTCCTGGGCCTCACCCCGCCGGCCGGCTACAGCGCCACACCGGCCTGGGTGCACGCCCTCATCGTCATCGTGGGCGTCGCCGTCCTGGCCTTCCCCGCCCAGATCCTGTACCGCCTCCGACGACCGGAGTGGGCCAGCATCGACGAGGCCGAGGTCATCGCCGAGTCAGAGGAGTAGAGAACCGTGCACGTCGTCATCGAAGGGAACACCGCGTCATGATCGATCTCGCCACCTACACCACCATGGGCGACAAGAAGAACTCCGACTTCTTCGAGGAGTACCTGCCCAGGGTCTACGAGCGACGTCAGGCGTCCGGGCTGGACCAGATCGTCGGCAACATGGCGGCGATGGTCGTCCAGGTCGAGCACGGGGACGGTGTCCTCTACATGGCCGAGCTCGCGGCCATGGGTCCCTACCGGTTCCAGGCGGCCCGCCTCACCGACACCCACAGGGTGTACGTGCTGCAGTCACAGCCGGAGTTCCCGAGGCTCATCGTGCTCGAGCCGTTGTCCGCGTCGTACGAGGACAACGTGACCCGCTGGAACAACCTCTACCCCCTGGCCAAGAAGAAGGCGAACGCGCGCTACATCGGCGAGATCTACAAGACCTCGTCCACCAAGGCGGTGCGTGAGGCGCTGGAGCCCCAGAACATCCGGTTCGCCTACCCGGGCGACACGGTGAACGGGTTCTACACGATGAGCCACCTGACCTTCACCTTCATGTCCGACTTCACCTACAACCGGGTCGGCTACGTCGACGTCGACCTCGACGACCTCGATGCCCTCGGCCTCGGGGAGACGATCAGCCTGACCGCCGACGAACGCGCCATGCTCGACCGGGCCGACGCGCTGCAGGAGGAGCACGGGATCAAGGGCCTCGTCCTGGGTGTCGACCACGCCGCCACCAGGATCCTGGCCGGCGACCGCGAGCACGCCCTGCTCGAGTACCTCACCGTGGTGCCCTACTACTTCTGGGGCGCCTACAACATCCACGAGATGAACTCATCGACGAACGTGACCCGGCACCCGGACCTCGACGACGAGAAGAAGTCGCCGGCAAGGGTTTTCACCGCGAACAACACGCCGTCGATCGTCAACTCGTTCGACAACCTGCCGATGCCGACCGAGGACTTCGTGCGCAACTTCGGCCGCCGGATGCACCACCTGGCGATGGCGGTCATCGACGGCCACGTGGTCGACGAGAAGAACGTCGACTACGTCGTGCGCCAGCTCGCCGACATGGGGACTCCGTTCCTCGCGCACGTCGTGGGGGAGTGCAAGGACGACCCCAACCTCAAGCAGATCTTCTCGAAGAGCTCGCCCTACTCACTGCTCATCACCGAGTACATCGAGCGGTGCCACGGCTACGAGGGCTTCTTCACCCGCGACAACGTCGCCGCGCTCACCGCCGCCGCGGGGGCCGACGAGCGCTACGAGCACGGCCACGTCTTCGACTGACGGGCGCCGCCCGCCCGTCCGCCCCACCCGCCGTCCCAAGGAGAAACCGTCATGATCGAGAGCATCCGCACCAAGGCGCTGTGGACGTTCGTCGTCCTGGCACTGCTGGTGGTGCCGCTCGCCCTCCTCGTCAGCCCCTGGTGGTGGCTGCTGGAGATCCTCTTCGTGCCCCTCGTCCTCCTGGGGATCTACGACTACACCCAGCGGCGGCACAGCATCCTGCGGAACTACCCGCTGGCGGGCCGGATGCGGTTCCTGCTCGAGGGGATGGGGCCCGAGCTGCACCAGTACCTCGTCGAGAACGACACCGACGGCCGCCCGTTCGACCGGGACACCCGCTCGGTGATCTACGAACGCGCCAAGAACGTCGGTGACAAGAAGCCGTTCGGCACCGAGCTGAACGTCTACGACGCCGGCTACAGCTGGATGAACCACTCGATCGCCCCCCGCCCCATGGTCGCGGACCCCGAGCAGGACCTGCGGATCACGATCGGCGGGGAGCAGTGCACCCAGCCGTACTCGGCATCGGTGCTGAACATCTCGGCGATGAGCTTCGGGGCGCTGGGGAAGTCCGCGGTGCGCGCGATGAACCAGGGCGCTCTGGCCGGCAACTTCGCCCACGACACGGGCGAGGGCGGCCTGTCGAGGTACCACAAGGAGGCCGGCGGTGACCTGATCTGGCAGATCGGCACGGGCTACTTCGGCTGCCGCGACGCCAACGGCGACTTCGACCCCGAGAAGTTCCGTGAGAACTCGACACTGCCGCAGGTGAAGATGATCGAGATCAAGGTGTCGCAGGGAGCCAAGCCGGGCCACGGCGGCATCCTGCCGGCCGCCAAGGTGACCGCGGAGATCGCGGAGGCGCGGCTCGTGCCGCAGGGCCAGGACGTGTTCTCGCCGACCTACCACAAGGCCTTCTCGACGCCGCTGGAGATGACGGCGTTCATCGCGCAGCTGCGTGAGCTCAGCGGTGGCAAGCCGGTCGGCTTCAAGCTGTGCATCGGGGATCCGCGCGAGTTCATGGCCATCGTCAAGGCGATGATCCAGACCGGCATCTACGCCGACTTCATCGTCGTCGACGGCGGGGAGGGCGGCACCGGAGCGGCGCCCCTGGAGTTCTCCGACTCGCTCGGTGCACCCCTCAACGAGGGGCTGCTGGCCGTCCAGAACACCCTGGTCGGCGCGGGCATCCGCGATCGGCTCAAGGTGGGTGCGAGCGGCAAGATGGTCACGGCATCGGCGATGGCGCGGTCGATGGCGCTGGGCGCGGACTGGTGCAACTCGGCCCGGGCCTTCATGTTCGCGGTCGGCTGCATCCAGTCGCAGCGCTGCCACACCAACAAGTGCCCGGTGGGCGTGACGACCCAGGACCTCAAGCTCCAGCGGGCGCTCGACGTGCCCGACAAGGCGACCCGCGTGCACAACTACCACCGCAACACGGTGCACGCCCTCGCCGAGATGATCGCCGCGATGGGGCTCGACCACACCAGCGAGCTGCGGCCGTACCACGCGGTGCGCAGGGTCACCCAGTTCCAGGCGCTGGCCTTCAGCGAGATCTACGACTTCCTCGAGCCGGGATCGCTGCTCAGCGGCACCGCGAACGATCGGTTCCAGGGGTTCTGGGACCAGGCCTCGGCCGAGTCGTTCCGGCCCTGGTCGGCCGCCGAGCAGAAGGCGCGCGCAGCCGGCTGACGGTGGTGGCGGGCCGCCGGCCACCGTCGCGACGGTCGGCGGCCGGCGGTCAGTCCTTGCTGGTCTCGCCGGGCAGCGCGAGCATCTGGTCGAGCGCGACCCGCGCCTGGGCGGCCACCTGCGGGTCGACCCGGATCGGGTTGACCACGCGCCCGTCGACGAGCGACTCGAGCGCCCACACCAGGTGTGGGAGGTCGATCCGGTTCATCGTGGAGCAGTAGCAGACGTTCTTCTCGAGGAAGACGATGCGCTGCTCGGGGAACCGTGCGCCCAGGCGCTTCACGAGGTTGAGCTCGGTGCCCACGGCCCACGCGGTGCCAGGCGGTGCAGCGGCGATGGTGGCGATGATCTTCTCGGTCGAGCCGACCTCGTCGGCGAGCTCGACGACCTCGTTGCGGCACTCGGGGTGCACGATCACCTTGACGTCGGGGATGTCGCGCCGGGCCGCCTCGACGGCCTCGACCGAGAAGCGCCCGTGCACCGAGCAGTGCCCGCGCCACAGGATCATCGTTGCGTCGCGCAGCTGGTCTGGGGTCAGGCCCCCCATCGGCCGGTGCGGGTCCCAGACCACGCAGTCCTCGAGCGGGCGGCCGAGGTCGCGCGCGTAGGTGTTGCGGCCGAGGTGCTGGTCGGGCAGGAAGAGCACCTTGCCGCCGTCGCCGGCCCGGTCGAGCGCCCAGGTGAGCGCGGTCTTCGCGTTGGACGACGTGCAGATGGTGCCGCCGTGGCGCCCGGTGAACGCCTTGATCGCCGCGGAGGAGTTCATGTAGGTGACCGGCACGGTGCGGTCGGCGACGCCGGCCTCGACCAGCTCGTCCCAGCACTCCTCGACCTGGTCGATCGCGGCCATGTCGGCCATCGAGCAGCCGGCGGCGAGGTCGGGCAGCACCACGGTCTGGGCGTCGCCGGTGAGGATGTCGGCCGACTCGGCCATGAAGTGCACGCCGCAGAACACGACCCACTCGGCATCCGGCCGGGCCGCCGCCTCCTTGGCGAGCTTGAAGGAGTCGCCGGTGACGTCGGCGAACTCGATGACCTCGTCGCGCTGGTAGTGGTGGCCGAGCACGAAGACGCGGTCGCCCAGGGCCGCCTTGGCCGCGCGGGCGCGGGCGACGAGGCCTTCGTCGGAGGGCGCGGGCAGGTCGCCGGGGCACTCCACGCCGCGCTCACTGGCGAGGTCGCGGCCGTGGCCGAGCACGAGGAGCGGCAGGGGCGCGTGCGCGGGGCCGTCGGTGGTCGTCGTCACGCCCCGATCGTATGCCGTGGGCTCGCGCTCGGAGGTCGCCGCCCGACCGGGCTGACGGGGGAACTGGGTGCCGGCATCCGCTGGGATGGTGGTGACCTGCGGGGTGGCGGTGATCCGCGGGGCGGGTGGTGCCACAGCACCGCCATCCGGGCAGACGGACCAGAGCCGGGCGGATGGACCAGAGCCGCGAAGATTGCCCTGCGCCGGGCCGAGGCGGCGGACGGCGGTCGTCCCCTCGCGTGCCCCGACGTCACGACACCGATAGCCTCACCGCGTGCGCGTGCTCATCGCCCCGGACTCCTTCGGCTCGACGCTCGGCCCCGTCCAGGCGGCGACGGCGATGGCCCAGGGGTGGTCGCGCGGCGCGCCGCACGACGAGGTCGAGCTGCTGCCCCTCTCCGACGGTGGTCCGGGCTTCCTCGACGTGCTCTCCCGGGCGCTGGGTGGCACCACGGTCGCCACCACGGTCAGTGACGCCCTGGGCCGCGAGGTGCCCGCCGCCGTGCTCGTGGTCGAGCGTGACGGGATGCGCACGGCCTACGTCGAGGCGTCCCAGGCGAGCGGGCTGCACCTGCTCGACGCCGACGAGCGCGACCCCGGGCTGACCAGCACGTGGGGGGTCGGCCAGCTGCTCGAGGTCGCCCTCGAGCAGGGCGTCGCCAAGATCGTCGTCGGGGTGGGTGGCAGCGCCACGAACGACGCCGGGGCCGGGATGCTGGCGGCGCTGGGGGCCGGCCCGTCATCCGTGCTGGCCCGGGGCGGACTCGCCCTGGCCTCGGCGCCCGACGACGCGCTGCCCGGCCTGGGCGCGGTGGTCGCGCGGTTCGCCGGCACCGAGATCGTGCTCGCCACCGACGACGAGACGCCGATGCTGGGCCTGCAGGGCACGAGTGCCGTCGAGGCGCCCCGCAAGGGAGCCTCGCCCGAGCTGGCCCAGGCGCTGGAGGGCGCCCTCGGCCGGTTCACCGACGTCGTCGGCCGGTCGCTGCCGTCACCGCCCGTCGAGCTGCTCAGCGGGATGCCGCGCCGTCTCGACCGCGAGGCCGGTGCCGGTGCCGCGGGTGGCCTGGGCTACGGCCTGCTCGCGCTGGGGGCCCGACGGGTCGGTGGCGTCGCCGAGGTGCTGCGCGAGTGCGGGTTCGGGGTGGCGGCGGCCCGCAGCGACCTCGTCGTGACCGGGGCCGGACGGGTCGACTGGAGCACCATGCGGGGTTCCGTCGTCGCCGGCGTGGCGGCCGCGGCCCTCGACACGGGCCGCCCGGCGGTGCTCGTCGCGGGGGAGTGCCTCGTCGGCCGGCGCGAGACGATGACCCTCGGGCTGGCCGGCACCTACGCCGTCGCCGGCAGCCGCGACGAGGTCGAGGCGATGGTCGCGGACCCGGTCGAGACGCTCGCCGCCCGCACCGCGCGGGTGGCGCGCACCTGGTCGCCCGCCCGCTGACCGTCATCCCGTCGGGACCGCCCGCCCGCTGAGTCCCAACTTTCTCGCCCGGTGCCAGAACCTTCAGGTTCGCAGGGGAACGGTTCCGGTGCGAAGGTGAAGGTTCCCTGATCGGGCGGGAAAGTTGTGCACCCGGCGGGGGCGAGGCGGTAATCCCGGCCCGGCGACGTATCCTGTGTGCAGAGCCCGGGAACACCGGACGCCCACCACGGGTTGTCCACCTCGACCGGGCCGCCGTCAGGCCACCGCCAGCACGAGGAGTGCACTGCAATGAGCGATCAGCTCCAGACCACCGAGGCCCCGACCCCCGAGGCCGAGGCTCCCGCGCACGGCGTCGTCCTCACCGACGTCGCCGCCGGCAAGGTCCAGTCCCTGCTCGGGCAGGAGGGCCGCGACGACCTGCGCCTTCGCGTCGGCGTGCAGCCCGGCGGCTGCTCCGGCCTGATCTACCAGCTCTACTTCGACGAGCGCACCCTCGACGGTGACCTCGTGCGCGACTTCGGCGGGGTCGAGGTCGTCGTCGACCGGATGAGCGCCCCCTACCTCGAGGGCGCCACCATCGACTTCGCCGACACCATCGAGAAGCAGGGCTTCACCATCGACAACCCCAACGCGGGCAGCTCCTGCGCCTGCGGCGACAGCTTCAGCTGACACCCGCTGACGCCACCCGAGAGGGCCCCTGCCGACACCGGCACGGGCCCTCTCGGCGTTCCAGGCCCCGGACGGCGCACTCCCGCGCGCTGCGCGGCCCACGCGGCGGGGTAGGTTCGTCGTCGTGCAGATCGCCGTCACCGGGTCCATCGCGACCGACCACCTCATGACCTTCCGGGGTGCCTTCTCGGACTCCCTCGTCGTCGAGCAGCTCGACAAGATCTCGGTGAGCTTCCTCGCCGACACCCTCGAGATCCGCCGGGGCGGCGTCGCCGGCAACATCTGCTTCGGCATGGCCGTGCTCGGCGCGCGACCGATCCTCGTCGGTGCCGCCGGCGAGGACTTCTCCGACTACCGCAGCTGGCTGAGCCGGCACGGCGTCGTCACCGACCACGTGCACATCTCGCAGTCGCGGCACACCGCCCGCTTCGTGTGCACCACCGACGACACGATGGCCCAGATCGCCACCTTCTACGCCGGCGCGATGGCCGAGGCCCGGATGATCGAGCTCGGCCCGATCCACTCCCAGTGGGACCTCGACCTGGTGCTCATCGGCGCCGACGACCCCGAGGCGATGCTCCGCCACACCCAGGAGTGCCGCACCCGCGGCATCCCGTTCATCGCCGACCCGTCGCAGCAGCTCGCCTTCGCCGACGGCCCCTTCATCCGCAAGCTGATCGACGGCGCCGACTTCCTGTTCACCAACGAGTACGAGTCGCACCTCACCGAGACCAAGACCGGATGGAGCCAGGCCGAGATCGACGACCGCGTCACCACCCGCGTCATCACCCGCGGCAAGGACGGCGCCGACATCCGCACCAAGGGCCAGGACCCGATCCACGTGCCGGTGGCCGGTGACGTCGAGCGGGTCGACCCCACGGGCGTCGGTGACGCGTTCCGGGCCGGCTTCCTCGTCGGGCTCGCGGGCGGGCTCGGCCACGAGCGCTGCGCGCAGATCGGCTCGGTGCTCGCGGCCCACGTGCTCGAGACGGTGGGCACCCAGGAGTACGCCGTCACCCGCACCGGCTTCCTCGAGCGGTTCAGCGACGCCTACGGCGACGAGGCCGCGCAGGAGATCGCGCCGCTGGTGCGCTGCGCCCGCGACTGACCGACCCGCCCGACACCGCGATGGTCCACCCGCCGGTCGAGCCCCCGAGCAGTCCCTGGCTGCTCGACTCGGCCCGCGCCGACCCCGGCGACGACCTCGTCGCCGCGGGTGCCGACCTCGAGCCGGGAACCCTGCTCGCCGCCTACCGGCTCGGCCTGTTCCCCATGGGCCTGGGCCCGCAGGGCACCGGCGCGATGGGGTGGTGGTCGCCCGACCCGCGCGGCGTCATCCCGGCGGGTGGGCTGCGGGTGAGCCGCTCGCTGCGCAAGGCGCGTGACCGCTTCGACCTGCGGGTCGACACCGCGTTCGACGACGTCGTGCGGCACTGCGCCGACCCGTCGCGCGAGGGACGCTGGATCACCGGCGAGGTCGCCGAGGCGTACGGCCGCCTGCACGCCCTGGGCTGGGCGCACAGCGTCGAGGCCTGGCAGGACGACCGGCTGGTCGGGGGCCTGTACGGCGTGTCGATCGGCGGCCTGTTCGCGGGGGAGTCGATGTTCCACACCGTGCGCGACGCGTCGAAGGTCGCCCTCGTGGGGCTCGTCGAGGTCTTCCACGCGGATGGCGACCCGCGCCGCATCGTGGACGTGCAGTGGGCCACGGACCACCTGCGGCGGCTGGGGGCGCAGGAGTGGCCGCGCGAGCAGTACCTCGAGCGGCTCGCCGAGGCCCTGCACGCGCCTCAGGTCGAGCTGTCGGCCTGACCCCGGTCGGTGCGCGGGGCGCCGAGCACCACGCGGTACTCGGTCCAGTCCTCGTCCTCGTGCAGCGACACCGTGTGGCCCTTCATCCGGGCCCAGGCCGGCACGTCGGACCAGGCGGCGACGTCGTCGGCGAGCAGCACCAGCGTCGCCCCGGCGGGCAGGTCGCGCGCGGCGCGAGCGAGGCGGATGACGGGCACCGGGCACCGGGTGCCGCGTGCGTCGACGACCGGGGGACCGCCGTTCACAGGTCGTCCGTCCCGAGCCGGCGGCGCACGGCGGCGACGGCGTCGGGCAGCTCGCGGCACAGCCGGTCGACGTCGTCGGCACGGCTGGGGGAGACCGCCGCGAGCGGCAGGGTGACCCGCACGTTGCCGTGGGTGAGCACCCCCATCGCCGCGAGCACGTGGCTGGGCCGCAGGGCGCTCGACGTGCAGGCCGAGCCGCTCGCGACCGACAGGCCGCGCCGGGCCAGCTCCTCGAGCAGCACCTCGCCGTCGGCGTAGAGCACGCTGAAGGTCACGACGTGGGGGAGCCGGTCGTCGGGGTCGCCCACGACCTCGACGTCGCGCACCGAGGCCGCGGCCCGCCGCACCCGGTCGACGAGCTCGCGCGCCTCGCGGGCCTCGGCGTCCGCGACCGACTCGGCCTGGCGCCACGCCTCGGCTGCGGCGAGCACGAGGGGCACCCAGGGCGCCGCGTGCTCACGGCCCTGCTCCGCCTCGCGACGCGGCCCGGGCAGGCCCCAGCGGGTGCCGGTGCGCACGGCGAGCAGCCCGAGCGGCGGACCCGCGAACGACGCCGCGTCGGCCACGACGACAGCGCCGGCGCCCGGTGGGATGGCGTGCGGGTCGCGCCCGGCCGACGCCGTGGCGTCGAGCAGCAGGGGGATGCCGTGCTCCCGACAGAGCTGGTCGACCACCGAGACGGGCTGTCGGGTGGCGACCTCGGCGTTGGCGGTCTGGAGCACCGCTGCGGCGACGTCACCACCCACGAGTGCGGCGGCATAGGCACCCGTGTCGACCCGGCCGCGCGCGTCGACGGGCACCGGCGACTCGGCCCCCGGCTGGAGCAGGAGCACGGAGCGCTCGGTGGCCCCGGCGACGACGCGGGCGCCGACCCGTCGGCGGGCGTGGCGAAGCCCCGTCAGGCCGGTCTCGAGGGCCGCCTCGGGGCTCGCGTGCACGGAGAGCTCCGCAGGACGTACCCCGAGCCCGGTGGCGAGCACCTCACGGGCCTGGTCGAGCAGCGCGCGGGCGCGCCGACCCGGTGCGTTCAGCCTGGTGGGGTCGGCCCAGCCGGCGGCCACGGCGGCCTCCAGGGTGTGCACCGCGGCGGGGTGCAGGGGTCCCCGGGCGGCGTCCAGCAGCCCGGCGGCCGGCAGGTCGGAAGGGGGGCGCGCCACGCCTAGACGGTAGCCCGGTCCTGACTGACTCGATCGCAGGTGGTGCAGTAGGGTTTGGCTCGTTCGAGACCTCCTCCAGACGAAGGGTGCAGCGGTGCGCCAGCACGACCTCTCATCGCCCCGCCGTACCCGGCGCCGCGTCGGCGCCGGGATGCTCATCGGTGCGTTGTCCGTCGCCGCCCTGAGCGGCTGCGCCGCGGGCAGCCTGCGCGGCAACGCGTCCACCGGCTGGCTCCCGCCGGCCGTCACGGAGGGTGGCGAGACGGTCACCAGCCTGTGGATCGGCGCCTGGATCGCGGCCCTGGCCGTCGGGGCGCTCGTGTGGGGTCTGATCGGCTGGTGCGTCGTGGCCTACCGCCGCCGCAAGGACGACAACGAGCTGCCCGTGCAGCTGCGCTACAACATCCCGATCGAGATCCTCTACACGGTGGTCCCGATCTTCATGGTCGTCGTGCTCTTCTACTACACCGCCCGCGACGAGTCGAAGCTGCTCAACACCTCGACGCCGGCCGACGTCACGATCAACGTCGTCGGCAAGCAGTGGAGCTGGGACTTCAACTACGTCGAGGACGACACCCACGAGACCGGCGCGCAGGCCATCATGACCGGCGAGCCGGGCGCCGAGGAGACCATCCCGACCCTCTACCTGCCGGTGGGGGAGCGGGTCGAGTTCGTGCTCACCGCGCGCGACGTCATCCACTCGTTCTGGGTGCCCGTGTTCCTGACCAAGATGGACATGATCCCGGGGCGGGTCAACAAGTTCCAGGTGGTCACGACCCAGGAGGGCACCTTCCAGGGCAAGTGCGCCGAGCTGTGCGGCGCCTACCACTCGCACATGCTCTTCAACGTCAAGGTCGTCCCCCGAGCGGAGTACGACCAGCACATGGGCGAGCTGAGAGCCGCCGGACAGTCCGGCCTGCTCAACAACACGCTCAGCCGCGAAGAGCTGATGGAGGGCCAGGACGCGCCCACCGACGGAGGTAACTGACGATGAGTGCCGCTTCCGACTCCACGATGCTGCGCACCGCCGGTGCAGGGGCACACGTCCGCCGCGTGTCGAAGGGCGCCACCGTCGTCAAGTGGATCACCACCACCGACCACAAGGTGATCGGCAACCTCTACTTCATCACCTCGTTCATCTGGTTCATCCTCGCCGGCATCATGGCGCTGGTCATCCGCGCCGAGCTGGCTACTCCCGGGCTGCAGTTCGTCGACACCCCCGAGCAGTACAACCAGATGTTCACGATGCACGGCACGATCATGCTGCTGCTCTTCGCGACACCGCTGTTCGCCGGCTTCGCCAACGCCCTGATGCCGCTGCAGATCGGTGCCCCCGACGTCGCGTTCCCGCGGCTGAACATGCTCGCCTACTGGGCCTACCTGTTCGGCGGCATCATCGCCGGTGCCGGCTTCCTCACCCCGGGTGGCGCCGCCGCCTTCGGCTGGTTCGCCTACGCCCCGCTGTCCGACAACAGCTACAGCCCCGGGATGGGCGGCGACCTGTGGGTCTTCGGCCTGGCGCTCGCCGGCTTCGGCACCATCCTCGGTGGCGTCAACTTCATCACCACGATCCTGTGCATGCGCGCCCCGGGCATGACCATGTTCCGGATGCCGATCTTCACCTGGACCGTGCTCGTCACCTCGATCCTCGTGCTCCTCATCTTCCCGGCCCTGGCCGCGGCGCTCTTCGCGCTCGGTGCCGACCGCCGGTTCGGTGCTCACGTGTTCGACCCCGGCAACGGCGGGCCGATGCTCTGGCAGCACATCTTCTGGTTCTTCGGGCACCCGGAGGTCTACGTCATCGCGCTGCCCTTCTTCGGCATCATCTCCGAGGTGCTGCCGGTCTTCTCGCGCAAGCCGATCTTCGGCTACAAGACCCTCGTCTACGCGACGATCGCCATCGCCGCCCTGTCGGTCAGCGTGTGGGCGCACCACATGTACGTCACCGGTCAGGTGCTCCTCCCGTTCTTCGCGATCATGACGATGTTGATCGCGGTGCCGACGGGGGTGAAGTTCTTCAACTGGATCGGCACGATGTGGGGCGGCAAGGTCTCCTTCGACACCCCGATGCTGTGGGCGCTCGGCTTCCTGGTCACCTTCCTCTTCGGCGGCCTGACGGGCGTCATCCTGGCCAGCCCGGCGCTCGACTTCCAGCTGTCCGACAGCTACTTCGTCGTGGCGCACTTCCACTACGTCGTGTTCGGCACCGTGGTGTTCGCGATGTTCGCCGGCTTCTACTTCTGGTGGCCGAAGCTCACCGGCCGGATGCTCGACGAGCGCCTGGGCAAGATCCACTTCTGGCTGCTGTTCATCGGCTTCCACACCACCTTCCTCGTGCAGCACCTGCTCGGCATGCAGGGGATGCCGCGGCGCTACGCCGACTACCTGCCCGAGGACGGCTTCACGCTCGGCAACCGGATCTCCACGGTGGGCGCCGTCATCCTCGCCTCGTCGATGATCCCGTTCCTGCTCAACGTCTGGAAGACCTGGCGCTTCGCGCCGCTCGTCGAGACCGACGACCCGTGGGGCTACGGCGCGTCGCTCGAGTGGGCCACCTCGTGCCCGCCGCCGCGGCACAACTTCAACACCATCCCCCGGATCCGTTCCGAGCGACCGGCATTCGACCTGCACCACCCCGAGACCGTGACCGCCGGGGTGATGGACGCCCAGTGGGCCGACGGCAAGTCGTCGGTCTCGGTGCTGGGCCCGGCAGACCTCGAGGGCAACTCGTTCGTCGACGAGAACGACAAGGAGAGCTGACCCATGCGGGCCATGGAGCGCATCGGCACGCTGATCGGGGTGTTCGCCTTCACGATGGCGACGATCTACGGGCTGTGGACGTCGTCGACCAAGATCGGCATCGAGTGGGTCGGGCGTCATCGGCCTCATCCTCGGTGGCCTGCTCGGGTTCATGATCGCCTGGTACCTCTGGATGACGCGTCGCCGCCTCGAGCGCGACCCGTCCGACGACCCGCTGGGTGACATCGACGAGATCCAGGGTGAGTACGGCTTCTTCAGCCCGCACAGCTGGTGGCCGTTGTTCCTCGGTGCCGCGGCCGCGATCTGCTTCGCGGGCCTCGCGGTCGGCTGGTGGCTGTTCATCATCGGCGCGTTCTTCGCCATCCCGGCGCTCGTCGGCTGGACCTTCGAGTACTGGAAGGGCCAGAACGCCCTCTGACACCCCGGGTGTGAGCCGTTCAGCCCCACCCGAGCTCGTGGAGGGTGTCCTCCTCGATGCCGAAGTGGTGGGCGATCTCGTGCACCACCGTCACGGCGATCTCGTCACGCAGGTCCTCCAGGTCGTCGCACATCCGGGTCAGCGGGCCGCGGAACAGGGTGATCCGGTCGGGCAGTGACCCCGCGTCCCACCAGCCGCCACGGTCGGTGAGCGGCGTGCCCTCGTAGACGCCGAGCAGCTCGGGGTCGTCGGCCGGCGACTCGGGCTCGACGAGGAAGACGACGTTGTCGAGCAGCGCCATCAGCTCGGCGGGCACCTCGTCGAGGGCGTCCTGCACGATGGCGTCGAACTGCTCGTCGGTCAGCGGCTGCACGGCACCAGCCTCCCACCGGTGGGACACGCCTCAGTCGTGGGGCGCACGCATCCGGGCCAGGAACGGATCGTGCAGCGGGGCACCACGCCAGGAGCCGGTCACCGCGCCGTCGGCGCAGCGCAGCAGCAGGGAGTGGGGCGTCTCGACGGCGACCACCGTCGCCTCGAACACGCCAGGAGCCACCCAGCCGCCGCTGGCGACGTAGGGGGAGCCCACGGCATCCGGCCACCGACCGTCGCCACAGGGGACCTCCAGCGCCTCGCCGTCGTCGACCTCGAGCAGCCAGCCACCCGCGCCCCGGTGCACGACCACGGACCGGAGGCGGGGATGCTCGGCGTCGGGCGCGTGCGTGAAGGCCCAGGGACCGGTGCCGGGCGGCGGTTCGACGGTGGACCCGACCGGTGGGGCCTGCGCTGCGTCGAGGGCCGCCACGAGCCGCGCGTGGGCGTCGTGGTCGGGTGGGAGCGGACCGTCGACGAGCGCCGGCAGCAGCTCCTCCCAGACGGCGTCGAGCACCTCGGAGGTCGTCTCGGTGCAGGACGTCACGGCCACGACGAGGTCCTGTGCCGGCATCACCAGGGCGAACTGGCCGTAGGCGCCGTCGGCCCGGAAGCCGTCGTGCCGGCTGCGCCACATCTGGTAGCCGTAGCCCATCTTCCAGTCGGGTGGGTCGGGGTGGGGAGTGGTGTCGGTCAGCGGCTGTGACGCCGTGGCGACCCACCCGGCCGGCAGGAGCTGCTGGCCCTCCCAGACACCGTCCTGCAGCAGGAGGAGGCCGAGCCGGGCGACGGCGTCGGTGCTGATGTGCAGCCCGCTGTAGCCCAGATCGGTTCCGGCCCAACGGATCCATGCCGCCTGCTCGATGCCCAGCGGGTCGAGGAGGCGTGGACGCAGGTAGTCGAGGAGCCGCTCGCCTGTGCGTCGCTGCACGGCCAGCGCCAGCATCCGGCTGGCACCGTTGTGGTAGACGAACCACGACCCGGGCTCCTCCTCGGGCTCGGCCGCGAGGAAGACGGCCACGGACTCCTCGCCCTGCCCGAAGAAGTCGTCGAGCGTGTCGACGTGGTGGCCGGTCGCCATCCGCAGGCAGTGGTCGACGGTGATGCGGGAGGACCGTGGGCCGGCGGCGTGGGCGTGCTCCGGGAAGACGTCGACCAGGCGCTCGTCGCGACCCAGCAGGCCCTCCGACTCTGCGAACGCCGCGGCGATGGCGAGGAACGTCTTGCTCACCGAGTAGACGAGCCGGATGCCGTCGCGCGGCCACGGTCGCCACGCCGCCTCCGCGACGACCTTCCCGTGGCGGATGACGACCAGCCCGTGCGGCTCGTTGCCCTCGCGCTCCCAGCGACGGACCAAACGGAGCAGGGCGTCGGACGGCACGCCCTGCTCCTCCGGGGCTGCTCCGCGGCAGGGAGGCCACCGTGGTCGGCGCGCTGGAGTGGTGGTCAGTGACGGCCGGCCGGCTCTCCGGAGTCGACGTCCGCTGCGGGGTCGGCCGCCTCGATGGCTCGCTCGCCACCCGATGCCGACGGCTCGATGGCCTCGTGCTCGGCGCCGTGGTGGTGGGCCGCGGCGAGCTCCGTGGGGGTGACCGGGTTGACGGCATCGGCGAAGTAGAACCGCGAGAACCCGGCCCGCAGGCGCTCGGAGCGCTTGGCCTTGCGCGCGACGCCGTTCTCGTCGACGGCGGCCTCGATGCCGATCGGCGCCACGGCCTCGTGCTGCACCAGAACCCACTGCTCGGGCGTGAGCTCGGCATGGGTCTCGTGCCGCTCGAAGTACCGGCCGTCGGGCGTGCGCACGATGGTCCCGGTCTCGCGACCGTGCAGCACCGTGTCGCGGTCGCGACGCTGCAGCGACAGGCAGATCCGCTTGGTCACCCAGAACATGATGGGTGGCAGCACGAACAGGCCGATCCGGAAGAACCAGGTGATGTCGTTGATCGACAGGTTCAGCTTGATGGCCATGATGTCGTTGCCGGCGGCGAAGAAGAACACGCAGTAGGCCGTGATGCCTGCCATGCCGATGCCGGTGCGCACGGGGTTGTTGCGCGGCCGGTCGAGCAGGTGGTGCTCACGGTTGTCGCCGGTCACCCACTTCTCGACGAACGGGTAGGCGCCGAGCACGGTGTAGACCAGCGGCAGCAGCACCAGGGCGCCGAGGGCGATGTTCAGCGACAGCGTGAACCCGAAGGCGCTGACCTCGAGCCATCCGGGCAGCAGCCGCAGGGCACCGTCGGCGAAGCCCATGTACCAGTCGGGCTGCGAGCCGGCGGTGACGGGGGAGGGGTCGTAGGGGCCGTAGGCCCAGATCGGGTTGATCTGGACCAGGGCGGCCATCATGGCGAGGATGCCGAAGACGATGAAGAAGAAGCCACCGGCCTTGGCGGCGTAGACCGGCATGACCGGGTATCCGACGACGTTGTCGTTGGTGCGGCCCGGCCCGGGGAACTGGGTGTGCTTCTGCACGAACACCAGCCCGATGTGCGCCGTGAAGAGCCCGATCAGGATGGCGGGGATGAGCAGGATGTGCACGCTGTAGAGGCGCGGGATGATCATCTCGCCGGGGAACGGCCCGCCGAAGATCGCGAAGGCCAGGTAGGACCCGATGACGGGGGCCGTCTGCACGAAGCCCTCCATGGCGCGCAGGCCGGTGCCGGAGAGCAGGTCGTCGGGAAGGGAGTAGCCGGCGAAGCCCTCGATGATCGCCAGGAGCGCGAGCACCGAGCCGATCACCCAGTTGATCTCACGCGGCTTGCGGAACGCACCGGTGAAGAAGACGCGGAACATGTGCACCGTGAGCGCGACGATGAACATCAGCGCGGCCCAGTGGTGGATCTGGCGGATGATCAGGCCGCCCTTGATGTCGAACGAGATGTTCAGGGTCGAGGCGTACGCCTCGGACATGGTCACGCCCCGCAGCGGGACGAAGGAGCCGTCGTAGACGGTCTGCCCGGCGCTCGGGATGAACCAGAAGGTGAGGAAGGCCCCGGTCAGCAGGCAGACGATCATCGAGTACATCGCGATCTCGCCGAGCATGAACGACCAGTGGTCGGGGAACACCTTCTTCATCAGGTAGCCGACCGGCTTGGCCGCGCCGGTGCGGTCGTCGACCCAGCCGGCGACGCCGCCGATCTTGCGAGCCGCGGCCGAGGGTGCGTCGGCGGCGGGGGTGTCGTCGGCGCGCAGGGCGTCCGCCGGACGTGCGGTGGTGTCGGTGCTCATGCGCTGCCACGCTCCCAGAAGCTCGGGCCGACCGCTTCCTGGAACGGAGCGGCCGAGACGAGGTAGCCCTCGTCGTCGACGGTGATCTGCAGCTGCGGCAGCGGGCGCTTGGCCGGGCCGAAGATGACCTTGGCGTCCTGCGTCACGTCGAAGGTCGACTGGTGGCACGGACAGAGCAGGTGGTGGGTCTGCTGCTCGTACAGGCCGACCGGGCAGCCGACGTGGGTGCAGATCTTGGAGTAGGCCATGATGCCGTGGTAGCCCCAGTCCTTCTGCTTCTGGGACTCGATGTCGTCCTCGTCGAGGCGCATCAGCAGCACGGCCGCCTTGGCCTTCTCCTCGAGGAGGTTCGGGGTGCCGCCCTCACCGGTGATCGGGTTGGGCAGCAGGCCTTCGGGCATGACGTGGAAGACCGATCCGATGGTGACGTCCTGCGCCTTGATCGGTGTGTTCTCGGGGTCGCGCATGAGCCGGAGCGGCACGAACGTGGGGTCCTGGCCGGGGCCGCTGGGGCCACCGTTCCAGAAGGTCTGGGACAGGCTGTTCTGCGGCATCGGGCCGAGCGAGCCGGCGACCTGGAGCACGAGCGGGACGGCGAACAGGCCGAGCGCGCCGCCGAGGGTGTACTTGATCATCGGGCGGCGGGTGATCTGCGAGCTGGCACCGCCCCCCTTCATCTCGTCGACGACCCGGTCACGGGACTCGTCGGTGGCGCGCAGGGTGTGCCGCTCCTCGACGATCTCCTCGTCGGGCATGAGCGTCTTGGCCCAGTGCACCGCACCGAAACCGATGCCGAGCAGGGCCAGCGCGAGCGAGGCGCCCAGTGCCAGGTTGGAGGCGCTGGTGAGGCCGATGCCCGGCACGAAGACGGTGGTCTCGAGGCTGATCGCGAAGTAGAAGACGATGAAGAGCAGCGCGCCGATGATCGAGATGCCGAAGAGGGTGGAGACCTGCTTCTCGGCCCGGCGGGCAGCAGCCTCGTCGAGGTCGGCCATCCGGGCGACGTGAGCGGGCAGCCCGGGGTTGGTGAACCGCTCGGGGAGGCCGCCGTCCCCGACGACGTGGCCCTGGTCGAGGCGCACGGCGGTGCCGTGCTCGGGCGTCGAGGCCACCTCGCTGCCCGGGTGGGTGGTGTCCTGCTCGTTCATCGGGGTACCGATCTTCTCGTCGATGTGCGGGTGGGGACGGGTGTGGGGCTAGGCCGACTTGGAGCCGAGCCAGACGGCGGCGCCGACGAGGATGCCGAGGCCGAAGACCCAGGCGAACAGTCCCTCGCTGACCGGGCCGAGCGACCCCAGCTTCAGGCCGCCCGGGCTCTCCTGCTCGTCGATGGTGGTGAGGAAGGCGATCACGTCGCGCTTGCTCTCGGGGGTGAGGTTGGTGTCGCCGAACACGGGCATGCTCTGCGGGCCGGTGAGCATGGCCTCGTAGATGTGCTTGCTCGTGACGTCGTCGATGGCGGGCGCGTACTTGCCGCGGGTGAGGGCACCACCGGCGCCGGCGAAGTTGTGGCACATCGCGCAGTTGACGCGGAACAGCTCCCCACCCCTGGCCGGGTCACCCTTGAGGGGGTCGACCGCCTCGTCGGACGGCACCTCGGGGCCGGGTGCGAGCGAGGCGATGTAGGCGCCGAGCGCGGCGATCTGGTCGTCGGTGAACTTGACCTCGCCACTGGGCGCCTGGACCATCGGGCCGGCCAGCGGCATCCGGCCGGTGCCGACCTGGAAGTCGACCGCGGCGGCACCGACGCCGGCCAGGGCCGGGCCCGCCTTCTTGTCGCCGTTGCCGGTGGCGCGGCCCTCGGCGTTGAGGCCGTGGCACGAGGCGCAGTTGGCCCGGAACAGCGCCTGGCCCTCCTCGACGCTCTGGGCCGACAGCGACTGGGTCGTGGCGTCGGCGTCCTTGGGGGCGATCACGGTGTAGACGGCGCCGGTGAGGAACAGGCCGAGCATGATCAGGATGGCGATCGCCGCCGGGTGCCGGCGGCGGGCTGCCAGTGCGTTCACGGTGCGTTCCTGTCGTCTGCGGTTCGGGTCGGGTCCGGTTGCGGCTGAGGTCACTTCAAGACGTAGATCATGATGAACAGGGCGATCCACACGACGTCGACGAAGTGCCAGTAGTAGGACGTGACGACCGCGCCGGTGGCCTGCGCGTGCGAGTAGTGGCGGGTGGTGAAGGTGCGCCCGATGATGAGCATGAACGCGATGAGGCCGCCGGTGACGTGCATGCCGTGGAAGCCCGTGGCGAGGTAGAAGACCGAGCCGTAGGCGTCGGACGAGAGCGACACGCCCTCCTGGATCAGGTGGGCGTACTCGTAGACCTGGCCGGCGATGAACGTGGCGCCGAACGCGTAGGTCAGCACGTACCACTCGCGCATGCCCCACGCGGAGATCTTGAACAGCGAGGTACCGGCGGGCCGCGCCACGATGCCCTTCTCGGCCTGCAGCACGCCGAGCTGGCACCAGACCGACGAGACGACCAGGACGATGGTGTTGCACAGGGCGAACGGCACGTTGAGCATGACCGTGCGGTCTTCCCACAGGCCGGGCTCGTGACCACGGATCGTGAAGTAGAACGCGAACAGTGCCGCGAAGAACATCAGCTCGCTCGACAGCCACACCATGGTGCCGACCGCGACCATGTTCGGCCGCGTCGCGGGCCCCTGGCCGGGGATCGAGGGAACGGGCCCCGAAGGCCGGGCCTGGGGTGCTGTCTGAGTCGCCACGGACGACATTATGGCCGCAATGGGCGCGGGGCGCTCCCATGACCCCCCGAAAGGCTCGACAAGTCGCGAAACACGCCACCGGTACGATGCCCGCATGACCTCTTCGCACGCTGCCGGGACCCCCGCGCAGGCCTCGACGACCGATGGTGTCCACCGGGTGTCGGTCCTCCTCTACAGCGACGACATCACCACTCGTGACGCCGTTCGCGCGGCCGCCGGGCGGCGCCCCGCGCGGGACGTCGAGATCGTCTCCTGGCGCGAGTGCGCGACCCCCGAGGCGGTCGTCGAGGCGATGGATGCCGGCGGCTTCGACGTCGTCGTGCTCGACGGCGAGGCGACCCCGCACGGTGGTCTGGGTCTGTGCCGCCAGCTGAAGAACGAGATCTTCCGCTGCCCGCCCATCCTGGTGCTCACCGGGCGCCCCCAGGACGGCTGGCTGGCCGGCTGGTCGCTCGCCGACGACGCCGTGTCGCACCCCCTCGACCCCATCGCCGTGTCCGAGGCCATCGCCCGCCTGGCGCGCACGCGGGTCGCGGTCGGCTGAGCGGCGTGACCACGCCGATCCTGGCCGGGACCACCTGGCCGGACCTGCTCGCCGCGCTGCTGCGCCGTGAGGACCTCACCGCCGAGCAGACCGGCTGGGCGATGGCCGAGGTGATGAACGGCGAGGCGAGCCCGGTGCAGCTGGCCGGCTTCCTCGTGGCGCTGCGCGCCAAGGGCGAGTCGGTCGAGGAGCTGCGCGGCATCGCCGACGTCATGCTCGAGCACGCCCACCGGATCGAGGTGCCGGGCGAGACGATCGACGTCGTCGGCACCGGCGGCGACCGGCTGCACTCGGTCAACATCTCGACGATGACCGCCATCGTCGTGGCCGCCACCGGCCTGCGGGTGGTCAAGCACGGCAACCGCTCGGCCTCGTCGAGCACCGGGTCGGCCGACGTGCTCGAGGCCCTCGGCGTCTCGTTGACCCTCTCCCCGTCGCAGGTGGCCGAGGTCGCCGAGGCGGCCGGCATCACCTTCTGCTTCGCCAACGCGTTCCACCCCTCGATGCGGCACGCCGCCGTGACCCGCCGCGACCTCGGGGTCGGCACGGCGTTCAACGCGCTCGGTCCGCTCACCAACCCGGCGCAGCCCACCTACGCGGCCGTCGGGGTGGCCGACGCCCGCATCGCCCCCCTCATCGCCGGGGTGTTCGCCGACCGCGGCCGCGCGGCATCCGTCTTCCGGGGCGACGACGGCCTGGACGAGCTCACCCTCGCCACGACGTCGACGGTGTGGTGGGTCCGCGACGGCGGGGTCACCGAGCTGACCCTCGACCCCGGCGACGTCGGGCTCGAGCACCACCCGGTCGAGAGCCTGCGCGGCGGGGACGCCGCGCACAACGCCCAGGTGGCGCGCGACCTGCTGGCCGGCGTGCCGGGCCCGGTGCGCGACGCGGTGCTGCTCAACGCGGGCATCGCGCTCGCCACGGCATCCGGGCTGGGGGAGCCGACCGTGTCGCGGGTGGCGCTCACCGCGGCCGTGCGCCGGGGCATGGACCGTGCCGAGGCCGCCATCGACTCCGGGGAGGCCCAGCAGCTGCTCGCCCGGTGGGTCGAGGCCACGGCGGCCGACACCGCCTGAGCGGTCGGGTCAGCCCTCGAGGCCGAGGCTGAACGCCGCCTCGAGGTCGTGCGAGGAGTAGGTGCGGAACGCGATGTGCGTGTTGGTGCCCGTGACCCCGACGACCTTGTTGAGCCGGTCGGCGATGACGTCGGCGAGGTCCTCGTGGTGGCGCACCCGCACCATCGCCACGAGGTCGGCGTCGCCGGCCACCGAGTAGACCTCGGTGACGCCGTCGAGGTCGGCGATCTGCTGCGCGACCTCGGGGATCCGGTCGACGTCGGCGGTGATGAGGACGATGGCGGTGATCACCGGGCCAGACTAGCGGCGGGCCCGGTTCGGGTCAGCGCACCGCATGCCGTGTGCCCCGGCCGCCGTCGTCGCGGTGATGCAGGAGGCGCGACCTGGTGACCGCCGTGCATCACCTCCCCGCAGGTCCGCCCGGCTACGACGCGACCCACGGCGCGGTACTGGTCGTCATCACAGCGAGTACTGCGCGGTAGCCCGCGTGGTAGCTCGCGTCGTGCCGGGGCTGAACCGTCGAGGGGTCGAGACATGCCCGGGAACCAAGACTGCGGCGGGCATGTTGTGACCCCTCGACCCACCTCCGCGCGTCCGTGCGGCGACCGGGGCCCCATACTCCCAGCGGTCAGCGGACCCCGGCGAAGCCGGCGACCTCGCGCCGGGCGGTCTCGAGCGGCTCGAGCTCGGCCCGCACCGCGGCCGCACCGCCGACCGGGCAGGTCCAGGCACCGTCGACCTCGACGATGCGCACCCCGGGTGACTCGAGCCAGCGCAGGATCTTCTCGCTCTCCTCGGGTGTGGCGGCCGGGCAGGGCGGCACCGAGGACGTGACGACCTCGGCGCTGGCCCGCAGCGCCTCGATGTAGGGCATCGGGTCGGCGCCGCGCGGTGCCGTGGTGCTGCCGGCCAGCTTGCCGTGGCGCACGCAGACGACCTCCCAGCCGCCGAGGAGGGAGCGCCGCGCCGCGACGAGCTCGGGGATGCGCGCCAGGGGGTCGAGGCGCTGCGAGCGCGACGTGCCCCGCACGAGGGCCACCAGCCGCTCGCGCACCACCTGGGCGTCCTCGAAGCGCTCGACGTCGGCGAGGTGCGCCATGCGGGCGCGCAGGGAGTCGAGGAGGTCGCGGGTGTCGCCCACGAGCAGGTCGACGGCGCGGTCGGCGACGAGGGCGTAGTCGGCGACCGACTGGGCCCCGGTGCACGGGGCGCCGCAGCGTCCCATGTCGGCCAGGGCGCACGCCGACCTCGGCTTGGTGGGGGAGAGCCGCTCGAGGCACTGGCGCAGCGGCAGCACCTCGTGGACGGCCGCCACCGCGGCCTCGGCGGCCGAGTGCGAGTTGAACGGCCCGGCATAGCGCGCGCCGTCGTCGGCGACGACCCGCACGATGGACAGGCGCGGGAAGGGCTCGACGGTGAGCTTGACCCACAGGGCGCGCTCGGGATGGCGCGAGCGCCGGTTGTAGCGGGGCTTGTGCTCGGCGATGAGCCGCAGCTCGCGCACCTCGGCCTCGAGCGTGGTGGCGCAGACGATGGGACTGACCGACTCGGCGATGCGCACCATCTCGCCCATGCGCCGGCGGTGCTCGGAGGCCGTGAAGTAGGAGCGCACCCGGGTGCGGATGGACACGGAGGTGCCGACGTAGAGCACCCGCCCCTCGCCGTCCTTGAACAGGTAGACCCCGGGCAGGTCGGGCAGGTCGTCGGCGAGGTGCCGCTTGCGGCGGCGGGCCGGGGTGACCCGGGCGGTGTAGTCGAGCAGCTCCTCGAGGGAGTGCACGCCGAGCGAGCCGACCCGCTCGATCAGGCCGTGCAGGACGTCGACGGTGGCCCGGGCGTCGTGCAGCGCCCGGTGGTCGGGCGTGGTGGTGGCGCGGAAGAGCCGGGCCAGCGAGGCGAGCCGGTGGTTGGGCACCTCGTCGCGGTGCACGAGCTGGCGGGCCAGGTGCACGGTGTCGAGCACCGCGAACCCCGGCCACTCGTGCTCGGTGCGCCGCGCCGCGGCCTTGAGGAACGAGATGTCGAAGCCGGCGTTGTGGGCCACGAGCACCGAGCCCGCGGCGAACTCGAGGAACGCGGGCAGGGCCGACTCGATGCGCGGCGAGCCGGCGACCATGGCGTCGGTGATGCCGGTGAGCACCGAGATGAACGTGGGGATCGGCCCGCCCGGGTTGACCAGGGTCTGGAACTCGCCGACCACCTCGCCGCCGCACACCTTGACCGCCCCGATCTCGGTGATGCCGCACTCGGCCGGGCTGCCACCGGTGGTCTCGAGGTCGACGACGACGAAGGTGACCGACGACAGGGGGGTGCCCAGGTCGTCGAACGTTCCCTGCACCATCGTCATGCCGCGACCGTAGGCGCCCGCACCGACACCCCCGCGAAGGCGCGCGGTGCGGGCTGTCCGGGTGGCCGGCACCCGACATCCGGCCGTGGTGCGGGCGACGACGGGTCGCGGTCAGCGGCGGCGTGCGGTGAGCAGCAGGTACTCCCAGCGCATGACGTCCCCGCGGACGTGCCGGTCGCCGAGGTCGGCGAGCTCGGCATCGAGCGCGGCGGCCCGCACCGGGTCGTCGGCGAGCGAGCGGTAGACCGCGATCGTCGGGCCGTAGCGCGCCTTGAAGTAGTCGCGGAACTCGGCACCGTCGCGGAACCGGTCGACCACGAGGTGGTCGCGCACCGTCTCGAGGTCGTCGACGCGGTCGCCGAGCAGGTCGCGCACGTGGCTCTCGGACCCCCAGAGCGGGGGCGGCTGGGCGCCGGGCGGGGGTGGCGGGGCGTAGGGCTTCATGATCGAGAACATCTCGCCGATGAAGCCCTCGGGGGTCCAGCTGACCAGGCCGATCCGCCCGTCGCTGCGGGTCACCCGCACCAGCTCGTCGGCGGCGGCCCGGTGGAACGGCGCGAACATCACGCCCACGCAGGATGTCGTCACGTCGAACGTGCCGTCGGGGTGGGGCAGTGCCTCGGCGTCCCCCTCCTCCCACGTGACGTCGAGGCCCTCGGCCGCCGTCAGCCGCTCGCCGACGGCGAGCAGCTCGGGTGTCAGGTCGGATGCCGTGACGCGGGCTCCCGCTCGGGCCGCCGGGACGGCCACGGTGCCCGAGCCCGCGGCGACGTCGAGGAGCCGGTCGCCGGGCGCCACGTGGCACGCCTCGACGAGCACGTGGCCGAGCGGGGCGACGATGTCGGACGCGACGGCCGCGTAGTCGCCCAGGGCCCACATCGCGCGGTGCTTCTGCTTCACCTCGGGGGCGGCGCCGTAGCGGACGGGCGGGTGGTGTCGGCGCTCCTGGGTGGTGTCGGTCATGGTCGTTCTCCTTCGTGGTGGTGAGGGTCTCCAGCGTCGCGGGCCGGGTCGGGACTGCTCCAGTGCGTGTTCTGTACCGCGGGTGGTTCACGATCTGTACTGGCGGCGGTCGCGTGGGCTGGTGTGCACTGGGTGGCACGGTGTCCGGGGCCCGGCGCCCCTGCGGGAGGTGGTGACCATGTCGACCTACGGCCAGTTCTGCCCGATCGCCAAGGCGATGGAGGTGCTCGACGAGCGGTGGACCCTGCTCGTCGTGCGTGAGCTGCTGCTCGGCAGCCGCCACTTCAACGAGCTGCGGCGCGGCAACCCGAAGATGTCGCCGGCCCTGCTCTCCAAGCGGCTGCGACGGCTGGAGCGGGCCGGGGTGGTGCAGCGCCGGGTGGTCGCCGGGCGCAGCGCCTACGAGCTCACCGAGAGCGGGCTCGAGCTGCGCGGCATCGTCGACGCGCTGGGCGCCTGGGGGGCACGCTGGGTCGGCGAGCTGGGCGAGGAGGACCTGGACCCGCACCTGCTGATGTGGGACGTCAAGCGCACCATCCCGGTCGAGGACTGGCCGCGGGGCCGCACCGTGGTCGCCATCCGGTTCGCGGACGTCGCGCCGCCGGTCTCCCGCTGGTGGGTGTGCGTCAGCGGCGACGAGGTCGACATCTGCGACGTCGACCCGGGGTTCGACGTGACGGCGACGGTGCGCACCTCGCTGCGCGCGATGACCGAGATCTGGCGCGGCGACCGCGCCTGGGCTGACGCGCTGCGGGCCGGGCGCGTGGAGGTGGAGGCACCGCGCGAGGTGGCCCGGGCGGTGCCGGGCTGGATCGGCCAGTCGCTGCTGGCGGCGGTGCCCCGGCCCGCGTGAGCCGGCTGGTCGGACGGGCCTGTCGGTGGGCGCCCGTAGCGTGGCCGTAGACCACCTGGAAGGGGTGAGAGCCGATGACCAGCCACGACACGATGATGACCGTCGAGTGCCGCACGTGCCCGGTGCGCGAGCTGCACTGCGCCGACTGCATGGTGCCCGTCCTGCTCGACCTCACGGCGCCGTCCATGCGGTTCGACCTCGGGCTCGACCCCGAGGAGCGGGCGGCCGTCACCCGGTTCGTCGAGGCCGGGCTGGTCGCCCCCGAGACCGCGGCCCGGGCCAGGGCCGTCGTCACCTCGTCGGGCAGCCGTGACGACGCGCGCACCGAGGGGGGCCGCGCGGTCGGGTGAGGCTCCCGGGTGGGCTGCCTACGATGGCGCCGTGCCCGGCCCGCTGACCTCGAGCCGACGTCGTGCCCGGCGCGGGTGGGGCGTCGCCGTCGTGGCGCTCTCGCTGGCCGGGGCCACGGGCCTGACCGGGTGCACCGACGACGTCGGCGCCCCGTCCGGCTCGGCGTCGGTGTCGGTCACGCCGTCGACGTCGGCGTCGGGTGATGTGTCGGCCGCAGCCTCCGCCGCCGACACGGCCGCGGTCACCGAGGTGCTGCGCCGCCGTGCGGCGGCGGTGGTGTCCGGCGACCGGCCGGCGTATGCCGCGACCGTCGCCGAGGCCTCGTCCGCCTCGGGGCGGCGCCAGCTCGACTCGTTCGGGGCGGCCCGGGCGCTGCGCGTCTCCCGCGTCGAGGTCGGTGAGCCGGTCGTCGACCTCGACACCACCGACCTCGACGCGACCGGCCCGGCGTCCACCGGGAGTTCGCCACCGGCCCGGCATCCACCGGGACAGCCGCAGCGGGCCCGCGCCGAGGTCGACGTGCGCTACCGGGTCGACGACCTCGACCGTGGAGACCGTGTGGCGCGCCTCGGCTACGACCTGGTGCGCTCGGGCTCCGGCTGGCAGGTCGACGCCGAGCGGCCCGTGGGACCCGGCGCCACCGCACCGTGGGTGGCGATGCCCACCCTGCGGGTGCGGCGCGGCGAGCACGCCGTCGTGGCCGGCACCGCGCCCACCACCCGGCTCGCCGAGCACGTGGCCGTCGTCGACCGGGCCCTTCCCCACCTGGCTGAGCAGTGGCACGGCACGCCCGAGCGGGTGCTCGTGCTGGCGCCCGCGACGGCGGCAGAGGCCGACGCGCTGCTCGGCCGCGCCCCGGGCTCGGGGGCCGCGCCGGTGGCCGCCACCACCGAGGGGCCCACCGGCCCGGCGGGGACCGCGACCGGCGACCGGGTCGTCCTCGACCCCACGGCCTACGGCCGGCTCACCGCGAGCGGCCGCGACGTCGTGCTCACCCACGAGCTCGCCCACGTGGCCGTGCGGTCCACCGTGCCGGGGCGGGCGGCCGGGTGGCTCACCGAGGGCTACGCCGACCACGTGGGCTACGCCCGGGCCGACGTCCCGACGTCGCGGCTCCTCGCCCCGCTGGTGACCGCCCTGCGCACCGGCCACGGCCCGCGCGCGCTGCCGAGCGAGGCTGACCTGCGCCCGGCCACGGGTGACCTCGAGGTGCCCTACCTCGCCGCCTGGCAGGCGGTCGAGCTCATCGCGCACGACCACGGTGAGGCGGCGCTGCGCCGACTGGTGGCGGCGGGCGCGTCCACGGGCTCCGACGCCGATGCCGAGGCTGCCACCGACCGTGCCCTCGAGGAGGTGCTCGGCACGACGCGAGCCGAGCTCACCGACGCCTGGCTCACCCGGCTGGGCCACCTGGCGTCGAACCCCGACTGACCCCTGAACGGCTGAGCCCGGAAACCCCGACCCCAGAACCGCTGGGCTCGTCGGCCTCGCCGTCCGGGGCGGGCTCACCCTGGGGAAGGGCGAGCGACGCGGCCACGAGGGCGCCCACGAGCCAGAACTGGTTGTAGAAGGCCTGCTTGTTCACCAGGTTGGCCACCGCCAGCACCAGGGCCAGCCAGCGCAGCAGCTCGTCGGTGCCGGGGCGGCGACGCCACACGGCGTACGCGGCCACGGCGACGACCCCGACCATGGTCGCGCCGGTGACCCAGAAGGGCAGCGTCACGCCGTGCTCGTTGAGCGCGTAGAGGTACCAGGTGTTGGCGAACTTGATCGGGTGGAAGGTGAGCAGGGTGGTGACGGTGTCGCCGAGGAAGGCACCGGCGTCGGCCACCACCCAGGGCAGCATCAGCAGTGCCGCCAGCGCCCCGGTGGCAAGGGTGCGCCACGCCCCGAACGGGCGCCACAGGAGCAGCACCGGAGCGAGCAGCGCGAGGTGCTGCTTGCTCGCGCAGGCCAGGGCGAGCGGGATGACCGCCCACCAGGCCTTGTCGCGCCGCACCAGCACGGCCCACCAGACGATGAGCGCCGCGAGCACCGGCTCGGTCCACGCCTGGTCGACCTGGGTCAGCGTGCCGGGCGCCAGCACGAGCACCGCCGTGACCGCCGCGGCCCTCTCGACCCGCCCGCGGGCCAGCGCCCACAACCCCGCGAAGAGCACCAGCGACCAGAACAGCACGGCCCACCGCACGTCACCGGCGATCCAGCGTCCGGGCGCGGTGAGCACCGCCATCCACGGCAGGTAGGGGAAGAAGTCCTGCACGCCGGGGGAGTTGGACCAGTGCTGCGTGTAGACGTTGTCGCCGCGGCCGAGGGCGTCGGCCCCCTGCTGCAGCACCACCCAGACGTCGATCCTCGGGGCCTTGTCACCGAGGATGGCGACCACGCCCAGCACCGTGTGGGTCGCCACGGCGAGGGCGAATGCCGCGACGGCGGCGCCGCGCCCGGGCCGGGTCAGCAGGACGGCGCACCCGAGCCCACCGACGGTGAGCACGGCCAGGGCGGCGGTCAGCCACCCGCCGCGCAGGTAGCTGAAGAGCGGCACGGTCAACGTGATGGCGACCGACGCGACGACGACCGCGGGTGCCAGCCAGCGCGGCAGGCACAGCACGAGCCGGCGGGCCAGCCACCAGCCGAGCAGGGCCGCGCAGACGGTGAGGGTGAGCACGATCGGCACCCGGAAGCGCACGACGCTCCACTGGAGCACGCCGAACCACGCCAGCCACGCCAGGCCGAGCACGGCGGCGGCGACCGGCCCGGAGGTGGCGTCGTGCCCGTTCGCCGGTCGGCAGGGGGGAAGCGGGTGCGGGTGCGGCGCTGGTCGCCGCGCTCGGGTCAGCCACCGTAGAGGGCGTCGACCTCGTCCTCGAAGTCACGCATCACGACGTTGCGCTTGAGCTTCAGCGACGGGGTGAGGTGGCCGGACTCCTCGGTGAAGTCCGAGTCGAGGATCGCGAACTTGCGGATCGACTCCGCCTTGGACACGGCGGTGTTGGCGTCGTCGACGGCCTTCTGCACCTCGGCGATGACCCGCTCGTCGGTGCGGGCGGCCGCGAACGGCACGTCGTCGAGCCCGTGGTTGGCCGACCACCCGGGGTACATGTCCTCGTCGAGGGTGACGAGCGCGGCGATGAACGGCTTGCCGTCGCCGACGACGATGCACTGGCTGACGAGCGGGTGGGCGCGCAGGCGGTCCTCGAGCACGGCCGGGGCGACGTTCTTGCCGCCGGCGGTGACGAGGATCTCCTTCTTGCGACCGGTGATCCGCAGGTAGCCGTCGTCGTCGAGCTCACCGATGTCGCCGGTGTGGAACCAGCCGTCGCGGATCGACTCGGCCGTCGCGGTGTCGTTGCCCCGGTAGCCGCGGAACAGGTTGATGCCGCGCAGGCAGATCTCGCCGTCGTCACCGATGCGCACGTCGACCCCGGGCAGTGGCAGGCCGACCGTGCCGATCCGCATCTCGTCGGGGCGGTTCACCGTGGCCGGTGCGGTGGTCTCGGTGAGCCCGTAGCCCTCGAGGATCGAGACCCCGATGCCGCGGAAGAAGTGGCCGAGCCGGGTGCCGAGCGGTGCGCCACCGGAGACGGCGTACTGCACCTTGCCCCCCATCGCCTCGCGCAGCTTGGCGTAGACCAGCTTGTCGAACACCGCGTGCCGCACCCGCAGGCCGAACGGGACGTTCCCGGCATCCTGCGCCTCGGACCAGGCGACGGCGGCGGCCGCGGCACCGGCGAAGATCCTGCCCTTGCCGCCCGCCTCGGCCTTGGCCTCGGCGGAGTTGTAGATCTTCTCGAAGACGCGGGGCACGGCGAGCACGAAGGTGGGCTGGAACGCCGAGAAGTCGTCGAGCAGCGCCTTGAGGTCGGAGGAGTGGCCCATCCGCACCCCGGCGGTCACGGCGAGCACCTCGATGAAGCGCGCGAACACGTGCGCGAGCGGCAGGAAGAGCAGCGTCGACGACCCAGGCGCCTTGACGACGGCGGCGAGCTTCTCGGCGGTGTTCTCGGCCAGGGTGAGGAAGTTGCCGTGGGTCAGCTCGACACCCTTCGGGCGACCGGTGGTGCCCGAGGTGTAGATGATCGTGGCGAGGGTGTCGCGGTCGAGCGCCTCGCGGCGGGCGTCGAGCTCGGCGTCGTCGACGTCGTCGCCGTCGCGGCTCAGGCTGTCGACGTCGCCCTGGTCGATGACCCAGACGTGCTGGAGGCCGGGCAGCCGCGAGCGTCCCTTCTCGACCGAGGCGAGGTGGGCGCCGGTCTCGACGATGACCCCGACCGCGCCGGAGTCGGCGAGGATCCACTCGACCTGGTCGGCGGAGGAGGTCTCGTAGATCGGCACGGGCACGGCACCGGCCGACCACAGCGCGAAGTCGGCGACGGTCCACTCGTAGCGGGTGCGGCTCATGATGGCGACGGAGTCACCGAGGCCGATGCCGGCGCCGATCAGCCCCTTGGCCAGCGCCGCGACGTCGGCCGCGAAGGTGGCCGAGGTGACGTCGGTCCACCCGGCTCCGGAGCGCACCGCGAAGGCGACCCGTCCGGGCTCGGCACTCGCCCACCGCAGCGGGACGTCGGCCAGGCTGCCCTGCGTGGTCGCGGGCAGGACGAGCGACGTGGACTTCTCGTTCACGGCAGGCTCCTTCGGGTGGGCGCCACGGGGACACCCAACTCTATGCCGCCCCGGGGCGGGTACCCTCCGTGCCATGGCCGACCGCACACAGTCCTCCGTCGAGATCGCCGCCGAGCCCGGCGCCGTGCTCGACGTCATCGCCGACTTCGAGCGCTACCCGGAGTGGGCGCACGAGGTCACGTCGGCGACGGTGCTCAGCGAGGACGGCGACGGCTGGGCCGACCAGGTCGAGTTCCACCTGAACGCCGGGGCCATCAAGGACAACTACGTGCTCGAGTACGACTGGGACATCGCCGAGGACGGCACCGGCAGCGTGTCGTGGCACCTGGTGCGCGCCACCCTGCTCAAGGGGCTCGACGGCACCTATGCGTTGTCACACACCGCGTCCGGCGGCACCTCGGTCACCTACGACCTCGAGGTCGAGCTCACCATGCCGATGATCGGCCTGCTGAAGCGCAAGGCCGAGAAGCACATCATCAACCTCGCCCTGACCGAGCTCAAGAAGCGCGCGGAGGGCTGACCGCCGCCATGGCACGCGTCGTCCTCGTGACCGGCAAGGGCGGCGTCGGCAAGACGACGACCGCCGCCTCCACCGCGGTCCGGGCCGCCCGCTCGGGCCTGCGGACGCTGGTCATGTCGACCGACGCGGCACACAGCCTCGGCGACGCCCTCGACGTCGACCTCAC
This sequence comes from uncultured Actinomycetota bacterium, assembly GCA_963707895.1. Classification (GTDB taxonomy): domain Bacteria; phylum Actinomycetota; class Actinomycetes; order Actinomycetales; family Dermatophilaceae; genus Fodinibacter. The sequence continues at coordinate 496,054 of CAVPRS010000010.1, read as the reverse complement.
CACCGCGCGCACCTGGCGCGAGACCACCGAGGTCGAGCCCGGCCTGCACGCGCTCGCGGTCGGCGCCCACACCGCCGTCGAGGCCGACTGGCAGGTCGTGCGCGACTACCTGCTCGGGGTGCTCGACGCGATGGGTGTCGACGCGGTCGTCGCCGACGAGCTCACGTCGCTGCCCGGCGCCGAGGAGGTCACCGCCCTCGCCGCGCTCGCCCACCAGGCCGACAGCGGCGACTGGGACCTCGTCGTCGTCGACTGCGCCCCCACGGCCGAGACGCTTGCGCCTGCTCGCGCTGCCCGAGGTGCTCGGCTGGCACCTCGACCGGCTGCTCCCGGCCCAGCGCCGGCTGCTCACCGTGCTGCGGCCCGCGGCGTCGGCGGCGACCGGCGTGCCGGTGCCCGGCCCCGAGGTGCTGCTCGTGCTGCGGGCCTGGCGCGAGCTCATGGTCGGTGTCCGTGCGCTGCTCACCTCCACCCGGGCCAGCGTGCGCGTCGTGCTGACCCCCGAGCGGGTCGTCATCGCCGAGAGCCGCCGGGTGCTCACCTCGCTCTCGCTGCACGGGTACGCCGTCGACGCCGTCGTGGTCAACCGGCTCCTCCCGGCGGCCGTTGCCGGCGACACCGACCCGTGGCGCGCCGCCTGGACCACCGCCCAGGCCACCGGTCTGGAGCAGGTGCGCGAGTCCTTCCTCGGCATCCCGCTGCTGTGCGCCCCGTACCTTGCCGGCGAGCCGATCGGTGCCGACGCCCTCGACGCCCTCGCCTCCGCGACGGTCGCCGACGCCGGCGGCCTCCCGGTTCCGGCCCTGATGGACGACGTCGACGTACCCCGGATGACGGTCGCGGCCGACGGCGCCGACTTCGTCCTGACCCTGCCCCTGCCCCTCGTGTCGGCCGGCATGGTCGGGATGGCGCGGCGCGAGGACGACCTGCTGCTCGAGGTCGGCGGTCAGCGCCGGGTGGTCACCCTGCCGTCGGTGCTGCGACGGTGCGTCGTGCGCAGCGCTGCCGTGGGTGGCGGGAGCCTGCGCGTGCGCTTCGAGCGTGACGAGGAGCAGTGGGCCAGTGGGCGCTGAGCGCTGGGACGAGCAGGTGGGGTCGGTGGCCGACGAGGCCACCCGGCTCCTCGAGAGCCTGCGCCGGTCCGCCGAGGCAGCAGCGCAGTCGGCTGCCTCGGACCCGCCTGCCGCTGACCCCAGTGGCGGCGACCCGGCGTCGGATGCCGGTGCGCCCGGCGCTGCCCCCTCCGCCACCGCCGCCGAACCCGGGCCGGCCGCCCACGACCCGTTCTGCACGTGGTGCCCCCTGTGTCGCGGTGCGGCCGTGGTCCGTTCGCTCAGCCCCGAGACCCTCGCCCGGCTCGCCGACCTGGCCGCCCTGGCCGCGACGGTGCTCACCGACCTGGCGAGCAGCCGCACGGCCGGGGGGCAGCCGGCATCCGAGCAGGGTCCGGACGCGCCGACCGACGACGCCGCCGCCGACGGCTCGGGGCGCCCCCGGCGTCCGGCCCGGCCGCGCCGGACGACCCCCGCGCCGAGCAACCCCATCCCGATCAGTGACGCCGACGACCCGCAGGAGGAACCCCGTGGCTGACGGACCACTCGCCATCGGCATCGACATCGGCGGCACCAAGGTCGCCGGCGGTGTCGTCGACTCCGACGGAGTCGTGCTCGCCCGCGCCCGCCGGGACACCCCGCACCGGTCGACGAGCCCGCGCGTCGTCGAGAACACCATCGTCTCGATCGTCGAGGAGCTGCTCGAGGGACGCAGCGACATCGCCGCCGTCGGCATCGGGGCGGCCGGCTTCGTCGCGGCCGACCGGGCCACCGTCGTCTTCGCGCCCCACCTCTCGTGGCGCAACGAGCCGCTGCGCGAGGCCCTCGGGCAGCGCCTGGCCGTGCCGATCTTCGTCGACAACGACGCCAACGCGGCCGTGTGGGCCGAGCACCGGTTCGGGGCCGGCCGGGGCGAGAGCCACCTCGTCATGGTCAACCTCGGCACCGGCATCGGCGGCGGCATCGTCCTCGGCGGGCGCGTCATCCGCGGGCGCTACGGCATCGCGGGCGAGTTCGGCCACATGCAGGTGGTGCCCGACGGCATCCGCTGCGAGTGCGGCAACAAGGGCTGCTGGGAGCAGTACGCCTCGGGCAACGCGCTGGTGCGTGAGGCCCGCGGCCTGATGTCGGCCGGCAGCCCGGTCGTGTCCGACCTGTTCGACCGGGTCGAGGGACGACCCGAGGACCTCACCGGTCCCCTCGTCACCGAGGCCGCCCGCGACGGCGACCAGCTGGCCCGCGAGCTCCTCGCCGAGGTCGGCCGGTGGCTCGGCATCGGCATGGCCGACCTCGCGGCGGCGCTCGACCCGGGGACGTTCGTCATCGGGGGCGGGGTGAGCGCCGCGGGCGACCTGCTGCTCGACCCCGCGCGGGAGGCGTTCCGCCGCCAGCTCACCGGTCGCGGGTACCGGCCCGAGGCGCGCATCGTCGCCGCGCAGCTCGGCAACGAGGCCGGTCTCGTCGGCGCCGCCGACCTCGCCCGCACCGACGCCGTCTCCGGCTGAGCGCCGACGTGCCGTCGGTGCGCGTCGCCAGCTACAACACCCGCGACTTCCTCGACGACCACCACCTCGCGGCGCGCGTCGTGCGGGCCGTCGACCCCGACGTGCTCTGCCTGCAGGAGGTGCCGCGCCGGCTGTTCGCCGGCGGGCGGGTGCGCCGGTTCGCCGCCGCGTGCGGGCTGGACTGGGCCGGCGGCCACCGGGGGAGCGGCGGCACGACCGTGCTGACCTCCGACCGGGTGCGCGTCGTGGGGTCCGAGCACCTCAGGCTGCCGGTGCACTGGCCCGACCGCACCCGTGGGTACGCCGTGGTGCGGGTCGCGCTGCCCGACGGCGGCGAGCTCACGGCCGTGTCGGTGCACCTGAGCCTCAAGGCGCCCGAGCGGGTCACGCACACCGAGCGGATCCTCGAGGTCATCGCCGACCGAGGCCCGCTCGTGCTCGCCGGCGACCTCAACGAGGACCACACCGGCGGTGCCTGGCGGCTCCTCGACGTGCCCGACCGGCTGCGGCTGGTCTCGCCCGAGCGCCCGACCTACCCGGCGCGCTCACCCCGCCGGCGGCTCGACGTGGTCTTCGCGTCGCCCGAGCTGCGCGTGCTCCCGCACCGTGAGGTGAGCGTCCCGGATGCCGTGTACGCCGCCGCGAGCGACCACCGCCCGACCTGGGTCGACCTCGAGCTCACCTGACCCGGTTGCGCACGCAGAAGTTCGGCGACCACGCAGAGATTGCTGCGTGCTCTGCGAGCTACTGCGTGGACGCGGTCAGACGCGGGCGCCGTTGTCGCCGCTCGTCGGGTCGCGGTGCTTCGGCTGGCGCAGGACGAGCAGGCCGAAGCCCACGAGCGAGACCAGCACCGACACGAGGAACCAGCGCACGCTGTGCGACGGACGGGCGAACACCACCCAGAGCAGCATGAGCGGCCCGGCCACCAGCCCGATGACGGCACCCCAGAAGTGCAGGTCCTCCTGCGGGGGCAGCACCACCTCGGGCGGCTCGAAGTGCTCGTCCTCGGTGAGGGCCTCCTCGGCGGCCCGGGCCGCGGCGGCCGTCTCGGCGTCGGGCTCCTCGGCGGCCCGCCAGGCCGAGGGCGGCACGACGACATCGAGCGGCGAGGGGTTGACCCACGGGGCTCGTGGGGTGACCGGCGGCGTGGCCTGCTCCGCGGCATCACGCTCGGTGGCGTCAGCGGCCTCGGTGGTCGCGTCGTCGGTGCCCGCGGTGGCGTCACCCTCGACCTGTTCGTCGCCCGCGGCGCCGTCGTGGTCACCGCTCGTGGCGACCTGGTCGGCATCCGGCACGGGCCCGTCCCAGCGCGCGACGATGGAGGCGAAGCGAGCGTCGACATCACGCTCGTCCATGTCACCGGGCCGGTCTGGCACGGGGTCTCCTCGGGTGCTGCGGGGTGGGATGACGATCTTCGCACGGCGACATGTCGATCAGGCACGCAGACCCGGTGCACTAGAGTCTGGGCGACGCGCGACGAAGGGTGGTCCGGTGATCTACTGGGTGTTGAAGACGGTCATTCTGGGACCGATCCTCCGCCTGCTGTTCCGCCCGTGGGTCGACGGCGCCGAGCACATCCCCGAGACCGGTCCCGCCATCTTCGCCAGCAACCACCTCTCGTTCTCCGACTCGATCTTCCTGCCCCTCGTCGTGCCCCGGCGGATGACCTTCCTCGCCAAGAGCGACTACTTCACCGGTGAGGGCATGAAGGGCCGGATGACCGCCGCGTTCTTCAAGGGCGTCGGCCAGCTGCCGGTCGACCGCTCGGGCGGCCGAGCCAGCGAGGCGGCCCTGCGCTCGGGCCTGAAGGTGCTCAACCGCGGTGACCTGCTCGGCCTCTACCCCGAGGGCACCCGCAGCCCCGACGGCCGGCTCTACAAGGGCAAGACGGGCGTGGCGCGGATGGCGCTCGAGGCGGGCGTCCCCGTCATCCCGGTCGCGATGATCGACACCGACAAGGCCCAGCCCACCGGCACCAAGATCCCCAAGCTGATCCGGGTCGGAGTGCGCGTCGGCACGCCGCTGGACTTCTCGCGCTACGAGGGCATGGAGGGCGACCGGTTCGTCCTGCGCTCGATCACCGACGAGATCATGTACGCCCTGATGGAGCTCTCCGGCCAGGAGTACGTCGACATGTACGCCACGGCGATGAAGGACCGCATCGCCCGCGAGAAGAAGAACAAGGCCAAGGAGGCGGCCGAAGCCGCCCAGCCGGGTCGCGCCGCCTCCGAGCTCGAGGACGCCCTCGACGGGCTCGACGACGACACCCGCGACCTCGGCGACACCGGCGATGCCGGCGACACCGGCGATGCCGGCGACGCCGGTCCGCAGCGCCGCGCGAGCTGAGGCGGCCGGCATGGGGGTCCTCGGCCCGCGCTCGGAGCGCACCGGCCGTCGCGAGCCGGTGGTGGTCGAGTCCTTCCACCGCGGGCTCGACGTCTTCCGACCGCTGGCCGCGCTGTACGCCGCCGGGCTGGCCTGGCAGCGCCACGACACGATGGAGCGGCCCTGGGTGGCGGCCCTCGTCATCGGCGTGATGGCCGCCTGGTCGGTCGGGCTGCTGTTCTACCGGCGGCGCACCCTGTCGGTCGTGCTCGTCGAGGTCGGCATCGCCGTGTTCGGCGTCCTCGCGACGATGCTCGCCGAGACGCCCGCCGCCATCGAGGCCGGCCAGTTCACCATCCCCACGATCTGGGCTGCCGGGTCGGTCGCAGGGTGCGCGGTGGCGGCAGGTGCGCGCGGTGGCCTCCTCGCGGCCGCGGTCATCGCGCTGGCCGACCTCGTGGTGGTGCGGTTCAACCCGACCCAGGCCACTGTCCACAACATCGTCCTGCTCGTGCTGCTCGGCGGGCTGATCGGCCTGGCGGTCGACCTCGCCCGCCGCGGGCTGGTGCAGGAGGAGCAGGTGCTGCTCGAGCGCGAGCGGCTGCACGAGCGCGAGCGGATCGCCCGGGTCGTGCACGACGGCGTGCTGCAGTCGCTGGCCTACATCCACCGACGCGGCGACGAGATCGGTGGAGAGGCGGCCGAGCTCTCGGTGATCGCCGCCGAGCAGGAGCGCTCGCTGCGCCGGTTCGTCTCGGGCACCGGGGCACCCGACGTGCCCACCGACGCCGCCGACCTGCGCGGTGTCGAGGGGGCCGAGGTCGACCTGCGGGTGCTGCTCACCGCCCGTGAGGGCCCCGACGTCGCCGTGTCGGTGCCGGCCGACCCAGTGGTCGTCGACCCGCTCGTCGCCCACGAGGTCGATGCCGCCGTCGCCGCCGCGCTCGACAACGTCGTGCGCCACGCCGGTCCCGGCGCCCGGGCCTGGGTGCTGCTCGAGGGTGACTCCCACGGCATCGAGGTCACCGTGCGCGACGACGGTGCCGGTGCCGAGCTCGCCGACCTGCTCGGTGCGTCCGAGCGCGGCCGGATGGGTGTCAGCGGCTCCATCCGCGGCCGGGTCGAGGACCTCGGCGGCACCGTCACCTGGACCACCCGCCCCGGCGGCGGCTGCGTCGTGCGGATGACGGTTCCGCGCACCGTCGCGCCGCGGCCGGCCGGCGCCCACGCCCCAGCCCTCCCGAACCAGGAGCGTCGATGACCGACCCGACCGTGCCCGACGTCACCACCACGCCGGATGCCGTGCCGACCGTGCTGGTCGCCGACGACCACCCGCTGTGGCTCTCGGCGCTCGAGCGTGACCTCACCGGCAACGGCCTGACCGTCGTGGCCACGGCGAGCGACGGGCCGGCCACGGTGCGCCGGACCCGCGCCACCCGTCCCGACGTCCTCGTGCTCGACCTCAACCTGCCCGGCCTGCGCGGCGACGAGGTGTGCCGGGCGATCGGCGACCTGCCGACCAGGGTGCTCATCCTCTCGGCGAGCGGCGAGCAGCACGACGTGCTCGCCGCGATCAAGGCCGGCGCCACCGGCTACCTCGTGAAGTCGGCGTCGGCCAGCGAGATCGTCGACGCCGTGCGGGCCACGGCACGCGGTGAGGCGGTCTTCACGCCCGGGCTGGCCGGCCTCGTGCTCGGCGAGTTCCGCCGGCTGGCGAGCGAGCCCGAGGAGGCAGCGGACGTCCCGGCCGAGGCCGCGACCGCGCGGCCGATCCCCGAGCTCACCGCTCGCGAGACCGAGGTGCTCCGCCTCGTGGCAACCGGCATGTCCTACAAGGAGATCGCCGGCGAGCTCTACCTGTCGCACCGCACGGTGCAGAACCACGTGCAGAACACCCTGGGCAAGCTGCACCTGCACAACCGGGTCGAGCTCGTGCGCTTCGCCCTGGCCCGGGGCCTGGAGGACGAGGAAACCGGCTGACCGGCTCGGGTGACGGGGGGCGCGGGAGGGGTCTCACGGCATCCGGGATACGGGCCGACCGGGGGGTGGGGCGCGACGGGACCTATTCTTGACCCTCGTGAGCACGACCACCGATCCCGACCCCCGCCAGCGGCTCGCCGCCGGTGCCGGACTGCCTGCCGCCCAGCAGCCGCTCTGGCCCGACCGCGCCGCCCTCGACGAGGCCGTGGCGACGCTCGCGAGCTACCCCCCGCTGGTGTTCGCCGGCGAGTGCGACGTGCTGCGCGACCGGGTGGCGGCGGTGGCCCGTGGTGAGGCCTTCGTGCTCCAGGGCGGCGACTGCGCCGAGACCTTCGCGTCGGCGACGGCCGACAACATCCGCGACCGGGTCAAGACGATCCTGCAGATGGCGGCGGTCCTCACCTACGGCGCGTCGGTGCCCGTGGTCAAGGTCGGGCGGATGGCGGGCCAGTACGCCAAGCCCCGCTCGAGCAACAACGAGACCCGCGAGGGCGTGACGCTGCCGGCCTACCGCGGCGACATGGTCAACGACTTCGAGTTCACGCTCGAGTCGCGCACTCCCGACCCCCAGCGCCTCGTGCACGCCTACCACGCGAGCAGCGCCACCCTGAACCTCGTGCGGGCCTTCACGACCGGTGGCTTCGCCGACCTGCGGCACGTGCACGACTGGAACAAGGGCTTCGTCGCCAACTCGGCCAACGTGCGCTACGAGCGGCTCGCCAAGGACATCGACAAGGCGATGAAGTTCATGAAGGCGTGCGGCGCCGACTTCGACGCCATGCGCACCACGGAGTTCTTCTCCGCGCACGAGGCGCTCGTGCTCGACTACGAGCGGCCGATGACGCGGGTCGACTCGCGCACCGGCGACCTCTACGACACCTCGGGCCACTTCGTCTGGGTGGGGGAGCGCACCCGCGACCTCGACGGTGCGCACATCGACTTCGTCGCCTCGGTGCGAAACCCGGTGGGAGTCAAGGTGTCCGCCGACGCCGACACCGACGACCTGCTGCGGATCATCGAGAAGATCGACCCCGATCGCGAGCCCGGACGGCTCACCTTCATCACCCGCATGGGAGCCGGCCGGATCCGCGAGGCGCTGCCGACCATCGTCGAGAAGGTCACCGCCTCGGGTGCCTCGGTCACCTGGGTGTGCGACCCGATGCACGGCAACACCTACGAGTCGGCCTCGGGCTACAAGACGCGCGACTTCGACGACGTGGTCGAGGAGGTCGAGGGCTTCTTCGAGGTGCACCGCGGCCTGGGAACCGTGCCCGGCGGCATCCACGTCGAGCTCACCGGCAACGACGTCACCGAGTGCATCGGCGGCTCGGAGAAGATCCTCGATGCCGACCTCAACCTGCGCTACGAGTCGGTGTGCGACCCGCGGCTGAACCACCAGCAGAGCCTCGAGCTGGCGTTCCTCGTCGCCGAGATGCTCAACGAGGACTGACCGGTGCGCGCCGACCTGCTCTCCGACACCCTGACCGCCCCCACCGACGCCATGCGCGAGGCGATGGCGCACGCCCCCGTCGGCGACGACGTGTTCGGCGAGGACCCCACGGTCCGGGCGCTGGAGGAGCGGGTCGCCGACCTGCTCGGTCACGAGGCCGGTCTGTTCTCGCCCACCGGGTCGCTGGCCAACCAGCTCGGCGTGCGGCTGCACGTCGCTCCCGGTCAGGAGCTGGTCGCCGACCAGCAGGCGCACGTGCTGCGGGCCGAGCTCGGGGCCGCGGCCGCCTTCTCCGGCATCACGAGCCGGTCCTGGCCGAGCGAGCGCGGCCTGCTCGACCCCGCCGGTCCGCTCTCCCTCGTCACCACAGGAGTCGGTCCCTACCAGGTCGAGACCGCACTCGTCGTGCTCGAGAACACCCACAACTTCGGCGGCGGCACCGTGCAGCCGATCGGCGCCATCCGCGAGGTGCGGGCGGCCACGCAGGGGCTCGGCGTCGCGATGCACCTCGACGGCGCGCGGCTCTGGAACGCCCACGTGGCCTCGGGCGTCGCCCTGCGCGACTACGGCACCCAGTTCGACACGGTGAGCGTCTGCCTGTCCAAGGGCCTCGGCGCCCCGGTGGGCTCGGTGCTCGTGGGGTCCTCGGAGCGGATGGCCGAGGCCCGCATCTGGCGCAAGCGCTACGGAGCGGGGATGCGCCAGGTCGGCATCCTCGCCGCGGCCGGGCTGCACGCGCTCGACCACCACGTCGAGCGGCTCGCCGACGACCACGCCCGAGCCGCGCGCTTCGCCGCCGCGTGCGCGGAGGCGGCCCCGGCATCCGTCGACGCGGCAACGGTCGAGACCAACATCGTCGTGCTCGACGTGGGCGCGATGGGTTGGGGCGCACCCGAGTTCGTCGCCGCCCTGCTCGAGCAGGGCGTGCGCACGTATGCCGTCGGGCCGGGTCGGGTCAGGGCCGTGTGGCACCTCGACGTCGACGACGCCGGCACCGACGCCGCCGTCGACGAGGCGACCGCCCTGCTGCGCTCCCGCGCGGCCTGAGCGGTCCTCCTCCGCCGCGTCAGCCGGGTGTCGCGCCCGTCTCGACGTTGAGGATGTTGCCGTCGGGGTCCTCGAACCAGACCCCACGGGCGTCCCCGCCCATCGCCGCGACGCCGTCGTCCCAGCTGATGCCGGGGGCGTCGAAGGTCTGGAAGTCGATCTCGGCGATGCGCAGCGCGGCCACCTCGGCGTCGAAGCGGTCGCCGGGTACCTGGAAGGACATCGCCGTGGCCCGGTTGGTGCCGGCGAACGAGGACGGGTACACGAGGAAGGCACCAGAGCCGGCGCCGTAGAGCACACCCTCGGGGGAGTCACCCCGTGGCGCGAAGCCCAGGACCCCCTCGTAGAAGTCGCGGGCCACCTGCAGGTCCTTCACCGCGATCGTCGCGATGGTGTCGTGGTCGCCGAGCATGGCACCTCCCACGCGGACCGGGCGACCGCCGCCCGGTCGGCGTTTGGAGCGTAGGAGCGCCGTCACCCGGGGGTCAATGGCCCAACCGGGTCACTCGACCTGCGCAGAGGGCCGGAGCGGACGGGCGTGGCTCACACGTCGTGGTGCAGCGCCTCGACCGGTGGGTCCTCCGCTGCGGACGCGTCGGGGTCACGTGGGGTCGAGCGCAGCTCGACGAGGTACATCGCCGCGACGACGAGCGCACCGCCCACCAGCATCCGGCGAGTGAGGTCCTCGCCCCCGAGGGTGACGGCGAAGAACGCCGCGAACACCGGCTCGAGCGCCATGACGATCGCGGCCCGGGTGGCCGTGAGGTAGGACTGCGCCCACGTCTGCGCCCACAGGGCCAGCGCACCCGCCACCAGCGCCATGTAGAGCAGCGAGGCCCACTGGCGGCCGTCGTCGGGCAGGGTGAGCCCGTCGGGCACCGCCACCACTGCGGCCACCAGGGTGATGACCCCGGCCTGCACCGTGGCGAGCCCGACGGCCGCGCCCGGCGTCGACCACCGACCCAGCGCCACGATGTGCCCGGCGTAGAGCAGCGCCGAGAGCAGGGTGAGCGCCTCGCCGATGCCGACCGAGAGCCCGTTGAGCGACAGCAGGGCCAGCCCCACGGTGGCCAGGCCGACGGCGGCCCAGGTGACCGGCCCGATCCGGTCGTGGAGCAGCACCGCGCCGAGCACCGGGGTGAGCACGACGTAGGTGCCGGTGATGAACCCCGACACCGAGGCGTCGGTGTGCTGCAGGCCGGTGGTCTGGAGCACCTGCGCCACGCCGTAGAGCGCGCCGAGCACCACGCCGACCCGCAGCTCGCGGCGGGTCAGGGCCAGGGTCTGGCGGCGGAACAGCACGAACATCACGACCGCCGCGATGCCGAAGCGCACGGCGAGGAAGTCGGCCGGCGGCACGTGCTCGACGAGGTCGTGGATGAGGAAGAAGGTCGAGCCCCACACCGCCGTCACGCTGACGAGCAGCAGCGTCGCGAGGCGGGCGCGCCCGGCGGGAGCGGTCACAGGGGGCTCAGACGATCGTCAGGGTGACGGTGCTGCCCTTGGGCGCCTTGCTGCCGCCGGCGGGATCCTGCAGTCGCACGGTGCCGAAGAAGCCGCCGAGCGCGCGGCGCACCTCGACCTTGAAGCCGGCGCCCTCGAGCGCGGTGCGCGCCTGGTCGAGCTGCTGCCCGACGACGTTCGGCACGTCGACCAGCACCGGACCCTTGGAGACCACGAGGGTGACCTTGTCGCCCTTGAACAGCGTGCCGTCGCGGGGGTCCTGGCTGATCACCTTGCCCTTGCCGACGGTGTCGCTGTTCTGCTGCTTCGTGGCGTCGACCTTCAGTCCCAGGGCGCTCAGCTGGCGCGAGGCGATGGTCGCGTCCTTGCCGGTGAGGTCGGGTACGTCGATCGGACGGCGCCCCTTGCTCACCGTCAGCGCCACCGTGGCGCCCTTCTTCAGGTTGGCTCCCGGCCCCGGCTTGGCCGAGACGACCTGGCCCTCGGGCACCTTCTCGTCGAACGCCTTGGTGACCTTGCCGACGGCCAGGTTGACCGCCTCGATCCGCGCGGTCGCCTCGGCGAGCGTCATCCCGACGACCGGGGGCACGGCATACCGCTCGGGGCCCTTCGACACCACGAGGGCGACGTCGGAGCCGCGGCGTACGGTCTGGCCGGCGCCGGGGTCGGTCGAGATGACCACCCCGGTGGGCACCTTCTCGCTGAACGCCTCGGTGACCTTGGGGTCGAGGGCGGCCTTGCGCACCGCGCTGACCGCCTCGGCCTGGGTGCGGCCCTGGACCGACGGCACGGTGGCCGTCGCGCCGGGGCCGAGCAGGAAGAACCAGGCGGTGAGGCCGGCGATGAGCGCGGAGGCCAGGACCGCCGGCCACCAGCGACGTCGTCGAGGAGGGCCACCGCCGTCGGCGACGACCCGTCCCTCGAGCGGCGGCGGGGGCAGGGCGATGGCGACGGTCTCCGAGCGGGGGCGGGTGGCAACCCCGCCGGCGCCCTCGGATGCCGGTCGCGCGCGCTGCAGCGGCAGCGCGGCCGTGGCCGTCGGCTGGGCAGCGGCGACACCGGCCGCCACGCCCGCCGGCCGGGCGTCGAGGACCCCTGCGGGGAGCGTGGCGCGCGTGCGGCGCACGAGGGTGAGGAACTCGGCGGCGTCGGCGGGCCGCTCGTCGGGGTCGCGTGCCGTGGCGACGGCGACGAGCTCGTCGAGGGCGGGCGGCAGGCCCGCGACCCGGCTCGACGGGCTGGGCACCCCGCCGTGCACGTGCTGGTAGGCGACGTGGATGGCGGTCTCGCCGGTGAAGGCCTTGGTGCCGGTGAGCATCTCGAAGAGCATCAGCCCCGCGGCGTAGACGTCGCTGCGGGCGTCGGCGATGCCGCGCTCGACCTGCTCGGGGGAGAGGTAGGCAACGGTGCCGAGCAGCACGCCCTGGGTGCTCGTGACGGTCTGGCTGGTGACGGCCCGGGCCAGGCCGAAGTCGGCGACCTTGACCGTGCCGTTGTCGTTGATGATGACGTTCTCGGGCTTGACGTCGCGGTGGATCAGGCCCTTGGTGTGCGCCTCGGCGAGGGCCTGGAGCACCGGGTCGAGCACGTCGAGGGCCGCCCGCGGCGAGAGCAGGCCCTCCTCGCGCATGACGTCGCGCAGGGTCTGCCCCGGGACGTACTCCATCGCGAGGAAGATGTGCCCGTCATCCTCGCCCTGGTCGAACACGGCCACGACGTTGGGGTGCGACAGCGACGCCGACGAGCGCGCCTCGCGACGGAAGCGGGTGACGAAGCTCTCGTCGTGGGTGAGGTGCTGGCGCATCACCTTCAGGGCGACCTCGCGGTCGAGCCGCTCGTCGACGGCGAGGTAGACCGTCGCCATCCCGCCGTCGGCGATCCGACGGAGCACGCGGTAGCGCCCGTCGAGGGTGCGCCCGATCAGCGCGTCGCCGGTGGATGACACCGTAGGAGTGTACGTAGTTCCGGACACGGACCCGTCACCGTCCGTCCGTCGTCACATGGTTCTGCGCAGGGCCAGCACGTTGCGCACGTACAGCTTCGTGTCGGCGTACATGCCGTGCTTCTGCAGCGCGCCGAGTCCCTGGTAGTAGGCGGCGACGGTGTTCTTCGCGCTGTTCGTCGAGTGGCCCAGGGACCGCAGCATCACCACGCCGGCCGTGATGTTGTCCTTGGCCTTGAGCAGGTCCAGGCGGCGCCCGACGAGGCTCGAGGCCCACTGGCCGGACTGCGGGATGACCTGCATGACGCCGACGGCGTTGGCGGGGGAGACGGCGCGCTGGTTCCAGCCCGACTCCTGGTAGGCGATCGCCAGGGCCAGGCGGGGGTCGACCCCCTGCTGGCGGGCGATCCGCACGATCATGGCCCTGGTCTCGCTGCGGCTGGGCACCTTGCGCCGGGCCAGGATGGCGCGGTTGTGGGCCGCGGCGCGGGCGACGGCCTGGGGATACTTCACGCCGTTGAAGGTGTCGGGCACCGAGCTCTTGGTGCTGGCCTTGGCGCGCCCGGGCACCCGCAGCACCTGGCCCGGGTGGATCAGGGCGCGGCTCGAGATCTTGCTGGCCCGGGCGATCTTGGCCACCGACGTGTGGTGGCGCAGGGCGATGCCGCCGAGCGTGTCACCGGCGCGCACCCGGTAGGCCGTGGTCGCGGCGGTGTGGTGCGGCGCGGCTGCCTTGGACCCGGCGGCGCGCACGACGACCCGCTGCCCCGGGTAGATCAGGGAGCCGGCCGAGAGGTGGTTGGCCTTGAGCAGGGCGGGGAGGGTCACGTGGTACCGGGAGGCGATGCCGCTCAGGGTCTCGCCGCTGCGCACGACGTGCACACGGGCCGGGACGGCCACCCGCGCGGACGACGACTTCGGGGCCGAGGTGCGCGGCACGCTGAGCACGCTGCCGGCGACGATCTGGTGCCGGTTGCGAACGTGGTTGCGGGCGGCGATCACGTCGACCGTCGTGCGGAACCGTGCCGCGATGCCGATGAGGGTGTCGCCCGGGCGGACCTTGTAGCTGGTCCAGCCGTGCGGCGCCGGGTTCGACGCGGCGACCCGCGAGGCGGGCTGCAGGGCGACGGGAGGGACGGTGGCGGGAGGTGAGGAGAAGACCATGGCGGATCCTGCCTGTAACAACTGTGGCGAGTGTGGTTATTGAGACCCTTGGGGCACACGGTACCGGAGTGACGCTAGATCGGCAGGACGTACCTGACCAGCAGGACCCCAGCGTGTCCGCGCGCACCTGTGGCAGCCTGTGCTGCGTGAGCGACGCAACCCCGGACACCGGACCCGATCCCGTAGACGACCTCGAGGCCCTCGTCGGCGCGTGGGTGACCATCCCCGACATCGCGGAGCGGCTCGGACTCTCCCTGTCGTCGGTGCGCAAGCTCGTCGAGGACCGCGAGCTGCTCGCCCACCGGGTGGGGGAGCGACGCGTGGTCTCGGTGCCGGCCGGGTTCCTCGACGACGAGGGACCCCTGCACGCCCTCAAGGGCACCTTCACGGTGCTGGCCGACGGCGGGATGTCGGACACCGAGATCCTGCGCTGGCTGCACACCCCCGACGACACCCTGCCCGTGGCCGGCTCGCCGCTGGACGCCATCCGGGCCGGGTTCAAGACCGAGGTCCGGCGCCGGGCGATGGAGGAGGCCTTCTAGCCCCCGCCTCAACTTTCCCGCCCGATGCGGGAACCTTCACCTTCGCGCCACTTCGTAAGTCGTGCGAACCTGAAGGTTCTGGGACCGGGCGAGAAAGTTGTGACCTGTGGGACGGGCCTCGTGGCCCCGGGGTCAGGAGGAGCGGGCCGTCGCGATGCCGACCAGGTCGCGCAGGGCCACCCGGGCCTCGTCGTCGAGCGAGGCCGCGCCGTCGAGGGCCGTGCGAGCCGAGCCCGCCAGCGTGTCGATCTCGCCCTCGAGCCGCTCGACCGCACCGGACCCACCGATGACGGCGCGCAGCTCGTCGACCTGCCCGGCGTCGAGGTCGGGCCGGCCGAGCAGGGCCTCGACCCGTGCCCTCCCCGACGCGTCGGTGCCCGCGAGGGCGTGGGCCAGCAGCACGGTGCGCTTGCCCTCGCGCAGGTCGTCCCCGGCCGGCTTGCCGGTCTCGCCGGGGTCGCCGAACACGCCGAGCAGGTCGTCGCGCAGCTGGAAGGCCCGGCCGAGGTCGAGGCCGTAGACCGACAGGGCCTCGAGCCCGGCGGAGTCGAGCCCGCCCGTGGTCGCGCCGATGAGCAGGGGGTGCTCGACGGTGTACTTCGCGCTCTTGTAGCGGATCACCCGCCCCGCCCGCTCGACCCGCTCGTCGTCGGCGAGGCCGTCCCAGGGGCGCATCGACTCGACGACGTCGAGGAACTGGCCGGCCATCAGCTGGGTGCGCATCTGGTCGAACACCGGCCGGCCGCGCTCGAGGTCGGCCTCGGACAGCCCGCTCGTGGCGTAGACGGCATCGGTCCAGGTGAGGCAGAGGTTGCCGGCCAGCACGGCTCCCGCGAGGCCGAACCGGTCCTCGTCGCCCGCCCAGCCCCGCGTGGTGTGACGGGTGGCGAGCGCGCGGTGCGCGGCCGGCATCCCGCGGCGGGTGTCGGAGTCGTCCATGACGTCGTCGTGGATGAGCGCGGCCGCCTGGAACAGCTCCATCGCGCTGGCCAGCCGCACCAGGGCGTCGGAGTCGGGACGCCCGGCGGCTCGGTGGCCCCAGTAGAGGAACGCCGCGCGCAGCCGCTTGCCGCCGCGCAGCAGGTCGGCGACCACGGTGAGCAGGTCGTCGACGTCGGGACCCAGCTCGGCGAGCACCACGGCCTGGGTGGCCAGCTCGGTGTCGAGGCACTGCTGCACGCGGCGGCGCAGGTCGACGCCGTCGAGCGGGCTGGGCACGAGGAGCCTCCTGACACGCCCCCGCAGCGGGGGCCGGATGATGGGTCCCCAGAGCCTACGGCGTGGCCGCTGGGCTACCCTCACCGCCATGGCGCACCACGGAGGAGGGGGACGGCCCGAGCACCTCGTGGCGTCCATCCCCGCACGTCTGGCCGAGACGCGGCCCTCGATCAGCTTCGAGTTCTTCCCGCCCAAGGACGACGAGTCCGAGGCGGCGCTGTGGCTCGCGATCCGCCAGCTCGAGCGGCTGCACCCCGCGTTCGTGTCGGTCACCTATGGGGCGGGTGGCACCACCCAGGACCGCACCGTGCGGGTCACGAAGCGGATCGCCGACGAGACCTCGCTGACCCCGCTGGCCCACCTCACCTGCGTCGGCGCCTCGGTGCACCAGGTTCGCCAGGTGGTGGGCCAGTACGCCGCGTCCGGGGTGCGCAACATCCTCGCCCTGCGTGGCGACCCGCCGGGCAACGTGCGCGGGCAGTGGACGCCGCACCCCGAGGGCCTCGACCACGCCGACCAGCTCGTGTCGCTGATCCGCACGCTCGGTGACTTCACCGTCGGGGTGGCGGCGTTCCCCGACGTGCACCCCGACAGCCCCGGGCTCGACCACGACGTCGAGGTGCTGGTGCGCAAGGCGGATGCCGGGGCGACCTTCGCGATCACCCAGATGGTCTTCGACGCCGACACCTACCTGCGCCTGCGCGACCGCGTGGCCGACCGCCGCGAGCTGCCGATCACGCCGGGCCTGATGCCGGTGACGAACCTGAAGCAGATCACCCGGATGTCCGAGCTGATGGGCACCCCGCTGCCACCGGCCGTCATCGCACGGCTCGAGGCGGTCAAGGACGACCCGGCCGCGGTGCGGGCCGTCGGCGTCCAGATCGCGACCGAGCTGGGTCAGCGGATGCTCGACGAGGGCGCCCCCGGCATCCACTTCATCACGATGAACCGGTCGACGGCGACGCTCGAGGTGTTCGAGCAGCTCGCCCTCTGACCGGTCGGCGGGGCCGCGCGACCTCGGGCTCGCTGCCCTCGGGGTCGGTCAGTGCGCCGGCGTCGGGTCGAGGGGAGTGACCGAGATGAGCGTGACCCCGAGGTCGCGGATCCGGTTGAGGATGCCGTGCAGCTCGGCCTGGTCGGCCACGGCGCCGGTGAGCGTCGTGGTGCCGTCGTCGGCGTGGGTCAGCGTGAGGCCGCCGAGCCGGGCCGACCAGTGCGGGTCGAGGTGCCCGCCGACCCGCAGCACGTAGCCGGTCGGTGGGCGGGTCACGAGCCCGGTCACGGCGCGCCCACCCGCAGGACCGCGACCGGGGCGCGACGGGCCGCCGCACGGTGGATGACGACCTCGGCGACGGCCAGGTTGACCAGCCAGGCGGCCCCCAGGCTCAGGTCCTTGACGAGCACTCCGGGTCCGAGGACGGCCGGCCCGGCGGCCAGGGTGAAGGTCTGGGTGCCGGCGGCCAGGGCGATGGCGTACGCCCGCGTCATCCAGGCCTGGTGGGTCGGGACGTCACCCCGGCGGATGGCCGAGAAGCCGAGCACGATGCAGGCGGCCAGGGCCGAGCCGAAGGTGAGCCGGAACAGGAATGCCAGCTCGCCGGTGCCCGGCTGGCGGGCGTAGAACACCGTCATCCACAGGCCGGAGATCGCCACGGCCAGACCGAGGGCCACGACGACCTTCCCGGTCGCCCGGTGCCAGCCCGGATGACGGCGGCGCAGCCCGGACGAGAACTGGAAGGCACCGAGCACGGCGTACGGGACCGCGCAGGTGACGTGCACGACGACGGGCAGCGGGGATGCCGTCATCCGGGGGTTCGCCGGAAGCAGCAGCGGGCCGCCGGCGAGCTCGACGAGCCGCAGCGACCCGGCGACTGCCGGGATCACGACGAGGGCGACCAGCGCGAACGGCACCCACCCGGTCGACCGCGCCGGCCGGGTGGGGATCGTCGGGGTCAGGATCGTCACCGGGCGCCGGCCGGGTCGAGCCGTGCGTCGACGGTGCTGCTCACGGGCTCGGCGCCTCGGCACGCTGCTCGCGCCACAGCGACCAGCCCAGGCCGATCAGGGCGATGGCGTTGGGCACGGCGAACAGGCGCTGGTTGACCATCGGGACCAGGAGGGGCGCCATGGTCGCAAGGGCGGCGACGGCGAGCAGGGCGGATGCCCAGCGGGCGAGGACGCCGGCGCGGTACAGGGCGATGCCGAACACCAGCCCGCCGACGATGTATCCGAGCCCCTGAACGCCGTTGAGCGGCCCGAACAGGCCGAGGTCCGCGCTCGTGCTGCTGTTGGTGGCCACGGCGACCACGCCGTTGACGTACTCGGTGGAGCTCTTGGCAATCGTGGGGATGACGACCAGGCCGATCGCCTCGACGCACAGCATGGCCAGGTAGCCCATGCTGAACAGGAGCCAGCCGACCAGCCCGAGCAGCCGATCTGGCGGACCTGGCGCAGGTACATCCCGGCGATGCCGGCCAGCGCGAGGGTGGCCATCGCGATCTTCATGCCCTGGCGCACCTTCCACTGCGTGCTCTGGACGAAGTCGACGGTGATCTCGGGGTGCTTGACCTGCACGGCGATGAACAACGTGCCGGCGGCGACGGCGGCCAGGCCGGCGGCCCGGGTGAGCTTGGTGGTGGTGATCTCCATGGTGTCCTCCATGAGTGCTGGGTCCGCGGCTGCTGCTGCGGGACTCGCTCCGAAACCTATGAACCAACGGGGTGACCCGGCATCACCCGATGATGTGACCGGCGGGGTGAGATCGTCAGCCCGGGTCCGTCCCGAGCAGCCCGCGCTCGCGGGCCCGGGCCACTGCGGCCCGGCGGCTCGTGACGCCGAGCTTGGTGAACACGTGCTTGGTGTGGGTGCGCAGCGTGTTGGGCGAGATGAACAGCTCGCGGGCGATCTCGGGGCCGCTCAGCTCGGTGTCGAGCAGTCGGAGCACCTGCAGCTCGCGCTCGCTCAGCGGGTCGGGAAGGGGCCGGATGCCGGGTGGGCCCGCGGTGGCCGCGGCGAGCACCCTCGCGGCCCGGCCGTCGACGCCTTCAGCGGCGGCGGCGGCGCGCAGCAGCTCGAGGGCCGGTGCGCCCTCGTCGAGGAAGACCCGCACGTAGCCCTCGGGCTCGGGGGCGAGCGTCAGGGCGTCGGTGAGGGCCCGCAGCGCCTCGGTGGCCTGCCCCAGGGCGTGGTGGGCGAGGGCGGTCAGGAGGCGCACCTCCACGAGGCTGCCGGCGCGCGCGGATGCCGTCGCGGCCCCCCGGAGCCGCTCGAGGAGACCGAGGGCCAGGTCGGCCGCGTCCGGGTCCAGGTGGGCTCGGTGCCGCGCCAGGAGGAGCCGCGCCAGGGTGAGGTGGTCGTACTCGCGCAGGAACACCGCCGGGTCGGTGGGGGAGACCTCGCGCTCGCGGGCCCAGTGCCCCGCGGCCACGAGGTCGCCGCGAGCCACCTGGAGCCGGGCCCGCAGCGCCGGGATCGGCCGCACGTCGGGGAAGAAGCCCGGGCGGTGCAGCTCCTCGGCCCGGTCCAGGTGACCCGTCGCCGCGGTGTCCTCGCCGGATGCCGCCGCCAGCAGGGCCCGGGCCACGAACAGCCGGAAGTCGCTCTCGGTCACCGGCGCCCGGTCCGCGAGCGTCGACGCGGCATCGAGGTGGGCGCCTGCCCGGTCGAGGTCGCCGACCTCGACGTCGAGCTCGGCCAGGGCCACGTGCAGCTCGCGTGACGCCCGGGCGAGCGGCTCGCCGAGGCTCTCGGCCTGTCGCAGGGCTCGCTCGCAGAGCTCCCGGGCGCGGACCGGGCGTCCGGCGGCGCGGCACAGGTCGGCGAGCACGACGTGGCTGCCCAGCTCGTCGACGAGGTTCCCCGCGGCGTGCAGGCTCGCCACGGCCTCGTCGAACGTCTCGTACGCCTGGCTGACGTCGCCCTGCGCCCAGGCGGCCATGGCCAGGAACCCCAGCGCCCCACCACGGGCGAGGTGGTCGTCGGGACCGGTGAGCTCGAGGGCCCGCCGAGCCTGCTGCGCGGTGCCCTCGACGTCGCCGTGCGCCTGCGCGACGGAGGCGCGGTACATCGCGATGGTCGCCGGCAGGGCGCGCAGCTCGTCGGTGGGGGCCCACTGGCGCTCATCCGGTGTGGGCGGCGCGGCGAGCGCGAGCTCGGCGTCGTCGAGCCACGGGAGGGCGGCGTCCAGGTCGCCGGCGGTCAGCCGCAGCGCCGCTGCGAACACGCTCAGCACCGGGCTGCCCCGAACCACGTCGTCGGGCAGGGCACTGAGCCAGTCCTGCATCTTGGCCTCGTGCCGGTGCCGGCGGATCTCGGGCACGGCCAGCTCCACGAGGGTGGTGGCCCGGTGGACGTCGCCGGCCAGGAGCGCGTGCTCGACGGCCTCGTCGGTGAAACCGTGCTGCTCGAACCACTCGGCGGCGCGTGCGTGCAGGACGGGCGCGAGCTCGGGCTGCTCGGCGATCAGGCGGGCGAGCAGCACGTCCCGGAACAGCTGGTGGTAGCGGAACCACTCCCGACGGTCGTCGAGGGCGACGAGGAAGAGGTTGTCGCGCTCGAGCGTGCGCAGCATCGCGACCGCGTCGCCGCGGCCGAGGACGGCGTCGCACAGGGGCCCGCTGAGCCGGTCGAGCACCGCGGAGAACAGCAGGAACTCGCGCACCTGCTCGGGCTGGCGGGCGAGCACCTCCTCGACGAGGTAGTCGACGACGTAGCGGTCGTCCCCGGTGAACCCGGTGATGAACGTCGCGACGTCCGCGCGCCCCTGCAACGAGAGCGCGGCGAGCTGCAGGGCCGCGATCCACCCCTCGGTGCGGTCCTCGAGGGCCTGGACCTGGGCGGCGGTGAGCGGCACGGGGGCGGCTGCGTCGAGGTAGTCGGTGGCCTCGCCGGAGGTGAACCGGAGGTCGGCCGCCCGCACCTCGACGAGCTCACCGCCGGCGCGCCAGCGCCCCAGCGGCAGGTCGGGGTCGGCGCGCGTGCTCAGCACGACGTGCACGTGGGCAGGGAGGTGCTCGAGCAGGAAGGCCATCCCAGCGGCGACGGCGCGGCCGTCGACGTGGTGGTAGTCGTCGAGGACGAGCCACACGGGGCCGGGAGCCGCGGCCAGGTCGTTGAGCACGGCGGTGAGGGCGGGGACGGTCGCGTCCGGCGAGGCGGTGAGCAGGTCGAGGGCGCGCTGGTCGATGCCGGGCACGGCCTGCCGCAGCGCCGTGACGACGCCCGTCCAGAACGCGAGGGGGTCGTGGTCGGACGGGTCGAGCGAGAGCCACGCGACCGCGCGGTCCTCATCCGACGTCTGCGCCAGCCACGAGGCGAGCAGGGTCGTCTTGCCGAAGCCGGCCGGGGCCGAGACCAGGGTGAGCCGACCCTGCACCCCGTGGGAGAGACGGTGGACCAGGCGGGGGCGGGCCACCACTCCGGGGCGCGGGTGGGGGACGTAGAGCTTGGTCGCGACGAGGGGGCGTGCCACGAGTCCTCATTCCACCAGAGCACCGCCGCGAGGTCGCGCCGCCAGCCCACCGTACGCCCGGGCGTTGTCGAGTCGTTGGTCCCGCGGGGCGTGCGAGCCCACGACACGAACGAGCGCGCTGCCACCCGCCCACGCACGCGTCACGTCA
This sequence comes from uncultured Actinomycetota bacterium, assembly GCA_963707895.1. Lineage (GTDB taxonomy): Bacteria > Actinomycetota > Actinomycetes > Actinomycetales > Dermatophilaceae > Fodinibacter. Next base: position 474,744 of record CAVPRS010000010.1, on the reverse strand, counting down.
CCCGTGCGCACGTCGTGTCGTCGGTCCACCGGGTGCGACCGGCGCCCGGCATCCGGTCAGGATCGAAGAAGCGGCCGGAGTCCGGGGGCCATAGCCTCTGAGCAAGAGGTCGGCACCACCACCGAGCCGACCACGTCGAGAGGGAGACGACCATGGCTGCGACCAAGACAGCGAGCAAGACCACCGGCAGCGGCGACGGGTTCAGCGCGGAGGAGCGCGCGGCGATGAAGGAGCGCGCCGCCGAGCTGCGCGCCGAGGGCAAGAAGGGCGCCAAGAAGGCCGACGGCCAGGAGGCCCTGCTCGAGGCCATCGCCAAGATGGGTCCGGACGACCGGGCGCTGGCCGAGCGGGTGCACGTGGCCATCTCGGCCAACGCCCCCGAGCTCGAGCCGAAGACCTGGTACGGCATGCCGGCCTGGGCCAACGCCGACGGCAAGGTCGTCGTGTTCTACCAGGACTCGGGCAAGTTCAAGTACCGGTACTCGACCCTGGGCTTCCAGGATGCCGCCAACCTCGACGACGGCGACTTCTGGCCGACGTCGTACGCGCTGCAGAAGTGGAGCCCCACCGTCGAGAAGCAGGTCGTGGCGCTGGTCAAGGCCGCGATCTCCTGACCTGCGGGCCGCGTGGGGTGGCCAGTGGTCGGCGGGCAGGCCCGCTGAGGACCACTGGCCACCCCTCGCGCTGAGGCCGCCGGGCGAGGGGTGGGTACTGGTCGAAGGGCCGGCCCGCTGAGGACCACTGGCCACCCCAGGGGCTGAGGCCGCCGGACGAGGGGTGGCTGCTGGTCGCCGGGCCGGCTCGCTGAGGACCACTGGCCACCCCGAACGCGTGGCACCCGTCCGGCTCAGGCGACGCAGAACTCGTTGCCCTCGGGGTCGAGCATCACCACGTGGCCGAGCTCGCCGTCGTAGAGCTCCTCGCGCACCCGGGTCGCTCCCGCGGCCTCCAGCTCGGCCACCCGTTCGTGCACGAGCCGGTCGCGCTCGACGCGGTCCCACGGCGGCTCGCCGGCCACCCGGATGTCGATGTGCATGCGGTTCTTGGCGGTCTTGCCCTCGGGCACCCGCAGGAAGCCGATCGCCGGGCCGCGACCCTCGGGGTCGACGATGGAGGCGTTGTCGGGGCCGTCGAAGCCCGGTTCGGGCACGTAGCGCAGGGCCTGCGCCCAGAAGACCGCGATCCGCTGCGGGTTCTCGGCGTCGCATCCCAGGGTCCAGTGCGTGGCCATGGCCGCACGCTATCGCCGGGTGACGACACCCGACCGGCGGCCGGCGGCGCCTGGCACGGCATCCGCGGTCAGGCGACGTCCATCGGCTGCCCACCGGTGATCCGGATCAGCTCGTCGTAGGTCGTCGCGAACACCGAGTGGCTGTGCCCGGCGGCGGCCCAGACCGTGCTGTAGCGCCCGAGGGTGACGTCGATGATGGTGCGCAGGTGCTCGGGGTGCCCGACCGGGGCGACCCCGCCGATCGCGAACCCGGTGTGCTCGCGCACGAACGCCGGGTCGGCCTGCTCGACGCTCGCGAACCCGGCCAGGGCGGCCACCTTGTCGGTGTCGACCCGGTGCCCGCCGGAGGCCAGCACGAGCAGCGGCCGCACCTCGCCGTCGTGGGTCCGTCGAGACGAAGACGAGGCTGTTCGCGATCTCCGCGGGCGTGACACCGAGGGCCTCGGCGGCGGCCTTCGCGGTGCGCACGGCGAGGGGCAGGTGGCGCACCTCGGGCGTCACGTGGTGCAGCGCCAGGGTCTCCATGACCGAGCGCACACCGGCGTGCTGGGACAGGTCGCGCGACGGCGCCGCGTCGCCCGGCTCCGAGGTCATGGATCCAGCCTAGTGACGGCCCGCGGCGCCGTTGGGGCTAGCTTGCGCGCCATCACTGTGACGGCGCAGGAGCTGGATGATGGCGCGGAAGCTTCCGCGTCCTGACGGAACGTCCGCGCCATCACCGCGACGGCGCGGAAGTTCCGGGTGGTGGGGGCGGTCCACGTGGCCGGAGAGGATCCGGGCGCGCCCTGGATGCCGTGTCGGCCGGGCTCCGGCGTGTCGCGGACGGCGCGCGCGAACGGGCTTGACGCGGTGTCGGGACGGGGGGTTACAGTGGTCGAAAGTCGAACAGGTGTTCGACATCATCCACTGGTCTCGTCCTACCCGATGGCCCTCCCCGGGGGGTCGGTCGGCGATTCCGTCCTGCCCATCGGAGGTGCCCCGTGACCCGTCGCCACCACGACCCCGTCGTCGTCCGGGGCGCGGACACCGCCGTCGACGGCCCGCGCGACTTCGTCTGGCGTGGCCGGCGCTACACCGTGTGCGCGGTGCTCGCCTCGTGGCAGGAGCGCCGGGCCTGGTGGCGCGAGGTCGGCGACCAGCCCTCCGGTCCGGGGCTGCCCGGCCTGCCGAGCCCGCAGCGCCGGGTCTGGCGGGTCGAGGCCCGCCCACCCTCCGGGGCGGCCGGGGTGTTCGACCTCGGCCGCGACGACGACCACTGGCTCCTGCTGCGAGCCCATGACTGAGCTGGTGCACCCCATGACCGAGGAGATCCCGATGAGCCACGCCGCCACCACCCTCGACCTCCTCGACCGCGCCCGCGAGGCGGTCACCAGCGGGTATGCCGCCCCGTCGGCGCCCGCGCGCTACCTGGCCGCCTCGCTGGGCGCGCTGCGTGCCGGCGCCGCCCTCGTCGCCGCCCGCTCGGCCACCCACCCGGGCGCCGGGCTCGCCTCCGGCGGTGACGGTCCGCACGACGTCTGGGTGCTCACCGCCCGGGTCGCCCCCGAGCTCACCGAGTGGGCCCAGCGGTTCGCCGCCGCCACCGGTCAGCGGGTCGGTGTCGAGACCGGGCTCGTGCGGGTCAGCGCCCGCGAGGCCGACGACCTGCTGCGCGACGCCGAGACCTTCGTCGACCTCACCGCCGGTCGCCTCGGGGTGCCGTCGGTGCACCGGCCGCGGCGGCTGGTCCCCGTCCGCTCGGCCTGAGGGCGCGATGCCCGGGTTCGCCCACCTCCACGTCGCCTCGGGGTTCTCGATGCGCTACGGCGCCTCGATGCCCGAGGCCCTCGTCGAGCGCGCCGCCGAGCACGGCCAGGGCGCGCTCGCGCTCACCGACCGCGACGGGCTCTACGGCGCGGTCCGGTTCGCCACGGCGTGCGGCCGGGCCGGCATCGCGCCCGTGCTCGGCGTCGACCTCGCCGTCGAGCCGCTCGTCCCCGGTGCGGCGGGCGGCGGCACCGCCGGCGGCACGGCATCCGGCCCGGATGCCGGCCGCCCCCGGCCGCGTCCGCGCACCCCGGTGCGCGGGGGCGCCATCGTCGACCCCCGGCGGCCCCGGGTCACCGTGCTCGCCCGCGGCCGTGGTGGTGGCACCGCCCCCGGCGTCGGCTGGGCCGCGCTGTGCCGGCTGGTCACCGAGACCCACCTGCGCGGCGAGCGCGGCGTGCCGGTCACCAGCCCCGACCTGCTGGCCACCTGGTCCCACCCCGCTGCCCCTGATTCCGACTTCGTGCGACTTACACACGGTTCTCGCACCCCCGTGGCCGGTGGAACCGTAGGCAAGTCGCACGAAGTCGCGGCGCTGGGGCGGGGGGAGCCGAGCCGGCTGCTCGTCCTGCTCGGCCCCGACTCCGACGTCGGCCGGGCGGTGCTCGCCGGGCGCCGCGAGCGGGCCCGCGACCTCCTTGCCACCTGGCAGGCACTGCTGCCCCGCGACGGGCTGGCCGTCGAGGTCGTCCTCCACGGTGGCCCCGAGGGCACCCCCGGCTGCCGGTCGCACGCCGCCCGCCTGCTCGGCCTGGCCGACGCCGCCGGCATCCCCGCCGTGCTCACCGCGGCGGTGCGCCACGCCGACCCGGGCCAGGTGCGCACCGTCGACCTGCTCGACGCCGCCCGCCGGCTCGTCGTGCTCGACTCGCGCCACCTCGACCGGGTCACCGACGCCGGCCACCTCGCCGACACCGCGGCGATGCACGCCACCGCGCTCGAGGTCACCGGTGGCGACCGGTCCCGCGCCGACCGGCTCGTCGCGATGACCGCCCTGGTGGCGCAGGAGTGCACCCAGCAGGCGCGTCCCGACCTCGGCATCGGCGCGGTGCACCTGCCCGAGGCCGAGGTGCTCGGCATCGCGCCCGGCACCGACCCGATGGCGGTGCTCGCCCAGCGCTGCCGCGACGCCGTCGGCCGGCGCTACCCCGGCGCGAGCGATGCCGAGCAGCAGGTCGTGCTCGACCGGCTCGACGACGAGCTCGGCGTCATCGACACCCTGGGCTACCCCACCTACTTCCTCACCGTCGCCGAGGTCACCGACCTGATCCGCGAGCGCGGGGTGCGCGTCGCGGCCCGCGGCTCGGGAGCGGGCAGCCTGGTCAACCACCTGCTCGGCATCAGCGGGGTCGACCCGATCCGGCACCACCTGCTCATGGAGCGGTTCTGCTCACCGCTGCGCGCCGAGCTGCCCGACATCGACGTCGACGTCGAGTCGGCCCGGCGCACCGAGATCTACGAGGCGGTGCTCACCCGCTTCGGCGGCGAGCGGGTCACCTGCGTGTCGATGATGGACACCTACAAGGTGCGCCACGCGGTGCGCGACGTCGGCGCGGCACTGGGGCTGCCGCCGGTCGAGGTCGACGAGATCGCCAAGGCCTTCCCGCACATCCGCGCCAAGGACGCCCGGCACGCCATCGCCGACCTGCCCGAGCTGCGCAGCCGCGGCCTCGACAGCCCCCGCCTCGCGGCCTTCTTCGACCTCGTCGAGGCGCTCGACGGGCTGCCCCGGCACATCGCGCTGCACCCGTGCGGCGTCGTGCTGTCCAACGCCGGGCTGCTCGACCGCACCCCGGTCGAGGCGAGCTGGATCGGGTTCCCGATGAGCCAGTTCGACAAGGACGACGTCGAGACCCTGGGCTTCCTCAAGCTCGACGTCCTCGGCATCCGCATGCAGAGCTCGATGGCGCACGCCGTCGCCGAGGTCGCGCGGGTCTCGGGGGAGCAGATCGACCTCGACGACGAGGCGCAGGTGCCGCACGACGACCCCGACACCTACGAGCTGATCCGCACCACGCGCACCCTGGGGATGTTCCAGATCGAGAGCCCCGGCCAGCGCGAGCTCGTCGGCAAGCTCGGGCCGAGCCGGTTCGACGACCTCATCGTCGACATCTCGCTGTTCCGGCCCGGCCCGGTCAAGTCCGACATGATCACGCCGTTCCTCAACAGCCGGCACGGCTGGAGCGAGCGGCGGTTCCTGCACCCGAGCCTGATCCCCGCGCTCGAGGAGACCGAGGGCGTGGTCGTCTTCCACGAGCAGGTGCTGCTCATCGTCGCCGAGACCACCGGGGTCAGCCTCGCCCAGGCCGACGAGGTGCGCCGCAGCATGGGCACCCCGAAGGGCCAGGAGGAGACCGAGGCGTGGTGGCGGCCCGCGGCCCGTGCCCGCGGCTACTCGGCCGACGACCGCGACCGCATCTGGGAGGTGCTCAAGTCGTTCGCGAGCTTCGGCTTCTGCAAGGCGCACGCCGCGGCCTTCGCCCTGCCCACCTTCCACTCGGCGTGGCTGAAGACCCACTACCCGGCGGCCTTCCTCGCCGGCATCCTCACCCACGACCCGGGCATGTACCCCAAGCGGCTGCTGCTCGACGACGCCCGCTCGTTCGGCATCCCGGTGCTCGGCCTCGACGTCAACGCCTCGGGCGACACCTACCGCATCGAGCGGGTCGACGAGCCGGATGCCGGTGACGGCACCGAGGCGGATGCCGGTGACGCACCCGCCGTCGCCACCGCCGACCCGGATGCCGTGCTGCCGGCGTGGCGGCGCGCCCACCAGCCCTACGGCATCCGCCTCTCGCTCGCCGACGTCAAGGGCATCAGCGGGGCCGAGGTGGCCCGGGTCGTCGCCGGGCAGCCCTACGCCGACCTCGGCGACTTCTGGACCCGCGCCCGGGTGAGCCGGCCGGTCACCGAGCGGCTGGTGCTCGCCGGGGCGTTCGACGCCCTGCACGGCATGGGCGGCGGCGGGCTCGGCCGGCGCGGTCGGGTCACCCGGCGCGACCTGCTGCTGCACGTCGCCGAGCTCGAGCGGTGGGAGCGCGGCGGCGGGGCAGCACCGCGCTCCAGCCGTCGGCTCGTCATCCCGAGCATCGCGCCGTCCCGCGAGGTGGCGGGGGAGCGGGTCGACGTGCGCGAGCGGGCCGCGGCGCAGTCGCAGGCGGCCCGTGAGGTCGTGCCGGCGGCCGAGCAGCCCACCCAGCTCACCCTCGACCTCGGCGACCGGCCGCGGCTCACCGCCGGCGCCGGGCTGCCCGAGATGACCGGCCCGGAGCGGGTGCGTGCCGAGCTCGACGTGCTCGGGCTCGACGTGTCGGCGCACGTCGTCGAGTTCTACGCCCCCCTGCTGCACGCGCTGGGGGTCACCCGAAGCCGCGACCTGCTCGCGGCCCGCAGCCGCAGCGAGGTGTGGGTGGCCGGGGTCAAGGTCGCCACCCAGACCCCGCCGGTGCGCTCCGGGCGACGGGTCGTCTTCCTCACCCTCGACGACTCCACCGGGCCGGCCGACTGCACCTTCTTCGAGGACGTCCAGGGGCCCTACGCCGGCACCGTCTTCCACTCCTGGCTGCTGCTCGTGCGTGGTGTGCTGCGCCGCACCGGCGACCGTGGCGTGTCGATCCGGGCCACCGGCGCCTGGGAGCTCGCGGCGCTGTGGGACGCCTGGCAGCTCGGCGGCCTGCCCGCCGCCCGGGCCGCGATCGCCTCCGGTGAGGCCGAGGCCCGGGCCCGCGCGGAGGCGACCGAGCAGGCCGCCCGCGAGCGCGACGCCCGCACCGGACGCCGGGTGCTCGTGCACGCCTCGGGGTTCAGGCAGTCGCCGTACGCCGACACCAGGCCACCCGGGGCCGACCCGCGCTCGGGTCGCGGGGCACCGGGCGCCGTGGTGCCCCAGGAGCCGGCCGCCGCGCTGCCCTCGCGCAAGCTGTGGCACGCCAGCCCGGGCAGCTCCGGACACTAGGGTGGTTCCGACGCACCGACCCCTGCCGCACCGCACCCCCGAAGGAGGCCCGCCGTGTCCGACGAGCGTGGCCGCCCGCGGCGCGCGGGTGCCCAGCCCGGGCTGCGCACGGCCGCCGTCCAGGCGGCGCTCGACTCCCTCGCGGCCCGCCGCAGCGCCGACCTCGGCCGCCCCCTGCGGGTGCTCGACGTGGGTGGCGGCACCGGCGGCACCGCGGTGCCGCTCGCGGCCGCCGGGCACGACGTCACCGTCGTCGACCCCAGCCCCGACGCCCTCGCGTCCCTGGCCCGCCGGGCCGCCGAGACCGGCACCTCCGAGCGCATCCACCCGGTGCAGGGCGACACCGACACCGTCGGTGACCTCGCGGCGGGTGGCGAGCGGCCGGCCTACGACCTGGTCTGCCTGCACGGCACGCTCGAGGTGGTCGACGACCCCGATGCCGCGCTCGCCAACATCGCGGCCGTGCTCGCCCCGGGCGGCACCCTCTCGCTCGTCGTCGCGCAGCGGCTGCCCGCGGCGCTGGCCCGGGCCCTGGCCGGGCAGTTCGCCCGCGCCCAGGCGATCCTCCAGCGTCCCGACGGGCGCTGGGGCGACGACGACCCCGCGCCGCGCCGGTTCGACGAGTCCGCGGTGCGCGACCTGCTCACCGTCCACGGCCTCACCACGGTCGACAGCCACGGCGTGCGCATCTTCAGCGACCTCGTGCCCTCGGCCCTGGTCGACTCCGAGGCCGACCGGGCCGCCCTGCTCGAGCTCGAGGACGTCGCGAGCCACCTGGCCGGGCACCCGTTGCTCGGCGACCTCGGCAGCGTGCGGCACGTCCTCGCGACGCGGGCCTGACGCCGCCGGGCACCACCCATGAGCCGCCGCCAGTACGCCCTCCCCGAACGGGCCTCCAGCGAGCCACCCGACGACACCGGCTGCACGGTGCTGCACGTCGACATGGACGCCTTCTACGCCTCCGCGACCCTGCTCTCGCACCCCGAGCTGGTCGGCACGCCCGTCATCATCGGCGGCGGCAACCGCGGGGTGGTGCTCTCGGCCACCTACGAGGCCCGGCGCTTCGGCGTCACCTCGGCGATGCCGATGGCTCGGGCCCGGCGGCTCTGCCCGCAGGCCGTCGTGCTGCCCCCCGACCACTCGCTCTACAGCGCCATCTCGGCCGCGGTCATGGAGACCTTCCGCTCGGTGACGCCGATCATCGAGCCGCTCTCGCTCGACGAGGCGTTCCTCGACGTCTCGGGCGCGGTGCGCCTCATGGGCAGCCCGTCGGTCATCGGCCAGCACGTGCGCGACACCGTGCACGACGAGCAGGGCATCACCTGCTCGGTGGGGGTCGCGCCGACCAAGTTCGTCGCCAAGCTCGCCTCGGGCCTGGCCAAGCCCGACGGCATGGTCGTCGTGCCCCGCGACGAGGTCGTGCCGTTCGTGCAGCAGCTGCCGGTCGGTGCGCTCTGGGGCGTGGGGGAGCGCACCGAGGAGGCCCTGCAGCGCCTCGGCCTGCGCACCGTCGCCGACATCGCGCACACCCCGCTGGCCACCCTCGTGCGCGGGCTGGGCGACGCCACCGGCCACCAGCTGCACGAGCTCGCCTGGGGCCGCGACCCGCGCCCGGTCGAGCGCGAGCAGCGCGAGAAGAGCATCGGCAGCGACCAGACCTTCGACTACGACATCGACGACGCCGCCGAGATCCACCGGCGCCTGCTGGCGCTCAGCGAGCGCACCGCCGCCCGGATGCGCGCGGCCGGGATGACGGGGCGCACCGTCACCCTGCGGGTGCGGTTCAGCGACTTCACGACGATCACCCGCTCGCGCACGCTGCGCGAGCCCACCGACAGCGGCCGCACCATCCACGAGGCGGCCGTCGGCCTGTTCGACGCCCTGGGCCTGCAGCGGGCCCGGATCCGCCTGGTCGGGGTGCGCCTGGAGAAGCTGGTCGAGGCCGCGCAGGCGCCCATCCAGGGGGTCATCGGCGAGCCCGAACACGGCTGGCGCGACGCCGACCGGGCCGTCGACCGGGCTCGCTCACGGTTCGGTTCGGGGTCGGTGCGACCGGCCAGTCTCATCGAACGTGACACATCTGCTTCCGCGCAGCGACCGCGCGACCTATCCTGAGGGTTCAGAGGACAACATAGGGGTGCCTACCGGGCACCTCGGGCCGACCACGGGAGGATCTGTGCCCCTCTCAGAGCACGAGCAGAAGATGCTCGAACAGATGGAGCAGGCTCTTGCTGCCGAGGACCCCAAGTTCGCCTCGCAGATGCAGGGCAGCTCGCTCGCCCGGCTGCAGCGAAGGCGATGGCTGGTCGGTGCCATCGGCATCGTCGCCGGGCTCGCTCTGGTGCTCGTCGGCGTCAGCACCACCATGTGGGTCGGCGCACTGGGGTTCGCCCTGATGGTCGCCTCTGCGGTCTTCGCCCTCACCCCGCCCAGGAAGGCCCGCCTCGGGGTCGTCCGCGGCGACGGCACCACCGAGCCGCACGGCGCCAAGGGCGGCAAGAAGAAGGGCCAGCGGTCGTTCATGGACCGGCTCGACGAGCGCTGGGAGCGCCGCCAGAACAACTGGTGAGCCGGGCTCGGCCGGTCCGCGTCAGCTCGCGACGACGCCGGCCACGTACAGCGCCGTGATCGCCAGGGCCGCGGCCAGCTCGATGCCCATGCTGTGCAGCACCGCCACGAGCGCGTGCTTGGTGCGGGTCCAGGCCTGCGACCGGTCGCGGCTGCGGCCCAGCTCGACGACGAAGATGCCGAGCACGAACCCGATGATCGCCCCGACGACGGGGATCACGAAGAACCCCACGACCCCGAACACCATGGCGAGGAACAGCGTGGAGGAGCTCACTCCGCGTTCGCGCATCCGACGCCCGGGGAGCGTGTACTGCAGCACGTAGCCGGCGATCGTGATGACGACGCTGACCGCGAAGATCGTCCAGGCCAGCGGTGAGCCCTCGACGAGCGCCCACACGAGCACGCCCCCGAGCACGAGGATGAGCCCGGGGAGGACCGGCACGATGATGCCGATCAGGCCGACGAGAATGAGCAGTGGCGGGACGAGCGTGCCCAGCGCGTCGGACACGGGGTCCACGTCAGAGGGTGCTGCCGCCGTCCACGGGCTCCATGAGCCGGTCGCTCTCGTCGTGGATGTCGGCGTGGCCGACGAGGGCCGGGATGTGCTCGCGACCGTGGTGTGCGCAGAACAGGAGCTCTCCACCAGCGTGGAGCGTGGCCCGCACGTACGCCTGGGCGCTGCAGCGGTCGCAGCGGTCGGCTGCGGTCAGGGTCGGTGCCAGTGCGGCGTTCACGTCGGCCTCCTCGGCTCGCTCGGTCCTGCGTGGTGTTCGGTTCTGCCGCCCGTCGTGGATGGCGAGCGTTGCAACAGTCAATCACGACGGATGCTTCCCGCCGGGCAGGGTGCGCGCATGTGGCGCCGGTCATGTCCAGATCGTGACCTTGTGGCGGCGCCGGTGTCGGCCGTTCGGCCGACCCCCGACGGGCGTCCCCGGCGCCTCCCGGGGCGCGTCGCCGGGGCGGTCCGCGGGCCACGTCGCCCGGCGCCCCGGTGCGCCTGTCGAGGGCCGTCGCACCCGGCGACTACCCTGCGGAACGTGCCGACGACCGCTGCGAAGAAGGCCGCGACCACCAAGTCCGCGTCCGAGTACACCGCCCACCACCTCCAGGTCCTCGAGGGCCTCGAGGCGGTGCGCAAGCGTCCCGGCATGTACATCGGCTCCACCGACTCGCGCGGGCTCATGCACTGCCTCTGGGAGATCATCGACAACGCCGTCGACGAGGCGCTGGGCGGGCACTGCGACCACGTCGAGGTGATCCTGCACCACGACGGCTCGGTCGAGGTGCGCGACAACGGCCGCGGGGTGCCGGTCGACATCGAGCCGCGCACCGGCCTCACCGGCGTCGAGCTGGTCTACACCCGCCTCCACGCGGGCGGGAAGTTCGGCGGTGGCTCCTACACGGCATCCGGTGGTCTGCACGGCGTGGGCGCCTCGGTCGTCAACGCGCTCTCGTCCAGGCTCGACGTCGAGGTCGACCGCGGCGGCAAGACCTACGCGATGAGCTTCCGGCGCGGCGAGCCCGGCGTCTTCTCCGACGTCGCCGGGGCCAGGGGCACCAAGGACCCCGAGCACCCGTTCACCCCCTACGTCTCGATCAGCGAGCTCGAGGTCATCGGCACAACCCGCCGTGGGGTCACCGGCACGCGGGTGCGCTACTGGGCCGACCAGCAGATCTTCCTGCGTGACGCCGCCTTCGACCTCGACGGCCTGGTCGCCCGGGCCCGGCAGACCTCGTTCCTCGTCCCCGGGCTCACCATCGTCATCCGCGACGAGCGCGGCGAGGAGCCCACCGAGGAGGTCTTCCTCCACGACGGCGGCATCTCCGAGTTCTGCGAGTTCCTCGCGCCCGACCCGGCGGTCACCGACGTGTGGCGGCTGCAGGGCAGCGGCACGTTCAAGGAGACCGTGCCGGTGCTCGACGCCAAGGGCCACATGAGCCCCACCGAGGTCGAGCGCGAGTGCGCCGTCGACGTCGCCGTGCGCTGGGGCACCGGCTACGACACCCGGGTCAGCTCGTTCGTCAACATCATCGCCACACCCAAGGGCGGCACCCACCTGGCCGGCTTCGACCAGGCGCTGCTCAAGGTGCTGCGCACCCAGCTCGCGCTCAACGCCCGCCGGCTCAAGGTCGGCTCCGACAAGCTCGAGAAGGACGACGCCCTGGCCGGCCTGACGGCCGTGGTCACCGTGCGCCTGGCCGAGCCGCAGTTCGAGGGCCAGACCAAGGAGGTGCTCGGCACCAACGCCGTGCGCGCCATCGTCTCCCGGGTGGTCGAGAAGGAGCTCACCGAGCGCCTGACGTCGACCAGGCGCGGTGAGAAGCAGCAGGCGGCCCTGCTGCTCGAGAAGGTCACCTCCGAGATGAAGTCGCGGATCAGCGCGCGCCTCCACAAGGAGACCCAGCGACGCAAGACCGCACTCGAGTCCTCCACCCTGCCGGCCAAGCTCGCCGACTGCCGCAGCAGCGACGTCGAGCGCACCGAGCTGTTCATCGTCGAGGGCGACAGCGCGCTCGGCACCGCCAAGCTCGCCCGCAGCAGCGACCACCAGGCCCTGCTGCCGATCCGCGGCAAGATCCTCAACGTGCAGAAGGCCTCGGTCACCGACATGCTCGGCAACGCCGAGTGCGCCGCGATCATCCAGGTCATCGGCGCGGGCTCCGGGCGCACCTTCGACCTCGAGTCGGCCCGCTACGGCAAGGTCATCATCATGACCGACGCCGACGTCGACGGCGCCCACATCCGCACCCTGCTGCTCACCCTGTTCTTCCGCTACATGCGCCCCCTCGTCGAGGCCGGCCGGGTCTACGCCGCCGTGCCCCCGCTGCACCGCATCGAGGTGGTCAACCCCGGGTCGAAGGCCAACGAGGTCGTCTACACCTACTCCGAGGCCGAGATGCGCCGCACCATGGCGTCACTGACCAAGCGCGGCAAGAAGACCAAGCCGCTGCAGCGCTACAAGGGCCTGGGCGAGATGGATGCCGACCAGCTCGCCGAGACCACCATGGACCCGCGCCACCGCACCCTGCGCAAGGTCACCGCTGCCGACCTCGACTCCGCCGCCGGGGTGTTCGAGCTGCTCATGGGCGGCGACGTCGGCCCGCGCAAGGACTTCATCATCGACTCGGCGCACGCACTCGACCGGGAGCGCATCGACGTCTGACCCGCGAACTCGGCCGCACCCAAAGGTCCACGCGGGGCGCCCGTTCCGCCACAGTAGGGCGCTACGGCGTCGCGGGGCGCCGGGAGCCGGGGAGGGCACCATGAGCGCGACGCTGGACGACGAGCGACATGTCGAGGGCGAGGAGCAGACCGAGCTGAAGCGGGCCATCGGGCCCAGGCTCCTCCTGCTCTTCATCGTCGGCGACATCCTCGGCACGGGCGTCTACGCGCTCACCGGCAAGGTCGCCAAGGAGGTCGGGGGAGCGGCCTGGGCGCCCTTCATCGTGGCCTTCGCGATCGCCCTGGTCACCGCGTTCAGCTACCTCGAGCTGGTCACCAAGTACCCCCGGGCGGCGGGTGCGGCGCTGTACACCCACAAGGCGTTCGGCATCCACTTCGTCACCTTCATCGTCGCCTTCACCGTCATGTGCTCGGGCATCACGTCGGCCTCGACGGCGTCGCAGGCCTTCGCCTCCAACTTCGCCGATGGCTTCGGTCTCGACAAGGACAGCAAGACCGTCGTGCTCGGCATCGCGCTGGCGTTCATGCTGCTGGTCGCGGCGGTCAACTTCCGCGGGGTCGGCGAGAGCGTCAAGACCAACGTGGTGCTGACCCTGGTCGAGATCTCGGGCCTGCTGCTCGTCATCCTGGTCGGCATCTACGCGGCCACCGGCGGCAAGGCCGACTTCTCGCAGGTGACGGTGTTCGACACCTCGGGCGAGAAGAACGTCTTCCTCGCCGTCACGGCCGCCACGTCGCTGGCCTTCTTCGCGATGGTCGGCTTCGAGGATGCCGTGAACATGGCCGAGGAGACCAAGGACCCGGTGCGCAACTTCCCGCGGATGATGCTCACCGGCCTCGGCATCACCGGGCTCATCTACGTGCTGGTGGCGATCTTCGCGGTGGCGCTGGTGCCCGTGGCCGAGCTCGGTGAGGGCGACACGCCGCTGACCAAGGTCGTCTCGGCAGGGCTGCCCGACTTCCCCATCGACAAGGTGATGCCGTTCATCGCCATGTTCGCGGTCGCCAACTCGGCGCTGATCAACATGCTGATGGCGAGCCGGCTGCTCTACGGCATGGCCCACCAGGAGGTGCTGCCCCCGCCGCTGGGCTGGGTCCACAAGGGCCGGCAGACCCCGTGGGTGGCGATCATCTTCACCACCACGATCGCCTTCGGCCTGATCTACTTCGTCAGCACGACCGACAGCCCGGTCGTCTCGGCCCTCGGTGGCACCACGGCCCTGCTGCTGCTCGGGGTCTTCACGATCGTCAACATCGCGGTGCTCGTGCTGCGCCGCGACCCGATCGACCGCGACCACTTCAGGACTCCCACCGTCCTGCCGTTCATCGGGGCGGCGGTGTGCTTCTACTTCACCCTGCCGGTCACCGGCCGCGAGCCGATCCAGTACACGATCGCTGCCTGGCTGCTCGGCCTCGGGGTGGTGCTCTGGGCGCTCACCTGGCTCGCCAACCGCTTCTTCTTCGGCAAGAAGACCTACCTGCGCGACCCCGAGGAGCTCGCCAGCGAGGACTCCACCCTCAACTAGCGCGCCGCCGGGCCGGTCGACTCGCGCACCACGAGCTCGGTCGGCAGCACGATGGTCTCGTGCGACTCGTCGTCGTCGAGCAGCGCCCGCAGCAGCAGGTCGGCGGCGGCGCGGCCCTGCCCGGCGACGTCCTGCCGCACCGTGGTCAGGCCGAGCACGCCCGAGAGGACGAAGTCGTCGATGCCGATGATCGAGAGGTCCTCGGGCACGCCCACCCCGAGGCGGCGGGCGCTCTCACGCACGCCGATCGCCATCTCGTCGGACGCCGCGACGATGGCGGTCGGCCGGTTCGCCTGCGAGAGAAGCGCGGCGGAGTCGTGGGCGGCCGCCTCTGCGGTCCAGTCCGAGCCCAGGATCCAGGCATCGTCGCACTCCAGGCCGAGCTGGCCGACCGCGTCGAGGAACGCCTCGAGGCGGTCCTGCGGGGTCTGGATGTGGGCGACGTTCTGGGGCACGGCGCCGATGTAGCCGATCTTCGTGTGTCCCAGCCCCGCGAGGTGCTCGACGGCGGTGCGCATGGCGGCCTTGTCGTCGATCCGCACGCAGGCCCGCTCGCGCACCGGTGAGCCGATGGCGACCAGGGGCAGCCCGAGCCGCTCGACCAGCTCGACCTCCTCGGTCGTCATCGGCACGTTGAGGGTGATGACGCCGTCGACCCGCTTCCACAGCATGTTCTGCGACAGGGGGAGGCGCTGGTCGTAGCTGTCGTCCTCGAGGTCGAAGAGGATGACGTGGTGCCCGCGGGCGCGCAGGCTCTTCTCGATCGCGCTCACCAGGGTCGCGAAGAACCACCGGGTGAGGAAGGGTGCCACGACCGCGACGACCCGGGTGCGCCCGGAGGCCAACGACGTCGCGGTGGGGGAGGCGACGTAGTGCAGGTCCTCGGCGACCCGCAGCACGCGCTCACGGGTCTCGGGGGAGACCCGGTCCAACCCCCGAAGGGCGCGGGAGACCGTGGCGACCGAGACCCCGGCCACCCGCGCCACATCGGTGATGGTGCTGATCTGCCATTCCTTTCCCCGGGCCGGGGCGTCAGCCCTTCAGCCCTCCGGCGAGCAGGCCACGCACGAAGTACCGCTGCAGTGCGAGGAACACCGCGACGGGCACGATCATCGAGATGAACGCACCGGCCGACAGCAGGTACCAGGCACTTCCTCGCGAACCGGACAGCTCGGCCACGCGCACGGTGATCGGCGCGACGTCGGGCGTGCCACCGAGGAACACCAGCGAGACCAGCAGGTCGTTCCAGACCCACAGGAACTGGAAGATGCCGAACGCCGCGAGTGCCGGGGTGAGCAGGGGCAGCAGGATCCGGAAGAAGATCGTCACGTGCCCCGCGCCGTCGACGCGTGCCGCCTCCATGAGCTCCGCAGGGAGCTCCCTCATGAAGTTGTGGATGAGGAAGACCGCCAGCGGCAGCGCGAAGATCGTGTGCGAGAGCCACACGCTCCAGTAGGACGCGCCGATGCCGAGCTTGCTGACGTAGATGTCGAGCAGCGGGATCAGCGCGACCTGCAGCGGGACGATCTGCAGCGCGAAGACCGCGACGAAGAGCGCGTCGCGACCCGGGAACGGCATCCACGCGAAGGCGTACGCCGCGAGCGAGGCCAGGAACAGCGGCAGCAGCACCGCCGGGATGGTGATGACGATGGTGTTGATGAAGTACTGGCTCAGGCTCGCGGACGTGCCCGGTGCCAGCGCCTGGCGGTAGTTCTCGAGCGTGTAGGCCGCCGGGTCGGAGAACGACGTCCACCAGCCGCTGGTGTTGATGTCGCGCTGCTTGCGGAACGAGGTGACCAGCAGGCCGATGGTCGGGATCGTCCACAGCACCGCGATGCAGATCGCGGCGATGGAGGCCCACGGCGAGGAGATCGCCCGCGCGGCGTCGCCGGCGGCCGACTTCTTGCGTTGCGTCCTCGGCGCACCGGGGCGTCGGTCGTGTGTCTCCATCTCCGGGGAGACGTTCTCCGGCATCGCGATGGGCTCGAGGGTGCTCATGGCTCAGGCCTCCTTGCGCATCTGGAGGATGTTGTAGATGACGATCGGGATGACGAGCACGAAGAGCAGCACCGCGAGCGCCGCGCCCAGGCCACCGGCGTCGTAGCGGAAGCTCTGGTTGTAGAACTCGTTCGCGACCACCGAGGTGTCGAACTGGCCACCCGTCATCGTCCGCACGATGTCGAAGACCTTCAGCGTGCCGATGCCGATCGTCGTGATGACGACGACGAGCGCGGGCCGGATGCTCGGCAGGGTGATGAACCGGAACATCTTGAAGGCCTGCACGCCGTCGAGCTTGGCCGCCTCGAGGATCTCGTCGGGGATCGCCTTGATGGCGGCGGAGAGCACGGTCATCGCGAACCCGGCCTGGATCCAGACCATGACGATGATCAGCATGAAGGTGTTCAGCGGCGCGTTGATGAGGAACTGCTGGGTCTCGAACCCGAGCGCCTTGAGGATGGCGTTGAGCAGGCCGATCTGCGGGCGCGACGTCTGCTTGTACTGGTACACGAACTTCCAGATGATGCTCGCGCCGACCATTGAGATCGCCATCGGCAGGAAGATCAGCGCCTTGGAGAAGGCCTCGCCGCGGGCCCGGTCGATGAGGATCGCGTAGACCAGGCCGATGCCGGTGGCGAGGAACGGCACGATGATGACCCAGATCGCGGTGTTGCGCAGCACCAGCAGCAGCTCGGGCTCGGTGAACATCTGCACGTAGTTGTCGGTCGAGAACGAGCCCTCGCCCGACTTGCCGCGGAACGACTGGATGATGGTGAGGATCGCGGGGTACATCAGGCCGACGGCCAGCAGCAGCATCGCGGGGCCGGCGAACAGGACGCCCTGGAACTTCTCCCCGGTCTTGCCCTTGAACAGGGACGCGAAGAAGAGCACCAGGCCGAAGACGACCGCGAAGAGGGCGATCGCGAAGAACATCAGGAAGAACTTGCCGGCAACGCTCTGGGCGCGAAGGAGCGGCTCCGGGATCTTGCCGGCGACTTCTACGAGGACGTGCGACGTCATGGACTCACCTCCGGTGGAGTGGAGAAAGAGAGAACCGGGGTGGGGCGGAGGGCATCCGCCCCACCCCGGTTCGGGTGACCTGGGGTCAGGTCAGAGGGTCAGCTCTTCGGCCACGAGTTCTCGATGTAGTCGAGCGTCGATCTTGTCGTCCTGACCGGTGATCCAGTTCGTCATGCCCTTCCAGAACGTGCCGGCACCCACGGCGCCCGGCATCTGGTCGGAACCGTCGAACCGCGACGTCGCGGCCTTGTCGGTGAGGATCGTCGCCGACAGCTTGTCGACCGGGCTGGCCAACAGGTTGGGGTCGGCGTTCTTGTTCGCGATCACACAGCCACCGGAGCCACAGGTCTTCTCCCGCTCGTTGGCCCACTCGACCGACGAGAGGTAGGTCTGGAAGGCCTTGACCTCGGGACGGTCGGCGAAGGCGGCGATGAACTCGCCGGCAGTCAGCACCGGCTTGCTCGACGCGTCGACGGACGGCAGGTAGAAGGCCCACACGTCACCGTCGGGGCCGACCTTGGTGCCCTCGGGCCAGTTGGCCGCGTAGAACGACGCCTGACGGTGCATGTAGCAGGTGCCGTCGATGATCGACTGACCGGCGTCCTGGAAGGACGTCGAGGCGATCGTCTTGACGTCACCGAAACCACCGTTGACGTACTTGGGGTTCTTGAGGATCTTGCCGACCTCGGCCAGGGCCGTGGCGACTGCGGGGTCGTTGAACGGGATCTCGTGCTTGACCCACTTGTCGTAGACCTCGGGACCCGCCGTGCGGAGCAGGACGTCCTCGACCCAGTCGGTGGCCGGCCAGCCGGTGGCGTCACCGGACTCGATGCCCGCGCACCACGGCTTCACGTCGCCATTGGGGTTGTCGGCGACGATCTTGTCGGAGAGCGCGAGCAGCTCGGCCCACGTCTTCGGCACCTCGTAGCCCTTGTCCTTGAACGCCTGCGGGGAGTACCAGACGAAGGACTTCACGTTGGCGCCGAGCGCGGCGGCGTAGAACTTGCCGTCGACGGTGCCGTAGCTCCTTCCAGTCGGGCATGTTCTTGTCGACGTTGGCGACGACCTCGGGCGGGCGCCTCCTTGACCGCTGCCGGTCGCGACCAGGGTCTTCAGCAGACCCGGCTGCGGCAGGTACGCGATGTCAGGGGCGTTGCCACCCTTGACGCGCACCGGCAGCTGCGCCTCGAACTCCTTGGAGCCTTCGTACTTGATGGTGACGCCGGTGCACTCCTCGAACGGCTTGTACGAGGCCTGGTGAGGAGCATCCTCGGGCGCGGTGATCGAGGTGTAGACGGAGACCGTCTTGCCGTTCAGGTCACCGAACGCCTTGTAGGGCGCACAGTCGATGCTGCTCTTGCCACTGCTGCTCGCGCTGCCGCCGCTGTCGTCACTGCTTCCGCAGGCCGTCGCAGTCAGGGCCACCGCGACGACTCCGGTCAACGCCACAATGCGGCGCTTTGAGTTGGGGGCCATTGCCCGCCTCCATTTCACTGGTCGCGCCGAGACGGGTTGTCGGCCTCGGCGATGAGGGAACCGGGACAAAGGTAAAAGCGTTTACACAGGGAGCGCAACGGGCGCGCCCCCGCAACCGGTAACGATTGCGTAACACGCCGCTCTCAGCCCTCAGCGCACTGGTGCACCGACTCCCGCGATGACCGCCGGGTAGGCCACGCCGGAGCCGTCGCGCTTGCCGGTCGCCTCCGGCAGGTCGAGCGGCACGCCGTTGGGCCCGGACGGGCGGGCCGGCTGGGCGCCGACCCAGGCGAGCACGAGGGCATCCTCGCCGCGCAGGAACCGGTGTGCGCGAACGCCGCCGGTGCCGCGGCCCTTGGCGGGGTACTCGGCGTAGGGGGTCACCTTGAGTGCGCCGGGCTGGGTGCCGGGCAGTGCGTCGGAGGAGCCGGCCGAGGTGACGACCACGTTGTCGGCGCCCGGGTCGACCGCCCCGAAGAAGGTGACGGTGGCGCCCGGAGCCAGCCGGACGCCGGCCATCCCACCCGCCGCCCGACCCTGCGGCCGGACGGCCGACGCGGGGAAGCGCAGCAGCTGGGCGTCGCTGGTGACGAACACGAGGTCCTCGCCGCCGTCGTGCAGCGCGGCCGCCCCGACGACGGTGTCACCGTCGCGCAGGGCCACGGCCTCCCAGTCGGACCTGCTCGGGTAGTCGGTGGTGACCCGCTTGACGGTGCCCTGGGCGGTGCCGAGCGCGAGCCCGGGCCCGTCCGCGTCGAGCGGCACGATCGTGACGGGCTGCTCGCCCGCGGGCAGGTCGACGTAGACGGCGAGTGGCGCGCCCCCGGACAGGCTCGGGGACCCGCCCAGCGGCGGCAGGGTCGGCAGCTCGAGGGCCGACATCCGCACCATCCGGCCCAGGGAGGTGACGAGCGCGAACTCGCCTCGCGCGGTGGTGCGCACGGCGCCGATGACGGCGTCGTGCTTGGCCCGGCCGCCCTCGCTGGGCACCGGGTCGGCCGTGGAGGTGCGGGCGAGCAGACCGGTCGACGAGAGCAGCACCCAGCAGGGGTCGTCGGTGACCTCCAGGGGTGTGGCGACCGAGGCCGGGGTGCCGGCCGACTCGAGCAGCACGGTGCGGCGCGGGGTGCCGTGGGCCTTGGCGACGTCGGCGAGCTCGGTGGAGACGGTGCGGTGCAGCAGCTTCTCGTCGGCGAGGATCGCCTCGAGCTCCTCGATCTGGCGGAGCAGCTCGTCACGCTCGGTCTCGAGCTCGAGGCGCGAGAACCGGGTGAGCCGACGCAGCTGCAGCTCGAGGATGTAGTCGGCCTGGGCGTCGGAGAGGTCGAAGACCGAGATCAGCCTGGCCTTGGCCATCGCCGTGTCGTCGGAGGCGCGGATCAGCTGGATGACCTCGTCGATGTCGAGGATCGCGACGAGCAGGCCCTCGACGAGGTGCAGGCGGTCCTTGCGCTTGCGCAGCCGGAACTCGGTGCGCCGGCGCACGACCCCGATGCGGAACTCGACGTAGGTGCGCAGCAGCTCCTTGAGGCCCAGGGTGCGCGGCTGGCCGTCGACGAGGGCGACGTTGTTGATGCCGAAGGAGTCCTCCATCGGGGTGAGCTTGTAGAGCTGCTCGAGCACGGCATCGGGGTTGAAGCCGTTCTTGACCTCGAACACCAGGCGCAGCCCGTGCTTGCGGTCGGTGAGGTCCTTGACGTCGGAGATGCCCTGCAGCTTCTTGGACTGCACCATCGTCTTGACCCGCTCGATCACCTTCTCGGGGCCGATCAGGTAGGGCAGCTCGGTGACCACGATGCCCATCCGGCGCGGGGTGAGCTTCTCGACGCGGGCCGTGGCGCGGGTGCGGAAGCTGCCCCGACCGTTGAGGTAGGCGTCACGCACGCCCTCGAGACCGATGATCCGCCCACCGCCGGGCAGGTCGGGGCCGGGCACGAACTTCATCAGGTCGTCGAGCGAACAGTCCGGGTGCGCGATCAGGTGCCGGGCAGCGCCGATCACCTCGACCAGGTTGTGCGGCGCCATGTTCGTGGCCATGCCCACCGCGATGCCGGAGGCGCCGTTGACGAGCAGGTTGGGGTAGGCGGCCGGCATCACGCCCGGCTGGGTCAGCGAGTCGTCGTAGTTGGGGACGAAGTCGACGGTGTCCTCGTCGAGGCCGGCCACCATGAGCAGGGCGGCCGGCGCCATCCGGGCCTCGGTGTAGCGCGATGCGGCCGGACCGTCGTCGAGGGAGCCGAAGTTGCCGTGGCCGTCGACCAGCGGCAGGCGCATCGTGAACGGCTGCGCCATCCGCACCAGGGCGTCGTAGATCGCCTGGTCGCCGTGCGGGTGGTACTTGCCCATGACCTCGCCGACGACCCGGCTCGACTTCACGTGGGGACGGTCGGGGCGCAGGCCCAGCTCGCTCATCCCGAACAGGATGCGGCGCTGCACCGGCTTCAGCCCGTCGCGGGCGTCGGGCAGCGCCCGCGAGTAGATGACGCTGTAGGAGTACTCGAGGAAGGCGCTGCGCATCTCCTCCTCGACGTCGATGTCGACGATCCGCTCGGCGAAGTCCTCCGGGGGAGGGGTGCTGCTGCGCTTGGCCATGGGGTGGGGGCTCGGCTCCGGGTCGATCAGGGTCGCGGCGGTGCCGCGACGGGGGTCCGCACCATCCTCACAAACGGCGATGCCGTCGCCCTCACGACACTCCGTTGGCCCCGAACCGGCCGACGTGCAGCACCTCGTCGAGCGGCCGGCGTCGGCGGGTGCGCGATGAACCGGACACCCGCTCGGCCTCGTGGCCGAGGGCGACGACGCCGACCAGCCGGCGGCCCTCGGGGATGCCGAACGCCGCGCGCACGGCGTCGTGCCCCTCGACCGGGACCCCGAAGAACAGCGCGCCCAGGCCGGCGTCCTGCGCGCCGAGCAGCATCACCATCGCCGCCATGGCGACGTCGGTGTCCCAGTAAGGCACCGGCCAGTGGTCGGTCGAGCGGTCGGTCCAGCCCTTGTCGGGCTCGGCGTAGCGGTCCAGGTACGCACCCGGGTCGCTGAGGCAGAGCACGAGTGCGGGGGCGGCTGCGACGCCGCGGCGCCAGGCGTCGGGCGGGGTGCCGTCGTCGGTGGCGGACCAGAAGGCCTCCCGGTCGGCCGGGTCGAGCAGGACGACGAAGTCCCAGCCCTGGCTGAACCCGGCGCTGGGGGCGCGCACGGCCAGTGCGACGAGGTCGCGCACGACCTCGGGCGGCACGCCGACCGAGGGGTCGAAACGGCGCACCATGCGGCGGTGCAGGACGGCGTCGCGAAGCTCCACGTGGCCCAGTGTGCCCGGCGGTCGGGGTGCGGTCCGCCGGCGCCGGGGTCGGGAAGGGCGCGACCGGCGGAGTGGCACGATGGGCCCATGCAGGACGAGCCGCCTCCCCCCGGCTACCCCGTCGAGTGGGAGGCCGACGTCGTCCTGCGCGACGGCACCGTCGCGGCCGTGCGCCCGATCCGCCCGGGCGACGGTGACGGCATCCGCCGGTTCCACGCCTCACAGTCCGACGAGTCGATCTACCTCCGCTTCTTCGCGCCGCTGCGCCAGCTGAGCGACTCCGACGTGCTGCGGTTCACCCACGTCGACTACGCCGACCGGGTGGCCCTGGTCGCCACGATGCGCGAGGAGATCATCGGCATCGGACGCTACGACCGCATCGACGGGCGCAGCGCCGAGGTCGCCTTCAACATCAGTGACTCCTTCCAGGGCAAGGGCATCGGTTCGGTGCTGCTCGAGCACCTCGCCGCCATCGCGCAGGAGTTCGGGATCGCCCGGTTCACGGCCGAGGTGCTGCCGCAGAACCGCAAGATGCTCGCGGTCTTCTCCGACGCCGGCTACGACGTGAAGCGGCACATCGAGGACGGCGTCGTCGAGGTCGGCTTCGACATCGAGCCGACCGACTCGTCGAAGGCCGTGGCGATGTCGCGCGAGCACCGCGCCGAGGCGCTCAGCGTGCGCTCGATCCTGCACCCGGGCAACGTCGCCGTCATCGGTGCGAGCCGCCGCCGGGGCTCGATCGGCAGCCAGCTGCTCGACCGGCTCGTCGAGGCCGGCTTCACCGGCTCGATCCATCCCGTGAACCCCAACGTGCGCACCCTGCGGCGGCACACGGCCTACCCCTCGGTCGCCGCGGTGCCGGGGCAGGTGGACCTCGCCGTCATCGCCGTGCCGGCGCACGCCGTGCTCGAGGTCGTCGACGAGTGCGCGGAGGCCGGGGTCAAGGCCCTGCTCGTCGTCTCGTCGGGGTTCGCCGAGGAGGGCCACGACGGGGAGCGCCTGCAGGCCGAGCTCCTGCGCCGGGCCCGGGGCGCGGGCATGCGGGTGGTCGGGCCGAACTCCTTCGGGCTGATCAACAACGACCCCGCCGTGCGCCTCAACGCCTCGCTCGCGCCGACCCTGCCGCCGCACGGGCGGGTCGGGCTGTTCGCGCAGTCGGGGGCGCTCGGCATCGCCGTGCTCGCCTCGGCGGCCCGCCGCAACCTGGGCATCTCGTCGTTCGGGTCGGCCGGCAACCGGGTCGACGTCAGCGGCAACGACTTCATGCAGTACTGGATCGACGACGACTCCACGAACGTGGTCGGGCTCTACCTGGAGTCGATGGGCAACCCGCGCAAGTTCTCGCGGATCGCCCGCAACCTGGCGCTGATCAAGCCGGTCATCGTGGTCAAGTCGGGGGTGTCGGCGTTCGGGGTGCCGCCCGGCCACCGGGTGCGCCGCACCAAGGCCCGCCCCGAGGTGTTCTCGGCGATGCTCAAGCAGGCCGGTGTCATCCGGGTCGAGAACGTGCACCAGCTCTTCGACATCGCCCAGCTCGTCGCGCACCAGCCGCTGCCCGCCGGCGACCGGGTCGCCATCGTCGGCAACTCCACGGCGCTCGGCACGCTCACCGCCGACGCCTGCACCAGCTGGGGCCTCACCGTGTCGCACGGTCCGGTCGCCCTGCCCACCGAGGCCACGGCCGCCCAGTTCCGCAAGGCCCTCGCCGCCGCGTTCGCCGACGCCAAGGTCGACTCGGTGCTGACCTGCTTCATCCCGCCCCTGCTCACGGATGACGAGGACGTCGCCGCCGCAGTGCGCGACGCTGCTGCGAAGTCCCAGAAGCCCTGTGCGGCAACGTTCCTCGGCATGCGAGGAGTCGACGACGGTCACGCCTCGGTGACCGGCACCGGCGGCTCGACCCGCGCCATCCCGGTGTACGCCATGCCCGAGGACGCCGTGCGCGCCCTCGCCGCGGCCACCCGCTACGG
Source organism: uncultured Actinomycetota bacterium (assembly GCA_963707895.1). Taxonomy (GTDB): domain Bacteria; phylum Actinomycetota; class Actinomycetes; order Actinomycetales; family Dermatophilaceae; genus Fodinibacter. The sequence goes on along the minus strand of CAVPRS010000010.1, from coordinate 450,712 downwards.
GCAGTGGCGTGCCAAGGACCACGGCACGCCGGTCGCCCCCGCGGGGCTGAACCGCCGGATCGCCGAGGACGTCGTGCACACGGTGCTCTCGGTCGACCCCCGGGGCCGCCGCCTCGCGCACGACGAGGCCTCGGCGCTGCTGCAGGCCTACGGCATCGACGTGTGGGGCAACGAGCTGGTCCTCTCGGCAGACGAGGCGGTCGTGGCCGCCGAGCGGGTGGGCTACCCCGTCGTGCTCAAGTCGACGGCACCGATGCTGCGGCACCAGGGCGGGGTCGGGGGAGTGCGGGTCGACCTGCGCAGCGAGGCGTCCCTGCGGGCCGCGTGGGAGTCGCTCACGGAGCGGCTCGCGCCGCTCGACGCCGACCGCCTCGTCGTGCAGAAGATGGCGACCCCCGGTGTGCCGTGCGTGATCACGTCCGACGAGGACCCGCTGTTCGGCCCGGTCATCGGGTTCAGCGTGGCCGGGATGCCGACCGAGCTCCTCGACGACATCGCCTACCGCATCCCGCCGCTCACGGACGTCACGGTCTCCGAGCTGATCTCGTCGGTCAAGGCGGCCCCGGTGCTGCACGGCCACCGTGGCGCGACGCCCGTGCACCGAGCCGCCCTGGCCGACCTCATCGCGCGCGTCTCGGTGCTCGCCGACGACCTGCCCGAGGTGGCCTCGCTCGTGCTCAACCCGGTGAACGCGCATCCCGCCGGAGTCGAGGTGCTCGGTGCCGAGATCGTGCTCGCGCCCGCGCCCCGTCGGGCCGACCCGGGCCGCCGCTCCCTCACCTAGGCCGGTCGCTGGCCGCGAGCGGTTCGGCACCGGCGGGACGACCCGACGTCGCCTACCGCCCCGTAGGTGCGCTGATCGCCGCACCTGCCAGGCGGTAGCGCAGGCGACGTGCCCTCGGCAGCTGCGCCAGAGGCCGGCCGGGGAGTCACCCGTATGGCCCGATCGAGCCATATCGCAACCCGATTCGCCGCCCCTAACGTGAGCAGTCCGTGAAGCATCAATGAAGGAGCACCATGCGACTGACTCATCTGCTCACAGTCCCGGCCGCTGCAGGGGCCATCATCCTCCTCGGTATGTCCTCCGCCAGCGCCGGCGAGATCAACGGCACCGGCAAGCCCGCCCGGCGGGGAGGGCCTGGGCTCGGCTCACGCGCACTCCATCTGCGCCTTCTCCGGCTTGCAGGACGGCGACGGTGCCGGGTTCCCCGGTCCCGGCGGCGCTCCCCCCCAGAACTGGGGACACGACAAGGGCGCGTTCGGCGCTACCCCGGCCGAGCGCAAGGCCTCCGGCTTCCAGCCCGGCGACTCCTGCAACGGCCACAGGGGCTTCCTGGCCGGCGGTGGCGGCGAGCCCTGACCGGTCCCGGACCGAACCAGCGCGCGGCGAGCAGGTGCTCGCCGCGCGCTGTCGTCGGTGACTACCGGGTAGGACGGGCACAATGGTGGGCATGAGCAGTACCTCCGACGCCCCCGTCCTACCGGCCGACCTCACCGACGCGATCGTCCGGGCCGGCTACTACCCGGCCCTCGTCGCCGACGTCGTGGCCGCGGCCCTGGTGCGGGAGCCCATCGAGAACCACCTCGTGCACCTCGAGACCACGTTCGACCGCGATGTCGTGCGGCGGCACATCACCGTGCTGGTGCTGACCCCCACCCGGTTGCTCATCGCGCACGCCGACGACCACGCCGACGACCCGCCCGCCCCGCAGGACGTCGCCACGGCGACGACCGAGTCGATCCCGTTGTCGGCGGTGCGTGGCGTGATGCTCACCCACGTCGTCGAGAACCCGTCGACCTACGTGCCCGGCAGCCTCGGCCGCGAGATCTCGCTGACCCTGGGCTGGGGCACCGTGGCCCGGCTCGACCTCGTGCCGGCCACGTGCGCCGACCCCGACTGCGACGCCGACCACGGGTACGAGGGCACCATCACCGGCGACGACATCGCGCTGCGCATCTCGGCCGCCGCCGACGGCGACGACGCCCTCTCGCAGGCCCTCGACTTCGCCCGCGACCTGTCCGCCGCCATCGGACAGGGCTGAGCGGGCCGGTGCCGCCCACCGGCGACCCGTCCGCGCAGCCGCCGGTCGGCCCCGGGCCCGCGCTCGCCGACGTGCTCCCCAGCGTCGCCCGCAGCCTGGGGGTCCCATGGGGTGCAGCCGCCGGAGAGGCGCCCGAGCGCCCAGGGTTCGACCTGCCGCCCACCCGGCGCGCGGTCACCGTCATGGTCGACGGCCTCGGCCACGACCTGCTCGTGCGCCGTGCCGGGCACGCGCCCTGGCTGCGCGCCCACCTCGCCACGACCCGACGGGTCACGAGCGGGTTCCCGTCGACCACCGCGACCTCGATGGGCACCTTCGGCACGGGTCTCGCGGCCGGGGCCCACGGCCTGCTCGGCTACGAGGTGCTCGTGCCCGGGGCCGACCGCCTGCTCAACGAGCTGTCCTGGGAGGACGGGCCCGACCCGTTCGCCTGGCAGCCGCACGAGACCGTCTTCGAGGCAGTGGCGCGGGCCGGGGTCGAGGTCGTGCGCACCGGCCCCGCCTTCTTCGACGGGTCGGGGCTCACCAACGCCGCCATCCGTGGTGGCCGCTTCGTCGCGGCCGGCACCCTGACCCAGCGGGTCGACGCGACCCTGGCCGCGGTGCGCTCGGCGCCGCGAGCGCTGGTGCACCTCTACTGGGGCGAGCTCGACAAGGTCGGCCACGTCGAGGGCTGCGACTCCTGGCAGTGGGGTGACGAGCTCGAGAGCATCGACCGCGAGCTGGCCCGGCTGGCCGCGAGCCTGCCGGCCGACTGCTCCCTGACCGTCACCGCCGACCACGGCATGGTCGACTCGCCCCACGAGCTGCGGCTCGACGTCGCCCACGAGCCGCTGCTCGCCGCGGGCGTGCGGCACGTCACCGCCGAGGCACGGGCGCCACAGCTCTACGTCGAGCCCGGCGCCCGCGGCGACGTGCACGCCGCCTGGAGCGAGCTGCTCGCAGACCGGGCCGACGTGCTCACCCGCGACGACGCCGTGGCCGCGGGCTGGTTCGGGGCCGTGGCCCCCGACAACCTCGACCGCATCGGTGACGTCGTCGTCGCGATGCGCGGCCGGTTCGCCGTCGTCGACTCGCGCCGGGCCCGTGCCGAGCTGCTCGCCCTGCGCGGGCTGCACGGCTCGCTCAGCGACGACGAGGTGGCGGTGCCGGTCGTGCACGTGCCGCCGTCCCGCGTCGCCTAGGCTCTGCACTCGTGGCGGATCTGGTCTTCTTCTCGGGAACGATGGACTGCGGCAAGTCGACCCTTGCGCTCCAGATGGACCACAACAACAGCGTCCGCGGCCGCCAGGGGCTGATCTTCACCAAGCTCGACCGGATGGGCCAGTCGGTGCTGTCCTCGCGGCTCGGCCTGTCGACGCCCGCCATCGAGGTCGACGACGACCTCGACTTCTGGGACGAGGTCGTCGAGCGGCTCACCGCCGGCGCCCGGGTCGACTACCTCATCTGTGACGAGGCGCAGTTCTACACGCCCGACCAGGTCGAGCAGCTCGCCCGGGTCGTCGACGAGCTCGACATCGACGTGCACGCCTTCGGCATCACCGCCGACTTCCGCACCGAGCTGTTCCCGGGCAGCCGGCGGCTGATCGAGCTCGCCGACCGGGTGCAGCTGCTCCAGGTCGAGGCCCTGTGCTGGTGCGGCCGCAAGGCGACGCACAACGCCCGCATCGTCGACGGCGTCATGGTGGTCGAGGGCGAGCAGGTCGTCGTCGGTGACACGGCGGCCGCGAGCACGGGCCTGGTCGAGTACGAGGTGCTCTGCCGGCGGCACTACATGCGGCGGATGAACAGCCACGCCGCGCGAGCCGCCTCGCCCTCGCCCGACACGCTGCCCTTCGACCTCGACGTCTGCGCGGTGCCACCCCGCCCCTGACCTCCGCCGTCGAGAGTAGAGAACACGCCGCAGGGGCCAGGTCCGACCCGGCGTGTTCCCTACTCTCGACCGGGGCCGGCCAGGTCGAGGTGCATCCGGATGCCGGTGCCGAGCTCGGTCGCGACCTCGCCATCGGGCTCGAAGCCCACCGCGGCGTAGAAGCGGCTCGCGTGCGGGTTGCCGGTCACCTCGATGCGCTCGGCGCCGGAGCGGCGGGCGAGAGCGACGGCATCCGCGATGAGCCCGGCGCCGATGCCGTGACGCTGGTGGTCGGGCTCGACGAACAGGTCGTCGAGCTCACGCACCGGGCCGGTGCCGACGACCGTCGCGAAGCCCACGACGACGCCCTGGGGGTCGACGGCCACCCGGGTGTGGCCGGCCAGCACCTCGGTGTCGGGCAGCACGAGCGCCTCGGGGTGGGCGAGCAGGGCTTCGGCGTCGTCGGCGTTGCCCAGCGACGAGCGCCGGAACAGCGCGCGAAGAGCGGGCAGGTCGGCGGCGACAGCGGTGCGGACGCGCACGACCGGGCCGGTCAGGCGGAGCCGCCGCCGCGCGTGCCGAAGACGATGTCGTCCCAGCTGGGCACGCTCGGGCGCCCCTTGCGCGCCGTGCTCGGTCGTCGCTGCTCACCGTGGTGCGCGTCGGCGGCGGTCGACGGCGCGGCGGGTGCCGGGTCCTCGCGCAGCGCCCTGGCGTGCTCCTCGTGCGGCCAGCCGCCCACGACGTCGTCGGAGTCGGTGGGCTCGTCGAGGTGGGCCGACACCGGGTTGCGCCCACGGGAGACCGGGGGCGGCGGCGCCTGCGAGACGTCGGTGGCGAGGTCCTCGATGGGCAGCGCGTCGGCCCGCGGGCGGTCGTCGCCCGGGGTGCCCGAGGGAGAGGGGCGGCGGCGCCGTCGCCCACGGGTGGAGTGCTCCCGCATGGCGGCCATCAGGTCGATCGGCTCGTGGAGGGCGCGGTGGTGCACCGCGTGGTCGACCCCGCCGTCGGCGTCGATGTCGTAGACGTCGGAGTCGCCACCGGACCCGGCCCGGTGCGGCGTCGGGATGGCGCCGACCGCGGCCTCCTCGCTGAGCCAGCGGGCCTCGTCGTTGGTGGCGGAGACCGCCCCGCCCAGCGGCTCGTAGCGCCAGGTGGCCGTGCGCTGCCGCCCACCGGCGGCGAAGGTCAGGGAGAGCTGCCAGACCCCCTCGTCGTCGCGCGAGGAGTCCCACTCGATGTCGTCGCGGTCGACGCCGCGGTCGCGGAGTCGCTCGGACACGCGCTCGGCGAGGGTGACCGGGCCGGGGCCGCGGCTGCCCACCGCGCACTGCTGGGCGACCCGGGCGACGTGCTCGCGCTCGGCGAGCACCGGCCCCTCGAAGCGGCGCACCTTCTCGAGGGTCCAGCCCGCTCGGTCGGCGACCTCCTGGGCGGACAGTCCGCGCCGGATGAGGGCCTGCACCTCGCGCGGTCGCAGCCCGCCCTCGATCTCGATCTGCAGCTGGCCCAGTCGTGGGCGGTCGCGACGGGCCGCAGCGCGCAGCGCCTCGTCGAGCGTGAGGCGGTAGCGCCCCCCGTCGGCGTCCCCGAGCAGGAGGTGCTGGCCGTCCTCGTGGACGCCGATGAGGCGAAGATCCTGCATGTCGGGCTCCCGGAGTTGCTCGTCGTCCAGCCGACTGTGCCATCTCGAAGCCTCGACATGGCGCATCCCACGCCGAGGCCACGCGGATTGCCCACCTAGGCTGGTCCCATGCCAGATGCCGACGACGCCCTCGCCCCCTACGACGCGGTGCTGCTCGGCTCGTTCGGGGGTCCGGAGTCGCCCGACGAGGTGCTGCCCTTCCTGCGCCGCGTGACCGCCGGGCGGGACATCCCCGAGGCGCGTCTCGAGGCCGTCGGCGAGCACTACTTCGCCCGTGGCGGCCGCAGCCCGATCAACGACCTCAACCGCGACCTGCTGGTGCGCCTGCGGGCCGAGCTCGACCGGCGCGGTCTCGACACGCCGCTGCTGTGGGGCAACCGCAACTCCGAGCCGTTCTTCGCCGACGCGCTGCACGCGGCGCTCGAGCTCGGCGCGGTGCGGGTCGTGACCCTGCTCACGAGTGCCTACTCGTGCTACTCGTCGTGCCGGCAGTACCGCGAGGACCTCGCGGCCGCCGTGGAGGCGGTCGGTCCCGCCGCCGACGGGCTCGTCGTCGACAAGGTGCGCCCGTACGTCGTGCACCCCGGCATCGGCCTCGCCTGGCGGCGTGCGCTGCTCGAGGCGGTGCGCTCGCTGCCCGACCCGGCATCCGCGCACCTGCTGTACGTGACCCACTCGGTGCCCGACGCGATGGACGACACGTCGGGCCCCGGCGACGGCGAGGGCAACCTGTACACCGACCAGCACGTGCGCCTGGCACGCCGGCTCACCGACGAGGTCAACACCGAGCTGGGCCTCGAGCTCGACGGCGAGCTGGTGTTCTGCTCCCGCTCCGGTCCGCCGACGCAGCCGTGGCTCGAGCCCGACGTCAACGACCGGATCGAGGAGCTCGCTGCGCGCGGCGGGGTCACGGTCGTGTGCGCGCCCATCGGGTTCGTCTCCGACCACATGGAGGTCGTGCACGACCTCGACACCGAGGCCGCCGAGACGGCCGAGCGGGTCGGGGTGCCGTTCGTGCGGGTGGCGACTCCCGGCGCCGACGACCTGTTCGTCGAGGGGCTGGTCGACCTCCTCCTCGAGCGCGCCGCCGAGGCCCGCGGCGAGGTGGTCGTGCCCGAGACCTGGCTGGCCGGAGACGTGCGTCCCTCCGTCTGCGAGCCCGGCTGCTGCCCCAACCTGCGCACCGCGAAGCCGGCGCTGTGCGGGAGCGACTGATGGCGGCGGCATCCCGCCTGCCCCACGGCGTCGACGTCGGCGAGCTCGAGCAGGTCGCCTGCCGGGTGGCGCGGGCCGCCGGCCGCCTGGTCGTCGACGAGCGGCCCGACGACCTGCGCGTCGCGTCGAAGTCGACCGACACCGACCCGGTCACCGTGATGGACCAGCGCAGCCAGGAGCTCATCATCCGGCTGCTCGCGCAGGAGCGCCCCGACGACGCCGTCATGGGCGAGGAGGAGGGCGGCGCGTCCGGCACGAGCGGTCTCACCTGGGTCGTCGACCCCATCGACGGCACGGTCAACTACCTCTACGGCATCCCGGCGTATGCCGTGTCGGTCGCCGTCGTGACCGGCGACCCGGCGACACCCGGGGAGTGGGAGGCCGTCGCGGGGGCGGTGTACAACCCCGAGCTCGACGAGCTGTTCCACGCGCACCTCGGGGGCGGGAGCCGGCTCACCACCCCTCGCGGCACCCGGACCCTGCGGGCCACGGACGCCACCGAGCTGGCGCTGGCGCTGGTGGCCACCGGCTTCGGCTACGAGGCGCCCACCCGGTCCCGGCAGGCGGCGGTGCTGGTCGACCTGCTGCCCCGGGTGCGCGACATCCGGCGGCACGGGGGAGCCGCCCTCGACCTGTGCGGCCTCGCCGTCGGGCGGATCGACGCCTACTACGAGACCGCGCTCAACGCCTGGGACCGCGCGGCCGGCGAGCTGGTCGCCCGCGAGGCCGGTGCGGTCGTGGGCGGGCCCGTCGACGCCGTGCCCACCCGCGACCTGGTGTGGGGCGCTGCCCCCGGGCTGGCCGCCGAGTTCGGCGCCCTGGTGCGCGAGCTCTCGGCCCGGCACGTCGGCCCGATGGCCTGACCCGGCCGCTGGGAGCCCGCCGGGAGGCTGCAGAAAGCCCCCCGAACGCGTGCTGGCCGGACGCTGGACCGCCGCCCATCCGCGCCACGCGGTGGACCCGGCGTGGCGCGCTGCCCCGCGATGGTGCACAATCACCGCGCACGGCGATCCCCTCGGGCACAAACACGGCCATCCGTGCGTTGTCAGGGCCGGGTCAATCGACGAAGGGTGGACAACAGCAATGGCAACCGACTACGACGCACCGCGCAAGACCGACGACGAGCTGTCCGAGGACTCCATCGAGGAGCTCAAGAGCCGTCGCGTCGACAAGCGCTCATCGAGCGTCGACGTCGACGAGACCGAGCAGGCGGAGGGCTTCGAGCTGCCCGGCGCCGACCTGTCCGGTGAGGAGCTCTCGGTGCGGGTCCTGCCGCGCCAGGCCGACGAGTTCACCTGCTCCAGGTGCTTCCTGGTGCACCACCGCAGCCAGCTCGCAAGTGAGAAGTCCGGTGTGCTCGTGTGCCGGGAGTGCGCGGCCTGACCGGCGCGCGCCCCCTCGCACCCAGCCCACCGACGCACATCGTGAACACCGCCGCCCGCGTCCCCGTGACAGTCCGTCGACTGCACCCGGACGCGGGTGTTCCGGTCTACAGCACCGACGGCGACGCCGGGGCCGACCTGACCAGCGTCGCCGAGGTCACCCTGGCCCCCGGCGAGCGGGCCCTCGTCCCGACCGGCATCGCCCTGGCCCTGCCGCCCGGGACCGTCGGCCTGGTGCACCCCCGCTCCGGGCTCGCCGCGAGGCACGGGGTGACGATCGTCAACGCCCCCGGCACGGTCGACTCCGGCTACCGGGGAGAGATCCTGGTCAACCTGGTCAACCTCGACCCGCGCGAGCCGTTCACCGTGCGGGCCGGTGACCGCATCGCGCAGCTGGTGGTGCAGCACTACCTGCACGCCGACTTCGACGTGGCGGATTCGCTTCCGGACAGCGCGCGGGGGGACACTGGGCACGGGTCCACCGGAGGGTTCGGCCTCGCCGAGCCCGGCTGACCCGCAGCAGACCAGACCACATTTCGAGGACGACCGCAGACGTGAGCATCTTCAAGAGATCCAAGGGAACCGACCGACCGGCTCCGGACCCGGACGCCGAGGTCCTGGCCGACGAGGTCGAGGCCGACGACGTGTCGGCCGACGAGCAGCCCACCAGCGTGGCGCTCGACCGTAGTGACGGCCCGTTCGACGTGACCGAGGTCGACGGCCGCGACGGCCGCGTCGACCTGGGTGCCCTCTGGATGCGTGGCCTGCCCGGCATGGAGCTGCGCCTCGAGGTCGAGCAGGAGACCCAGCAGGTCAACGCCGCCACGGCCGTGCTCGAGGACTCCGCGCTTCAGCTGCAGGCCTTCGCGGCCTCGCGCTCGGGGAGCCTCTGGGACGAGATCCGTGGCGAGATCGCCACCGCCATCGAGTCCCAGGGCGGCACCGCCGAGGAGCACGAGGGCCTCGTCGGTACCGAGCTGCGCACCCGGATGCCGTCCGCCGGCCCCGACGGCCGCACCGTGTTCGCGCCCGCCACCTTCCTGGGCGTCGACGGGCCGCGGTGGTTCCTGCGCGGGGTGCTGTCCGGCCGGGCTGCCATCGACGAGAGTGCCGCCGCGACGCTGGTCGAGGTCTTCAAGGCCGCGGTCGTCGTCCGCGGCACCGAGCCGATGGCCCCGCGCGAGCTGCTGCCCCTGGCCCTGCCGCGCGAGGCCGAGGCCGCCGCAGCGGCCGAGGCGGCCGCGGCCGACGCCGAGGACGAGGCCGAGCGCACGTCCCTCGACCCCTTCCAGCGCGGCCCCGAGATCACCGAGGTGCGTTGATGGGCCTGCGCGAACGCCTCCACGACCTGGCCAAGTCGCCGGTCGAGCACCAGGCGGACTCGCTGCGCGAGCAGTCCGAGACGGCCGGTGGTGACGACCTCACGGCCCTCGCCCTGCGGCATCCGGCCTGTGTCTGCGGCACGGTGCGCACGGTCACCCTGCCGCCGCGGCGCAGCGTGCCCGCGCTCGTGGCCGAGGTGTGGGACGGCAACGGGTCGGTCAACCTGGTCTGGGTGGGCCGGCGCACGATCGGCGGCATCGAGCCCGGGGTCTTCCTGCGGGCGACCGGCCGGGTCACGTCGGTGCGCGGCACCCCGACCATCTTCAACCCGGCCTACGAGATCGTGCCCACCACGTGAGTGACCGACCGGTTCCCGGGGTCGCCGCGTTGGCGACGCCCGAGACGGTCGAGGCGCTGATCCGACACCGGCTCGCGACGGCCCTGGGCGGCTGGCGCGGCTCGCTCGAGACGGCCCTGCCCACGGTGGTCTTCGTCGCGTTCTGGACGTGGCAGCAGGACGTCAAGCTGGCCGCCGGCGCGGCGCTCGGTGTGGCCGTCGTGCTCGCCGTGATCCGCGTGGTGCAGCACTCGTCGCTGTCGCACGTCGCCGGGGCTGTCTTCGCCACGGCGATCGCGGCGTTCTTCGCGGTGCGGTCGGGGCGGGCCGAGGCGGCGTTCCTGCCCGGCATCCTCACCAACGCCGCCTTCCTGGCGCTGACCCTGGTGTCGGTCGCGACCCGGTGGCCGGCTGTGGGTTTCATCGTCGGGGCCGGTGACCCGCGCGCCCAGGAGGACCCGTTCGCCTGGCGGCGCGACCGCGGCATGGTGCGGGTGTGCACCCGGCTCACCTGGGTGCTCGTGGGTGTGTACGCCGTGCGGCTCGCGATCATGGTCCCGCTCTACTTCGCGGCCGAGGTCGCGTGGCTCGGGGTGGCCAAGATCGCCCTCGGGTGGCCCCTGTGGGTGGCGTCGCTGGCCGTCATGGGCTGGATGCTGGTCGCCGGGCACACACCGCTGGAGGCGGGGGAGGGGCCCGGAGTCCTGGAGCACGGCGAGGGTCCCGACGGGGTCGGCAGCAGCTGAGGCTCGCCTCGGGGTTCGTCCCGCGAGGGGTGGCCGGTCGTCGGGTCCATGGCCCGGACGCAGCCACACGCCATCCCGCGGCACCAGGCGGCCCGGGCGGCTGCGAGCGGACTGCCGTACGCTGCCCGCAACGAACAGCAAAGGCGAGCCATGACCACGTTGTCCATGCACGAAGGGCTGCCGTTCGACGAGACGTCGACGCCCCCGCCGGTGTCCACCGGAGAGCTCCCCGACCTGGCGGAGATCCGGGACGTCGTCACGGAGGCGTACGAGCGCTACCGCACGAACACCGGTGGTGCCGTTGCCGACTACATCCCCGTCCTGGCCGGCGCCTCACCGGACTGGTTCGGGGTCTCCGTGGTCGGCTCCCGGGGCAGGTCGTTCGAGATCGGCGACGTCGACACGGCGTTCTCGATCCAGAGCGTGTCCAAGCCCTTCGTGTTCGCGCTGGTCTGCGAGGCGATCGGCTACGGCGAGGCCCGGCACCGCCTCGGCGTCAACAGCACCGGTTTCCCCTTCGACTCGCTGATGGCCGTCGAGCTGAACGTCGACCGGACGATGAACCCGCTCGTCAACGCCGGCGCGATGGCCACGACGAGCCTGGTCCCGGGCGACACGGCCGACGAGAAGTGGGAGCGCCTGCGCAGCGGACTGTCCCGCTTCGCCGGCCGCGAGCTCAGCGTCAACGAGGAGGTCTACGCCTCCGAGTCGGCCACCAACCTGCGCAACCAGGGGATCGCGCACCTCCTCCAGAGCTACGGCCGCCTCTACTTCGACCCCGACGAGGCCACCGACGTCTACACCCGGCAGTGCTCGCTGGAGGTGACGGTGCACGACCTCGCCGTGATGGCGGCCACGCTGGCCAACGGCGGGGTGAACCCGGTGACCGGCGAGGTCGTCGTCATCCCCGGAGTCTGCCGCCGGGTGCTGGCGGTGATGGCCACCGCCGGCCTCTACGAGCTGTCGGGTGACTGGCTCTACGAGATCGGGATGCCGGGCAAGAGCGGCGTCAGCGGCGGCATCGTCACGGTGTCGCCGGGCAAGGGCGGCCTGGCCACCTTCTCGCCGCCCCTGGATGCCGCGGGCAACAGCGTGCGGGGTCAGCTGGTGACCAAGTACCTCGCAGAACGACTGGGGCTCAACCTCTTCGCGTCCGAGCCCGCGCCGCGACCCTGACCGTCTTGGGCCCTGCCGGTCAGAGGAACTGGGCGGGGTCGAACTCGTCGATCGGGATGATCCGCACCCGCGGCAACCGCTCGTTGAACGCCTGCACGTCGTACTCGAGGTCGAACGACTCCAGCCCGCGCTCGGCGAGGGGGACGAAGGCGCTGTTGCGGAACTCGGTGAACCCGATCACCCCGACCCGACGGCCGTCGAGGAGGTCCCCGATCTGCTCGACGAAGTCGCCGTCGTTGCTCACGAGCAGCACGTCGTCCTCGCGGTCCCGCAGGGCCACGAGCGTGCGCTGGATCGCGATGTCGACGACCTTCTCGCCCGGACCGCCCGACAGCGGCACCGGCGTGTAGCCGATCGCGAGCAGCGCCTGCACGAACGTCATCGGCAGCTCGGTGTTGGCCGCGAGGAAGAACAGGCCGCGGGCCGGCTGGTCCCACCGCTCCCTGGCGAACTGGAGCAGGCGCTCCCACCGTGGCCGCTCCTCGGGGCGCGGGCGCCGGCCGAGGATCGAGGTGCCCAGGGTGGCGTCGATGTTCTCGCCGTCGATGAGCACGTAGGTGGAACGCGGTGCCTCACTCATGACCCGAGACTACGGGTGGCGTCCACACCGCCGCCTACGGCCGAGCAACCACGGACACCGTCGTGCGGCTGGCGGCTCCGCTCGGAGACCGAGTCGTCGTCGACGGCTCGAACGACGAGCGGCTCGCCGTGTCCGCCCCGGACCAGGTCCTACTTCTTCCCGAGGTCGAGGTGGTTCTTCGCGTCGGCCTTGGCGTGCTTCTCGGCCCGCTTCTCCTTGATCGACTTGGTCGGCTTCTTGGCCATGTGCTGTCGAGGTGACTTGTCGGCCATGAGGTGCTCCCAGCGTGAGGGAACCTGGACGGCTCCGTCCACTGACCCTACGCGCACGCGGGCGGGAGGCTCAGGAGTCGTCGTCCTCGTCGGCGTTGTCGGTGGCGCGCTTGTGCCGCTGACCGGGGCTGAGCAGGGACTCGAGCTCGGCCTCGGCGTCGGGCGTGGTGATGAAGAGCAGCTCGTCGAGCGGCTCGAGCGCGTCGTCGCGGCTCGGCGCGATCGGGTGGCCCTCGCGGATGATGCCGGTGAGCACCGTGTTGCCGGGGAACGGCACGTCGCCGACGCGCGACCCGGCGAACGGGCTGCCGACCGGCAACGTCATCTCGACCATCATCGCCTTGCCCTGCTGGAACTCGAAGATCCGCACCAGGTCACCGACGCTGACGGCCTCCTCGACCAGAGCCGTCATCAGGCGGGGGGTCGACACGGCGACGTCGACGCCCCAGGCCTCGTCGAACATCCACTCGTTCTTGGGGTTGTTCACCCGGGCGACGGTGCGCGGGACGCCGAACTCGGTCTTGGCCAGCAGCGAGAGCACCAGGTTGACCTTGTCGTCGCCGGTGGCGGCCACCACGACGTCGCACTCGGCGAGCCCGGCCTCGCTCAGTGCCTCGATCTCGCAGGCGTCGGCCTGCAGCCAGCTCGCGTCGGGCACCTTCTGGACCCGGTCGCCGTCGGCCTCGCGGTCGACGAGCAGCACGTGGTGACCGTTGCGCAGCAGCTCACGGGCGATGGACCGCCCGACACTGCCTGCTCCGGCGATGACGACGCGCATGGGGGATGGCCTTTCGGGTCAGTGCGCCGGCGGGGCGGCGTCGAGGACGCGCTCCGCGGTGGCGAGGTCCTCGCGCCGCAGCGCGATGTGGAGGAGGTCGCCCTCCTGGTACACGGTCTCGGGGCCGGGGATCATCCCGTCGCCCAACCGGGTGAGGTAGGCGAGACGGCCACCGGTGGCCGTCTCGATGTCGCCCATCCGCCTGCCGATCCACCCGTTCGACACCGGCATCTCGGCGATGACCACGTGACCCGACGGGTCGGTGAACTCGGGCACGTGGCCCTGGGGGAGCAGACGCCGCAGCATCTGGTCACTGGTCCACTTCACCGTGGCGACGGTGGGGATGCCGAGCCGCTGGTAGATCTCGGCGCGGCCCGGGTCGTAGATGCGCGCCACGACGTGCTCGACGCCGTACTTCTCGCGCGCGACGCGCGCCGCGAGGATGTTGGAGTTGTCGCCGCTCGAGACGGCGGCGAAGGCGTAGGCGTGGTCGATCCCCGCGGCCCGCAGGGTGTCGCGGTCGAAGCCGACCCCCGTGATGGTGCGCCCCTCGAACGTCGTGCCGAGCCGGCGGAAGGCCGACTCGTCCTGGTCGATGACGGCGACCTCGTGCCCGGCGTGCTCGATGGCCCGGGAGAGGGACGCGCCGACCCGGCCGCAGCCCATGATGACGAAGTGCACGATGCCGACGCTACACCGACGCCACGGCCCCGGTGACAGTGTCCCGGAACGGGTACGCGACCCCGGATGCCGCGGCATACAGTGTCTGACGTGCCTTCACCCGGACGTGTCGTCAAGCGCGTGATCCTCGGCCGCGCGATGCGCAGCGACCGGCTGGGCGAGACCCTCCTGCCGAAGAAGCTCGCGCTGCCCGTCTTCGCCAGCGACGCGCTGTCGTCCGTGGCCTACGCACCCGACGAGATCCTGCTGACCCTCGGCCTCGCGGGCGGGACCCTCGCGATGACGGGCTCGTGGAAGATCGCGCTCGCCGTCGTCGCCGTGATGGTCGTGGTCATCATGAGCTATCGGCAGAACGTGCACGCCTACCCCTCGGGCGGCGGCGACTACGAGGTGGCCAGCGTCAACCTCGGGCCGAAGGCCGGTCTCACCGTGGGCAGTGCGCTGCTCGTCGACTACGTCCTGACCGTCGCGGTGTCGGTGTCCTCGGGGGTGCAGAACGCCGCGTCCGCGTTCGGCTTCATCCGCGGGCACGAGGCCACCCTGGCGGTCGTCCTGATCGCACTGCTCACCGCGATGAACCTGCGTGGCGTCCGGGAGTCCGGCGCCGCCTTCGCCGTCCCGGTGTACCTGTTCATGGCGGCGGTCCTCGGCATGGCGCTCTTCGGCCTCTACCGCCAGCTCAACGGAAGCCTCCCGCAGTCCGCGAGCGGGGACCTCGCGCTCCAGCCCGAGACGGGCTACGAGACGATCGGCGGCATCGCCCTGGTCTTCCTCCTCCTGCGGGCCTTCTCGTCCGGCTGCGCGGCCCTGACCGGGGTCGAGGCGATCAGCAACGGCGTGCCGGCCTTCAAGAAGCCGAAGAGCAAGAACGCCGCCACCACGCTGCTGCTGATGGGCTCCATCGCGATCACCATGCTGCTGTCGATGGTGGCGCTGGCGCGCTGGACGGGGGTCAAGATCGCCGAGAACCCCTCGACGCAGCTCACCCGCGACGGTGTCCCCGTCGGCAACACCTACGTGCAGGACACCGTGATGGGCCAGGTGTCCAAGGCGGTGTTCGACGGCTTCCCGCTCGGGGTGGTGCTCGTCTCGATCTTCACCGGCCTGATCCTCGTCCTCGCCGCGAACACCGCCTTCAACGGCTTCCCGGTGCTCGGTTCGATCCTCGCCCGCGACGGCTTCCTGCCGCGCCAGCTGCACACCCGCGGCGACCGGCTCGCCTTCTCGAACGGCATCATCATCCTCGCCGCCGCGGCGGCCGCCCTCGTGCTGGTCTACAACGCCGAGGTCACCCGGCTGATCCAGCTCTACATCGTCGGCGTCTTCGTCTCGTTCACGTTGAGCCAGATCGGCATGGTCCGGCACTGGACCCGCCACCTGGCGGTCGAGCGCAACCCGCAGGCGCGCAGCCACATGCTGCGCAGCAGGATCATCAACGGCATCGGCGCCGTGATGTGCGGCACCGTCCTGGTCGTCGTCCTGCTCACGAAGTTCACCCACGGTGCCGGCTACGCCATCGCGGCGATGGCGGTGCTCTTCGTGATGATGATGGGCATCCGCAAGCACTACGACCGGGTCCGTGACGAGCTGCGCGTCGACGAGGGCGACACCAAGCAGCAGCTGCTGCCCTCGCGCGTGCACGCCATCGTCCTGGTGTCCAAGATCCACAAGCCGACCCTGCGTGCGCTCGCCTACGCGCGGGCCACCCGCCCCTCCATCCTCGAGGCGCTCACCGTCGACGTCGACGCCGACGAGACCAAGGCGCTGCAGGCCGAGTGGGACCGCCGCGACATCCCCGTGCCGCTCAAGGCCCTCGACAGCCCGTTCCGCGAGATCACCCGTCCGATCGTCGACTACGTCAAGTCGATCCGCTCGGGCAACCCGCGCGACCTCGTCGTCGTCTACATCCCCGAGTACGTCCTCGGGCACTGGTGGGAACAGGTGCTGCACAACCAGAGTGCGCTTCGGCTCAAGGGCCGCCTGCTCTTCACGCCGGGGGTCATGGTCTCGTCGGTCCCGTGGCAGCTGGCCTCCGCCGAAGGCTTCGAGGACCGGCTCGACGGCCCGGTCGTCGGCGACGTCCGCCGCGGCGAGGGCTGATGCCCGAGCCCCACGGCAGCGGGCTCGCGGTCGGCGACGAGGTCGAGGTCGACGTCACCGCCATCGCGCACGGCGGCCACTGCATCGCCCGCCACGACGGCCAGGTCCTCTTCGTGCGCCACACCATCCCCGGCGAGCGGGTGCTCGCTCGGGTCACCGAGACCGGCGCCGGAGAGCGGTTCGTCCGTGCGGATGCCGTCAGCGTCGTCACGCCGTCGCCGGACCGGGTGCGTCCGCCGTGCCCGTTCGCCGGGCCGGGTCTGTGCGGCGGCTGCGACCTCCAGCACGTGGCCCTGCCCCGACAGCGCGCCCTCAAGGCCGAGGTCGTCCGCGAGCAGCTGAGCCGGCTGGCCCACCTGGACCTCGAGGTCGACGTCGAGCCGGTGCCCGGTGACGACCACGGCCTCGACTGGCGCACCCGGGTGGAGTTCGCCGTCGACGGCGAGGGGCGGGCGGGGCTGCGCCGCCACCGTTCGCACGACGTCGTCGAGATCGACCACTGCCGCATCGCCGCCCCCGGCATCGACCGGCTGCGGGTCACCGAGCAGCGCTGGCCCGGCGCGGATGCCGTCGACGCCGTCGCGCCGTCGGTCGGGGAGCCGCTCGCCGTGCCCGTCCCCGGCCCCGACGTGCCGGTCGTGCACGAGCGGGTCGACGCCGCCTGGCGCGGCGCCGACGGCGCGAGCAGTCGCTGTCGCGCGAGCTCGCGGTGTCGGCCCGAGGCTTCTGGCAGGTGCACCCCGGTGCCGCCCGCACCTTCGTCGAGGCCGTGATGACGGCCGCCGACGTGCGCGAGGGAGAGCGTGCCCTCGACCTGTATGCCGGGGTGGGCCTGTTCGCGGGCGCCCTCGCAGCAGCGGTCGGGTCGACCGGGCAGGTCCTCGCCGTGGAGTCCGACCCCGAGGCGGCCGAGCACGCCCGCCACAACCTCGCCGACCGGGCCAACGCCGCCGTGCTGACCGCACGGGTCGACGACGCGTTCGGGGTGGCCCGCCCGTCGCGGCGGGGCAGCGCGCGCCAGCGGGGGAGCCGGCCGCGCAAGGCGTCGCGCTCCGTGCTGCTGCCGACCTCGGCCGACGTCGTCGTGCTCGACCCGCCGCGCACCGGCGCCGGTCGGGGCATCTGCGCGGCGGTTGCGGAGCTGCGTCCGCGCGTCGTCGTCTACGTGGCGTGCGACCCGGCCGCCCTGGCGCGGGACACCGCCTACCTCGCCGACCTGGGCTACCGGCTCGACGGCCTGCGGGCGCTCGACGCCTTCCCGATGACCCACCACGTCGAGTGCGTCGCACGGTTCGTACCGGCCTGAGCAACCGCCCGGCCAACCTCGCTGCTGACGATCTCGCGGGTCGGTACGGCGCGGCATAGGCTCGACCCGACCGAGCCCGTGTGGTTAGATATCTTGACATCAAGATAAATTACGGGAATCGCGCGATGACGCACGACCTGAAGGGAGCCCCGGTGGCCAGCACGAACAGCTTCGACGCCCACGGCACGCTCGAGGTGGGTGAGCAGTCCTACGAGATCTACCGGCTCGCGTCGGTCGAGGGGAGCGAGTCGCTGCCCTACAGCCTCAAGGTGCTCCTCGAGAACCTGCTGCGCACCGAGGACGGTGCGAACATCACCGCCGACCACATCCGGGCTGTCGGCGGGTGGGACGAGAACGCCGACCCCGACACCGAGATCCAGTTCACCCCGGCCCGCGTGATCATGCAGGACTTCACCGGTGTGCCCTGTGTCGTCGACCTCGCCACCATGCGCGAGGCGGTCGCCGAGCTCGGCGGCGACGCGACCAAGATCAACCCGCTCGCCCCGGCCGAGCTGGTCATCGACCACTCGGTGATCATCGACGTGTTCGGCCGCGCCGACGCGTTCGAGCGCAACGTCGCCATCGAGTACGAGCGCAACGAGGAGCGCTACAAGTTCCTGCGCTGGGGCCAGACCGCGTTCGACGACTTCAAGGTGGTCCCGCCGGGCACCGGCATCGTGCACCAGGTCAACATCGAGCACCTCGCCCGCACCGTCATGGTCCGAGACGGCGTCGCCTACCCCGACACCTGTGTCGGCACCGACAGCCACACCACGATGGTCAACGGCCTCGGGGTGCTCGGCTGGGGCGTCGGCGGCATCGAGGCCGAGGCGGCCATGCTCGGCCAGCCCGTCTCGATGCTCATCCCGCGCGTCGTCGGCTTCAAGCTCTCCGGCTCCATCCCGTCCGGCGCCACCGCCACCGACGTCGTCCTCACGATCACCGAGATGCTGCGCCAGCACGGAGTGGTCGGCAAGTTCGTCGAGTTCTACGGCGAGGGCGTCTCGGCCGTCCCCCTGGCCAACCGCGCCACGATCGGCAACATGAGCCCCGAGTTCGGCTCGACCTGCGCGATCTTCCCGATCGACGAGGTGACCCTCGAGTACCTGCGCCTCACCGGCCGCTCGGCCGAGTCGGTCGCGCTCGTCGAGGCGTACGCCAAGGAGCAGGGCATGTGGCTCAAGGCCGGGCCCGACCAGCCCGAGTCGCGCTACAGCGAGTACCTCGAGCTCGACCTGTCCACGGTCGTGCCGTCGATCGCCGGGCCGAAGCGCCCCCAGGACCGCATCGTCGTCGCGCAGGCGAAGGAGGCGTTCCGGAAGGTCCTGCCCACCTACGTCTCGCACCACGAGGGTGACGCCGGCGTGGCCTCGAGCTTCCCGGCCAGCGACCCCTCGCCGCAGGGTGCCACCGACGGCACCAACGGAGGCAGCAAGCCGGCCGACGAGGGCGACGGCAACGGCCGCCCCTCGCGCCAGGTCGTCGGTCACGACGCCCGAGGGCGCGACGTTCGAGATCGACCACGGCATCGTGTCGATCGCCTCGATCACCTCGTGCACCAACACCTCGAACCCCTCGGTGATGATGGCCGCGGCCATGCTCGCCAAGAACGCCGTCGAGAAGGGCCTGTCCGTCGCGCCCTGGGTCAAGACCTCGATGGCGCCGGGCTCGAAGGTCGTCACCGGCTACTACGAGAAGGCCGGCATGTGGCCCTACCTCGAGAAGCTCGGCTTCCACCTCGTCGGCTACGGCTGCACGACGTGCATCGGCAACTCCGGCCCGCTGAACGACGAGATCAGCAAGGCGATCAACGACAACGACCTCGCCGTGGTGTCGGTGCTCTCGGGCAACCGCAACTTCGAGGGCCGGATCAACCCCGACGTGAAGATGAACTACCTCGCGAGCCCGCCGCTCGTCATCGCCTACGCGCTGGCCGGAACGATGGACTTCGACTTCGACACCGAGCCGCTGGGCCAGGACACCGACGGCAACGACGTCTTCCTCAAGGACATCTGGCCGGCACCGACGGACGTCGAGCGGACCATCACGCAGAGCATCAGCAAGGAGATGTTCACCTCCGACTACGCCGATGTCTTCGCCGGCGACGAGCGCTGGCAGTCGCTGCCCACGCCGGAGGGCAACACCTTCGACTGGGACGCCGACTCCACCTACGTGCGCAAGCCCCCGTACTTCGACGGCATGTCGATCGACCCCTCGCCGGTGACCGACGTCTCCGGCGCCCGGGTGCTCGCCAAGCTCGGTGACTCGGTCACGACCGACCACATCAGCCCGGCCGGCTCGATCAAGGCCGACAGCCCCGCGGGCAGGTACCTCGCCGACCACGGGGTCGAGCGCAAGGACTTCAACTCCTACGGCTCGCGACGCGGCAACCACGAGGTGATGATCCGCGGCACCTTCGCCAACATCCGGCTGAGGAACCTCCTCCTCGACGACGTCGAGGGCGGCTTCACTCGCAACTTCCTGGCCGATGGCGAGCAGACGACCATCTTCGACGCCTCGGCCGCCTACCAGGAGGCCGGCATCCCGCTCGTCATCCTCGCGGGCAAGGAGTACGGGTCCGGGTCCTCGCGCGACTGGGCCGCCAAGGGCACCGCGCTGCTCGGCGTGCGCGCCGTCATCGCGGAGTCCTACGAGCGCATCCACCGCTCCAACCTGATCGGGATGGGCGTGCTGCCGCTGCAGTACCCGAAGGGCGAGAACGCCGAGTCGCTCGGCCTCACCGGCACCGAGACCTTCGCGATCACCGGGATCGAGGCGCTCAACGACGGCGGCATCCCGAGGACCGTCACCGTGACGGTCACCGGCGAGGACGGCTCGGAGTCGAGCTTCGAGGGCGTCGTGCGCATCGACACCCCCGGCGAGGCCGACTACTACCGCAACGGCGGCATCCTGCAGTACGTCCTGCGCTCGCTGGTCGGCTGACGACGGCCGGTTCTACCGCGGACGTGGGTGAAGATCGTCGTCCAGGCGACGATCTTCACCCACGTTTGGGGAGGGTCAGCGGGGGAAGGCGGGGCTGAGCCGGACGACGTCGCCGACCACGACGACCGCCGGGTTCTCGACGCCCACCTCGCGGGCGCGCTCGGCGATGTCGGCGAGGGTGCCGAAGGTGACCCGCTGGTCGGGCAGGAACCCACGCTCGATGACCGCGACCGGGCAGGATGCCGGACGGCCGGCGTCCAGCAGCGAGCGCGCCGAGCGCGCGAGCCGGCCCACGCCCATGAGCAGCACGACCGTGTGGTCGGTGCCGGGTGGCACGGCGGGCAGCTCGTCGTGGCCGGTGACGACGGTGAAACCCCTCGCCACCCCGCGGTGGGTCACGGGGATGCCGGCCGCCGCGGGCACGGCGACGGCGCTCGTGACTCCGGGCACGACCTCGACCGGGATGCCGTGCGCCTCGCACGCGAGCCGCTCCTCGCCACCGCGCCCGAGCACGTAGGGGTCGCCGCCCTTGAGCCGCACGACCGCGTGGCCGGCGAGCGCCTCGTCGACGATGAGCTCGTTGATCAGGTCCTGCGACAGGGCGTGTCGCCCCGGGGCCTTGCCGACGTCGACGACCCGCACGGTGGAGGGGAGCCGGGCGACGACGCCCCTCGGTGCCAGCCGGTCGAGCACCACGACGTCGGCGGCGGCCAGCAGCTCGCGACCCCGCCCGGTGAGCAGCCCGTCGGCACCCGGGCCGCCCCCGACGAGCGCGACCCACCCGGTGCCGGGGCGCGGTGACCGGCGGCGCAGGTCGACCGCGCCCCCGGCCAGCAGTCCGTCGACCGTGCGCGTGACCTCGGCGGCCAGGGCATCGTCGGGGGAGTGGGCCGCGACCACGACGGTGCCGTCGGGGGTGGTGGCCCGTGCGGTGGGCGGCAGGGTTGCGGTGCCCCCGAGAGGCAGGACGCCGTCGACACACCACAGCCGCGCAGACAGGGCGTCGGCGCGCACCCGGTCGTCGGTGACCGCGTCGCCCGTGCCCACGACGACGAACCAGGCGTCGTCGAGCTCGGCCGCTCCGGCGTACTCGCGTGCGCTCCAGTCGAGCTCGCCCGAGACGGCCAGCTCCTCGAGCTCCTCGCACAGCCACGGGGCGACGACGCGCACCTGGGCGCGGGCGCCGACGAGGGCGCGCACCCCCTCGACCACCGCGGGGCCGCCGCCCACGACGAGCGCCGCGCGCCCGGTGAGGTCGAGACCGACGGGCAGGGTCACTGCGGGTGCTCTCCGGGAGCCACGGCGTCGGCCATGGCGGCGGCGAGGGTGCGACCGTCGTCGGGGTCGACGAGCAGGAAGGCACCTCCGCGGCGCGACGTCGAGTACGACTCGACCGGCAGCGGCGACGCGAGGCGGACGGTGACCCGGCCGATGTCGTTGAGCCCCAACTGGTCCGTGGGTGCCAGCCGCAGGGCGTCGAGGTCGAGTCGGCCGTCGATCGAGCGCACGACCGCGAGCACGGTGCGTGAGCCGTGCTTGACGAGCAGCCGGGCACCGGGGCGCAGGGCGTCGTCGCCGAGCCAGCACGCCAGCGCGGTGACCTCCTGGCGCAGCGGCACCGGGTCGCTGGCCGCGGCGATCAGGTCGCCCCGGCTCACGTCGACGTCGTCGGTGAGCCGGATCGAGACCGACTGGGGTGCGACGGCGACCTCGAGCGACTTCTCGCCGAGGTCGATGCCGGCCACCGTGCTGCGCGAGCCCGACGGCAGCACGACGACCTCGTCGCCGACGCGCACCGAGCCCGAGGCGAGCTGCCCGGCATACCCGCGGTACTCCACGTGCTCGGGTGAGCGTGCGGCGCCCTGGGGGCGGATGACGACCTGCACCGGCATCCGGAACGACTCGCGCACCGGGTCGGTGTCGGGCGGCAGGGTCTCGAGCAGCTCGAGGAGCGAGGGCCCGTCGTACCAGGGCGTGTTGGCCGACCGGTCGACGACGTTGTCGCCGACCAGGGCCGAGACCGGGATCGCGTGGGCATCGGGGATGCCGAGCTCGGCGGCGATCGCGCGCACGTCGGCGGCGACGGTGCGGAAGACGTCCTCGCTGTGCGCGACGAGGTCGATCTTGTTCACGGCGATGACGACGTGCGGCACCCGCATCAGCGCGGCGACCGCGAGGTGCCGGCGGGTCTGCTCGAGCACACCCTTGCGGGCGTCGACGAGCAGCACGAGGGCGTCGGCGGTGGACGACCCGGTGACCGTGTTGCGGGTGTACTGCACGTGTCCGGGGCAGTCGGCGAGCACGAACGAGCGCTGCGCCGTGGCGAAGTAGCGGTAGGCGACGTCGATGGTGATGCCCTGCTCGCGCTCGGCGCGCAGGCCGTCGGTGAGCAGCGCGAGGTCGGCCGAGGCCAGGCCGCGGTCGCGGCTGACCCGCTCGACCGCGTCGAGCTGGTCGGCGAGGACGTTCTTGGAGTCGTGGAGCAGCCGGCCGACCAGGGTCGACTTGCCGTCGTCGACCGAGCCGGCGGTGGCGAGGCGCAGGAGGGTGCTCATCAGAAGTACCCCTCCTTCTTGCGGTCCTCCATGGCGGCCTCCGAGATGCGGTCGTCGGCGCGGGTGGCCCCACGCTCGGTCAGGGTCGAGGCGGCGACCTCGGTCACCACGTCGACGACCGATGCCGCGTCGCTCTCGACCGCTCCGGTGCACGACATGTCGCCGACCGTGCGGTAGCGCACCCGGCGGGTGGCCACGGCCTCGCCGTCGCGCGGCTGCGACACCGGGCCGACGGCCAGGAGCATGCCGTCGCGCTCGAACACCTCGCGGTCGTGGGCGTAGTAGAGGCCGGGCAGCTCGATGCCCTCGCGCTCGATGTAGCGCCACACGTCGAGCTCGGTCCAGTTCGACAGGGGGAAGACGCGCACGTGCTCGCCGACCCGGTGTCGCGGGTTGAAGATGTTCCACAGCTCGGGGCGCTGGTTCTTGGGGTCCCACTGGCCGAAGTCGTCGCGCAGGCTGACCACCCGCTCCTTGGCCCGGGCCTTCTCCTCGTCGCGTCGGCCCCCGCCGAACACGCCGTCGAAGCGGTGGGTCGCGATCGCCTCGAGCAGCGGCTGGGTCTGGAGCGGGTTGCGGGTGCCGTCGGCCCGCTCGCGCAGCCGCCCGTCGTCGATCCAGTCCTGCACGGAGGCGACCTCGAGTCGCAGCCCGAGCCGCTCGACCGTGGCGTCGCGGTAGGCGAGCACCTCGGGGAAGTTGTGGCCGGTGTCGACGTGCAGCACCGGGAACGGGATCGGGGCCGGCCAGAACGCCTTCGCCGCGACGTGCAGCATGACGACCGAGTCCTTGCCGCCGCTGAAGAGCAGCACCGGGCGCTCGAGCTCGGCGGTGATCTCGCGGATGACGAGCATCGCCTCGCTCTCGAGCACGTCGAGCTGGCTGAGCACCGGCAGGTCGGTCGGCACGGCGGGGGTCAGGTCGGTCGTCACGCGGGGCACCTCGGTCAGGGTGTCGGTGGTGGTGGTCGTCTCGGCGGTGGTGGTCATGGGTGGAGACCGCACTCGGTCTTGGCGAAGCCGGCCCAGCGCCCGGCGCGCGGGTCGTCGCCCGGCTCGACCCGCTGGGTGCAGGGCTCGCAGCCGATCGACGGGTAGCCGTCGGAGAGAAGCAGGTTGACCGGCACGCGGTGGTCGTTGGCGTAGTCGACGACCTCGTCGAAGGTCCAGGCAGCGAGTGGGTTGAGCTTCACCAGGCCGAACTGCTCGTCGAAGGTGACCAACGGGGTGTCGGCGCGGGTCGGTCCCTCGTCGCGTCGGATGCCGGTGACCCAGGCCTCGTAGCCACCCAGCGCCGCCTTGAGCGGCTCGACCTTGCGCATCCGGCAGCACGCGGCGGGGTCGCGCTCGTAGAGGCGGGCCCCGAACTCGGCGTCCTGCTCGGCCACGGTGCGCGTGGGGAGCACGTCGACGACGGTGACGTCGAGCTCGTGGGCGACCCGGTCGCGCGTGGCGTAGGTGTCGGAGAAGTGGTAGCCGGTGTCGAGGAAGAGGACGTCGACGCCGGGGGCGTGGTCGGCGACGACCGCCGGCAGCACGGCATCCGCCATGCTGCACGCGACGGCGAGCGTGCCGGGGAAGGTGCGGGCCGCCCAGGCGGCGACCTCGGCGGCGGTGGCGTCGGGCCCGAGCTCGCGGGCGCCGGACTCGGCCAGGGCGCGCAGCTCGTCGACGCCGCGCCGCGCGGTGGGCGTGGTGCTGGTGGTGGCGGTCATCGCAGCTCCTCCTCGTCGACGCGGTGGGCCCAGCTCGAGAACGTCTCGCCGGCCTCGCGCTGGTCGAGCCAGCGGCGCACGAGGCGCTCGACGAGGTCGGGCAGGTCGGCGGCGGTGACCTTCAGGCCGCGCACGGTGCGGCCCAGGCCGGCCTCGTCGCGGTCGGCGGAGGCGAGGCCGCCACCGAGGTGCACCTGGAAGCCCGGCTCCTGGACGCCGTCGGTGGTGACGATCATCCCCTTGAGCCCGATGTCGGCCACCTGGATCCGGGCGCAGGAGTTGGGGCAGCCGTTGACGTTGAGGGTGACCGGGGTGTCGAGCCGGTCGGTGACGTCGGCGAGGCGGCGCTCGAGCTCGGCGATCGCGGTGGCGGCGGTGGCCTTGGTCTCGACGATGGCGAGCTTGCAGAACTCGATGCCGGTGCAGGCCATCGTGTGGCGGCGGAACGGGCTGGGGGACACCGAGAGCCCGAGGTCGTCGAGCCCGGCCACGAGGTCGTCGAGGGCCTCGGGGGTGACATCGAGCACGACGAGCTTCTGGTGGGGGGTGAGGCGCACCCGGTCGGTGCCGGCGGCCGCCATCAGGTCGGCGAGGCCGGTGAGCACGTCGCCGCTGATCCGGCCGACGACGGGGGCGGCGCCGACGTAGTGGTTGCCGTCCTTCTGGAGGTGGACGCCGACGTGGTCGCCGGGACCGGTGGGCGGCGCCGGGGGAGGGCCGTCGGGGAGGGCGTGCCCGAGGTACTCGGTCTCGAGCACCTGGCGGAACTTCTCCGGACCCCACTCGGCCATGAGGAACTTCAGGCGGGCCTTGGTGCGCAGCCGGCGGTAGCCGTAGTCGCGGAAGATCGAGATGACGCCGAGCCACACGTCGGCGGCCTGGTCGGGCGCGACGAAGACGCCGATCCGCTCGGCGAGGCGCGGGGCCGTGGACAGCCCGCCACCGACCCAGAGGTCGTAGCCGGCGCCGAGCTCGGGGTGGACGACCCCGACGAGCGAGATGTCGTTGATCTCGTGGACGACGTCGAGGCTGGGGTGCCCGGTGATGGCCGACTTGAACTTGCGCGGCAGGTTGGCGAGCTCCGGGTCGCCGACGAACCGGCTGGTGATCTCGTCGATCGTGGGCGTGGGGTCGAGGATCTCGTCGGCGGCGATGCCGGCGAGCGGGCTGCCGAGGATGACGCGCGGGGTGTCACCGCACGCCTCGGTGGTCTGCAGGCCGACTGCCTCGAGGCGGCGCCAGATCTCGGGCACGTCCTCGACCCGGATCCAGTGGTACTGGATGTTCTGCCGGTCGCTGATGTCGGCCGTGCCGCGGGCGAACTCGTGGCTGAGGTCGGCGAGCACCCGCAGCTGGGCCAGGGTGAGGGCGCCACCGTCGAGCCGCACCCGCAGCATGAAGTACTCGTCGGAGAGCTCGGTGTCGTCGAGCTGCGCGGTGCGGCCGCCGTCGATGCCGGGCTTGCGCTGGGTGTAGAGCCCCCACCAGCGGAACCGGCCGCTGAGGTCCTGGGGCGGGATGGAGGCGAACCCCTCCTTGGCGTAGACCTGCTCGATGCGCTCGCGCACGTTGAGGCCGCCGTCCTCCTGCTTCCACGCCTCGTTGGCGTTGAGCGGCTCGGTGCCGTCGACGGCCCACTGACCGTTGGAACGGCCGGCCCGCGGCGGGCGCAGCGCCCGCCCGGTCGAGGCCTCGGTCGTTGGCGTGGTCATGGCTCCCCAAGCAGGTTCGGTAGCGGTTCAAGTCTTATCAAATGTATAACGCTGGATTATTCGATGAGCGGCCGGTCCACGATGCGGTCCCAACTCCTACCGGTCCGGTGGGAGGTGCGCGGACGGGCTGTCCCACTCGTGCGGACCCGCGTATGATCGAACACGTGTTCGAGTCCGCGGCGCCCGGTGGGCCTCCGCTGCGCGCCGGCACCCCCGGATCGCCGGCCGGGCGGCGCTCCTCGTCGGGAGCGAGCCGGGTCGGGGGACCGCCCGGCTGGCCGCCGGGTGTGCCCCCTCCGGGCGAGCGCGGCTGGGACCACCGGGCCAGCGCCTGGCTGCTCGACCACTGCCCGCCCGACTACCGGCTGTACCCGGCGTGGCGACGGCATCCGGTGGCGCTCGCGTGGTTCACCGTGCGACACCTCGACGCCCAGCTCGACGCGATGCGCTCGGCCTACCGCGAGGTGCGCGTCGACCTCGTCGACGACATCGGCCCAGAGGGGGTGGCCCAGGTGCTCGGCGACCTCGAGTGCGAGGGGGTGCGGCTGCTCTCGGCGCGGCGGGCCGCCGGGCTGCTGCTCGACGCGCTGCGCGGCCTCGACTTCGTCCCCAAGCTCTGAGCCCACCCCGGCGCCCAGGCCGAGCCACTCCGTCCAGCCCCGCCCCGAGTCACAACTTTCCCGCCCGATCCCGGAACCTTCAGGTTCGCACCGGAACGGTTGTGGCGCGAACCTGAAGGTTCCCGCGCGAAGCCACCCGGCATCCCGCAGATCTGCACAGCCGCCCCGGCATCCGCCGATCGTGTGGAGGACTTGTGGAGGCGGCCGCCTGCGTACCGGACCCGTGCACCCGTGCGCCTAGACTCGGGTGGTTTCGTATGCCGGATCGACCAGGGAGGTAGGCACCGGTGAGCCTGCTCGAGCGCATCGACGGACCCGACGACCTCAGGTCCCTGCGCGCCGACCAGATGCCGGCCCTGGCGCGTGAGATCCGCGCCTTCCTCGTCGAGGAGGTCTCGCGCACCGGCGGGCACCTCGGGCCCAACCTCGGGGTGGTCGAGCTGACCATCGCGATCCACCGGGTGTTCCGCTCACCCCGCGACACCGTGGTCTTCGACACCGGGCACCAGTCCTACGTGCACAAGCTGCTCACCGGACGGCACGACTTCACCGGTCTGCGCACCCAGGGCGGGATCTCCGGCTACCCGAGCCGTCGCGAGTCGGAGCACGACGTCGTCGAGAACTCCCACGCCTCGGCGTCGCTGTCGTGGGCGGCCGGCATCGCCACGGGCCGCGTCGTGCGCGGTGAGCGCGACCGGCACACCGTGGCCGTCATCGGCGACGGCGCCCTCACCGGCGGGATGGCGTGGGAGGCCCTGAACAACATCGCCGCCGAGCCCACCCTGCCGCTCGTCATCGTCGTCAACGACAACGAGCGCTCCTACGCCCCGACCCGCGGCGGCCTGGCCGACCACCTCGCGACCCTGCGCACGACCCGCGGCTACGAGCGCTTCCTCGACTGGGGCAAGTACACCCTGGCCCGCACTCCGGTGGTGGGCGGCGCGATGTACGAGACGCTGCACGGCGTCAAGAAGGGCATCAAGGACATCGTCGCGCCGCAGGGCCTGTTCGAGGACCTCGGCCTGAAGTACCTCGGCCCGGTCGACGGCCACGACGAGCCGGCCATCGAGGCCGCGCTGCGCAAGGCCAAGACCTTCGGTGGCCCGGTCCTCGTGCACGTGCTCACCCAGAAGGGCCGCGGCTACGACCCGGCCATCACCGACGAGGCCGACCAGTTCCACGCGGTCGGCGTCATCAACCCCGAGACCGGGCTGCCGCTCGAGATCGCCGGCCGCAGCTGGACCGACGAGTTCAGCGACGAGATGGTGCGCATCGGCGAGCAGCGCCCCGACGTCGTCGCGATCACCGCGGCGATGATGATCCCGGTGGGCCTGAAGGACTTCTGCGAGCACTTCCCCGAGCGCACCTTCGACGTCGGCATCGCCGAGCAGCACGCCCTGACCATGGCCGCCGGTCTGGCGTTCACCGGCCTGCACCCCGTCGTCGCCGTCTACGCGACCTTCCTCAACCGCGCCTTCGACCAGCTGCTCATGGACTGCGCCATGCACAAGGCCGGTGTCACGGTGGTGCTCGACCGCTCGGGCATCACCGGCCCCGACGGCGCCTCGCACCACGGCATGTGGGACATGACGATCAGCGGCGTCGTGCCGGGGCTGCACCTCGCCGCCCCGCGCGACGGCCAGCAGGTCGCGCGCGCCGTTCGAGCCGCCGTCGACATCGCCGACGCCCCGTCGGTCGTCCGCTTCCCCAAGGGCTCGGTCGCCGACCCCGTGGTCGCCGTGCGCACCTCGGGCACCGTCGACGTGCTCGCCGAGCCCGACGACGGCGATGTCGACCTGCTGCTGGTCGGCATCGGGTCGATGGCCACCACCGCGCTGGCCGCCGCCGAGAAGCTCACCGCCGAGGGCGTGCGGGTGCGCGTCGTCGACCCCGTGTGGGCGCTGCCGGTCAGCGACGACCTCGTGGCGCTCGCCGGCCCGGCCGGTCGGGTCGCGGTCGTCGAGGACAACGTCGTGGTGGGCGGCATCGGCTCGCAGGTCGAGCTCGCCCTGCGCGAGGCGGGCCTCACGACGCCGCTCGACCAGGTCGGCATCCCCAAGGAGTTCCTCGACCACGGGTCGCGCGGCCAGGTGCTCGACCGGGCCGGGCTCACGCCGGATGCCGTCGCGAGTCGGCTCCGCGCGCGCCTGGGCTGAGCGCGCCTGGGCTGAGCGCGGCTGGGCCGGGCCGGCAGGCCGAGGGGCCGAGGCCTCAGCTCAGGTCAGGTCGTCGATCGAGGCCACCGGCACGAGCCGCCTGGCGGCGTGGGCGAGGCGCTCGTCGAGCGTGACGAGAGCGTCGGCCTGCAGCCGGGTCAGCGCGACGTACTCCGCGTCGAAGGTGTCGGGCCAGTCGAGCTGGTCGGCCACGTCCCACGCCACGCTCTGCAGCACCCGGTCGCCGAGCAGCCGCAGCCGCAGGCGGCGCACGTAGCCGATCGCGTTCTCGGCCTCCTGCTGCGACATCTCGCCGTCCCGAACGGCCCGGTAGAGCTGGGACAGCACCTGGGAGCGCAGCAGCGTGGGTGCGAGCAGCTCGTGCTCGTCGCTGATGACGGCCTCGTCCCGTGCGAGCGCGATCGCGACGTCGGGTCGGATGACGTACCGGCTCATGGGGCCCCCTGGTGCTCTCGGTCGCGGTTGCTCCCACCGTACGGAACCGAGAGCCGCCGGAGTGGAACTCGTCACGCCTTGCGCCAGACGGACACGTGGCTGGTGCTCTCGGACGTGAACTCCGCGCCGTCCCAGCCGGCCACCCGGCGCTCGAGCTCGAGGCCGGCCAGCCGGGCCATCAGGTCGCACTCGGCGGGCCACACGAAGCGGAAGTGGTGCACCCCGTGACGCGTCGAGCCGTCGGTGTCGAGCCAGTAGTGGTGCGAGGTGCCCTGCTGGTGCGCGACGTCGTAGGTGTCGAAGCCGAGGTGCCGCTCGGTGAGGTCGAAGGGCACCGCGACCTGCCCCGGCGGGAACCGGCGCAGCGCCGGGACGCCCAGCTCGATGACGAAGTGCCCGCCCGTGACCAGGTGCCGCGCGGCGTTGCGGAAGCACTCGACCTGCTCGGTCTGGGTGAGCAGGTTGCCCAGGGTGTTGAACACGAGGTAGACCAGGGCGAACTCGCCCGGCACCTGCGCGGTCGCCATGTCACCGACGACGACCGGCAGCGTGTCCTCGTCGACCTTGCGGCGCAGCTGGGCGACCATCGGCTCGGACAGCTCGATGCCCGCCACCGGGACGCCGCGCGCGGCCAGCGGAACCGCCACACGCCCCGTGCCGATCGCCAGCTCCAGGGCCCGTCCGTCTCCCGCGAGGTCGGCCAGGAGGTCGACGGTGGGTCCGAGCACCTCCGGCGCGAACATGTCCGCCGACGACTCGTCGTAGCGCCTGGCGCTGTCGTCGTCCCACAGGTCACTGCTCGTCATGGACCGACAGCCTCGCCGTGGAACGGAGGCACGTCGAACGGTTTTCACCGGGTCAGGGGAGCAGCGCCGCCAGCACGTCGTTGTCGACCTCCGCGGAGAGGAGCGCGGCGGCCTCCCCGTCGCCGTCATCAGTGCCATGAGGGTGTTTCCTCTCGTGTCGGTCCGGCGCTCGTCGCCGCCCGTGTGACACCACGGAACAGCGGCCCCGTTTGACGCCGCGTTTGACGGTGTCGTCGAGGATGTCCGCCCGTGGCGAACCCGCTGGACCCCGCCCGCTCGTCACGGTTGGCTGGCCCGATGAGGATGCTCGTGCTCGGGGGAACCGCCTGGCTCGGCCACACCGTGGGGCAGGAGGCGCAGCGGCGGGGTCACGACGTCACGTGCCTCGCGCGCGGGAGCGCCGACCCGCCCGCCGGCAGCACGCTCGTCGTGGCCGACCGTGACCTCGACGACGGGCTGGCGGCCGTGGCCGGCGAGACCTGGGATGCCGTCGTCGACGTCACGCGGCACCCCGGCCATGCGCGCCGGGCCGTCCGCGACCTGCGTACCGCGCACCGGGTGCTCGTGTCGACGGGGAACGTCTACGCCGCCTTCGACACGGTCGAGCAGAGTGAGGAGTCGCCGCTGCGTGGCCCGCTCGACGGCGACCTGATGACCGACATGGAGGTCTACGGCGAGGCGAAAGTGGCCTGTGAGAACGCTGTTCGCGACGCCGACGGGCCGGCCGCCATCGTCAGGTCAGGCCTGATCGGCGGACCGGGCGACTGGTCGGGGCGCACCGGCTACTGGCCGTGGCGGTTCGCCCACCCGGTGGGGGAGCGGGTGGTCGTGCCCGACGACCTCGACTTCCCGTGTGCCGTCATCGACGTCCGCGACCTCGCGGACTGGTTGGTCACCGCGGCCGAGGACCGCCTCGACGGGACCTTCAACGCCACGGGCCCGACGACGCCGCTGCGCGAGGTGCTCGCGACGTCCGCGCAGGTCGCCGGCTCGTCCGCCATCCCGCTGCCGGTCGGTCGCGAGCGGCTCGCCGAGCTGGGCGTCGACGCCTGGATGGGCCCGGCGTCCCTGCCCCTGTGGATCGACGACCCCGAGTGGCGCGGGTTCGCGACGATGGACACGTCGTCGGCCCGGGCGCTCGGCCTGGTCACCCGCCCGTTGGAGGAGACGCTTCGGGACACCCTCGCCTACGAGGAGGTGCGCACCGTGCCGCGCAGGGCCGGGCTCACCGACGACGACGAGCGCCGCGTGCAGGAGGCCGTGCTGGGCGGGTGATGGCCCGGGCCTGAGCGCCCCTAGGGTGAGCAGCGTGACCGACTCCCGCGCCGACGACGTGGCCCTGAACCGGGCGCTGTGGGCCGTGGTCAACGAGCGCTTCACCGACGCCGCCGCCGACGGGATGTGGGCCAGGTCGGATGCCGTGTGGGGCCTGTTCGCCGTCCCCGACCGTGAGCTGGGGGTGCTCGGCGACGTGCGCGGGCTCGACGTGCTCGAGCTCGCCAGCGGCACGGCCTACGTCTCGGCCTGGCTGGCCCGTCGGGGCGCCAACCCCGTGGCGGTCGACCTCTCCGGTGAGCAGCTCGCGACCGCACGACGGCTGCAGCGCGAGGTCGGTCCCGTGTTCCCGCTGGTGCAGTGCGACGGCGAGCGGCTGCCCCTGGCCGACGGCTGCGTCGACCTCGTGGTGAGCGAGCACGGTGCCGCGGCGTGGTGCGACCCGCAGCGGTGGCTGCCCGAGGCCGCGCGCGTGCTCCGGCCCGGCGGGCGACTGGTGTTCCTCACCAACAGCCACCTCTCGGCGCTCTGCGTGCCACCAGACGAGGGCGTCGCCGAGGAGCGCCTGCTGCGGGGCTACCGGGAGGCCTACCGGGTGCAGTGGGCCGGCGGCGGGGTCGAGTTCCACCCCTCGCACGGCGACTGGGTGCGGCTGCTGCGCGCGGCGGGGTTCGTCGTCGAGGCGCTGCACGAGGTGTTCGCGCCGGTGGAGGGCACCGACCACCCGTTCTACGAGATCGTCTCCTCCCAGTGGGCCGGGCGCTGGCCCGCCGAGGAGCTCTGGGAAGCCCGCCGGGCGTAGGCGTCATCCGGGTCGGCGCCGCGGTGGTCGGAGCCGTGGTGCTCGGCCGTGTGGTACTCGGGGAGGCGGCGTGCGGGGTCCCGCCGCCGGCGCAGCGCGGCCGCTCGTACGGCACGGTCTCGGCGCCGTCCGTTCCCGAGCACCACGGCAGCGGCGACGATGACGGCCACGGAGGTGATCGCCGTCGCGAGCCCCCGGGCCGCAGTGGTGCCGGTCGCGAGGTCGAACGCCGTGTGCCAGAGGGCCACGAGCAGCACACTGCGTCCCGAGCCGACGTAGAGCCGGGTCAGCACGACCGACGCGGCCAGGAGCCCCAGCCCTCCGAGGATCGTTGCCGGGCGCAGCGGACGCAGGCCGTCGACGACCCAGAACAGCGGCAGGAACCACACAGCCCAGACGACGGTGACCACCAGGGCGGTGCGCACCTCGCCGACCCGGTCGACGAGCCCGTCGGCGAGCAGGCCGCGCCAGCCGAGCTCCTGGCCGTAGCCGTCGACGAGCAGCAGGTAGCCCAGGAGCAGCAGCACGGGGACGACCGGGGCCCCGTCGAGCTCCAGGAGGCCGCCGAGGTCACGGAGGTCGACGGGGGTGCCGGTCGCCGCTGCGACGGCCAGGCCGACGGCGCCCAGGGCCAGCACGGCCGGCACGGACCACCACCAGCGTCCGACGCCGCGCCAGCGGACGGCCCGGCGCCCGAGGTCCCGCAGGGCCCCGGTGCCCTGCCAGCCGAGGGTCACGACGACGGCGGCGAACGCCGGGCCCATCAGGCCGGGGAGGTGGGTCGGCCAGCCGTCCCCGGACTGCGCGACCTGGCCCCGCACGGCCATCGGGACCCACCACAACCAGGAGAAGGCGCAGGCCAGCACCACGTAGGCCACCAGGGCGGTGCCGGGGAGCGGCGGGTGCTCAGCCGGCGAGGCGGCCCCTCGGGCGGCACGAGGGGCCTGAGCGCTCGGGGACGGCCGGTGGCGTCCGTGGGCGGCGCGCACCGCCTCGTCGGGCCGTCGTGCGCGCAGTGGGTCTTCGGGTCGGGGGTCCACTCACCATCACCTGCCACCCCTTCCTACCAGCCCTGCCCCCCGAGCGGGAGGGCAGGGGCACGGCAGGCGGGCGGGCGCCGGCGGGAGGGCCTCAGATGTCGCGGAACGTCTCGATGGTCGCGCCGAGCGCGTTCAGCCGCTCGGCGAGGTCCTCGTAGCCACGGTTGATGACGTAGACGTTGCGCAGCACCGACGTTCCGGGCGCCGCGAGCATCGCGAGCAGGATGACGACTCCGGGGCGCAGCGCCGGCGGGCACATCACCTCGGCGGCACGCCACTTCGGCGTCGGGCCGGTGATCATCACCCGGTGCGGGTCGAGCAGCTGCACCTGGCCGCCGACCTTGGTCAGCTCGGTGAGGTAGATGGCCCGGTTCTCGTAGACCCAGTCGTGGATCATCGTCGTCCCGTCGGCACACGCCGCGATGAGCGCGAAGAACGGCAGGTTGTCGATGTTCAGGCCGGGGAACGGCATCGGCGCGATCTTGTCGACCGGCGCCTTGAGCGGGCCCGGGTGGATCGTGAGGTCGAGCAGCCGGGTGTGGCCGTTCTTCGCGCGGTACTCCTCGGTGATGTCGAACTTCAGGCCCATCTCCTCGAGGGTGGCCAGCTCGATCTCGAGGAACTCGATCGGCACCCGCTCGATGGTGATCGTCGACTCGGTGACCACGGCCGCCGCGATCAGGCTCATCGCCTCGATCGGGTCCTCCGACGGGTAGTACTCGATGTCCATGTCGATGTCGCGCACGCCGGTGACCGTGAGGGTCGTGGTGCCGATGCCGTCGATCTGCACGCCGAGGGCCTGCAGGAAGAAGCACAGGTCCTGGACCATGTAGTTGGGCGAGGCGTTGCGGATGACGGTGCGCCCGGGGTGGCGGGCCGCGGCGAGCAGCACGTTCTCGGTGACCGTGTCGCCGCGCTCGGTGAGCACGATGGCTCGGGTCGGCTCGCGGCCGGCCTCGACCGTGGCCTCGTAGAAGCCGTGGGTGGCGGCGACGTCGAGGCCGAAGGCCTTGAGCGCGGACAGGTGGGGCTCGACGGTGCGGGTGCCGAGGTCGCAGCCCCCGGCATACGGGAGCTCGAAGGCCGGCAGCTCGTGGAGCAGCGGCCCGAGGAACATGATGACGGTGCGGGTGCGGCGGGCGGCGTCGATGTCGATGCTCGCGAGGTCGAGGCGCGCCGGGGGCACGATCTCGAGGTCGTTGCTGTCGGGCAGCCAGCGCACCCGGACACCGATCGAGGTGAGCACCTCGATGATCCGGTTGACCTCCTCGATGCGGGCCAGGCTGCGCAGGGTGGTGCGGCCCTTGTTGAGCAGGCTGGCGCAGAGCAGGGCGACCGCGGCGTTCTTGCTCGTCTTGACCGGGATCGAGCCGGACAGCTTCCGGCCGCCGACGATCCGCAGGTGCTGGGGGCCGCTGTGGCCGAGCGAGACGAACTCGCTGTCGAGCTTCTCACCGACCCGGGCGAGCATCTCGAGCGACAGGTTCTGCTTGCCCTGCTCGATGCGGGCGACGGCGCTCTGGCTGGTGCCGAGCAGGTCGGCCAGCTCGCTCTGGGTGAGCCCCTGGTGGCGTCGGGCGTCCCGGATCAGCGTGCCGATCCGGGTCAGGTACGTGTCGGAGGTGGTGGTCACAGTCACCGGTCGAGCGTATATCACTTGTGAGATATTGGGAAAGCGCCCGGCCGCGCGGGTCAGGATCGGGCGTGGACCGCGCCGTCGTCCGCCCGGCGCAGATCGGCCGTGTCCAACCAGAGGGCCATCCGGGCCATGCGGGCGACGTCCGGTCGCACGGGGCGCGCGACCTGCCCGACGATGCGGAGAACCGTTCTCGGTACCCGCCGCGGTCGAGACCCCGGAGCGCACGCCGCGCGGGCGAGGTCGGCGAGGCGGACGTCCTCGGACCCCCACACCTCGATGACCTGACCGCGGCTGCCGCGGTCCAGGCAGGCGTCGGCCACGGCTCGCGCGACGGTGGTCACGGGCACGACATTGAACGGGTTCTCGCCACGCCCCAGGACCACGGCTCGGCCGTCGCGGGCTGCGGTCTCGGCGATGATCTCGCTCCACAGCTCCGCGTAGGCCGTCGCGCGGACGATGGTCCATCTCGTCCCGCTGCCGCGCAGGTGCACCTCGGCGGCCCACTTGGCGCGTTCGAGCTCGTTGCCTCCCGGTGAGGCGCCGACGACGGAGACGAGCACGACGTCCGCCCCCGCCCGCGCGGCGGCATCGACGAGGTGCGCATTGCCGTGGTGGTCCACGGACCGCGGGGTGATGCCGCGTTCGCGCGAGCCCAGGCCGTGCACCGCCGAGACGACGACATCGCTACCGCGCACGACGGACTCGAGGGCCGCGGGGTCCCGGACGTCGACCAGCACGACGTCGTCGACGAGGTCGACGAGTGCCGGCGGCACGACGCCACGGCGCGAGGCGATGCGCACCGGTTCGCCCGCCGACCGCAGCAGCGGAACCAGGGCTGTGCCCAGCCGCCCGGTTCCGCCGACGACCGTGATCATCGAGTCACTGCCACTGTGGCCCGGACGGCGGCATCCGCGTCGATGGGGGCGTGGTCGACCGGCTCGATGAAGAAGCGGCCGGTGACGATCAGGTCGTCGCGGACGCCGAAGACCATCACGCCGACGAGCTCGTGCGGTGCACCGTCCCGGCGCGTTCCCGTCATCGCCATCTCGAGCCAGACGACCGCCGCGCGCGGGTCGTCGGTGGCGTGCGAATCGGCGCGGGCGCGCACGGTGCACACGAGGTCCGGCACAGCGGCGAAGATCATCGCCCAGTTGCGGCGGACCTGGGCCGTGCCGGAGAAGCTGCGGCCGGGGTGGGCGGGGTTGGTCAGGACGTAGTCGTCGCCGAAGCAGGCGACGAGGGCCTCGAGGTCATGGGCGTTGGTCGCCGCGACGAGGCGGTCGGCGACGTCGAGGGGGATGGGGGTCGGGGAGTCGTTCATGGTGCTCACCAGAATTCAGATACAGTTAGATGTAATGAAAGGAGTGTGCGCCGTGGGAACGACCGACGTCAAGGGCCGGAGCTACGACGCCTCGGGCCGACAGCGGGCCTCGGCCCGACGCCGCCGGCTGGTCGTCGAGGAGGCACGCCGGCTCTTCCTCGAGCGCGGCTTCGCCGGAACGACGGTGGCGATGGTGGCGCAGGCCGCGGGGGTGTCCGTCGAGACCATCTACAAGGCCTTCGGGGGAAAGGCGGGGCTGGTGCGTGCCGTGTGGGAGGAGGCCCTCGAGGGGATCGGTCCCGTGTCGGCCGAGGTGCGCTCGGACGCCGTCTCGTCCGCCGCGGACGACCCGAGGGAGGTCATCGCGACGTGGGCACACCTCTCCGCCGAGGTGGGGCAACGGGCGGCGCCGGTGCTCGCCCTCGTGCGCGCCGCGGCAGCGGTGGACCCCGAGGCTGCGGCCCTGCTCGCGGAGATCGACGCCGGGCGACTGGCCCGGATGAGGCACAACGCCGAGACACTGGCCCGGCGCGGCCACCTGCGCCCCGGGCTCTCCCTGGAGCGGGCCGCTCAGCTGATGGTCGCGATCAGCGGATCCCTGCACGACCCGCTCGTCGGCGACGCGGGGTGGAGTGCCGCGGACTACTCGGAGGTCGTCGAGCGGCTGCTCACGGCCGCGCTCCTGGCCGACTCGAACGAGGCCCGCACCCCCTGAGCCCGGGGGTGCGGGCCGGTGTCGTCGGTGCTCAGGCGGGGACGCTCGCGACCCCGGCCGGCAGCAGCCGCCGGCCCAGCACGCGCTCGGAGTGGCCCTCGCGGTCGAGCAGCGGGCACAGCCCGCCGTTCCAGAACTGGAAGCCGGCGCCCGTGATCAGGGCCAGGTCGATGTCCATCGGCGCGGCGACCACACCCTCGCTCAGCATCAGCCCGACCTCCTCGGCGAGCACCCCGAGGACCCGGTCACGCGTCTGCTCGACGGTGAGCTCGACGGGGTGCTCCGGCTGCTCGGCCATCGCGAGCACCTCGGGGTCGGGTACCGGCCGGCCGTCCTCCATCCGGTAGTAGCCGCGCTTGCCCGCGGCCACGAGCCGCTGCAGGCTGGGCGAGACGTAGAAGCGGTCGCCGAAGGCCCGGTGCAGGGTCTCGTTGTTGTGCAGCGCGATCGCCGGGCCGACCAGGCCGAGCAGCACGAACGGCGGCATCGGCGCGAGGCCCGCGACGGCGCGGTCCGCCGTGGCCACCGGGGTTCCCTCGTCGACGATCCGCGAGAACTCGCCCATGAAGCGCCCGAGCAGGCGGTTGACGACGAAGGATGCCGAGTCCTTGACCCGGATCGTCGTCTTGCCCAGGGTGCGACCGGTGGCGAACGCCGTCGCCAGTGCGGCGTCGTCGGTGGCCTCGCCCGGGATGATCTCGAGCAGCGGCATCACCGCGACCGGGTTGAAGAAGTGGAACCCGACGACCCGCTCGGGGTGGCGCAGCGTGCCGGCCATCTCGGTGATCGACAGGGACGAGGTGTTGGTGGCGAGCACGCACTCGGGCGACACGACGGCCTCGACCTCGGCGAACACCTGCTGCTTGACCGCCATCTCCTCGAACACCGCCTCGATGACGAAGTCGGCGTCGGCGAACCCGTCCTTGCTCGTCGACCCGGTCACCAGGCCGGTGAGGAAGCTCGCCTTGTCCGGCGAGAGCCGGCGCTTGGCCAGCAGGCCCTGGATCTCGGCGTGCACCCAGCCGACGCCCTTCGCCACGCGGTCCTCGTCGAGGTCGGTCATGACCACCGGGACACCGAGGCGGCGGGCGAGGAGCAGGGCGAGCTGGCTCGCCATCAGGCCGGCGCCGACCACACCGACCTTGGTGACCGGACGGGCCAGCGCCTTGTCGGGGGCGCCGGCGGGGCGCTTGGCGCGCTTCTGCACGAGGTCGAAGGCGTAGAGCCCGGCCCGCAGCTCGTCGGTCATGATCAGGTCGCCCAGTGCGGCGTCCTCGGCGGCGAAGGCGTCGTCGCGGCTCGCGGTGCGGGCGGCCCGCACCAGCTCGACGGCCCGCAGCGCGCCTGGTGCTCGGCCGCCGGTACGCGCGAGCACGACCTTGCGAGCGGCGTCGCACGCGGCATCCCAGGTCGTCGGGTCGCGGTCGACCTCGCGCCGCTGCACGGGGACGGCGCCCGAGAGAACGGCGGCGGCCCAGCGCAGGGAGTCCTCGAGGAAGTCGGCCGGCTCGAGCAGCACGTCGGCGATGCCGAGCGCAGCGACCTCCTTGGCCTTGAGCATCCGGTTCTGCGACAACGGGTTCTCGATGATGACGGTGAGGGCGTCGGGGGCACCGACCAGGTTCGGCAGCAGGTAGCAGCCGCCCCAGCCCGGCAGCAGGCCGAGGAAGGTCTCGGGCAGCGCGAACGCCGCCGCCCCCGCGCTGATCGTGCGGTGGTCGCAGGCGAGGGCGATCTCGACCCCGCCGCCCATGGCAGCGCCGTTGACGAACGCGAAGGTCGGCACCGGGAGGTCCATGATCGACGCGAACGCCGTGTGGCCGGCGCGGGCCAGGGTGAGGGCCTGCTCGCGCTCGGTGACGTAGGGCACGCCGGAGAGGTCGGCGCCGACCGCGAACACGAACGGCTTGCCGGTGATGCCGACGGCCTGGATCTCGCCGGCCTTCGCCCGGGCGCGCAGCCCGTCGACGGTGGCCTGGAGCCCCGCGATGGTCTGCGGACCGAAGGTGTTGGGGCGGGTGTGGTCGTGTCCGTTGTCGAGGGTGACCAGGGCGAGGATGCCGGCGCCGCCGGGCAGCGTGACGTCCTGCACGGGGGTGCGGGTCACGACCTCGTCGGGCAGCCCGGGAACCGTCGGGGCGGTGGGGGTGGTCGTCGTCATGGCTCAGGACTCCTTGCCGTAGTCGGCGTGGTGGGGGTTCTCCCAGATGACGCAGCCACCCATGCCGATGCCGATGCACATCGCGGTGAGGCCGTAGCGCACCTCGGGGTGCTCCTCGAAGTGGCGGGCGAGCTGGCTCATCAGCCGCACACCGGAGGAGGCGAGCGGGTGGCCGGTGGCGATGGCGCCACCCCAGGGGTTGACCCGCTCGTCGTCGTCGGCGATGCCGAAGTGGTCGAGGAAGGCGATGACCTGCACCGCGAACGCCTCGTTGAGCTCGAACAGGCCGATGTCGTCGATGGTGAGCCCGGCCTGGCGCAGTGCCTTCTCGGCGGCCGGAACCGGACCGATGCCCATGACCTCGGGCTCGACGCCGACGAAGGCGTAGGACGTCAGGCGCATCCGCACCGGCAGGCCGAGCTCGGCGGCGGCCGTCTCGGAGGCGAGCAGGCACGCGGTGGCACCGTCGTTGAGGCCCGCGGCGTTGCCGGCCGTGACGTTGCCGTGGGCGCGGAACGGGGTCTTCAGGGCGCCGAGCTCCTCGAGGGTGGTGCCGGGGCGGGGTGGCTCGTCGGTGGTGGCCAGCCCCCAGCCCTTCTCGACGTGGCGGGTCGCGACCGACACGAGGTCGGGCTGCACCTTGCCGTCGGCGTAC
Organism: uncultured Actinomycetota bacterium; assembly: GCA_963707895.1. GTDB lineage: Bacteria > Actinomycetota > Actinomycetes > Actinomycetales > Dermatophilaceae > Fodinibacter. Next base: position 410,707 of record CAVPRS010000010.1, on the reverse strand, counting down.
GCGGCGGCGAGCTTGCGCTGGCTGTTGACGGCATACGCGTCGCAGCGTGCCTTGGTGAGGTGCGGGAAGCGGTCGTGCAGGTTCTCGGCGGTCTTGCCCATCACCAGGGCCGACTCGTCGACGATCCGCTCGGAGACGATCCGCGGGTTGGGGTCGATGCCCTCACCCATCGGGTGGCGCCCCATGTGCTCGACGCCGCCGGCGATGGCCACGTCGATCGCTCCGAACCCGATCGAGCTCGCGACGTTGGTGACGGCGGTCATCGCGCCCGCGCACATCCGGTCGATGGAGTAGCCGGGGGTGGTCTTCGGCAGGCCGGACAGCAGCGCCGCGAGGCGGCCGAGGGTCAGGCCCTGGTCGCCGATCTGGGTGGTCGCGGCGATGGCCACCTCCTCGACGCGCTCCTTGGGCAGCTCGGGGTGGCGCCGCAGCAGCTCGCGGATGCACTTGATGACGAGGTCGTCGGCACGGGTCTGGGCGTACATGCCCTTCTCGCCGGCCTTGCCGAACGGGGTGCGGACGCCGTCGACGAAGACGACCTCCTGGAGCGCGCGTGGCACGGGGGCCTCCCTGGGCTGGGGTGGGGGAGGGACCCGGTCGTCCCGGGCCCTGGGGTCCACCGTACTAAGCGGACGCTTAGTGCCCTAGGGGGGTGGGGGTGACGGGCGTCACTCGGGCACGGGCGACTGGATCTGGATCAGGTTGCCGCAGGTGTCGTCGAACACCGCGGTGGTCACCGGACCCATCGGCGTGGGCGGCTGGGTGAACACCACGCCGGCCGCCGTGAGCCGGGCGTGCTCGGTCTCGACGTCGTCGACGGTGAACGCCGTGAACGGGATGCCGTCGGCGACCAGGGCCTCCTTGAACGGGCGGGCCGCCGGGTGCTGGTCGGGCTCGAGCACCAGCTCGACGCCGTCGCGGTCCTGCGGGCTGACCACGGTGAGCCAGGCGTACTCGCCCATCGGCACCTCGTACTTCTTCTCGAAGCCGAGCACCCTCGTGTAGAAGTCGAGCGCCTTGGCCTGGTCGTCGACCAGGACGCTGGTCAGGGTGATCCTCATCGGGGGGTCCTCTCGTCGGGGCGGTGCCACCGCTCGCGCAGCGGCGCCAGGGGAGCGGTGTCGAGGTCGTGGAAGGTGTAGCGGCCCTCGCGCCGCCGGTGCACGAGCCCGGCCGTCTCGAGCACGTCGAGGTGCTGCGAGATCGCCTGCCGGCTCGAGGTCAGGCCGTGGGCGGTCGCCATCCGGGCACAGAGCTCGAACAGGGTCTGGCCGTCACGTTCGGACAGCGCGTCGAGCAGGGCCCGGCGGGTGGGGTCGGCGAGCGCCTTGAACAGGGCGTCGGTGTCATCCACCCGATCGACGATAGGCAAGTAAGCACTTGCCTGTCAATGCGCGAGGCAGGTCGAGAGTCCGCGACACGCTGACTGATGCGGTCCGCGCATCGAGCGTGTCGCGGACTCTCGACGCGAGTCCGGGCCGCGCGGGGCGTGTCCGGCGGTCCGGTCAGCCGGGGAACTGGGCGAACGCCGCGACGAGCATCGGCGCGACGATCTCGGCCTGCCAGGCCCGGCAACCCTGGTCGAGCAGCGCCCGGGTGAAGGCGGCCTCGTCGTGGTCGGACGGGGGCTGCCACACCACCCGCCGCAGCGGGTCGGGGGAGCAGACGTTCTCGACCGGGATGACGTGCTCCTCGGCGAACGCGGTGAGTGCGGCCCGGGTGGCCCCCAGCCGGTCTGCCGCCAGCGGGTTCTTCTCGGCCCACACCCGCGGGGGCGGCGGCCCGTCGGACGGCAGCGTGCGCGGTGGCAGGTCGTCCTCGGGGATCTCGACGGCGCGCCGCACGGCCTCGACCCACTGGCGGCCGTAGCGCGCGATGGCCCGGTGGCCGCGAGGCAGGTCGGCGGGGGTGCTCGGCACGGCCCGGGCGATCTCGACGAGCGAGGCGTCGGGCAGCACCCGCCCGATCGACGTGTCGCGGTCGCGGGCGATGTCGTCACGGGCGTACCAGAGCTCACGCACGATGGCGACCGACCGGCGCGAGCGCAGCGTGTTCATGCCGGAGGTGCGCCGCCACGGGTCGACCCGCTCGGTGGGGGCCCAGGTGAGCAGTGAGGTGAACTCCTGGCGGGCCCACTCGGACTTGCCCTGGGCGGCCAGGTCGACCCCCATCAGGTTGCGCAGCTCGTCGAGGACCTCGACGTCGAGCGCGGCGTAGCGCAGCCACGGCTCGGGCAGGGGCCGGGTCGACCAGTCGACCGCCGAGTGCTCCTTGGCCAGGCTGAGCCCGAGGTAGTGCTCGACCACGGCCGCGAGCCCGACCCGGTGCAGGCCCAGGATCCGCGCGGCGAGCTCGGTGTCGAACAGCTGGCGCGGGCGCAGGCCCACCTCGGCCAGGCAGGCGAGGTCCTGGGTGGCCGCGTGCAGGATCCACTCCGCGGCGCCGATCGCCTCGTCGAGCGGGGTGAGGTCGGGGCAGCCCACCGGGTCGATCAGCCAGGTGCCGGCTCCCTCGCGGCGCACCTGCACGAGGTAGGCGCGCTGGCCGTAGCGGTAGCCGGAGGCGCGCTCGGCGTCGATCGCGACCGGGCCCTCGCCGTTCGCGACGGCCTCGGCGGCCCTGGCCAGGTCACGCTCGGTCTCGACGACGACGGGGACGCCGTCGGCGGGCTCGTCGAGGGGCACTGGCGGCGGCGGGGTGACGCCCTCGGGGGCTGGGGCCGTGGTGTCGGAGCTCATTCAGCGACGGGGTCCGGGCAGGGCGACGACACCCTCGGGCAGAGGGGGCAGCCCGGCGATCGTGCAGAGCAGGTCGGACCACGCGAGCAGGTGCTCGCCGACCTCGGGTCCGAGCGGGGTCCACGAGGCGCGGACCTCCATCTCGACGCTGGCCGGCCGGTCGGCCAGGCCGGCGAAGCTCTGCGAGACGACGCGGGTGACGGTGCCGGCCTCGGCGACGTAGCCGACCCCGCGGGTGGCGAGCGCGTCGGTGAGCCAGCTCCAGCCGACCTCGCCGAGCAGCGGGTCGGTGGCGAGCTCGGGCTCGAGCTCGGCGCGGGCGAAGGTGACGGCGCGCCACTCGCCGCCCCAGGGCTCGGGCGCGCTCGGGTCGTGGAGCAGGACGAACCGGCCCGAGGCGAGGTCGTCGTCGGTGTCGTTCGGGTCGACGACGTCGGCCGTCATGGCGACGGCATACGGCGCGATGCGCTGCGGAGCGGGGACCTCGGTGAGCCGGATCTCCGGACGCAGGCGGACGCGATGGAGGTCATCGAGGGCCCGGGCGAACTCCGGGGACTCGCGGCCTGTCACGGTGCGGCTGGACACCACGCAAATGTAAGCCGTGCGGGCGTGTGCGGCGCGGGGCCACGCCGGGACTTCCGCCCGGCGTCGCTACGCTTCGGCGGTGCTCAGCCTCCTGGCCCTGGCCTCCTCCGCGGTGTGGGGGACCTCCGACTTCTTCGCCGGGCTCGCCTCCCGACGACACCCGGCGGTGGCCGTCGTCGGGTGGACCCAGGGCCTGGCGCTGCTCGTCATCTCGGTGATCGTCGCGACCCGGTGGGACACCGTGACGTGGTCCGGGTGGCCTCCGTGGGCGGTGGCTGCCGGCCTCACCGGCATGGCCGGGCTGATCTGCTTCTACTCGGCGCTGTCGTCGGGGACCATGGGCGTCGTCGCGCCGATCGCGGCGCTGGGAGTGGTCGTCCCCGTCATCCTCGGCGTCGCGAGTGGCGAGGCCCCCTCGCCGTGGGCGTGGGTCGGCATGCTCGTCGCGATCATCGGGGTCACCCTCGCCTCCGGGCCCGAGCTGAGCGGCGACGTCTCGCCGCGGCCGGTCGTGCTCGCCGCCTGCGCGGCCGTCGGCTTCGGGCTCGCCCTGTTCTGCCTCGACCGCGGTGCCCGGGAGTCGACCCTGCTCACGCTGTGGGGCATGCGGATGACGTCGGTCACCATCCTCGTCGTGCTCGCCCTGGTCTTCCGCAGCACCGGCGGCGTCACCGCCCGCGAGGTCCCGGCCCTGCTCGCCATCGGCTGTGGCGACCTGCTGGCCAACGGCCTGTTCGCCTACGCCTCCTCCCGCGGGCAGGTGAGCATCGCCTCCGTGCTCGGCTCGCTCTACCCCGTGGTCACCGTCTTCTGGGCGCGGTTCCTGCTCGACGAGCGGCTGCGGCGGGTGCAGCAGGTCGGGGTCGCGCTGGCGGTCGCGGGGGCAGCGGTCACCGCCTTCTAGGGTCTCCACCCTCGACACCGGCTCGGTGGGCACCGGCACCAGTGGGAGGATGTCGCGTCGTGACCACCCCTGACACCGCCACCACCCCCGGGGATGCCGCGCGCGTCACCACCGCCGACTCGGCCCTCGTGCGCGCAGCCCGCAGGCAGCCGGTGCCGCACACCCCGGTGTGGTTCATGCGCCAGGCCGGGCGGTCGCTGCCCGAGTACCGCGCGGTGCGCGAGGGCGTCGGGATGCTCGAGTCGTGCCGCCGCCCCGACCTGGTCACCGAGATCACCCTGCAGCCGGTGCGCCGCCACGGTGTCGACGCCGCGATCTTCTTCTCCGACATCGTGGTGCCCCTGTCGGCCATCGGTGTCGACCTCGACATCGTGCCCGGAGTGGGTCCCGTGGTCGCGCACCCGATCCGCTCGCGCGCCGACCTCGCCCAGCTGCGCGACCTCACCCCCGACGACGTCCCCGACATCACCGAGTCGGTGCGCCTGCTCACCGCCGAGCTCGGCGCGACCCCGCTCATCGGCTTCGCAGGGGCGCCGTTCACCCTGGCGTCCTACCTCGTCGAGGGCGGGCCCTCGAGGAACCACGAGCACACCAAGGCGCTCATGCACGGCGACCCGCAGCTGTGGCACGACCTGTGCGCCCAGCTGGCCCAGGTCTCCGGTGCCTTCCTGCGCGTGCAGGCCGAGGCCGGCGCGTCGGTCGTGCAGCTCTTCGACTCGTGGGCCGGCGTGCTGAGCCGGGCCGACTACACGGCATCCGTCCAGCCGCACTCGGCCGCGGCCCTGGCTGCGGTCGCCGACCTCGACGTGCCGCGCATCCACTTCGGCGTCGGCACCGGTGAGCTGCTCGCGCTGATGGGCGAGGCCGGTGCCGAGGTCGTCGGCGTCGACTACCGGGTCTCCCTCACCGACGCGCTGTCCCGACTCGGCGGCCGGTATGCCGTGCAGGGCAACCTCGACCCTGCCCTCCTCTTCGCGCCGTGGGAGCCGCTCGAGCGCCGGGTGCGCGCGATCGTCGAGGAGGGCCGTGCCGCCCCCGGCCACCTGTTCAACCTCGGCCACGGCGTGCTGCCCGACACCGACCCCGACGTGCTGACCCGCGTCGTCGAGCTGGTGCACGAGGTGTCCGCGCGGTGAGCTCGACGCCGTCGCTGCGTGACGGCCGGCTCGTGCTCGAGCCGCTGCGGGTCGAGCACGCCGCCGAGATGGCCACGGTGCTCTCCGACGCCGCCCTGTACACGTTCACGGGCGGGTCCCCGCTGAGTCGCGCCGCCCTCGAGCAGCGGTATGCGCGCCAGGTCGCCGGCTCGGCGGACCCGACGGAGGAGTGGCACAACTGGGTCGTGCGGCTCGGCGACACCGGCCCGGCGGTGGGCTACGTCCAGGCCACGGTGGCCGGCGACCACACGGCCGAGCTGGCCTGGGTCGTCGGTACCCCGTGGCAGGGCCGCGGCATCGCCCGCGAGGCCGCGGGCCTCGTGCTCGGGGAGCTGCTGACGTGGCCCGAGGTCACCCGCGTCGTCGCCCACGTGCACCCCGACCACGCCGCGTCCCAGCGGGTGGCCGGCGCGCTCGGCCTCGCGCCCACCGAGCGGCTCCTCGACGGCGAGGTCGAGTGGCTGCTCGAGCGGCCCAGCGGCGCTTAACCGCTTGCCGTGGCGCGACCCGGCCGCGTTGACTGGAGGGGACCACCCCGATCCCGCCCGCCAGGAGACCAGTGACCTCGTCGCACACCCCCACCGGCATCGCCTACGACCGCGACGGCGAGCCGGGCCGCACCCCCGTCGTGCTGGTGCACGCGGGCGTCGCCGACCGCCGGATGTGGGACCCGCAGTGGGCGGGGCTGACCGGCTCCCGCGACGCCGTGCGCCTGGACCTGCGCGGCTTCGGGGGGTCGGACCGGCCGCCCACCGGTGCGCTCGACCCGGTGACCGACGTGCTCGACACCCTCGAGCACCTCGGCGTCACCGACTGCCACCTCGTCGCGTCCTCGTTCGGTGCGGGTGTGGCCGTCGAGGTCGCCCTGACCCGACCCGACCTGGTGCGTTCGCTCCTCCTCGCGCCGCCCGGCGGCAGCCTGTTCACCGAGCGCACGCCCGCCTTCGCCGCGTTCGCGGCGGCGGAGAACGAGGCCATGGCGCGCGGCGACCTCGACGCCGCGGTCGAGGCCAACCTCGACGCCTGGGTCGTGGGGGACGGGCGTGACCGAGGCGACGTCGACGAGGTGGTCACGGCATCCGTGCGCGAGATGCAGCGCCGGGCCTTCGAGATCGGCACCGCCTGGGACGACCTCGGGCTCGACCTCGACGAGGTCGAGCTCGAGCCCCCGGCCACCGAGCGGTACGCGCAGCTGCACCCGCCCGTCCTCATGGTGGTCGGTGGCCACGACCTCGACATCGTGCACCTCGCCGCCGATCGGCTGGAGTCCGGTGCGGCGCAGGTGCGCCGGGTCGACCGGCCCGACACCGCCCACCTCCCGTCGATGGAGGAGCCGGCGTACTTCCTCCGGCTCCTCCTCGACTGGGTCGCGGCCCGCGACTGACCCGCTCAGGCGGCGGGAGGGGGCTGCACGGCGGCCTGCGCCGGCAGGGAGGTCGACGAGGTGCGACGCCGCAGCCAGACGACCAGGGGCACCAGCACCAGCGCGGCGACGACGGCGAACGGGAGCACGGCGCCGATCGCGGTGAGGAGCACGGTCACCGACCCGGTGAACGCGGTCCAGCCCGCGGTGAGCCCGGCGAGGAAGCCGGTGTCGTCGTCCTTCTTCTCGAGCACCTTCTCGTCGGTGCTGAGGCGCACCTCCACCGGGGCCAGCGCCACGGCGTCGTCGAGGGCCGCGAGCTGGGTCTCGGTTGCCTCGAGGTCGGCCTGGCGGCGGGTGAGCTCGCCCTCCAGCGCGACGATCTCGGAGAGCTTGGTGGCCTGGCTCATCAGGGCCCGCACCCGCGCGACGCTGGCCTGCATCGTCCTCACCCGCGACTCGGTGTCGACGTACTGCGCGGTGACGTCGTCGGTGCTCGCGTTGCGCGAGTGCACCTTGCCGAGCTCGGCCAGCCGGTCGAGCGTGGCGTCGAGCTCGTCGGTGGGAACCGAGATCGTGATGGTGCTGAACCCGCCCAGCGCCGGGTCGTCGGGCTCGCTCGAGATCGCCTCTGCCACCACCAGTCCCTTCGCGGATGCCGCGATCACGCGCACCTTGGCGGCGGCGGCGTCGACGTCGGGGACCGTGACCGAGATGTCGGCCCGACGGGCCAGCTTGCGGTCGTAGACCGCCGGCGCCACGGCGGCGGCCTTGGCGGCGGAGGCGGCGGAGGCGGCGGAGCCGTCGGACTTCACCGCCATGTCCCCCCCGTGGGACTGCTCGCCGGTCGCCGGTTCCGACCCGGTGCCGACGGCCGCGCTGTCGGCGGCGCCGGAGTCGTCGGAGGAGCCGGCACTGCACCCGGCCAGGGCCACCAGGCCCGTGCCGATCGCGAGGGCGGCGGCCGCCGAGGTGAGCCTGCGGGCGGGACGGGCCGGTGTGCGCATGATGACTCCTTCGTCGTGGGTGCTGCGGCTGTGGCGCCCGGCCCGTCGAGTTGGTTCCCGGTGACGGGTCTCGATCCGGTCACGGGTGCCGCCCGGCCACGGGGTCGTCGGGTCGGACCGGTGCCTCCGGGGCGCGCTCGGGCGCTCCTGACCCGCGTGAGAGGCTTGACGTCATGTCCGTCCCGGCCGTGACAACCCGGCCCCGGGTCGTCGTCGTGGGTGGCGGGATCGCCGGCCTCACTGCCGCGCTCGGGGTGCTCGACGCGCTGCCGACTGCGGCCGTCACGGTGCTCGAGGGCAGCGATCGGCTGGGGGGCAAGCTCCGCCGCGAGGCCGTGGGAGGGCACCTCGTCGACGTCGGCGCCGAGTCGATGCTGGCGGTGCGCCCGGAGGGGGTCGACCTCGCCCACCGCGTGGGAGGCGGAGACGAGGTCGTGGCGCCGGCCACGACCTCGGCGTCGGTCTGGTCGCGGGGTGCGCTGCGCCCACTGCCCCGGGCGACCCTGATGGGCGTGCCCAGCGACCCGGAGTCGGCGCGCGGCATCCTCACCGATGACGAGGTCGAGCGGCTGCGGCACGAACAGCCTTGGCCCGGTGGGGTGCTCACGAGCGACGTGTCCGTCGCCGACTACGTCGGCACCCGGCTCGGCGCCGCCGTCGTCGACCGGCTCGTCGAGCCGCTGCTCGGTGGGGTCTACGCCGGGCACGCCGCCCGGCTGTCGCTGCAGGCGACGATGCCGGTGCTCTGGCAGCGCGCGACCCGCGGCGAGAGCCTCGTCGCGGCCCCTGGTGCGATACCTGCATCCGGGGTCGGTGGCCCCGAGGCCCCGAGGCCGCCCTTCGCCGGGTTGCGTGGAGGAGTGGGACGACTGCCCGAGCTCGTCGCCCGCGAGGCGGCCCGCCTCGGCGCGACCCTGCGCACCGGGGCCGTCGTCCGCGAGCTCTCGCGCACCGCGCAGGGCTGGCGCCTGGTCGTCGGCTCGGCCGCCGACCCGCAGGTGGTCCAGGCCGATGCCGTCATCGTGTGCCTACCCGCTGCCCCGGCCGCCCGCCTGTTGGCCCCGCACGCCCCCACCGCTGCGGCCGCGCTGGGGGGCGTCGAGACGGCATCCAGCGCCGTTGTGACGCTCGCGGTCGAGAAGGTCGGGCTCGAGCACCTGCCGGGGTCGGGCTTCCTCGTGCCGCCGGTCGAGGGACGCGCCATCAAGGCGAGCACCTTCAGCTTCCGCAAGTGGGCCTGGACCGGTGAGCTCTCCGGCGACCTCGCGCACCTGCGCGCCTCGTTCGGCCGGGCCCGCGAGGAGGCCGACCTGCAGCGCGACGACGCCGACCTCGTGGCCGTCGCGGTCGCCGAGGTCGGCGAGGCGCTGGGCCACGCGCTGCCCCGCGTCGTCGACGCGCACGTGCAGCGCTGGGGCGGCGGGCTGCCGCAGTACGCCGTCGGCCACGTCGACCGGGTCGCCTCAATCCGGGCCGACGTCGCCCGACTGCCCGGCGTCGAGGTGGCGGGCGCGGTCTACGACGGCGTCGGCATCCCCGCCGTCGTCGCGTCCGCCACGACCGCCGCCGCCGCCACCGTGCGGCACCTGACCGAGCACCTCAGCAGCACCGCGTCCCGCACAGGAGATCCCACCGCATGAGCGAGCCCACCCGCACCACTCCCGCCAAGCCCGGCGCCGCCCGGATCCGCGAGATCAACGACACCATCCGCTACGCGATGTGGTCGGTGTTCGCGGTCGCCGAGCCGCTCGGCGACGAGGACCGCGACGCCCTGGCGGGCGAGGTCGAGGAGCTGTTCACGGACCTGGCCGAGCGCGGCGTCGTGGTGCGCGGAACCTACGACGTCGCCGGCCTGCGCGCCGACGCCGACATCATGGTGTGGTGGCACGCCGAGACCATCGAGGCGCTGCAGGAGGCCTACCACGCGCTGCTGCGCACGGCCTACGGCGAGCACCTCGACCCGGTCTGGTCGGTGGCCGCGCTGCACCGCCCGGCGGAGTTCAACAAGAGCCACATCCCGGCCTTCCTGAGTGACGAGGAGCCGCGCAGCTACGTGTGCGTCTACCCGTTCGTGCGGTCCTACGACTGGTACCTCATCGACGACCAGGAGCGCCGCGACATGCTCGTCGAGCACGGGAAGATGGCGCGCGACTACCCCGACGTGCGGGCCAACACGATCGCGTCGTTCGCGCTCAACGACTACGAGTGGATCCTCGCCTTCGAGGCCGACGAGCTGCACCGCATCGTCGACCTGATGCGCGAGCTGCGGGCGTCGCGGGCACGGATGCACGTGCGCGAGGAGGTGCCGTTCTACACCGGCCCGCGCGTGCCGGTGCGCACCCTGGTGCACCGGCAGCGCTGAGCCGCCGTCGGTAGGGTCGCGAGGGTGTTCACGCGCCCCGAGGACCTCGCCGACGACGAGGTGCGGGCCGCCCTCGAGCTCGGCTGGGCGTTCGACGTCACCGCGCTCGAGCACGCACCGGTCGGCTTCGGCAGCCACCACTGGTGGGTCACCACGGCAGACGGATGCCGATGGTTCGCCACCGCCGACGACCTGCGGTCCCGCCGGCTCACCGACGAGGAGCCTGTTCCGGCAACACTGGGGCGGCTGCGGGCGGCCCTGACGACCGCGGCGGCGCTGCGCGACCGCGGTCTCGACTGGGTGGTCGCGCCCCGCCGCACCGGCGCGGGCGAGGTCGTCGTCGGGCTCGGTGAGGCGTACGCCCTGGCCGTGTATCCGGCCGTCGAGGGGAGCAGCTTCGGGTGGGGGCCGTTCGAGGACGCCGGCCACCGCGACGCCGTGCTCGACCGGCTCGTCGCGCTGCACGGGGTCGACGGATGCCGTGAGGCCGCCGGCACCGACGACCTCGGCAGCGCGCTGGTCACCGGGCTGCGGGCGCTGCTCGCCGACCCGGGTGAGCGGTGGGACTCCGGGCCGTTCGGGCCCGACGCGTGGCGTCTCGTCGTGGAGCGAGGCGCCGCGCTGGCCGCGCTCGTCGAGCGCTTCCGCGACCTGGTCGCCGAGGTGGACCCCGCGGCGTGGGTGCTCACCCACGGCGAGCCGCACCGGGCCAACACGGTGCTGACGGCCACCGGCGTCGTGCTGGTCGACTGGGACACCTGCCTGGTCGCCCCGCGCGAGCGCGACCTGTGGATGCTGGCGGGGGAGGACCCCGGCACCCTCGGCTCCTACGCCGCGCGCACCGGGAGAGCCCTCGACGCGCGCCTGCTCGAGGCCTACCGGCTGCGCTGGGACCTCGCCGACGTCGAGTCGTGCGTGCGCGTGCTGCGGGCGCCGCACACGGATGACGACGACACCCGCACCGCGTGGCACGCCGTGCGGGCGGTGCTCGCGCCCGCCGCCCGTCCGTGAGCTCGACGCGTTGTCAACCAAAGGGTTGACAACGGTCGGGACCGTGCCTATCGTCGTAGTCAACCATTCGGTTGATCAAGGAGCACGGCATGAGCGACCAGCTGTCGAAGGTGTTCGCGGCACTTGCCGACCCGACCCGGCGCGACATCGTCGCGCGGCTGTCGGTCGGCGACGCCACGGTCAACGCGATCGCGGCGCCCTACGAGGTGTCCCTCCAGGCCGTCTCCAAGCACCTCAAGGTGCTCGAGGACGCCGGCCTGGTCAGCCGCAGCCGGGAGGCACAGCGCCGCCCGGTGCACCTGGAGGCGGAGGTGTTCGACCTCATGACCAAGTGGATCGAGCGGTACCAGGGCCGGGCCGAGGAGCGCTTCGCACGCCTCGACGCGGTGCTCGCCGGGCTCGACGAGCACGGCGACCCGTTGCCGCAGCACGACCAGCAGGACCAGCACGACCAGCACGACACCAGGAAGCAGAACTCGCACACGGAAGGACAGGCATCATGACCACCACGAGCACCCAGTCCCGGATCGAGGCCGACGAGAAGGTCCCGATGATCCACATCTACCGCGACTTCGCGGCCACCCCGGCGCAGCTGCTCCGGGCCCACACCGACCCCGAGCTGTTCGCCCGCTGGGTCGGGCCCGACGACATCAGCACCGAGATCGAGTACTGGGACGCACGCGACGGAGGGTCGTGGCGCTACACCGCGTCCCGCGGGACGGAGTTCGAGACGGCCTTCCGGGGCTGCTTCCACACCGTCGGTACCGACCGGATCGTGCAGACCTTCACCTGGGAGGGCATGCCCGAGAGCGTGGCACTCGAGACGCTGGTCTTCGAGGACCTCGGCGACGGGCACACCCGGCTGCACGCGATGAGCCTGTGCGACTCCTTCGAGGCCCGCGACGGCTGGCTGGCCAGCGGCATGGAGACCGGCGTCGAGGAGGGCTACGGCGCCCTCGACCGCCTGCTCGAGGCCGGCGAGCTGTGACCGGTATCCCGCAGGACCCACCGGCGAGGCACCGAGCCGTTGCCGGCCGGTTCACCGAGCTGACCCTCGGCGCACAGGAGTGGGACGCGCCGTCCCCGGTGGAGGCGTGGAAGGCCCGCGACGTGGTGCGACACCTCGTCGAGTGGTTCCCGGCCTTCCTCGAGGGCGGCACCGGCATCCGGCTCGCCGAGGGGCCCTCGGTCGACGACGACCCGGCCGGTGCCTGGCGCAGTCACGCCGACGCCGTGCAGGGGCTCCTCGACGACCCGGCAACGCCCGGCAAGGCGTTCACGAACGTGCACACCGGTGACCTCCCCCTCGACCAGGCGATCGACCGGTTCTACACGACCGACGTGTTCATGCACACGTGGGACCTCGCCCGGGCGACCGGCCAGGACGACACCCTCGATCCCGACCACTGCGCCGAGCTCGTGGCCGGCATCGAGCCGCTCGACGAGCTGCTGCGCACCTCGGGTCAGTACGGTCCGCGGGTGCCGGTGCCCGACGACGCGCGCGCGCAGGACCGGCTGATCGGCTTCATCGGCCGCGACCCGGCCTGGCGACCCTGACCTCAGGCGGTCGGGGCGCCATCCACGGGGCGCAGGGTGAGGCTGATCGAGTTGATGCAGAAGCGCTGGTCCGTGGGGGTGTCGTAGCCCTCGCCCTCGAAGACGTGCCCGAGGTGGCTGCCGCAGGTCGCGCAGCGCACCTCGGTGCGCGGGCGGCCGGGCAGCGAACGGTCCTCGAGCAGCTCGACCGACTCGCCGGCCAGCGGCGAGAAGAACGACGGCCACCCGCAGTGGCTGTCGAACTTGGTCTGCGAGGTGAACAGCTCGGCCCCGCAGGCGCGGCAGGCGTAGACGCCCTCGGTCTTGCTGTCGGTGTACTCGCCCGTGTAGGGCCGCTCCGTGCCCGCCCGGCGCAGCACCTGGTACTCGTCGGGCGACAGGGTGGACTTCCACTCCTCCTCGGTGCGGTCGACGGCGTAGGAACGATCGGTCGGCTTCATCGTCATGTCCTGCCCAACAGCGCGGACGGCCGGATGGTTCCCGACCGTGGCAACGCGAAAGATCCTCGAAAGGTCCTTCGCGCGGGGCCCTCGTCACCCGAGGAACGCCCCGCTCGTGGGTGCCCGTCGTTAGGCTCGCCGCATGGCTGACGCGCAGGTGCTGGAGGTCGAGGGGCCCGACGGCCCGCGTTCGGTGCGCCTGAGCAGCCCCGACCGCCTGATGTGGCCGGATGCCGGCATCACCAAGGGCGACCTCGCGGCGTACGTCGTCGCGGTCGGCGACCCCCTCGTGCACCACATCGGCGACCGGCCGGTCACCCTCCAGCGCTTCCCCGAAGGTATCGAGGGCGAGGAGTTCTACCAGAAGAACCCGCCCAAGGGCATGCCCGACTGGGTGCGCACCGTCTCGTGCCGCTACCCGAGCGGGCGGCGGCACGCCCAGATCGTCATCGACGAGGTGGCCACCGCCGTGTGGGCGGTGCAGATGAACACGGTGACCTTCCACCCGTGGCCGGTGCGCACGGCCGACAACGACAACCCCGACGAGCTGCGCATCGACCTCGACCCGCAGCCCGGCCGCACCTTCTCCGACTCGGTCGAGGCGGCCCTCGCGCTGCGCGAGCTGATGGCCGAGATCGGGCTGACCGCGTTCGCCAAGACGAGCGGCAACCGTGGCGTGCACGTCTACGCGCGGGTGGCGCCCACCCACGAGTTCCTCGACGTGCGGCACGGTGTCATCGGCATCGCCCGCGAGCTCGAGCGGCGGCTGCCCGACCTGGTCACCACGTCGTGGTGGAAGGAGGAGCGCGGCGAGCGCATCTTCGTCGACTTCAACCAGGCCTGCCGCGACCGCACCATCGCGTCGGCCTACAGCCCGCGACCGCTCCCGGGTGCCCCGGTGTCGATGCCGGTGACCTGGACCGAGCTGCCCACCGTGAGTCCCGGCGACTTCACGATCCTCACCGTCCCCGACGTGCTCGAGGACCGTGGCGACGCGTGGGCCGACATCGACGCCGAGGTGGGCGACGTCGCCGGCGCCCTCGCCCTGTGGCAGCGCGACGTCGACGAGCGGGGTCTCGGCGAGCTCAACTTCCCGCCCGACTACCCCAAGATGCCGGGCGAGCCGCCGCGGGTGCAGCCGAGCAAGCGGCGCACCGACAAGGCCGATGCCGAGTACATGGCCCCCAAGGCCGACCGCGACGCCGCCGAGCGCGAGCGCTGGGGGATGCCGGTGGTGCCGCCGGTCTCGCCGATGCTCGCCAAGGCGGTCAAGGGGATCGCGGCCCTCGACGGCCAGGACGTCAGCTTCGAGCCGAAGTGGGACGGCTTCCGCTCGATCGTCTTCCGCTCCGGCGACCTCGTCGAGATCGGCAGCCGCAACGAGAAGCCGATGACCCGCTACTTCCCAGAGGTCGTCGAGGCGGCCCTGGCCAACCTGCCCGAGAAGTGCGTCGTCGACGGCGAGATCATCGTCGTGCGGCCGGGGGAGGACCGCCTCGACTTCGACCTGCTCAGCCAGCGCATCCACCCCGCGGCGAGCCGGGTCAAGAAGCTCTCGGTCGAGACGCCCGCGCAGTTCGTGGCCTTCGACCTGCTCGCTCTCGGTGACGACGACCTGATGGATCGGCCGTTCCGCGAGCGGCGGGCGCTGCTCGAGCAGGCGCTGGCCGACGCCCGGTCGCCCATCCACGTCACCGCCGCGACCACCGACCGGGCGGTGGCGGCCGAGTGGTTCACCGAGTTCGAGGGTGCCGGCCTCGACGGCCTGGTCGCCAAGCAGCTCGACGGCACCTACGAGCCCGACAAGCGCACCATGGCCAAGATCAAGCACGAGCGCACCGCCGACTGCGTGGTCGCCGGCTACCGCACCCACAAGAGCGGTGACGACCTGATCGGGTCCCTGCTGCTCGGCATCCACGACGCCGACGGCCAGCTGTTGTCGGTCGGCGTCATCGGGGCGTTCCCGATGGCGCGCCGCCGCGAGCTGTTCGACGAGCTCCAGCCGCTGGTCACCTCCTTCGACGACCACCCGTGGGCCTGGGCGAAGCAGGAGGAGGGCACCCGCACCCCGCAGAACGCCGCCGGCAGCCGGTGGGCGGCGGGCAAGGACCTCTCCTTCACGCCCCTGCGTCCCGAGCGGGTGGTCGAGGTCCGCTACGACCACATGGAGGGCGTGCGGTTCCGGCACACGGCCCAGTTCGTGCGCTGGCGCCCCGACAAGGAGCCCGAGGACTGCACCTACGACCAGCTCGACGAGCCGGTCTCCTACGACCTGTCCGAGGTGCTGCGCGGCGGCGGCCCGTGACCGACACCCCGGCCCGCAGCCGCGCCCGGCGGGCGGCGACCGCGGGTGCGGCGGTCGGCGCGACCACCGCCGTGGCGTCCGGTGCAGGCTCGGTGGCCGCGGCCGCCTGGTTCGCCCGTCGGGTGCTCACCCCCGACCGGCACCGGCCCGACGACGTCGTCGTGCGGGCGACGCGTCCGTCGAGCGTGGTGCTCGGCCTCACCGCCGAGACGGTGGTGCCCGGTCGCTACGGCCTGTGGATCGACGACGGCTTCGGGCACGTCCGCCTCGGCGACGTCGTGGCGGTCGACACGGCGGCCGGCACGGTCGAGCGCGAGCTGCTCGGCGTCGACCGTGGCTACCTCGCCCCCGGTGGGGCCCGGTGGAACCCGTACTACTACTCGTCGCCGCCCGACGACTCCCTCGACCTGCCGACCGAGCACGTCACGTATGCCGGTGAGCTGGGTCCGATGCCGGCGTGGGTCGTGCCCCCGCCCACCGGACCGGGGGAGCGCTGGGCCGTGCTCGTGCACGGTCGTGGTGCCCGCCGAGAGGAGTCGATCCGCGCCATGCCACCACTGCTGCGCGAGGGTTGGACCTGCCTGGTCCCGAGCTACCGCAACGACGAGGGGGTGCCCCCGGGACCCGATGGCCGCTACGCCCTCGGCCTGTCCGAATGGCGCGACGTCGAGGCCGCCATCGAGTACGCCGTCGGGCGTGGTGCCCGCGAGGTGCTGCTCATGGGCTGGTCGATGGGTGGGGCGATCGTCCTGCAGCTGCTCGACCGGTCCCCGCTGTCGAGCCTGGTGTCGCGCGTGGTGCTCGACGCCCCGGTCATCGACTGGGGCGACGTGCTGGCGCACCACGCGAAGGCGCACCGGGTGCCGCCGCACGTCGGCTCCCTCGCCCGGGTGATGATGCGGCAGCGCTGGGGGCACCGGCTGGTCGGGGTCCACGAGGGCGTCGACCTCGCGAAGACCGACTGGGTGCGCCGTGGCGAGGAGCTGCACCACCGCGTGCTGCTCATCCACAGCGCCGACGACGAGTTCGTGCCCTACGGGCCGTCGCGCGAGCTGGCCCGCGCCCGCCCCGACCTGGTGACCTTCGAGCAGTGGCACCGCGCGCGGCACTGCAAGGAGTGGAACACCGATCCCGAGCGCTGGGAAGGCCTCGTGGCCGCCTTCGCCGCCGGCTGAGCGGTATCAGCATCCGGTGGCGGGCCTCCTCGTGGGTGGACGAAGGGGAGGACGTCATGCCCAACCTCGTCGCGAGTGACGACCTGCACCCGCTCTGAGCAGTCGAGAGGTCACGACACGCTGACGATCGGCGCGGTCGGTCAGCGTGTCGTGACCTCTCGACCTCTCGACGGTCGACCGGGGGCGCCGGTCAGGAGCGGCGGACCCGCCAGAGCCCCATCAGCGTGCCTGCCTCCTCCACGAGCAACCGAGGCGTGAGCGGGATGCCGTCGGGGGCGCCGAGCAGACCTCCGTGGGTGATCCGGGTGCCGTCGCCGCCGACGACCGTGGGCACCAGCGACAGGGCCAGCTCGTCGACGACGCCGGCGGCCAGGGCCGTCGCGAACAGGGTCGGACCGCCCTCGCACAGCACGTGCCGCAGGCCCAGCGCAGCCAGGCTGTCGAGGGCGACCGGCAGGTCGACGCGGTCACGGCCGGCGACGAGCACGGCATCCTCGCCGAGTGAGCGTCGAGCGCTGTCGAGCGCTCGGTCGCCGGCCGCGGCGCAGGTCACCAGCAGCCCGGCACCGCGACCCTCCACCGGTGTGCGCAGGCCCTCGGGCACCCTCGCCGAGCCGCTCACCACGACCAGCGCGGGCGGGACGCGGCGGCGCCGGCTGGGCGTGATCCGCTCGTAGCCCTCCGCTCGTACCGTCCCCGAGCCGACGAGCACGGCGTCGCACAGGTCGCGCTGCAACGCGAACACCCGGTTGTCGGCCGGGGTGTTGATGCCGCCGCTGCGGCCGTCGGCGCCCACGCCCGAGCCGTCGAGGGTCGTGACGAAGTTGGTGCGCAGCCAGCGGCGGCCGTCGGGGAAGGCGTACAGGGTGGCGAGCTCGGATGCCGTGACGCGGTCGCCCGGACTCGCCGGTCGCCGCGGGTCGAGGAGGACGCGCATGCGTGCGAGTGTGTCAGCCCCGGCGGGGCGGGCGGTCTGCGAGGATGCGGCGATGGGCAGAGGATCGAAGGCCAAGGTCGCGAGCAGGGCCACCAAGGGCAGCAAGGGCGCGAAGAGCCGGAAGGGCGCCCCGGGTGCCGGGAAGGTGACCCCGGACTCCGAGCTCTCGGGCAAGGCCGCGAAGAAGGCCCGCAAGAAGCGGGCCGAGGCCGCGAAGGCCCGCAAGGACAAGGCCGTGCAGGCCGTGACCTGGACCGACGCCCTGCGCGTCGACGACGGCTTCGTCCTCGCCGACCTCGACCCGCGCGCGACGCCGGCGTTCACCGGCGACAAGGCCGACGGCGAGGAGGTCATGGACGAGCTCCAGTCCCGCCTCGGTGACCTCCAGGAGCGGCTCTTCGCCGAGTCCAAGGGGGGTGGGCAGCGCTCGGTGCTGCTCGTCATCCAGGGCATGGACACCTCGGGCAAGGGCGGGATCATGCGCCACGTCGTCGGGGCGGTCGACCCGCAGGGCGTGCACATCACCTCGTTCAAGGCGCCGAGCGCCGAGGAGAAGCGCCACCCGTTCCTGTGGCGCATCCGCAAGGGACTGCCACGCCCCGGGATGATCGGGGTGTTCGACCGCAGCCACTACGAGGACGTGCTCGTCGTGCGGGTGCACGACCTCGTGCCGCGCACGACGTGGTCGCGCCGTTATGCCCAGATCAACGCCTTCGAGCAGGGGGTCGTCGACTCCGGCACGGTCGTCGTCAAGGTGATGCTGCACATCTCGAGCGGCGAGCAGAAGGCCCGCCTCGGCGAGCGGCTCGAGCGCGAGGACAAGCACTGGAAGTTCAACCCGGGCGACATCGACGAGCGCGGGCACTGGGCCGACTACATGCAGGCCTACCAGGCGGCGCTGGAGAGGTGCTCCACGCAGGCCGCGCCGTGGTTCGTCGTGCCCGCCGACCGCAAGTGGTACGCACGCCTCGCCGTCACCAACCTGCTGCTCGAGGCACTCGAGGCGATGGATCCCAAGTGGCCGGCGGCCGACTACGACGTCGAGGCGCAGAAGGAGCGGCTGGCGCTCATGCCCTGAGCGCGCGCTCGAGGAGCAGTGACACGGCCTCCGGCCCGACCGACGAGCCGATGGTCCCGAACGTGACGCCGTGGTCGCCCCCGAGCCTGCTCGCGACGAACGCGTCGGCCACCGGTCCGGGCGCGTGGCGCACGAGCAGGGCCGCCTGGAGGGTCAGTGCGAGCCGCTCGACGAGGCGCCGGGCGCTCCACGGCGCGTCCGGGCCGAGGGCGAGGGCGGAGGCGGACTCGCACTCGTCGATCGCGGCGTCGAGCACCCGGTCGTGGCCCCGGGACAGGGCGAGCTCCTTGCCCAGTGCGGCCAGGGAGGCGGGCTCGCGGGTCAGGGCCCGCACGACGTCGAGGGCGTTGACGTTCCCCGAGCCTTCCCAGATCGAGTTGAGTGGGGCCTCGCGGTAGAGCCGGGCGAGGCCGTTCTCCTCGACGTAGCCGTTGCCGCCCAGGCACTCCAGGGCCTCGGCGACCATGGGTGCGGTGCGCTTGCACACCCAGAACTTGCCCAGGGCCACGCCCAGGCGCGACAGGTCCTGCTCGCCGGCATCGACGGCGTGGGCGAGGCGCATCGCGAGCACGGTCGCCGCCTCGCTCTCGAGGGACAGGTCGGCGAGCACGTTGCGCATCAGCGGCTGGTCGACGAGCAGGGCCCCGAATGCGCTGCGGTGCCGGGCGTGGTGCACGGCGCGCACCAGTGCGGCCCGCATCGTCGCGGCCGAGCCGAGCACGCAGTCGAGCCGGGTCGAGGCGACCATGTCGAGGATGGTGCGGATGCCGCGTCCCTCCTCACCGACCCGAACCGCCCAGGCGCCGTCGAGCTCGATCTCGGACGACGCGTTCGAGCGGTTGCCGAGCTTGTCCTTCAGGCGCTGCAGCCGGATGTCGTTGCGCGAGCCGTCGTCGAGCACCCGGGGGAGCAGGAAGCAGCCGAGACCGGCCTCGGTGCGGGCGAGCACGAGGAAGGCATCGCTCATCGGGGCCGAGCAGAACCACTTGTGGCCGGTGAGCCGGTAGGTGTCGCCGTGCAGCGGGCCACCGGGGGCCGCCACCGCCGACGTCGTGTTGGCCCGCACGTCGGAGCCGCCCTGCTTCTCGGTCATGCCCATACCGACGGTCAGCCCGGCCTTGTCGGCCATCGGCGACAGCACCGGGTCGTACGAGCGCGAGGCGAGGCCGGGCAGCCAGCGTGCCGCCACGTCGGGCTCGGCCGCGAGGGCCGGCGCGGCGGCGTACGTCATCGACACCGGGCAGAGGTGGCCCGCCTCGACCTGCGACCACACGACGAACCCGGCGGCGCGGCGCGCGTGGGCGCCGGCGTCCAGGGGGCGGGTCCACGGCTCGGCGGTGAGGCCGTTTCCCACCGCTACCCCGCATCAGCCGGTGGTAGGCGGGGTGGAACTCCACCTCGTCGACCCGCTCGCCGGTCGGGGCATGGGTGCGCAGCACCGGGGTGACCCGGTCGGCCTGGTCGGCCCACTGGCGCACCTCGGGGGTCCCGGCGAGGGCGCCGAGGTCGTCGAGGGCGGCCCCGCCAGTCGGGTCCGCGGGCGTGACCCAGCGGTCGACGGCCTCGGAGAGCGCTGCGTCGCAGCGCAGCACGTTCAGCCCGGTCGGGGCCGGGACGACGTTGGTGACGACGTGGGTCCGCACCCCCCGAGGGTACGGCGGTTACGGTTGGCGCATGACCGAGGCCAGACGGCGCCTGCGCCGGTTGCTCGGACGCGTTCCCGGCCTGCTCGCGCTGGCCCGGCTCGTCGTCACGACCATCCGGATCTGCATGCGCTACCGGGTCACCGGGCTGGCCTCGGAGGCGGGGTTCTTCGCCCTGCTCTCGCTCCCGCCGCTGATCCTCGGGCTGTTCGGCGGTCTCGGGTTCATCGGCAGGGCGCTGGAGCCGGGCGACGTCGCGTCCGTGCGTGAGGCCATCCTCCACTACGCCGGCGGTTTCCTCGCCGCACCCGTCATCGACTCCACGGTGGCCCCGATGATCGACCACGTCTTGGACGGCGGCCGGTTCGACCTGATCTCGGTCGGGTTCGTCCTGTCACTGTGGTCGGGATCGCGCGCCCTCAACGTCTTCGTCGACACCATCTCGATCATGTACGGCCAGTCCGGCGTGCGCGGCATCGTGCAGACTCGCGTGCTGTCGTTCACGCTCTATGTCCTGGCCCTCTTGGTCGGCATCGTCACGATCCCACTGGTGGTGCTGGGGCCGGAGCGGATCTCGGACATCCTGCCCACGCAGTGGGACGCGCTGATCGTGCTCTACTGGCCGCTGGTCGGTCTGCTGACCATGGGCGGCCTCACCAGCCTCTTCCACATCTCGACGCCCAGGCGCTCGCCGTGGCTGCGCGACGCCCCAGGCGCGGCGCTCACGGTGCTGATCTGGCTGTTGGCCTCGTTCGTCGTGCGAGAGCAGATCGCCGCCTCGCTTGGTGGGACGTCGATCTACGGCCCACTGTCGGCGCCGATCGTGCTGCTCATCTGGCTCTACGCCCTCGCCCTAGCCGTGCTCATCGGTGCCGCCTTCAACGCCGCCGTGCGCGAGCTGTGGCCGCACGAGGAGCAGCGCAGCCTGCGCGAGCGCTTCCGCGCCTGGGTCGGCGAGCTGCGCCGCTCGCGCACCGAGCGCCGGGTCCGGCCGGCCGGCTGGGACGACCCGTTCGACGACTACGGCTCCGGTGCCGACGACGACGACCTCGGCCTCGCGGGGCTGCGCGACGCCGCGCGGGGCCCCCTCACCCCGATCTCCGGGGCCGGGCGCAACGCCGCGCCACGGGCCGTGCCGGGCGCCCCGCCCGGCCCCGGCCAGCAGGAGGCAGAGGCGGGTCACCGGGTCGACGCGGAGCGCTGACGTGCGGCCCGCGCCCCACCGGGCCACCGGTTTGGAGTTCGTCGCGGCCATCGGATAATGTCTGCGAGCACGCCAAAGGGGTTTCATCGAAGCCACGGCGCGCGCGGATGTAGCTCAGTTGGTAGAGCGCAACCTTGCCAAGGTTGAGGTCGCCGGTTCGAACCCGGTCATCCGCTCGGAGGGTGTAGCCGCCCCCACGGTGGAGTGGCCGAGAGGCGAGGCAGCGGCCTGCAAAGCCGCGTACACGGGTTCAAATCCCGTCTCCACCTCGAGTAGTACCCCAGAGCAGTACCCCACGGACGCGTAGCGCAGCCTGGTTAGCGCACCACCTTGACACGGTGGGGGTCGGAGGTTCGAGTCCTCTCGCGTCCACCCGGAACAGAAGAGCCCACCACGCCATCGTGGTGGGCTCTCCTGGTTCCCGGGACCGGCTACATCGCGCCGGCGCGGGCGCTGGCGAACCACGGGTGGTGCAGGTCGAGGTAGCGCATGTCCTTCACCTGCTCCATCTCGCGGTTGAACTGCTCGGACATCTCCTCGGGCATCTCCATCTGCTCGCCCTGGCGGGCCTCGGCCTCGCTGCGGAACGACATCGTCTCGGTGAACCAGCCGTCGGCGTCGATGGCGATCGTGCCCCCGATGATCTCGGGCCTGGCCTCCTGCAGCATGTCCATCGGCTGGGACATGAACTCGCGGAAGCGGGCCGGGTCGTCGAGACGGCCCTGGATGACCTGCACGAAGCCGGCGTCGTCGGACCCGCCGTCGAGCATCATGATGGCGTCGTCGCAGTCGTGGAAGGTCACCTCGCCGTCGAAGCACCGCTCCACCGCGGCCCACCACTCGCCCTGCTCCGGCCGCAGCGAGTTGCGGGCCGCCGCCTCGCGGGACTCGAAGCGCACGACACCGACGAACTGACCGTCGTCGGTCATGCCGTAGGTGCCGCCGAGCCAGCCGTCCGCGCCGGGCGCGAGGTCCTCCTTCCAGCGGTCCATGTGCTGCCGCAGCATCGTCTCGTCCGAGCACATCCCCTGGATGACCTGGATGAACATCTGAGCCTCCGATCCGTCAGGGGCCGCTTCACCTCGAAGTGGTCCACCGACCGACGGTACGCCGCCACGACGGGGCTGTCAGTAGCCCGAAGTGACGGTGTCGGAGGCCGCGCCGTGGCGCCCCGCCGTCCCCGTTGCGGCGTGCCCGGCCGTGCCCGCCGCGTCGTGGCGATATGTTGACCCCGCCGTGCCACGCGTGCCCCCTCGCCGCCACCGGGCGGTGCCACCCCGAGGAGCCCCACTGAGCAGCGAACAGCCCGGGTCGGTCGAGCCGGTGGAACCCCCACCTCCGTCCGGACCGCTGCCGCGCCCTCGGGCCCTGTTCCCATGGGTCGACCGGGTCTGGCGGGACTGGCGAGCCGACCCGGTCGACCGGTTCGGGGTCGTGCTCTTCTTCGTCATCGCAACCATCGTCGTCTCCTCGCTGGTCAACGTGGGGAACTCCTACGGCGACTCGCTGCTGGCACACACGATGAGCGGTGCAGCGCTGATCGCCGCCGCCCGGGCCGCGGGCATGCGGCGCAGGGCGCAGCGGGTGGCCGTGGTCGTGGTGCTGCTCGCGGTGGGCACGCTCGCCGCGCTGTCGCTCGCCGAGCTCTTCGTGCCCGATGGCGCGGTCGGCCCGGTGGGCCCACGCCAGTCCGACCCCCTGTGGTTGATCCTCGTACTCGCCGTGCCCGCCATCGTCATCCGGCGGATCGCGCAGCACACCGTCGTGGGCGGGCGCACCGTGCTGGGTGCCATCACGGCCTACCTCCAGATCGGGGTCGCCTACGCAGCGCTGTTCTCGGTGAACCAGGTCTGGAGCAGCTCCCCGCCCTTCGGGCAGACCCAGCCCTCCAGCGCGTTCATGTACCTGAGCATGACCACCATGTCGACCCTGGGCATCGGTGACATCGCCCCGACCACCGAGGTGTCCCGCCTGCTCGTGTCGTCGGAGGCCGTGCTCGGCCAGGTCTTCCTCGTCACGATCGTCGCGATCGTCGTCTCGCAGTTCGCCGGCACCCGCCGGAAGTGACCCACCATGACTGCTGACTACGCCCCGCCCCTCCGCGACCTCGTCGACCGCGTGCTCGCCCTGCGCGCCGACGTCGACGCCGGCCGGCCGGTGCTCTTGGGCGTCACCGGCGAGCCGGGGGCCGGGAAGTCGATGCTGACGGCATCCCTCGTGGCGCGGCTCCGGGAGCAAGGGGCCAGCGCGGTGCTGGTGCCGATGGACGGCTTCCACCTCGCCAACGTCGCCCTGGCCGACCTGGGCCGGGCCGACCGCAAGGGCGCCATCGACACCTTCGACGGCGCCGGCTACGCCGCCCTGCTCGCCCGCCTCCTCGCGGCCGGACCCGACACGGTGTGGGCGCCGACCTACGACCGCTCGATCGAGGAGTCGGTCGCCAACGCCATCGCGGTGCCCGCCGGAACCGATGTCGTCGTCACCGAGGGCAACTACCTGCTCGTCGACGACGGCCCGTGGTCGGCCGTGCGCGGGCTGCTCGACGAGGCGTGGGCCGTCGAGGTCGACCCGGCACTGCGCCTGGAGCGACTGGTGGCCCGGCACATCGAGTTCGGCAAGCCACCGGATGTCGCGAGGGCCTGGGTCGACGCGGTCGACGCCCCGAACGCCGACTTCGTGCGCGCCACGTTCGGCCGGGCCGACCTCGTCATCCGCTGCCCCTGAGCAGCAGCCTGACTGCCCACGGGGCCGGGCCGGTTGCCGGTCCGCATACGATGCGGGGCGTGTCGCAGGCGTGGTTCGGGTCGCTCGTGGCCAGCGGTGTCGCCGCGGTGAGCCACGACGTCGACGACCTCACGAGCGGTTTCTGGGTCGTGGTCGTCACCTTCGAGGGTCACCTCACTGCCGTGCGGATGGACGACGTGCGCCGTTCCGCGGATGCCGGGCCCACCACCGCGGGCGGCCCGCCGCCCGGCTCGGCGTGGCCCACCCTCACCGGCCCGTGGCGGACCAGCCTGGACCACGCGGCCTACGTGGAGGGAGTTGCGGAGATCCGGCGGCGGATCGCGGCCGGCACCGTCTACCAGGTCAACCTCTGCCGGGTGATGGAGCACGACCTGCCCGACGAAGCGCGCCTGGCCCATCTCGGTGCCCTTCTCGCACAAGGGAACCCCGCACCCTACGCCGCCACGATCGACCTTCCGGAGGCCGGCCTCGAGGTGGCCTGCGCGTCGCCGGAGGCCTACCTCGTGCGTCACGGCTCCCGGGTCACGTCGCGCCCGATCAAGGGAACGGCGGCGACGACCCGCGAGCTGCTCGCCAAGGACTACGCCGAGAACGTGATGATCGTCGACCTGGTGCGCCACGACCTCGGCCACGTCAGCCTCGCCGGCACCGTGGAGGTGGACCACCTCTGCCGGGTCGAGGAGCACCCGGGGCTGGTTCATCTCGTCTCCGACGTGTCGGGCACGCTGCGCGAGGGGACGACCTGGCGCGACCTGCTCGACGCGAGCTTCCCGCCCGGCTCGGTCAGCGGCGCGCCCAAGCACACGGCACTGCACGCCATCGCCGACCTCGAGCCGGTGCCCCGAGGCCCCTACTGCGGGGCGGTCGGCTGGGTCGACGCCGACCTCGACGAGGCGGAGCTCGCGGTCGGCATCCGCACCTTCTGGGCCGCGCGCGACGACGCGGGACGGCGGGTGCTGCGATTCGGCACCGGCGCCGGCATCACGTGGGGGAGCGACGCCGAGGGGGAGTGGCGCGAGACCGAGCTCAAGGCGGCGCGTCTCGTGGCGCTGGCCACGGGCGGCGACACCCGGCATGCGAGGGTGTGAGGCATGACTGACATCCGGGTCTGGGTCGACGGCGCGCTCGTGGGCGCCGACACCCCCGCGGTGAGCGCCGTCGACCACGGCGTCACCGTCGGCGACGGCGCCTTCGAGACGGCCAAGATCGACGCCGGGGTGCCCTTCGCCGTCACCCGGCACCTGCGCCGGCTCGACCGCACGATGACGGGGCTCGGCCTGCCGGCCGCCGACCACGACCGCATCCGCGAGGGGATCGACGCCGTGCTCGGTGGCCCGCCGATCGAGTTCGGCCGGCTGCGCTTCACGGTGACCGGGGGGCGCGGCCCGCTCGGCTCCGACCGGCACGACTCCGACCTCACGCACATCGTCACCGCGGTGCCACACGCCCGCCCCGAGGCGCACGGGGCGGTGGTCACCGTGCCCTGGGTGCGCAACGAGCGCGCGGCCACGGCGGGCCTGAAGACCACCTCGTACGCCGACAACGTCATCGCACTGGCCCGTGCCAAGGAGCAGGGCGCGGCCGAGGCGATCTTCGCCAACACCCGTGGAGAGCTGTGCGAGGCCACCGGCAGCAACGTGTTCGTCGTCGTCGACGGGGTGGTGCGCACGCCCCCGCTCGACAGCGGCTGCCTGGCGGGCATCACCCGCGAGCTGGTGCTCGAGTGGTGCGCCGCCGACGGGGTCGAGGTCGTCGAGCAGGCACTCCCGCTCGACGTGCTCGCCGCGGCCCACGAGCTGTTCATCACCTCCTCGATCAAGGACGTCTTCCCCGTGTCGGGCGTCGACGGGCGGGCCCTGCCCGCCCCCGGCCCGGTGACGGCGCGGGTGCAGGAGGTCTGGGCGGCACACGCCGCCCTGGGGGTCGACCCGTGACGCCCGAGCAGCGCTCCGACGACCACCACCTGCTCCGCGACGCCGACGACGAGGACGACTGGGAGTGGCGCCGGCGGATCCGGGCGAGCTCGCGCTGGCGCCCCCTCTACCAGGGGGCCGTCTTCGTGCTCGGACTCGTCCTGGTGCTCGGTGGGCTGGCGCTGGTGCCGCTTCCCGGGCCCGGCTGGCTCATCGTCATCGCGGGCATCGCCGTGTGGGCCTCGGAGTTCGAGCCGGCCACCCGGCTGCTGGACTTCGTCAAGGACCACGTGCGGGCCTGGGAGCAGTGGGTGCGCCGTCAGTCCTGGTGGGTCAAGGTCCTCGTCGCACTCCTGACGGCCTGCTTCGTGGCGTTCGCCCTGTGGCTGACCATGTGGCTCACCGGCGTCCCGGGGCTGCTGCCGGACTCCTGGGAGGCGTGGCTGCACGCCAACGCCGGCCTGTGAGCGGCCCCGATTTCCGCCGGGTCGGGCGATCCGTATATCCTCGGCAGGCCGTCAGGCACCCGGATGTGTAGCTCAGTTGGTTAGAGCGTTCGCTTCACACGCGAGAGGCCGGGGGTTCGAGTCCCTCCACATCCACCACCTCCACCACGGCCCCCGACCGCGCCAGCGGCTCGGGGGTTCTGCTGTCCGCCCCCACGATTCACCCGCTGTGGGGGTGGCCCGCTCCACCACCCGTTGCTTGGATGGGTCGAGCCAGAGCCCGACCCAGCAACGGAGGCACCGATGACCACATCCAGCCCGCTCACGGCGTCGTCCGAGGACCGGTCGGCGGCTGCGGACGTCCTGGTGGTGTTCGGCATCACCGGCGACCTGGCCCGGGTGATGACGTTCCTGTCCCTGTACCGCCTCGAGCTGCGGGGCCTGCTCGACTGCCCCGTCGTGGGCGTCGCGGTGGACGACTGGTCGCTCGAGCAGCTGGTCCAGCGAGCCCGCGACTCGATCGTCGCCAAGGGCCAGGACCTCGACGAGGAGGTCTTCGCGAGGTTCACCGGACGGCTGTCCTACGTGCAGGGTGACTTCGCCGACGACGCCACCTACCAACGGGTGGCCGAGGCCATCGCGGGCCGCGACCACCCGGTGTTCTACCTGGAGGTGCCGCCATCCCTCTTCGCGACGGTCGTCAAGGGACTGTCGGGTGCCGGGCTGACCCGGTCGGCCAGGGTCGTGGTCGAGAAGCCCTTCGGGCACGACCTGGAGTCCGCGAGGGCGCTGGCGGCCGAGCTGCACCGGTACGTCGACGAGTCGCAGCTGCTGCGGCTCGACCACTACCTCGGGAAGATGGGCTACGAGGAGATCCTGTACCTGCGCTTCGCCAACACGGTCCTCGAGCCGCTGTGGAACCGCACCCACGTCGAGTGCGTGCAGATCACGATGGCCGAGGACTTCGGTGTGCAGGACCGTGGTCACTTCTACGACCCGGTGGGCGCCCTGCGCGACGTCGTGGTCAACCACCTGATGCAGGTGGTCGCGGCCGCGGCGATGGAGGCCCCGTCGGGCCAGGGTCCCGAGGCCCTGCGGGACGCGCAGGTCGCGCTGTTCCGATCGGTCAAGGATGCCGATCCCTCCCACTGCATCCGTGGCCAGCACGACGGGTACCGCGACGTCCCGGGCGTCGCCGCGGACTCGACGACCGAGACGTACATCGCGCTGCGCCTGGAGATCGACAACTGGCGGTGGTCGGGCGTCCCGTTCTACATCCGCACCGGAAAGCTGCTGAAGGCGACCGAGACCGAGGTGCGCGTCGTCTTCCGCCGACCCCCGCCGGTGCGGCTCGGGCTCGAGGCCGACGACGGCCACACACCGGTGCGCAACGAGTTCGTCGTCAAGCTCGACCCGACGACCGGCGCCCGGCTGATCGTCGACGCCCATCGTGGTGACGCCACCGGTGCGCGCGCGATCACCCTCGACGTCGAGTTCGCCGCCGAGGGGGGCGAGGCCCCCACGCCCTACGAGGTGCTCCTGCTGGCCGCCATCCGGGGCCAGTCGGGACGCTTCAAGCGGCAGGACGTCGTCGAGGAGTGCTGGCGGGTCATGCAGCCACTCCTCGACGACCCACCGCCGGTGCAGCCCTACGCGCCCGGCAGCTGGGGCCCGGAGTCGGCGGAGTCGCTGGTGGCCGAGCACGGCGGGTGGCACGGACCCTGGGTCGTCGAGCCGTCGTCGGAGGGGGCCGGGAGGTGAGCCTGTCGTCGTCGCCGTTCCCACCGATCGCCGACGACGCGTTCCTGTCCAACTGCCACACCGGCGCGCTGGTGGCCCCCGACGGGTCGGTCGACTGGCTGTGCGTTCCCTCGTTCGACTCGCCGAGCGCCGAGGAGTTCGAGGTCGACCGCGCCCGCCACCTCGGGAACTTCCCGCAGGCCTTCTCGCACCTGGCCCTCATCGAGGCGGCCGGCCGGATCATCCTGACCGAGCGACGCGACGAGCTGCCGGTCTGAGCCGGGTGCGCAGCGCAACCGTTGCGGTGGGGTGTGACGGCTGCGAGCATGCGTCAATGGGGGACGAGAACCCGTGGGCAGCGCTGGACGTCCACCTTCCGCCGCAGCTGCGGGCCGATGTGGAGGCCGCACTGTGGGCTCCCATCGAGGCGCAGGCGACGCTCGAGGTGCTCCAGCAGGACCCGACCTTCTTCGCCGACCCGGGACGACATCCGGCGATGTTCGCCGACCACGGCGTTGTTCACGTCCGCGACGTCGCGGCGGGTCTGGTGCGGCTGGTCGACGTGGTCGACGGTGTCCTCCTACCGGGGCGTCCCACCGCACGCCGGTCGCTCGTCCAGACCTGGGGCGTCGCGCTGACCTACCTGCACGACGTCGGGATGGTCGACCTGTCCCGCGACGGCCGCCGGGTCCACCCGCAGTACGCCGCGCACGCCGCGTTCTCGGGCGAGGCCGACGCACTCGTGGCGCACCTCCTGTCGCCGGGTCCGATCCGCCGCAGCCTGGAGGCGGTGGACGACGTCGACCCGTTCGGTGTGCCGCTCGACACGGTGGTGCGTGAGGCGCTGAGTCTCGCTGCGGCACACAGCAAGTCGACCGTCCCGTGGGAGGGGCTGGCCGACCGCGCGGCCCTCGTCGACGTGATGCGGCACATCGTGTTCACCTCGATGGCGGGCCACCGCAAGGCCCTCCACCGCCCGGCAGACGACCGGGGATCCGTCTCGTCGCAGGCGCGCTCGGGCGGCGGCGTCGACCACCCCTCGCCGGCCGCGGCGTACGCCTGGCTGACGGCCACCACAGGTCCCAAGGCAGACCTGGCCGACGACGTGGTCGACGCGGTGCGCGCCCTTCGCGCCGCTGACGTCCTGCGCCAGCGAGGGACGTCGTTGCGCACCTCCGGCGGGTTCGAGGTCTTCTTCGACGCGCGCAGCGGCCACGCCATGTGCACCGTGCGGCCCGCCGACGGGCGTGCCGCCTACCTGGTCACCTACGACGACCAGCGCGGTGCCGGCGAGGCCAACATCGCCATGGCGTCGCTGACCCCGAGGGGAGACCTGCGGATCGCGTTCCACCGAGGTGCGTTCCTCGACCGTGCCGGGCAGCAACGAGCCGCCGGCAGCGTCGCCGACGCCATCCACGACATCTGGTCGGACGTCGAGCCGTCGTTCCGGGGCGTCGTGGCCCGCGACCTGCCCGCACCGACCCGGACGGCGGACGACATGGTCATCCGCCTCGAGCGGCCGCCCGACGACCCGGACTTCGCCGAGGTCGTCCGTGAGGTGCTCCGCGCGCTCGCCCCGGAGCTGGCGGACCGGGTGCTGGTGGTCGAGGACGTCGAGGGAGCCGACCCCGCCGAGCGACTGCGCTACGACCTCGGGGACCCGGTGGAGCCCTGGGGCCGGCTCGCCGACGAGGTGGTCCTGCGCCTCGCGGAGCACGGCTCCGACATCTCGCAGATGGACCGGGAGGTGGCCTTCACCGAGGTGTGCCGCGCCACCGTGACCGCTGGTGAGGCACTCGTCGAGCGGGGCTCGCCCCCGGTCTTCGTCTACGTGCCACTGGCCGAGGGGCTCACGGTGCGTCCGGTCGGTGGGTACGCGCAGTCGGCCCTGCACCCGTGGGTGCCGGTCGGCACCACCGGGGCCATCCGCCGGGCCGGCCGCAACGCCGACATCGTGGCCGACCGCGACGTCGACGTGCTCATGGTGCCCAGCCGCCTCTACGTCGGGTCCTGGCTGTGGCCACTGAGTCCCGAGGAGCTGGCCCGCACCCTGGGGCGCGCCGCCGGGGCGGAGCGGTTGTCACGGGCGTGACCTCAGGAACGCGAACTTTCGGGACACCGTCGGGACCCAGTGCCCGGGCTGTGCGGGGGCCGGTGACCTCGGAGTTCGAGTGAGACGGGCGGGAATGCCGTCGGTGCCCGGGTGTATTGATACTTCTATGGACGGCATCCGGGTCCTCGCGATCCACACCTTCCCGGTGCACGGCGCGCCCGGTGTCGAGCACGCCAGCGTGCGGGTCGGTGAGGCCGGCATCGACGGCGACCGGCACAAGAAGGCCGCGGTGTCGCTGGTGGGTCACGACGCGCCCGCCACGCGCGCCAACCTCGTGCTCGACGTGCCGACCGCTGACGTCGAGGCCCTCGACGGCAGCCTGGTGCGCATCGGCGAGGTGCTCCTCGCCGTGCAGGGCACCGGCAACTCCTGCCCGGGGCTCTATGCCGTCGTCGGCGAGCCGGGCAGCGTCCGCGTCGGCGACAGCGTGGAGTCCGCATGACCGCAGTCGTCGGGGCGGCCCACGAGGCCGGTGTCGAGCGGCTGCTCGACAGCTACCGCGCCATCCCACCGGGGGAGCGGGTGCGGCTGGCCAAGCGCACCTCCAACCTGTTCCGGCCGCGCACCGCCACCACGGTGCCCGGCCTCGACACCTCGGGCCTCACCGGCGTCGTCGAGGTCGACCCGGATGCCCGCACCGCCGACGTGCAGGGCATGTGCACCTACGAGCACCTGGTCGACGCCACCCTCGCCCACGGGCTCACGCCGCTCGTCGTCCCGCAGCTGCGCACGATCACCCTGGGCGGCGCGGTCACCGGCCTGGGCATCGAGTCCACGTCCTGGCGCAACGGCCTGCCCCACGAGTCGGTGCTCGAGATGGACGTGCTCACCGGGTCGGGCGAGGTCGTCACCACCGACGCCGGGTCACGCCACCCCGACCTCTTCCGTGGCTTCCCCAACTCCTACGGCACGCTGGGCTACGCCACCCGCCTGCGCATCGAGCTCGAGCCGGTCGCACGCGTCGTCGACCTGCGGCACGTGCGGTTCCACGACCTCGACGAGCTCGTGTCGGTGCTCGGCACCGTGGTGGCGCAGGGTTCGTTCGACGGCGAGGCGGTCGACTACGTCGACGGAGTGGTGTTCTCGGCGACCGAGTCCTACCTCGTGCTCGGCCGGCGCGGCGACGACCCCGGGCCGACCAGCGACTACTCGGGCCGCGACATCTACTACCGCTCGATCCAGCACGGTGGCTCGGCGCCCAAGCGCGACCGCCTCACCACCCTCGACTACCTGTGGCGCTGGGACACCGACTGGTTCTGGTGCTCTCGGGCGTTCGGTGCGCAGAACCCCGCCGTGCGTCGGCTCTGGCCCAGGCGATGGCTGCGCAGCAGCGTCTACTGGAAGCTGATCGCCCTCGACCGGCGGTTCGCGGTCGCCGACCGGCTCGAGGCCCGCAAGGGGAACCCGCCGCGCGAGCGCGTGGTGCAGGACGTCGAGATCCCGCTGTCCGCCACCGCCGAGTTCCTCAGGTGGTTCCTTCGGGAGGTGCCGATCGAGCCGATCTGGTTGTGCCCGTTGAGGCTTCGCAGTGATCAGCCGTGGTCGCTCTACCCCCTGCACCCGGGCGAGACCTACGTCAACGTCGGCTTCTGGTCCTCGGTGCCCACCGAGCCCACGGCCGGCCCGGGGGCCACCAACCGCCGCATCGAGCACGAGGTCAGTGCCCTCGGCGGCCACAAGTCGCTCTACTCCGAGTCGTTCTACGACCAGGACGAGTTCCGCCGGCTCTACGGCGGCGACCAGTACACCGAGCTCAAGTCCCGGTGGGACCCCGAGGGGCGCCTGCCCGACCTCTACGCCAAGGCGGTCCGCGGGGCCTGACCCGCACACCACGACCCAGCAGGGACAGCGCCGGCGGCACGCACGGCCTGACGCACAGAGAAGAGGAAGCCGATGTCCATCGCAGAGATCGTCGAGTCGGTCGTCGCCGGCCCCTTGCCGCTGCGACTCGTCGCCTATGACGGGTCCGAGCTCGGGCCCGCCGACGCCCCGCGCGCGCTCCACCTGCGCACGCCACGGGCGGCGGCCTACCTCGCCACCGCCCCGGGCGACCTCGGCCTGGCGCGCGCCTACGTGGCCGGCGACCTGGCCGTCGAGGGCGTGCACCCCGGCGACCCCTACGACCTGCTCGTCGACCTCGCCGACGTGCGCTTCCGCCGCCCCTCGGCCGCCGCGGCCATCGAGGTCGCCCGCACCCTGGGCCTGAAGGGGCTCACGCCGCCGCCGCCACCGCCGCAGGAGAGCCTGCCCCGGTGGCGTCGGGTCGCCGAGGGGCTGCGGCACTCGATGACCCGCGACGCCGAGGCGATCAGCCACCACTACGACGTCTCCAACAGGTTCTACGAGATGGTGCTCGGGCCGTCGATGACCTACACCTGCGCCTGCTACCCCGACTCCGCCGCGACCCTCGAGCAGGCCCAGGACAACAAGTACCGCCTGGTGCTCGACAAGCTGGGTCTCGAGCCGGGTGACCGGCTGCTCGACATCGGCTGCGGCTGGGGCGGCATGGTGCGCTACGCCGCCCGTCACGGCATCCGCGTGCTGGGCGTCACGCTGTCGCGCCAGCAGGCCCTCTGGGCGCAGAAGGCGATCGCCGACGAGGGGCTGGCCGACCTCGCCGAGGTGCGGCACTGCGACTACCGAGACGTCACCGAGACCGGCTTCGACGCCGTGTCGTCGATCGGGCTCACCGAACACATCGGCGTGCGCAACTACCCGGCCTACTTCGGCTGGATCCAGGACCGGCTGCGCCCCGGCGGGCTGCTGCTCAACCACTGCATCACCCGCCCGCACAACAAGCGCCAGGAGACCGGCCAGTTCATCGACCGCTACGTCTTCCCCGACGGCGAGCTCACCGGCAGCGGGCGGATCATCACCGAGGCGCAGGACGTCGGGCTCGAGGTCGTGCACGAGGAGAACCTGCGCGAGCACTACGCCCTGACCCTGGCCCAGTGGTGCCGCAACCTCGTCGAGAACTGGGACGAGTGCGTCGCCGAGGTGGGCGAGGGCACCGCCCGGGTCTGGGGGCTCTACATGGCCGGCTCGCGACTCGGGTTCGAGCGCAACGAGATCCAGCTGCACCAGGTGCTGGCGGTGCGCCCGCGGGACGACGGCTCGTCGGGGCTGCCGCTGCGCCCGTGGTGGGGTGCCTGATCCGGCCGGTGCCCCGGTCAGGCCCGCGCCGTCGCGCCCGCCACGCTCGACAGGCCGTCCCAGAGCAGCACGGTGAGGTCGTCGGCGAGCTGGTCGCTGCTCGGGCCACCGGCGGCCGCCCCAGCCGCGAGCCAGGCGTCGGCCGTCGCCCGCACCATGCCGACCAGCGCCACGCCCCACAGCCGTGGGGCTGGCGTGGTGCTGTCGGCGAGGCCACCCGACACGAGGTCGGCCACGTGGGTGGCGATCCGGTCGGTCATCCCGGCGGCGACGTCGCCCTGCGGCCGTTCGCCGGGGGGCACGATCGGCGCGTTGACGATGAACCGGTAGACCTCTGGGTCGTCCTCGACCAGGCGCAGGTAGGCGGCGACCACGCCGCGGATGACGGCGCGCGCGTCGTCCGTCGCCGGGTCGCCGGCAGCGCGGGTCAGGCCGCGGATGATCGTGGCGTCGACC
Organism: uncultured Actinomycetota bacterium; assembly: GCA_963707895.1. GTDB lineage: Bacteria > Actinomycetota > Actinomycetes > Actinomycetales > Dermatophilaceae > Fodinibacter. The sequence continues at coordinate 376,675 of CAVPRS010000010.1, read as the reverse complement.
CGCTCGGCGACGGCGGTGTAGAGCCCGGCCCGGTCGGTGAAGTGTCGGTAGAAGACCGTCTTCGAGGTGCGGGCCGTGGCGGCCACCTCGTCCATCCCGACGCCCGCGCCGTGGTCGCGGATGGCGCGCAGGGTCGCCTCGACCAGCTCCTGCCGCCGGGCGAGGCGGTGCTCGTCCCAGCGCGAGCTGCGGCCGTCCGGTGCCGTGTCGGTCGCTCCCACGCACCGGACGGTAGCAGGAACCGGCAGTACCTGTTACCTTCCGTACCGGGTACCTCGCCGACGAGGACCCGTCCCGCAGCACCCCCACGCAAGGAGCCAGACCGGTGACCTCCCCCCGCCGCGCCGCCGTCCTCGGCGGTAACCGGATTCCCTTCGCGCGCCAGTTCGGCGCCTACGCGGAGGCGTCCAACCAGGACATGCTCACCGCCGCGCTCGAGGGCCTCGTGGCCCGCCACGGACTGGCCGGCGAGCGGGTCGGCGAGGTCGTCGCCGGCGCCGTCATCAAGCACAGCCGCGACTTCAACCTCACCCGCGAGGCGGTGCTCGGCTCGAGCCTGTCGCCCACCACTCCGGCCTACGACATCACCCAGGCCTGCGGCACCGGGCTCGAGGCCGCCATCCTCGTCGCCAACAAGATCGCCCTGGGACAGGTCGACTCCGGCATCGCCGGTGGTGTCGACTCGGCGTCCGACGCGCCCGTCGTGGTCCCCGAGAAGCTGCGCCGCAAGCTGCTGCGGCTCAACCGCGCCAAGAGCTCGACCGAGCGGGCGAAGGCGGCACTGGCCTTCCGGCCCACCGACGTCGGCGTGTCGGTGCCCGCCAACACCGAGCCGCGCACGGGCCTGTCGATGGGTGAGCACATGGCCGTCACGGCGGCGCGCTGGGGTGTCACCCGTGAGGACCAGGACGCCCTGGCCCTGGCGAGCCACCACAACCTGGCCGCCGCCTACGACCGCGGCTTCTTCGACGACCTGCTGACCCCCTACCTCGGGCTCACCCGCGACCAGAACCTGCGGCCCGACTCCACGCTCGAGAAGCTCGGCTCGCTCAAACCGGTGTTCGGCAAGGGCGAGGCGGCGACGATGACCGCCGGCAACTCCACCCCGCTCACCGACGGCGCCTCCGCGGTGCTCCTCGGCTCGCCGGAGTGGGCCGCCGCCCACGGGTTGACGCCCCTGGCCTGGTTCGTCGACGGCGAGACGGCCGCGGTCGACTACGTGACCGGTGACGAGGGCCTGCTGATGGCGCCCGCGTACGCCGTGCCGCGCCTGCTCGCCCGCAACGGGCTCTCGCTGCAGGACTTCGACCTCTACGAGATCCACGAGGCGTTCGCCGCCACCGTGCTCTCGACCCTGGCCGCGTGGGACGACGAGGACTTCTGCCGCGACCGGCTGGGCCTCGACGCCCCGCTCGGTGCCGTCGACCGGGCGAAGCTCAACGTCAACGGGTCGTCCCTGGCGGCGGGCCACCCGTTCGCCGCCACCGGTGGCCGCATCGTCGCCACCCTCGCCGCCCTGCTCCACGAGAAGGGCCCGGGCTCCCGCGGGCTGATCTCGATCTGCGCTGCCGGTGGGCAGGGCGTCGTCGCGATCCTCGAGGCGGCCTGACATGGCCCACCGCGACGGCTACACGGCCTTCGTGTCCTCCGGGGTGGGCAAGCGGCTCGCCACCACCCTCGGGCTGCCCCAGCCGGTGGCGCTGCGCCGGCAGGTGCCCGGACGCCCCCTCGTCGACGGGCCGGTGCTCGTCGGTGGGCACGGCGACACCCCGGCGTTGGAGGCCCTGCGCCACGGGCTCACCGCCGCCGGGGCGACGCTGGTCGGCGAGGCGCCCGAGGCCGGGCGGCTCGGCGGCGTCGTCGTCGACCTCACCGCCGTCGAGGAGCCGGCCGACCTCGAGTCGCTGCGGGCGACCCTCGGCCCGGCCCTGAAGCGACTCGGCCGGTGTGCCCGGGTCGTCGTGGTCGGCCGCGACCCGGCCCTGGCGACCTCACCCGGCCAGCGCGCGGCCCGGCGGGCGCTCGAGGGCATCACCCGCTCGGTGGCCAAGGAGCTGCGGGCCGGGGCCACCGCCAACCTCGTGCTCGTCACCGACGGCTCCGAGGCCGCGGCACTGGGCACCGTCGAGTTCCTGCTCTCCGCCCGGTCGGCCTACGTCGACGCCCAGGTGTTCCGGGTCGGTGCCGGCGCCGGGGCGCTGCCATCCGACGACCGCCCGCTCGACGGCAAGGTCGCGGTGGTCACCGGCGCGGCCCGCGGCATCGGCGCCGAGATCGCCCGCACCCTCGCCCGCGACGGCGCCACGGTCGTCTGCGTCGACGTGCCCTCCGCCGGCGCGTCCCTCGCGGCCGTCGCCAACGAGATCGGCGGCACGGCGCTGCAGGTCGACGTCACGGCTGCGGATGCCGGCAACCGCATCCTGCGCCACGCCACCACCCGGCACGGCGGCCTCGACGTCGTCGTGCACAACGCGGGCATCACCCGCGACAAGCTGCTCGCCAACACCGACGCCGACCGCTGGGCCTCGGTCGTCGACGTCAACCTCGGGTCGATCCTGCGGATGAACGAGGCGTTCCTCGCCCGGGGCGGCCTGCGCCAGGGTGGCCACGTGGTGCTCGTGTCCTCGATCGCCGGCATCGCCGGCAACCGTGGGCAGAGCAACTACGCCGCGTCCAAGGCGGGCGTCATCGGGCTGGTCGACGCCTACGCGAGCGACCGCGGTCTGCGCCGGCGCGGCATCACGGTCAACGCCGTGGCGCCCGGTTTCATCGAGACCGAGATGACCGCCCGGATCCCGTTCGCGACCCGCGAGCTCGGACGCCGCCTCAACAGCCTGTCGCAGGGTGGCCTACCGGTCGACGTCGCCGAGACGATCGCCTACTTCGCCTCCGACGCCCAGTCCGCGGTGAGCGGCAACGTCGTGCGGGTCTGTGGCCAGAGCCTGCTCGGAGCCTGACGTGGCGGTCGAGACCCTCACCGGGATGCCGTCCACCGCGCCGTTGCTGGTGCGGGCGGCCCTCACCGCCGCGCTGCCGCGGGGGAGCACAGTGCCCGACCGCACCCTCGTCGTCGAGGACGTGCGCGTGGACCGGGCGCGGCTCGCGGCCTACCAGCGGCTCACCGGTCACGCCGTCGACGACACGCTGCCCCAGCCCTACCCCTGGGTGCTCGCCTTCCCGGTGCAGACCGCGCTGATGGCGCGGCGCGACTTCCCGGTGCCCCTGCCCGGTCTGGTGCACCTGTCCAACCGGGTCACCACCCACACGCGGCTGGATGCCGGCGACGCCCTCACGCTGTCGGTGACCGCGGGTGCGCTGCGGCCGCACCGGCGCGGCCGCACCCTGGACGTGCGCCTGGAGGCACTCGTCGGCGGCGAGCTCGTCTGGGAGTGCGACAGCGTCTACCTCAGCAGGGGCGCCGGCACCGACGACGCCCCGCGCGGCGACACCCCGCCCGCGCTGCCCGAGGGCCCGCCGGTGGCCCGGTGGCGCCTGCCCGACGACCTCGGCCGCACCTACGCGGGCGTGAGCGGCGACCTCAACCCGATCCACCTGCACCCGTTGAGCGCGAAGGCGATGGGCTTCCGGCGGCAGATCGCGCACGGCATGTGGACCTGCGCGCGCACCCTGGGGGCCCTGGGGCGCACGTCGCTCGGACCGTCGCGCAGCCACGTGTGGTTCACCGCTCCGGTGTTCCTGCCCAGCACCGTCGAGCTCGTCGTCGGCCGGGCGGATGACGTCGTCACCGCCGGTCTGCGTGCAGCGACGGCTCCGGAGACGGGACACCTCACCCTCACCCTCGAGGGGTGAACCCGGCCCGTAGTCACTTCGGGCTATATGAGCCCGCGCCCGGGCACCGTAGGTTGTGCTCAATCGGGCAACGGTGCCCGAGTCGCTGTCGTGGGCCCGCAGGTGAGTACAGGGGCCCACACGTCTGCTCCGCTGACGAGCGACTCTCACCGTCGAGCCACATCCCGCCGGCTCGGCGCCCCACCAGCGCGACGGAGATCCCATGCACGTGCACCGCTCCACGGCACCCAAGGCGATCGCGGCCATCGCGGCCGTCGGCCTCATCCCGTTCGGCATCGCCTTCGTCGCCACGCTCCCCGCCGCGGCCCCGCCGCCGTCGACGACCGCGCAGCCTGCCGCGACCATCGGCACGCCGAACTTCGCCCCGGCCTGGCTGGCCGTGCAGACCGGCGCCACCTCCCGGATCACGCTCAACACGGCCTCCGGCCAGCTAGGGCGCGGCGCAGACCCTGGCCCCGGCCGCCAACTGCGGTGTCGACCTCGGCGCGGCCGCCAGCCAGCTCCTCACCCTGCGCGGGTCTACCGGAGGCGCCTTCAGCGAGTCGCTCGCGTCCTACGCCAGCGGCTCGATCGGGGTGAAGGAGAAGAAGAGCGGCACCTCCTGCTATCAGGTCAGCGCGACCTCGGAGTCCCTCGAGCTCGGCCTCGGACAGGGGCTGCGGTCCGCGCTGGGTCCCGCTGCCCTCGCCAGCTCCGCCTATCTCGACGTCGAGCTCAAGGGCAGCGCCCGCATCCTGGCGACGGCCCGGCTCGGCGGAGCGGTCGTCGGCACGTTCGAGCTGCAGAGCGGCTCCAGCATCGGGCAGCCCTCGGTCGCCGACCACACGCCGTTCGCCTGCAACTCCTCGTCTGACTCCGGCCCGGACAGCGGCGTCAGGGACAACTGCCGCTGGCCGGTCAGTGCCCCGTCGTGGACCGGTACCCGACGACGGCGTCTTCTTCGACACCCTCACGCTCAAGGCCCTCGTGGGGTCCTTCTCCCTCGAGGGTGGCGCCGACGGCGCCGTGCAGCCCCCGGCACCGTGCCCACCCCCAACGCCTCGATCATCGAGCTCGCGACGGACACCCTGGGCTGCGGTGAGACCAGCAAGGCGGCCGTCGCGGACGGCGACGCGCCGCAGGTCACCGTCCTGCGGCTGCCCAACGCCGATGGCGCGGAGCCGTGCCGCGTGGTGCCGTACGCCATCGGCAACGGCCCCCGGTATGCACAGTTCGTCAAGCCGGTCAACAGCCAGACGAGCGCTCAGTTCCTCTGGAACCTGACGTGGAAGGCCGCCCCCACCGCGGGGAGCGCCGCGCTGCCGGCCCTCAAGATCGACTACGAGTACCCCAGCGGCGACACCACCCCCGAGGTCACCACCCTCGGGTGGTGCCCCGACGCCACCTACGACGCGAACGGGCAGTTCATCGGGTACGCCGGTCGGCTGCCCATCGCACTTGACCAGGAGCCGGACCTCGACGGCACCCAGTTCGCCTGCCTGGTGTCCCGTCAGGCCGTTGCGAAGGACGGGGTGCCCAGCACCGCGGCGGACTACGTCAGCGTCAACGACAAGGTGTACGTGTACGGCGACGCCAAGATGCAGTGGTGACGCAGGACCTGTCCGGCTAGCCCACCGCGCCGAGCCCCGCGAGGAGCCGGTCGGAGCGCTCGCGCGCGAGCGCGGCGTCCGAGGCGAGCCCGCGGCGCTCGTCGGTGACGCTCGAGACCCGTAGCAGCAGCGCCTCCTCGTAGGGCAGCTCCTGCCCACGGGCCGCGACCAGCCCGAGGGCCAACTGCTCGGTGGCCTCGTCGAGCCGGTCGAGGGCGACGAGCGCGCGGGCCCGCTGCAGGCACATCCGCGGCATCGAGAACGCCGCGTCGTCACGGGCCTCGCGCTCGGCCTCGGTGATGACGTCGAGGGACTCCTCGGGCCTGCCGAGGAGCGCGATCGCCTCGGCGCGCACGAGGGCCGCCTCGAGCGCGCTCGTCGGGTTGTCGAGCTCGCTGAACGACAGCTCGACCGCCGCCGCCTGCTCCTCGGCCCGGTCGAGGTCCCCACGGCTGAGGTGGACCCGGGCCAGCTGCATCTGCCCCTCGGCGAGGAACCGCGCCGCCCCTGACGCGCGCAGCACCCGCACCGCACCCACGAGCACCTGCTCGGCCTCGTCGAGGTGGCCCTGGTTGATGAGCAGCTCGCCGAGGTTGACGTCGGTCTGGGCGGCCACGAACGCGCTACCGGCCTCGAACGCGACGTCGCGGCTCGTGCGGTACCACTGCGCCGCCTCGGTCCAGCGGCCCGCGTAGTAGGCCATCGCGCCGAGGTTGGAGCGCACCTTGGCCTCCTGCGACCGCAGCCCGTGCCGCACGCAGATCTCGAGCGCCTCGCGGTGCCGGTCACCGAGACCCGGCACGCCGAGCTGGAGGTCGACCATGTCGACGAGCATCAGCGCTCGCACCTGCGTCTCGTGCTCGCCGGCCTCGCCCGCGCCCTCCATGGCGCGCAGCGCCCACTCCCGCGCCTCGCGCGGCCGCTCCTGCTCCACCCGCACGACGGCGGTGAGCGTGTCGAGCCGCACCCGGGTGCTGCGGGCGACGGGGAGCTGCGAGCCGTCGATCAGCCGGCGCGCGCGGGTGACCGTGCGCAGCGTCGTGGTGAAGGCGCCGGTGCGCAGTCGGGCCGCAGCCTGGCGAGAGAGCACCTCCGCCGTGGCGACCGGGTCAGCCCGGTTCAGCTGTGCGGCGGTGCGGTAGGCCTCGACCGACTCGCCGAACATCCCCGCCAGCTCGCGCAGGTCGCCGACCAGCTCCCAGAGCCGGGCCCGTTCGGCGTCGGTCACTCCTGGCACCCTGCGGCTGACCTCCAGCGCGGTCTCGAAGTGGTCGGCGGCGTCGGCGTTGGCATAGGACGCCCTGGCCAGGGCGCCGGCCCGCTGCGCGTAGTCCCACGTGCGCTGGGCGTCTCCCGCGCGGGCGAAGTGCAGCACCAGGGCGGGGGAGTCGACGTCGAGGTCGGTGCTGAGCCGCTCGAGCACCTCGCCCGCAGTGCGGTGCACACGGGCCCGCACCCGGTACGCCAGGCCGTCGTACGCGGCATCGCGAACCAGGCTGTTGCGGAACCGGACCCGGTGGGGACCGTCGGCCTCGAGCAGCCCGCCGAGCATGGTCAGCGTGGCCGGGTCGAGTGAGAGGCCGTCAGCTGCGAGGGTGCCCTCGAGCACCTCTCGCCGCACGCTGAGCCCCAGCACGGCGCAGTAGCGCAGGAGCCGGCGCTGTGCGGGCGGCAGCTCGTCGACCTGGGCCCCCATGGCCGCCTGTACCGACTCGGGCAGCTCGTCGAGCGACCCGGCGCCCAGCGCCAGCCGGGTGACCTCCTCCACGAACAGCGGGTTGCCACCGGACTTCGCGACCACGGCATCGACCTCGTGCGGCCGCAGTGGAGTCGCCTCGGTGGCGGCGATCACGAGCTGCTCGACCACGTCGGCCGGCAGCGGTTCGAGCAGCACCCTGACGCCGGATGCCGGTGCGAAGCCGTCGCCGTCGCCGCGCCGCACCACCACGACGGCCCACGGCCGGCCCGAGGTCGCGGAGGCGAGCCGGCCCAGCAGGTGAACGGATGCGCCGTCGGCCCAGTGTGCGTCCTCGACGACGACTGCGAGCGGTCCGGGAGTCAGCCGCTCGAGCAGCTCGACGACCACGTCGGCGACCCGGTCGGCGCGGTACTGCGGGTCGACCCGTGCGGCCTCGGGGGTGTCGGGCACCCCGACGTGGACCACGTCGGCGACCAGGGGCGCCATCGGCAGCAGGTCGGGTGCGCGCTCCGAGAGCACGCGGAGCAGGGCCGCGCCCATCTCCTCCCGCGAGCCCCGGGCCAGACCGAGCAGCTCGCGCAGGGGGTCGCGCAGCACCCGGTAGGCGCTCGACGTGCCGTAGGGCTCGGCGCGCAGCGCGAGCCGCCTGGTCGCCCCGGCGGCGTCGAGCGCCTCGCCCGCCAGCCGGGTGGTGCCGATGCCGGCCGGGCCCTCGATCGTGAGCACCCCACCCTCGCCGGCCAGGGCCCGCTCGAGCGCCTCTTGGGCGACATCGAGCTCCGCCGCGCGGCCGAGGAAGGGTAGCCGGCCGCTGCGCGCCTCCTGCCGGCTGCCCAGCTCCTCGCCGACCTCGAAGACCAGCACGGGGGCCGACTTGCCCTTCATCCGGAACGGCCCGCGAGGGGTCACCGCGAACAGGGTGCGTGAGCGCTCGAGCACGGCCGGGTGCGCGTGCACGACTCCTGGAGGGGCGGTGCCCATGATCCGGGCCGCGGTGTTGGTCGTGTCGCCCATCGCGGAGTAGGCCGCGCGGTCGGCCACCCCGACCTCGGCGGCGAAGACGTTCCCGCGCGCGACCCCGAGCTGGAGGGGCAGGGGGAGGTCGGCGTCGGCCATCCGGCGCAGCGCGCGCAACATCCGGCCCTCGTCGTCCCCACGGGTGCCCGGCACGCCCGTGCCGAGGAAGAACTTGCCGCCGTCGGTGTCGAGGTCGGTGGCCAGCAGGGTGACTCCCTCGGCCGCCAGCGCCTCCTCGACCCCGGTCACCACCTCGTGCAGCACATCGGCGAGGTCGGCCGGGCCGCGGGCGGCGAGGAGCGCGTCGGTGCCGGAGAAGCGCACGAACGCGATGGTCGCGACCCGGTGCTCGGGGTCGGGCGGCCCCGGGGCGAGGAACTCGCCGAGCGCGGTCGGGAAGAGGGTCGCCATCCGGTCGAGGCCGGTGGGCGAGACGGATGCCGCGTGGCCGGGTCGCGAGCGCGGCTTGCGGCGGAGCAGCAGCAGGGCTCCGTCGTCGCGCGGACGGGTTGCGCCACGGGCGAGCCGGTGCGCGGTGGCGTCGCTGACGACCACCTGCCCGGCGTCGGCGGCCTTCTCCGCGAGCGCGACGGCGCTGGCGCCGGGGCCGAGCACGAGCAGCTCTCGCGTCGGCGACCCGACGAGGAACAGCCCGATGTCGCCGGAGTGCACACCCACCGACATCGACAGCGCGAAGCGGCCGGCGGAGGTGGGGACCGCTGCGGCGGCGCGCAGCGAGGCCCGCATCTCGACTGCGGCGTCGCAGGCCTGCTCGGGGTGGTCGTCGCCGCGGAACAGGAACAGCAGCGCGTCGCCGCCGAACTTGAGCAGCTCGCCGCCGCGGGCCGCCGCGATGGTGAGCATCGGGCCGAACACCCGGTTCAGCGCCTCGACGATCTCCTCGGCGCCGATCCGGCCGTGCCGGGAGAGCCGCTCGGTGAGTGCGGTGAAGCCCGAGACGTCGGCGAACACCAGGCTGCCGTCGACCGTGCGGTGGAGCGCGCCGGGTGCCTCGTCGTCCCACACCAGGGTCAGAGGAGGGACGTGGCGACGCAGGTCGGTCATCGAGCGGCTCCAGTTGGCCGGTCCGCGCGCGGGCTGCACTCGGAATCGCTAGACTCCCACACGCTCAGGGCGTCGAGCCGGCGGATCCACCGGAGGCGGGCGCGCAAGGAGGACTTGTGCGCGTCGACTTCCTCGGTGTGCGTGGCTCGGTGTGTGCTCCCGGCCCCGACTTCGTCCGCTACGGCGGTAACACCTCGTGCCTGGCGGTCTCCGCCGGCGCCGGCGAGCCCCCGGCCCTCCTGCTCGATGCAGGCACCGGCATCCGCACGGCGACGGCGATGCTCGACGGCGCACCCTTTCGCGGCACCATCCTGGTCAGCCACGTGCACTGGGACCACGTGCAGGGCCTGCCCTTCTTCGCGGCCGGCGACCGGGCCGGGGCCTCGGTGCGCCTGGTCGTGCCGGCCCAGGGCGGCAAGTCCGGGCGTGACCTCGTCGCGCAGACGATGTCGCCGCCCGCGTTCCCGATCACTCCCGAGGGACTGATCGGCGCCTGGACCTTCGATGCCGTGCACCCGGGCGAGCTCGAGGTCGAGGGTTTCTCGGTGCGCGCGTTCGAGGTCGCTCACAAGGGTGGTCGCACCTACGGGTACACGGTGCGCTCGGGGTCGAGCTCGATCGGCTACGTGCCCGACCACGCCCCCGAGCTCGGCGTGTCCGACGACGCGCTCGCCGCGCTCGCGGGGGTCGACTTCCTCATCCACGACGCGCAGTTCCTCGAGCAGGAGCGACCGCGGGCCGTCGACTACGGCCATGCCACCGTCGACGACGCGATCCGCCTCGCCGAGCGGGTTGGATGCCCGTGCCGTCGTGCTCTTCCACCACGGCCCGCACCGCACCGACGACGCCCTCGACGAGATCGGGCGGCAGTTCACCGCGTCGATCCCCATCGTCATCGCCGCGGAGGGCCTGGGGCTCGACCTGGCGTGATCGCCCGGGCCGGCCCGGAGCTGCGGGGGTCGCGCCGGGCGGTCGGTTAGAGTGCGACTCGTGCGGATCCTCTCGGTGTCGGATCTGCACTACCGCCTTCCGCACTACGACTGGCTGGTCAAGGCGGCCGCGGACGCCGACGTCGTGGTCCTGGCCGGCGACCTGGCCGACGTCGTCAGTCCCGTGCCGCACGAGGTGCAGGCCGTCGTGCTCACCACCTACCTCTCCCGCCTGGCCGAGCAGTCGCTCGTGCTCGCGGCCTCGGGCAACCACGACCTCGACGGGCCCGGCGCCAACGGCGAGCAGGTGGCCGGCTGGCTGCAGCGGGTGCACGACGACCGCGTGGTCGTCGACGGCGCGTCGGTCGACGTCGACGGCATCCGGTTCACCGTCTGCCCGTGGTGGGACGGCTCGCTGACCCGGGACGAGGTCGACGCACAGCTGGCGGCCGCTGCGGTCGACCGACCGGCGACGTGGGTCTGGGTCTACCACTCACCCCCGGCCGGCACCGTGCTGTGCCGCGACGGCAGGCGCGAGTTCCCCGACCACGAGCTGGCCGCGTGGATCGAGCGGTACCAGCCGGACGTCGTCATCTGCGGCCACATCCACCAGGCTCCGTGGGCCAAGGGCGGCTCGTGGCACGCGCGGCTGGGCCGCACCCAGGTCTTCAACGCCGGCAAGCAGATCGGTCACGTGCCGCCGCACATCACCTTCGACACCGAGGCGCGCACGGCGCACTGGTTCGGGGTGTTCGACAGCGAGACGATCGAGCTCGGCTGACCCGCACGGCGATCGCTCGCGGTCAGTGCCCGTCGTGCTCCGCGTGCTCCACGTGCCCCTCGGGGTCACGGGCCGAGCCGGTGCGCGGCCGGGGCGCCTGGTGGTGCACCAGCGTGTCGAGGATGCGGTCGATCATCGCCATGTGGTCGTCGTTGCCGGCGAACTGCCGCTTGACGTCGACGAGGTACTGGGTGAGCCCGTCGAGGCGGGCCGCCGTCATCTGGAGCACGCCGAGCGCCGCACCGGGACGCTCCCGGAAGAAGGTCTCGGGGTCGTCGATGACGTGAACGGTGACCGCGGTGGTGGCCCGGGCCGTGGCCGTGGCCGTCTTGTCGAGGATCCACGACATCTCGCCGAACACCGCCCCGGGGTGGGCGATCCGGGCGAAGGGGGTGCCGTCGCGCTCGACGGTCACGGTGCCCGAGACGAGCACCAGCATCCGCGAGGGCGGGGCGCCCTCGGCGATGAGCACGTCACCCGCAGCCACCTGCTCGAGCGGCAGGTCGGCACAGAGCTCGAGCATCTCGGTCACCGGCCCATTATGGGCCGAACCCGACGCTAGAGTCGGCTCGTGCTCAGCGGCGAGGTCGAGGTCGTCGACGCGCGCCGGCTGCCGAGACGCGTTGCCGCGACGCTGCGCGACTGGGCAGCGGCGGTCCGCGCGGCGCTGACGAGAGCGGGCCCCGAGCGGTTCGAGGCCGTGTTGCTGCTCAAGGCGGCCGTCGCCACGGTGCTGGCCTGGCAGGTCGCGGTGCACCTGCTCGACAGCCCGGCCCCGTTCTACGCGCCGATGGCGGCCCTGCTCGTCGTCGACCGCACCATGGTGCGGTCGGTGTGGGCCAGCGCCCGGCGGGTGGCCGCCGTGGTCGTCGGGCTGAGCATCGCGTGGCTGGTCGGCTCGCTCGTCGGCGTCACGTGGTGGTCGATGGTCTTCGTCATGTTCATCGCCCTGCTCATCGGCCGCTGGCGGCGGCTCGGGGACCACGGCATCCAGGTGCCGTCGATCGTGCTGCTGTCGCTCATCACGGTCAACGGCACCGACACCGACTTCACCTACCTCACGATCGTCGAGACCGTGCTGGGCGGCATCGTGGGCGTGGCGGTCAACGCCGTCGTCCTGGCACCGATGCACCTCGACGAGCCCCGCGACGCCCTGCGCGACCTCACCGCTCGGGTCCAGGCCGTGCTCGGGGACGTCGCCGACGGGCTGCGCGAGGGCTGGGACGCCGACCGGGCCCGCCGCTGGTACCACCACGCGACCGACCTGGGCGACCGGGTGCCCGAGGCACTGCGGGCCGTGGAGACCGGCCGCGAGAGCACCCGCTGGAACTGGCGGCACCGCCTGCGCCCGGCCCGGATCGACTGGGACGGGTACGTGCGCACCGTCGAAGCGGTGCGCCGCGCCCAGTGGCAGGTGGCCGGCATCGCACGCACCCTCGTCGACGCGGCCGACGACGCGGACCGGCACCCGGCGCCGTCCGCGGCGTGGTTGCGCTCCTACGCCGACGTCCTCGACGAGGTGGGGGAGGCGATCTCGCACTTCGGCGTGTGGACCGACGAGTCGCGTGCCGCGGTGAAGCGGCACGTCGGCCGGGCCCTCGAGACGCTCGACGCGATGAGCGAGGAGGTGCGGCGCACCCCGCTGGACGACCCGCACGCGTGGCCGGCGTACGGCGCCCTGGTGCTCGAGGGCGAGCGGCTGGCGCGCGAGCTGCTCTCGAGCAACGCCGAGGCCTCGGTGCCCACCGACACCGGTCCGATCCGGATGCCGATCGCCGAGAGCCTGCCCGCGGTGGGTCAGCTCCAGCAGCAGGTACCGGCCGCGGTGGGCGAGCAGCTGCCACGGATCATCCAGCGCGTGTCGGCTCTGGGCCAGCCGGCTCCGGATCCGGGGCCGGAACCGGATCCAGAACCAGAACCGGAGCCGGGCGCTGCCGGATCCGGCGTCGCCGGGGGTCCAGCACCCCGGTCGTGACCGCGACGCCGAGCAGCAGCAGCAGCCCTCCGGCGGCCTCCCAGACGTTGGGTGCCTCGCCCTGCACGAGCCACGCGGTGGTCAGCCCCACGACCGGCACGAGCATGGTGAACGGCACGACCGCCGCCGCCGGGTGCCGGGCCAGCAGGGTGTTCCAGATGCCGTAGCCGACGAGCGAGGCCAGCCACGCCGTGTAGAGGGTCGAGAGCACGGCGGGGACGGTCAGGTGGGTCAGGGCGTGCGCCACGGCATCCGGGCCGTTGACCACGACGGCGAGCGCGAAGAGCGGCAGCGGGACCACGAGCGCCGACCACACCGTCATCGACAGGCCGGCACCGAACCCACTGCGCGGTGGCGCGACCACACCGTCCGCGGGGGTGGACCTGGTGCGACCCGATGCGCGGCGCGCCACCACGTTCCCCACCGCCCACGAGGTGGCTGCGGCGACGACGAGCACCAGTCCGACCGCAGGTGTCGTCGCCGCGCGGCCGACCGCCACGACGCCGAGGCCCACCGCGCCGACGACCACCCCGACGACCTGCGGGCGGCTGGGCCGCTCGCGCAGGGCCAGGGCGGCGATCACGACGGTGAGGCCGACCTGCGCCTGCAGGACGAGCGAGGCCAGACCGGCCGGCATCCCGACCGCCAGGGCCGTGTAGAGCAGCGCGAACTGCCCCAGGCTCATGAACAGGCCGACCAGCAGCACGTCGTGCCACGGGACCCGCGGTCGCGGCACGAGGAAGATCGCCGGGAGCAGCACGACGACGAACCGGAGGGCCACGAACAGGGTCGGTGGCAGGTCGCCCAGGCCCAGGTCGATGACGACGAAGTTGGCGCCCCAGATCACCGCGACGAGCACGGCGAGGGCGATGTGGCGGGGCGGCATCCGACGATCCTCGCCGAGGAGACCGTGAAGCACCAGCAACGTCTGCTTGACCCGTCTCGGTAGCATCGCTTCATGATCGACCTCGCTGCCGTGGAGTCCCTCGTCGCCGTCGACCGGTGCGGCACCGTCGGAGGGGCTGCCGCCGAGCTCGGCTTCACCCCGTCGGCCGTCTCCCAGCAGGTGAAGCGGCTCGAGCGCCAGGTCGGGGCCACACTGCTCGAGCGGGCCGGGCGCGGGGTGGTGCTCACCGCCGCGGGACGTCGGCTCGTCGACGAGGGCCGCGTGCTCGGCGAGCAGGTCGAACGGCTGCGGGCGCGCGTACAGGGCGACACCGGGCGCCCTTCAGGGCTGCTCCGCCTGGCCGCGTTCTCGACCGCCGTGCGCGGTGTCGTTCCGCCGCTCCTCGCCGAGCTCGGCCGCAGCGCACCCGACCTCGACGTCGTGGTGCACGAGGCCGAGCCGTGGGATGCCGTCGCCGAGGTCGCGGCCGGGCGCACCGACGTGGCGATCGTGCACCGCTGGCAGGGCATGCGCTTCCACGTGCCCCCGTCGCTGCGTGGAGAGCCCGTGCTCACCGACGTCGCCGACCTGCTCGTGCACCGTGACGACCCGCTGGCCGGCCGCGACCACGTCGTGCCTGCCGACCTGCTCGACCACGTGTGGGTCTCGACGCCCGAGGGCACCATCTGCCACGAGTGGTTCGGCCACATGTTCCGTGACACGCCGCGCAGCCCCCGGGTGGCCTTCCGCTGCATCGAGTTCGCGTCGCAGGTCGAGCTGGTCGGCCACGGGCTCGCGGTCGCGCTCGTGCCACGGCTGGGCCGCGGCCGCCTGCCGGATGCCGTCGTCGCGCTGCCGGTGCGCGACCCCGAGCCGACCCGCCGGGTCGACGTGCACTGGAGGGCCTCGATGACCGACGCACCCGCGGTCACCGCGGTGCGCGACGCGCTGCGCGGCCTGCGCGCGGTCTAGTTGATCTAGTCGTCGATGCCGAGCCGCAGCGCCCGCTGGTAGAACGCCACCTCCCGGGTCAGGGAGTCGACGACCGTCTCGGCCCGGCGGAACCCGTGCCCCTCGCCCGGGTAGATGCACAGCTCGACGTCGCGCCCGGCGGCGCGCATCGCGTCGGCCATCGCCTGCGCCTGCTCGAGCGGGACGACCCGGTCGTCGGCGCCCTGGAGCAGCAGCAGCTCGCCGTGCAGCCGGTCGACGTGGTGGATGGGGGAGCGCTCGCGGTAGACCGGCTCACCCTCGGGCCAGGGCGCGACCAGCCGGTCGAGGTAGCGCGACTCGAACTTGTGCGTCTCGGCGGCGAGCGCCGCCAGGTCGGCCACCCCGTAGTGGCTGGCGCCGGCGGCGAAGGCGCGGCTGGTCGTCATGGCGCGCAGCACGGAGTACCCACCGGCGCTGCCGCCGCGGATGGCGAGCCGGGTGGCGTCGACCCGACCTTCGAGCGCAAGGGACATCGCCCCGGTGACGCAGTCGTCGATGTCGAGCAGTCCCCAGCGGCCGAGCAGCCGCTCGCGGTAGGCGCGGCCGTAGCCGGCGCTGCCGGAGTAGTTCACGTGCAGCACCGCGAAGCCGCGGGTGGTCCAGAACTGCGTCGCCGTGGTGAACGACGCCTCGGTGCGGGCGGTGGGCCCGCCGTGCACCATGACGATCAGGGGCGGCAGCTCTCCCTCGGGACCCTCGGTGCCGGCAGACCGTGGCTGGTGCAGCAGGCCGTGGACGGTGAGGCCGTCGGTGTCGGTCCACGACCAGGCCTCCGGTGCGGAGATGTCCCCGGGGGCCAGGTCGATAGTGCCGGCCCTCGCGAGCACCCGCATCGCACCGCCCAGGGGTCCGCGTACCACCTCGGGGAGCCGGTCGGGGAGCCCGCGCCGCAGCGCCACCTCGCCGTCGACGGCCTGGAGCTGGTCGAAGGTCACCCCCTCGACGTCGAGCGGCTCGACCACCCCGGTGCTCGCGTCGAGGACGCCGAGCCGGGCCACGGCGGTGTCCCACCACCGCACCAGCGCGCGGTCGGCATCGAGCACGGCGAGGTCGACCGCACCCAGGACCCACTGCGGGGCGGCGTGGTCGGCGCGGTCGTGGTGCAGGGCGACCGGACCCGAGCCGGTGTCGCGGTGCACGGTCCAGAACCCCGACTCGTCGGACAGGAACCACAGGGCGCCATCGGGCCCGAACGCCGGCTGGACGGCCGAGACGTCGTCACCTCCCGCCACGACGACGGGCGTGCCGGTGCCCGCCTCGGTGAGCTCGGCCCGCAACAGGGTCGTGGAGTCCCACGGCATGCTCGGGTGGTCCCAGGCGACCCAGGCGATCGAGCGGCCGTCCGGTGCGACCGCCGGGCGCGAGACGAAGTCGGTTCCGGTGGCGAGCACCAGCCCGCCGTCGGTGTTGTCGCCGTCGAGGTCGAGGCGCACCAGCTCGTTCGCCGGCTCCGGGTCGCGGGAGTGGTCCTCGCGCACGGCGTAGACGTGCCGGTCGTGCACGACGAGCCCGCCGAAGCGCCACGGACCCGGCGGAGTGACCGTCACGGGCTCGCCGGCACCGGGGTCGAGCCGGTACAGGCGGTCGTCACCGGCGTGCGAGAACACGATCGTCCCGCCGCCCACGGCATACGCGCCGCCGCCATACTCGTGAACCCGGGTGCGTACGTCCCACGGTGCGGGCAGCACCTCACGGGTGCCCGTTGCGTCGTGGCCCATCAGCGCGGTGCGGCCACCCTCGCTCGGGCGCCCGGCGAGCCAGTAGGTGGCGCCACCCTCGACACGCACCTCGTCGAGCGACCCCTGCCCGGTGGCGAGGGACTCCGGGGTGATCGAGGAGGTCCAGGTGCCGTAGGGGAGACGCATCGCCCTACCGTATGACCAATGGACCCGTCGTACGCCGCTCTCGACGAGGACGCCCAGGTCGAGGTGCTCCGCCGGGTGGCGCTGGCTTCAGCCGAGGCGTTCGGCCTCGAGGTCCGCCACCTCGCACTGGTGCTGCACGCCTACAACACGACCTTCCGGCTCGACACGTCCGACGGGCGGCGCCTGGCCCTGCGGGTCAACACCAACTCCCAGAGCACCCCCGCCAACATCGCCGCCCAGCAGGCGTGGCTGCACGCCCTGGCCCGCGACACCGACGTGCTCGTGCCTGACCCCCTCGCAGCCCCTGATGGTGAGTGGGAGGTCTCGGTCGACTGCCCGGAGTGGGGCGGCCCGCTCACCGCGACCGTCGCCTCGTGGCTCGACGGTGACGACGTGGGTGAGTGCGACGAGGAGCAGGCCTTCGCCCTCGGGCGCACGATGGCCGTGCTGCACGACCACGCCGAGGGGTTCGAGCTGCCCGCGGGGGCGGACCTGCCCCTGTTCGACGAGCCGCTCTTCCACGACCGCAACCTGCTCCTGGACCCGGTGCCGCTGCCGAGCGGCCACGCCGAGGTCATCACCGAGGCCCTGGCGCGCTGCGGGCTGCGGTTCGCGGAGGTCTACGCCGGCGCCGCGCCGATCGTGCTGCACGCCGACCTGCACGGCGGCAACCTGAAGTGGCACGGGGGCCGCCTGGCGGTCTTCGACCTCGACGACGCGGGCTTCGGGGTGCCCGCCCTCGACCTGGCGATCTCGACGTTCTACCTGCGCGCGGCGGACCCCGCAGTGGAGGCCGCGCTGCGGGCCGGGTACGCCGCGGCCCGGGCCCTGCCGGACGTCACCGACGCGCAGTTCGAGGCCCTGGTGGCCGCGCGGCAGCTGCTGCTGGCCAACAGCCTGTTGGCGAGCAGCACCGCATCCCTGCGTGCGGAGGCCACCGACTACCTCGACGTCACCGCCGAGCGGCTGCGCGGGTGGCTCGACACCGGGCGGTTCAGCCGGTGGCCCGCCAGATGAAGTTCGTGCGCTCGTAGACGTCGACGAACCCGGCGCGGCGCATGTTGTGCAGCGAGGGGTTGTGCTGCCCCTCGCCCTCCTTCCACGTCTCGGCGCTCAGCCACCCGGCACCGAGCTCACGCGCGTGCTCGACCCGGCGCTGCATGAACACCGACTGGGCGCCGCGACCCCTGGCCTCGGGCAGCGTCGCCGCCCCGCAGAACGCGGCCGCTGGCCCGGCCACGTGGAGGTTTGCGCCGGCGACGAGCCGGTCGCCGTCCCAGGCCGCCCAGGGGTGGAAGCCGTGCGTGCCGTCGGTTGCGGCACCGAAGAAGTCGATCAGCGCCGGGTGCTCCGGCATCCCGAAGCCGCGGCAGTAGGCCACGCTCCAGTCGTGCGCGTCGGCCGGGCCTGCGGGGCCGATCCGCAGGTCGGTGTGCGCGGGGGCAGCGTCGAGGTCGGCCGGCCGCAGCAGCTTGACCCAGGTCTGGCCGGCGACCAGCCCGTGCCGGTCGCACACATCGTCCCAGTCCTCCGGCAGGGCGCCCGGTGGCACCTGCAGGACCGCCACGGTGTTGCCGTTGCCGCGGTAGAGGTCGAGGACCTCGCCGACGAGGTCGTCGGTGGCGGGGGTGTCGGCGCGAAAGCCCAGGGTCTTGCTCCAGTAGCCACCGGTGGGGTCGTCGCGCACGGCGAGCACGGCGACGGGCCCGAGTCGGTGCTGTGCCATCCCCAGCTCGCGCTGCGCACCCGGCGGCGCCCCACGCTCGAACTCGTACATGAAGGCGGCCTCGGCACCCTCCGCCAGCACCATCCGCTCCTCCGCCCCCAGCGCAGCAACTCGTTCGGTCGACGTCGTGCTCATCCAGCCCTCCTGTTTCGTCTCGCGCGGGGTCTGGACGCACCCCGGCCGGCATCATCGATCCTCGCGCCGCGACCACGCGGCAGGGAATCGCCCGAACGGGCCATCGCCGAGCCGCAGCCGGGCAGAACCACGTCGCAGCCGCCGCCCTCGCCTCGATACCCTTGAACACGGGTCGCCCTCGCGGCTCGCCAGACCCGACACCACCAGGAGTCCCTTCATGTCTGCCCAGATCACCGTCCACGTCGCCGGGAGCGAGCGATCGGTGCCGGAGCAGACCACCGCCGGCGAGCTGTTCGAGGGCGAGCGCGGCGTGCTGGTGGCGCGGGTCGGCGGCGAGCTGCGCGACCTCGCGCACGTGCTCGCCGACGGCGACGTCGTGGAGCCCGTGACCGCCGCCGAGCAGGACGGCCTCGACGTCCTGCGCCACTCCGCCGCCCACGTGCTGGCGCAGGCGGTGCAGGAGGTGCACCCCGAGGCGCGCCTGGGCATCGGGCCGCCGATCCGCGACGGCTTCTACTACGACTTCGACGTCGAGACCCCCTTCACCCCCGAGGACCTGCGCGCGCTCGAGAAGGTCATGCAGCGCATCGTCAACGAGGGCCAGAGCTTCGTGCGCCGCGAGATCTCCGATGACGACGCGCTCGTCGAGCTCGCCGACGAGCCCTACAAGTGCGAGCTGATCGGCCTCAAGGGCGGCGCGTCCGAGTCGGCCGCGGAAGGGGCGAGTGTCGAAGTGGGCGGCGCCCAGCTGACCATCTACGACAACGTGCGCCGCGACGGCACCCGCGCCTGGGGCGACCTGTGCCGGGGCCCCCACGTGCCCACCACCAAGGTGCTCGGCAACGCCTTCAAGCTGATGCGCAGCGCCGCCGCCTACTGGCGCGGGTCGGAGAAGAACCCGCAGCTCCAGCGCGTCTACGGCACCGCCTGGCCGACCAAGGACGAGATGAAGGCCTACCTCGACCGGCTGGCCGAGGCCGAGAAGCGCGACCACCGCAAGCTCGGGGCCGAGCTCGACCTGTTCAGCTTCCCCGACGAGCTGGGCTCGGGCCTGGCGGTGTTCCACCCCAAGGGCGGCGTCATCAAGCGCGAGATGGAGGACTACGTCCGCCGCAGGCACATCGAGGAGGGCTTCCAGTACGTCGGTACCCCGCACATCAGCAAGGACGGCCTGTTCCACACCTCGGGACACCTGCCGTACTACGCCGACACGATGTTCCCGCCGATGGAGTTCGAGGGCAGCGACTACCGACTCAAGGCGATGAACTGCCCGATGCACAACCTCATCTTCCGCGCGCGGGGGCGCTCGTACCGCGAGCTGCCGCTGCGCCTGTTCGAGTTCGGCTCGGTCTACAGGTACGAGAAGTCGGGCGTCGTCCACGGCCTGACCCGGGTGCGCGGCATGACCCAGGACGACTCGCACAGCTACGTCACCGCCGAGCAGGCGCCGGCCGAGATCAAGCACCTGCTCGACTTCGTGCTGTCGCTGCTGCGCGACTTCGGGCTCGACGACTACTACCTCGAGCTGTCCACCCGAGAGACCGAGGGCGACAAGAAGGACAAGTTCATCGGGTCCGACGAGGAGTGGGAGATCGCCACCGACGTGCTGCGCGACGTCGCGACCGAGTCCGGCCTCGAGCTGGTCCTCGACCCGGGTGGAGCCGCCTACTACGGCCCGAAGATCTCGGTCCAGGCCCGCGACGCGATCGGCCGCACCTGGCAGATGTCGACCATCCAGTACGACTTCAACCAGCCGGCCCGCTTCGGGCTCGAGTACCAGGCGTCCGACGGCACCCGCAAGCAGCCGGTGATGATCCACTCCGCCAAGTTCGGCTCGATCGAGCGGTTCTTCGGGGTGCTCGTCGAGCACTACGCCGGGGCGTTCCCGGTGTGGCTCTCGCCGGTGCAGGCGCTGGGGATCCCGGTCGCCGAGGAGTTCGACGAGTACCTCGGCGGCGTGCTCGCGCGGATGCGCGCGGCCGGCATCCGCACCGAGCTCGACGCCAGCGACGACCGCTTCCCGAAGAAGATCCGCAACGCGAGCAAGGCCAAGGTGCCCTACGTGCTCATCGCGGGGGAGGACGACCGCTCCGCCGGAGCGGTCTCGTTCCGCTACCGCGACGGGTCGCAGAAGAACGGGGTGCCGGTCGACGAGGCGATCGCCGAGATCACCGCCGCCATCGCCGACCGCCGCCAGGTGTGACCAGTCCGCGGACGGCCGGCCGAGCTGCCGACGTCTCGGCGTGTCTCGCTCAGTGAGACGCGTCGGGGCGCCCCGTCCCAGTGCGTCACGGGCGTCACACGACACGCCGACGACACGCCGGTCGCCAAAAGTCGTCCGAACTTTCCTCGCGAAACCACTTGCGACGCACCGGATCCACGACTAGAAATGGTCCTACTTCACCACCTCGGTGGTGAAGGGATCGAGAGAAGGCCGAGTGCCAGCCCGAGCGGTTTACCGCACGGAGCCGCCCTGTGATGAGGGTGGTGGGCAACCGGAAGCTGTCTCGTGAGACGAGGAGCATCACGCCGAGTCACCAGAGGCCCCGGGAACTCATACTTCCCGGGGCCTCACCTATTGCCCCCCGACGGCCGGGGAGTTGGGCCATGCTGGTGGCATGGAGACCGACGGGGTCACGGTGCGCGAGGCCCGGCCCTCCGACGCCTTCTCGGTGGCCGCCCTGCACATCCAGGACGAGCGCGAGCAGGGCCATGTGCCGCCTCCGGGCTACCTCGACGCCCTGTCCGACGCGTGGCTGCGCGACCGGGCCCGGCGTACCTGGCTGGCCGAGGACGAGCGTGGCCGGCCGCTCGGGGTGCTGCACGGCACGCGGGTGCAGAAGCTGCCCAGCGCCCACCGGCCGGCCGACGCGTGGTTCCACGTCAGCCTGCTCTTCGTCACCGAGGACGCCCGCGGCTACGGCATCGGCGAGCGGCTGCTCACGGCACTGCTCGAGTGGGCCGAGACCGACGCAGTCACCCGAGTGCAGCTCAACGCCGTGCCGGAGGCCCGCACCCTCTACGAGCGGATGGGGTTCGGCCCCCCGTCGGAGCGCCTCATGGAGCTGCGGATCAGCGACCGAAGTCGGCGTTGAGCTCGGCCATCCGCACGTTGTTGCCCGACGGGTCGCGGAACCCGACGTCGATGCCGTACATCTGCTGCTCGGGCTCCCCGACGAACTCGACGCCCCGGTCCTTCATCGCCTTGTAGGCGGCCCAGAAGTCGTCGGTGGTGAGGAAGACCGTGCCGGCCAGGCCCTTGCCGATCAGGTCGCGCAGCTGCTCGTCCGTCGCGGCGTCGATCAGCGGCGGGCCGGGGATGCCCATGAGCACGATGGCGACGTCGGGCTGCCCGGGAGGCCCCACCGTCAGCCAGCGGAAGTCGCCCATCTCGGGCACCGTGACGTCGCTGCGCACCTCGAAGCCGACCTTGTCGGTCCAGTACTTCAGCGCCTCGTCCTGGTCGTGCACCCACAGCTGGGTGGTGGCGATGGTGATCATGCCGGTGCTCCTCGTCTCTCGCGGTCGGTCGCCCTGGTGGCGGGCTGGACCCAGTTCACCGCGACCGGACGAGCGGCGTCTTCTCGAAACGTGCGCACCTGCGGCCGGGTGTAGGCGCGCACGACGCAGGCCGGGACCCGGGCCACCTGCGCCGCGGGCGGGTGGGCGGCGCGGTAGGCCGTGGGCGGCATCCCGAACATCCGCCCGAAGCTGCCGGTGAACGAGCCGACGCTGCTCAACCCCACCGACACGCAGATCCGGGCCACCGACCAGTCGGTCGAGCGCAGCAGCGACGCGGCCCGCTCGAGCCGCCGGGTCAGCAGGTACTGGTGCGGGGCCTCACCGAAGGCGCGGCGGAACTCACGGCTGAAGTGCGCGGGGGAGAGGCGGGCCGCCGCCGCGAGGTCGGCGACGGTCAGCGGGTCTGCGTACCGTCCGTCGGCGAGGTCCTTCGCGCGGAGCAGGTGGCGGCTGGGCGGGACCGGCATCCGCCGAGTCTGGCACGCGTCCCGCGTCACTAGGGTGGCGTCATGAGCAGCCCCCTGCCGGCCTCCCGCGGCGTCCTCGTCACCGGCTCCTCGCGCGGGGTGGGGGCGGCCGTCGCGAGGGCGTTCGCCGAGCGCGGCGACCGGGTCGTGGTGCACCACCGCTCATCCGACAGCCGTGAGCGTGCCGAAGCCGTGCGCGCCGGCCTTCCCGGTGAGGGTCACGGCGTGCTCGCCGCGGACCTCGCCGACCCGGATGCCGTGCGCAGGCTCGCCGACGACGCCGCCACCGCGCTGGGCCGGGTCGACGTGCTCGTGAACAACGCGGCGATGATCGTGGCCCCGCGGGGCGGCTCCGGGAGCCGGCGCGGCGACCACCCGCTCGAGCTCACGGCGTACGAGGACTGGGTCGAGGTCTGGCAGCGCACCATCGCGACGAACCTGCTCGGCCCGGCCAACCTCACCTGGTGCGTGGCCCGGCAGATGATCGACGTGCCGCCAGCCGACGGGGTGCCCGTGGGGCGGGTGGTCAACGTCGGCTCACGCGGCGCCTACCGCGGCGAGCCCGACATCCCCGCCTACGGGGCCAGCAAGGCCGCGCTGCACGCGTTCGGCCAGTCGATGGCCCAGCGGCTGGCGCCGCACGGCATCGCCGTGACCAGCGTCGCGCCGGGCTTCATCGAGACCGAGATGGCCGGCCCGGCCCTCGAGGGGGACGCGGGCGAGCGCACCCGCGCGCAGAGCCCCTTCCACCGGGTGGCCCGGCCCGAGGAGGTCGCGGCGGCGGTGCTGGCCCTCGCCGACCCGTGGTCGCTGTGGGCGTCGGGCGCGGTGCTCGACTTCAACGGGGCGAGCCACCTGCGCTGAGCCGGGCGCCGGCGCCCTCGGCGCCCGGCACGAGCGGCCTAGGATCGAGGCATGCCGGCGCACGAGGACCCCGCGGACTTCGCCGGTGAACCCGACGCGTTCGAACGGCTGTGGACCCCGCACCGGATGGTCTACATCGCGGGTGACCGGCCCGACCCGGGCGGTGGCGACGGCTGCCCGTTCTGCGCGGCTCCGGGCAAGGACGACGCCGAGGGGCTCGTCGTGCACCGCGGCGAGCACTGCTACGTCGTGATGAACCTCTTCCCCTACAACCCGGGCCACGTCCTGGTCTGCCCCTACCGGCACGTGCCGCTCTACGTCGACCTGACCGACGACGAGACCGCCGAGTTCACCGCGCTGACGAAGGCGGCGATCCGGGCGCTCGAGGCGGCCTCGGCCCCGATGGGCTTCAACCTCGGCATGAACCAGGGCGCGGTCGCCGGCGCCGGGGTCGCGGCCCACCTGCACCAGCACGTCGTGCCGCGCTGGGGTGGGGACAGCAACTTCCTGCCGATCATCGCCCGCACCAAGGCCCTGCCGATGCTGCTCGAGGACGTGCGGTCCAGACTCGCCGAGCACTGGCCCAACTGAGGGAGCACTGAGGACATTGACGAAGCAACCCCGCATGCCCAAGAAGGTCTACGAGGCCGAGCTGGTCCGGCTCCAGGCCGAGCTGGTCAAGATGCAGGAGTGGGTCCGGCGCGAGGGCCAGCGCGTCGTGCTCGTCTTCGAGGGTCGCGACGCCGCAGGCAAGGGCTCCACCATCAAGAGGGTGACCGAGTACCTCAACCCCCGGCAGGCGCGGATCGTCGCGCTCCCGGCCCCGACCGAGCGGCAGCGCACCCGGTGGTACTTCCAGCGCTACGTCGAGCACCTGCCGGCCGCGGGCGAGATCGTCATCTTCGACCGCAGCTGGTACAACCGCGCCGGCGTCGAGCGGGTGCTGGGGTACTGCACGCCCGAGGAGCACCAGCGCTTCCTGAGGCAGTGCCCCATCTTCGAGCGGATGCTCGTCGAGGACGGCATCCGGCTGCACAAGTACTGGTTCTCCGTGAGCGACTCCGAGCAGCAGCGACGCTTCGAGTCCCGTCTGGACGACCCGATGCGGCGCTGGAAGCTGTCGGTCACCGACATCCAGTCGATCGAGAAGTGGGAGGACTACTCCCGCGCCAAGGACGACATGATGGTGCACACCGACATCGCCGAGGCCCGCTGGAACGTCGTCGAGAGCGACGACAAGCGCCGGTCGCGGCTCAACATGATCGCCCACCTGCTCTCCCAGGTGCCCTACGAGGAGGTCGAGGCCCCCACGCTGGTGCTGCCCGAGCGACCGCCGTCGACCGGGTACCAGCGTCCGGACCGCTCCCTGCAGCACGAGGTGCCCGACCACGCGGCAACCCTCGAGCCGGCGACGGGCAGGGACGAGCACCACGACGGATGACCGGTGCGGCGCGGAAACAGGAACTTCCGCGACGTCACCGTGACGGCGCGGAACCTTGCTGAGGGCGCAGAAGCTTCCGCGCCGCGGCAGAAGTTCGCCGACGTCACTGTGATGGCGCGGAAGCTCAGCCCTTCCCGGGCGCAGCGGAACAAGCCCCCGCGGGTAGGCCTGGTGGTGTGCCGTCAGGCGTGCCGGCCCCGCTCGCCGACGTGGTCCTTGGCGAGGCGCTCGGGCAGCTGCTCGTAGCCCCGGTGCTCGCGGTGGAAGCTGCCCGTGCCGTGGGCCAGCGACCGCAGCGAGATGGCGTAGTCGAGCAGCTCGAGCTGCGGCACCGCCGCCTCGAGCACCGACCGCCCGATCTCGCCGTCGGCCGGCGAGGAGCCGATGATCTGGCCGCGCCGGGTGCCGATGTCGGTCATCACCGCGCCCAGGTAGTCGTCGTCGACCGTGACGCTGACCGTGTCGATCGGCTCGAGCAGGCACATCGTGTCGGGGGAGGCGAGCTCGCGCAGCGCCAGGCCGGCGGCGGTCTGGAACGCGACGTCGGAGGAGTCGACCGAGTGGGCCTTGCCGTCGGTGAGCGTGACCTTGACGTCGACCACGGGCCAGCCGGCGAGCAGCCCCCGCTCGAGCTGGTGGTGCACGCCCTTCTCGACGCTGCTGAAGAACTGGCGCGGGACCGACCCACCCACGACGACCTCGTCGAACTCGACGCCCGAGCCGCGGGGCAGCGGCTCCATGACCAGGTGGCACACGGCGAACTGGCCGTGACCGCCGGACTGCTTGACGTGGCGGCCCTGGGCCTCGGCGCGGGTGACCGCGGTCTCCTTCATCGCCACCCGCACCGGCACCTGCTCGACGCCGACGTTGAAGCGCGAGCGGAGCCGGCCGAGCACGAGCTCGAGGTGGGCCGGGCCGGTGGTCCACAGCACCACCTGCCCGGTGGCCGCGTCGTGCTCGATGCGCAGCGAGGGGTCCTCGGCGGCGAGCTCGCGGAAGGCGACCGGCATCCGGTCCTCGTCGGCGCGGGTCGCCGCGGCGACCGCGGCGGGGAGCAGCGCCTCGGGCAGGGCCCAGGGCGTGACGAGGAGCGCGGCGTCGGGGGAGGAGAGCGTGTCGGACGTCTGTGCCGTGGCCAGCTTGGTGACCACGACCACCTCGCCGGCGATCGCCTCGGTCTTGGTCAGCAGGTCGCCGTCGAGCGGGGCGGCGATGGCACCCGGGCGCACGTCGTCGTCGTGGGCCGCGTGCCCCTCGCCGGTGGGCACGCCGAGCAGCTCGAGGTGGCCCGACACGTGCACTGCCCGGTCAGGGCGCAGCGTGCCGGAGAACACCCGCACCAGCGAGAGGTGTCCCACGTAGGCGTCGGACTCGGTGTGCACCACCTCGGCGACGAGCGGGCCGTCGGGGTCGGCATCGACCTCGACCGCGGCGCCTCCACCGATGGGCGTGACGGTCGGCAGCGGGTGCAGCCCCGGGTGCGGGAAGGCCGCC
Organism: uncultured Actinomycetota bacterium; assembly: GCA_963707895.1. Lineage (GTDB taxonomy): Bacteria > Actinomycetota > Actinomycetes > Actinomycetales > Dermatophilaceae > Fodinibacter. The sequence goes on along the minus strand of CAVPRS010000010.1, from coordinate 350,417 downwards.
TCGACCAGGTGCAGGAGCACGCCGACACCGGCGCCGGTCTCGGCCGACAGGGGCAGCACCGGGTGGAAGGTGCCGTGCGCGACCGCGGTGAGCAGGTCCTTCTCGAGGGTCTCGAAGTCGAGCTCCTCACCCTCGAGGTAGCGGTCCATGAGGCCGCCGTCCTCGGACTCCTCGATGATCCCCTCGATGAGCGCGGGCCGGTAGGTGTCGAAGAGCTCGGCGTGCTCGGGGCCGGCCGGGCGCACCGTGCGGGTGCCCCCGGCGTAGTCGTGCACCTCACCGAGCAGCAGGTCGGCGATCGAGCTGACCGCACCGGCGTCACCGGGAACGGGCACGCCGAGCGGCTGGATGCCGGAGCCGAAGTGCGCCTGGCAGTCGGCCAGGGTCGCCGCGAAGTCGGCGTCGCGGGCGTCGAGCTGGGTGATGACGACCGCGCGCGGCATCCCGACGATGGCGCACTCGTGCCACAGCGCCCGGCTCTGCGCGTCGGCGCCGTCGGCCGCCGAGACCACGAAGAGGGCGGCATCCGCCGCCCTCAGCCCTGCCCTCACGTCCCCGACGAAGTCGGGGTTGCCCGGGGCGTCGAGGAGGGTGACCACCACCGACCCGGTCGAGAACGTCGCGGCGCGCAGGCCGGTCGTCGGCTCGGTCTGGCCCCGTGCGGCACGTCCCGGGACGGCGGCGTCGACCACATGGTCGAACAACCTGGACTTTCCGGACCCGCTCGGTCCGACGAGGACGACGTTGCGGATGCTCGTCGTGCCGGAGACGGTGGGGGCCTGGGTCGTCGTGCCGCTCATGACGCCTACATTTCTCCTGTTGGCGTCGACGCACAAGCGCGCCGCCCCAGAGGGTGACCGGCGCCCCTCCTCGGCCGCACTACGCTGGACCCACCATGCTGAACCGATACGCGCGAGCCTTCTTCACCAAGCTGCTGACCCCCGTGGCAGCGGTGTTGATCCGGCTCGGCATCAGCCCCGACGTCGTCACGATCATCGGCACCCTCGGGGTCTGCTTCGGTGCGCTGGCCTTCTACCCGCGCGGCGAGTTCCTCATCGGAACGCTGGTCATCACGGCGTTCGTGTTCGCCGACACCCTCGACGGCATCATGGCCCGCCGCATCGGTCGCTCCGGCAAGTGGGGCGCCTACCTCGACTCCACGCTCGACCGGGTCGGCGACGCCGCCATCTTCGGCGGGCTGGTGCTGTTCTACGCCGACGAGCCGGGCAAGGCCTACATGGCGGCCCTCGCCCTGGCCTGCCTCATCCTCGGCAGCGTCGTGTCGTACGCCAAGGCGCGCGCCGAGGGGCTCGGCATGACCGCCAACGTCGGCATCGCCGAGCGGGCCGACCGGCTGGTCGTCGTGCTCGCGGCCACCGGCCTGGTCGGCTGGTTCCTGCCCGAGGTCGTGCTCGCCGTGGTGCTCGGGCTGCTCGCCCTCGCCAGCCTCGTCACCGTGGTGCAGCGCATGCTCGAGGTCCGTCGCCAAGCCCTGGACCTCGTGTGAGGGTGCTGCCGCCGCAGGTCAGCGACGCGCTGACGGTCGCCGGGTTCCGCGTCGGTTGGGCGGCACTGCGCCTGATGCCGGAGCGAGCCGCCTACGCGATGTTCGACCGGGCCGCCGACCTCACCGTGGCCCGTGGCGGTGCCGCCCGGCTGCGGTCCAACTACGCCCGGGTGCGGCCCGACCTCGACGACGCCGGGCTCGACGCCCTGGTCCGCGAGGGCATGCGGCGGTCCCTGCGCTACTACTGCGAGGCGTTCCGCCTGCCGGTGCTCACACCCGACGACCTCCTCGACCGGGTGCGCGTCGTGGGCGACGGCCCGGTGCGCGAGGTCATCGACGGCGGCGGCTCGGTCGTCGCCTTCCTCGGGCACCTCGGCAACTGGGACCTCGCGGGCGCCTGGGGCACCGCGCACCTCGGGCCGGTCACCACCGTGGCCGAGCGGCTCAAGCCCGAGGAGGTCTTCGAGGAGTTCCTCGAGTTCCGCGAGTCCCTCGGCATGACGATCATCCCGCTCACCGGTGGGGTCAACCCGTTCCCGGCCCTGCGCGAGGCCTGCCGCCGGCCCGGCATCATCCCGCTGCTGGCCGACCGCGACCTCACCGCCCGCGGCGTCCAGGTCGACTTCTGCGGACACGCCGCCCGGATGGCGTTCGGCCCCGCCGCCCTCGCGCTCGCCGAGCGCCGCCCGCTGCACCCGGTGTCGATCCGGCACGAGCGGCGCGGCCGCGGATGGGGCATCGTCATCACCTTCCACCCCGCCGTCGACGTGCCCGAGGCGGGCACCACCCGGCAGCGGGCCACCGCGATGACCCAGGCGTGCGCCGACGTGCTCGGTGCCGCGGTGCGCGAGCACACCGCCGACTGGCACATGCTGCAGCGGGTCTTCCTCGAGGACCTCGACGAGCACCGGCTGGCGGCGGCCGGGTCGGCCGGCACCGTGGGGGAGGGCTCCCGGTGAGGATCGGCCTCGTCTGCCCCTACTCGTGGGACGTGCCCGGCGGGGTGCAGTTCCACGTCCGCGACCTCGCCGAGCACTTCATCGCCGAGGGCCACGAGGTGGGCGTGCTCGCCCCTGCCGACGACGACGACGCGCTGCCGCCCTACCTCACCTCGTGCGGGCGCGCCGTACCCGTGCGCTACAACGGCTCGGTCGCGCGGTTGAGCTTCGGGCCGGTCACCTCGGCCCGGGTGACCCGCTGGCTCGAGGCGGGCGACTTCGACGTGGTCCACATCCACGAGCCGCTCGTCCCGTCGGCATCCCTCATGGCGCTGTGGGCCTCGACCGAGCCCGTGGTGGCCACCTTCCACTCAGCGATGCTGCGCTCGCGTGCCCTGCACGCCGCGCACCCGCTGCTGCGCCCGTCGCTCGAGAAGATCCGCGGGCGGATCGCGGTCTCCGAGGATGCCCGGGCCACCGTGCAGCGCCACCTCGGCGGTGAGGCGTTCATCATCCCCAACGGGGTCTCGGTCGACGAGTTCACCGGCGCCGTGCCCCGAGCCGAGTGGCGGGCGACGCCCGGCTCGCCGACCTTCGCCTTCCTCGGGCGGGTCGACGAGCCGCGCAAGGGCCTCCAGGTTGCCCTCGCCGCGCTGCCGACCGTGCTCGACGCGCATCCCGGGGCGCGGCTGCTCATCGCGGGCCCGGGCGACGCCGCCGAGCTGCTGCGGGCGGCCGACCCGCGCGCGGCGGCGGCCAGCACCGCGCTCGGCATGGTGTCCGACGCCGACAAGGCAGCCCTGCTGCGCTCGGTCGACGCCTACGTGGCGCCGCACCTCGGCGGCGAGAGCTTCGGCATCGTGCTCGTCGAGGCCATGGCGGCGGGCGCGCCGGTCGTGGCCTCCGACCTGCCGGCCTTCGCGGCCGTCCTCGACCAGGGCCGCACCGGGGTGCTCTTCGAGACGGGGTCGCCCGAGGCACTGTCCCGGGCCCTTCTCGACCTCGTCTCCGACCGCGACCGGCAGGACGGCCTGCGCGCCGTCGGCCTGGCTCGGGCCCGGGTGTTCGACTGGGACGTCGTGGCCGACCGGGTCATGGCCGTCTACGAGACGGTCATCGCGGGTGCCGACGCCGAGCCCGGTGAGCCGGCACCGCAGGGCCTGTGGGGTCGACTCGTCCGAGGCGTGCCGGGTGGGGGCAGCTGATGGTCGACGTCCTCCAGCTGGCGACCTTCCTCGTCATCCTCGTCATCGGCATCGCGTGGTACCTGTCCTACTCGGCCGCACGCCTCGACCGGCTGCACGCGAAGGCGGAGGGAGCCATGTCGGCCCTCGACGCCGCCCTCGTCCGCCGGGCCGAGGCCGCCCTCGAGCTCGCGAACAACGGGGCCCTGGACCCCGCCAGTGCCCTGCTCATCGCCGACGCCGCGACCGAGTCGATCGAGCGCACCACCGAGCAGCCGGTGACCGATGACCTCCTCGACGGCCAGCACTTCGGGGGCCGCGAGCAGGTCGAGACCGACCTCAGCGAGGCCCTGCGGGCGGCCCTGACCGCCGAGGTCGTGCCCGCGCTGCGCGAGCGCGACGAGGAGCTCGTGTCCGAGTCGCTCGAGCGGGTCGCGTCGAGCGGGCTGCGGGTGCAGCTCGCCCGGCGCTTCCAGAACGACGCGACCCGCGAGGTGCGCCGGGTGCGGGCCAAGCGCTCGGTGAGGTTCTTCCGGCTGGCGGGCTACGCCATCCTCCCGGAGCCGGTCAGCTTCGACGACGAGCTGCCCCCGACCCTCGCCCGCTGAGCGTCGCTGCGAGGGACGGGACCGTGGTTCGGCCGGGCGTCCGGTCGACCTACACTGTGCGGCATGAGTGAGCAGCAGAACGCCCAGGGCACCGGCACCACGCGCGTCAAGCGCGGCATGGCCGAGATGCTCAAGGGCGGGGTCATCATGGACGTCGTCAACGTCGAGCAGGCCAAGATCGCCGAGGATGCCGGCGCCGTCGCCGTCATGGCGCTCGAGCGGGTGCCCGCCGACATCCGGGCCCAGGGTGGCGTGTCGCGGATGAGCGACCCCGACATGATCGACGGCATCATCGAGGCCGTCTCGATCCCGGTGATGGCCAAGGCCCGCATCGGCCACTTCGTGGAGGCCCAGGTGCTGCAGAGCCTCGGGGTCGACTACATCGACGAGTCCGAGGTGCTCACCCCGGCCGACTACGCCAACCACATCGACAAGTGGGCCTTCACGGTGCCCTTCGTCTGTGGCGCCACCAACCTCGGCGAGGCGCTGCGCCGCATCACCGAGGGTGCGGCGATGATCCGCTCCAAGGGCGAGGCGGGTACGGGTGACGTGTCCAACGCCACCACGCACATGCGCCAGATCCGCCAGCAGATCCGCCACCTGCAGAACCTCCCCGAGGACGAGCTCTACGTCGCGGCCAAGGAGCTCCAGGCGCCCTACGACCTCGTGGCCGAGGTCGCCGCCGCCGGGAAGCTTCCCGTCGTGCTCTTCACCGCCGGTGGCATCGCCACCCCTGCCGACGCCGCGATGATGATGCAGCTCGGCGCCGAGGGCGTCTTCGTCGGGTCCGGCATCTTCAAGTCGGGCAACCCCGCCGAGCGCGCCGAGGCGATCGTCAAGGCGACCACGTTCTACGACGACCCCGACGTCATCGCCAAGGTCTCGCGTGGCCTGGGCGAGGCCATGGTCGGCATCAACGTCGACGAGATCCCGCAGCCGCACCGCCTGGCCGAGCGCGGCTGGTGACCTGAGGCCCTTGCGGCGGGCTCGGCTCGCACGCTCCGCGAGGCTGCTCCACACCGGAACCTTCAGGTTCGCAGGGGAATGGAACCCCCGCGAAGGTGAAGGTTCCGGGATCGGGCGGGAAAGTTGTGGCTCAGGTGACGGTCGCGCGCTCGCGGAACTCGGGCCGCTCGAACTCGCGACCGTCGAGCACCGCCTTCAGGTGCTGCGTGGCCCGCAGCACGTCGGCGTGGGTCAGGTAGAGCGGCGCGAAGCCCAGCCGCACGATGTCGGCCTCGCGGAAGTCGCCGACGACGTCGCGGGCGATGAGCGCCTGCACCACGGCGTACGCCTCCGGGTGCCGCACGCTCACCTGTGAGCCCCGGCGCCCCGGCTCGCGGGGCGTCGCGACCTCGAGGTCGGGCAGCAGTGCGTCGAGGCACTCGAGGAAGAAGCCGGTCAGCGAGAGCGAGCGCTCGCGAGCCGCCGTCACGTCGACGCCGTCGTAGGCCCCGAGCGCGGCCTCCAGGGCGAGCATCCCGAGCAGCGCGGGAGTGCCGACCCGCCCTCGGGTGATGCCCCGCGCGGCCACGAAGTCAGGGGCCATCGCGAAGGGCTCGGCGTGCCCGTTCCACCCGGCCAGCGGCTGGTCGAAGTCGTCCTGGTGGCGCTCGGCGACGTAGAGGAACGCCGGGGCGCCCGGTCCGCCGTTGAGGTACTTGTAGCCGCAGCCGACGGCGAGGTCCGCGCCGTGCTCGTCGAGGCCCACGTCGAGGACACCGGCGGAGTGGCACAGGTCCCAGCACGCGAGGGCCCCGACGTCGTGGGCCGCCCGGGTGATGGCGGCCAGGTCCCACAGCTCGCCGGTGCGGTAGTCGACCGAGCTGTACGAGGCGAGCACGAGGTCGTCGCCGAGCTGTGCGATCCGGGCCACGGCGTCGGCGGGGGAGACCCGCTCGACGCGGACCCCGGCATCCCGGGCGGCGGCGTCGGTGACGTAGAGGTCGGTGGGGAAGGAGTCCGGGTCGGTGAGCACGACCCCGCGGCCGGGCCGCATCCGGGATGCCGCGACGACCGCCTTGTAGAGGTTGACCGAGGTCGAGTCGGTGCACACGACCTGCCCCGGGGCGGCCCCGACGAGGGCGCCGATCCGGTCACCGACCCGCGTGGGGGCGTCCCACCAGCCGGCGTCGTTCCAGCTCGCGATGAGGTCGTTGCCCCACTGGCGGTGCACGACGTCGGCGACGGCCTCGGCCACGCCGGCCGGGAGCGCGCCCAGCGAGTTGCCGTCGAGGTAGACGACCCCCGCCGGGAGGCGGAACCGACCACGCAGGTCGGTGGCGGCATGGGCGGCGTCGAGCTCGCGGGCCCGCTCGGTCAGCGCTGACGACATGGGGCCGACGCTACCGCCCTCACTCGTGGCCCTTCAGGTGCGGCAGCGCCATGAGGAGCAGCGGGTCGCGGTCGTCCGGCAGCCACGGGGGTCGTGCCGCACCCACCACCTGCCAGCCGTGCCGCTCGTAGAGCCGCACCGCCCGGGTGCTCTCGCTGACGACGTCGAGCACCGGTGTCCGGCCGAGCCCCCGGGCGTGCTCGACGGCCGCGGTGAGAAGAGTGCTGCCGACGCCACGGCCGGCGGCGTCGGGGTCGACGAACAGCACGCCGACCGCCGCCAGCTCGGATGCCGGGAGCCCGGTTCCTGCGCACCACCCGTCGGCCTCCCAGCCGGGTCCGACGTCGAGCAGGGCGACGTGCCCGACGACGGCGCCACCCTCCACCGCGACCCAGGCACCCAGCTCGGTCGGACGGGCCACGAACTCCTCGACGGGGAAGGGCAGCGGCCACCGCACCGGGTAGCCGCTGCCGGCCTGCTGCGCCGCGAGGATGCCGACCAGCACCGGCAGGTCGGCATCGACACGAGGGCGCACGGTGTCGTGGGGCTGGGGGCACGCGGGAAGTGTAGGCAGCCGGGCCGTAGCATCGTCGCCCGTGACCGGCATCCCCCTCATCGGCGTCCTCGCGGTCCAGGGCGACGTGCGTGAGCACCTCGCGGCCCTGGCCGCCAGCGGGGCGCGCACCACCACCGTGCGCAGACCCGAGGAGGTCGCCTCCGTCGACGGGCTGGTCATCCCCGGCGGGGAGTCGACGACGATGGACAAGCTGGTGCGCGCCTTCGGGTTGCAGCAGGTGCTCCGCGAGCGGATCGCCGGAGGCATGCCGGTGTACGGCTCGTGCGCGGGGATGATCATGCTCGCCGACCGGATCGCCGACGCCCGCCCCGACCAGCAGACGCTGGGGGGCCTGGACATCACCGTGCGGCGCAACGCCTTCGGCCGGCAGGTGGACTCCTTCGAGGAGGACCTGCACATCCGCGAGCTGGGCGGGGAGCCGGTGCGCGCGGTGTTCATCCGGGCCCCGTGGGTCGAGGACGCGGGCCCGTCGGTGCAGGTGCTGGCGCGGGTCGAGCACGGTCCCGCCGCAGGTAGGATCGTCGCCGCGCGACAGGGTGACCTGCTCGTCACCTCGTTCCACCCGGAGGTGACCGGTGACCACCGGGTGCACCAGCTGTTCGTCGACATCGTGCGGCAGCACGTCGCCACGCAGGACCAGAGGCACAACTCGAGGGAGCGTTCATGAGCGGCCACTCCAAGTGGGCGACCACCAAGCACAAGAAGGCGGCGATCGACGCCAAGCGCGGCAAGCTCTTCGCCAAGCTCATCAAGAACATCGAGGTCGCGGCCCGCTCCGGCGGCGGGGACCCGACGGGCAACCCGACCCTCTACGACGCCATCCAGAAGGCCAAGAAGTCCTCGGTCCCCAACAACAACATCGACAACGCGGTCAAGCGCGGCTCCGGCGCCACGGCCGGGGGGTCCGACTGGGAGACCATCACCTACGAGGGCTACGCGCCCGGCGGGGTGGCGGTGCTCATCGAGTGCCTCACCGACAACCGCAACCGTGCGGCCGCCGAGGTGCGCACCGCCCTGACCCGCAACGGGGGCCAGCTGGCCGACCCCGGCTCGGTGTCGTACGTCTTCGACCGCAAGGGCGTCGTCATCGTGCCCAAGTCCGAGAAGTCCGAGGACGAGCTGCTCGAGGTCGTGCTCGAGGCCGGCGCCGAGGAGGTCAACGACAACGGCGAGACCTGGGAGATCGTGTCCGAGGCCACCGACTTCGTCGCCGTGCGCACCGCGCTGCAGGAGGCCGGGGTCGACTACGACTCCGCCGAGGCCTCGTGGGTGCCCAACCTCCAGATCCCCCTCGACCTCGACGGCGCCAAGAAGATGATCCGGGTCATCGAGGCCCTCGAGGACTCCGACGACGTGCAGGACGTCTACGCCAACGGCGACATCTCCGACGACGTCCTCGCGCAGCTCGACGAGGAGTGAGCGGGGCGAGCGACCCGGCGCTCTGGGATGCCGAGGCGCCCGGGTTCGACTCGGCGCCCGACCACGGGCTGCTCGACCCCGAGGTGCGCGCCGCCTGGCGTGACCTGCTGCTCGGGGTGCTGCCCTCCTCGCCGGCCGATGTCGTCGACCTCGGCTGTGGCACGGGCACCCTCGCCGTGCTGCTCGCCGAGCACGGGTTCGCCGTCGACGCGGTCGACTTCTCGCCCGCGATGGTCCGCCTCGCGTCGGCCAAGGTCGCGGCGGCGTCGGCCCCTGTGCGCCGGCTGGTGACCGTGCGCACCGGTGATGCCGCCGACCCCGGCCTGGCACCGGCATCCGTCGACGTCGTGCTCTGCCGCCACGTGCTGTGGGCCCTGCCCGACCCGGCACTGGCGGTACGCCGCTGGGTGGGTGCGCTCCGCCCCGGCGGGCGGCTGGTGCTGGTCGAGGGCGACTGGTCGACCGGTGCCGGGCTGACCGCGCGAGCGCTGCGCCGAGATCGTGGGGGAGTCGTGCGCGTCGGTCGAGGTGCGCCACCTGCCCGACCCGCGGCTGTGGGGTCGCGAGATCACCGACGAGCGCTACCTGGTGGTGGCGCACGTCTGAGCGGAACGCTCCGAGCCCGCTGACTTTCCGCGCCGTCACAGTGACGGCGCGGAACTTCCGGGATGGCCGGGAAACTTCCGCGACGTGACGGAGCAACCGGGTCCTCACTGTGATGTCGCGGAAACTCACCCCACCGCGGCGAACGGCGTGGTGGGGTCCCGAGCCCGCGCCCGTCGATCGGGGCGTGTTGCTCCGCGTACCACTGCTCACCGCTGTGTAGCGTGGCATCCCGAACAGGTGTTCTAACCACGGAAGAGGTCCCAGTGCGCGTGCTCGGCGTCGACCCCGGCCTGACCCGGTGCGGCCTCGGCGTCGTCGACGGCCGGCCGGGGCGGGCCACCATGGTGGCCGTCGGCGTGGTGCGCACCCCCAGCGACGCCCATCCGGGGGAGCGGCTGGTCTTCCTCGAGCGCGAGCTCGACGGCTGGCTCGACCGGTTCGCGCCCGACGTCGTGGCGGTCGAGCGGGTGTTCGCCGACGTCAACGTCGCCTCGGTCATGACCACCGCCCACGCCACCGCGGTCGCGCTGCTCACGGCCACCAAGCGCGGCATCCCCGTCGTCTTCCACACCCCGACCGAGGTCAAGGCCGCCGTCACCGGCTCGGGGCGCGCCGACAAGGCGCAGGTCACCGCGATGGTGACCCGCATCCTCGGCCTCGAAGTGGCCCCCCGGCCGGCCGACGCCGCCGACGCGCTCGCCCTGGCCATCTGCCACACCTGGCGGGGTGCGGCGACCTCCCGGCTCGACGCCCTCGCCGAGCAGGCCCGCCGGTGATCGCCTCGGTGCGTGGCCCGGTGACCCACGTCGGCCTCGACCACGTGGTCGTGGAGGTGGGCGGCATCGGCATGCTCGTGCACGCGACTCCGGCCACGGCCTCGGCCTGTCGTCGGGGGAGCGAGGCGGCGCTGGCCACCACGCTCGTCGTGCGCGAGGACTCGCTCACCCTCTACGGCTTCTCCACGCCCGCCGAGCGCGACATGTTCGAGACCGTGCAGACCGTCTCCGGCGTCGGCCCACGGCTGGCCCTGGCGATGCTGTCGGTGATGGGCCCCGACCAGCTCGCCGCCGCCCTGTCCACGGGAGACAGCAAGGCGCTCACGACCATCCCCGGCATCGGCGCCAAGTCCGCCGAGCGCCTCGTGCTCGAGCTGCGCGACAAGGTCGGTGCGGTGCGCGGCTCGGGCACCGGCGCGGCGTCCGGGGCCCAGACCACCGGCCCGGGGCGCGCGAGCCCTGGCGGACCCAGGTCACCGAGGCCCTCGTCGGCCTGGGCTGGTCGGCCAGGCAGGCCGGGGATGCCGTGGAGCGCGTGGCCGCGACAGCGCCCGCCGACGCCGACATCGCGGCCTACCTGCGCCTGGCCCTGCGTGAGCTGCGCCCGTGAGCACCGGCCAGCCGCAGCCCGAGGGGCAGCCCGACCCACAGCCGCGCGGGTTCGCCAGCGAGATGCTCGAGGCCGAGGTCGCCGACGGCTCCTACGAGGCCACCGCGCGGGTCGTCGACGCCGGCGGGTCCGACGACGAGCGGCTCGTCGAGGCGGCGCTGCGCCCGCGGCGGCTCAGCGAGTTCCCCGGTCAGACCCGTGTGCGCGACCAGCTCGGCCTGGTGCTCGAGGCGGCCAAGCGGCGTGGGAGCGCCCCCGACCACGTGCTGCTCTCCGGCCCGCCCGGGCTCGGCAAGACCACCCTGGCCATGATCGTCGCCGCCGAGATCGAGAAGCCGATCCGGGTGACCAGCGGGCCCGCCATCCAGCACGCCGGCGACCTCGCGGCCGTGCTGTCCTCGCTCGACGAGGGTGAGGTGCTCTTCCTCGACGAGATCCACCGGATGAGCCGCTCGGCCGAGGAGATGCTCTACCTGGCCATGGAGGACTTCCGGGTCGACGTCATCGTCGGCAAGGGTCCCGGCGCCACCGCCATCCCGCTCGCGCTGCCCCCCTTCACGGTGGTGGGTGCCACGACCCGCGCCGGCCTGCTGCCGGCGCCGCTGCGCGACCGGTTCGGCTTCACGGCGCACCTCGACTACTACGACACCGCCGACCTGGTCACGATCCTGCACCGCTCGGCCCGGTTGCTCGGCGTCGAGGCCGACGAGGCCGGCATCGCCGAGATCGCCAGCCGCTCCCGGGGCACACCGCGCATCGCCAACCGGCTGCTGCGCCGCGTGCGCGACTGGGCGCAGGTGCACGGGCAGGGCCACGTCGACCACGAGGCCGCGCACGCGGCCCTGGCCCTGTTCGACGTCGACGACGCAGGCCTCGACCGCCTCGACCGCGCCGTGCTCGAGGCCCTGTGCCGCCGGTTCGGTGGCGGGCCGGTGGGCCTGTCGACCCTCGCGGTGGCCGTCGGGGAGGAGTCCGACACGGTCGAGACCGTCGCCGAGCCCTACCTCGTGCGCGAGGGCTACATCGTGCGCACCCCGCGTGGCCGGTCCGCCGCCGCGCGCGCCTGGCGGCACCTCGGGCTCGAGCCACCTCAGGGTTTCACCCAGCAGGACGCCCTCCCGATCGACACCGATCCCGAGGGTGGCGCGGGTCCCGGGCGGTTCTCCGGCTGACAACGGGCACGATGCCCGGGCCAGCCCCGTTGGTGGGTGAGGAATGCGTCGCCTAGACTTGCTCCTCGGCCCGGCGCGTCCGGGCCGAACCACTGCCTGCCACGAGCGGGCGACCTGACACGAAGGACCGACCTCACTCATGTTCAACGGCTCCGGCCTCGGCTATCTGCTCGTCCTGCTCCTCCCGTTCGCGCTCCTCATCTTCATCATGGTGACCCAGCGGCGACGCACCCAGCAGGTCCAGGCACTCCAGGCCTCCCTCGCCGTGGGGGACGAGGTCGTCACCACGTCGGGCCTCTACGGCACGATCGTGTCGATCGACGACGCCGTGGTCACCCTCGACACCGGCGCCGGCAGCACGCTGCGCTACGACCGGCGCGCCATCGGCATGCGCGCCACCGAGGTCGCCTGATCATGGCCGCCGCGAACCCGACCTCGGCCGCCCGCCGGTCCCTCCTCTTCCTGCTCGCCATCGTCCTGGTGCTCGGGGGCCTGCTCGCCGGCGCGGTCTACCTCTCCGACGCCAAGACCCAGCCCAAGCTGGGCCTCGACCTCGAGGGCGGCACCCAGATCATCCTGGAGCCCAAGACCACCGCGGGGCAGAGCGTCTCCACCGAGCAGCTCAACCAGGCCCGCGACATCATCGTGCAGCGCGTCGACGCCGGCGGTGTGTCCGGCGCCGAGGTCACCACCCAGGGCGATCGCAACATCGTCGTCAGCATCCCGGAGATCCCCACCCAGGAGGTCCGCGACGCGATCAGCAAGTCCTCGCAGCTGCAGTTCCGCCCGGTTCTCGCGGTGGCGGCCGGCGCCCCGCAGCCCGTCGTGACCCCCTCGCCCGGCGGCACGGCCACCGGCTCACCCAGCCCGTCGGCGTCCGCGACGCCCACCACGGCGAGCAGCGCCTCGCCGACGAACAACAGCGCGGTGCCCGACGCCCTGATGGCGCCCACCCCGTCGCCCTCCGCGTCCGCCTCGCCGAGCGCGGCGACGACCGGCGCCACCCCCAGCGACCCGACCGACCTGGCGTGGGTCACCCCCGAGATCCAGCAGGCGTTCGACAAACTCGACTGCAGCGACCCCAAGGCCCTCGACGAGATCGTCGACGACCCCACCAAGCCGCTCGTCACCTGCGGCGACGACGACGGTGCCAAGTACATCCTGGGCCCGGTGGCCGTCTCCGGCGACAAGATCAGCGACGCCACCTCCGGCTACCAGAGCAACCAGCAGGGCAACGTCACCAGCGAGGTCGAGATCGCGCTGACCCTCAACGGTGACGGCGCGAAGCAGTACGCCGACATCAGCCGCAAGATGGTCGCGCTGCCCGAGCCGCAGAACCAGCTGGCCGCCACGCTCGACTCGCGCGTCATCGTCGCCCCCCGCTTCAACGAGGCGATCCTCGACGGGCGCGCCAGCATCACCGGTGGCTTCACCCTCGACTCGGCCCGCGCCCTGTCCGACCAGCTGAAGTTCGGTGCGCTGCCGCTGTCGTTCGTCGAGCAGACCAGCATCGACATCAGCCCGACGCTGGGCAGCGAGCAGCTGCGCTACGGCCTGATCGCCGGCCTGATCGGCCTGCTCCTCGTGGTCGGCTACTCCCTGCTCCAGTACCGCGCCCTCGGCTTCGTCACCGTGGCGTCCATCCTGGTGGCGGGTCTGATCACCTACCTGACGATCACGGTCCTGGGCTGGTCGCACAACTACCGCCTCGACATGGCCGGCGTCACCGGCCTGATCGTCGCCATCGGCTTCACCGCCGACTCGTTCATCGTCTACTTCGAGCGGGTGCGCGACGAGCTGCGCGACGGCCGGTCGCTGGCCGCGGCCGTCGAGACCGGTTGGAACCGCGCCAAGCGCACCATCCTGGTCGCCGACGGTGTCAACTTCCTCGCCGCCCTGACGCTCTACGCGCTGGCCAGCTCCAGCGTCCGTGGCTTCGCGTTCACCCTGGGCCTGACGACGCTGATCGACCTGCTCGTCGTCTTCCTGTTCACCCACCCCGTCCTCACGCTCCTCGCGCGCCGTCCGTTCTTCCGTGACGGCCACGCCTGGTCCGGTCTCGACCCGCGTCGCCTCGGGGTCCCGACCTCGGTCCGGTATGCCGGGCGCGGGCGTTTCACCAGCCCGGCACCTGCCTCCGCCGGCACCGAAGGAGGTGTGGCATGAGCTTCAGCTTCGCCAACCTGGGCAACGACCTCTACACCGGCAAGCGGTCGGTCCCCGTCGTCCCGCACCGCCGCCGCTTCTACCTGGTCTCGCTGGTCATGATCGTCGTCGCCGTGCTCGGCCTCGTGACCCAGGGCCTCAACCTGGGCCTGGAGTTCCGCGGCGGCTCCGAGTTCCGCGTCGCGACGACGTCCCTCCCCGCCGACTACGAGCAGGTCGCCCGCGACGCCGTGGGCGCCAACGAGGACGAGCGCGGCGTCGGCGTCACCCTGGTCGGCAACGACACCGTGCGCGTGCAGACCGAGCGGCTCTCCGACACCGACAGCCAGAAGGTCCGAGGTGACCTCGCCACCGCCTTCGGCGTGGCCGAGTCCGAGGTCAGCGGCACCTTCATCGGCCCCTCGTGGGGTGAGTCGGTGAGCAAGCAGGCGCTGCGTGCCCTGGTCATCTTCCTGCTCGCGGTCGCGCTGCTGATGACGGTCTACTTCCGCAACTGGAAGATGGCCGCGGCCGCGCTCATCGCGCTGGCCCACGACCTCGTCATCACCGTCGGCATCTACGCCTGGACCGGCTTCGAGGTGTCCCCGGCCACGATGATCGGCTTCCTCACCGTGCTCGGCTACAGCCTCTACGACACCGTGGTCGTCTTCGACAAGGTGCGCGAGAACACCACCGAGGCGTTCGCCAACGGCCGCATGAGCTTCGCGCAGGCCGCCAACCTGGCTGTCAACCAGACCATGGTGCGCTCGATCAACACCACGGTCATCGGCCTGCTGCCGATCACCGCGGTGCTCGCGGTCGGCGCGGTCTTCCTCGGCCCCGGCGTGCTCCTCGACCTCTCGCTCGTGCTCTTCGTCGGCATCCTCATCGGTGCCTACTCCTCGATCTTCATCGCCACGCCGCTGCTCGTCTCGCTGCGCCGGCGCGACCCCGCGGTCGTCGAGCTCGAGAAGAAGGCCGCCCGCTTCCAGGCTCGCAAGGCCAAGGACGTCGCAACCGCCGAGGCCGCCGAGGCCGCTCTCGACGGGGCCGGCCAGCCGGTCCCGGTCGGCAGTGGCGCCCCCGTCGCCGCCGACGACGAGGCCGCGACGCTCACCGGTCGCGCGGTGCACAAGTACGCGCAGCCGACGCACAGCGGCCCCCGCAACCAGCCGCGCCGCACGCCCAAGTCCAAGCGCTGAGCCGGATGCCGACCGGCCCCGACGCTCTCGACGGCACCGATGTCGCGGCGATCGTCGCGGCGAGCCTGCGTGACGTGCCCGACTTCCCGCGGCCCGGGGTGGTCTTCAAGGACATCACCCCGCTGCTCGCGGACCCGAGGGCCTTCGCCACGGTGATCGAGGCCCTCCGTCGGCGGCACGCGGGCTCGGTCGACCTCGTGGCCGGCGTCGAGGCACGTGGCTTCGTCGTCGGGGCGGCCCTGGCGCACGCGCTCGGTGTCGGGTTCGTGCCGGTGCGCAAGGCCGGCAAGCTGCCGGGTGAGACCGTGTCGATCTCCTACGACCTCGAGTACGGCTCGGCCGAGATCGAGGTGCACGCCGACGCGTTCGTCGGGGGCGAGCGGGTGCTGCTCGTCGACGACGTGCTGGCCACCGGTGGCACGGCAGCCGCGGCGTGGGACCTGCTCGAGCAGGTCGGCGCCGACGTCGTCGGGTTCGAGTGCGTCGTCGAGCTGGCCTTCCTCGGTGGGCGGGCCCGGATGGGGTCCCGCCCGGTGGGAGCGCTCCTCGTCGTCCCATGACCGGCGACTACACTCCGGGCATGGCGGAGGACACCACGACTGCGACGGGGACCACCCCGCCACAAGTGCCGTCCTCTCGGGCCAGGGCTCGCGCCGCCCTCGCCCTCGTCGGGCGCAACAAGGTCCCCGAGAACCCCGTCCTCGAGCCGCTGCTGCAGGTGGTGCGCAGCACCCACCCCAAGGCCGACCTGTCCCTGGTCGAGCGCGCCTACGCCGTCGCGGAGCGGGCCCACGACGGCCAGAAGCGCCGGTCCGGCGACGACTACATCACCCACCCGCTCGCGGTGACCACGATCCTCGCCGAGCTCGGCATGACGCCGGTCACGCTGGCCGCGGCACTGCTGCACGACACCGTCGAGGACACCTCCTACAGCCTCGAGGCGCTGCGCCGCGACTTCGGTGACGAGATCGCCATGCTCGTCGACGGCGTGACCAAGCTCGACAAGGTCACCTACGGCCAGGCCGCGCAGGCCGAGACGGTGCGCAAGATGGTCGTCGCGATGGCGCGCGACATCCGGGTCCTCGTCATCAAGCTGGCCGACCGGCTGCACAACGCCCGCACCTGGCGCTACGTCTCGCAGGAGAGCGCCCAGCGCAAGGCCAAGGAGACCCTCGAGATCTACGCGCCGCTGGCCCACCGGCTCGGCATGAACACCATCAAGTGGGAGCTCGAGGACCTGTCCTTCCAGGCCCTGTACCCCAAGGTCTACGACGAGATCGTGCGCCTGGTGGCCGAGCGCGCCCCGGCCCGCGAGGAGTACCTCGCCGGGGTGCGTGAGGAGGTCAGCGGCGACCTGCGCTCGGCCAAGATCAAGGCCACCGTCACGGGTCGTCCCAAGCACTACTACTCCGTCTACCAGAAGATGATCGTGGGGGGCCGCGACTTCGAGCAGATCTACGACCTCGTCGCGGTGCGGGTGCTCGTCGAGACGGTGCGCGACTGCTACGCGGCACTGGGGGCGCTGCACGCGCGGTGGAACCCGGTGCCGGGGCGGTTCAAGGACTACATCGCGATGCCGAAGTTCAACATGTACCAGTCGCTGCACACGACGGTCATCGGCCCCGGTGGCAAGCCGGTCGAGATCCAGATCCGCACCCACACGATGCACCGCCGGGCCGAGTACGGCGTCGCCGCGCACTGGAAGTACAAGGAGGACCCCGGCGCCAAGGGCACCGGCAACCAGGGTGGCGTGCAGGTGCGCGACGGGCAGACCGACGCCGTCAACGACATGGCGTGGCTGCGCCAGCTCCTCGACTGGCAGAAGGAGACGTCCGACCCGGGTGAGTTCCTCGAGTCGCTGCGCTTCGAGATCAACGCCAGCGAGGTCTACGTCTTCACGCCCAAGGGCCAGCTCGTCGGGCTCCCGGCCGGCTCCACCCCGGTCGACTTCGCCTACGCCGTGCACACCGAGGTCGGCCACCACTGCATCGGCGCCCGGGTCAACGGCCGCCTCGTGCCGCTCGAGAGCCGGCTCGACAACGGCGACGTCGTCGAGGTGCTCACCTCCAAGGCCGACTCGGCCGGCCCCTCGCGCGACTGGCTGACCTTCGTGCGCTCGGCGCGCGCCCGCAACAAGATCAAGCACTGGTTCACCAAGGAACGCCGCGAGGAGATGATCGACGAGGGCAAGGACTCCCTCGCGAAGGCCATGCGCAAGCAGGGCCTGCCGCTGCAGCGGCTCACCTCGGTCGAGTCGCTCACCGGCGTCGCCGAGGAGCTGCGGCTCGCCGGCATCGACGGGCTCTACGCCGCCATCGGCGAGGGCAACGTCTCGGCCCAGCACGTCGTCTCGCGCCTGGTGGCGTCGGTCGGGGGCGAGGACGGCGCCAGCGAGGACATCGCCGAGGCCGCCACCCCGGTCACCGTGCGCCAGCCCAACCACCGCCGCCACGGCGACCCCGGTGTGGTCGTCAAGGACATGTCCGACGTCTGGGTCAAGCTGGCCCGCTGCTGCACCCCGGTGCCCGGCGACGACATCCTCGGCTTCGTCACCCGCGGCAACGGCGTCTCGGTGCACCGTCGTGACTGCACCAACGCCGACTCCCTTCTCTCGCAACCGGAGAAGATCATCGAGGTCGAGTGGGCCCCCACCTCCGGCGAGCGTGTTCCTGGTGCAGCTGCAGGTCGAGGCGCTCGACCGCTCGCGGCTGCTCTCCGACGTCACCCGGGTGATCTCGGACAACGGGGTCAACATCCTCTCGGCGGCGGTCACCACCTCGCGCGACCGGGTCGCCAAGCTGCACTTCACCTTCGAGATGGGCGACCCGGCCCACCTCGGGCACGTCGTGCGCGCCGTGCAGAAGGTCGACGGCGTCTTCGACGCGCACCGGGTCACCGGCGGCCGTCGCCTCGACGCCTGAGCCGCTCAGCCGCCGAACTCGTCGAGCCCGGCGCGGGCCTGCTCCAGCCACTCCTGCTGGGCGGTCAGCCGGCCACGGGCCGCCTCGACGGCCTTCGTGTCGCCGGCGGCCTCGGCCTTGGCGAGGTCGGCCTCGATCGACGCGACCGACGCCTCGAGCTGGTCGACCAGCGAACGGGCGCGGGCGGCCACCTCGGGGTTGGTGCGCTTCCAGCGCTGCTCGTCGGCCTCGCGAACCGCGGTCTCGACGCGCCGCATCCGCTTCTCGACCCGCTCGAGCTCGGCGCGCGGCACCTTGCCGGCGCGCTCCCAGCGGTCCTGGATGCCGCGCAGGGTCGCCTTGGCGGTCTCGACGTCGGTGACGGGCAGGAGGGCCTCGGCCTCGGTGAGCAGCTCCTCCTTGACGACGAGGTTGCCGCGGAACTCCTCGTCCTCGGCGGCCGCGACCTGGTCCTTGGCCGAGAAGAAGGCGTCCTGGGCGGTGCGGAAGCGCTCCCAGAGGGCGTCGTCCTCGACCCGCGAGGCCCGCCCTGCGGTGCGCCAGCGGTCCATGAGCTGCTTGAACGCGCGGGCCGTCGGGGTCCAGTCGGTGCTCGTCGAGAGCTCCTCGGCCTCGGCGACGAGCTCCTCCTTGGTGGCTCGGGCCTCGGCGCGGCTGGTCTCGAGGTCGGCGAACCAGGCCCGGCGGGCCTTGTCGAAGGAGTTGCGGGCGTGGCTGAAGCGCTGCCACAGCGCCGACTCGGTGGCCTTGTCGAGCTTGGCCCCGGAGCGCTGGTGCTGCTTCCACAGGTCGAGCAGCGCGCGCATCCGCTCGCCGCTGGTCTTCCACTGCGTGGACTCGGCCGGCTGGCCGGCGATCTGCTCGGCCTCGGCGACGATCGCCTCGCGCTGCGCGGTGGCCTCGGCGCGGGCCTCGGCGCGGTGCTCGGCCTCGTGGGCTCGCTTGGCCTCCAGGCCGGCCTCGACCCGCTCGACCGTGGCGTGCAGGGCCGGCAGGTCGCCGACGACGCCGGTGGTCTCGACGTGCTCCTTGAGGGTGCTCAGGCCGTCGGCGACCTCCTTGGCGGAGACGTCGGGGTTGGCCAGCCGGGCCTCGAGCAGGTCGGCCGACGCCGCGAGCTCGTCGTACTTGCGGGCGAAGTACTGCAGGGCCTCCTCGGCGGTGGCGCCGGGGTAGGAGCCGACCTCGCGCTCCTCGTCACCGACGGTCACGAAGACGTGGCCCTCGTCGTCGACCCGGCCGAACCGTGCCGACTCCGAGTGGGTCACCGGCGCCGGCGCTGCCACCGGACGCTGCTGCATCCGGGAGGCGAGGGCTGCCGGCGAGGGGATCGTCGGGCGGGGCGTGGGCTTGTCGTCTGACACGGTCAGGCCTTCTTCTCGGTGACAGCAACCCGCAGGATGCTGATCGGTGCGGCGGGGAACCCGTCGTCGGGGCTGGACCCGCCGGGGGCGACCCCGGCGGCAGCGATCTTGTCGACAATATCCAACCCGGAGGTGACCGTGCCGAACACGGTGTACCCATCCGGGTCCGGCAGGCTCGAGTCGCCGTAGACGAGGAAGAACTGGCCGCCGTTGCCCTTCTTCGGGTCGTTGGTGCGCGCCATCGCGAGCGTGCCGCGGGGGTAGCTGCCGTCCTTGGGCGCGTTCTCGACGGCGAACCCGTAGCCGGGGGTGCCCTGGCCGGTGCCCGTGGGGTCGCCGCACTGGAGCACCTTGAGCGTCTCGGCCGTGGTGAGCCGGTGGCACGGGGCGTTGAGCCAGTAGTTCTGCTTGGCCAGCTCGACGAACGAGGCCACGGCCTGCGGGGCCTTGGTGCCGTCGAGGGTCAGCTCGATGTCCCCGCAGTTGGTGGTCACCGTCGCGACGTAGGTCTTGCCCTTGGCGGTGTCCGCGTCGGGCAGCGACAGCTGGGCGGCGGTGCCCAGAGCGGCCGGTGGCAGGTCGCACCCCGCCGCAGTGGTCGTGGGAGCGGCCTCGTCCGGGTCATTGACGAAGATGGCGCCGAGCACGCCGGCGATGCCGAGCACGAGGACCACGGTGGTGACGATCGCGATCAGCCGCATCCGACGGTCGTGGTCGGACTCGCGCTGCACGAGGGTCGCCTGACGACGCTCGTAGCGGCGGCGCGCCCGTGCGCGCTCCTGCTCCCTGGTCACTGCTGGCTCCTCGTGTCATCGCGGCAACGGCGGCCCAGTCTAGGCAGGCGGCCGGAGGCTACGCTCCACCCGTGCTCGCCGTCGCCTTCCCCGCTGCCGCCTTCGGCACCAACTGCTACGTCCTGGCTCCCGGCCCGGGGGAGGAGTGCCTGGTCGTCGACCCGGGCATCGGCATCGAGCCGACCCTGCGCGACGTGCTGGCCGAGCACCGGCTCAAGCCGGCCGCCGTGCTGCTCACCCACGGGCACGTCGACCACGTCTACTCGGTGACCCCGGTGTGCGGCGGCGACACCGCGGCCTACGTGCACACCGACGACCGCTACCGGCTGCGCGACCCGCTGGGCAACGTCATGCCGGGCCTGCTCGAGATGCTGGAGCAGCAGTTCGGCCAGAAGGCCACGTGGCGCGAGCCCGAGCACGTCGTCGAGGTGAGCGACCGGGAACGGCTCTCGCTGGCCGGGCTCGAGGTCGAGGTGCTGCACGCCCCGGGCCACACCGAGGGCTCGGTGATGTTCGGCCTCGACGCCGTGCCCGACGGCCTGCCGCCCGAGGAGGGCCTGGACCGCACCATGGTGAGCGGCGACGTGCTGTTCGCCGGCTCGATCGGCCGCACCGACCTGCCCGGCGGCGACCACGACGCCATGCAGCGCTCGCTGCGCGACGTCGTGCTGCCGCTGCCCGACTCCACCCTCGTCCTCACCGGCCACGGTGCCGCCACCACGATGCGCCGCGAGCGGACCACCAACCCGTACCTGCGAGGATTGACCGCGTGAACGCGCCCGCCACCAAGGTCACCCCGATCTCGGGGTTCCCCGAGCTCCTGCCGGCCGAGCGGCTCCTCGAGCTGCACTTCCTCGACGTCATCCGCGAGGTGTTCGAGCTGCACGGCTTCGCGCCGCTCGAGACCCGCGCCGTCGAGCCGGTCGACCGGCTGCTCGGCAAGGGAGGTGACGCCGACAAGGAGATCTACGGCATCAGCCGCCTCGCCGGCGACGAGACCGGCAGGGATGCCGCGCTGGGCCTGCACTTCGACCTCACCGTGCCCTTCGCGCGCTACGTGCTCGAGAACGCCGGGAAGCTCGCCTTCCCGTTCCGGCGCTACCAGGTGCAGAAGGTGTGGCGCGGTGAGCGTCCCCAGGAGGGACGTTTCCGCGAGTTCACCCAGGCCGACATCGACGTCGTCGACGTCGGCGAGCTCGCCCCGCACTTCGAGGCCGAGATGCCGCTCGTCATCGCCGAGGCGTTCCGCCGCCTGCCGGTGGGGGAGTTCCGCATCCAGGTCAACAACCGCAAGATCCCGGAGGGGTTCTTCCTGGGCATCGGCCTCACCGACGTGGTCGGCACGCTGCGCATCGTCGACCGGCTCGCCCGGTTCGGGCCCGACAAGGTCACCACGATGCTGCTGGAGTCGGGTGCCACGCCGGAGCAGGCCCGCCAGGTGCTCCAGCTGGCCTCGATCAGCAGCACCGACCTGTCCTTCGTCGATGCCGTGCGCGCCCTCGGGGTGCAGCACCCCACCCTCGACGAGGGTCTCGACGCCCTCGCCGCGGTCATCTCGGTCGGCATGGAGCAGGCGCCCGGTGTGCTCGTCGCCGACCTGCAGATCGCCCGCGGCCTCGACTACTACACCGGCACCGTCTACGAGACGCAGCTCGTCGGGTCCGAGTCGTGGGGCTCGGTGTGCTCGGGCGGTCGCTACGACTCGCTGGCCACCGACGGCCGCACGACCTACCCCGGGGTCGGCATCTCGATCGGCCTGACCCGCCTGGTCCACCTGCTCGTCACCAAGCGCGGCCTCACGGCGAGCCGCTCCACACCGGCCGCCGTCCTCGTGGCCGTCAACGACGAGGAGAGCCGCGAGGCCTCCCGTCGCGTGGCCGCGTCGCTGCGGTCGCGCGGCATCCCGTGCGAGGTCGCACCGAGTGCGGCCCGGTTCGGCAAGCAGATCCGCTACGCCGACCGGCGCGGCATCCCGTACGTCTGGTTCCCGGGTGCGGGGGAGGACGACGGCGACCAGGTCAAGGACATCCGCTCCGGCGACCAGGTCGACGCCGATGCCACCACCTGGCAGTGCCCCGCCGAGGACCTCCGCCCGTCCGTCGTCACGCCGTAGCGTTCCGCCTCGCTGTTCCTCACCGCTGCGCGGTGGGATGCCGACGGGTGAGTACTCCTACGGACGGACAAACGGCGTCAGGACGCGGCTGACAACGCTCACGCAGCCCGCTCCGTGGGTCGATTGTCCGTCCGTGGGAGCACCTGGCCCGCGTCACGCCGTGGTGGGGGGCGGCGGGCGCAGCCCGACCTCCTTGAGCTCGAGCAGGGCCAGGGCGTGGATGACGTCGGGCTCGCCCCGGCGCCACGCGCCGGCCGGGTCGTCGGAGATCGCCGCCAGGCGAGGCATCGGCTGGTTGGCCATCGCCCGCAGCGCGAACAGGTCGAGGTCCGGCGCGGCGTCGATGAACTGCTGCGCGGCGCCCGCCCGGCGCACGAAGCGCAGCCGGAGCACGAACCAGAACGCGACGACGATGAGGATGGGCACGAGCGCCGTGGTCAGGCCCAGCACGAGCGCCATCCGCTCGACGGCGGTGACCAGGTCGGTGCCGGCCTTCTCGATCTCGGTGCCCACCCCGGCCGCGGACCGGAACGGCGTGGCGATCCGGTCGTCGAGGAGGGGCAGGTCGTCGACGTTGTCGCCGGCGCTCGACATCGTGTCGCGGAAGCTGCTTCCGGCGCCGGCGAGGTTGCGGCCCGGCGCGGCCAGCGCCATCGTCGCGTCGTGCACCCGCTGGGCGATGCGCACCCAGAGCACCACCCAGAGCACGACGCCCACGTCGGCCGCCACCTGCACCGCGCGGCGGCCGGGGATGTCGCTGTACAGCTTCATGGGGGCTCCTCGGGGTCGTCGGGCCGCACCGCGGCCCGGGTCTAGACTCGCATCGCGCTCCATCGGGGCGCAGCCCACCTGCGGCAACGGTGCCGCGGTGTCCCACGAGTCAGACAAGGGCCGATAACCGTGAAGGTCGGGATCCCCAGCGAGGTCAAGAACAACGAGTTCCGGGTGGGCATCACCCCCGTGGGTGTCCACGAGCTCGTCCGCCGCGGGCACGAGGTGCTGGTGCAGAAGGGTGCCGGGCTCGGCTCGTCGATCCCCGACGAGCAGTACGTCGCACAGGGCGCCACCATCCTCGACGCGGCCGACGACGTGTGGGGCGAGGCCGACATGGTCATGAAGGTCAAGGAGCCGGTGGCCGAGGAGTACCACCGCCTGCGCGAGGGCCTGACCCTGTTCACGTACCTGCACCTGGCCGCCGACGAGCCGCTCACCAAGGAGCTCGTCGCCACGAAGACCACCTCCATCGCCTACGAGACCGTGCAGCTGCCCTCGGGCCTGCTGCCGCTGCTCTACCCGATGTCCGAGGTCGCCGGCTGCCTGGCCCCGCAGGTCGGCGCGCACTCGATGATGAAGGCGCAGGGCGGGCGCGGCGTGCTCATGGGCGGCATCGGCGGCGTGGCCAACTCCAAGGTCGTCGTCATCGGCGCCGGTGTGGCCGGCCAGAACGCCGCCAACATCGCGCTCGGCATGGGCGCCGACGTCACCCTGCTCGACACCGACCTCGACAAGCTGCGGATGAGCTTCTGGCGCTACGACAACCGGGTCGCCCAGATCGCGTCGTCGGCGATGTCGATCAAGGAGCAGGTGCTCGGTGCCGACCTCGTCATCGGCACCGTGCTCATCCCCGGCGCCAAGGCCCCCAAGCTCGTCACCGACGAGATGGTCGCGGAGATGAAGCCGGGCTCGGTGCTCGTCGACGTCGCCATCGACCAGGGCGGCTGCTTCGAGAACTCGCGGCCCACCACGCACGCCGACCCGACGTTCGAGGTGCACGACTCGATCTACTACTGCGTCGCCAACATGCCCGGTGCGGTGCCCGCACACCTCCACCTGGGCGCTCACCAACGCCACGATGTCCTACGCGATCAAGCTCGCCGACCAGGGCTGGCAGGACGCCTCGCGGGCCGACCACGCCCTCGCGCTCGGCCTGAACACCCACGCCGGGCACATCACCTACGGCGCGGTCGCCGAGGCCTTCGGCATGGACAGCATCACCCTCGACGAGGCGCTGTCCTGACCCCGGCAGCCACCGAGCCGACGGCCCGCCCCACACCCGTGGGGCGGGCCGTCGACGCGTGGCTGGCCCACCTCGACGTCGAGCGCGGCGCGTCCCGCAACACCCTGTCGGCCTACCGGCGCGACCTGGGCCGGTGGACCGCCTACCTCGCCTCTGTGGGCGTCGAGCGCCCCGACGACGTGCGGGAGTCGCACGTGGCCGAGTTCCTCGCCCGGCTGCGTGAGGGGGATGACGACCACGCGCCGCTGGCGGCGACCTCGGCAGCCCGCACGCTGGTCGCGGTGCGCGGCCTGCACCGCTTCCTCGCGCTCGAGGGCGTCCTCGACGCCGACCCCGCCCGTCGGGTCAGCCCGCCAAAGGCGCCCTCCCGGCTCCCCAAGGCGATCCCGGTCGAGGACGTCGAGCGGCTGCTGGAGGCGGCGTCGGTCGGTGACACCCCGGCATCCCTGCGCGACCGTGCCCTGCTCGAGGTGCTCTACGGCACCGGGGCGCGCATCTCGGAGGCCGTCGGCCTCGACGTCGACGACCTCGAGGGGGACGACGGCGTCGTGCGGCTGCGCGGCAAGGGCGGCAAGGACCGGATCGTGCCGCTGGGGTCGTACGCCGCGACCGCGCTGGAGGCGTGGCTGGTCCGGGGGCGCCCGGTGTTCGCCGCGCGAGGGGTCGGGACGCCCGCGCTGTTCCTCAACAGCCGCGGCGGCCGGCTGTCGCGGCAGAGCGCCTGGTCGGTGCTGCGGGCCTGCGCGGAGCGGGCCCACGTCGAGGGCCACCTGTCGCCCCACACGCTGCGCCACTCGTTCGCGACGCACCTGCTCGAGGGGGGTGCCGACGTGCGCGTCGTGCAGGAGCTGCTGGGCCACGCCTCGGTCACGACGACCCAGATCTACACGCTGGTCACGGTGCAGCGCCTCCGTGAGGTGTATGCCCAGAGCCACCCGCGTGCACGCTGATAGGGTCGGGGCCGATCAGCGCGAGGCTGACCGTCAGAGCACGAAAGGCACCGGGGAGAGACAGTTGGATTCCGACGCGGCGTTCCAGATCCGCACCGCCGGACAGGTGGGCCCCACCGGTCGCCCGCTGCCGGACTTCCCCCAGCCGCAGCCCCTGACCTCGCACGGTCCGGCACGCATCATCGCGATGTGCAACCAGAAGGGTGGCGTCGGCAAGACGACCACCACGATCAACCTCGGTGCCGCCCTGGCCGAGGTCGGGCGCCGGGTGCTGCTCGTCGACTTCGACCCCCAGGGCGCCCTGTCGGTGGGCCTCGGGGTGCCGGTCAACGAGCTCGACGTGACCGTCTACAACCTGCTCGTCGAGCGCGGCCACGACATCCGCGAGGTCATCAAGCACACGAAGTGGGAGGGCCTTGACGTCCTCCCCGCCAACATCGACCTCTCCGCCGCCGAGGTGCAGCTGGTCGGCGAGGTGGCCCGCGAGCAGATCCTCGCCCGCGTGCTGCGCCCGGTCGTCGACGACTACGACGTCGTGCTCATCGACTGCCAGCCCTCGCTCGGCCTGCTCACGGTCAACGCGCTCACCGCCGCGCACGGCGTCATCATCCCGCTCGAGTGCGAGTTCTTCGCGATGCGCGGTGTCGCGCTGCTCGTCGAGACCATCGAGAAGATCACCGACCGGCTCAACCCGCGCCTGAAGGTCGACGGCATCCTCGCGACGATGTACGACGGCCGCACCCTGCACTCCCGCGAGGTGGTGGCCAGCGTCGTCGAGCACTTCGGCGACGACGTGTTCCACACCGTCATCTCGCGCACCGTGAAGTTCCCCGACGCGAGCCTGGCCGCCGAGCCGATCACGACCTACGACGCCACCCACAAGGGTGCCGACGCCTACCGACAGCTCGCCCGCGAGCTCATCGCCCGCGGTGGGGCGGCCTGATCCGATGACCACGGCCCCCGACGAGGCCGGGGGCGGCGTGCCGCGCACCTCCGAGCACGCCGACGTCACGCCCGGCGGCGTCATCACGCGCCGCGCCGCGGCGACGGCCTTCGAGGTGACGCTCGACAACTTCACCGGGCCCTTCGACCTCCTCCTCGGGCTGATCAGCAAGCACAAGCTCGACATCACCGAGATCTCGCTGGCGACGGTCACCGACGACTTCATCGCGCACATCAAGGTCGAGCAGGGCAAGCCCGACGGGTGGGACCTGTCGCAGGCCACCGAGTTCCTCCTCGTCGCCGCGACCCTGCTCGACCTCAAGGCCGCCCGCCTGCTGCCGCAGAGCGGACCCGAGGACGAGGACGACCTCGCCCTCATCGAGGCACGCGACATCCTGTTCGCCCGGCTGCTGCAGTACCGCGCCTTCAAGGACATCGCGCACACCTTCGCCGAGCGGATGGCGACGGCCGGCCGGATGCAGCCACGCACGGCGGCCCTCGAGCCGCACCTCGCGGCACTGCTGCCCGAGCTGCTGATGACCGTGACGCCCGAGCAGCTGGCCGTCATCGCGGCCCGGGCGATGGTGCCCAAGCAGGCCCCGATGGTCGGCCTGGCCCACCTGCACGCGCCGGCGGTGAGCGTGCGCGAGCAGGCCGGCATCCTGGGCGCACGGCTGCGCCGCGAACGGGTCGCGTCGTTCCGCAGCCTGGTGGCGGATGCCGACTCCACCCTCGTGGTCGTCGCCCGCTTCCTCGCGCTGCTCGAGCTGTTCCGCGAGTCGGCGATCGGGTTCGAGCAGGCCGAGGCCCTCGCCGAGCTCACCGTGCGCTGGACCGGCTCGGAGGAGGGCGAGATCGAGGTCGACGACGAGTTCGACGAGCCGCCCCCCGGCGACCGGCCCGACGACCGACCGAACGACCGAAGCGTGCCAGCACCCGAGGAGAGCACCGATGAGTGACCAGCCCGAGCCCGTCGTCGCCGAGGCGCCCGAGCCGGACGCGCCCGTCGAGGAGCAGCTCGCCTTCGACGTGGCCGACTTCCCGGGCGGCATCCACGGCGCCCTCGAGGCCGTGCTCATGGTGGTCGACGAGCCGGTGACCACCATGTCGCTCGCCTCCGTGCTCGAGCAGCCCGCGGCCGACGTCGAGGCGGCGCTGGCCGAGCTCGAGGCCGGCTACGCCGAGCAGCACCGTGGCTTCACCCTGCGCCAGGTGGGCGGGGGATGGCGGATGTACAGCCGTCACGAGTACGCGCCCGTCGTCGAGCGGTTCGTGCTCGACGGCCAGCAGGCCCGGCTCACCCAGGCCTCGCTCGAGACGCTGGCGGTCATCGCGTACCGCCAGCCGGTGTCCCGCTCCCGGGTCGCGGCCGTGCGCGGCGTCAACGTCGACGGCGTCATCCGCACCCTGCTCACCCGTGGGCTCATCGAGGAGATGGGGCACGACGAGGAGTCGACCGCCATCCTGTACGGGACGACGTCCTACTTCCTGGAGCGGCTGGGGCTGCAGAGCCTCGACGACCTGCCCGCCCTGGCCCCCTACCTGCCCGAGGTCGACGTGCTCGACGAGATCGCTGAAGGAGGCCGCGGATGACGCCGGCCAAGAGTTCTGGACCCGCCCCGAAGGGCAAGCCCCGCAAGGGTTCCGGCCCCGCCAAGGGTGCCCCCAAGGGAGCCGGCACCGGTAAGGGCGGCGCGCCCAAGGGTGCCGGCGCGCCCAAGGGCCGCGGCAAGCCGCAGCGGGGCTCGTCGGGCAACACCAGGCCCAGCCAGCCGACGGCGGCGCCGCAGTGGCCCAGCCGCCCGGCTGTCGACGTGCACGACCCCGACGGCGTGCGCCTGCAGAAGCTGCTCGCCGCCGCCGGCGTCGGATCGCGACGGGTCTGCGAGGACCTGATCAGCCAGGGCCGGGTGTCGGTCGACGGGCAGGTCGTGACCGAGCTCGGCGTCCGCATCCGCGCCACCCAGACCGTGCACGTCGACGGGGTGCGGGTGCAGCTCGACGAGTCGCGGGTCTACCTCGCGTTCAACAAGCCGG
This sequence comes from uncultured Actinomycetota bacterium, assembly GCA_963707895.1. Taxonomy (GTDB): domain Bacteria; phylum Actinomycetota; class Actinomycetes; order Actinomycetales; family Dermatophilaceae; genus Fodinibacter. Next base: position 322,200 of record CAVPRS010000010.1, on the reverse strand, counting down.
TCGGGGTCGTGACCTCGATGAGCGACGAGCTCGGCCGGGTCGACATCGGCGACTTCGTCGGCAACCGCAAGGAACGGCTCTTCCACGTCGGCCGGCTCGACGCCGACACCGAGGGCCTGCTCATCCTCACCAACGACGGCGAGCTCGCCCACCGGCTGCAGCACCCGCGCTACGGCGTGCTCAAGACCTACCTCGCCCAGATCCCCGGGCCGGTGCCGCGCGACCTGGGCCGGCGGCTGCGCGAGGGCATCGAGCTCGACGACGGCCCGGTGCAGGTCGACTCGTTCCGAGTCGTCGACTCCGCGCCGGGCAAGGCGCTGGTCGAGGTCGTGCTGCACGAGGGGCGCAAGCACATCGTGCGACGGATGCTCGCCGAGGTCGGCCACCCGGTGCTCACCCTCGTGCGCACCCAGGTCGGGCCGATCCACCTCGCCGACACCAAGCCGGGCAAGTGGCGCAACCTGAGCAGCACCGAGGTCGGGGCCCTGTACGCGGCAGCGGAGATGTGACCGACGTGACCCGGGTGCACGTCGTGGGCACGGGGCTGGTCGGCACCAGCCTCGGCCTCGCGCTGCGCCGGCTCGGCGACGACGTCACCCTCGAGGACATCAGCCCCACCCACGCGGCGCTGGCGCGCGACCTGGGTGCGGGGCGGCTGCCCGACGGGCCGGTCGAGCCCGACCTGGTCGTCGTGGCGACCCCGCCCGACGTCACGGCGGTCTGCGTCGCCGACGCCCTGCGTCGCTGGCCACGGGCCGCCGTCACCGACGTCGCCTCGGTCAAGGGCGCCGTCCTCGATGCCCTGCGCGACGACGGCGCCGACCTCACCCGCTACTGCGGGTCGCACCCGATGGCTGGCCGCGAGCGCTCCGGAGCGGTGGCGGGCCGGCACGACCTCTTCGACGGGCGGGCCTGGGTGCTCACCCCGACCCCCGAGACCGACCCGGCCGTGACCGCGCTGGTCACCTCCGTGGCGCGCTCGGCGGGGGCCGCGGTGAGCACGCTCGATCCGCAGCACCACGACGCGGCCGTCGCCGCGGTGTCGCACGTGCCCCAGCTGGCCGCCAGCCTGGTCGCGGCTCGGCTCGAGGGGCTCGACGAGTCGGCGGTGGCACTGGCGGGGCAGGGCCTGCGCGACGTCACCCGCATCGCGGCCAGCGACCCAGGCCTGTGGACCCAGATCCTCGCGGGCAACGCCCCGGCGGTGCGCGAGGTGCTCGCCGACCTCGTGGCCGACCTCGAGCGGGTCGTCGGCGCGCTCGAGGAGCTGAGCACCTCCACCGACGCGCCCGGCGCCCGGGGCACCTTGGCGCAGGCGATCGCCGCCGGCAACGCCGGGCAGGCCCGCATCCCCGGCAAGCACGGTGCCGCTCCCACCGCCTACACGACGGTCAGGGTGCTCATCCCCGACGAGCCGGGCCAGCTGGGCAGGCTGTTCGCCGACATCGGCGCGATCGGCACCAACATCGAGGAGTTCCACCTCGACCACGGGCTGGGCCAGCCGTTCGGGCTCGCCGAGGTCGACGTCGTGCCCGCCGCGGCAGCCGGGCTCGGCCTGGCCCTCGAGGCGAGGGGCTGGCGGCTGCACGGCTGAGCCACCACTAGGCTGACCGGCCATGACGGCACCCCTGACGATCGCCATCGACGGTCCCTCCGGCTCGGGCAAGAGCAGCGTCTCGCGGGCCGTGGCCCGCCGGCTCGGCATCGGCTACCTCGACACGGGGGCGATGTACCGCGCGCTCACCTGGTGGTGCCTCGAGCGCGGGATCGACCTCGACGACACCGACGCCGTGGCCGACGCCGCGCGTGCGCTGCCCCTGGAGATCGGCACCGACCCCGGCGCGCCCACCGTGTCGGTGGGGGGCACCGACGTCGGCGAGGCGATCCGCACCACCGAGGTGAGCACGGCCGTCTCGGCGGTGGCGACCAACCTCGAGGTGCGCGCGGTGCTCCAGGGGCTGCAGCGCGACCTGATGGCGCGCGTCGCCGAGCGCCGCGGGGGAGTGGTGGCCGAGGGGCGTGACATCACCACGGTCGTGGCTCCCGACGCCACCGTGCGGGTGCTGCTGACGGCATCCGAGGACGCTCGGCTGCGTCGCCGCTCCGCCGAGCTGCACGGGGCGGCCGACGACGAGGCCGTCGAGGCCACCCGCGACCAGGTGGTGCGACGCGACCGCGACGACTCCACCGTCTCGACCTTCCACGAGGCCGCCGAGGGGGTCGTGCTCGTCGACACCTCCGAGCTCGACTTCGACGAGAGCGTCGAGGCCGTGCTCGACGTCGTGGCCGCCGAGACCACCGAGTGACGCCCGGGCCGACACGCGCCCGGATCGGGCACGTGATCGGTCGGGGCTGCTTCGCCCTGTTGTATGCCGCCCGCGCGGCCGGCGCCACGAACGTGCCGGGGAGCGGTCCCGTGGTCATCGCTGCCAACCACACCGGCTTCCTCGACGGCGCGCTGGTGCTGTCGATGGCGCCGCGGCCGAGCCACTTCCTGGGGTCGCCTCGAGCTGGCCACCGAGCAGATCCGCACCGCGCTGGGGGCCCACCGTGCAGGCGGCGGCGCGGGAGCACGACATCCCGCTGCCGACCGACGTGCCGCCCGACCTGCTGGACTGACGGCCGCCCGGGCGTGGACGGAAGCACCTCGCCGGTGAGGGACAATGGTGGGATGAGTACCGAGGACCCCACCACGCAGACCGAGGACCCCGCCGCCGTCGAGCGCGCGCTGCGGGTCGGCCTGGAGGACTTCGAGCTCAGCGACGAGGACCGCGCCCTGCTCGAGCGCGGCGACGACGCGCTCGACGCCGACGACGCCCACGGCCCGCTGCCCGTCGTGGCCGTGATCGGTCGTCCCAACGTCGGCAAGTCGACCCTGGTCAACCGGATCATCGGGCGTCGCGAGGCCGTCGTCGAGGACGTCCCGGGCGTCACCCGCGACCGGGTGGCCTACGACGCCGAGTGGACGGGCCACCCGTTCACGCTCGTCGACACCGGCGGCTGGGCCATCGACGCGACGGGCATCCACCTGCGGGTCGCGGAGCAGGCCGAGATCGCGGTCGACCTGGCCGACGTCGTGCTCTTCGTCGTCGACGCCACCGTCGGTGCCACCGACGACGACGAGAACTGCGTCAAGCTGCTCCGCCGCGCCGGCAAGCCGGTCGTGCTCATCGCCAACAAGGTCGACGACCAGCGCACCGAGGCCGACGCCGCCGCCCTGTGGAACCTGGGCCTGGGCCAGCCGTGGCCGGTGTCGGCCCTGCACGGCCGGGGGAGCGGTGACGCCCTCGACGCCCTGCTCGAGGTGATGCCCGAGTTCTCCGCCATGGGCGGCGCCTACGAGCGTGGCGGTCCGCGCCGGGTCGCGCTGCTCGGCCGGCCCAACGTCGGCAAGAGCTCGATGCTCAACAAGCTGGTCGGCCACGAGCGGGTCGTCGTCGACAACGTCGCCGGCACCACCCGCGACCCGGTCGACGAGATGGTCGAGCTCGGTGGCAAGACCTGGCGCTTCGTCGACACCGCCGGCATCCGGCGCCGCGTGCACCAGACCCGGGGCTCCGACTTCTACGCGTCGCTGCGCACCCAGACGGCCCTCGAGAAGGCCGAGGTGGCCGTCGTGCTCGTCGACGCGTCCGAGGTCATCTCCGAGCAGGACGTGCGCGTCATCCAGCAGGTCATCGACGCCGGCCGTGCCCTGGTCATCGCCTACAACAAGTGGGACCTCACCGACGAGGAGCGTCGCCACTTCCTGGAGCGCGAGATCGAGCGTGACCTCGTGCAGATCCCGTGGGCGCCGCGGGCCAACGTCTCCGCGCGCACCGGCCGGCACATGGACAAGCTCGTGCCGGCGCTCGAGACCGCCCTCGACTCGTGGGAGACCCGCATCTCCACCGGCCGGCTCAACGCCTTCCTCGGCGAGATCGTGGCCGCGCACCCGCACCCCGTTCGCGGTGGCAAGCAGCCCCGCATCCTGTTCGCGACCCAGGCCGGCACCCGCCCGCCCGCGGTTCGTGCTCTTCGCGTCGGGCTTCATCGAGGCCGGCTACCGCCGGTTCATCGAGCGCCGGCTGCGTGAGGAGTTCGGCTTCGAGGGCACCCCGATCGAGATCTCGGTGCGGGTGCGCGAGAAGCGCTCCCGCCGCTGACCGCGGTCCGCCTCAACTTTCTCGCCCGATCCCGGAACCTTCACGTCGACACCACTTCGGTTCCGGTGCGGAGGTGAAGGTTCTGGTGCGAAGCACCCGGATGGCGGAGCGCCCGCGGGCGATTCGGTCGCCTCGGCGGGCATGGGATAAGGTTTCGACGCTCCCGCGAGGGGGCAGCCACGGGCTGTGGCGCAGCTTGGTAGCGCACTTGACTGGGGGTCAAGGGGTCGCAGGTTCAAATCCTGTCAGCCCGACCACAGAAGGCGGGCGGTGGAACCGACGGAGTCGGATCCACCGCCCGCCTTCGTGTCGGGACTGACGCCGTGCCGGGAGCCGAAGCCGGCCGCGAGGACCGAGCGGGAGGCGCCGGCGGGTCCTGTCGGCCCTGCCGTCCGGGCTGACACGATGCCGGCGTCCGACCGGACCGAGTGGGGCGTCATCCGGTGAGGGTGATGCCCGGTGCTGGCAGGCCTCCTAGCGTTCGGCAGGAGCAGACGACCGACGCTGAGGAGACTTCCGCGATGAGCGACGCACCGCACGACGGACCGGTCCCGGCCGAGCAGGGCAGCCGCAAGCTGATGGTGCTGCTCGCCATGGCGATGTTCGTGCTGGTGGTCGACACCTCCCTGATGAACGTGTCGATCTCCGCGGTCATCGTGGACCTCGACACCACGGCGAGCGGGGTCCAGTCGGCGATCGCCCTCGAGGCCCTGGTGTCGGCCGCCTTCATCCTGATCAACAGCAAGGTGGGCGACCTGATCGGTCGTCGGCGGGCCTACGTGCTCGGCCTGCTCGCCTATGCCGTCGGGGCCCTGGCCATGACGCTGGCCCAGAGCCTGACCGCGATCGTCATCTTCTGGGCGGTCATCGGCGGGCTCGGAGCATCATTGCTGCTGCCGGCGATGCAGTCCCTCGTGCACGGCAACTTCTCCGGGGCAGCGCAGAAGCAGGCCTACGCACTGATCGGTGCAGCAGCGGCGATCGCCGCCGCCATCGGCCCGCTGCTCGGTGGCTTCGTCACCACCTACCTGTCCTGGCGGGTCGGCTTCGCCCTCGAGGTCGTCATCATCGCGGTGGTGCTCAGCCAGATCCGGCTGGTCAAGGACGTCCCGTACACCGGGTCCCGCGAGGTCGACGTCGTCGGCGCAGGGCTGTCGGTCATCGGCATGGGTGGTGTCGTGCTCGGCATCCTGGTGTGGCAGGAGGGAGGCGAGTTCGTCCTCCTGCTGATGGCCGTCGGCGCCGTGGCGCTCGGCTCGTTCGCCTGGTGGCTGCTCCGCCGCAAGCGCGCGCAGCGGGTGACCCTGATCGACCCCGACCTCTTCCGGTCACCGAACTTCAGCGCCGGCATCTCGGGGCAGATGCTCCAGCAGGTGTGCCTCGGCGGTGCGATGATCGCGCTGCCGCTGTTCCTCCAGATGACGCTGGAGTACAACGCGATGGAGGCGGGCCTGTCGCTCGCGCCCCTGTCGCTGACCATGTTCGCGGCGGCGATCCTCGCCGGCCGGCGGGCCGGGAACCGCCGTCCGGCCACGATCATCCGGGCCGGGTTCGTGCTGGCCGCCATCGGGATCGCGATCGTCATCCTCATGGTGCCCGTCATCACCAGCGGGTGGTACCTCGTGGTCCCGCTCGTCATCACCGGGGCCGGGCTGGGCCTGCTCGTGTCCCAGCTGAACAACTACACCCTTGCCCCCATCGACGAGGAGCGGATCAGCGAGGCCGCCGGGGTCAACTCCGCCGCGGGGTCGTTCGGGCTGTCCTTCGGTCTGGCCATGGCGGGCGGGCTGATGCTCGCCGCACTCTCGTTCAGCTTCACCAACCTGACCGAGGCCAGCACGGTCATCCCGGTCGCCGAGCAGCAGCAGATCGCCGCGGCCCTCGAGAACGACGCAGAGGTCATGAGCACCACCGCGCTGGCCGAGCAGATCACGGGCCAGCCGCCGGAGGTCGAGGCCGCGGTCCTCGACATCAACGACGAGGCCAGGAACCGCTCCCTGCAGGTCGCCCTGCTGGTGCCGCTGCTGGCGACCCTGCTCGGGCTCGGCAACTCCTTCCGGATGCTGCGCCTGCCCGACATCACACCGTCCGCCTCGCTCGAGGGGCTTGACCTCGGATGACCGCCGAGCACGAACGGCTCGCCGAGGCCACCGGGCGGGCCGAGGTGGACCTGTTCACTGCCAACCCCTGGTACGAGTGGGGTCCCTACCTCAGCGAACGCGCATGGGGCACCGTGCGCGAGGACTACTCCGCCGACGGCGACGCCTGGCGCTCGTTCCCCCACGACCACGCCCGTTCGCGCGCGTACCGGTGGAACGAGGACGGCATGGCCGGCATCTCCGACCTGCGCCACGAGCTCTGCCTGGGCCTGGCCCTGTGGAACGGCAAGGACCCGATCCTCAAGGAGCGCATGTTCGGGCTGACCGGGCCCGAGGGCAACCACGGCGAGGACGCCAAGGACTACTGGTGGTACCTCGAGGGGCTTCCGAGCCACGCCCTGCTGAAGTGGCGCTACCACTACCCGCAGGACGAGTTCCCCTACCGCGCCCTCGTCGAGCACGGCCGTGGGCTCGGCGACCCCGAGCTCGAGCTGCTCGACACCGGTGTCTTCGACGACGACCGGTACTGGTCGGTCGAGGTCACCTACGCGAAGGCCACCGCGACCGACATCGGCATGCGCATCGTGCTCGAGAACCACGGCGACGCAGAGGCCACCATCGAGGTGCTGCCGACCCTGTGGTTCCGCAACACCTGGTCGTGGGAGGTGGGTGCCCCGCGCCCGCGCATCGAGCACGACGGCACCGGCCTGCGGGTCAGCGACCACGCGCTGGCCGGGTACCGGCTGGATGCCGCGCCCGGCCCGGACGGCACCGCCCCCGAGGCGCTGTTCTGCGACAACGAGACCAACCAGCCGCGCGTCTTCGGCGGCCCACCCAGCACGCCCTACCCGAAGGACGGCATCAACGACCACGTGGTCTCCGGGGCCGCGACGGTCAACCCCGACGGTGTCGGCACCAAGGCGGCCCTGCGCTACCGGGTGACCGTCCCCGCCGGGGGAACGGCGGAGCTTCGCCTGCGACTGCACCGTCCCGCCGAGCCCCGGCCCGAGCCCGCGCCGGTGGCGGTCGAGGAGGACTGGGCGGGAACGGCATTCGACGACCTGTTGAGCCGGCGGCAGTCGGATGCCGACGAGTTCTACACGGCGCTGGCGCCCGAAGGCACGACCGCCGAGGCGATGCGGGTGCTGCGCCAGGCCTCGGCGGGCCTGGTGTGGAGCAAGCAGATGTATCCCTACGACGTCGCGCGGTGGCTCGACGGCGACCCCGGCCAACCCGCACCGCCCGAGTCTCGCAGGCAGGCTCGCAACGCCCGGTGGCGCCACCTCGACTCCTTCGACGTGCTGGCGATGCCCGACCCCTGGGAGTACCCGTGGTTCGCCGCATGGGACCTCGGCTTCCACGCCGTGGCGTGGGCGCACCTCGACCCGGCGTTCGCGAAGTACCAGCTGCTCGTGCTGCTGCGGGAGTGGTTCCAGGAGCCCGGCGGTGCCCTGCCCGCCTACGAGTGGAACTTCGACGACCTCAACCCGCCCGTGCACGTCATGGCGGCGCTGCGGGTCTTCCGCATCGACGGGGGTCGTGACCGGGAGTTCCTCGAGCGTGTCTTCCAGAAGCTGCTGGTCAACTTCACCTGGTGGCTGAACATGGAGGACGAGGACGGCAACAACGTCTTCGGTGGAGGCTTCCTCGGCCTGGACAACATCAGCCCGATCGACCGCTCCAACCTCACCGACGGGGCCCGCCTCGAGCAGGCCGACGGAACCGCGTGGATGGCGTACTACGCGCTGTCGATGCTGGTGATCGCGGTCGAGCTCGCGGAGGAGAACGAGGTCTACGACGACATGGTCGTCAAGTTCCTCGAGCAGTTCCTCCAGATCCGCGACGCCTTGGAGCAGCAGGGCCTCTGGGACCCGGAGGACGCCTTCTTCTACGACCGCCTCGTGCTCGCCTCGGGGGAGGCGTCCGCGGTCCGGGTGCGCAGCATCGCCGGGCTGATCCCGCTGCTGCCGGCGAGCCACCTGCCCCGCCCGACCGCGGAGGGTGTCGCGCGGCTGGGCAAGGGGTTCGCGCGGATCCGGAACCGCTGGGCCCACGACCTGGGGAGCACTCTCGGCGCCGTGCGTGAGCTCGACGGGCACGCCGACGTCCTGGTCTCGGTGATCCACCCCGACGACATGCGTGCCGCCCTGCGCGAGTTCTTCGACGAGGACGCCTTCCTGTCGCCGCACGGCCTGCGCTCGCTGTCCAAGCGCTACCAGGGGATGCCGTACACGCTCGACGGCGTGGCGGGCGCCTCGATCGACTACCAGCCGGCCGAGTCGACCACCGCCATGTTCGGGGGCAACTCGAACTGGCGTGGCCCCGTGTGGTTCCCGCTGAACTACCTGGCGGTTCGCCAGTTCGTCGGGCTGCAGCGCTTCCTCGGCGACGACTTCACCCTGGAGTACCCGACCGGCTCGGGCCACCAGCACACGTTCGGGGAGGTGGCCCAGGACCTGGCCGACCGCATGCTCGGCATCTGGCTGCCCGGGGCAGACGGCCGGCGGCCCGTGTTCGGCGACGTCCGCCGGCTGCAGGAGGACCCCGCGTGGAAGGACAACCTGCTCTTCTTCGAGTACTTCGACGGCGACGACGGCGCCGGGGTGGGCGCCAGCCACCAGACCGGGTGGACCGCGCTCGTCATCGACCTGCGTGCTCGACCCGCCGGGACGCCGGCGAGGTGGGACCGGCCGACCGTCGGTGCCGCCGGCCTAGCGGCGGTCGTCGCGACGGTCCTCGCGGCGGTCGCCACGACGACGGACGCCGTGGACGACGACCGCGGCGGTGCCGACGGTGGCAGCGGTGCGGGCCACGGGGGCGCCGATCACGCCTCGGCGTGCTGCGCGTGCGGGACGAAGGGGCATCTCAGTTCTCTCCTTCCAGGGCGAGCTCGTGCTCGATGGACGCGGCGATGGCCTGGATCGGGATCCGGCCGGAGGCGATCAGCTGCCCACCGGCGCGGCGGGCGGCGGCGGCGAAGGGGGCGGCCCACCGGTTCTCGAAGACCAGCACGCCCGCCACGCTGCCCGGTTCCATCGCCTCGGCGAGCAGCTCGACGTCGTCGGCGGCCAGGATCTCGGCGATGTCGGTCTCGAGGCCACGGATCGCGTCGACCGTGGGGGTCTCGTCGAGCTCGATGGCCTCGACCGACCCGTCCACGTCCTTGATCAGGATGAGCACGTCGAGGATCCGGATGATGCCGGCCTCGGCGAGCTTCGCCAGCTCGTCGGCCGCCTCCCCGGTGAAGTTCTGCTCACCCTGGGGGAACTCGATGACCAGGTAGTCGACCGGACCCAGCTCCTCGATCGTGTCAGGGGTGTCGTCCATGGGTTCTCCTTCTCCGGGTGCGCCGAGGTGGCATCCTCAAACTTCCCCAGCACGCGCGGCAGGGGATCACCCCGAGGGGGTGAGCCGGACGCGACCCCGCGCCGACCAGCATGATCGCGAGGAGGACGTCAGTGAGCGACACCCAGGCAGCCGCGGCACCGAGTGTGCCGGCCGGCCCACCGGCATACGCCCTCACCCCCGACCAGGTGCTCGAGGCCACCGGTTCGGACGCCGGGTCGGGCCTGAGTGCGGCCGAGGTGGACGCGCGCCTGGCGTCGCACGGCCCCAACGCGATCACCGCCGAGAAGCCGCCCTCGGCCTTCGCGATCGCCGCCGTGCTGCTGCGCGACCCGATGAACCTCATGCTGGTCGCCGTCGTCGTGGTGAGCCTGGTCATCGGCGAGGTCTCGACCGGTGTGCTCGTGGCCCTGCTCATCGTGCTCAACATCGGGCTCGGCACCCGTCAGGAGCTCACCGCCCGCGCGAGCGTCGACGCCCTGGCCAAGATGCAGGTCCCGCAGGCCCGCGTGGTCCGCGACGGGGCGCTGGCCCTCATCCCGGCGACCGGGGTGGTGCCCGGGGACATCGTGCAGCTCGAGGCCGGCGACCTCGTCCCGGCCGACGGGCGCATCCTGCGCTCCGCGACCCTCGAGGCCCAGGAGGCTGCCCTCACCGGCGAGAGCGCCCCCATCCCGAAGGATGCCGGGGTGCTCGCCTCCGCCGACGTGGCGCTGGGTGACCGCACCAACATGCTCTTCCAGAACACCTCGGTCACCCGCGGCACGGCCACGATCGTCGTCACGGCGACCGGGATGCAGACCCAGATGGGCCAGATCGCCACGATGCTCACCTCGGTGAGCCGGTCCCGGTCGCCGCTTCAGCGCGAGCTCGACACGCTGACCAAGGTGCTCGGCATCATCGCCTGGGGTGCGGTCGCCGTGATCGTGGTGGCCGGGCTGATCCGGGGGATGCCGGCCGACCAGCTGCTGCTGCTGGGCACGGCGATGGCCATCTCCGCGATCCCCACCGGCATGCCGGCCTTCGTGTCCGGTCTGCTGTCGATGGGCTCGACCCAGCTCGCCGATGCCAAGGCGGTCGTCAAGAACCTCACCGACGTCGAGACCCTCGGCGCGACGAGCGCGATCAACACCGACAAGACCGGCACCCTGACGCTGAACCAGATGATGGTGTCGACCCTGTACGCGGGCGGGTCGTGGTTCACGGTCGAGGGGGAGGGCTACCGGATGACGGGCGGCATCCGCTCCGCCGCCGGGGAGCCGGTGCCCGACTTCACCCGCCTCGCCCTCGGCCTGGTGCTCGACAGCGACGCGGTCGTCGAGGACGACGGCTCGGTGATCGGCGACCCGACCGAGGCGGCGCTGGTGGTGCTCGCCGCGAAGCTGGGAGTCGACGCCGCGGAGACCCGGCGCGCGTACCCGCGGCTCGCCGAGGTGCCCTTCGACTCCGACTACAAGTTCATGGCGACCTTCCACCGGTTCACCCTCGAGGGCGTCGAGCACGTCATCGAGCTGGTCAAGGGCGCGCCCGACGTCGTCATCGCCCGGTGCTCGCACGCGGGCGGCCCGCTCAGCGGGTCGCAGGTCCCGATGGCGCAGGCCCTCGCGGGGATCGAGGCCGCCAACGTGCGGATGGGCGAGAAGGGGCTTCGGGTGCTGGCGTTCGCGGCCCGGCTCGTCGACCCCGCCGAGCTGACCACGATGGCCGACGACCCGATGGCCCTCACCCACGACCTGGCCTTCGTCGGGATGACCGGCATCATCGACCCGCTGCGCGCCGAGGCGAAGGCAGCGGTCACGACGGCCCTCGCGGCCGGCATCGACGTGCGGATGATCACCGGCGACCATGCCGTCACCGCCCAGGCGATCGGCGAGGAGCTCGGGCTCGGCCCGGGGGCGATCAGCGGTGCCGAGCTGCAGGCGCTCAGCGACGACGAGCTCAAGGAGCGGTTGCCCCGGCTGCACGTCTTCGGCCGGGTCACCCCCGAGGACAAGCTGCGCCTGGCCCGCGCGATGCAGGAGCAGGGCCTGATCGTCGCCATGACCGGCGACGCCGTCAACGACGCCGCCGCCCTCAAGCAGGCGGACATCGGCGTGGCGATGGGCAGCGGCAGCGAGGTGACCAAGCAGGCGGCCCGGATGGTGCTCACCGACGACAACTTCGGCACGCTCGTCCACGCCGTCGAGATCGGGCGCCGGGTCTACGACAAGATCGTGTCGTACGTGCGCTACCAGATGACCCAGCTGCTGTCCCTGGTGCTGCTGTTCCTCGCCGCCACGATCTTCGACGTCAACCAGGGCGAGGCGATGACGCCGTCGATGGTGCTGTACCTGCTCTTCTTCGCCACGGCCGGCGGTGTCGTCGTCATCGCCGTCGACCCCGGCGACCCCGACGTGATGCACCGGCCGCCGCGCGACCCGGCGGTCCCGATCACCAACCGCTCGGCCGTGGTCATGTGGCTCGTCTACGCCACCGTGCTCTTCGTGGGGGCGATGGTGCCCCTCGTGGCCGGGCCCGACGAGCCGAGCCTCGAGCACGCCAGCGTCTCGATGACGATGACCTTCGTCGTCATGGGACTGGGCACGGTGTTCAACGCCCTCGTCAACCGGCGCGACCCCACGAGCGGCCTCGACGCCCCGGTCGTCAAGGCCCTGTTGATCGGTGCCGTGCCGGTGCTGATGGTGTTCCTCGCGACCGAGCTGGCCGGGCTCCAGCGCGCGCTCAGCACCACCTCGCTCACCGGCACCCAGTGGCTGGTCTGCGCGGGGCTGGCGGCGCTGCTTCCCCTGACCGTCGAGGTCGGCAAGGTGATCCGGCGTCGCCGCGCGCCGGCGGTGAGGGTGATCTCACCACCGGAGGCGGTCGTCGCCCCCGAGCGGGCCCGGCGTGGAGTGTCCACGTGACCCGGACGGTGCCGAGGGCCGTGCTCGTGGTCAGCGGGGTGGGGGCACTGCTGGTGGTGCTCGGCCTCGTCGCGATGCTCTGGCGGCTCTCGCCGCTGGCGCCGACCGAGTTCGGCTGGTTCGGCTACTCGGCTCAGGGGGGCGACGACGACTGGGCGTTCGTCATCGTCACCTCGCGCGACCTGTGGGGCGCCGCTGCGGCGGCGCTGGGCCTGGCGACTATCGCGGCCGCCGCGGGGTACGTGATGGGGGCGCGGCGCACCGCCGCGGGGGGTCCGCCGACCGCCGACTGACCACCCGGCGCATCGCGGCCGGCGCTGGCCCTCGCGGCACGGCGGAGTCATGATGGGCGCCAGGAGGGTGGCATGGAGGACTTCGCCGGGCTGCAGTCGGCCCTGCCCGACGCCCTCGCGGCGAACACCGTCGGATCCGGACGTGACCACGTGGTCGTCGCGATGCCGTCGTTCAGCCTCAGCGACTCCCTGCTGGCCCACTACGGCCCCCGGCTGCCGGCGATGGAGCACCGCTACCTCAACGCCTCGCTGCTGCTCAACCGGATCGACGCCGACCTCGTGTTCGTCTGCTCGCTGGCCCCCGGACCCGAGGTGCTCGCCTACCTCCGCGACCTCGTGCCCCCGGAGATCGCCCGCCGGATGGGCGAGCGGCTGCACGTCGTGGCGCTGGAGGACCCGAGCCCTCGACCGCTCGCCGAGAAGCTGCTCGGCCGGCCCGACCTGCTCGACGAGGTCCGCGAGCCTCGTGGGGGACCGGACGGCCGTCATCGAGCCGTGGAACGTCACCGAGCACGAGGTCGCCGTGGCCCTCGAGCTCGGGGTGCCGATCAACGGCACCGCCCCCGAGCTGCGGTCGGTGGCCTTCAAGAGTGCCGGCCGCAAGCTGTTCCATCGCGCCGGAGTGCCGGTGCCGCTGGGCCGTGAGGACCTGCACACCATCGACGACGTCGCCGCGACCGCCGAGTGGATCCGGGCGGCGCGACCCGGCGTCGGTGCCGTGGTCGTCAAGCACGACGACAGCGGCGCCGGCGACGGCAACGCCGTCGTCGACCTGCGTGACGCCTCGGGCGGCCACCGCGACCCGCACGAGGTGCTCGCCGCCATCAGCGCCCTGCCCGACTGGTTCCTCGACGACCTCGCCACCGGCGGCGGGGTGGTCGAGGAGATGGTCACCGGCGACGGGTTGCGCAGCCCGAGCGTGCAGCTCGACCTGATGCCCGGGGCGGGCGTGCGCGTCCTCGCGACCCACGACCAGGTGCTCGGCGGCGACAACGGGCAGGTCTACCTCGGCTGCCGGTTCCCGGCCGACCCTGCCTACGCCGCGGACCTCGCCCGGCACGGCGACGCGGTCGGTCGCGCCCTCGCCGACCTCGGCTGCGCCGGGCGGGTCGGCGTCGACTTCATGGCCGCCCGCACGGGGGAGGGGCCCTGGTCGGTCACCGCCCTCGAGGTCAACCTGCGCAAGGGCGGCACGACGCACCCGTTCTCGGCCCTGCGCAGCCTGGTGCCGGGCCGCTACGACGCCGAGGCGGGCGTCTGGCTCGCCGATGCCGACGGCACCACCCGTGCCTACCGCTCGAGCGACAACCTCGTCGACCCCTCGCTCGCCGAGCGCAGCCCCCAGTCGGTCATCGACGCCGTGCGCGACGCAGGGCTCCAGTTCGACACCGGCCGGGGCACCGGGGTCGTGCTGCACATGCTCGGCTGCCTGGCCGTCGACGGGCGGTTCGGGGCGACCGCGATCGGTCGCACCCCCGAGCACGCCGACGAGCTGTACGCCGCCACCCTGGCGGCGGTCGTGCCTCGAGGCGCCGACGCCATCGATCTCGCCCGCTGAGGCGACACCCCGGGTCGCCGCCATGGCCTCCTCGGCTGAGCCGGCGACCGCTCAGAGCACCGACGCCATCCGCCGCACGGCGTCCTCGAGGATCTCCGGCGAGGTCGCGAAGTTGAGCCGCGCGAAACCCGCCCCGGCCTCACGCCCGTAGTTCGGGCCCGACCCCAGTGCCACCCGGCCACGCTCGCGGAAGACCCGCGCCGGGTCGCCGTCGAGCCCCAGGTCACGGCAGTCGAGCCACGCGAGGTAGGTGGCCTCCGGCACCTGCCACCGCACGCCGGGCAGGTGCTCGGCCAGCAGCCGCCCGAGCAGGGCCCGGTTGGCGTCGAGCTCACCGACCAGCTGGGCCAGCCAGTCGCGCCCATCGGCCATCGCCGCGACGTGGGCGATCGCCCCGAGGTGCGACGAGCCGTGCGTGTTGACCTCGTGCAGCCGGGCGAAGTCGTCGACCGCTACCGGCCCGGCCATGGCGAGCGCCGACTTCAGCCCGGCGAGGTTCCAGCCCTTCGACGGCGAGAAGACCGAGAACCCCCGCTCGGCCCCGGGCACCGAGAGGTAGGGCGTGAAGTCCGGACCTCCGGCGTACACGACCGGCGCGTGGATCTCGTCGGCGACGACGCGCACCCCGTGCTCCTCGGCCAGGGATGCCAGCGACTCCAGCTCGGCGGGGGAGTGGACCGTCCCGGTCGGGTTCTGCGGGTTGCACAGCAGGTATGCCGCCCGCTCACCCCCGGCGGTCGCCTCCCGGAACGCCGTGCGCAGGGCCTCGGGGTCGAGGCGGCCGGCCGGCGTGAGCGGGGCGTCGATCCGGCGGCGGCCGATGGCGTCGACGAAGCCGAAGAACGAGTCGTAGACGGGCGGTGACACCACCACCGGACCGCCCTCGTCGGTGAGCAGCCGGAGCAGCTCGGCGGCGCCGATCATCACGTCGGGCACGATCATCGCGGCCGAGGTGTCGATCTCCCAGCCCCAGGACTCGTGCGCGTAGCTGGCGACCGCCGCGGCGTAGCGCGGTCCCCAGCCGTAGCCGGTGTCGCCCCGCTGCACCGCCGCGGAGACGGCCTCGGCCACCGCCGGGCACGGCGCGGCATCCATCTCGGCGACCCAGAGGGGCAGGACGTCGGGCGGGAACGCGACCCACTTCACGCTGGTGCGGGTACGGCGCAGCTCGGCCTCGGTCGCGCCGAGGAGGGGAGACGACATGAGGACACCCTAGGGAGCCCGGCCACGGCCGCACCGGCGCATCTCAGCGGGTGCCGACGCGGCCAGCCACCTGTCAGCGGACGTCCAGCCGGACCGCATACAGTGGCGACCATGTCGACGGGGGCGCCCGAGCAGCACGTGAGCGACCGGGTGCTCACGGTGCCGAACGCACTGTCCGCCGCCCGGCTGCTCGGCGTGCCCGTGTTCCTCTGGGCCATCCTCACCGAGCGCGACGGCCTGGCCCTGGTGCTGCTGTTCCTCGCGGGCCTCACCGACTACCTCGACGGCAAGATCGCCCGCAAGTACGACCTCGTGTCGAGAGTCGGGCAGCTGCTCGACCCGGTCGCCGACCGGCTGTACATCGTCTCGACCCTGCTCGGCCTGGCCTGGCGCGAGATCATCCCCTGGTGGCTCGTCGCGGTGCTCTTCGCGCGCGAGGTGTTCATGGGCGTGGTCGTGCTCATCGCCAAGCGGCACGGCTGGCTCGGACTCCCGGTGCACTTCGCGGGCAAGGCCGCCACGTTCAACCTGCTCTACGCGTTCCCGCTGCTGCTGCTGGGCGAGGGTGACGGCACGCTGGCCGCCATCGCGCAGCCGGTCGGCTGGGCGTTCGCGTGGTGGGGCACGGCGCTGTACTGGCTCGCCGGCATCCTGTACGCCGTCCAGCTGCGCCAGCTGATCGTCGACGAGCAGCGGGCGGTGCCGGCGTGACCCGCACCGCGCCGCCCGGGCAGCGCCCCGACGCCTCGATGACCCTGCTCAACACGATGCTGCAGCGCCCGCTCGACCCCGGCTATGCCGCGGCCGCCGAGCGGCGCGAGGCCCAGGGCCGACCACGCTCGACCTCGCTGCGCTCGCCGCTGCTCGTGGTCGCCACCGTGCTCATCGGGCTGGTCGTCGGTGTCGCGTCCTACAACCTCACCACCGCCAACAAGCCCCGTTCACAGGCGCGGGCCGACCTGATCACCCAGATCGAGGACCGCCGCACGGAGGTCGACGCCCTGGCGGCCAAGGCCGCCACGCTCCAGGGCCAGCTGACCACGCTCGAGGGCGACCGCCTGGGCACCGATTCCGTGTCCGCACGCAACCGCGAGCTGTCCGTCGCCGTCGGGACGGTGCCGCTGCAGGGACCGGGCTTCACCCTGACCCTCGACGACGCCCCCGGGGCCGGTGCCGACGACACCGCCGAGGGCGGGCAGGCGCAGCAGGGCCAGGTGATCGCCAAGGACCTCCAGTACGTCACCAACGCCCTGTGGAGAGCCGGTGCGGAGGCGATCAGCATCAACGGCAACCGGCTCACCTCGACCTCGGCGATCCGCTTCGCCGGCTCGGCGCTGATCGTCGACTTCCGTCCCCTCACCCGGCCCTACGTGATCACTGCGCTGGGCGACCAGAAGGGCTTCCCCGCCGCCTTCGCCGACGGGGCCGGCGGGACGTACCTGTCCACGCTGCGCAGCAGCTTCGGCATCCGGGTCGACACCGAGGTCTCCGACAAGCTCACCGTCCCGGCGGCGGTGGGCCTGACCACGCGGTACGCGCGCAGCGGGGATACTGGTGCGGCCACAGCCACACCCGGTGGCACCGGCACCCCGTCGCCCACCCCCACGCCCGAGAGGAGCACACCGTGATCCCGGCGATCGGCCTCTCCCTCGGCATCATCATCGGCCTGCTGCTCCAGCCGGCCGTGCCGGTGTGGCTGCAGCCCTACCTGCCGATCGCCGTCATCGCGGCGCTCGACGCCGTCTTCGGCGGCGTCCGGGCCATCCTCGACGGCATCTTCGACGACAAGGTCTTCGTCGTCTCGTTCCTCTCCAACGTCGTCGTGGCGGCGTTCATCGTGTTCCTCGGTGACAAGCTCGGTGTCGGCAGCCAGCTCTCGACCGGTGTCGTCGTCGTGCTCGGCGTGCGCATCTTCTCCAACGTCGCCGCGATCCGCCGTCACCTCTTCGACGCATGAGCGACACCCCGCGAGACCCGTCCGAGCGCCCGGAGGGCTCGGACCGCTCGGAGCGCGCTGAGCGCCCCGAGCCTGCGGTGCAGCCGGACCGGCCGCCCACGGATCCCCAGGGTGTCCCGGTGCAGCCGGACCGGCCGCCCACGGAGCCCCTCGTGGTCGGCCCCTACCTCTTCGAGGGCCTGCAGGCCCGGGACGACCGCGACCCGGAGCAGCGCGGCGGCGACCCGGCAGACAGTCCCAAGCGGGCCTGGCACCGACTGCTGCGCGCCGGGTCGCCACGGGCCACCCGCGCCAACGTGCTGGGCATGGTGCTCGCCGGCGCCCTCGGCTTCGCGATCATCGCCCAGGTGCACCAGACCTCGCTCGAGGGCCTGGAGAACCTGCGCGAGGACGAGCTGGTGCGCATCTTCGCCGGCGTCGACCAGAACGGCGAGAAGCTCGCCGACGAGATCCGCGGCCTGCAGTCCTCGCTCGACCTGCTCGAGAGCCAGTCGACCAACGACGAGGAGGCGCAGCGCGCCGCCCGGGAGCGGCTGGAGTCGCTCGGCATCCTCGCCGGCACCGTCAAGGCCACCGGTCCGGGCCTGGTCCTGACGATCTCCGACCCCGACAACAAGGTCGACGCCCCGATCATCCTCGACACCGTCCAGGAGCTGCGGGCCGCCGGGGCCGAGGCGATCCAGATCGGCGACCAGCGGGTCATCGCCGACACCTGGTTCGCCGACACCGACCAGGGCCTGTCGGTCTCCGGGCACGAGGTCCGCCCGCCCTACGTCATCAAGGCGATCGGCGACGGCAACACCCTCGCCGGTGCGATGGACATCCCCGGCGGCGTCACCGCCACCATCCGGCGCGTCGGCGGCGACACCGACGTGCAGATCGAGGACGAGGTCGACGTCGACGCGTTGCTCTCCGTGACCTCGCCTCAGTACGCTCGGCCCGTACCCACGACCACCCCCTGATGGGTCCGCCGCGACCCGACCAAGGAGCGACATGAGCGACCTCGAGTACCCCTCCGGCCTGCGCTACACCGCCGAGCACGAGTGGGTGCGCGTCGACGGTGACACCGTGCGCGTGGGGATCACCTCGTTCGCGCAGGAGGCCCTCGGCGACGTCGTCTACGTCAGCCTGCCGACGGTCGGTGACGCGGTCGTCGCCGGTGACACGTGCGGCGAGGTCGAGTCGACCAAGTCGGTGAGCGACCTGTACGCCCCGGTGTCTGGCGAGGTCAGCGCGGTCAACGGTGCGCTCGACGCGACGCCCGAGCTGGTCAACTCCGACCCCTACGGCGAGGGCTGGATGTACGAGCTGACGGTCGCCGACGCGGGGGTCCTGGAGGGTCTCATGGACGTCGATGCGTACACCGCCCAGCTGTCCTGACATCCTTGGGGGAAGACGCCCGGCAAAGGGTGGGCCAACGACGGTGCCGTGATCTAGGGTTTACCCTTCGCAGCACCGACGACGGAAGGCTGACAACGAATGAGTGACGAGCGCGAGGACCCTCGTGGCGCCGTGCCCGAGCCCACGACGATGCGGCTCCAGGCGGTCCAGGGCACCGAGCCCGTCGAGACGGTCCACGAGAGCGACCACGTCCTCACCAAGGCCGACCTCGCGACCGTCGAGGCACTGCGTCCCGGCACCGCGCTCCTCGTCGTGCTGCGTGGTCCCAACACCGGCGCCCGCTTCCTCCTCGACGACGACGAGGTGATGTCCGGCCGTCACCCCGACAGCGACATCTTCCTCGACGACGTCACCGTGTCGCGCAAGCACGCCGTCTTCCGGCGCACCGAGGGCGCCTTCGTCGTGCACGACGTCGGCTCGCTCAACGGCACCTACGTCAACCGCGAGCTCGTCGACGAGGTCAGGCTCACGACGGGTGACGAGGTTCAGATCGGCAAGTTCCGGCTCGTCTTCTACGCGAGCCAGGCCTGACCCGACCGTGTCCGCCGAGGTCGCCGGCGCCCGCCTCACCGTGGGGGCCGTGGTGCGGGCGCTGACCCCGGACTTCCCCGACGTCACCATCTCCAAGGTGCGTTTCCTCGAGTCCGAGGGACTGGTCACGCCCACTCGCACCGCCTCCGGCTACCGGCAGTTCAGCCCCGACGACGTCGAGCGGCTGCGCTACGTGCTGCGTGCCCAGCGCGACCTGTTCTGGCCGCTCAAGGTGATCAAGGACAACCTCGAGGCGATCGACCGCGGCCTGACACCGGGCGACGCCGTCGACGGCCGTGCGCAGCCGCCCGCACCGGTGCGCGACCCCGACGTGCCGGAGGCCGCCGACCTCGCCGCCGCGCGCGAGCTGCGGCTCACCGCGGCCGAGCTGGCCCGGGCCAGCGGGCTGGCGCCCGCCGAGGTCGCGGACCTCGCGTCATCCGGCCTGCTGCGGCCCGACGCCGCGGGGCTGCACGACGAGGCGGACCTCCAGGTCGCCCACGCGGCGGCCGGCCTGGGGGCGTACGGGGTCGAGCCACGCCACCTGCGTGGCTTCCGGGCGGCCGCCGACCGCGAGGTGGGACTGGTCGAGCAGGTCGTCGGTCCCCGCCGGGGTGCCGACGCCCAGCGCCACGCCGCAGAGGTGGCCCACCTGTGCCTCGCCCTGCACGCAGCCCTGGTCCGTGGTGGGCTGTCCGGCCGTGGGGACTGACCGCGGCGCAGGCGGGCGGGGTACGGTGACGCAATGAAGGTGCTGGACGTGCTCGGGGTGCGGGTCGAGATGCCCACCAACCAGCCGATCGTGCTGTTGCGGGAGCGCGACGGCGACCGCTACCTGCCGATCTGGATCGGGGCCGCCGAGGCCACCGCGATCGCCTACGCCCAGCAGGGCGTCATCCCTCCCCGGCCGCTGACCCACGACCTGCTGCGCAACGTCATCGACGAGCTCGGCCACGAGCTCACCCGGGTGCGCATCGTCGCGCTCAAGGAGGGTGTCTTCCACGCGATGCTCGACCTCGACGGGGGAGCGGCCGCCGGTGGCACCGACATCGAGTCGCGCTCCTCCGACGCCATCGCGCTGGCGCTGCGCGCCGGGGCCGAGATCGTCGCCGAGGAGGAGCTCCTCGACGAGGCGGGCGTCGAGATGGCCGAGACCGACGACGACGAGGTCGAGAAGTTCAAGCAGTTCCTCGACCACGTCTCCGCCGACGACTTCGACACCGAGGCCGACAGCTGAGCCGGTACCGCCCGGATGCCGCGACACGCCGGTGAGCGTGCGCGTCGCCGGTCGTTGACCCGAGTCACACTGGCCCCTAGCGTCACACCTGTCACACCCGTGCCGGGTAAGTGACGTCGATGTCATTCGTGGGCGTACAGTCGTGCGCAGCAGGTTTCTCAAGGAGGTACACGTGGTCTCCACCGCAGACGCACGGCAGTCCGGGGGCGGCACCCCGGTTCCCGCGCAGGGTGTGCTGTTCCAGGGTGACCTCCCCGAGCTCGACGAGGAGGCCGGCTACCGCGGCCCCACCGCGTGCAAGGCGGCCGGCATCACCTACCGCCAGCTCGACTACTGGGCCCGCACCGGGCTGGTCGAGCCCTCGGTTCGTCCCGCCGGCGGTTCCGGCACCCAGCGGCTCTACGGCTTCCGCGACATCCTCGTGCTCAAGGTGGTCAAGCGCCTGCTCGACACCGGCGTCTCGCTGCAGCAGATCCGCGGGGCGATCCAGGTGCTGCGCGCCCGCGGCGTCGACGACCTGGCCCAGATCACCCTGATGAGCGACGGTGCCTCGGTCTACGAGTGCACGTCCGACGAAGAGGTCATCGACCTGCTCCAGGGCGGACAGGGTGTCTTCGGCATCGCGCTCGGCAAGGTGTGGCGCGAGGTCGAGGGCGAGCTCGCGCACCTGCCCAGCGAGCGGGCCGAGCACGAGGTCGACGCGACCCCGCAGCCCGGTGACGAGCTCGGCGCGCGCCGCGCCGCCCGACTCGCCTGACGCACCTCACCACCGCCCGGTCCCGGGCCCGATGGTAGATTGGCGCCCGCCGCTCACACCGTGTGGGAGAGACCTCGACGCACCTCGTCGGGGCGCCGAAGGGGCAACCTCCCCGGAACCTCTCAGGCGCAAGGGACCACACGGAACAGGCACCTCTGGAGCACCCGGCACGACGCCGGGCGGTGACAGAGGGGGAGACGTCGACGTCGTCTGCCTTCAGGAGCCTTTCGTGAGCACCCCCACCACCGACCTGCCCGCGTTCGCGGCCCGCCACATCGGCCCGCGCGAGGACGACGTCGCCGCGATGCTCGAGGTCGTCGGCCGCAGCTCGCTCGACAGACCTCGTCGACACCGCCGTGCCGGGCGGCATCCGTGGCGCGGAGGCGCTCGACATCGAGCCGGCCGCGTCGGAGGCCGCCGTGCTCGAGGAGCTTCGTGAGGTGGCCGCCCGCAACCGCCGGGTCACCTCGATGATCGGGCTCGGCTACTACGGCACGCTGACCCCGGCCGTGGTGCAGCGCAACGTGCTCGAGAACCCCGCCTGGTACACCGCCTACACGCCCTACCAGCCCGAGATCTCCCAGGGCCGGCTCGAGGCCCTGCTCAACTTCCAGACCGTCGTCAGCGACCTGACCGGCCTGCCGATCGCCGGGGCCTCGTTGCTCGACGAGTCGACGGCCGCGGCCGAGGCGATGACCCTGATGCGCCGTTCGAGCAAGGCACCGGCAGATGCCGTGTTGCTCGTCGACGCCGAGGTCTTCCCGCAGACCCTCGGGGTGGTGCGCACCCGCGCAATGCCCCTGCGCATCCCGGTCGTCGTCACCGACCTCACCGCCGTGACCACCGCCGACGAGCTGCGCGCCGCAGCCGGCGGTGCCGAGGTGTTCGGCGTCCTCGTGCAGTACCCCGCGATGGACGGTGCCCTGCACGACCTGACCGCCCTCTCGGCGGCCGCCCACGACGCCGGGGCGCTCGTCACGGCATCCGCCGACCTCCTCGCGCTGACCCTGGCGACACCGCCGGGGGAGTGGGGCGCCGACGTCGCCGTCGGGACCACCCAGCGCTTCGGCGTGCCGATGGGGTTCGGTGGCCCGCACGCCGGCTACATGAGCGTGCGCCCGGGACTCGAGCGCACCCTGCCCGGCCGCCTCGTCGGGGTCTCGGTCGACGCCGTGGGGGCGCCGGCGTACCGGCTGGCCCTGCAGACCCGTGAGCAGCACATCCGGCGCGAGAAGGCGACGTCCAACATCTGCACCGCGCAGGTGCTGCTCGCCGTGATGGCGAGCATGTACGCCGTCTACCACGGCCCGGCGGGGCTCCGGGCGATCGCCCTGGGGGTGCACGCCCACGCCGAGGCGCTTCGTGGGGCCCTGCGCGACGGCGGGCTCGAGGTGGCCGACGGCGCGGTGTTCGACACGCTGCGCGTCCGGGTGCCCGGCCGGGCTGGCGAGGTCGTCGACACCGCCCTGGCCGCCGGGGTCAACCTGTGGCGGGTCGACGACGACACCGTCCAGCTCAGCCTCGACGAGACCACCGACCTGCTCGACCTGGGTCGCGTGGCCAAGGCGTTCGGCGTGGTGGCGCCCGAGCGGGTGCGCCTCGCCGCGCCCGCGTGGGGCGAGGCGCTCGTGCGCACCTCCGACTACCTCACCCACCCCGTCTTCTCGACGCACCACTCCGAGACGGCGATGCTGCGCTACCTGCGCCGCCTCGCCGACCGCGACTTCGCCCTCGACCGCGGCATGATCCCGCTCGGCTCCTGCACGATGAAGCTCAACGCGACCACCGAGATGGTGGCGGTGACCTGGCCCGAGTTCGCCCAGGTGCACCCGTTCGCGCCCGCACGAGCAGACCCGTGGCATCCGCGGCCTGATCGACGAGCTGAGCGGTTGGTTGTGCGAGATCACCGGCTACGACGCCGTGTCCCTGCAGCCGAACGCCGGTTCGCAGGGTGAGCTGGCGGGCCTGCTGGCGATCGCCGCCTACCACCGCTCCCGCGGCGACGACCAGCGCACCGTGTGCCTCATCCCGAGCAGCGCGCACGGCACCAACGCCGCCAGCGCCGTGATGGCCGGGCTGCGCGTCGTCGTCGTCAAGACCGACCCGGTCACGGGCAACGTCGACCTCGACGACCTCAAGGCCAAGGTCGAGGAGCACCGCGACACCCTGGCCGCGATCATGGTGACCTACCCCTCGACCCACGGGGTCTTCGAGGACACCATCACAGACCTGTGCGCGATGGTGCACGACGCCGGCGGCCAGGTCTACGTCGACGGCGCCAACCTCAACGCCCTGGTCGGCGTGGCGCGACCCGGCCGGTTCGGCGCCGACGTCTCGCACCTCAACCTGCACAAGACGTTCTGCATCCCGCACGGCGGCGGCGGCCCGGGCGTCGGTCCGGTCGGGGTGCGGGCCCACCTCGCGCCGCACCTGCCCAACCACCCGCTCGACGAGCTCGCCGGCCCGGCCGGCGGGGTCGGGCCGATCTCGGCGGCGCCGTACGGGTCCGCGAGCATCCTGCCGATCTCGTGGGCCTACGTGCGGCTGATGGGCGGCGCCGGGCTGCGCCGCGCCACCGAGGTCGCGGTGCTCAACGCCAACTACGTCGCGGCCCGGCTGCGCGACCACTACCCGGTGCTCTACTCGGGCCACGACGGCCTCGTCGCCCACGAGTGCATCCTCGACCTGCGCGGCCTCACCCGCGACACCGGCGTCACCGTCGACGACGTCGCCAAGCGGCTCATCGACTACGGCTTCCACGCGCCGACCATGTCCTTCCCGGTTGCGGGCACGCTCATGGTCGAGCCCACCGAGAGCGAGGACAAGGGTGAGCTCGACCGGTTCTGCGACGCGATGATCGCCATCCGCGGCGAGATCGACGAGGTCGGCTCGGGTGCCGTGGCGGCGTCGGAGAGCGTGCTGCGCGGCGCGCCGCACACCGCGCAGGCACTGGCCGGCGAGTGGGACCGCCCCTACGACCGCACGACCGCGGCGTTCCCCGAGGGCGTCGACCCGACGGCGAAGTACTGGCCGCCGGTGCGGCGGATCGACGGTGCCTACGGCGACCGCCACCTGGTCTGCTCGTGCCCCTCGCCGGAGGCGTTCGAGGACTGAGCCGGATGCCGGGACGCCTCACGCAGGAGTTCGGGACTGAGCCGGATGCCGGGACGCCTCACGCAGGAGTTCGGTTCGCACGCAGCAATATCCGCGTGTGGGCCGAACTTCTGCGTTCCGGGCGCCCGGGGTCCAGCCTCCTAGGCGGCCGGCTCGGCGACCGCGCCGGTCCGAACCTCGACGGTGCTGCCCGACGCCCCCTTGTGCACCACGGCCTGGTGGGTGATGCGGGTGCGCAGGTCGGCCACGTGGCTCACGACGCCGACGGCGCGGCCGCCCTCGCGCAGCGAGTCGAGCACGGTGAGCACCTGCTCGAGGCTGTCGTCGTCGAGGCTGCCGAAGCCCTCGTCGATGAAGAGCGTGCCGAGGTCGAGCCCGCCGGTCTCCTCGCGCACGGCGTCGGCGAGCCCGAGTGCCAGGGCGAGCGAGGCCATGAAGGACTCGCCGCCCGAGAGGGTGGCGGTGTCGCGGACCCGGCCGGTCCACTGGTCGAGCACCCGCAGGCCCAGGCCCGAGCGCGCGCCCCGGGCGGCCCGCTCGTCGGAGTGCTCGAGCACGTAGCGGCCGCCACCCATCACGGCGAGGCGCTCGTTGGCCAGGGTCGCCACCGTCTGCAGGCGGGCCGCGAGCACGTAGGCCGTGAGGCGCATCCGCAGGGTGTTGTCGGGCCCGAGGCCGCTCGCGGTGTCGGCGAGATCGCGCACCCGGGCATCGCGTTCGGCGGCCACGGCCACGGCGGCGCAGGCGTCGTCGACGAGCGGGAGCAGGCGCTCGAGGGAGCGCAGCGCCCGCGCCGCGTCGTCCTGCGCGGCCGCGGTGGCGAGCAGCGCCTCGCGCGCGGCACGGTCGGCCGCCTGGAGAACAGTGAGGTCGGGTGCATCGGCGGACAGGGCGGCGACGACGTCGGGGTCGTCTGCGACGGCCCGCGCCGCGACCGTGTCCTCGACGTGCGCAGTGACCTGGGCCCGCAGCCGCTGCAGGTCCGGCTCGGCGAGCAGGGCAGCGCGAGCGGCGTCGACGTCGTCGAACCCGGCGGACGTCATCGCGCTCTCGAGGGCCGTGTCGGAAGCGGCGAGCCTGAGGTCGGCACGGACCCGCTCTGCCACCGAAGCAGCGAGCTCGGTGAGTGCCCGGCCCGCCTGCACGTGCGCCCCGGGGTCGGGTGAACCACAGGGACACTCGGCGTGGGTGGCGCCGAGCTCCTCGACGCGCTCGAGCGCGGCGGCCTCGGCGGCGGTCAGGTCGCCCAGCTCCGCGACGACGGCCTCGGCGCGCGCGACGACTCCGGCGAGCGAGGTGCGCTGGGCGACAACGGTTTCGGTGACCAGCCGCAGCCTGGTCACCAGGTCGGCGTGGGCCTCGGCATCGGCCCGGGCAGCGCCAAGCATGACGGCCGCCTCGGCCACGACGGCCTCGAGCACCTCGCGGTCGGCACCGTCGAGACCCGAGAGGCGGGTGCTCGCGCTGGTGCGCAGCCCCTCGATCTCGGCCTCGAGCGCGCGCAGCTCGTTGTCGGCCACCGACAGCTGGTGCTCGGCCTCGGCGACGTCGTCGGACAGCACGGGGTCGGCGAGTGTTGCGGGCGCGGGGTGCTCGACCCCGCCGCAGACGGGGCACGGTTCGCCGTCGTGCAGTGAGCGGGCGAGCTCCGCGGCCATCCCGTCGAGCCGGCCCTGGCGCAGGTCGAGCAGCTCGCTGCGCCGGTCGAGGGCGGCGGCTCGTAGGTCGGCATGCCGCGGAGCGAGGCCGGCGGCCCGGGCGAGGTCGTGCTCAGCGGCATCGAGCACCGCCACCCTGTCGCGGGCGGCACCGAGCAGCAGCTCGAGCTCTGCGACGCGACCGGCGCCGGCAGCCCGTGCCTCGGCCTCGGCGGCGAGCCGGTCGCGCTCGGCCACGGCCTGCGCGAGCTGCGCGCCGAGTGCCTCGCCCTGAGCGGCGAGCGCGTCGGTGCGGGCGTCGAGCCCGGCGCGCCGCGAGGACCGAGCCGCCTGCTCGTCGACTTCGCGGGCCAGAGCGGCCGCGGCGTCGTCGAGGGCGCGCAGCCGCGCCAGGGTCGGCTCGACGAGCTCGTCGGGACCCGGCGCCGAGGTGCTCGGCGGCAGCGCGGCACGGGCGTCGCGCACCGACGCGCGACACCCCTCCGCGTCGTCGGCCGCGCGGTCGAGCGCGGCCAGGTGCCCGGCGAGACCGGCCGCGCGCTCTGCCGCGGCCAGGGCCGCCACGCGCTCGAGGTGGCTCGGCCCGGCGGCCTCGAGGGTCGCGAGGCGAGCCACCGCGCGCTGCCCGCGGGTGCGCAGGTCGACCAGGGCGCGCGCGGTCGCCAGCGCCTCGGCCGCGGCCCGCTCGACCCCGGATGCCGTGTCGAACGCCGCCATCGTCGTGCTCACCCTGGTGTCGAGCCGGGCGGCCACGTCGCGCAGGTGGGTGCCGACGGACTCGGGCGGCACCTCGCCATCACCCGTGAGCCCGGCGTCGGCGAGCACGTCGTCGGCGCGCGCCACCAGCGTGGCGAGCGAGGAACGAGCCGCCTCGAGGTCGGCCCCGGCGGTGCGCCGGGCCTGCGCCAGCCAGGCCTCGACGTCGCTGAAGGCGGTGATGTCGAAGAGCCGCTCGAGCACCTCGCGCCGGTCGTCGGGCGTGGAGCGCAGGAAGGCGGCGAAGTCGCCCTGGGGGAGCAGCACCACCTTCGCGAACTGGGACATGCCCATGCCGAGGGCGTCCTTGACGACGTCGGCGACCTCGTCGTGCCGGGTGCTGAGCGGCACCCATCGGCCGGCACGGCGCTCCTCGAGGGTGACGGCGGCCTGCACCGACACCGTGCCGGAGCCGCGCTTCTTCGGGCGCCAGAACTCGGGGGAGCGGGTGATGCGCAGCCGCCGGGTGCCGGCGGTGAGGTCGAGCGTGACGCGCGGCACGGCATCCGGGGCGGCGTGGTCGCTGCGCAGGCCGCGCTTGTTGCGCGAGCCGGGGACGTCGGCGTAGAG
The DNA here is from genome assembly GCA_963707895.1 of uncultured Actinomycetota bacterium. Taxonomy (GTDB): domain Bacteria; phylum Actinomycetota; class Actinomycetes; order Actinomycetales; family Dermatophilaceae; genus Fodinibacter. Next base: position 294,673 of record CAVPRS010000010.1, on the reverse strand, counting down.
GGCGAAGCAGATGGCGTCGAGCAGGCTGGTCTTGCCCGACCCCGTGGGCCCGTGGACGAGGAAGAGCCCCTCGGCCGAGAGGGCGTCGACGTCGACGACGACCGGGTCGGCGAACGGCCCGAAGGCCTCGATCTCGAGCCGGTGCACCCTCACGCGGCACCCGCCGACCCTGCCGTGCGGTCGGAGCCCGCGGCCACGCCCTCGTCGTCGCCGACCTGTCGGGACACCCGGCTGGCCTCGACGGCCTCGGCGAGCAGCGCCCGCTCGTCGTCGGTGGCGCCGCGGCCACCGCGCACGTGGCCCAGGAAGTCGCAGCAGACCTCGACGTCGGTGGCCGTGGCGACCCGCGCGGCGTAGGGGCGCAGCGGGACGGCGACGCCCTGCGGGTCGAAACGCAGCTCGAGGGTGTGCGGGAACCGCCGGCGCACCTGCTGCATCGCCCCGAGGGGTCGCTGCGCGTCGGTGAGCGTGACCTGGCACCACGCGGCCTCGGCGGAGGCGTGCGCCGGGTCGGTGAGCAGCTGCTCGAGGGTGCCGCGCAGGACGGCGAGGCGGCGCTCGACCGGAGCCTCGACGTGCTCGACCACCGCGGTGTCACCGGAGAGGTCGACCAGCAGGCTGCCCTTGGTGTGTCTCCACTCGGAGAACGACATCGCCACCGGGGAACCGCTGTAGCGGACCCCGGGCGCGACCTCCTGACGGCCGTGGAGGTGACCGAGTGCCGTGTAGTCGGCGCCGGCGAACACCTCGGGCGGGACCGCCGAGACGCCGCCGACCGAGATGTCGCGCTCGGACTCGCTGGTGACCCCGCCGGTGACGAAGGCGTGGGCCATGACGACGGTGCGCCCGCCGCGCTGCTCGGCGTCGGCGCGCACCCGGGCCATCGCCGCGCGCAGCACGCCGGCGTGGGTGCGCTCACCGGCTCCGAGGGGGTCGGCGGCCAGGGCGGGCTCGAGGTAGGGGAGGGGGTGCACGGCCACGTCGCCGATCAGCACGGGCCGCCCGACGTCGGCGACGGAGGTGCGCAGGTGCAGCCCGGCCCGCTCGAGCAGCTCGGCGGCGAACCCGAGCCGGATGGCGGAGTCGTGGTTGCCGCTGCTGACCACCACCTGCGCACCGGCGTCGACCAGCCGGACCACGGTCTGGGAGAGCAGCTCGACGGTGTCGGGGGACGGCATCGCCCGGTCGTAGACGTCGCCGCTGACGAGCACGGCGTCGACCCGCTCGCTGCGCACGACCTCGACGAGGGAGTCGAGGTAGGCCGCCTGGGCATCGAGCAGCCCCACCTGGTGGAACGCGCGTCCCAGGTGCCAGTCGGAGGTGTGGATCAGCCGCACGGGTCCCACGCTACGAGTGGGGTGCGACACCCCTCGTGACCGAAACGCGGTTCCGGGTACCGACTCGCTCCGGTCCGTGGTTGGCTGGCGACATGGGAGCAGAGGTCCAGGCGCAGAGCTACACCCGTGAGGAGCGTCAGCGCTACCGCGAGAAGGTGCGCCAGAACCTCGACGTGTTCGAGAAGATGCTCAACACGAGCTCGTTCGAGTTCGACCGACCGATGACGGGCCTCGAGATCGAGCTCAACCTCGTCGACGCCGACATGCAGCCGCACTTCCACAACGCCCAGGTGCTGCACGCGATCGCCGACGAGAGCTACCAGACCGAGCTGGCGCAGTACAACATCGAGCTCAACGTGCCCCCGCGGCCGCTGCCCGGCGACTCCGCGCTCGAGCTCGAGGGCGAGCTGCGCGACAGCCTCAACGCGGCCGACCGCGCGGCCAAGGAGGTCGGCTCGAAGATCGTCGCGATCGGCATCCTGCCGACGATCATGCCCGAGCACTACGAGGGCGAGTGGATCAGCCGCAACAACCGCTACACCGCCCTGAACGACTCGATCTTCGTCGCCCGCGGTGAGGACATCTACCTCGACATCGAGGGTCCCACCGGCGAGCGGGTCGCCACCTACTGCGACTCGATCGCCCCTGAGTCGGCCTGCACGTCGGTGCAGCTGCACCTGCAGGTGGCCCCCAACGCGTTCGCCCCGCACTGGAACGCCGCGCAGGCGCTGTCCGCGCCGCAGGTGGCCCTGGCCGCGAACTCGCCGTACTTCTTCGGCAAGCGGCTGCACGCCGAGACCCGGATCGAGCTGTTCACCCAGGCCACCGACACCCGCCCCGTCGAGCTGAAGAACCAGGGCGTGCGGCCCCGGGTCTTCTTCGGCGAGCGGTGGATCACCTCGATCTTCGACCTGTTCGAGGAGAACGTCCGCTACTTCCCGGCCCTGCTCGCCGAGACCAGCGACGAGGACCCGATGGCCGCCCTCGAGGCCGGCGTCGCCCCGCAGCTGGCCGAGCTGCGGCTGCACAACGGCACGGTCTACCGGTGGAACCGGCCGATCTACGACATCGTCGGCGGCACCCCGCACCTGCGCGTCGAGAACCGCGTGCTGCCGGCCGGCCCGACCATCGTCGACGTGCTCGCCAACGCCGCCTTCTACTACGGCGCCATCCGGATGCTGGCCCACGAGGACCGCCCGGTCTGGACCAAGATGAGCTTCGCCGCGTGCGAGGAGAACTTCCGGCGGGCCGCCCGCGACGGCATCGACGCCCGGCTGTACTGGCCGGGGTTCGGCGAGCTGTCGGCCGACGAGCTGGTGCTGCGGCACCTGCTCCCGCTGGCCCACGAAGGCCTGCACCAGTGGGGTGTCTCCGATGCCGTGCGTGAGCGGTTCCTCGGCGTCATCGAGGGCCGGTGCAAGACCGGCGTCAACGGCGCGGAGTGGCAGACCCGGGCGGTGCAGTCGTTCGAGGCGCCGGCAGCGACCGCCGCGAGGCCCTGCGCCGGATGCTCGAGCTGTACGCCGTGCACATGGACTCCAACGAGCCGGTGCACACCTGGCCGCTGCCCTGATCCCGCGCGTACGGTGGAGCGCATGCTCGAGAACTCGAAGGCCTTCAGTGGGATCGCGGTCAAGGACGTTGCGGAGGCCAAGCGCTTCTTCGGCGAGGTGCTCGGCCTGGCCGTCGACGACGGCGAGATGGGGATGCTCGTGCTGCGCCCTGCATCCGGCCGGCCGATCCTGATCTACCCGAAGCCCGACCACGTGCCGGCCACCTACACGGTGCTCAACTTCCCCGTCGACGACGTCGCGGCCACCGTGGCCTCGCTCACCGAGCGCGGGGTGGAGTTCGAGCACTACGAGGGGACCCAGGCGCAGACCGACGACGACGGCGTGTTCCGTGGGGGCGGCCCGCTCATCGCGTGGTTCACCGACCCGTCGGGCAACGTCATGTCGGTGATCGAGGGTCCCGGCCTCGACGGCTGAGCACTGCGTCGCAACGCGATGCACGGCGCGCGACAGAGCGCGCCCCTGCATCGCAGAGCGGGCCCTAGCGTGCGGTCTCGTTCCACGTCCGCACGGCGGGCACACCGTGCTCGTGGTCGAGCAGGCACAGCGAGCCGGCGTCGAGCAGCAGCTGCGCGCCGAACCGCACCTCCTGGCGCAGGTAGGTGGCGGTGAGGATGCGCAGCAGGTGGCCGTGGGCGACCAGGGCCACGTCCCCGCGGGCCAGCGGCTCGGCCACCCGCTCGAGCACCCGTGAGGCCCTCGCGGCCACCTCCTCGACCGTCTCACCCGGCGTGTCGCCCGGCACCACCCCGTCGTCGAACACCGTCCACGCGGGGTCGCCGAGCTGCGTCGCGGATCTGCGGGGTCGTGAGCCCCTCGTAGCCGCCGTAGTCCCACTCCACGAGGTCGTCGTCGACGTCCGGCCGCAGCCCCGCGAGCTCGGCGGTGCGACGGGCCCGCGACAGTGGCGAGCTGAGCACGGCCGTGAAGTCGAAGGCCTCCAGTCGGGGCGCGAGCAGGCGGGCGTCGCGCTCTCCGTCCGCGGTCAGGGGGACGTCGGTGCGGCCGGTGTGGCGGCCGTCGCGGCTCCACTCGGTCTCGCCGTGGCGAACGAGGACGAGACGGCCGGGGGGCTCGGCTGCTGGCGACATGCGCACCACTGTGGCACCCCGGTGCGAGGATGAGCGCCATGCCGTCCTACGTCGCGTTCCTGCGGGCCGTCAACGTGGGTGGCCGCTTCGTGAAGATGGCCGGGCTGCGGCTCGCGTCGCCAACCCAGCTGGCCAACGGGTTCCAGAACACGAAGCTGACCAACACCCGGATCGAGCGGATCACCGGGCGCACGACCACCTGGCGCGACCTCAAGGTGGTCCGCGCCCTCGACGAGAAGTGGGGAGCCTGATGTCCGAGCCGAGCGAGCAGACCGAGCAGGAGACCGGGGGCACCGGTCTGGGCCACCGAAGCGTCACGATGACGCGCACCGAGAAGGGCACCTACCTCGTGACCAACGTGCGCGGTGGCACGTTGAGCGTCGGTGGCGGCGGTGAGTCCGCCGACTTCACCCCCGTCGAGCTGTTCCTCACCTCGATGGCGGCGTGCAGCGCCACCGACGTCGACTTCATCACCAGCCGGATCGCCGAGCCGGTGCAGTTCGACGTGACCTCCGAGGGGGTCAAGATGCGTGACGGCGTCGAGAACCACCTCGGCGACATCGAGGTCACCTTCACCGTGCGCTTCCCCGACGGCCAGGCCGGCGACCGGGCCCGCGAGCGCCTGCCGCGCGCGATCGAGCAGAGCCGCGACCGGCTGTGCACCGTGTCGCGCACCGTGCAGCGGGGTGCTCCGATCGACATGCACGAGGCCTGACGTATCGCGACGCCCGCGCGGTGCTCCTGAAGGCAGTGGAAGGAGTGCGACCCATGGTGGAGCCGGACCCGGCCCTGGCGGCCGTCAAGACCTACAACTACCTGCGCATCGCCCTCGCGGCACTGGTGCTGCTCCTCTACACCTCCGTGGTCCTGGAGTGGTGGGCCGCCGGCCGGTGCCTGCAGACCTCGATCAGCGCCTACTACTACACGCCGGTGCACGCGGTGTTCATCGGCGTGCTCGTGACGATGGGCATCTGCCTCGTGGCCCTCAAGGGCAACACCGACGGCGAGGACGCCCTGATGAACCTCGCCGGGATGCTGGCGCCGGGCGTCGCGTTCATCCCCACGCCGGGCGCCGAGCAGTGCAGCTCGGCACCACTGATCACCCCCGACATCCCGGCGGGGGTCAGCAACAACATGGCGGCCCTGTTCGTCACCGGGCTGGTCGTCGGCGTCTTTGCGGTCGTCATCGCGCGGCGCGCCGGTGGCACGACGGATCTGAGCACGCCCGACAAGCTGGGCCTGGCACTCTCGCTCGCGGTGCTGGGGGGCGGCATCGTCTGGTTCTTCGTCGCCCGCGACGCCTTCGTCGCGCACGGGCACGACTTCTCGGCCATCCCGATGTTCCTGAGCATCGTCGGCGTCGTCTGGCTCAACGCCCGTGACGTGCAGAAGGCCGTGCAGCAGGGCACCGTGCCCACCACCCGCAGCCGCTACGTCGCCACCTACCGCGCAATCGCGGCCGCGATGCTGGTCGCACTGGTGGCGACCGTCGCGATCAACCTGGCGACCTCGTCGACCACGACCGTGCTGTGGGTCGAGGTGGTGCTCATCAGCCTCTTCGCCGCGTTCTGGCTCGTGCAGACCAAGGAGCTCTGGAACCGCGGTCTGCGCCGAACCTGACGCCCGGGGCCGGCCACACTGGCAGGATCGCGACGTGCCCGAGCGCGTCATCACCCTGTCGACCACCGTCCCCGCCGACCCCGGGGTGGTCCTCGACTTCCTCCTCGACCTCAACCGCCACCACGGGATGCACCCGTTCCTGGTGCGCGCCGACGTCGTCGCCGAGGGGGTCTCGGCGGAGGGCGAGTGGCGCGAGTGGCGTGTGCTGGAGCGTCCCCGGCTCGGACCCTTCCGTTACCCGATCTCCTTCGGGGCCACGTTGACCCGCACCGGAGACACCACATTCCGCAGCGACGTCCGGGCCGCTCCGGGCTGCACCATCACGGCCACGACGGATGCCGTGGCCTCGCCGGCAGGCTCCCGCGTCACCGAGCGCGCGGTCGTCCGCGCCCCGCGGCCGCTCCTGCGCTACATGGCGACGCAGGCCGAGACCGCTCACGCCCGCACGTTCAGGTTGCTGCCGGAGGCGTTCGGCTGACGCCTATCGTGGGCCCATGGCCCGCTACCTCGACGTGCACCCGGTCGACCCCCAGCCCCGGGCGATCGGCCAGGCCGTGGCGGTGCTGCGCGAGGGCGGCCTGATCGCGTACCCCACCGACTCGGGCTTCGCGCTCGGCGCGATGATCGGCAACCAGGGCGCCAAGGACCGCATCCGCGAGATCCGTCGGCTCGACGACCGGCACCACTACACGCTGATCTGCCGCGACTTCGCCCAGCTCGGGCAGCTGGTGCACGTCGACAACTCGGTGTTCCGCGCGGTCAAGGCGTCGACGCCCGGGCCGTTCACCTTCATCCTGCCGGCCACCCACGAGGTGCCGCGACGTCTGCAGCACCCGAAGAAGCGCACCGTCGGCGTGCGCATCCCCGACCACCCGGTGGTGCGTGCGCTGCTCGCCGAGCTCGGTGAGCCGCTGCTGTCCTCGACCCTGATGCTGCCGGGCGAGGAGGACCCGATGACCGACGGCTGGGCGGTCAAGGAGGAGCTCGACCACGTCGTCGACGTCGTCATCGACTCGGGGGAGTGCGGCACCGAGCCCACCACCGTCGTCGACTTCTCCAGCGGAGCCGCCGAGGTCGTGCGCGTGGGGTCCGGGGACCCGTCCCGCTTCGAGTGAGACGGGTGGTCAGCGCGGCGCGCCGCCGGCTGCCGCGGCCCGCAGCTCCGCGAGCACCCGCGCGTCGATGCCGCCGGGGGAGTGCCGCGTCTCGAGGTTGACCTGCGACATCCACGCCTCGAGGTCCGCCTCCGACGTCGTCACCGTGGGAGCCGTGCCCCGTCGCCGCGAGCAGGCCCACCACCTCGTCGCGCAGGGCGCCACGCAGCGGCTCGACGCCCTCGGGCCCGCCGAAGAGCAGCGTCGACAGGTCGTGCAGCCGGGCCAGCTCGCGCGGGGCGTCTGGGTGGTCGTCGACCCGCAGGTCGGCGAGCACGCCGCAGCGGTCGTAGCCGGCGCCCGGCGCCAGGGCGAGGATCGCCGCGCTCTGCCGGCCCCGCGAGTCGCCGCCCGCCGCGTCTCCGGCCAGGAGGGCCGCGACGAGGCGCTCGTCGAGCGGCCGGCCCGCGGTGCCGAGCCAGGCGGCCTCCATCGCCTCGACGACCCCGGGCCCGGTGAGGATGTTGCCCTGGATGGCGTAGGCGGTGCGGTCGTCGCCCGCGGCCACCCCGCCCGCCCAGCTGAGGCACTGCGACCCGGTGAACGTCGACGCGCCGGTGCGTCCCACCGCGCCGACCTGGCGGTGCTCGCGACGCTCGTCGGCGGCGACCGCGGCAGCCAGCGCGTCGTCCACGCTCGCGCCTCCCGACAACGCGTCGAGCACGTCGTCGTGGTAGCCCACCCGGGCCATGGCCTGGGTGGCGACGGCGCCGATGCCGTGCCGCACGTCGGGCACGACCGACCCGACGGCGAGGAACTTGCTGGCGACCGCGACGCCCCAGGCGTCACCGTCGTGGGCGGCGATCGAGAAGGTCATGCCCGAAGGCTAGGTGGCGCGCACCCGGTTGTTGCGGGCGCCGTGCTCCAGCTCTGCCCGGCCGAGCAGCTCGAGCACCGGGGTCACGTAGTTGGCGAACCGGCCCCGGTAGCCCTTGCGCAGCCCGTAGTACCCGCCCACCGGGTTGTCGTCGCTGCGGGCCCACGCCTCGACGGTGTCGTCCTTGACCGGCTTGCCCTCGTCGGCGTTGCCGAGGGCCACCCAGTCGCCACGCTCGCGGAGCATGGCGGCGAGGTCGTCGACGGCGCTGAGGTGGTACGACAACGTCGTGGTGCCGACCCGCACCACGAGGGCGGGCGGCTGCGCCGACTCGTCGCGCCAGGCCGTGTAGCTCGAGGTCTGCGAGGGGGTCTGCAGCACCCAGGGGTCGTCGGGGGTTCCGTCGCCGTAGGTGACGTCGTCGGCCATGAGGGGCTCCTTCCGAGGGCTTCCGTCCCGGACGCTAACAGCCCTAAGGTGACGTCTTCTGTCACCTTTCGCGGAGGAGTCCGGTGCGCGCCTCGCGGTTGCTGCTCATGCTGCTCCTGCTCCAGAACCGGGGCCGGATGACGGCGGCGGAGCTCGCGACCGAGCTCGACGTCAGCCGGCGCACCGTGCTGCGCGACATCGAGGCGCTGGGGGAGGCCGGGTTGCCGGTGCTCGTGCATCGCGGCTCGCGGGGTGGGTTCGAGCTCGGCTTCAACCACCGCACCAGGCTCACCGGGCTGGCGAGCGACGAGGCGGAGGCGCTCGGGGTGGTGCTCTCCGCCCCGGTGCCCGAGCTGGCCGAGCTCGGTCTCGTGGATGCCGCGGCCCGCGCCCGCAGCAAGCTCGTCGAGTCCCTCCCCGACCCTGTGCGCGGGCACCTGAACCGCTCGCGCCGACAGGTGCGGTTCGCGCCCGGTCTCGGTGTGCGAGAACCGGACCCGCGGGTGGCCGCACTGATGGAGGCGATTCGCCGTCGGCAGGTGGTGCGCCTCGACGCGCGGTCGGCGAGCCCGGTGGTGCTCCATCCCGTCGGACTGGTGCGTCAGGCGGACGGATGGGCAGTGGTCGACGAGCGCGAGCCCGACACCGTTGTGCCGCAGGCACGGTGGGGCACGGTCAACGTCTCGGCGAAGCTGTTCTAGCGGGCCGACTGCGGTGGCCCCGAGCGGCGGAAGACCCCGACCCAGGTCTGCGGCCCGCTGGGGCGGAGCGGGTGCGGCGTGCGGCTCAGCGACGCCAGCTCGACGTCACCCGCGGCGAACGACTCCATCTCGTCGCGGGTGAGCAGCCACGGCGGGCCCTGCCCGAGGTCGGCTGCCTCGGGAAGCACGAACTGCACGGAGAGCAGCTCCCCGCCGCGCGCGAGCAACGACCGCACGCCCGCGACCGCGTCGCGGCGGAGGGCACGGGGGAGGGCCTGCACCGTGAAGACCTCGATGACCAGGTCGAACGCGCCCACGAGGTCGTCGGGGAGGTCGAGCAGGTCGGCGACCCGGTAGTCGACCTGGCTCCCGGGGTACCGCGAGCGCGCCAGGTCCACGGCGGAGGGCGCGAGGTCGAAGGCGACGGTGCGGTAGCCGCGGGAGGCGAGCAGCTCGGCATCCGCGCCCAGGCCGGCCCCGACGACGACCGCCCTGCGGCCGGCGCCGTCACCGGTGCCGGACAGGTGGGCCACCACCGGCGGGTAGGCCTCGGTGCGGTCCCAGGGCATGTCGACCTCGTCGCGCGCAGCCGCCGACCAGAGCTGCTCGAACCAGCGGGTCGGCTCACCGGCGGCGCCGGCCTCCCCGGCCAGCCGACCGGCCTCGACGTCCCAGTCGCGTGAGTCCATCGCCCCACGGTAACAACGGGTCCGGGCGCTCAGCGGCGCTCGAGCCGCACCATCACCTCGGTGTGCCGGGTCTGCGGGAAGAGGTCGAACACGCGTCCTTCGAGGGGTCGCAGGGACGGCATCGCGGCGAGGTCGCGGGCCAGTGAGTCGACGTTGCAGCTGGAGTAGAGGACCTGGCGGGCGCTCGACGCCTCGAGCCAGCCGGCCAGCTCGGGGCCGATGCCGCGCCGGGGCGGGTTGACGACGACGAGGTCGGGTGCGGGGGAGGGGGTGGCGGTGGTGGCGTCGCCGACCTCGAAGCGGAGGGTTCCCGTGGATGCCGGGCCCACGGCATCCGTGTGCCGCCGCGCTGACGCCCTGGCGGCCTCGACCGCCTCGGCCGACGTCTCGACGCCGACGACGGTGCGACCCGGCCCGGTCGCGTGCAGGGCGAAGCCGCCCACACCGCAGTAGAGGTCCCAGACGACGGCCGGGTCGGCCTCGTCGACCCAGTCGCGAGCCTGCCGGTAGAGGGACGCCGCCACCGCGGTGTTGGTCTGGAAGAACGACTTCGGGCCGAGCAGGAGGGTGGTGTCGCCGACCCGCACGGGCAGCAGGGCCTGCTCGGTGAGCACGACCTCGGTGTCGCCCTCGAGCACCGCCTTGTGCTCGGGGTGCAGGTTGACGGTGACCACCCGGGCCGAGGGGAGCTCCTCCGACAGCTGGGGGAGGGCGGCACGCAGGTCGTCCAGGTGCCGCTCGGAGCGCAGCACGAAGCGCACGAGGTGCTCGCCGTCGGGGGAGTGGGTGACGATGAGGTACTTGAGCTCGCCCCGGCGTCCCGGCACGTCGTAGGGCTCGATCCCGAGGTCGGACACGAAGCGGTGCAGCGGGTCGAAGGTGGCGGCCAGACCTGGTTCGTAGAGCCCGCAGCGGCGCAGGTCGACCCCGCGCCCTCGCTCGTCGAGGATCCCCAGGGTCGGGTTCCCGGCGCGACCCGCGACCACGAGCTTGGCCTTGTTGCGGTAGTGCGAGGCCGGGCTGCGGGCGCTCTCGAGCCAGGACAGGTCTGGGGCGACGGGGGCGAGGGCCGCGGCCGCTCGGTGCTCCTTGTCGGCCAGCTGCTCGGCGTACGGCGTGCCCATCAGGGTGCACGAGCGGCACCGCCGGGCGTCGAAGTAGTCGCACTGCATGGTGCGGCCAGCCTAGGCCGTGGGTCGGGTGGTCACCGCGCCCTGAGCTGTCGGTGGCACCGCCTAGCGTGGGGTGCACAGGTTCCACCCACACGGACAGGAGCAACCATGACGACTCTTTCCGACCGTCCCAACACCGCCCTGATGGTCATCGACGTCCAGAACGGCGTGGTCACGGGCAGCCACGACCGCGACGGCGTGGTCGGGCGCATCGGCTCACTGGTCGACCGGGCCCGCGCCGAGCAGGTCCCGGTGGTGTGGGTGCAGCACAACGACGAGGGGCTCGTGCGCGACAGCGAGGCATGGCAGATCGTGTCCGAGCTCTCGCCCGACGACGCCGAGCCGGTCGTCCAGAAGGAGTACGGCGACTCGTTCGAGGGCACCGACCTCGAGGCGGTCCTGGCCGACCGTGCGGTGGGCCGGGTCGTGGTCACCGGCGCCCAGAGCGACGCGTGCATCCGCTCCACCCTGCACGGCGCGCTGGTCCGTGGCTACGACGTCACGCTGGTGGGTGACGCGCACACCACCGAGGACCTCACCGCCTACGGCGCGCCGTCCCCCGACCTGGTCATCTCGCACACCAACCTGTACTGGCAGTGGTCGAAGGGCGTCGGGAAGACCGGCGACGTCGTCACGGCGGGTGAGGTCGACTTCGCGGGCCGGCCGGCATCCGACGAGGAGCGATCGGGCTGACGGTAGCGGTTCCGGTCGTCCGACGTTGACTTGGCAGCGGAATCCGAAGGCGAGTAGGGTGATCCGGAGCGAGATCCGTCGCCACGAGTCCAGCCCTGGACTGCGGCCCTGACTGCTCCGTGATCCCTGTGAACCGTGTCCCCACCCGAGGGTGGGGGAGGAGGCGCCCCACCATGACCGACCAGCTGACGACCACCACCGCCTGGCCCGCCAACGACCCCGGCACCTACCGCCGCCTGCCCACCAGCAGCCGGCCGGTCGACCCCGAGGTCGTCGAGCGGCTGCTGGCGGCGGAGTGGGAGCGCTTCACGTCGTGGTCGGGTGCGTCGGCCGAGCACAACGAGCGCGCGGCCAAGTCGCTGCCGCTCGGAGTCACCAGCTCGTTCCAGCACTGGGAGCCGTACCCGATCTCGATCGCCTCGGCCCGGGGCGCGTGGCTCACCGACGTCGACGGCAACCGGCTGCTCGACCTCTCGATGGGCTTCGGCGCCATGCTCGTCGGTCACCTCAACCCGCTCGTGGTCGAGAAGGTCACCGAGGCGCTCACCGACACCGGCACCCTGTTCGTCACGCCGTCGCCGCAGGCGACCGAGATGAGCGAGCGGTTCTGCGAGCGGTTCCAGCTCGACATGATCCGGTTCACCAACTCGGGCACCGAGTCCCTCATGTACGCCATCCGCTGCGCCCGCGCCTACACCGAGCGCAAGGCGATCGTGAAGATCGAGGGTGGCTACCACGGGGGCTACGACGCCCTGCAGGTCTCGGTCAAGCCGGGGCTCGACGAGATCGGTCCGGCCGACGCGCCGACCCCGCAGGTGCCCTTCGACGTCGAGGCCGGCACCGTGCACGTCATCGCCTACAACGACCTCGAGCAGCTCGACCGGGTGCTGGCCGAGCACGGCAGCGAGATCGCCGCCCTCGTGGTCGAGCCGGTCATCGAGAACCTCTCGATCGTGGTGCCCGACGAGGGCTACCTCGCCGGCGTCCGTGCGGCCTGCGACGCCCACGGCGTCGTCCTCATCTTCGACGAGGTGAAGACCGGCCTCACCGCCGGCTACGCCGGTGCGGCCCAGCGCCTCGGTGTCACCCCCGACCTGATCACCCTGGCCAAGTCGATCGGTGGGGGACTGCCGCTCGCGGCCTTCGGCGGCAAGCGTGAGGTCATGGAGGTCGTCGTCGACGGCCGGATGGCCCACTTCGGCACCTACAACGGCAACCCGCTCGTCATGGCGGCCGCACGCGCCGTCGACGAGATCTGCACCCCGGAGGCCCTCGCGAAGGCCGAGGCCGTCAACGTGCGGGCCCTGCAGGCGATCGACGCGATCATCGACGAGTACGAGCTGCCCGCCCACACCGTGGGTCTCGGCGTCAAGGGCTGCGTCACCTGGTCGACGACCCCGGTGCGCAACTACCGCGACTACAAGGCCACCGACTTCGCGCTGGCCGAGCTGTCCTGGCTGTGGGGCGTCAACCGGCAGATCCTCACGCCGCCCGGGCTCGACGAGCAGTGGCTGGTCTCGCTGGTCACCACCGACGACGACATGGCCACGCTGGTCGACGACTTCCGCGAGCTCGCCCGGGCGCTGCGCGCCTGAGCACCACCGCCGAGGACGCCTGCGCCCCACCCGTCGAGGGGAGGGGCGCAGCGCGTCTCCTCACGACGAGTTGACATAATGTCGATTATCGGCGTAATCCACACACGCTGACCGACCCCGCTCGCGACCCCGCTCCGACCCCGCTCGAGGGTCGGCGTGCGGACTGTTCAGGTGGGACCGTCGCCACGACGGACGACGCGCACCCGGACCAGCTCGCGGCCGGCCGGCTCGCGACGCAACAGCTCGCGACCGGTGGCCGCCCGGTTGGCCTGGGCCGTCTGGGCCGGCTGGGTGGTCTGCTCGGCCCGTGCGGCTGCGGCTGCGTGGTGCCGTTCCAGCGATGCCGCCGGCAGCACGAACCGATGCCGCGCGACGCACCGCACCTGCACGTGCTCGATCGGGCCGTCCGTGCTCGGCCAGACGTCTCGGTCGACGACCTCGGCGACGAGGCCGCACTGTGGGCACTGGGTCCACTCCATGTCGTCACCTCCCGGGCTGGTTGCCCCTGTGACTGATGAGGAGGGACGTGTCGCGGACCCTGATACGTCGCGGGGGTGTCATGGGTGACAATGAGCGCTCTTCGTCGCACGACCGTCACGCAGTGAGGAGCACCAGGGTGAGCAAGTCGTCCAGGCCGCAGGTGTCAGCCCGGGCCGGCCGGTCCAAGGTCGACGAGCTGCGGCAGGCCCAGCGGGCCAAGGAGCGCCGCTCGCGGCTCATCCTGATCGGCGCGGTGTCGGCGGTGGTGCTGCTGATCGCGGGGATCGTCGGGTTCACCGTCTACAACGACGTCTCGAACCGCCCGACCCTCGACGCCGTGAAGACCTACCAGGTCACCCGCAACCACACCACGGAGCCGGTGACCTACGCGCAGACCCCGCCGGTCGGTGGCGACCACTACCCGACCTGGCTCAACTGCGGGGTCTACACCGAGCCGGTGAAGAACGAGCTGGCCGTGCACGCGCTCGAGCACGGCGCCGTCTGGGTGACCTACCGCCCCGACCTGCCCGCCGACCAGGTCGAGAAGCTCAAGGAGTCGATCCCCGACACCTACATGGTCCTGTCCCCCTATGACGGGCTGCCCGGGCCGGTCGTCGCCAGCGCGTGGGGCACCCAGCTCGTGCTCACCGGAGCCGACGACAAGCGCCTCGAGCAGTTCATCCAGAAGTACCGCCAGGGCGCCCAGACCCCGGAGCCCGGCGCCGCCTGCACCGGTGGCAGCGACGGTGACCTGCCCCCAGCGAACGGATGACCGCCCCGGTGGACTCCGACGACCAGGACGACGTCGACGTCAGCGACCACCGCGACGACCCGGTACGAGAGGCAGGCGCTCACCATCCCGGCCGTGGCCGGCTGGCCCTGGCCGTCCTCGCCGCCCTGGTGGTCGGCGTGCTGGGCACCTTGTGGGTGGTGCAGGCCCGCAGCTCGCCGCCGTCGGACTTCGGTGCGGACGCGGGGTTCGCCCGGGACATGCAGACGCACCACGCGCAGGCCGTCGAGATGGCCTTCCTGGTGCGCGACCGCACCGACGACGAGGAGGTGCGCACCGTCGCCTACGACATCATCACCAGCCAGCAGCAGCAGGCCGGGCAGATGTACGGCTGGCTGGTGCAGTGGGGCCTGAACCAGACCGGGTCGCGACCGCCGATGGCCTGGGTCGGCGGCGAGCACGCGGCGGCCCACGCGAACCCCGACGGGACGATGCCCGGGATGGCCACCCCCGCCCAGCTCGCCGAGCTGAAGGCGGCCACGGGCGTCGAGGCCGAGCGGATCTTCCTACGGCTGATGATCGCCCACCACACCGGTGGCGTCGCGATGGCCCAGGCCGCACAGGACGACGCACGCACACCCGCCGTGCGCACCCTCGCCGGCGCGATCGCGGCGGCCCAGACCTCGGAGATCCAGCTGCTCCAGCAGATGCTCGACGCGCGCTCGTGAACACCGGCGTCAGCCCGTGTCGCCCCGGCGCCGGGTGAGCCGGGTGGCCTCCACCTCGTAGCGGCTCGCCACCGACCCGCCGGCCCGGAAGAACCGCCGGCGCAGGGCGCCCTCGACCTCGACGTGGTCGTCGACCGCGCACCTGGCAGCCGACCTGCGAACCGCTGCCGTCCAGCACGCGACGTCGATCGTGTCGACGCCGGCCCGGGCCGCACTGCGGCGCTGCTCCTCGCGCGGGACCACGACCCGCAGGGTCACCACCGTGTCGCCGCTGGGGAGCTCGCGCGGCTCCCCCGTCGCCGTGACCCGGCCGACCAGGTGCACCGAGTTGACATAATCCATGAGTCCGCTCCCCCATCCGGGAGCCGGTTGCCCCCGGTACCAACGGTCCCCACGGCGAGGAGGCGGGGCAAGCGACCCGTCCCCGCTGTGGACGACGGCGCGCGTGAGGGGATCCTGTGGACGACCGGAATAGGTCCGATCGGCTGGTATTTCCCCGTCCGGGGTGCCGGGGGGGCGCATGTCCGCCTATCGTGGCAGGTGGTCCGCGCTGCAGGGGTTCGGGCCGGGTGCCTCGTGGCGCCGATGGGACCACAGGAAGACACGAGTCGTGCGCTGGGTGAGTGGGATGCGCGTGACGGCCGGATCGGCCGTTCTGGTCGCCGTCGTGGCCACAACCGCGGCGACCGCGTCGGCCGACCCCCTGCCCACTCCGTCCACCACCACGTCGCGCAGCGCGAGCCCCACGCCGACGCCCACCCCGACCAGGACCACCACGCCTGCCACGCGGCCGACCGACCCGCCGCGCACCCCCTCCCCGACCGACGGCGACGGCGAGCCCGACCACCAGGTGGCCGTCTCGGGCGCGTTCCTTGCGGCCCAGATCGCCGAGGCCGACCGCATCGCGGCCGCACTGACCGCGAGCAACTCCGAGGTCGCCGCCGCCACCCGTGAGATGGACGCGCTGTCCGACAAGTCCAACGCCCTCCTCGAGTCGCTCGTCGCCGCCCGCGAGACCGAGCGGGCCGCGACCGACGAGGCCAACTCCGCGCACGCCGACCTCGTCGTGCTCGAGGGACGGCTCGCCACGGCCCGCCAGATCCTGCGTGACTGGGTCTTCTCGGTCTACTCCGGTGGAGGCGGCGACGCCGACATCGCGGGGATGCTCGACGCCATGAGCTCCGAGCCCGACGCGGTCGGCGACCCGCTGGGCGACCTGTCCTACCTCACCGAGCAGCGATCCAGGGCCCTGCAGGACGTCAAGGTCCTCACCGCCGAGCAGGTGCGGCTCAGCGCGGCCGCCGATGCCGCCAAGGCGTCCGCGGCCTCGGCGACCCACGTCATCCAGCGCGACAAGGCGGCCCTCGACAAGCTGATGCTGGCCCAGCGCTCCAAGGTCGGCGCGCTGCGCACGCTGCAGATCGCCGAGGTCGAGAAGGCCGGCCCGGTCGCCAGCATCCTCGTCGGTGCCCGCACGCCGGCCGCCAAGGCGGCTGCGCAGCGCCTGCGCGACGCCCTCCTGTCGGCATCGGTCGACACGATGGCGATCGGCAAGCCGTGCACCAACGACAGCGCCGTCTACCCCAACGGGATGATCCCCGCGAGCGGGCTGTGCCCGATCTGGGGCGCCCCCGGTGAGAGCCTCTCCCCCGGTGCAGCGGCCAGCTTCAGCGCGATGAGCAAGGCGTATGCCGCCCAGACCGGCGTGCCGCTGTGCATCACCGACTCCTACCGCTCGCTCCCCGACCAGATCTCGATCAAGGTCAAGCGCGGCCGCTTCGCCGCCACCCCCGGCACGAGCCACCACGGCCTGGGCCGTGCGGTCGACCTGTGCGGCGGCGTGCAGGACTTCGGCTCGCCGGCACACCAGTGGATGCGCCAGAACGCCCCGCTCTACGGCTGGTTCCACCCGTCGTGGGCCGCCGCGGGCGGGTCGCTGCCCGAGCCGTGGCACTGGGAGTACGCGGGCTGACCCGGCCCTCGCCGACGCGTTCGCAGACCGAGTAGCCGTACCTACGGCGCGAACGGGTGCTCGTGTGGAACGCTTCGGCGCATGACGACACAGTCCGAGCTGGTGGACGCCTACGCCGAGACCGGCCGCTACCACCGCCCGTGGTACTGGTACGACTGGGCCAACTCGGCGTTCGTCACCACGGTGGGCACCGTGCTGTTCGCCCCCTACCTCACCACGGTGGCCAAGGAGGCGGCCTGCCCGGGCATCTCGTCCGACGACAAGTGCACCACGCCGCTCTACGTCGTGCCCGCCGCCGAGGGCCTGCCGGGCTGGGTCCCGGTGCTCGCCTTCGTCGCGGTCGCAGCGCTGCTCGTCGCGCTCGTGCTCGGCATCGTGGCCTACGCCCGCGGCCGCGACCTCCCGGTTCGGCCCGAGACCGTGGTCATCCCGCTGCTGCTCGCGGCAGTCGTCCTGGTGCTCACCGCCCCCATGGACCCCGGCTCCATCGCGCCCTACACGATCACCCTGGCGACGATCATCTCCGCGCTGGTGCTCATCCTGGTCGGCGCGGTCGCCGACCGGTCCCAGCGTCCGGCGCGCCTGCTCGGGCTGTTCGCGTGGGTCGGGTCCGCCGCGGCCATCGGCCTGTTCTTCCTGGTCGGCACCAACTGGCGCTTCGGCGCCGGGATGATGGTCATCGCCTCGATCAGCCTGGGTGCCT
This sequence comes from uncultured Actinomycetota bacterium, assembly GCA_963707895.1. Classification (GTDB taxonomy): domain Bacteria; phylum Actinomycetota; class Actinomycetes; order Actinomycetales; family Dermatophilaceae; genus Fodinibacter. Next base: position 277,191 of record CAVPRS010000010.1, on the reverse strand, counting down.
CCCTGGTGGTCTACGACGCCATCCTGTGCCGCATCGCCCGCCCCGACGACCGCGACAAGGTCTCCAGCCGTGGCTGGGCGATGGGCTACCTCGGTGGCGGCCTCCTCCTGGCGATCAACCTGGTCATCGTCTCGGCGCCCGGCCTGATCGGCGTCGAGAAGGAGACCGCGGTGCGGATCAGCCTGCTCTCGGCCGGTCTGTGGTGGGGGTTGTTCACCCTCATCCCGGTGATCGGGCTGTGGAACCTGCGGGGCAACGCCCTCAGCGAGCTCGACGCCCCCAAGGAGGGCCTGGTCCGCGGCAGCGTGGCCCAGCTCGGCCACACCTTCCGTGACCTGCGCAACTACCCCAACACGATGATGTTCCTGCTGGCCTACCTGTTCTTCAACGACGGCATCCAGACCGTGATCACCTCGAGCAGCCTCTACGGCGCCGAGCAGCTGAAGTTCGAGCAGAGCCAGCTCATCGCCCTCATCCTCGTCGTGCAGTTCGTCGCCTTCGGCGGGGCGCTGCTCTTCGGCTGGCTCGCCGGGCGGTGGGGTGCGTGGCGCACCATCCTGCGCTCGCTCATCGCCTGGTCGCTCATCGTCGTCGCCGCGTTCTTCCTCCCGGTCCAGGCGTTCATCCCGTTCGTGATCCTCGGGGTGCTCATCGGCATCGTGCTGGGCGGCAGCCAGGCACTCAGCCGCTCCCTGTTCAGCCAGCTGGTCCCCCACAGCCGTGAGGCCGAGTTCTTCGCGCTCTACCAGGCCATGGAGCGGGGCACGTCGTGGTTCGGCGCCTTCCTCTTCGGCTTCGTGCACCAGCTGACGCACTCCTACCGCCCGGCCATCGTCGCCCTGATCATCTTCTTCGTGCTCGGCTACACGTTCCTGCGCCGGGTCGACGTGCGCCAGGGCATCCTCGACGCCGGCAACGAGGTGCCGCGGGTCGTCTGAGCTCCTGCGAGCAATCTGTGAGGGCTCTCACACCGAACCCTTGACACGGCGGGCGCGGTACGGAACAACGCCATCGCTCCGGTCGTTGGACGCGGAAGACCCGGTCGGGGCGACCTGCCGACCGGGACACCACAGACCCGGGAGATTCCCATGGCAGAACGAAGCCTGCGCGGCAGCCGACTCGGCGCCCTGAGCATGGAGACCGACGACAACGTCGTCCCCAGCGAGCGCAACATCACCACCTACCTGTGCCCGAACGGGCACACCATCAAGCTCCCCTTCTCCGTCGAGGCCGACGTCCCGCACACCTGGGAGTGCCGCTGCGGGGCCGAGGCCAAGCTGCAGGGTGGGGGCCCGGAGCCCGAGGCCAAGCCGGTCAAGCACGTGCGTACCCACTGGGACATGCTGCTCGAGCGCCGCTCCATCCCCGAGCTCGAGGAGCTCCTCGAGGAGCGCCTCACCCTCCTGCGCGAGTCCCGCGGCGAGCGTCCGCGCAAGCGCAAGTCCGCCTGAGCCACCACACCGGATGCCGGGCACCCCACGGGGTGCCCGGCATCCGTCGTGTCCGGGGCCGCGCGGGAGTCACTCAGGGTCGCGGTCGACGACCTCACCCTGGATGACGTCGGGCGAGCCGCCGCTGGACCGGGGCGCCGTGCCACCGGTGGCCGGACCGGGGCCCGGAGAACGGCTCGGGCCCGCCGATCCGGTGGGCCACTCCCCCATCGGGCCGAGCAGCCTGCGCGTGACGACCACCTCGAGCCAGGCCCGGGTGAGCGGGCGGGTCAGGGGCAGGATGAAGAAGAAGCCCGACGATGTCGGTGACGAACCCCGGCGTGAGCAGCAGGGTGCCGCCGATGAGCACCAGGGCTGCGTCGGAGAGCTGGCGGCCCGGCATCCGCCCGGTGCGCAGCGCCTCCTGCAGCGCGGCCCAGGTCCTGGCGCCCTCACGCTTGACGATCCAGGCGCCGAGCAACGACTCCAGGACGAGCAGCAGCAGGGTCTGCCAGCCCCCGATGACCCGGCCGACGGCGATGATCGCCGCGATCTCGATGACCGGCACGATCAGCAGCAGCAGGAACACCCAGCGCAGCACCCGAGGACGCCGCCTGCGGGCGTACGGGGTGGCGCCGGCGTTGCTCACAGCTCGTGCCACCTCGGCTCGCGGTGCACCGCGACCAGCTCGCGCAGCTGCCGGGCCCGGTGCTGCACGCCCCAACCGGTGATCCGGCGGAGCGACTCCTTCATGATGTCGGCGCTCATCTTGGAGTCACCGACCTCGCGCTCGACGAAGGTGATCGGCACCTCGACCACGGTCAGGCCCGCCTTGACGGCCCGCCAGGTCAGGTCGATCTGGAAGCAGTAGCCCTGGGACTCCACGTCGTCCAGCCCCATGGTGCGCAGCGCGTCGGCGCGGTAGACCCGGTAGCCCGCCGTGGCGTCGTGCACCGGCATCCCGAGCAGCACCTTGACGTAGATGTTGCCCCCCACCGACAGGGCCTTGCGGTGCAGCGGCCAGTTGACGACCGAGCCGCCGCGCACCCAGCGCGAGCCGATCACGGCATCCGCGTGCTCGGCGGCCGCGAGCATCGTGGGCAGGTGCTCGGGCCGGTGCGAGCCGTCGGCGTCCATCTCGACCATGGCGTCGTAGCCGTCGGCCAGGGCCCAGGCGAAACCGGCGAGGTAGGCGGCTCCCAGCCCCTCCTTGCCGGCCCGGTGGATGACGGACACCTGCGGGTCGGCGGCGGCCAGCTCGTCGGCGACCGCACCCGTGCCGTCCGGGGAGTTGTCGTCGAGCACGACGACGTCGACCTGCGGCAGCACCTCGCGGACCCGGCGCACGATGACCGGCAGGGTCTCCCGTTCGTTGTACGTCGGGATGAGGACGGCGACGCGCTCGAGCGGCGGTCGGGCGGGCTCAGTCAACGGTTCCGTCCTCGGTGGTTGCGTCAGGAAGTGGGCGGGGCTTCGAAACCCTAACGCTCCGGGCGGCCCTGGTGCTCCCGACGAGGAGCAGCACGAGCGCGGCGGCGGCGACCCACTCGGGAACCGCACCGAGCCGGTCGGCCGGGGTCCGCTCGGTGCGCACGACGGGGTTCGCCACCCGCTGGTCGGCGGTGAACAGGGCGGTCTTGTCGGTGACCGTCCCGTCGGGGGCGATGAAGCCCGAGACGCCGACCGTCGAGACGTGCACGACCGAGCGACCGTGCTCGATGGCGCGGATCCGCGAGATGGCGAACTGCTGCTCGGACTCGTCGGTGTAGCCGAAGGTGGCGTTGTTGGTCTGCACGACGAGCAGGCTCTCGTCGTCACCCGCGGCGTCGACGCTGTCGCGCATCAGCTGGTCGTAGGCCACCTCGAAGCAGATCGTCGGCAGGGCCACGTAGTCGCCCGCGGTGGCCGGCACGTGGAAGATGCCGACCTCGTGACCGGCCACGAAGTTGCCCGCGAGGTCGGCCATCGGGGTGAACATCCGGAAGAAGGCCCGGCTACGGGATGTACTCGGCGAAGGGCACCGGGTGCTGCTTCACGTAGCGCTGCGGCTCCGCGACGCCCGGCAGGTAGAACAGCGAGACGTTCGAGCTGAAGCCGGGCGGCTCGGCGAGCACCGCCCCGATGAGCAGCGGGACCCCCACGGCGGCGCGCGCCCGGTCGATCTGCGCCGCGGCGTCGGGGTTGCGGAACGGGTCGATGTCGGAGGAGTTCTCGGGCCAGACGACGAGGCTGAGGTCGTCGGGTGCCTTCGTGGCGAGCCGCTCGGTGCCGTCGACGTGGTTGTCGAGCACGGCGCGGCGCTGGGCGTTGAACTCGAGTCCGGCCTGGGGCACGTTGCCCTGCACGAAGCCGACCGAGACCGGGCGCCCGTCGGTGGGCAGGGCGATGGCCAGCGGCGCGAGCACCGCGACGCCGACGGCCAGGACGGCGGCCACCGCGGCACGAGCCCAGGAGCGCCGGAGCGCGGTGTCGACGGCGACCAGCAGCAGGGTGCCGACGGCGGCCACGGCGAACGTCACGCCCGGGGCGCCGAGCCAGCGGGCCACGTGGGCCAGGGGGCTGTCGGCCTGGCTGAAGGCCAGACGGGCCCACGGGAACCCGCCGTAGGGCGTGGCGCCGCGGGCCCACTCCTGCACGACCCAGCCGAGCGGGACGAGCAGGTAGGCAGTGCCGGTGCGTCCGGCGGCGGTGAGCCGCTTCCCGCCGTACCCGACGACCGCCGACATCGCGGCGACGTAGAGCGCCTCGAGCGTGGCCAGGGCGAACCACGGCAGGGCCCCGACGTAGACCCCTGACCAGGACAGCACCGGGACGAAGAACGCGAGGCCGGCGACCAGGCCCAGCAGGGCCCCGAGGCGTGCGCCGGCGGTCAGGGTGGCGCCGGCGAGCAGCGCGACGCCGACGGGTGCGAGCCACCACACGTCGGGGCCCGGGAAGGCCAGCCACAGGCACAGCCCGGCGACGACGGCGGCAGCCGGGCGCACGGCATACCGGAGCGGGGTGGGCACCCGCCAACGGTAGGTCACGCGGCCGGCGGCACCACCACGACCCCACGGGCGGTCGTCGCGACCACAGGGGGGTCGAGGACCGCGGCGGCGGACGCGCCGCGTTCCGGGGTGCCACGACCCACGACGCGCACCTCGAACTCGATCTCGCGAGAACGTGATCCGACGCGGACGACGGTTGCCTGGATCTCGATGACGTCACCGGCGTGCACCGGTGCCAGGAACTGCACGTCGGAGTACGACGCGAACAGCCCCTCGTCGCCGTCGGTGCGGATGCACAGCTCGGTGGCGACGTCGCCGAAGGCGGCGAGCGAGTAGGCGCCGTCGACGAGGTTGCCGGCGTAGTGGGCGTGGCTGTAGGGCACGTAGCGCCGGTGCGTGACGGTGAAGCCGACCTCGGCACGGGTCATCGCTGGGCTCCTCGGGGGTCGGGTGCGGTGCCCGGCGTCACGAGGCGGTGCACGAGGTAGCTGGCGACCTCCCCGGGCGTCGTGCCGCGGCCGAAGATCCGGTCGACGCCGAGCGGGCCGGCCGAGCCCTCCTCGAAGCGCGGGCCGCCGACGACGAGCAGCGGCACCTTGCCGGCGGGGAACGCCTCGCGGAAGGCGGCCGACATGGCCGTGGTGTTGTGCACGTGGGCATCCTTCTGGGTGACGACCTGGGAGACGAGCACGGCATCGGCGCGCACCTCGCGGGCGGTGTTGACCAGGTCGGGCACGAGCACCTGGGCGCCGAGGTTCACCACCGTCATCTCACGGTAGTACTCCAGGCCCTTCTCGCCGGCGAACCCCTTGATGTTGAGGATGGCGTCGATGCCGACGGTGTGGGCGTCGGTGCCGATGCAGGCGCCGACGACGACCAGCTTGCGGCGCAGCCGCTTCTTGATCTCGCTGTTGATCTCGCGCGAGGTGAGCAGCGGGAACTCGCGCTCGACCACCACGACCTCGCGGACGTCGACGAGGTGGGTGACCGAGCCGTAGACGACGAAGAAGGTGAAGTCCGGACCCATCGCCTTGGCGTGCACGAGCAGGGCGGGCTCCAGGCCCATCTTGGCGGCGAGCTGCAGGGCAGCGCCCTCGGCCCGCTTGTCGTGCGGCAGCGGCAGGGTGAACGAGACCTGCACCATGCCGTCGCCGGTGGTGTCGCCGTAGGGGCGGACGATCGGGCCGGGGGTCGTGGACGACGTCGTCATCGGGTGGCCCCTTCCTCGAGCAGGGTGGTGGCGGGGTTGTCGTACCCGTCGGCCCTGACCGACCACGCCGTCGAGCCCCTTGCCCTTGGTGGGCGGGCGCTTCATCGAGCCGAAGGTGCCGTCGGCGATGGCCGCGAGCAGCGGCTGCGGGTGGTCGGTGCCGCGGGTCGTGGTGTCGGTGACGATGGCGTCGAGCAGGTCGACCGCCTCGCCGAGCACCTGGCGGGCGCGGGTCTGGATCAAGCCGTCGTGCGGCGGGTGGAAGTCCTCGGTGAGGCCGCCCGCGGCGTTGAGCACGTACCGCACGTTCTGCAGGGCCAGGTCGCGGTCGGACAGCCACGGCGTGACCACGGCCTCGGTCATCATCCCGACGAGGAGGATGCCCTGGCCGGTCATCGCACCCACGAGGTTGAAGAAGCCGTCGAGCAGGTACCCGCGGAAGACGTCGCCGGTCATGTGCTTGGTGGGCGGCATCCACTTCAGCGGGGCGTCGGGGAAGAGCTGGCGGGCGAGCAGCGCGTGGGCGAGCTCGAGCCGGAAGCTGTCGGGCAGCTCGGGGTTGATCTCGAACGCGTGGCCCAGCCCGAGCTGCCAGTCCTCGAGACCGGCCTCCTTGGCGAAGTACTCGTTGAGCAGCTGGCTCACGGTGACGGTGTGCGCCGCCTCGACGGCATCCGCGGTGGTGAGGTAGTTGTCCTCGCCGGTGTTGATGATGATGCCGGCGCGGGCGTGCACCTGGCGGCTGAAGCGCTGGTCGACGAAGGTGCGGATCGGGTTGATGTCGCGGAAGAGGATGCCGTACATCGAGTCGTTGAGCATCATGTCGAGCCGCTCGAGGCCGGCCAGGGCCGCGATCTCGGGCATGCAGAGGCCGCTCGCGTAGTTGGTGAGGCGAACGTAGCGGCCGAGCTCCTTGCTGGACTCGTCGAGCGCGGCGCGCATGAGCCGGAAGTTCTCCTGCGTGGCGTAGGTGCCGGCGTAGCCCTCGCGGGTGGCGCCCTCGGGCACGAAGTCGAGCAGGCTCTGGCCGGTGGAGCGGATGACGGCGATGACGTCGGCGCCCTCGCGGGCGGCCTGCTGGGCCTGCGGGATGTCCTCGTAGATGTCGCCGGTCGCGACGATGAGGTAGATCCACGGCTTCTGCTTCGGGTCGCCGTAGCGGCGCACCAGGCGGTCGCGTGTCGCGCGCTGGCGGTCGATGGTGCGGATGCCGGCCGCGACCGACGTGCGCGCCGCCCTGCGCGTCGCGGTGGCGTCCTTGCCCTCGGGGAGGCGGAACGAGACAGCACCCGCGGCCGACTTCTGGGCCAGGGTCAGCAGGTCGGGGGCCTCGCCGCGACGCAGGGCGTCCCAGACCGGGGTGGTGACGCCGTGCTCGAGGCCGACCCCGTCGCGGACCGCGTCGACCAGGTGGTTGACCCACGGGATGTTCTCGTGGTCGGCGCCGGCCAGGCCGGCGAGGCGCAGCGTCGCGCGCTCCACCGACACCGTGGTGTGGCTGCGGGCCAGGTCGACCACCGGCTTGCCGGCCCGGCGCGCCAGGCTGCGGGCCCGGCGGACGGTCGCGGGATCGAGGTCGAGGAGAGGGCGCGCGCGTGAAGACACGGCGTCAATCTACCAAGAGCGGCGACAGTATTTACGGCGGCGCGGGGCGCACGCGACAGGATCTGTCGAGGAGCCCGTCCTAGGCGCTGAAGAGGGGCGGCTCAGCCCGTGGCGAGCACGACGCCGTCGCGCACCGTCAGCCGGCACGCGGGCAACGGCGCGCCGGACCGGACGTCGGGCAGGCCGGCAGCGGTGAGGGTCTGCGCGTCCCAGACCGCGAAGGTCGCCGGTCCGCCGACCCGGAGCACCCCTCCCCCGTCCTCGCGGGCCGCTTCGTGGCCCCCGCTGGTGTGCGCTGCCACGGCGGTGACGACGTCGAGGCGCTGGGCCGCCTGGTGGTGCTCGACGGCCGCCCGCACCGCCGCCCACGGGTCGAACGCGGTCACCGGCGAGTCCGAGCCGAGGGCCAGCCGGACGCCGGCGGCCGACATCGCGGCGAACGGGTTGGTGCCCGGTACCCGCTCGCGTCCGAGCCGCACCTCGTACATGCCCGCGGCGCCGCCCCAGAAGGCGTCGAAGGCCGGCTGGACGCTCGCGACCATGCCCAGTCGGGCCATCCGGGCCACGCCGTCGCCGTCGACCATCTCGGCGTGCTCGAGGCGCGGTCTGGTGGCGCGCACGACGTCGAGGCCGACGAGGTCGGCGGCGGCCTCGTACCCCTCGAGCACGGTGTCCATCCCGGCGTCCCCGATGACGTGGAACCCGCTCTGGATGCCGGCCACCGCGCAGGCCGCCACGTGGTCGCGCACGTCGGCACTCGAGCGGTAGGCGGTGCCGTGGGAGCCGGGGTCGTCGGTGTAGGACTCGCGCAGGTGCGCCGTGTGCGAACCGATCGAGCCGTCGATGTTGAGGTCGCCCCCGAGACCGGCGGCGCCGTGCAGGGTGAGCAGCGCGCGCGCCTGCTCGGGGTCGGTCACCGCCTCGGCCCAGTAGCCGATGGTGCGTGGCAGGTCGGGGCGCCGGCCCAGCTCGAGCACGTCGTCGAAGTCCCCCGCGGAGGTGAGCAGAGGTCCGCCGCACTCGTGAACCGTGGCGATCCCCTGAGCGGCCGCGGCCTTGAGTGCGTCCTCGATGTCGTCGCGGCGCTGGTCGGCACTGCGGGCGGCGTCGAACGCGGCCCGCGCGGCGTTCTTGGCGTCCCGGGCGACGAGCCCCCCTCCGAGCCAGCCGTCGAGGCGGTCGGCGCCCGACATCATGGTCAGGGCGCTCGACACCACGGCGGAGTGTCCGTCGATGCGTGAGGCGTAGACCACCCCTCCGAAGGCGGCTCGGTCGAGCTCGGCCGCGGTCAGCGGCCGGTCCTCGGCCCAGTCGTGCTCCTGCCAGTTGAGGGCGAAGAGCGGGCGGCCACCGTGGCGGCGCACGGCATCCTCGATCGCGCGCAGGGCCTCGGCCGTTGAGGTGGTGCCCGCGAGGTCGACCCCGCGCAGCCCCATGCCGGTGTGCGAGAGGTGCGCGTGCGCGTCGACGAAGGCCGGGAGCACCAGGGCGCCGTCGAGGTCGACCTCGGCGTCGACGACGTCGGCGTGCCCGTCAGCGCCCGGTTCGTCCCCCAGCCAGGCGAGTCGGCCGTCGACGACGACGAAGGCAGTGGCGTCCGGCCGGTCGGGCGTGCGGACCCGCCCGCGGCGGAAGAGCGTCGTCGGCATGCCGTCACTCTAGGAGCGCACCGGGAGCTCCGGGTGCCGGGCGTCGCTCCCGGCGGGTGTCGGCTGCGGATCAGGGGCGAGATCCTGACGCTGGGCGCCCCGGTGGACCTCTCTGCAGAAGCCGGCCGTTCCCGGATGCCGGGCCCGGTGCGGGTCGTGCTGCGGCTGAGCGGCGTCGACGGGTTCGTCGAGCTGCCGGTGCTGGCTGCCGTCCCCGTCCCGGGCCGGTGACCCGACCAATCTGGCCTCCTCCTCGGTCGCGTGGGTCCGCCCTCAGAGCGCGTGCGCCAGCCCCAGCACCTCCACGGTGGCCCGGGCGATCTCGCGCTCCTCGTCGGTGGGTACGACCCACACCTGGCCCGAGCTGTCCGGGGCAGACACCAGCCGCTCCGCCGGGCCTCCACCGTCGGCGTTCGCCGCCGCGTCGAGCCGCAGCCCCAGCACCCCCAGCCCGTCGACCACCGCAGCCCGGACCGCGGGGCTGCGCTCACCGATGCCACCGGTGAACGCCAGGGCGTCGAGCCGACCCAGCACCGCCGCGTACGCCCCGACGTACTTGCGCAACCGGTGCACCGTCACGTCGAAGGCCAGCGTGGCGTCCGCGTCGCCCGCGGAACGGCGTTCCTGGAGCGTGCGGAAGTCGGACACCCCGGCCAGCCCGAGCAGCCCGCTCTCGCGGTTGAGCGCCCGGTCGTAGTCCTCCGCCGACAGCTCGGCCACCCGCGCCAGGTAGCCCCCGAGGGCCGGGTCGACGTCACCCGACCGGGTGCCCATGACCAGTCCCTCGACCGGCGAGAGCCCCATCGAGGTCTCGACGCTGCGCCCGCCGTCGACCGCGCAGGCACTGGCACCGTTGCCGAGGTGGAGCACCACCATCCGCACCTCGGCGGGGTCGCGCCCGAGCAGTGCCGCCGTGCGCCGCGCCACCCAGGCGTACGAGCTCCCGTGGAAGCCGTAGCGACGCACGTGGTGCTCCTCGCGCCAGTGCGCCGGCACGGCATACGTGTAGGCCTCCGGCGGCAGCGTGCGGTGGAAGCCGGTGTCGAACACGGCGACGTGTGGGATGCCGGGGAAGGCCGCCTGCGCGCGCACGATCCCCTCGATGTTGGCGGGGTTGTGCAGCGGCGCGAGCGGCGACAACGTGCGCAGGGCCGACACCACGTCGTCCGAGACGAGCACCGGTTCGGTGAAGCGGCGACCGCCGTGCACCACCCGGTGACCCACCGCGACGAGGTCGTCGCCATCGTTCGCCGAGGACTGCTCGGCCAGCGAGGCGCGCGCCAGCGCGAAGGCCGCCGCGTGGTCGGCGCAGTCGACCGCCGTCTGGACGCGCACCCCGTCCGCGGTGTGGGTGTGCCGGCTCTCCCCGCTGCCGATCTCGGACACCAGTCCGACCGCGCGGGTGTCCCCGCTCGCGGCGTCGATCAGCTGGTACTTCAGCGACGACGACCCGGCGTTGACGACGAGCACCTGCGGATGGCGCGGGCTGCCGCTCACTGCGCACCAGCCTGCACCGCGGTGATCGCGACCGTGTTGACGATGTCGCGCACCAGGGCGCCGCGGGACAGGTCGTTGACCGGGCGGTTCAGGCCCTGCAGCACCGGGCCGATCGCCACCGCGTCGGCACTGCGCTGCACGGCCTTGTACGTGTTGTTGCCGGTGTTGAGGTCGGGGAAGACGAGCACCGTCGCCCGGCCGGCCACCGCGCTGTCGCCGAGCTTGGTCGCCGCGACGCGGGGGTCGACGGCCGCGTCGTACTGGATCGGTCCCTCGACCAGCAGCTCGGGCGCACGCTCGCGCACCAGCTGGGTTGCCGCACGCACCTTCTCGACGTCGGCGCCCGTCCCGGAGGACCCGGTCGAGTAGGAGAGCATCGCCACCCGGGGCTCGATCCCGAAGCGCTCGGCCGTGCGCGCCGACGAGATGGCGATGTCGGCCAGCTGCTCCGCGGTGGGGTCGGGGTTCACCGCGCAGTCGCCGTAGACCAGGACCCGGTCGGCCAGGCACATCAGGAACACGCTCGAGACCACCGACACCCCCGGCGCCGTGCGCACCACCTCGAGAGCGGGCCGGATGGTGTGCGCCGTCGTCGTCACGCAGCCCGACACCATGCCGTCGGCCAGGCCGGCGTGCACCATCATCGTGCCGAAGTACGACGGGTCGACGACCTGGTCGAACGCCACCTCGGCCGTCATGCCCTTGTGCGCGCGCAGCGCCGTGTACGTCGACGCGAAGTCCTCGCGCCACTCACTGGTCGCCGGGTCGACGACCGCGGCCGCATCGATGTCGACACCCAGCTGCGCTGCGCGGGAACGGATCTCGCCCTCGTCACCGAGCAGCGTGAGCCGGGCGATCCCCCGTGAGAGCACCTGGTCCGCAGCGCGCAGGATGCGCTCCTCCTCGCCCTCGGGCAGCACGACGTGTGCCCCGGCGGCCCGGGCCCGCTCGACGAGGTCGTGCTCGAACATCAGCGGCGTGACCGCCGCCTCGCTGCCCTCGGATGCCGCGACCCCCTCGCCGACCAGGGCGTCGAGGTGGGGGTCGTCGGTCTGGTCGAGAAGGGCGGCGGCGGCCCGGAGCTTGCGCGCGGACTCGGCCGTGATGCGGCCCTCGACCCGACCGAGGGCCGACGCGACGGCCATCGTGCCCGGCTCCGCAGACACGATCGGCAGCCGCACGTCGAGGCCCGCGACGAGCCGGTCGACCTGCGGTGAGAGCTGGAAGCCGCCGTTGAGCACCACCCCCGACAGGGTCGGCAGGGTGCGCGCCTGGTGGGCGAGCAGCACCCCGAGCACGACGTCGTCACGGTCGCCCGGCACGATGACGGTGGCGCCCTCGAAGAGCCGGTCGATGACGTGCGGCATGGACATCGCAGCGACGAGCAGCCCGAGGCTCTCCCGGTCGAGCAGCTCGGCGTCACCGTGCACGAGCGTGCCGTCGCAGGCGGCCATCAGGTCGGCCACGGTGGGTGCGCGCAGCAACGGCGCCTCGGGGACCGCCCAGACGGGCACCGACCCGAGCCGCCCCCGCACGGCCTCCAGCACGGCCTCGCGCTGGGCCTCGGGCACCTGGTTGACCACCATGCCGGCGACGTGGGCGTGGGTCTGCCGCGCTGCCGAGACCGCCGCCGACGCACTCGCCGCGAGCTCGCGCGCCTCCCGGTCGCGCGCCGGGGCGACCAGCACGAGCGGGGTCCCGAGGTCGGCGGCGATGGTCGCGTTCGTCGCGAACTCGGTCGGCGCGGCGACGTCCGTGAAGTCGGATCCGACGACGAGGACGACGTCATGACCCTGCGCGATCGCGTGGTAGCGGTCGACGACGATGCCGAGCGCCGCCGCGGGGTCGGCTGTGCAGCACGTCGTGGGTGACGCCCCAGGCCCGCTCGGCGGTGACGTCGGTCGGCGCCTCCTGCAGCAGCATCCGGAGCAGCTCGTCGGGGCCACCGCCGCGCACGATCGGCCGGAAGACGCCGACCCGTGCGTGCCGGCGAGCCAGCCTGGCGACCAGCGCGACCGCGACCGCCGACTTCCCCGACCGGGCCTCGGTGCCCGCGAGGTAGATCCCTCTCACGACCGGTCCCGACAGATGGATGCCGTGACGCCGCTACCGCTCATGCCCCAACCCAACTCCGCGGCGGGGCCACGGGCAACCCAGGTCCACCTGAGGAAGCAGTACCGGCCCGGTCCCGCTGAGCGGGGCCGAGCCGGTGACTGGTGTGGAGAGGCAGGCGGTCAGCCCTCCTCGACCTCGTCCGCGATCGCGCGGATGTCCTTGGCGGTGACCTCGTTGACGGCGTGCTCGACGATGCCGTTGGCCTTCGCGAGGGCCTCGCGGATCTGCACGGCTCCGGGGTCGGAGACGAGGGCGACGATGCCCGAGTGCCCGGGGGCCACGGCGTCGGAGAGGTCCTTCTCGAGCCCGATCTTGTCGTGCAGCTGGTGGGCCTTGCCGAGCGCGGCGCCGCCGGCGCCCAGCGCCACGGCACTGCCGATGATCGACGGCGGGAAGACCAGGCCGAGCGCTGCTCCGCCGACGAGACCCCACTTCATGCCCTTCTTGGTGGAGTGGTCGGTGGCCTTCTCGATCTCGAGCTTGCCGTCGGCGTCACGGTTCACGACGAGAACGCCGTCGATGGCGAAGTGACGCCCGTCCTCGAGCGACTTCAGCGCCTCGTAGGCCTCATGGGCCGCGCCGGTGTCGTTGAAGTCGGCGATGAACAGGGTGCGCGCGCCGTCGCTCACGGCGGCCACGTCGGCGGTGAACTCAGCGGGGGTGGGGGTGTCGTCGGACATGTGTTTCCCTTCGGTGGTGTGGTCGTGGCGCCGTCGGCGTCACGCAGGGGTGGTCAGCTGGAGGGGCAGAGCTTGCCCAAGGTAGCCGAGACCGTGTCGAGCGCGGAGGTGATCTCGGCCTGGGCCGCCGTGATCTTGGGCCCCAGGTCCGCCTGCGCGTCGGTCTTCGCGATCGTGAGCTGCGCCTTGAGCGCGTCGGCCTTCTCGTTCAGGGTGCCGATGACCGCCGCTGCCGGGCCGCCGTTCGACGCCATCATCATCGTGTTGAGGTCGTCGCGGACCTTGTCGGCCTGGGCGGCGAGGGCGTCGACCTGGGCCTGCACCTCGTCGGCGGTGCCGGTCGTGTCGACCTTCGTGGACGCGAGGTCGGCGGCGTCGGTCTTGATGCTGGCGTAGCTGCTGCAGAGCTCGCCGGACACGGACGCGGCTGCGCTCCCCGCGGGCGTCGAGCCGCCGGCGGTGTCGGTGGAGTCGTCGGACCCGCAGCCACCGGCGAGCAGCGCCAGGGCGAGCGCGACGGCAGGGGCGAGGCTGCGGGTTGCGGAGCGGGTCATGGCGGACTTCCTGACGGGCACGGGGCAGTGGAGGTGGGCCCTCCGACGCTATTTCCGCCGGGTGCCCCGTGCTTCACCCGCAGCGGGTGAGGGGCCGGGTCACTCCGCGAGCCGGGCCTCGAACAGTGCCCGAACCGCAGGCGTACGCCGCAGCAGGTCGAGCGCGAGGTCGGCGTGACCCGGCACGTAGCCGTTGCCCACCAGCATCCGCACGTCGGCGGCCAGGCCCTCGGCCCCGAGGGCCGCTGCGGAGAAGCTCGTGGCCATCGAGAAGTAGATGATCGTGCCGCCCTGCGCCGTGGCCAGGATCGCCGGCTGCTCGCAGCCGGGCACGTCGACGCACACGACGGTGACGTCCGCGGGACCACCGGCGGCTGCCACGGCATCCGAGAGACCCAGCGGTGAGCGGGCGTCGGCGATGACGACCTCGTCGGCGAGCCCACTGTCGCGCAGCAGCAGCGCCTCGCGCTCGAGGGGCACCACGCCGATGGATCTGCCCGCTCCGGCAGCACGTGCGGCGGCGAGCGAGAGTGACCCCGACTTCCCGGCGGCGCCAAGGACCGCCACGGTGGGCGCCACCCCGCGCTCCACGTACTCCCCCACCACGCGCGAGACCAGCGCGGGCGCGCCGCACACGTCCATGACCATCAGGGCCAGGTCGGGCTCGAGGTCGTCGGGCACGCGGGCCGCGATGGACCGCCCGAACAGCACTGCCGTGCCGGCCGCCGGCACCCGTTCGGAGCGCCCGTCCCAGCGGGACAGCCCGTCGGTGATGACCAGCGGAGTCAAGGACAGCGACACCAGCGTGGCGACCCGGTCGCCCACGGCGAGCCCGAGCGGAGACTGGGGGCCCACCTCGGCCACCGTGCCGATGAGCATGCCGCCCGACCCGGTGACCGGGTTCTGCATCTTCCCCCGGTCCGCCACGATGGCGAGCACCTCGGCGCGCACGGCGTCGCCGTCGCCCGCGTGCTTCTCGGACAGCTGGCGGAACGACGCGGCGTCGAGGTTGAGCGTCTCGACCGCGATCAGCACCTCGTCGGGCCAGAGCTCCGGGGAGGCGTCGACGACCAGCGCGGCCTGCGGCAGCGACGCGCCGGCCGGGTCGGTCACCCGGTGCAGGCCCACCGGGGAGGACGGAGTCGTGCGCACAAGAATCTCCTCGTCATTCGACACGCCACCGCAGTATTTGCGGCTGAGACGTGACGGGGGCGTCATCCATTGCGTATCCTGCCACGCATGACGACGAACATCGACCAGCCGTACGCCTACCGGCGGCGTGAGCTGATTGAGCCCGACTGGACCCGGCTCCCGGGGTGGCGCGAGGTCACCCCCGAGGAGTGGGCCGACGCCCAGTGGCAGCGCGCGCACTGCGTGAAGAACGTCGTGCAGCTGCGCGCCCTCATGGGTGACCTGCTCGAGGAGCGCTTCTACGCCGACCTCGAGCGCGACCAGGCCGAGCGGGCCACGATGTCGATGCTCGTCCCCCCGCAGATGATGAACACGATGGTGCCGTCGACCCACGACGCGATGCCGACCGCCGGGGCCGCCTTCACCGAGGCCTTCTACCGCGACCCGGTGCGGGCCTACATGCTCCCGGTCTTCTCGGACCGCCGCACCGACTGGCCGAGCCACCCCTTCGCGACGCGCGACAGCCTGCACGAGCACGACATGTGGGCGGTCGAGGGGCTCACCCACCGCTACCCCACCAAGGTGCTGGCCGAGATGCTGCCGACCTGCCCGCAGTACTGCGGGCACTGCACGCGCATGGACCTCGTCGGCAACTCGACGCCCCAGTTCACCAAGCTCAAGCTCGCGGGCAAGCCGGTCGACCGCTACGCCGCGATGCTCGACTACCTGCACCGCACCCCCGGGGTGCGCGACGTCGTCGTCTCCGGCGGCGACGTCGCCAACATGCCCTGGAAGAACCTCGAGGGCTTCCTCGACAAGCTCCTCGAGGTCGACACCATCCGCGACATCCGGCTGGCGACCAAGGCGCTCATGGGCCTGCCCCAGCACTGGCTGCAGGACGACGTCGTCGAGGGCGTGGCCCGCGTGTCCGCCAAGGCCCGCTCGCGCGGTGTCTCCCTGGCCATCCACACCCACGTCAACAGCGCCCAGTCGGTCACCCCCCTGGTGGCGAAGGCGTCCCAGGCCATGCTCGACGCAGGCGTGCGCGACGTGCGCAACCAGGGCGTGCTGATGCGGGGCGTCAACGACTCCACCGAGGCGCTGCTCGACCTCTGCTTCGCCCTCCAGGACGAGGCGATGATCACGCCCTACTACTTCTACATGTGCGACATGATCCCGTTCGCCGAGCACTGGCGGCTCTCGCTCAAGGAGGCCCAGGACCTCCAGCACGCGATGATGGGCTACCTGCCCGGGTTCGCCACCCCGCGCATCGTGTGCGACGTGCCCTTCGTCGGCAAGCGCTGGGTGCACCAGGTCGAGACCTACGAGACCGAGCGCGGGATGTCGTTCTGGCGCAAGAACTACCGCACGTCGATCGAGGCGGGCGACGACCAGGCGCTCTCGCGCGAGTACGTCTACTACGACCCGATCTACACCCTGCCCGCCGAGGGCCAGGCGTGGTGGCGCGAGAACCACGACATGGAGGCCGTGCACGAGGCGGCCCTCGTGGGCGCCGGCGCCAGCCACGCCGCATCCGTCGCCGACCTCGGCTGACCGCGACGGAGAACGGCTGCCCCGCCCAGCGGGATGCCGCAGAACGACGAGGACTCGTTCACGTCCTTCGTCGCCGCGCACGACAGGGCTGAGAGCCCCGTCGCGTCCTACCCTCGCGGTATGCCGCGCCGCGACCCGTCCGGGACACCCGCCACGGTGGCCCTCACCGCTGCGGGGGTCGCCTTCACCCAGCACGCCTACGAGCACGACCCGGGCGCGGCGTCGTTCGGGCTCGAGGCCGCCGAGGTGCTCGGACTTCCGCCGGAGCAGGTGTTCAAGACACTGCTCGTCGACACCGGCGCCGGGCTCGCCGTCGCCGTGGTGCCGGTGTCGGGTCTGCTCGACCTCAAGGCGATGGCCACCGCACTCGGGGTGAAGCGGGTCACGATGGCGGATCCGGCTGCGGCGCAGCGCTCCTCGGGCTACGTCGTCGGTGGCATCTCCCCGGTCGGCCAGAAGCGGGCCCTGCCGACGGTCGTCGACGAGAGCGCCGAGCTCTTCGACGTGGTCTACGTCTCGGGAGGACGCAGAGGGCTCGACCTTGGCCTGTCCCCCGCCGACCTCGTGCGGGTCACCGGCGCTGCAGTGGCCGACATCGGCCGGTAGCCGGCGCCGTCAGCGGTGCTCGTCGGCCGCGGCCTGGATCGTCGCGACGTAGGCGGACCAGGAGGTCGCGTCGCCCTGGTCGTCGTGGTCGCGCCCCGCCTGGCCGTCGAGGCCCTCGCGCAGGATGTCGGCATGCCCGGCGTGCTGGGCGGTCTCGGCCACGCACCGCACGAGCAGGTGCCCGAAGGTCGTCTCGCGGCGCTCCTGCGGCCACCACGCCACCGTGGCAGGGGCGTCGAGGGGCAGGGCCGCGATCGAGGCGTCGGTGAGCGCCCAGACGGAGCGGTACAGGTCGACGAGGTAGTCGCGCGACTCCGACGCGAGCGGCCACATGTCGGCGCCCTCCCAGACCGAGCCGTCCTCGTTCCACGGCAGCACCGGCGCCTCGCGACCGACCGCCTCGACGAGGTAGCCGAGCTCGACGCCCGCGACGTGCTTGACCAGTCCCAGCAGGTTCGTTCCCGTGGGGGTGAGGGGGCGGCGCGCGTCGTACTCGGACACGCCGTCGAGCGATCGCAGCAGGCCGTCGCGGCCCTGCTGGAGGTAGCGCTGCAGGTCGTCGGACAGGCCGGCGGGCGCGCTCACTCCCACGGCGTCGACAGCACCACGGTCGTGCGGGTCGACACGTTGGCCACGCCCCGGACGGTCGCGATGAGCTCCTCGAGCTCGACGGGCGTGGACACCCGGACCTTGAGGATGTAGTTCTCGTCGCCCGCCACCGAGTGGCACTCCTCGATCTGCGGCACCGAGTGCAGCCGCTCCGGGATGTCGTCGGGGGCAGCGGGGTCGAGGGGGGTGATCGAGATGAAGGCCGTCATCTGCTGGCCCAGGGCCTGGTAGTCGAGCTTGGCGGTGTAACCCTTGACCACCCCGCGCTGCTCGAGCCGGCGCACCCGCTGGTGCACGGCCGAGGTGGACATGCCAAGGGCCTTGCCGAGGTCGGTGAAGCTGATCCGGCCGTCCTTGGCGAGGAGGTCGACGATGCGACGGTCGAGGTCTTCCACGCCCTCAGGGTAGTGGGCTGCGCCGACGCGCACCGGGAGGGCTCTCCCCGTCGGCGTGGTCGTCGCGGACGGCTACTCTCGGGCCATGCCGGACCGCCTTCTGCTCCTGGACTCCGCCTCGCTGTACTTCCGCGCGTTCTTCGGAGTGCCCGACCAGCGCAGCACCCCGGACGAGCCGCCGACCAACGCGCTGCGCGGCTTCCTGGACATGATCGCCACCCTCGTCACCGCCCACCGACCCACTCACCTCGTGGCCTGCTGGGACGACGACTGGCGCCCGCAGTGGCGGGTCGACCTGGTGCCCACGTACAAGACGCACCGGCTGACCGAGGGCTCCGACGTCGTGGAGGAGAGCCCCGACGACCTCACGCCCCAGGTGCCGCTCATCCGTGACGCGTTGCGGGCCATCGGGATCCCACGGCTCGGCGCGCCCGGCTGCGAGGCCGACGACGTCATCGGCACCCTCACCGAGCGGCACCGCGGGGTGATGGCGGTCGACGTCGTGACCGGTGACCGCGACCTGCTGCAGCTCGTCGACGACGCCGGCCCCGTGCGGGTGCTGTACACCGGCAAGGGCGGGGTGCGCGACCCCGACATCGCCACCCAGGCCTACCTGCACGAGCGGTACGCCGTGCCCACCGGTGAGGCCTACCTCGACATGTCGGTGCTGCGTGGCGACACCAGCGACGGCCTGCCGGGGGTCAAGGGCATCGGCGACAAGACGGCGGCCCAGCTCATCGAGGCCTACGGTTCGCTCGCCGGGCTGCGCGCAGCGGTCGACGGTGGTGACCCGGCACTCAAGGGGGCCCGGCGCGCGAACCTCGAGGCGGCATCCGCGTACCTCGACGTGGCACCGACCGTCGTGCGGGTGCTGCGCGACGCCGCGGTCGCCGACGTCGACCTCTCGCTCCCCCGCGAGGTCGCCGACCCCGAGCTGCTCGAGCAGCTCGGCGAGGCCTACGGCGTCACCAACCCGGTGGGCCGCGTCCTCAAGGCCCTCGGTCTCGGCTGACGTCGTCGTCTCGGCCGAGGCGCTCGTGCGCCGGTCGCGTCCACCGCATCCGGAAGGTCGTCGGCACGAACGCCGTCGCGGGGTCGGCGCCGGTGCGGTAGGCGGACGGGGACACCCCCACGATGTCCCTGAAGGTGCGGCTGAACGTCCCGAGGCTGGAGAAGCCCACCTCCATGCAGACGTCGGTGACGCTCGTGTCGGTGGTGCGCAGCAGCGTCATCGCCCGCTCGATCCGCCGGCGCTGCAGGTAGCGGTGCGGGGTCTCGCCGAACGCGGCGCGGAACTCCCGGATGAAGTGGGCGCGCCCCATGTGCGCCGTCGCCGCGAGCACGTCGACGTCGAGCCGCTCGGTGCTGCTGCGGTCGACCAGGTCGCGGGCGCGCAGCAGCCGCCGGTTACGGTCCTCCTCGGCAGCACCCACCGGGCCAACGGTAGGTCGACGGTCGCGCCAGGAGCGCACTTTCGGAGAAGCGACCCACCGGCGCGCACCCTAGCGTCGTCCCCGACCGGACCACGACACCGAAGGAAGCCCAGCCATGCTCACACGAAACAACATCTCGTCGATCTTCGTCCTCGACCAGGACGAGGCCCTGCGGTTCTACACCGAGGTGCTCGGCCTGGAGGTGGGCGACGACATGAACTTCGGACCGATGCGGTGGCTCACCGTGCGGGTCCCCGGCGACGAGAAGGCGATCCTGCTCGAGCGGCCCGGAGCGCCGGCCCACGACGACGCCACCGCGGAGCAGATCCGGGCGCTGGTGACCAAGGGCGCCGGCGGCGGTTGGCTCGCCTTCACGACCGACGACGTCGAGGCCGCCTACGACCGGGTCAAGGCGTCGGGAGCGGACATCACCCAGGAGGTCGTCACGCAGCCCTACGGTCGTGACTTCGCGCTGCGCGACCCGTCCGGCAACCCCATCCGGATCGGCGAGGTCTACTGACCCGGCTCAGTCGAGGCGGTCGGCGGCGACGACACCGCGCAGCACGGCATCCACGGCGGTGCGGGCGGTGCGGCGCAGCTCGCCGTCGGTCGCCGCCTTCGCCACCTGGTCGAGCAGGTCGACGATCTGCTTGCAGCGGCGCACGAAGTCACCGGCGGCGATGTCCTGTCCGCGCAGCACGGAGTCGAGCCGCTCCCCCGACGCCCAGCGGTGGACCATCCACGCCATGCCGCCGTCGGGCATCGAGGTCGTGGGCAGGTCGTGCTCGGTCTCGAGGTCCTCGATCTCGGACCAGAGCCGCTCCATGCGGGTGATCGCCTCGGCGACCTCGTCGTTCGGCATCCGCGGCGAGACCTCGGCCTCCTCGTGGCGCGGCTCGTGGATGAGGGCCGACACGGCCGCGGCGAGGCCCGCGGCGTCGAGGCGCTTCCACACGTCGTGCCGCAGGCACTCGGCGGCGAGCAGGTCCTTCTCGGTGTAGAGCCGGCGCAGCCGCTCCCCTCGTTCGGTGACGACGGTGCCTCCGTCGGCGAGGTAGCCGCGCGCCTCGAGGGCCTCGCAGATCCGGTCGAAGGTGCGTGCCACCGTGTTGGTGCGGCCCTCGACCTTGCGCTGCAGGCCGACGGTCTCGCGCTTGAGGCGCCACCACCGTTCGGCCCAGCGGGCGTGCGTCTCGCGGTCGGGGCACTGGTGGCACGGGTGGGCCTTGAGCTCGGCGCGCAGCCGCTGCACCCGCTCCGACTCGGCGGCCGTGACCTCACGGGCCCGTCGGCGCGGTGAGTCCTCGAACCCGTGCGGCACGGCGATGCGCAGGGTGGTCGCCAGGTCGCGCCGTGACTTGGGCGACTTGGGGTTGAAGTGCGGTGGCACCTTGACGTGCGTGACGGCCTCGACCGGCTCGGGCACGTCGACGAGGGTGAGCCGGCGGAACTGCTTGTCCTCGGTGACGACGGCCGGCCCCGTGGGGGCGCCCTTGCCGGTGCGGGCGGGCTGCACGACGACGGCCCAGCCGGCACGCCGCCCGGCCGGGACGCGGATGACGTCGCCGATCCGCAGCGCCTCGAGCGAGACCGCGGCCTCGGCCCGGCGCGACGCCGAGCGGGACTTCACACCCTCCTTCTCGGCGTCGGCGAGCGAACGGCGCAGGGCGGCGTACTCGCGGAAGTCGCCGAGGTGGCAGTGCATCGCCTCGGTGTAGCCCTCGAGCCCCTCCTCGTTGCGGCGCACGGCGGTGGCGATGCCGACGACGGCCCGGTCGGCCTGGAACTGGGCGAACGAGGTCTCGAGGATCTCGCGGGCCACCTCGCGACCGACCTGGGCGACGAGGTTGACGGCCATGTTGTAGGTGGGCCGGAAGCTCGAACGGAGCGGGTAGGTGCGGGTGGACGCGAGCCCACCGACGGCCAGCGGGTCGACGCCACGGGCCCACTGCACGACCGCGTGGCCCTCGACGTCGATTCCTCGCCGGCCGGCCCGGCCGGTGAGCTGGGTGTACTCGGCGGGCGTGATGTCGACGTGGGCCTCGCCGTTGAACTTGACCAGCTTCTCGAGGACCACCGTGCGGGCAGGCATGTTGATGCCCAGTGCCAGTGTCTCGGTGGCGAACACGGCCCGGATGCGGGTGGCGGTGAACAGCTCCTCGACGATCTCCCGGAACAACGGCAGCATGCCCGCGTGGTGGGCCGCGAAGCCGCGCGAGAGCCCCTCGACGAAGTCGAAGTAGCCCAGCACCGACAGGTCCTCGTCGGCGAGCGACTCGACCCGGTCCTCGACGTGGCGCCGGATGCGCAGCCCCTCGCGCTCGGGGATCAGCCGGGTCCCGGCAGCCAGCAGCTGGCCCACCGCCGCCTCGCACCCCACCCGGCTGAAGATGAACGTGATGGCGGGCAGCAGCCCGTCGCGGTCGAGCTCGTCGATGACCTCGGCCCGGGTCGCGCCCCCACCGGGCCGTCCGCCGCGGGCGAAGCCCCGCCCTCCGGCGCCACCGCCGGGGCCTCGACCACGGCCGTGCTGGGTGCGGGCGGGTGGACCACCACGCCCGTACCCGCCGCGTCCCGACGCCCCGCGCCGCGGTTCGTCGTCGAAGCGGCCGCGCTGCTCGGAGGTGCGGATGGCCGAGAGCAGGTCGGGGTTGACCCGGTTGCCGGCGAACAGGTCGAACATCGTGGTGCCCACGAGCACGTGCTGGAAGAGCGGCACCGGCCGGTGCTCGGAGACGACGACCTCGTGGTTGCCCCGCACCTCGGCCAGCCAGTCACCGAACTCCTCCGCGTTGCTCACCGTGGCCGACAGCGACACCACCTGCACCGACTCGGGCAGGTGGATGATGACCTCCTCCCAGACCGCCCCGCGGAACCGGTCGGCCAGGTAGTGCACCTCGTCCATGACCACGAACCCGAGGCCGTTCAGGGTGCGCGACCCGGCGTACATCATGTTGCGCAGCACCTCGGTGGTCATGACGACGACCGGCGCCTCGCCGTTGACCGACGAGTCCCCGGTCAGCAGGCCCACCTTGTCGGCGCCGTGCACGCGCACGAGGTCGTGGTACTTCTGGTTCGACAGCGCCTTGATCGGCGTGGTGTAGAACGCCTTCCGGCCGGTCGCGAGGGCCAGGTGCACGGCGAACTCGCCCACGATCGTCTTGCCGGCGCCCGTGGGGGCGGCGACGAGCACGCCCTTGCCCTCCTCGACCGCCTCGCACGCCTGCAGCTGGAAGTCGTCGAGCGGGAAGTCGAGCCCGGCCGTGAAGGCGGCGACCTGCGAGCGGTCCCGCCGGCTCCGGGCGGCAGCAGCGGCATACCGCTCGGCGGGGCTGGGCATGGCCTCAGGCTACGTCAGCGCTCACGCCAGCACGGTGAGCGCGCCGGGCACGACCTCCACCGTCATCGGCAGCGGCGCGAAGCGCTCACCGTCGGCGTACGAGACGATGCCGGTGGCCTCCAGGCGCACGGTCCGGGCCCGCAGCACCTGGACCCTGGGGTGGCTGGTGTGGGTGCCCTTGAACACCCGGGGAAAGACCCGCAGGAACTCCGCGGTCGAGATCTTGTGCAGCACCAGCACGTCGAGGAGCCCGTCGTCGAACGACGCGTCGGGGGTGACCTTCATGCCGCCGCCGTAGGCCGGGCCGTTGCCCACCGCGACGAGCATCGCCTCGGTCTCGAGCCGCGTCCCGTCGAGCTCGATCACGTAGGGGATGGCGCGGAAGACCGGCAGCTCGCGCATGATCGCGAGGTTGTAGCGCATCGGCCCCTTCGGCCACCGCCACTCGTTGGCCCGCTCGTTGACCACCGCGTCGAAGCCCGCTGCGAGCACGCCGAGGAACCAGCGCTCCTCGCCCGAGGCCATCGTGTGCCTGGCCACGTCCACGGCCCGCGTGCCACCGGCGAGGATCCGCTCCACCGACTTCGCCGCGTCGCGCACCGGGAGGCCGAGCTCGCGCGCGATGTCGTTCCCGGTGCCCGCCGCGATGATGCCCAGCGGCACACCGGTGCCGGCGCACAGGTTGGCGCCGAGGTGCACCATCCCGTCGCCGCCTGCGACGACGATCCGGTCCACCTCACCCGCCACGATGGCCGCTCGGCCCTGCTCGGTCGCGCTGCGGGCGTCGGCGGCGCTCAGGTCGAGGATGTCGACCCCCGCCGCCCGCAAGAGGGTGAGGGCCTCGGTGCCGATCCGCGCCCCGGTGTTCTTGCCCGAGGTGGGGTTGACGATCAGGCCCAGGCGCGACATGGCGCGAACGCTAGTCCCCCGCCACCAACGCCGCTGCCGGTCGGTGCCGAAGCGCTGTCAATGCGGGTTCGGCAACGGTGCAAGGATCGTGGTCGTGACCACCCTCTTCGAGGCGTTTGCCGAGCACCCCCTGCTGCTCCTCTCGGTGCTGCTCGCCCTCGGAGCGGCCATCGGGCACGTGCGGGTGGCCGGGGTCCACCTCGGCCCGGCAGCCGTCCTGTTCGCGGCGCTGGGTGTGTCCGCCTGGGCCGCGGCGACCGGCGTCGACCTCGAGATCCCCGAGGTGCTCGGCACCTTCGGGCTGGTGCTGTTCACCTACACGATCGGTGTCATCTCCGGCACCCACTTCTTCGCCTCGCTGCGACGCGGCTGGCCGACCATGCTCGTGGTCGCCGGTGCCCTCGCCCTCGTGGGCGGCGTCGCCGTCGTCGTCGGCCGGGCGCTCTCGCTCGAGCCCGGCACCGTCGCCGGCGCCTACGCCGGGGGGCTGACCAACACTCCGGCGCTCGCGGCGGCGTCCGCCCGCGCAGCGGACCCGGCGGCACCGACGATCGGCTACTCGATCACCTACCTGGGTGGGGTCGTCGTGATGCTGGCGGTCGCGGCCTGGTCACTGCGTCGGCCCGGCGCGGAGCCGCGGCACGAGGAGATCGGCCACATCACCGTGCGCGTCGAGGTCGACGAGCCCATGACGGTGGCGCAGCTCACCGTGGCCCACGACCGCGAGATCCACGTCTCCCGGCTCAAGCACGCCCACGCGGCGAGCCCGACGATCGTGCCCCCCGACACCGAGACCATCGAGCGCAACGACCTGGTCACCGTGGTCGGTCCCCGCGCCGTCCTCGACGAGGTCGCCACGCGGCTGGGGCACGTGTCCTCGCACGACATCGTCGAGGACCGTCACGACCTGGACTTCCGCCGGATCACCCTCTCGAGCAAGCCCCTGGTCGGTCACACCGTCGGCGAGCTCGACCTCGACGCGAGGTTCGGCGCCACCGTGAGCCGGGTGCGCCGCGGGGACGTCGACCTCGTCGCGCACGACACCTTCGTGCTCGCGATGGGCGACCGGCTGCGGGTCACCGCCCCACGTGACCGGATGGCCGAGGTGGGCCAGTACCTCGGCGACAGCGACCGCGGCATGTCCGACATCAACGTGGGCGGGCTGGCCCTCGGGCTCGCGCTCGGCATCGCCATCGGGCTGGTCCACGTGCCCACACCCGGAGGCGGCTTCACCGTCGGCGCCGCGGCGGGGACCCTGCTGGTCGGCCTCGTCTTCGGACGCCTCGGGCGCGTCGGGCCGGTCATCACCTCGATGTCCAACCACGCGGCGCACGCCATCTCCGCGCTGGGCATGGTCACCTTCCTCGCGTACGCGGGGGTGCGCGCCGGACGCTCCATCTCCGAGGCACTGGCCTCCGCGGCCGGATGGCGCGTGGTCGTGCTCGGACTGGTGCTCACCGCCACGAGCGCCGGCCTGCTCGTGCTCGGCGTGCACCTCCTGCGCCGGATGCCGTGGCTCGACACCGCGGGCGCCCTCGCCGGTGCGCAGACCCAGCCGGCGATCCTGGCCTACGTCAACGACCGGACGGGCTACGACACCCGCATCGGCGTCGCGTACGCGCTGGTCTACCCGGTCGCCATGATCACCAAGATCGTCGTGGCGCAGGTGCTCGCGGGCCTCTGACGCCGCCCCACCACGACTCCGTGCGACCTGGGTACGGTTTCGGGGCGGCGCAGCTCCGAAAACCGTGTGTAAACCGCACGAGGTCGAGTTTCAGGGGCCACGTCGACCGGAACCCGCCGGCCCGCCTACAGGGGTGAGGCCTCGCTGTCGTCGACGTCGAGCCAGTCGGGGCGCGACGCCTCCTTTCGCTTGTCGAAGATGCGGCAGACGAACCAGGCCACGAAGTACAAGATCGTCAGCGGTGCCGCGAAGACGAACATCGTGAACGGGTCGGCGGTCGGCGTCGCGACTGCCGCGAAGACGAAGATCAGCACGACCGACACCCGCCAGCCCTTGATCAGCCGGCTCGCCGGCATCACGCCGACGGCGTTGAGCCCGACGAGCACGACGGGGAAGAGGAAGCCGATGCCGAAGACCAGGATGAACCGGGTGACGAACGAGAAGTACATCGACACCTGCTGGATGTTCGAGGTGCCCTCGGGGCTCAGGCCGTACAGGATCGACAACGACTGCGGCAGGATGAAGTAGCCCAGGCCGCAGCCGAGGAGGAACAGCGGGATGGTCGCGCCGAGGAAGGCCAGCGAGATCCGCTTCTCCTTGCGGGTCAGCCCCGGCACGATGAAGGCCCACAGCTGGTAGAGCCAGATCGGGCTCGAGACCACCACGCCGACGAAGATCGACAGGCTGATCAGGTTGGAGAGCGCCGACGTCGCCTCACCGAAGTTCAGCGAGATCAGGGTGTCCGGGTTGGCCTCCTGGTAGTCGGCGAACGGCTGCTTGAGGAACGCGAAGACCTGGTCGTAGTAGAACCCCGCCACGATCGACGCGACCATCACGGACGCTGCCGCGATGAACAGGCGCCTCCGGAACTCGCGGAAGTGCTCACCGAGCGTCATCCGGCCTTCGGGGTCCCGAGGGCGTCGGCGCAGTCGGGCCATGGGGTCTTGTGTCGGGAGAGGTGCCGGTGTGGTCAGGCCACGGGGCCGGTCTGGTTGTCCGTGCGCGGGGTGTTCTCGTGCACGGCGTTGCCGTCGGTGGTCGGCACAGTCGGGACGCTGCGGTCGACCGGCGCGGCGGGCTCGATCGGCTCGCTGCGCACCGTGGTGGTCGACGCCTCGGACTTCGAGGCGTCGTTCTCCTTCTTCATCTCGTCGACCTCGGACTTGAAGACGCGGGCCGAGCGGCCGAGGCTGCGGGCGGCGTCGGGAAGCTTCTTCCAGCCGAAGATCACGATGATCAGCACCGCGACGATGATGATCTCGGTGGGTCCGATCCTGCCCATGGGGTCCATCTCCTGTGATGTCGTGTGACGCCTGTGGCGTGTCGTGCGAGGTCTGGCGTCAGTGTACGCGCGCCCACGGCGGCAGCCTGTCGGCGCGACGGGCGTCCCGAGCAGCCTTCGCCGAGGCCCGTTGCTCCCGATACTGCGCCCGCATCCTGTGAGGTGGCTGGGTGACCGCTGTCGGGTGGGGCTCCACGTCGCGCAGCTCGTCGGCGCGCGCCTCCAGCTCGGCCACCAGCTCGCTGGCGCGCTGCACCTCGCGGCCGAGCCCCTTGGTGCTCCCCCACACCCGCCGGCCCCGCAGGCCCAGGTAGGCCGCCGACCCGAGCAGCAGCACGACCCAGAGCAGCACCCACCCCCACCACGGCAGCACGGGTCAGCCCTCGTCGGCGGCGTCGGGGTAGGCCGTCGAGCGCGGACGTGGCGCCCTCGCGCACCTCGGCGACCACCCCGGGCGGGTCGAGAACCTCGGCGTGACCCCCGAGGCGCCACACCAGGCGGGGCAGCCACGCGGTGTCGGCGGTGCGCATCCGCACCACCAGGCCGCCGCCCTCGGCCGCGGGCACCTGCTCCGCCGACTCCACCGGGTAGTAGTCGGCCACCCAGGTGGCCCCGGGCAGCAGCCGCAGGGTGACGACGAGGTCGTCGGGCGCCGGGCGGAAGGTGCCCTCCGACAGGTCGCGCTCACGCGCCTGCGCGGGCGGGGTGCCGTCGACGTCGAGCACGGTGAGCTCCTCGACACGGTCCATGCGGAACATCCGGGTGTCCTCGGCGCGGTGGCACCACCCCTCGAGGTACCAGCGGCCGTCCATGCCGACGACCCGCATCGGGTCGACGTCGCGTTCCGTGGTCTCGTCACGGCCGGGCACGACGTAGCGCAGGTGCACCCGACGGTGGTCGGCGACGGCCTTCCCGGCGCGGGCCAGCAGCTCTGGCGAGGCACCGTCGGCGACCTCGGCGCGAACCCGGCGGGCCGGGGCAGCGGCCGCTCCGGCGGCGTCCTCGAGCTTGGCCAGGGCCCGCTCGACCGCGTCGCGGTCGCCCAGCCCCGGCACCTCGCGCAGTGCCCGCAGCCCCACCACGAGGGTCACCGCCTCGTCGACGCCGAGCCGCAGCGGGCGCGCGATCGTGTCGGCGTTGCCGACGAACACCCGGCCCTCCTCCCAGTCGGCCTCGATGAGCTCGTCGGGCATCTGGCCGTAGCCGCACAGGAAGAGCAGGTTGAGGTCGGCCTCGAGCTGCTCGACGCTGACCCCGAGGTCGTCGGCGGCCACCTTCAGGTCGATGCCCTGGCGGTTGACCAGCCACGGCACCATGGTGAGCAGGCGCGCCAGCCGTGCCGTGGCGGTCTCCTGGGTGAACCCGGCCATCAGGCCGCACCCCCGTGGGCCGCCAGGGCCCCGCGCAGGCGGCGCACGACCGAGTCGACGAGCTCGGGCGGAGCCTCCACGACGACGTCGGCACCGTAGCCGGCGAGCTCCTCGGCGAAGTCCTCGAGGTCGGTGTAGTCGAGGTCGACGAGGTCCCACGCGTCGTCGACCTGGCCGACCGTGCGGGCGCGCCGGCGCAGGTTGTGCCCGGCGCCGCTGCGGACGCGCAGGACAGCGGGGCTCGGCTGGGTGGGCGGCTGCGCGACCCGCTGCACCATGAGCTCGGGCTCATGGTCGTCGGGCACCTCGAACGACCCGGCGCGGCCGGCGGTGCGCACTGCCCCGACGATGCGCGACAGGCGGAAGGCCCGCGCCGCGCCGCGGTCGACGTCGAAGGCGTTGAGGTACCAGCGGCCGTGCCACGACACGAGCGACCAGGGCTGCACGTGACGCTCGCTGGCCTCGGCCGCCTCGGGGCGCCGGTAGTCGAAGCGCAGGGGCACGCGGCGCAGCACGCCGTCCTTGACGCCGTCGAAGGCGGGCTCGGTGGTGCGCAGCCTCGGCTCGATGCCGATGAGCGCGTCGACGTCGCGCTCGACGCCCGCGGCCCGCAGCTTGCGCAGCGCCTGGGCGGCCGGCCCGGCCAGGCTCGCCTGCGCCCAGGTGCGGCTCGCCAGCCCGAGCACGGCGAGCTCGTCGGGCTCGAAGGCGATGTCGGGCAGGGCGTACTCGCGCTGGTGGATGCGGTATCCCGGCTCGTCCTCGTGGAGGGGGTCGATGTCCTCGGTGACCAGCGGGATGCCGAGCTCGCGCAGCTCGTCCTTGTCGCGCTCGAACATCCGCTCGAAGGCCTCGGTCGACGCCGACTGGCCGTACTGCGGCACGAGCTGCCTGATCTGCGCCTTCGCCAGCGGCCGGCGCGTGTAGAGGAGCACCAGCACGAGGTTGAGCAGTCGCTCGGTCTTGACCTGCGCTGCCGACGGGGCGGCGGTGCCGGGCTCGCTGCTCACCCGCCGAACGCTACCCGACGGATACGCTGCCGACCGTGATGCAGTGGCGAGCCGGGACGGTCATCGAACAGGTGCGCCACTGGCCGGGTGCCGTGGAGTGCACGGTGGCCCTCGAGGACTCCCCCGACCCGCCGGTGCGCGCGCTCGCCTACACGGCCATGGTGGGGGCACCTCGGCCCGGTGAGCGGGTGCTGCTCAACGCGTCGGCCCTGCTCAGGGGGCTGGGCACCGGCGGCCTGGCGTTCGTCGTCGCGCGCCCCGACGACCTGCCGGTCGACCCGCCGGCCGGGCCCGGACACATCGTCAAGGCGCGCTACACGCCGATGCAGCAGATGCTGCTCGCGGTCGACGAGCAGGACAGCCCGCACCACGCCGATCTGGCCGCGGCCGACGACCTCGGCGGGATGCCGGTGGTCGTCGCCGACCTGCACTCCGCCCTGCCTGCGGTGCTGGCCGGCATCCGTGCCGCCAACCCGGGCGCCCGGGTCGCCTACGTCATGACCGATGGCGGTGCGCTGCCGGTCGCCTTCTCGCGCGCCGTGGCAGGTCTGGCGGATGCCGGGTGGCTGGCCGCCACGGTCACCGTCGGCCAGGCCTTCGGCGGCGACCACGAGGCCGTGACGACCCACACCGGCCTGCTGGCGGCCCGCCACGTGGTGGGCGCCGACGTGACGGTCGTGGCCCAGGGGCCGGGCAACGTGGGCACCGGAACCCGCTGGGGCTACTCCGGGGTGGCCTGCGCCGACGCCCTGCACGCCGCCGACGTGCTCGGCGGCCGCTCGGTGGCGTCGCTGCGCGTCTCGGGAGCCGACCGGCGCGAGCGGCACCGCGGCATCAGCCACCACAGCCGCACGGCATACGGCCGCGCCCTGCTGACCCCCGCCGACCTGCCCGTGACGACGCTGCCCGACCCCGAGCTCGACGCCCTGGTGCGCTCCCAGCTCGACGCCCTGGTCAACGACGCGCGGGCCGAGCTGACCGTGGTCGAGGTGCCCGCCGACGGACTGCTCGACGCGCTGCACACCTCACCGGTGGCCCTGACGACGATGGGGCGGGGTCTGGATGCAGACCCCGCCCCGTTCGTCGCGGCAGCCGCCGCGGGTGCTCACGCCGGTGCGCTCAGCGCACGTCCGTGAGGTCGACCACGAAGATGAGCGTCTCGCCCGGCTTGATCGCGGCACCGGCGCCACGGTCGCCGTAGCCCAGGTGCGGGGGGATCGTGAGCCGGCGGCGGCCGCCGACCTTCATCCCCTCGATGCCCTGGTCCCAGCCGGCGATGACCATGCCGACGCCGAGCCGGAACTCCAGCGGCTCGCCGCGGTTCCACGAGGCGTCGAACTCCTCGCCGGTCGAGTGCGCGACGCCGACGTAGTGCGCCCGAATCGTGTGGCCGGCGACGGCCTCGGGGCCGTCACCCAGGGTGATGTCCTCGATGACGAGCTCGGTGGGCGGCTCGTCGCCGGGGAAGTCGATCTCGGGGCGGGTGGGCTGGTTGCTCATGCGATGACCTCTCGGGAGTCGGGCACTGCTCGGGCGGTGTGGCTCAGTACGCGGCCAGGATGTCGACGACGAAGACCAGGGTGTCGGTGCCCGAGATCTTCGGCGGGCTGCCGGCGGTGCCGTAGCCGTCGGCCGGGGGGATGACGAGGAGCACGCGGCTGCCGACCTTCTGGCCGACCAGGCCGTTGTCCCAGCCCTTGATGACCTGGCCCTGCGCGATGGGGAAGTCGAAGTACGGCTGCTCGGGGCGGCTGGCGCTGGAGTCGAAGACGCTGCCGTCCTTCCAGAGGGCGCCGGTGTAGGCCACCCGCACGGTCTGGCCCTTCTTGACCTCGGGGCCGGTGCCCTCGATGAGCGGGACGACGACGGTCTTCGTGGGGGGCTTGACGCCCTTCGGGATGGTGATCGTGGCCGGCTTGCCCTCGTTCATGGTCACCGTCGGCAGGCCCTTCTTCGGCGCCACGGCCTTGCCGGTGGCCTCGTCGAGGGCCTTGGTGGCCGAGACGACGTCGACGACGAAGACGACCGGGTCGTCCTTCTTCACACCGATGGTGTCGTTGCCGTTGTCGCCGAACGCGTCGGCGGGGGTCGAGGTGATGACCACGCGGTCACCGACCTTCTTGCCGGGCAGCTGGCTCTTGAACGAGGGGAACAGGCTCGCGTCGCCGAGGTTGAGGCCCACGGGGCCGGTCTCCCACGTGGAGTGCGCGACCTTGCCGTCGGTGCCGTTGACGATGACCGCCTGGATCGACACCAGGTCGTCCTTGCCCACGGTCGCGCCGGTGCCGTCGGTGACGACGTCGGACTCGGTCTTGGTGACCTTCAGGGGCGACTTCACCGTGACCGTCGGGGCCGCCTTGGGGTCGCTGCCGTTGACGGTCACCGCGCTGATGGCGGCGGAGGGCTTTGCGGCCTCCTCCTCGCCGCAGGCGCTCAGCACGAGGGCTGAGGCGAGGAGCGTGGCGGAAAGGGCTGTGGCAAGGCGACGTGACACGTGGGTGAACCTTTGGGTCGTGGGGCGCTGTCGAGCAGCGGACAACAGCAACCCACGATAACGGCGCCCGGTGTGAACTCCCGCATCGCCGGCTGGGAGAACCCTGCACGTGCACCCCTGTGCGGTCAGCCGGTCATGCCCTCGATGAGCCGCTCGACCCGGGGGTCCTGGGCGAGGAAGGGGTCCTTGCACAGGACCGTGCGCTGGGCCTGGTCGTTGAGCTTGAGGTGCACCCAGTCGACCGTGAAGTCGCGCCGGTGCTCCTGAGCGGCCCGGATGAAGTCGCCGCGCAGCTTCGCGCGGGTGGTCTCGGGAGGGCGCACCTTGGCCGCGAAGATCTCGGGGTCGCTGACCACCCGGGCGACCCGGCCGCGCCGCTGGAGCAGGTAGAACAGCCCGCGGCTGCGGTCGATGTCGTGGTAGGCGAGGTCGATCTGCGCCAGTCGCGGGTGGTCGAGGTCGAGCCCGTGCTTCGTGGCGTAGTCGTCGAGGAGCCGGTGCTTGATGACCCAGTCGATCTCGGTGCCGACCAGGGCCAGGTCGCCGGTCTCGACGGCGGTCAGGGTGCGGTCCCAGAGCTCGAGCACCCGCTCGTGCAGCGGGTCGGTCGAGCCTTCGCGGGCGACGAACTCGGTGGCCTTGGAGAGGTACTCGCGCTGCAGGTCGAGGGCGCTCAGCTGGCGGCCGTTGGCCAGGCGCACCGTGCGGCGGCCGGTGGTGTCGTGGGAGATCTCACGGATGGCGCGGATCGGGTTCTCGAGGGTGAGGTCGCGCATGACCACGCCGGACTCGATCATCCGCAGCACGAGGTCGCAGGAGCCGACCTTGAGCATCGTGGTCGACTCGCTCATGTTCGAGTCGCCGACGATGACGTGCAGGCGCCGGTAGTGCTCGGCGTCGGCGTGCGGCTCGTCGCGGGTGTTGATGATCGGTCGGCTGCGGGTGGTCGCCGACGACACGCCCTCCCAGATGTGGTCGGCCCGCTGGCTCACGGCGTACGTGGCGCCCTTGGACGTGGCCACGAGCTTTCCGGCGCCGCAGGTGATCTGGCGGCTGATGAGGAAGGGCAGGAGGGTGTCGGAGATCGTCGAGAACTCACCGGCCCGGGTGACGAGGTAGTTCTCGTGGCACCCGTAGGAGTTGCCGGCCGAGTCGGTGTTGTTCTTGAACACGTAGATGTCGCCGGCCACGCCGTCCTCGCGCAGTCGCTGCTGGGCGTCGACGACGAGGCCCTCGATGATCCGCTCGCCCGCCTTGTCGTGGGCGACGACCTGGCGCAGCGAGTCGCACTCGGCGGTGGCGTACTCGGGGTGCGAGCCGACGTCGAGGTAGAGCCGTGAGCCGTTGGTGAGGAACACGTTGCTGGAGCGGCCCCACGCCACGACCTTGCGGAAGAGGTAGCGGGCCACCTCGTCGGGAGTGAGCGTGCGCTGGCCACCGGTCGAGCAGGTGATGCCGTACTCGTTCTCGATCCCGAAGATCCGGCGTCCCCCGGGCGTGTTCACGCCGGTGGGCCGTCCTGCGCGGGGCGCTGGGTCTGCGGGTTGGTCGAGGCGTCGCGCACCGACGTGTCGGCGCCGTCGTCGGCCGGCGGGGCGTCACGGGTGGGGTCGTCGCTGCTCAGCAGGCGCTCGAGCAGCTGCCCGGTGATCCGGCGGAAGGTACGCCGCGGCCGGTCCCGGTCCAGCACGGCCACCTCGAGCTGGGCCGGCGTGAGCTCGCGGTTGGGTCCACCCGCGGGGTCGGCGCCGAGCAGCCCGACGGCCAGCGCCAGCGCCTCGGAGAGGTGCAGGCCCTCGCGCCACTGCTCCTTCAGGCCGGTCTCGATCTGCTCCGCTCCCCCGCCCATGGCGACGAAGCCGTGCTCGTCGGCGACCGAGCCGTCGTACGTGAGCCGGTAGACCTGGTCGGTCTCGGGGCTCGTGCCGACCTCGGCCACGACGATCTCGACCTCGTAGGGCTTGGACTCCTGGGTGAAGACGGAGCCGAGGGTCTGGGCGTAGGCGTTCGCGAGGCCGCGGGCGGTGACGTCGGAGCGGTCGTAGGAGTAGCCGCGCAGGTCGGCGTATCGCACCCCGGCCACCCGCAGGTTCTCGAACTCGTTGTACTTGCCGACCGCGGCGAAGGCGATCCGGTCGTAGATCTCGGAGACCTTGTGCAGTGCCCGGCTGGGGTTCTCGGCCACGAAGGCGATGCCGTTGTCGTAGGCGAGCACGACCACCGAGCGGCCGCGGGCGATGCCCTTGCGCGCGAAGTCGGCGCGGTCCTTCATCAGCTGCTCGGGCGAGACGTAGAACGGCATGCCGGCGGTCATCGCACACCTCCCGGGTTGTCGACCCGCGCGGCGATGATCGCGTCGACCACCGGCGCGATCTCGTCGTCGGGCACGAAGCGGGTGCCGTCGTCGTCGACGATGCCCACCGTGGGCCAGATCCGCCGCCCGACGTCGGGGCCACCGGTGGCCGAGTCGTCGTCGGCGGCGTCGTAGAGCGCCTCGACGGCATTGCGCACCGCGTCGTCGAGGGTGCCGCCGCGGCGGTAGACCTTCTTCAGCGCGCCGCGGGCGAACAGCGAGCCCGACCCCACGCTGTGGTGGTCGTGCTCCTCGTAGCAGCCACCGGTCACGTCGTAGGAGAAGATCCGCCCGATGCCGGTGTCGCTGTCGAAGCCCGCGAACACGGGCACGACCGAGAGCCCCTGCATCGCCATCGCGAGGTTGCCCCGGATCATCGAGGCGAGCCGGTTGGCCTTGCCCTCGAGCGACATCAGGGTGCCCTCGATCTTCTCGTAGTGCTCGAGCTCGACCTGGAACAGCCGCACCAGCTCGATCGCCAGCCCCGCGGTGCCGGCGATGCCGACCAGGCTGAACTCGTCGGTGGCGAAGACCTTCTCCATGTCGCGGTTGGCGATCAGGTTGCCCATCGTGGCGCGGCGGTCACCAGCCATGACGACGCCGCCGGCGTAGGTGAGCGTGACGATCGTCGTGCCGTGCGGTGCGTCGATCGCGGCGCCCACGGGCAGCGTGCGCCCCGCGGGCAGCAGGGTCGGCGCCTGGGCCGACAGGAACTCGGTGAACGACGACGACCCCGGCACCATGAAGGCCGCGGGCAGCCGCCCGTTGTCGGCTCCGGTGGTCACTGGCCACCCTTCTGGACGAACCCGCGCACGAACTCCTCGGCGTTGGACTCGAGCACGCCGTCGATCTCGTCGAGGATGTCGTCGATCTCGCTGGTGTTCACCTGCGCTGCCGCGGCGGCGGGCTCCGGCGCGTCGTCGGGACCGCCGTCGTCGCGACGCTGCGGGCGGACCTGCTCCTGACCGGCCATGGTGACCCCTCCTCAAGGTGGACTTGTGGCGAGCCTAGTCCGCGCACCTGCACTGACGACGCAGGGTTCTCGGCCCGGTCACCACGTGGACGGCGCTAGTTCGCCGGGTCGCCGTTGGCGGCCAGCGCACGCAGCAGCGACGCGGCATCCGGCGCGTTGCGCACCAGCTCGCCGACCCCTGCCTCGGTGCCCTTGAGCGGCTCGAGCATCGGAACCCGCTGGAGGGTGCGCTGACCGGCGACGTCGAAGATGACCGAGTCCCACGACGCCGCCACGACGTCGTCGGGGAACAGGCGCAGGCAGGTGCCGCGGAACCACGCCCGGGTGTCGTTGGGCGGCTCGTCGACGGCCCGCCGCACGTCGGCCTCGTCGACGAGCACCTCGAGCCGGCCGGTGGCCACGAGCCGGTGAGCCAGGCCCCGGTCGGCGCGCACGTCGGACCACTGCAGGTCGACGGCCTTCAACCGCGGGTCGCCCCAGCCGAGGTCGTCCCGCTCGCGGTAGCCCTCGAGCACGGCCAGCTTGGCCACCCAGTCGACCTCGCGACGGGCCTCCATCGGGTCACGGCCGAGCTTGTCGAGCACGGTGCCCCACCAGTGCATGACCTCGGCCGTGTCGCTGTCGGGCTCGCCGCCCGACTGCTGCTCGACGAACGCCGCGGCCCGGTCGTGGTACTCCCAGAGCAGCTCCAGGGCCGTCATCCGCCGGCCGTCGACGAGCTCGACCTTCGCCTGGAGCGTCGTGTCGTGCGAGACCTCGTGCAGGGTGGCGACCGGGCGCCGCACCGACAGGTCGTCGCGGATGACGTCGGCCTCGATCATGGCGAGCACCAGCGAGGTGGTGCCCATCTTGAGCAGGTTCGCGACGTCGCAGTGGTTGGCGTCACCGAGGATGACGTGCAGCCGGCGGTAGCGGTCGGCGACGGCGTGCGGCTCGTCACGGGTGTTGATGAGCGGGCGCTTCAGGGTGGTCTCGAGCCCGACCTCGACCTCGAAGAAGTCGCTGCGCTGGGCGATCTGGTAGCCCGGGGTGCGCGAGTCGATGCCGATGCCCACTCGTCCCGATCCGCACATCACCTGGCGCACGACGAAGAAGGGTGTGAGGTGCCGCACGATGCTCGCGAAGGGCGTCGAGCGCGCCATCAGGTAGTTCTCGTGGGTGCCGTAGGAGACGCCCTTGCCGTCGGTGTTGTTCTTGTAGAGGTTGACCCCGGGTGGCACGGTGGCCAGCCGGGCCACGGCCTCGCGCATGACGAGCTCGCCGGCGCGGTCCCAGGTGACGGCGGCCCGGGGGGTGGTGACCTCGGGCGAGCTGTACTCGGGGTGGGCGTGGTCGACGTAGAGCCGGGCCCCGTTGGTGAGCACGACGTTGGCCAGGGTGGGGTCCTCGACGTCGGTGAGCTGGCTGGGGTGGGCGGTGCCTCGCCCCATGTCGAAGCCGCGGGCGTCGCGCAGGGGTGCCTCGTCGGCGTAGTCCCAGCTGGCGCGCGCCGGCCGGATGCCGCGCGAGGCCGCGTAGGCGGTGACGACGTCGCCGGAGGCCACCATCGGGTTGGCCGCGGGGTTGCCGGGCACGACGATGCCGTACTCGGTCTCGATCCCCATCACCCGGCGCACGGTCATGTCTCGACCATACTGACCGCGTGCGCAGCTACCGCGGGATGGCCCCCCTCACGGCGCTGGTGTCCTTCGTGGGCGACCGGCTCGGGCCACCCGTCGAGGAGCTCGACTTCGACGGCATCCAGCGCGCACGCGCCGGAGTCCTGCCGCGCAACCGGCTGGTCGACCGGGTGACCGGTCGGGTCGACCCGTCCGTGGGCATCACCTACGGCACCGCGCCCGCGCGCGACGACCACGAGATCCCGTTGCGGATCTACCGCCCACGGGCACTGCGCGATGCCCGCACCGACGTCCCGGTCGTCATGTGGTTCCACGGCGGTGGCTGGGTGCTGGGCAATGTCGTCGACCACGACCCGCTCTGCACCTTCGTCGCCGCCGAGGTGGGCTGCGTCGTGGTCTCGGTCGACTACCGGATGGCCCCGGAGCACCCCGCGCCGGTGGCTGTCGACGACTGCGTCGACGCGACGACCTGGGTCGGGGTGAGCGGTGACGTGCTGCGGGCCGACGCCTCGCGGATGGCGGTCGCCGGGGACTCGGCCGGCGGCAACCTGGCGGCGGTCGTCGCCCAGGTGCTGCGCGACCACGGCGACCACCGGCTGAGGTACCAGGCCCTGATCTACCCGGCCACGGACCTCACCATGTCGTCCCCCTCGATCGGTGAGCACGCCAACGCCGGCGGGCTCACCCAGCGCTCGATGCACGCCTTCCGCGACCACTACGTGCCCTCCGGTCACGACCTGCGCGACCCGCTCCTGTCTCCCCTCTTCGGCCGGCTCGACGGCCTGCCGCCGGCCCTGGTGCAGACGGCCGACCTCGACCCGCTGCGCGACGACGGCACCCGCTACGCGAGCGCGCTGCGGGATGCCGGGGTGCCGGTGCGCCTCACCAACTACCTTCGGGTGCCCCACGGGTTCGCGTCCATGCCGGGTGCGGCACCGGCCGTGGGGCGGCAGCAGCGGTGGGAGCTGGCCGCCGAGCTGAGCACCGCCCTGAACGCGTCCCGCTGACGGCTAGGCTGCGGTCATGCGCGAGGTCGTCGTGTTCTCCGGGTCGGCCCACACGGCCCTCGCCCACCGGATCTGCGACGAGCTGGGGGTGACCCTCTCCGAGACCCTGATCAGCCGGTTCAGCAACGACTGCCTCCAGGCCCAGCTGCTCGCCAACTGCCGCCAGCGCGACGTCTACCTCGTGCAGCCGCTGGTGCCGCCCACCCAGGACTCGCTCATGGAGCTCCTGCTCATGATCGACGCCGCCCGCGGTGCCTCGGCCTCGATGATCACGGCGGTCATCCCCCACTACGCGTACGCGCGCAGCGACAAGAAGGACGCCTCCCGCATCTCGCTCGGGGGGCGTCTCGTCGCCGACCTCATCTCGACGGCCG
Organism: uncultured Actinomycetota bacterium; assembly: GCA_963707895.1. Taxonomy (GTDB): domain Bacteria; phylum Actinomycetota; class Actinomycetes; order Actinomycetales; family Dermatophilaceae; genus Fodinibacter. The sequence goes on along the minus strand of CAVPRS010000010.1, from coordinate 239,321 downwards.
GCGCCGACCGGGTGCTCACGATGAACCTGCACGCTCCGCAGGTGCACGGCTTCTTCTCGGTGCCCGTCGACCACCTCACCGCGCTCGGGGTGCTCGCCGACCACTTCCGCCAGCAGGACCTCGACGACGCCGTCGTGGTCTCGCCCGACCTGGGGAACGCCAAGGACGCCACCCAGTTCTCGCGGCTGCTCGGCCTGTCGGTGGCGGCGGGCTCCAAGCGGCGCCTGGGCGACGACCGGGTCGTCATCGACTCGATCGTCGGTGACGTCGAGGGCAAGCGGGCCATCATCCTCGACGACGAGATCGCCACCGGCGGCTCGATCGTCGAGCTGCTCGACCGGCTCGCCGACCGCGGGGTCACCCGGGCGGCCGTCGCCTGCACGCACGGGCTGTTCGCCGGGCGCGCGGTGGAGCGGCTGCGCCACCACCCGATGGTCAGCGAGGTGGTCACCACCGACACCGTCCCCGCACCCGTCGGCTGGCCGGAGCTGAAGGTGCGCTCGGTCGCCGGCCTCTTCGCCGAGGCGATCAAGCGCATCCACGAGGGCGAGTCGGTGTCGAGCCTGTTCGACGGTGTCGACCCGACCCACGCTCCGCCGCGCCAGAGCTCGCTGTTCGACCGGGTGCGTTCGTGAGCCGAGCACTGCCGGCGGTGCTCGACGTCGCCCTCGTGGTGCTCTTCGCGGCGGTCGGCCGCCGGTCGCACGCCGAGGGGCTCGACGTCGGGGGCATCCTGCGCACGGCGGCGCCGTTCCTCGTGGGCACCGCCGCCGGCTGGCTGCTCGCGAGCATCACCCTCGACAGCGGACCCCGCACGCTCGCCTTCGGCGCGGTGGTCGTGGTCTGCACGGTGGTGCTGGGCATGATCTTCCGTCGCGTGGCCGGCGAGGGCACCGCGTGGTCGTTCGTGCTCGTCGCGACGGTCGTGATCGGCGTGCTGCTGCTCGGCTGGCGCCTCGTGGCCCGCCTCGTCGCCTGACCGCCCCGTCTCCCACCAGCCTGAGGCGACGTCAGGCGACCTGGCGCACCACCTCGCCGACCAGGTCGTAGGCCGCCGGGTCGGTCGTGTTGGCCATCGAGAAGATCACGTGGTCGATGCCCGCGTCGCGCAGCCGTGACAGCCGCTCGACGGCCTGGTCGACCGAGTGCCCGGTGACGCCGTCGGGCAGCGCAGCACCGGTGTCCATGGTGAGCCGCGCCAGGCAGGTCTTCGAGATCTCGTCGTAGTCGCGCCCGACGTCCTCGCAGTGCTCACGGATGACGTCGAGCTTGCGCGGGATGCCGTCCGGCCCCAGCCCGAGGTCGAACAGGTTGCACGCGTCGGCGTACTGCGCCACGAGCCGCAGGGTGCGCTTCTCGCCCCCACCGCCGATCATGATGGGCGGCCGCCGCACCGGCTGCGGGTGGTTCAGCGGGCGCTCGAGCCGGATCGACTCCCCCTCGAACGGGCTGTCGTCGTCGGCGAACATCCGGTGGGCCAGCTGCAGGGTGTCCTCGAGCAGCCGGAACCGCTCCCGCGTCGACGGGTAGGGCACCCCGAGCCCGCGGTGCTCCTCCTCGTTCCACGCCGCGCCGATGCCCAGCCAGGCCCGCCCGCCGGAGAGCACGTCGAGCGTGGTGACGGTCTTGAGCAGGATGCCGGGGTGCCGGTAGGTCACGCCCGTCACCAGGGTGCCGAGCTCGATCTGCTCGGTGACGGCCGCGGCGTGGGACAGCGCGGTGTAGCCCTCGAGCATGTCCATCTCGGGCGGGCCGACCACCCCGATCTGGAAGAAGTGGTCCATCACCCACAAGGAGGCGAGTCCGCACTGGTCGGCATTGCGGGCCACCGCCCGCCACGTGGCACCGGTGGCGGCGGGGGCGTCCGGCCAGGAGAAACGGTTGACCTGCAGTCCGAGCTTCATGCCGCCATCCTGCCTCCGGAACGGCGGCCATGGACCCATCGCGATGACCCAAACACTGTTTCGAGGTGGCAGGTGTGCGGCTCGCGCCGTCTGGTGGGCGTGTGCGCCAACGGTCAGTGGGCACCGGCTGGCCGGCCGTTGGCAGCCAGCCGCGCTCCGGGACTGCGCCGTGGGACGGACAAACGACCCGCCGACGAGCTCAGCTGCGCTCGGAAGGTCGCCGCGGGCAGTCCTTTGTCCGTCCGTGAAGACAGTCGAGTGCGTTCATTGACAACGAGAGGTCCTCGGCGGCAGCGGATCCTTGGGGAAGGCGTGGCTCAGAGGTACTGGCCGGTGTTGGCGACCGTGTTGATCGACTTGCCCGGCTCGGTGCCTTCCTTGGTCTTGATCAGGGTGCGGATGTAGACGATCCGCTCGCCCTTCTTGCCCGAGATGCGCGCCCAGTCGTCGGGGTTGGTCGTGTTGGGCAGGTCCTCGTTCTCACGGAACTCGTCGGTGCACGACTGCAGCAGGTGCTCGACCCGCAGGCCGCGCTGGCCGGTGTCGAGGAAGTCCTTGATCGCCATCTTCTTCGAGCGGTCGACGATGTTCTGGATCATCGCGCCGGAGTTGAAGTCCTTGAAGTACAGGATCTCCTTGTCGCCGCCGGCGTAGGTGACCTCGAGGAAGCGGTTCTCCTCCTCCTCGGTGTACATCCGCAGCACGACGGCGTCGATCATCGCCTGGAGGGTGGCGTCCTCGGAGCCGCCGTTCTGCTCGACGTCGTCGGGGTGCAGCGGCAGCCCGGCGATGAGGTACTTGCCGAAGATGTCGCGGGCGGCCTCGGCGTCGGGGCGCTCGATCTTGATCTTCACGTCGAGCCGGCCGGGGCGCAGGATCGCTGGGTCGATCATGTCCTCGCGGTTGGAGGCGCCGATGACGATGACGTTCTCGAGCCCCTCGACACCGTCGATCTCGGCCAGCAGCTGCGGCACGATCGTGGTCTCGACGTCGGAGGAGACACCCGATCCGCGGGTGCGGAACAGCGACTCCATCTCGTCGAAGAACACGACGACGGGGTAGCCCTCGTTGGACTTCTCACGGGCCCTCTGGAAGATCAGCCGGATGTGCCGCTCGGTCTCGCCCACGTACTTGTTGAGCAGCTCGGGGCCCTTGATGTTGAGGAAGTAGGACTTCCCGGGCTCGCGTCCCTCCTTCTCGGCGACCTTGCGCGCGAGGGATGCCGCGACCGCCTTGGCGATCATCGTCTTGCCGCAGCCGGGCGGGCCGTAGAGCAGGACGCCCTTCGGCGGCTTGAGCTGGTGCTCGATGTAGAGGTCGGGGTGCAGGTAGGGCAGCTCGACGGCGTCGCGGATGGCCTCGATCTGGCCGGTGAGCCCGCCGATGTCGGTGTAGTCGATGTCGGGGACCTCCTCGAGCACGAGGTCGGCGACCTCGGCCTTGGGGATCCGCTCGAAGACGAAGCCGGAGCGCGACTCGAGGAGCAGCGCGTCGCCGGCGCGGATGGTCTGGCCGTCGAGCGACGCCGCGACCCGGCAGACCCGCTCCTCGTCGGCCTGGGCCACGACGAGCACCCGGCCGTCGTCGAGGATCTCCTTGCAGAGCACGACCTCGCCGGTGGTCTCGTAGCCGTGCGCGGCCACGATGTTCATCGCCTCGTTGAGCATGACCTCCCGGCCGGGAACCAGCTGGCCCTCCTCGAGCGAGGGACTGACCGCCACGTGCATCTTGCGGCCGCTGGTGAGGATGTCGGCGGTGCCGTCGTCGAAGGTCTCGATGACGATGCCGTAGGCCGCCGGCGGCTGGGCCAGCCGGTCGACCTCGGACTTGAGGGTGACGATCTGCTCGCGGGCGTCGCGCAGGGTGCGAACGAGGCGCTCGTTCTGCGCCGACACGGTGGAGAGCTGGGAGCGCAGGCCGGCGAGGTCGCGCTCGAGCGCGCGCAGCTGAGCCGGCGTGCCCTGACCACGGGCGCGCAGCGCGGCGATCTCGGACTCGAGCGACTCCCGCTCGGCCTCGAGGCGCTCGCGGGTGCCGGGCTGGTCGGCCCTGGGCTCGTCGGTGCTCATGCTCGACGATAACCCGCCGGGGTCAGGTCTGAGGGGAGGTATCGGTCACCGAACGGATGACTCTGCGTACCCGTTTCTCCGAGGGCACCCGCTCGCCGATGGCCTCCGGTGTCCAGTCCTGCTCCACCGCGTCCTCGCCGGTGACGTAGCCGCGGCCGGGACGGCGCTTGCGCAGCGGCGGGGTGACGCCGGGCGCCAGGCGCCGCGTGGTGACGAGGAAACCCGTGTGACCGTGCATCCGGTGCTGCGGCCGCACGGCGAGCCCTTCGAGGTGCCAGCCGCGCACGAGCGACTCCCAGGCCTGCGGCTCGGTGAAGGTGTCGGCGTCGCGCATCGCCTCGGCGACCTTGGACAGCTGCGTCGCGGTGGCGACGTAGCAGATCAGCACACCGCCGGGCGCGAGGGCGTCGGCGACGACCTCGAGGCACTCCCACGGGGCCAGCATGTCGAGCACGACCCGGTCGACGCTGCCGGGCTCGACGGTGGCCGGCAGGGCCTCGACGAGGTCGCCGACCGTGACGGTCCACGCCGGGTGGTCGGTGCCGAAGTAGTCGCGCGCGTTGGCCTTCGCGATCTCGGCGAAGTCCTCGCGCCGCTCGAAGGAGTGCACGTGGCCCGACTCCCCCACCGCCCGCAGCAGCGACATCGACAGGGCGCCGGAGCCCACCCCGGCCTCGACGACGACCGCCCCGGGGAACATGTCGGCCATCATCACGATCTGGCCGGCGTCCTTGGGGTAGACGACGGCGGCACCGCGCGGCATCGACATCACGTAGTCGGAGAGGAGCGGCCGCAGGGCGAGGTACTCCACACCGGCGGTGTTCGTGACGGTGGAGCCGTCCGGCATCCCGATGAGGTCGTCGTGGGTGAGGTGCCCGCGGTGGGTGTGGAACTGCTTCCCGGGCGACAGCGCGATGGTGTGCAGCCGCCCCTTGGGGTCGGTGAGCTGCACGCGCTCGCCCGCGGAGAAGGGGCCGCGCCGCAGCTCGGCGCCCGTGGGGGAGGTCATGGCCGGGAAGTCTAGTTGCGGCCGAGCACGGCCTCGGCCACGGCGTTGAGCCGGTCGGAGGTGACCAGCCCACGCACCTGGCCGGCAGAGGTCACGACGACCACGCCCCATCCGGTGGTGGCCATCGCACGCAGCAACGGTTCGGCGTCCGCGCCCGGTGCGAGCTCGACCACGCACCCGTCGGGCACCTTGACGACGACCGAGGCCAGTCGCGTGGACGGCGGCAGGGTGGAGATGTCGGGTGACGTCTCCGACGGCTCGGGCAGGAGCAGGGTCGGCATGCCTCGCTCGTCGAGCGCCAGCACCCGCCGCCCGATGCCGACGAGCTCGCCGACCGGGGTCAGCGCCGGCACGACGGCCACCGGGTCCATCACGTCCTCGGGGCGCACCCGCAGCAGCAGCCGCTCCAGCGGCGCCCGCTTCAGGGCGGCACTCGCCCCGGACCAGAGGATCCAGCCCATGACCAGGGCGAGCCCGATCCCGAACAGGTCGGAGGCGCCCTGGGCCAGGGGCCTGGCGGCGTACCAGAGCACCACGCCGACGGCGAGCACCCGGCCGCACCAGCCGGCGACGACGAGCCCGAGGTCGCGGCGGCCGCTGAGCCACCACACCAGCGACTGCACGAGCTGGCCGCCGTCGAGCGGCAGGCCGGGCAGCAGGTTGAAACCGGCGAGCAGCAGGTTGAGCCAGGTGAACGAGCGCGCGAACTCGGATGCCGGCCACGGCAGCGTGGCGGTCGCGACCGCCCCGACCGCCGCGAGGGCGAGGTTGGCGAGGGGTCCGCCGACGGCCACCACGGCGGAGCGGGCGGGCGTGGTGCCGGTGCCGTCGTAGGCGGTGTGGCCGCCCCAGAGCGTGGCGACGATGCGGTGCACCCGGAAGCCGAGCAGCCGGGCCGCCACCGCGTGGGCGACCTCGTGGCCGAGCACGGCCAGCAGGATGCCGACGACGAGCCAGGCGGCGTAGGCCAGCGCCGTGCCGGTGCCCAGGTCGCGCCCGGCCTGCCAGCCGGTCCAGGCGACGAAGGCCCCGAGGATGAGCCAGGTGCGGTCGAGGTAGACCGGCACACCTGCCACCCGGGCGACCCGCAGCGCCCCGGCGGGGGGCAGCTCGTCGGACATGGCAGGGACCCTACGGGAGGAACCCGGCATACTGTCCCTTCGAACTGCTGCCGACCCGAAGCGACGTAGACGTGACCCCGCAGCACCGCCCGGACGCCACCTCCGACCTGACCGCCGCCCTGCGTGAGCGCGTCCTGGTGCTCGACGGTGCGATGGGAACGATGATCCAGGGCTACGGCCTGTCCGAGGCCGACTACCGCGGCGAGCGGTTCGCCGACCACGGCAGCGACCAGCAGGGCAACAACGACCTCCTCTCGCTCAGCCAGCCCGACATCATCCGCGAGGTGCACCGCAAGTACCTCGAGGCCGGGGCCGACCTGCTCGAGACCAACACGTTCAACGCCCAGCGCATCTCGCTGGCCGACTACGCGATGGAGGACGTCGCCTACGAGATGAACGTCGCGGCGGCGTCGCTCGCACGGTCCGAGTGCGACGCGATGACCGAGCGCACTCCCGACCGGCCGCGCTGGGTGCTCGGCACCCTCGGGCCGACCAACAAGACCGGGTCCATCTCCCCCGACGTCAACGACCCCGGGGCCCGCAACGTCACCTACGACGAGCTGGTCGGGGCCTACCTCGAGCAGGCCCGCGGCCTGGTCGACGGCGGGGCCGACGTGCTGCTCGTCGAGACGATCTTCGACACGCTCAACGCCAAGGCCGCGATCTTCGCGCTCGAGACCCTCTTCGAGGAGCACGGACGCCGCTGGCCGGTCATGGTGTCCGGCACGATCACCGACGCGTCGGGGCGCACCCTGTCGGGCCAGGTCACCGAGGCCTTCTGGTACTCGGTGCGGCACGCGCGGCCCCTGGCCATCGGGCTCAACTGCGCGCTCGGCGCCGGTGAGCTGCGGCCCTACGTGGCCGAGCTCTCGCGCATCGCCGACTGCTTCGTGTCGGCGCACCCCAACGCCGGGCTCCCCAACGCGTTCGGCGAGTACGACGAGACTCCCGAGGCGATGGCCCGGGTCGTCGGCGAGTTCGCCACGGCGGGGCTGGTCAACATCGTCGGTGGCTGCTGCGGCACGACACCGGCGCACATCGAGGCGATCGCCGAGGCGTCCACCCAGGGCGCGCCGCGCGTGCCCACGGACGTGCCCGCGGCCCTGCGGCTCTCGGGGCTCGAGCCCTGCGTCATCGACGAGGCCAGCCTGTTCGTCAACGTCGGCGAGCGCACCAACATCACCGGGTCGGCCCGCTTCCGCCGGCTGATCAAGGAGGACGACTACGCCACCGCGCTGGGCGTCGCCCGCCAGCAGGTCGAGGCCGGCGCCCAGGTCATCGACGTCAACATGGACGAGGGGATGATCGACGGCGTCGCCGCGATGGACCGTTTCCTCAAGCTCGTCGCCTCCGAGCCGGACATCTGCCGCGTCCCGCTGATGATCGACTCGAGCAAGTGGGAGGTCATCGAGGCCGGCCTGAAGGTCACCCAGGGCAAGCCGATCATCAACTCGATCTCGATGAAGGAGGGCGAGGACGCCTTCCTCGACCACGCCCGGCTGGCCCGCAAGTACGGCGCGGCCGTGGTCGTCATGGCGTTCGACGAGGACGGCCAGGCCGACAACCTCGAGCGGCGCCGCGAGATCTGCGGGCGGGCCTACAAGCTGCTCGTCGACGACGTGGGCTTCCCGGCCGAGGACGTCATCATCGACCCCAACATCTTCGCCGTCGCCACCGGCATCGAGGAGCACGCGGCCTACGGCAGCGACTTCATCGAGGCCACCGCGTGGATCAAGGAGAACCTGCCGCACGCGCTGGTGTCGGGCGGGGTCTCCAACGTCTCGTTCAGCTTCCGCGGCAACAACGCCGTGCGCGAGGCGATCCACGCCGTGTTCCTCTACCACGCCATCAAGGCGGGCATGGACATGGGCATCGTCAATGCCGGTGCGCTACAGCCCTACGACACCGTCGACGTGAAGCTGCGCGACGCCATCGAGGACGTCGTCCTGAACCGCCGGCCCGACGCCGCAGACCGGCTGCTCACCATCGCCGAGGAGTACCGCGGCACCGGCGAGGTCGCCGACGTGGCCGCCGAGGAGTGGCGCTCGCTGCCCGTGGGCGAGCGGATCACGCACGCCCTCGTCAAGGGCATGGACACGTTCGTGGTCGAGGACACCGAGGAGCTGAGGCTCGAGATCGCGGCGGCCGGCGGGCGTCCGCTCGAGGTCATCGAGGGCCCGCTCATGGACGGCATGAACGTCGTCGGCGACCTGTTCGGCGACGGCAAGATGTTCCTGCCGCAGGTGGTCAAGTCAGCACGGGTCATGAAGAAGGCTGTCGCACACCTCATCCCGTTCATCGAGGCCGAGAAGGACGAGGCCGCCAAGAAGCGCAGCAAGGGGCTCGTCGTCACGGCCACGGTCAAGGGCGACGTGCACGACATCGGCAAGAACATCGTCGGCGTGGTGCTCCAGTGCAACAACTACGACGTCATCGACCTCGGCGTCATGGTGCCGACCCAGAAGATCCTCGACACCGCCAAGGAGGTCGGCGCCGACATCATCGGCCTGTCCGGGCTGATCACGCCGAGCCTCGACGAGATGGTGCGGGTCGCCGGCGAGATGGAGCGCCAGGGCTTCGAGATCCCGCTCCTGCTGGGTGGCGCCACGACGTCACGCGCGCACACCGCCGTCAAGGTCGACGGGCAGTACCACGGGCCGGTCGTCTGGGTGAAGGACGCCTCGCGCTCCGTGCCGGTGGTGAGCCAGCTGCTCTCCGACGGCCAGCGCGGCGCGTTCCTCGACGGCGTGACCGCGGACTACGACGCCATCCGCACCCGGCACGCCGCGAAGTCGGGCGAGCGCCCGCTCTCGAGCTACGAGCAGGCGAAGGCCAACGCGCCGGTGCTCGACTGGGCGTCGTACCGGCCCAAGCGCCCGCACCTGCTCGAGCAGCAGAGCGGCGACCGCTGGTCCGGGCCGTCCGACGCGCACTGGCACCGGGCGGCGACGCAGTTCACCCGGGTCTGGGAGGACTTCCCGGTCGCCGACCTGCGGCGCTACATCGACTGGACCCCGTTCTTCCTCGCCTGGGAGATCAAGGGCCGCTACCCCGACGTGCTCAACAACGCCGCGACGTCGGAGCAGGCTCGCGCGCTCTTCGCCGACGCCGAGGCCATGCTCGACCGGATCGAGCGCGAGCACTGGCTCACCGCACGTGGTGTGGTCGGCATCTTCCCGGCCAACGGGATCGGCGACGACATCGAGGTCTACGCCGACGAGGCGCGCAGCACCGTGCTCACGACGCTGCACGGGCTGCGGCAGCAGGGGCAGCACCGCGACGGCGTGGCCAACAAGTGCCTGTCCGACTTCGTCGCGCCCAAGGAGACCGGCATCGCCGACCACGTCGGCGCGTTCTCGGTCACGGCGGGCCTGGGCATCGAGGATCGCCTCAAGGCCTTCAAGGACGACAACGACGACTACTCGGCGATCATGCTCGAGGCCCTGGCCGACCGGCTCGCCGAGGCGTTCGCCGAGCGGCTGCACGAGAAGGTCCGCCGCGAGCTGTGGGGCTACGCGCCCGACGAGCACCTCGACATGGACGAGCTGGTCCGCGAGAAGTACCGCGGCATCCGGCCCGCACCGGGCTACCCGGCCTGCCCCGAGCACACCGAGAAGGAGACGCTGATGGCCCTCCTCGGCGGCGAGGAGCGCACCGGCGTCACCCTCACGGAGTCGATGGCGATGTGGCCCGGGGCGTCGGTGAGCGGCTGGTACTTCGCCCACCCCGACAGCCAGTACTTCGTCGTCGGCCGGCTCGGGCGCGACCAGGTCGAGTCGTATGCCGAGCGCAAGGGCTGGGACCTGCGCACCGCCGAGCGCTGGCTGGGCCCGAACCTCGGCTACCAGCCCGAGGACTGACGCTCCGGCCCTCGTCGGACGGATGTGGGTGAAGACCGTCGCCACGCCGACGACCTTCACCCACGTTGGGGATGGCGTCCCGGCGATGTCGGAGCAGCGGCATACCTTTGCCCCATGACCCCCGCCCTGTCCCCGAGCCGCGCCGCGGACTTCAAGCAGTGCCCGCTGCTGTTCCGGTTCCGGACGATCGACAAGCTCGAGGGTCCCCCGTCCCCCGCTGCCGCCCGCGGCACGCTGGTCCACGCGGTGCTCGAGCACCTCTTCGACCTCCCGGCCGCCGACCGCACCCCCGCGGCCGCGGTCGCGCTGCTCGAGCCGCGCTGGGCGGCCCTGGTCGAGGAGCGGCCCGAGCTGAAGGCGATGATCGACGACGACGAGCTGCTCACCCAGGAGAGCTGGTTCGCCGGGGCGCAGACCCTCGTCGAGCAGTGGTTCGACCTCGAGGACCCCACCCGGCTCGAGCCGGCCGCCCGCGAGCTCTACGTCGAGACCGAGGTCGAGGGGCTCACCCTGCGCGGCTACGTCGACCGGCTCGACGTCGCTCCCGACGGCGCGATGCGGGTGGTCGACTACAAGACCGGGCGCTCCCCCAGCGAGCTGTTCGAGGCCAAGGCCCTGTTCCAGATGAAGTTCTACGCCCTGGTGCTGTGGCGCATCCACGGCGAGATCCCCCGCCTGCTCCAGCTGGTCTACCTCGGCAACGGCGAGGTCGTGCGCTACGCGCCCGACGAGGTCGACCTGCTCGCCATCGAGCGCAACATCCGGGCGATCTGGGATGCCGTGGTGCGCGCCGCTCAGACCGGCGACTGGCGGCCCCGCACCTCCCGGCTGTGCGACTGGTGCGACTTCCGCGACCTGTGCCCCGCGTGGGGCGGCACGCCTCCGCCGCTGCCCGAGGGGGCCGCGGCGATCGCGCTCGACCCGGCCAGCTCAGGTGCCGTCGACCCCGCCGAGGAGTGACACGGAGGCGGCCAGCTCGGCGAGCCGGCCGGGCGTCATCCCGCGCAGGTCCTCGACGTGCACCGCCCCCGGGGTGGGGGGCACCGGCACCACGTGCGGCACGGCCAGGGTCGGCACGCCCGCGGCCACCGCAGAGCGCACCCCGGTCGGCGAGTCCTCGATGGCCACGCAGTCCTCCGGCTCGACGCCCAGCTGGCGAGCCGCGGCACGGTAGGGCTCCGGGTGCGGCTTGCCGTGCGCGACCTCGTCGCCCGTGACGACCACGGCGAAGGCTCCCTCCGGCAGCGCGCTCACCACGGCATCCGCCAGCGAGCGCCACGACATGGTCACCAGCGCGCTCGGCACCCCCTCGGCGCGCAGCGCCTCGAGCAGCTCGCGGGCTCCCGGCCGCCACGGCACGTGCTCACGCACCTGCGCGACCACCCGCACGAGCAGCTCGTCCACGATCCGCTCCGGCGACCAGTCGATCGGGCTGTGGTCGCGGATGAAGGTCGCCGAGACCATCAGGTCGTTGCCGACGAGCTGGTGGGCGAACTCGTCGCTCCACGTGCCGCCGTGCTCGGCCACGATCGCGTGCTCCGCGGCGATCCAGTAGGGCTCGGTGTCGACCAGGGTGCCGTCCATGTCCCAGAGGACCGCTGCGGGGAGGCTCATGGGTCGCAAGCCTAGTGAGCCGTAGGGTGGAGTCCTGACGACAGGAGGACGGCGTGATCGAGCTCGACAACCTGCCCGAGCTGAAGGACGCGGTCATGATCGCGGCCTTCGAGGGCTGGAACGACGCCGGCGAGGCCGCGAGCGCGGTCATCGAGCACCTCGCCGAGATCTGGGACGCCGAGGTCGTCGCTGCCCTCGACCCCGAGGACTACTACGACTTCCAGGTCAACCGTCCCCGGGTGCTCCTCGAGAACGGGCGTCGCCGGATCAGCTGGCGCACCACCCGGGTGCTGGTCGCCACCAACACCTCCCTGGGCCGTGACGTCGTGCTCGTGCAGGGCGTCGAGCCCTCGTTCCGGTGGCGCGCGTTCGCCATCGAGCTGATGGAGCTGGCCCAGGCCGCCGACGTGTCGATGGTCGTGACCCTCGGCGCGCTGATGGCCGACGTCGCGCACTCCCGCCCCATCCCGGTGTCGGCCACGTCCGACAGCGAGGACACCAGGCACCGCCACGACCTCGAGATGAGCAGCTACGAGGGACCCACGGGCATCGTCGGCGTCCTCGCGGATGCCGCGACCCAGGTCGGCGTGCCGTCGGTCTCCTGCTGGGCGGCCGTGCCGCACTACGCGGGCCACAGCCCCTCGCCCAAGGCCACCCTGGCGCTCGTCAGCAAGCTCGAGGACCTGCTCGACGGACCCATCGAGCACGGAGAGCTCGACGAGGACTCGCACGCGTGGGAGCGCGGCATCAACGAGCTCGCGGCATCCGACACCGAGGTTGCCGAGTACGTCGAGAGCCTCGAGGAGGCCCAGGACACCGCCGACCTGCCCGAGGCGAGCGGCGACGCCATCGCCAAGGAGTTCGAGCGCTACCTGCGCCGGCGCGGCACCGACGAGTCCTAGCCGGGCAGCCCCACAGGGCTGTTGGCTGGTGCATCGATCCTGAGCTTCTCTGTCCCGCAAGGGACTTCGGTCACAACAATCAGTCGGTCAATGCCCGCCATGCTCCGCACATGGCACGAGGTCCACGAAAACCGCTGCACTGCAGGGCTTTCGTGGACCTCGTGTGCCTGGTCTGGGAGCTTCCGCTGCAGGGGGGTGCGGAAGTTCTTGGTCAGGCAAGTGCACTCTAACGTGGGCGCCCACGCCCTGTCCGGGAAATCAAGATGCCGCGACACGAGCGCCCTCAGCAACTTCTCAGTCGTGCGTCCGCCCGTTGGCGCCCACCCAGTACGCCACTGGCACAGGGGAGGTCGACACCTCGCCAGCCCTCAGAGGCGGACGCCGAGCAGTGCGTCGACGGTCCGGGCGACCAGCCCGGGCGCGCCTGCGTCGTCCCACTCACCTGCGAGCGTGCGCTCGGCCCAGCCGTCGACCGCGGCCAGGGCGCCTCGCGTGTCGAGGTCGTCGGCGACCGCGGCGCGCACGGCGGCGATCGTCGTCGCCGCGTCGGCGCCGTGGTTGACCGACAGCGCCTCCCGCCACCGCGCCAGCCGCGCCTCCGCCGCGTCGAGCAGGTCGGGCGTGTACTCCCAGCCGGTGCGGTAGTGCTGGTCGAGCAGCACGAGCCGGATCGCCATCGGGTCGACCCCGTCGGCGCGCAGCTTCGACACGAGCACCAGGTTGCCGCGCGACTTGCTCATCTTCTCGCCCTCGAACGCCACCATCGCCTGGTGCACGTAGTGCCGCGCGAAGGTGTCGTCGTGGGTGAGCGCGGCGGACTGCACCGCGCTCATCTCGTGGTGCGGGAAGACCAGGTCGGTGCCTCCGCCCTGGATGTCGAGGGGGTGACCGAGGCGGTCGAGCGAGATCGCGGTGCACTCGATGTGCCACCCGGGTCGCCCCGCGCCGAGCAGCTCGTCGTCCCAGCAGGGCTCGCCGTCGCGCGCCGCGCGCCAGAGCAGCGGGTCGAACCGGCCGCGCTTGCCGGCCCGGTCGGGGTCACCCCCGCGGTCGGCGAACACGGCATCCATCTGCTCGGGCGTCCATCCCGAGACCGACCCGAAGGTGGGTGCCTGGGCGAGGTCGAGGTAGACGTCCTCGCCGGCCCCGTCGCCATCGGGTACCGGGACGCGGTACGCCCTGCCCTCGCCGAGCAGGCTGCGCACCTCGCGGGTGATCTCGGGCATCGACTCGACGACCCCGACGAGGGCGTCCGGCGGCACGACGGCCAGGGCGGTCATGTCCTCCCGGAACAGGTCGATCTCGGCCGTGGCGAGCTCGCGCCAGTCGCGCCCGTCGCGGGCGGCCCGCTCGAGCAGCGGGTCGTCGACGTCGGTGACGTTCTGCACGTAGTGCACTCGGTGCCCCGCGTCGCGCAGAGCCCGACCCACGAGGTCGAAGGTGACGTAGGTGGCCGCGTGGCCGAGGTGGGTCGCGTCGTAGGGCGTGATGCCGCAGACGTAGAGCCGCGCGACCGGCCCGGCGTCGACCGGGCGCACGGCACGCGCCTGCGTGTCGAACAGGTGCAGCGGGTCACCGTGGCCGGGCACGGCGGGGACGAAGGGTGCGGGCCACGACTTCACCGGGCAAGACTACGTGCCGCGACTACAGCGCCGGCCACGGGATGGCCGGCCAGCCCGGCTGCGGGACGGGATGCCGGCGCGAACGCAGCAGCGCCTCGGTGCGCGACCTCAGGGCTCGCACCTCGGCCCGGGTCAGCAGAGCTTCCAGCTCGTCGGCGAGCCCGTTGCCCAGGGCGTCGAGCAGGGTCTCGACGCGAGCGAGGTCGGTGTCGGGCACCGGCTCCCCCGCCCAGCCCCAGAGCACGGTGCGCAGCTTCGGCTCGACCCCGAGGCTGACCCCGTGGTCGCAGCCGCGCACGATGTCGCCGTCGCGCAGCAGGTGCCCGCCCTTGCGGTCCGAGTTGTTGAGCACGGCGTCGAACACCGCCACGGTGCGCAGCGCCGGCTCCCGGCTGTGCGACACGACGACCGGACGCCCACCGGGAGACTCGCCCTCGATCACCACGACCCACCCCTCGGGCACCGCGTCGGCGGGGGTGACGTCGACGAGCGGCTCGGGCTCTCCCTCGACGGGGCCGACCCACAGCTGCACCGACCCCGGCCCGAGCGGGCCGTTGCGCAGCACCGTGGGCGGCACGACGTCGAAACCCCCTGCCGCGCTGATCAGGTAGGCCGCCCGCTCCCGGGCGACCAGGGTGCCGTCGGGGTAGTCCCACAACGGCCGTTCGCTGGCCTCCGGCTTGTGGATGACGAGCACGGGCTCCGCGTGGGCGTCCGCGTCGCTCGCGTCGCGCACCTCGCCGGAGACGGCCGGCTCGACCGAGCAGAGCAGGGCCCCGTTCGAGGAGTCGACGATCCGGCCGACCGGGGTGAGGTCCCCGCTCGTCAGGAGGTCGACGAGGTCAGCGTCGGTACCCGTTGGCACGGGGGCAGATGTGGCCGGTCGGGTCCAGCGGCTGGCCGCAGAACGGGCAGGAGGGGCGGCCGGCGGAGACGACCGCGCCACACCGTCGGGCGAAGGCCCTGGCCGCCTGGGGGCTCAGGACGACCCGCAGGGTCTGCACGGCCTCCTCCTCGGCCTCCTCCGGGTCCTGGTCGTGGCACTCGATGACCACCACGTTGCGCGCGACGTCCCAGGCGAGGGCCAGCGTGTCGACGCGGAACTCGTCCTCGATCGGCGTCGCGAGGGGTTCGGTGTCGCCCCCACCGACCGGCTCGGTGGCGGTGCCCTCGGCGTGCGTGTCGAGCAGGTCGTTGACCCGGTCGGCGAGCACGGTGACCTGGACCTTCTCGAGCGAGACGGACACGAGCCGGCCCTCGCCGCTGGCCTGGAGGAAGAAGGTGCGGCCGCCGGGTGGCCCGACGGTCCCGGCGACGAAGCGCTCGGGCGGGTCGAAGACGGTTGCTGGCATGGGCACCACCCTAGATCGAGAACCCCACGGGCAGCTCCAGGCGGTGTCGAGCCATGAGCGACGCGTCGCCGAGCACCTCGCGGGTCGCGCCGTCGGCGACCACGGTGCCCTCCGAGAGCACCACCGAGCGCTCGCACAGCTCGACGGCGTAGGGCAGGTCGTGGGTGACCATGAGCACCGTCACGTCGAGCGAGCGCAGGATGCCCGCCAGCTCACGGCGCGACGCGGGGTCGAGGTTCGACGACGGCTCGTCGAGCACCAGGATCTCGGGGCGCATCGCCAGCACCGTGGCGATGGCCACCCGCCGCCGCTGGCCGAAGGAGAGGTGGTGCGGTGCCCGGTCGGCGAGGTCGACCACCCCGACGAGGTCGAGCGCCTCGACCACCCGGGCCTCGAGCTCGGCGCCCCGCAGCCCGAGGTTGGCCGGGCCGAACGCCACGTCGTCGCGCACGGTCGGCATGAAGAGCTGGTCGTCGGGGTCCTGGAAGACGATGCCGACCCGTCGCCGCACCTCGAGCAGGTTCGCCTCGCTGACCGGCAGCCCCGAGACCGTCACGGTGCCGGCGCCCGGCGTCAGGATGCCGTTGAGGTGCAGTACCAGCGTCGTCTTGCCGGCTCCGTTCGGCCCCAGCAGGGCGACCCGCTCCCCCGGGTGCACGTGCAGGTCGACGCCGAACAGTGCCTGGTGGCCGCCGGGGTAGGCGAAGGCCACACCCTGCAGGTCGAGCACGGGCACGCTCATCCGAGTCGCACCCCCACGCTCACGACCGCGGCGACCGCGGCGGGGGTCAGCGCCAGCGCCCACTGGCGCGAGGTGGCGACCAGGGTCTCGGTCACCGGCATCCGGCCCGACCAGCCGCGGCTCACCATGGCGAGGTGCACCCGCTCCCCGCGCTCGTAGCTGCGGATGAAGAGGGCGCCGGTGCTCGCGGCCAGCGGCGGCCAGGCGCGCAGCGAGCGGGCCGTGAAGCCGCGCGAGTCGCGTGCGACCCGCATCCGGCGCATCTGGTCGCCGACGACGTCGACGTAGCGCACCATGAAGCCTGCGATGGTGACCAGGGTGTCGGGCACCCGCAGGTGCTGCAGGGCCCGCACCAGGTCTCGCGGGCGGGTGGTGACGGCGAAGGCCACCGCCGCGAGCACCCCGCAGGTGCCCTTGAGGAGCAGGGCGGTCGCGGCGGACAGCCCGGCCTGCGACACCGTGAACGGGCCCACCTGCACCCGCGGACCGACGGCCACGAACGGGAGCACGCAGGCGAACAGCGCGAACGGCACCTCGACCGCGAGCCGGGGCAGCACGAGGCGGGCCGGTACGCGGGTCGACACCAGCATCGCCGCCGAGACCCCGAGCAGGCCCACGAGGGCGGCCGTGGCGTCGCGCGGCACGGACACGACGAGCAGCACGTAGGCGAACAGGCCCACGAGCTTGGCGTGCGGCGGCATCCGGTGCAGGAGGGTGGTGCCCTCGATGTGCAGGTGCGCTCCCGGTCCGGCGCCCACGTCAGGCGTCGGGGCCCGACGGGCCCCGACGGCGCCGGAGCAGGAGAACGACGCCGGTCATCAGCAGGCCGACGACGGCGACACCGACCAGCCCGGCGAGCCCGCCGGACAGTCGCGGGTCGGCGACGTCGGACACCGAGTAGCCGGCCAGCGGCGAGCCCGCCGTGACCGAGGTCCGCTCGACCTGGTGGAAGCCGAGGGACTGGGCCACCGAGTTGAGGCCGTCGGGGCTGCGGGACGCGTAGAAGGACACCACGCCGGCGAGCAGGGCGCTGACGACCAGCCCGGCGACGACGAGGGCGCGCGTGCTCGGGCGGCTCCGCACGGGGCGGATCGGTGCATCGAGGTTCGTCATCCGACCTTCTCCGGGGTGCGCAGCTCGAGCGCGGGCAGCCGGCCTCGCGCGCCGTAGACGAGGTCGGGGCGGGCGGCCAGGATGCTCGACACCGCGAGCACGGTGATCACGGCCTCGCCGACCCCGATCAGCACGTGCCACGACACCATCGCGGTGGCCAGCGCCGGCAGCGGGATGGGGGCCGCGCCCCCGAGGGCGTAGAGCCCGACGAAGGCCAGCGCCGCCACCGGCACGCTGACGAGGGCACCGGCACCTGCCGCGACCGACACGCTCGTCAGGCGGCGTGGCAGCACGGCCAGCACGAGCTTGAACACGCCCCAGCCGACCCACACCGAGACCACGCCCATGAGCAGCACGTTGGTGCCGAGGGCGCTGACCCCACCGTCGGCGAACAGCAGCGCCTGCACAGTGAGCACCACGGTGAGGCAGAGGGTGGCCGTGGCCGGGCCCACGAGCACCGCCGCCAGCGCGCCACCGATGAGGTGGCCCGAGGTGCCCGCGCCGACCGGGAAGTTGATCATCTGCGAGGCGAACACGAACACCGCGACCAGGCCGGCCAGCGGCGCCGAGCGCTCGTCGAGCTCGCGGCGGGCGCGGACGAGCGCGAACCCGACCGCACCGGCTGCGACGACCGCGGTGCCGACCGAGGTCGGTGCGTCGAGGAAGCCGTCGGGGACGTGCATGTGCTGCTCCTTGCGGGTCGCTGCGTTGTCCTGTTGCACACTATTCGCAACAGTGCCCCTTGTTGGATGTTGTTCGCAACAAGGGAGTGACCGACTCAGCCGGCTCCTCCGCCGACCTCGGAGTCCCCGTCCGGGGCGTGGGCGGGGCGGGACACGAGCGGGGCGAGGTCGCCCTGCACGGTGTTGCTCGCAAGGAGCACCATCCGGTGCTCGGTGAGGTGCACGGCCGTCAGGGACCCGGGGTCGACGCGCACCCGCTGCAGCCCGGGCAGTCCGGCACCCACCGCCTCGGCCACGACCGCCTTGATCGGGTCACCGTGGCTCACCGCCACCCACACGGCGTGCGGGCCGTGCTCGGCCTCCACCTCGGCGTCCAGCGCCCGGACGCCCCCGACGACCCGGGCCGCCATCTCGGTCAGCGACTCGGCCGCGTAGACGTCGTCCGGTGGGAAGGTCGCGGCCCCCGGGTCGTCCTGCACGACCCGCCAGAGCGGCTCCTTGGCGGCGTCGGCGAGCGAGAGGCCGGTCCAGCCGCCGTAGTGGCACTCCCCCAGCCGGTCGTCGTGACCCACGTCGTGACCCGCCAAGGCGACGGATGCCGTCTCGAGGCACCGCTGAAGGGGGCTGGACACGGCCCGGACGATGGTGAGCGGGGCGAGCCGCTCGGCCACCCGGGCGGCCTGCTCACGACCGCTGTCGGTGAGGCCGACCCCGTCGGTCCACCCGGCCAGGACTCCCTGCGCGTTGGCGGTGGAGTGCCCGTGCCGCAGGAGCAGGACGATGGCCACGAGAGCCCACTGTAGGCGTCGGCGCGGCCCCGCCGGACGGGGGTGGTGCGGGACCCAGTGCGCCGGGGGACACAATGGCGCTCGTGATCGTGGACAAGGCCATCTACGTCGATGGCGAACGACGCCCCTGTGGCGACCTCAGCGACGAGCTCGCGGCCCTGCGCGGCGACGGCTCACCGGGGAACTTCCTGTGGATCGGGCTGAAGAACCCCACCCAGGCCGAGTTCGACGAGGTCAACGAGGAGCTCCAGCTGCACCCACTGGCCGTGGAGGACGCCATCCAGGGCCGGCAGCGGGCCAAGGTCGAGCTCTACGACAACAGCGTCTTCGTCGTGCTCAAGCCGCTGCGGTACGTGGAGCAGAGCTCGGACATCGAGACCGGCGAGCTGATGTGCTTCGTCGGAGACCGGTTCATCGTCACGGTGCGCCGTGGCGAAGCGGCACCTCTGGACGGCCTGCGCCACCGCCTCGAGGCCGAACCGCACGGGCTCCGGATGGGCCCGATGGCCGTGCTGCACGCCATCGTCGACACCGTCGTCGACAACTACACGGCCGTCGACGCGGAGGTCAGCACCGACCTCGACGAGATCGAGACCGCCGTCTTCTCGGGGGCCGACATGGACTCCTCCACGATCTACCGGCTCAAGCGCGAGGTGCTCGAGTTCCGGCGGGCCGCGGCGCCCCTGGCCGCGCCGCTCATGGCGCTGCACGAGGACGAGAGCTCGCACGTCACGGACCCCGAGCTGCGGCTGCAGTTCCGCGACGTCTCCGACCACCTGCAGGCCGTCATCGACCACGTGGAGTCGTACGACCGCCTGCTCACCGACGTGCTGGGCGCGCACCTGGCGCAGGTCACCGTGCAGCAGAACACGGACATGCGGAAGATCTCGGCGTGGGTCGCCATCGCCGCCGTGCCGACCATGATCGCCGGCATCTACGGCATGAACTTCGACTACATGCCCGAGCTGACGGCCAGCTTCCGGGTCGGTGACGGCGAGTTCAAGTACGGCTACTTCGTGGTCGTGGCCCTGATGGCCCTGGCCTGCGGCGCCCTCTACCGCGCCTTCAAGCGCAGCGGCTGGCTCTGAGCGCGCCGCCGCGGTCAGGTGGCGGTGATCCAGCCGGCGAGGAGTCCGACGATGACGAGCAGGCCCAGCCCGATGCGGTACCAGATGAACGGCCGCAGCGAGTTGCTGGCGACGAAGCGCAGCAGCCAGGCGATCGAGGCGTAGGCCGTCGCGAAGGCGACCACGATGCCGACGAGCATCGGCCCCACGCCGAGCGCGGAGAGGTCGTCCTTGCCCTTGGCGGCCTCGAAGAGCCCCGCGGCGGTGAGGGCCGGGATCGCCATGAAGAAGGACAGCTCGGTGGCCGTGACGCGGTTGATGCCGCGCATCAGGCCGGCCGAGATCGTGGCGCCGGAGCGGGAGACACCCGGGATGAGCGCGAAGACCTGCACGAGGCCGATGACCAGGCCGTCGATGACGGTGACGTCGTGCTCGCCTCGCTGGATGCCGCGCTTCTCGAGCACGTCGTGCCGCTGCTCCGCGACCCAGATGACCGCGCTCCACAGGATGAGGGCGAACGCGACCACCCACAGGCTGCGCAGGGTGGTCTCGATGAAGTCGCGCGCCAGGAAGCCGACGATGCCCACCGGGATGGAGCCGACGATCACGGCCCAGGCGAGGGTGTAGTCCTTGTCCTCGCGCGCCTCGGCGGAGGTGAGACCACGCACCCAGGCCATGAACAGGCGGGCGATCTTGCCGGCGAAGTAGATGAAGGTCGCGACGATCGCGCCGATCTGGATCACGGCCGTGTAGGCCGTGATCGCCGGGTCGTCGACCGGCAGCCCCAGCAGCTGCTCGGCGATCGTGAGGTGCCCCGTGGAGCTGATCGGCAGGAACTCGGTGAGTCCCTCGACGACACCGAGGATGACGGCCTGGAGATAGCTGAGTTCGACGGGCACGAGCCGACAGCCTAGGCGCAGCCGCCCGGAAGTCAGGCGAGGGCGGCCAGCGCGTCCGCCACGACCCGCAGCACGGCGGCGCGGCCCTCGGTGGTCGCCGCGTGCGGCGCCACGCTCAGCGTCGTCACCCCGGCATCCGCGTACCGCCCGATCCGCTCGGCGATCCGCTCGGGCGGCCCGATCAGGGCGGTGGAGTCGACCAGCTCGAAGGGCACGGCGTCGGCAGCATCGCGCGGGCGGCCGTCGAGGTAGAGGTCCTGGATGGTGTCCGCGGCCTCCTCGAAGCCCATCCGGCGGGCCAGCGCGTTGTAGAAGTTCTGCTCGCGGCTGCCCATGCCGCCGATGTAGAGCGCCGTGTAGTCGGCCAGCGCCGCGCGGGCCGCCTCGAGGTCGTCGGTGACGACGACCGGCACCGAGGCCACCACGTCGAACCCGGCCATCGGGTCGCCCGGCTCCCCCGCGCCGACCGCGGCCCGCCCGGCGCGCACCTGGGCGAAGAGGTCACCGGAGTGCTCGGGCGAGACGAAGATGCCGAGCCAGCCGTCGGCCACCTCCCCCGCGAGGCGCAGGTTCCGTGGCCCGACCGCCGCGAGGTAGATGGGCAGGTCGGCGCGCGGCGGGCGGATGGTGAGCCGCAGCGCCTTGCCCGGGCCGTCGGGCAGCGGCAGCGTGAAGTGCTCCCCGGCATAGCGCACCTGGTCCCGGCGCAGCGCCATCCGCACGACCTCGACGTACTCGCGCGTGCGCGCCAGGGGCGCCGCGAACCGCACCCCGTGCCAGCCCTCGCTCACCTGGGGCCCGGAGACCCCGAGCCCGAGGTGGAACCGCCCCGCGGACAACGTGTCGAGCGTGGCGGCCGTCATCGCCGTCATGGCAGGCGTGCGCGCCGGGATCTGCATGACGCCGGCGCCCAGCCCGATCGTCGTGGTCTGCCCGGCGAGCCAGCCGAGCACGGTCGGGGCGTCGGAGCCGTAGGCCTCCGCCACCCACGCCTGCTCGTACCCCAGGCGCTCCGCCTCCCGCACCAGGTCGAGGGTGTCGTTGCCCAGTCCCATGCCCGCGTAACCGCAGGAGATCGCCAGCCGCATGGCGCCCACGGTAGCGATGGGCCGGGCGATAGGGTCGCCGCCATGCTCACCCGCCGCCTCGGGGCCTCCGGCCTCACCGTCTCGCGGCTGGGGCTCGGGACGATGGCGTGGGGCACCCGGACCTCGCCCGAGGACGCCCGCGACCTGCTCACCGCCTTCCGTTCCGCAGGAGGCACGCTCGTCGACACCGCCCACGGGTATGCCGGTGGGCTGGCCGAGGACATCGTCGGCGACCTCCTCGACGGTCCCGACCGCGACGAGGTCGTGCTCGTCACCAAGTCGGGCATCAGCCGGGCCACCGGCAGCCGCGTCGTCGACTGCTCGCGCCGGGCCCTGATGCACCAGCTCGACACCTCGCTGCGCCGGCTGCGCACCGACCACGTCGACGTCTGGCTGGCCCACACCTGGGACGACCACACCCCCATCGAGGAGACGGTCAGCGCACTGGTCTGGGCCGTGGAGAGCGGGCGGGCACGCTACGTCGGCGTCTCGAACCACGTCGGCTGGCAGGCCGCTCGCACGATGTCGCTGCTCGCGGCGGCCGGGGTCCCGATGGTCGCCGACTCGGTCGAGTACAGCCTGGTCGCCCGCACCCCCGAGCGCGAGCTGGCCGCCGCCGCCGGAGCCCTGGGCTTCGGCCTGCTTCCCTGGTCCCCGCTGGGCCGGGGGGTGCTGGCCGGCCGCTACCGCACGACCGTGGCCGCCGACTCACGGCTGGCGTCCGAGGAGTTCGCGCAGTTCGCCGGGCGGCACGTCGGCGACCACACGCGCGGTGTCGTCGAGGCCGTGCACACCGCGGCGAGCGGTCTCGGGGTGTCACCCGCCGTCGTGGCCCTCGCGTGGGTGCGCGACCGGCCGGGGGTCACCGCACCGATCCTCGGCCCGCGCACGCCCACCCAGCTGGCGGCCCTGCTCGACGCCGAGGACGTCGAGCTGCCCGAGCAGATCGTGCACGCGCTCGACGAGGTGTCGGTCGAGCACACCTGACCCGGCGGGTCAGCGGCGCGGCCGGTCGTCGCTCTCGTCGCTCTCGTCGTTGTCGTCGTCGAAGTCGACGTCGGCGTCCAGCCCTGCGTAGAGCCGCGGGCCGTCGCCGTCCTCGTCGTCGTGGTCGTCGAGCTCGTCGCCGTCGATGACGTCGTCCTCGTCCTCGTCGGACTCGTCGTCGTCCTCGTCGTCGTCGCCGCTGTAGATGTCGAGGGGCGTCATCTCGCCGTAGGCGTCGTAGAGCGCCGAGTCGTACACCTCGAAGGCGTCGGCGAGGTCCTCGTAGGCCGCGACGACCGTCGGGTCGTCGTCGCCGTGCCGGGTGCTGCTCGCCTCCAGGTGGCGCTCGAAGGCAGCGACGAGCTGGCTCAGTGCGGCACGCGGATCGTCGCTCATGGTGCTGACGCTACCGGTCCTTGGGCACAATGTGTCCATGGTCGAGTACGAGTACCTCGTCCTCTCCTTCGGGCGGGAGGTCGGGCGCAACGACATTCGCCGCCAGCTCACCGAGCACGCCGAGTACGGCCGCTGGGAGCTGGAGCGCACGCGCACCTACTTCGGTGGGCGCACCCGCACCTGGCTGCGGCGCCGGATCATCCGCCCGCGCCGCTCGATGAGCGCGTCGGTCAGCGACTGAGCCCGGGCGTGTCGCCCCGACGGAGGGTCAGCAGGTCTCCAGGAGCCGCAGCAGCACCCGGGTGCCGAAGTGCAGCGACTCGACCGGGACCCGCTCGTCGATGCCGTGGAACATCGGGGCGAAGTCGAGGTCGGCCGGCAGCCGCAGCGGGGCGAACCCGTAGCCGGTGATGCCGAGCAGCGACAGGGCCTTGTTGTCGGTGCCGCCGGACAGGCAGTACGGCAGCACGTCGGCATCGGGGTCCTCGGTGCGCAGCGCCGCGACCATGGCCTCCACGAGGTCTCCCTCGAACGGCGCGTCGAGCGCGATGTCCTTGTGCAGCACCTCGACGTCGACGTGCTCCCCCGCGAGGTCGCGGATCGTCGCGAGCAGCTCCTCCTCGTGTCCCGGGAGGAAGCGGCAGTCGACGTTGGCGGACGCGTGCTGCGGGATGACGTTGTGCTTGTAGCCGGCGTCGAGCATCGTCACGTTGCTGGTGTCCTGCAAGGTGCCCCGCACGAACCCCTGCGCCCCGCCGAGGTGCGCGAGCAGCTCGTCGAGGTCCTCGTCGGACCAGCTCGTGCCGGTGAGCTCGGACAGACCGTCGAGCAGGGTTCGCACCGACGGGATGAACTCGCGGGGCCACTTGTGCGCCGCGATCCGCGAGATCGCCTCGGCCAGGCGGACGATCGCGTTCTCGTCGTTGGGGACCGAGCCGTGCCCCGCACGGCCGTGCGCGGTGAGCCGCAGCCACGCGATGCCCTTCTCGGCGGTCTGCAGCAGGTAGGTGCGGCGCTCGTTCCCCTCACGGTCGGTGAGGGTGACGCTGTACCCGCCGACCTCGCTGATCGCCTCGGTGACGCCCTCGAACACCTCGGGGTGCTCGGCCACGAGGAAGTGCGACCCCTTGGTCCCCCCGGCCTCCTCGTCGGCGAAGAACACCACGACGAGGTCGCGCGGCGGCACGGTCCCGGTGCGCGCGAGGTGGCGCACGCTCGCCAGCATCATCGCGTCCATGTCCTTCATGTCGACCGCGCCACGGCCCCACACGCACCCGTCGCGCTCCTCCCCCGCGAACGGGTCGACCGACCAGTCGGCGGCGTTGGCCGGAACGACGTCGAGGTGCCCGTGCACGCACAGCGCACCCCGCTCGGGGTCGGCGCCCGGGATCCGCACGGCCACGCTGACCCGGCCCGGGTCGCTCTCGAAGGTCTGCGGCTCCAGGCCCACCTCGCGCAGCAGACCGACGACGTACTCGGCGGCATCGGCCTCACCGGGGCCGCTGCCGTCGCCGTAGTTGCTCGTGTCGATCCGGATCAGCTCCTGGCAGATCCGGACGACCTCGTCCTCGGGGCGCGTGACGGTGTCGGTCATGGGCAGCCACTCTAGGCCGAGGGGTCGGTGAACCAGTCCGCCGGTGGCGCCTCGTGGGTGGTCGGGTCGGACCCGTCCGGATGCCGGGTCGCCGCCCACCGCGCGAGCAGCGCGGACCCCAGCGCCCCCGGCTCCTCGAGGGTGACGTGCGTGGTGCGCTCGGCGATCCCGGACCGGCTCGCGAGCACGGACGGCAGGCGCGCCCAGCCGCCGGTGACGACCACCTCGTCCACCGGCACCCCGACGGCTCGTAGCGCGGCCACCTCGGAGAACACCTCCTCGCGGGTGCGGGCGAGCACACCCGCCCACACCGCGTGGGGGTCGGCGCCCTCCGCCCAGGTGACCGAGACGTGGTCGTCCGCCATGTCGAGGCCCTCGACGTGGACCTCGGCCACCGCACCGTCCATCGGCGCCGCGGCGTCGAACGCCATCCGCTGCTCGGTGGTGGTGGCGCCCAGCGCGTCGAGCGTGCGGCCGAGCACCAGCCCGGTGCGCAGGGCGCCGAGCAGGCAGGTGGTGGAGTCGACGACGTGCGGGTAGACCGCCAGCCCGCGCGAGACCAGCCCCGCGACGACCACGGGCGGGGGCGGCGCGGCGACCGCCGCCACGAGTGCCTCGGCAGTGCCCATCGAGTCGCACAGGCTGCCGACACCCCCCGCCCCGAGCACGGCCGCAGCGACCAGGTGGTCGTGCCCGGCGACGGTCAGCACGGCGCCACGCACCTGCTCGACGGGATGGTCGTCACGCACCCGACCCAGCGCCGCGCCCGCGGCGACCCGCGGCGGCACGAGGTCGGGGCCGGTGCCGAGCTCGTCGAGGGCGGCACCGAACGGAGCCTCGTCGTGGATGTCCCACAGCGCCGTCCGGCCGAGCATCGACCGCTCGGCGTAGCGCCCGGCGCCGAGGCCCAGGCAGACCAGCTCGGGAAGGCACAGCCACTGCAGCCCGGTGAGGTCGAGCCCGGCCTCGTCGCGCCACCAGAGCAGCTTGAAGAAGGTCGCGACCGAGCTCACCGAGAGCCCGGTCCGCGAGGGGAGCACGGCCGCCAGCGCCGGGTCCAGGTTCGTCGCCTGCCGACCTCCGCGGGGGTCGTGCCAGGCCAGCAGCCGCGACACGGCCCGGCCGTCGGGATCGACCAGGGCACCGGTCTCGGCGATCGAGCAGAAGCCGATCGAGCGCACTCGCACATCCCCCGCGGCGAGCACGAGGTCGGCGAGCAGCCGGTCGACGGTGGCCACGGCATCCGCGGGGTCGCGCTCGCACCACTCCGCACGCGGTCGCTCCCACCGCGTCGGCAGCGACGCCCTGGCGACGACCTGGCGGGCACCGTCGAGCGCCACCGCCTTGGTGACGGTGGTGCCGAGATCGACGCCGACGTCGACGGTCGTGGTCATCTGCTCGGCAACCTAGTCCCCGATGGCCGGCCCCCGGGCGATTTCGGTTCCCGGCGGCACACCGTGTATCGTTCCCGGTCGCAGGACGGCCTCCCCAGGGCCGGCCACGCACCACTCGTCCGGGTGGCGGAATTGGCAGACGCGCTAGCTTGAGGTGCTAGTGCCCTTATTGGGCATGGGGGTTCAAGTCCCCCCTCGGACACCAGCGCAGACCCCCGGTTCCCCACCAGGAACCGGGGGTTCTCGCATCTGCGGGCCTCATCCTTCTCAGCCCGCTCGGGGAGCCCGGTGGCCTCGTCCACATCGAGTGCTCCCACCGACGGCCCGATCACGACCACAGGCCACCCCTGGAGGGGCGCCCCCTCCGCCGGGGGCGGGCAGTGGTCGCCTCGACCACCCGATCACGACCACAGGCCACCCCTGGATGGGCGCCCCCTCCGCCGGGGGCGGGCAGTGGTCGCCTCGACCACCCGATCACGACCACAGGCCACCCCGGGGGCGCCCCTCCGCCGGGGCGGGCAGTGGTCGCCTCGACCACCCGATCACGACCACAGGCCACCCCTGGATGGGCGCCCCCTCCGCCGGGGGCGGGCAGTGGTCGCCGCGACCACCCGATCACGTACACAAGCTCGCCGCCGACTGCCACATCGAGTGCTCCCACCGACAGGCAATCGGCGATCGGCGGATGCTGGACGAGCGTGGTGTCCCACAACCCACCGGGCCATTGCCTGTCACCAGACGCACTCGACCGGGCGCGCGACCGCGGTGGCACTCGACCGGGCGCGCGACCGCGGGTGCACTCGACCGGGCGCCACCGCGGGTGGCGCTCGGCCGCTCGCCTCAGCCCGCGACGTAGGCGTCGACGGCGTCGTTGACGTCGGCGAGCAGGGGATCGAGCTGCTGGGTCGCCTCGGCGGGGATCGAGCCGTCCTGCACGCCCTTGTCGTAGTCCTCGACGAGCTTGTCCCGCTCCTCGGACACCTTCTCCGGGTCGTCGTCGCGCAGCGCCTTCTGGACGTCGCGCACCCGCCCGTCCAGGGTCTTGGCCGCGTCCTTGTCGATGACGCCATCGCGCTCGAGCACGCCGACCTCGTCGGAGAACGCCGACAACGAGGTCGCGACGGCGTCGGCAGGATCCGCCGTCGGCGTCGGCGTCGGCGTCGGGGTCTCGGTCGGCGTGGCGCTCGGCGTCTTGGTGGGGGCCTTCGTCGTCGGCGGTGCCTCGCTGGTCGCGGGCTGCGACGTCGAGGGCGTCGAGCTGGGTGTCGTCGCGGGGGTCTGGCCGTCGTCCTTGAGCAGCAGCCAGAGCAGCAGCGCGATGACCGCCACCGCCCCCGCGGCGAGCACCCAGGTCAGCGGCGCGATGCCCCGCCGCTCCGGCTCCGTCGGGCCGGTGGGCGGCAGCACGGGTGGCGGCACGGCATCCAGTCGCTGGGTCGTGGCTGCGATGGCGGCGGGGAGCACCGTCGTGGCGCCGCCGATCGACTCCCGCGCGGCGAGGGCCTCCGCCACGGTTGCGGCACCGGCAGGCCGGTCGTCGGGACTCTTGGCGAGCAGGCCGTGCACGAGGTCGGCCAGCCAGTCGGGCGTCTCGGGGCGCAGCGTGCGCACGTCGGGCACCGGGTCGTTCGCGTGCATCATCATCGTGGCGACCGGCGTCGCGCCCTTGAACGGCGGCCGGCCGGCCAGCAGGGCGTAGAGCACGCAGCCCAGGGCGTAGAGGTCGGCGCGGCCGTCGACCCGCCCGCCCATGGCCTGCTCGGGGGCGAGGTACTCGGCGGTGCCCATGACCGTGTGGGTGGCAGTGAGCGCCTGCGCGTCGGTCGACTCGGTGAGCTGGGTGATGCCGAAGTCGAGCACCCGGACCCGCCCGTCGGCGGCGTAGGCGATGTTGCCCGGCTTGATGTCGCGGTGCACGAGGCCGCGCGCGTGGGCGGCGTCGAGCGCGGAGGCGACCTGGCGCCCGACCTCGACGACCTCGTCGACCTGCAGCGGACCGGCAGCGAGCAGGTCGGCCAGGCTGGGGCCGGGCAGCAGCTCCATGACGATGTAGGCGGTGTCGCCCTCGACCCCGCTGTCGTGCACCGTGACGACGTTGGGGTGGCTCAGGCCGGCGGTCGCGCGCGCCTCGCGCTCGAACCGGGCGGCGCCGGACTCGTCGGGCAGGTTGCGCAGGTCGATGGTCTTGACGGCCACCTGGCGCCCGAGCACCGTGTCGGTGCCGCGCCAGACCTCGCCCATTCCTCCGCGCCCGATCGGGGCCTCGAGGACGTAGCGACCGGCCAGTCGTCGCTGCTCGCTGCTCATCCCGGAAACCCTACTGGCTCTCCCGTAGCCTGAACGACGTGCTGGAAT
Organism: uncultured Actinomycetota bacterium; assembly: GCA_963707895.1. Lineage (GTDB taxonomy): Bacteria > Actinomycetota > Actinomycetes > Actinomycetales > Dermatophilaceae > Fodinibacter. The sequence continues at coordinate 210,762 of CAVPRS010000010.1, read as the reverse complement.
CGGTGACCGCGACGCGTTTCGTCCTCCCCCTGCGCGAGGGCGGGTCGCTACCGGGGCTGGTCGAGGCCGACGACCTCGGCACCTACGTCGTGAAGTTCACCGGTGCCGGCCAGGGCCGCAAGGTGCTCGTCGCCGAGGTGCTCGTCGGTGAGCTCGCGCGCCGGCTCGACATCCCCACACCGCGGCTCGCGGTCGTCGACCTGCCCACCGCGATCGCGCGCTACGAGGCCGACGAGGAGGTGCAGGACCTGCTCAACGCGAGCCCGGGCCGCAACCTCGGCGTCGACTTCCTGCCCGGGTCGTTCGGCTACGACGGCTCACGCCCCCCGTCGCGCGAGGACGCCGGCGCCATCCTGTGGCTCGACGCCTTCAGCGCCAACGTCGACCGCACCTGGGCCAACCCGAACCTGCTCGTGTGGCACGGCCGCACCTGGGCCATCGACCACGGCGCGGCCCTGTGGTTCCACCACTCCTGGCCCAGTCGCCCGCCCGACGTGCGTCGCTTCGTCGACCAGCCCTTCGACGCCAAGGGGCACGTGCTGGGCGCCGTCGCCGCACCCGTGGCCGAGACGCACGAGCGCCTCGCACCCCTGGTCACCGAGGCCGTCGTCGAGGAGGTCGTGGCCCTCGTCCCCGACGAGTGGCTCGAACCCACGTCGAGCCTGCCCGACCCGGATGCCGCCAGGGCCGCCTACGTCGAGCACCTCACCCTGCGCCTCGCGAACCCCGCGGCCTGGACGGGAGGCACGTCATGAGCCACCCCTACCAGTACGTCGTGCTGCGGTACGTGCCACGCGTCGACCGCGGAGAGTGCCTCAACGTCGGGGTCGTCGTGCACTCGCAGTCGGCCGGGGTGCTGCGCTGCGCCTTCCACCTCGACGAGGAGCGGATCCGCGCCGTCGCCCCCGATGCCGACCTCGACGGCCTGCGCGCCGCGCTCGAGGCCGTCGGCACCATGTGCGAGCGACCGCCGACCGAGGTCGACGCGACCCTGTCGACGCAGGGCAAGCGGTTCGGCTGGATCAGCGCGCCGCGCTCGACGGTGCTCCAGCCGGGCCCGGTGCACGGCGGGTCGGTGGCCGACCCCGAGGCCGAGGTCGAGCGCCTGCTCGAGCGACTGGTCCGCTAGCCCCGCCGAACGGCCTCGACCGCGGCGAGCACCTGCGCCACGCGGCTCTCGGGTGGGCCGGCGACCTCGACCACCCTCGTGGCTCCCCCGACCAGGTCCTCGTCGTCGCACAGCTCGAGCAGCCGCTCGTCCATCACCTCGCGCAGCTCGGGGTCCTCGTCGTCGGGCACCTCGACGCCCACCTCCGGGTCGAGCGGGATGACGACCAGCAGGTCGACGTGGGTCATCGCCTCGGCGCTCGCCAGCCGCAGCCGCGCCATGGAGCCCGCGCCCACCGAGGGCCTGCCCAGCACGGCCAGCGCCTCGAGGTAGGCCAGCAGGTCGACCGGTCCGCGCTCGGCGACGACGTCGGCCGCCGGTGCCGGCTCGACGAGCCGTTCGGCCGCGACCTCGAGCTGGGCGACGAACGAGGCGACCCCGGCCGGGTCGCCGGCGTCGTCCACCAGCTCGTACGGGTCGGGGAGCTGGGCGAACCCGAGGGCCTCGGCGAGGTCGGACACCAGGGTGCTCTTGCCGCTGGCGTGGGTGCCCGAGACCACGATGCGCACGTCGCCTCAGTCCCGCACCCGCAGGGCCCAGGCCGCGACGGCACCGGCCGCGGCCACGTTGAGCGAGTCGACGCCTCCCGCCATCGGGATGCGCACGGTCAGGTCGACGGCCGCGAGGGTCCGGCGCGACAGCCCGTCACCCTCGGTGCCGAGCACGAGGGCGAGCCGCTCGGGCGGGTCCGCGGCCAGCTCGTCGAGGCCGACCGAGTCGTCCTCCAGCGCCAGCGCCGCCACGGTGAAGCCCAGGTCCTGCAGCTGCTCCACTCCCCCGGGCCACGGGTCGATGCGCGTCCACGGCACCTGGAAGACGGTGCCCATCGACACCCGGATGGAGCGGCGGTAGAGCGGGTCGGCACAGCGGGGCGTGACGAGCACGGCATCCACGCCGAGCGCCGCCGCGCTGCGGAACACCGCACCCACGTTGGTGTGGTCGACGACGTCCTCGAGCACGAGCACCCGCCTGGCGCCGTCGAGCACCTGCGCAAGGGTGGGCGGTACCGGCCGCTGCATCGCGGCCAGCGCCCCGCGGTGCAGGTGGAAGCCGGTCAGTGTCTCGATGACGTCGGGCTCGCCGACGAAGACGGGGATGCCGTCGGCCTCGGCCCGCTCGACGACGTCGGCGAGGTCGGTGAGCCAGCGGTCGGCCATGAGGTAGGACCGTGGCCGGTGCCCCGCACCCAGGGCGCGCCGGATGACCTTCTCGGACTCCGCGATGTAGAGCCCGCGCTCCGGCTCGGACCGTCGGCGCAGCGCCACGTCGGTGAGCCCGACGTAGTCGCCCAGCCGCGGGTCGGCGGGGTCGTCGATGCGGGTCGGCACGCCCGCAAGGCTAGGCCAGCGCGGCGCGGACGATGACGGTGATGCTGGCGAGCACGCAGAAGCCGAGCACTGCACGCCGGAACGTCTCGGGGTCGATCCGGGCCCGGACCGGGGCGGCGACGGCGTAGCCGAGCAGCCCGAAGGGCACCCACACGAGCCCGGCGGCCACCTGGGCGCGGGTCAGCTCGCCCCCGAGCAGGAGCCCGGTGAGCCCGAGCAGCGAGCCGGCCACGAAGAACACGGCGAGGGTGGACCGGACGCGCTGCGGGCGTTCGTGCTGCAGCACGAGCGCCAGGAACGGCCCCCCGATCCCCGCCGCCGTGCCGGAGACGCCCGACACCGCGCCGGCCACCGCCGCGTTGCGCGGGGTCGCCCGCAGGTCGATGGCCCGCAGCGAGAGCGCGACCGTGACGAGGATGAGCACGCCCACGAGAGCGGCGATCGCCCTCGGGGAGAACCAGGCGACGATGGCCACCCCCACCGGGGTGAACAGGGTGCGAGCCCCCAGCGCCCAGCCGAGCGGTCGCCACGCGATGTCGCGGTCGCCGTGCGACAGCTGGAGCACCGGCAGCCCCAGCGCGGGCACGAGCAGTGCGGCGGGCATCAGGTCGGGGGCGACGAGGACGACGAAGGGTGCCGCGACCACCGCCAGGCCGAAGCCGATGGTCGACTGGACGACGCCGCCCGCGAGCACCGCGAGCCCGAGCCCGAGGACGACGGCCCAGTCCATCAGGGGAACGCGACCAGCTTGACGACGGCGACCAGGCCGATGACGACGATCACGGCCCGCAGCACCGTGGGCGACAGGCGGCGCCCGACGGTCGCGCCGAGCACGCCGCCGATCGTGGAGCCGATCGCGATGAGCAGCACGACGAGCCAGTCGATCTGGTCGCGCGCGACGAGGACGAAGACGAGCGCGGCCACGCTGTTGACGATGGTCGCGAGCACGTTCTTGTACCCGTTCAGGCGCTGGATCGGCTCGCTCGACAGCGCGCCGAGGATGCCCATCAGGATGATGCCCTGCGCCGCACCGAAGTAGCCGCCGTAGACGCCGGCCCCGAAGACCCCGCCCTGCATCGCCCGCTCGTGGCTCGCGGCGCTCCCGGTGCCCTCCGCCCTCCGCCGCTCCGCCCACGCGTTCAGCCGGGGGCCGGTGACCACGAGCACCAGCCCCACGAGGATCAGCACCGGCACGATCGTCCGGAACAGGTCGGGGTCGAGCACGAGCAGCAGCACGGCGCCGAGCACGGCACCGAGGAACGACATCGGGGCCAGGCGGCGCAGGGTCGGCGCGGCACCCACGAGCTCCTTGCGGTAGCCGATGCTGCCGGTGAGGCTGCCGGGCACCAGGCCGATGTTGTTCGAGATGTTCGCGGTGATCGGGGGGATGCCGATCAGCAGCAGCGTCGGGAAGGTGATCAGGGTGCCGGAGCCGACGATCGTGTTGATCGTGCCCGCCCCGATGCCCGCGAGGACGACGAGGAGGGCATCGAGCGCGGACACGCGGACACCCTATGCGGGTGTCCGCGTGTCGTGGTGGCGGCGTTCCGCCCCGCTCCGTCCGTGCGATGCGCGGTCAGCGCGGGGGGGCCGGCGGCTCCTCGTCGGTGCCCGCGACCGGCGGAGCGGGCGGCGGGGGCGGGGGCGGCTGCTCCTCGCTGAGCGGCACGGGCGGTGCCGGCGGGACCACGGGGGGCGCCGTCGCGGGGCGCGGCGGCACGGCATCCGCACCCGGGGCGATCGGGGGCTGCACGCGCGAGGCGGGGAACCCGTGCTCCTCGGCCTCCCGGCTCGCCAGGCCCGCCTGGCCCCGGGCCCGGGCCAGCGCCTCGGCCGGGTCCTCGAGGGTGGCGTCCTCGAACGCGTCGGCCAGGACGCCGGGGTCGACCCAGTCGTCGTCGTCGCCGCCGTCGTCGAACCCGCCCTGGCCGCGGCCGAGCATGCCGCCGATGCCCTTGAGCGCGTCGGTGAGCTCGCTCGGGATGATCCACATCTTGTTGGAGTCGCCGCGGGCGATCTGGGGCAGCACCTGGAGGTACTGGTAGGCGAGCAGCTTCTGGGTCGGCTTCCCGCGGTGGATGGCGTCGAACACCTGCTGGATGGCGCGGGCCTGGCCCTGTGCCTCGAGGATGCGGGCCTGCGCCGAGCCCTCGGCGCGCAGGATCTGGCTCTGCTTCTCGCCCTCGGCGGTGAGGATCTGGCTGGCCTTGGTGCCCTCGGCGTTCAGGATGATGGCGCGGCGGTCACGCTCGGCCTTCATCTGCTTCTCCATCGACTCCTGGATCGACTGCGGCGGGTCGATGGCCTTGAGCTCGACCCGGTTGACCCTGATCCCCCACTTGCCGGTGGCCTCGTCGAGCACCCCGCGCAGCTGGCCGTTGATCTGGTCGCGGCTGGTCAGGGTCTGCTCGAGGTCGAGCGAGCCGATGACGTTGCGCAACGTGGTGACGGTGAGCTGCTCGATGCCCTGGATGAAGTTCGCGATCTCGTAGACCGCCGACTTCGGGTCGATCACCTGGTAGTAGATGACCGTGTCGATGCTCACGACGAGGTTGTCGCTCGTGATCACCGGCTGTGGCGGGAAGGACACCACCTGCTCGCGCAGGTCGATGTTGGCGCGCACGACGTCGACGAACGGCACGAGCAGGTGCAGACCCGGCTCGAGGGTGCGGGAGTAGCGGCCCAGGCGCTCGATGATGAGCGCGGTCTGCTGCGGCACGATCTTCACCGTGCGGATCAGCACGATGATGACGAACAGGGCCAGCAGCAGCAGGACGATGAGCGACAGGAGGCCGCTTGTCATGGGTCAGCCTTTCTCGGGGCGCCGACGGCGCGGGTCAGGTGGTGGGGTCGGTGGGGCTGTCGAGGGTCGTGGGCGGGACGGCCGAGACGATGGCGGTGGCGCCGTGGATGGCGATCACCCGCACCTCCTCGCCCGGGGCGACCGTGGTGGTCGCTCCGGCGGCCAGCCGGGCCGACCAGGTCTCGCCGGCGAGCTTGATCCGGCCGTCGCTGTCGGTCACGGCCTGGAGCACGCGGGCCTCGCGCCCGACGAGCGCCGAGGTGCCGATCTGGTGGTCGAGCTCGCCGTCGAGGAGCTGCCGCTTGATGATCGGCCGCACCACGAAGAGCAGCAGCACGGCCACGCCGACCGCGACCACGACCTGCACGGGGAACGAGGCGCCCAGGGCGGCCGCGACCGCGGCGGCCAGGGCACCCCCGGCGAACATGATGAAGACGAAGTCGACCGTCGCCGCCTCGATGGCGGCCAGGACCAGCCCGACCCCGAGCCAGAACAACCAGACGTTGTCGTTGAGCCAGTCCATCTCCGACCCCCTTTCCGTGGTGTGTCACCACATCGACGTATGCCCGGTGCGGGCGGTTCCGTGCCTACCGGGCGCGAGCGGCGAACCGGTCGCCGCGCACCTCGAGCTCGAGCGGCAGCCCGAACGTCGCCTCGAGGTTGTCGGCGGTGAGCGTGATCTCGATCGGGCCCTGCGCGACGACACGGCCCCCGCGCATGAGCAGCACGTCGGTGAAGTGCGGCGGAACCTCCTCGACGTGGTGGGTGACCAGCACCAGGGCCGGGGCGGCGAGGTCGGCGGCGAGCGTGCCCAGGCGACGCACGAGGTCCTCGCGGCCGCCGAGGTCGAGCCCGGCGGCCGGCTCGTCGAGCAGCATCAGCTCGGGGTCGGTCATCAGGGCCCGGGCGATCTGCACCCTCTTGCGCTCACCCTCGGACAGCGTTCCGAAGCGGCGGTCGGCCAGGTGGTCGGCACCGAGCGCCTCGAGCAGCTCGTCGGCGCGGCCCTCGTCGAGGCGGTCGTAGGCCTCGCGCCACCGGCCGACGACGCCGTACGAGGCGGTCACGACGACGTCGCGCACGCGCTCGTGGGCCGGGATGCGCTCCGCCAGGGCGGCCGAGGCGAGGCCGATGCGAGGGCGCAGCTCGAACACGTCGACCGTGCCGAGCACCTCGCCGAGGATGCCGACGACGCCGGTGGTCGGGTGGATGCGTGCCGAGGCGAGCTGGAGCAGCGTGGTCTTGCCGGCGCCGTTGGGCCCGAGCACGACCCAGCGCTGTCCCTCCTCGACCTCCCAGCTGACGTCGTCCAGGATCACCGTGTCCCCGCGGACGACAGTCACGCCGGCCATCGCAAGGACATCGCTCATGCCCCGAACACTAACCGAGTCAGGGCGTCAGCATCCGGCGCCTCAGGACGTCCAGGTAGACCTGGTTGGTCTGCTCGCCGATCGAGCCCCAGGAGAACGACTCCACGGCCCGTCGACGACCCGCCAGACCCATCCGGTCGGCGCGCGCGGCGTCGCTCACGGCATCGGTGAGCGCCGCCGCGAGGTCGGAGACGAAGCGGTCGGGGTCGACCGGGGTGCCCGTGCCGTCCTGGACCTGCTCGATGGGCACGAGCCAGCCGGTCTCGCCGTCGACGACGACCTCCGGGATGCCGCCGGTCGCCGTGGCGACCACCGGCAGCTCGCAGGCCATCGCCTCGAGGTTGACGATGCCGAGGGGCTCGTAGACCGACGGGCAGACGAACACCGTGGCGCTGCTCAGCAGCGCCACCACCTCGTTGCGGGGCAGCATCGTCGGCACCCAGACGACCCCGTCGCGGGTCTCGCGCAGGGTGTCGATGAGGTGCTCGACCTCGGTCTTGATCTCGGGGGTGTCGGGTGCCCCGGCGAGCAGCACGAGCTGCACCTCGGGCGGCAGCTCGGCCGCCGCGCGCAGCAGGTAGGGCAGGCCCTTCTGCCGGGTGATCCGCCCGACGAAGATGACGCTGGGCCGGTCGGGGTCGACCCCGTGCCGGCGCACGACGTCGTCGTCGGTCTCGCGCTGCCACAGCTGGGAGTCGATCCCGTTGTGCACCACCTTGACCCGGTCGGGGTCGACCGACGGGTACGAGCGGAGGATGTCCTCGCGCATGCCGGCGCTGACCGCGATGACGGCGTCGGCGGCCTCGTAGGCCGTCTTCTCGACCCACGACGAGACGCGGTAGCCACCGCCCAGCTGCTCGGCCTTCCAGGGCCGCATCGGCTCCAGGCTGTGCGCCGTCAGCACGTGCGGGATGTCGCCCATCAGGCTCGCGAGGTGGCCGCCCATGTTGGCGTACCAGGTGTGCGAGTGCACCAGGTCGGCGCCCTCGCACGCCGCGGCCAGCGACAGGTCGACGCCGAGGGTGGTCAGGGCGGCGTTCGCGCCGGACAGCTCGGCCAGGTCGGGATGGCCGGTGGTGCCGTCCTCGTCGCGCGGCTCCCCGAACGCGTGGACCCGCACGTCGAGGTCGCCGCGCTGTCGGAGCGCCCGGACGAGCTCGGCCACGTGAACCCCCGCTCCGCCGTAGATCGCCGGGGGGTACTCCTTGCTGAGGATGTCGATTCGCACGAAAACTCACCCTAGTGAGGTCTGCGGTGCCCGGCGAGGGAGCGACCCCACTAGCGTGGGGTCATGGCGTACCGCAGCGGAGGTCCCAAGGTCCTGGTCATCGTGCTCGCGGGCGGGGAGGGGAAGCGGCTGATGCCGCTCACGGCGGACCGCGCCAAGCCGGCGGTCCCGTTCGGAGGCATCTACCGGCTCATCGACTTCGCGCTGTCCAACGTCGTGAACTCCGGCTACCTCAAGATCGTCGTGCTGACCCAGTACAAGTCGCACAGCCTCGACCGGCACGTGACGCGCACCTGGCGGATGTCGACGATGCTCGGCAACTACGTCGCGCCCATCCCGGCCCAGCAGCGCATCGACAAGTCCTGGTACCAGGGCAGCGCCGACGCGATCTTCCAGAGCTTCAACACGATCACCGACGAGAAGCCCGACATCGTCGTCGTCGTCGGAGCCGACCACGTCTACCGGATGGACTTCTCGCAGATGGTCGAGCAGCACATCGAGTCCGGCGCGGGGGTGACCGTGGCCGCCATCCGGCAGCCGATCGCGATGTCGACCGAGTTCGGCGTCATCGACGTCCAGCCCGACGACCCCTCGAAGATCCGCGCCTTCCTCGAGAAGCCGGCCGACCCCGACGGCCTGCCCGACTCCCCCGACGAGATCCTCGCGAGCATGGGCAACTACGTCTTCGACGCCGACGTGCTCATGGATGCCGTGCACGCGGACGCGACGCTCGACGGCTCCAAGCACGACATGGGCGGCGACATCGTGCCGGCCCTGGTCGACCAGGGCGCCGCCTACGCCTACGACTTCAAGAACAACGTGATCCCCGGCGGCACCGAGCGCGACATGGGCTACTGGCGCGACGTGGGGACGATGGACTCCTACTTCGACGCGCACATGGACCTGGTCTCGATCCACCCGATCTTCAACCTGTACAACTACGACTGGCCGATCTACACCAGCTACGGGCCCTACCCGCCGGCCAAGTTCGTGCACGGCCACCACGGACGGTTCGGCGAGGCGCTCAACTCCGCCGTCTCTCCCGGCGTCGTCATCTCCGGCGCGCGGATCAACGGTTCGGTCGTCTCCCCCGACGTGCACGTGCACAGCTACACCGAGGTCGACAACAGCGTCATCCTCGATGGCGTGCAGATCGGGCGGAACTGCCGCATCCAGCGCGCGATCATCGACAAGAACGTGACCATCCCCGACGCGACGTCCATCGGGTTCGACAAGGAGCACGACGAGGCGCGCGGCTTCTCGGTCACCGAGTCGGGCATCACCGTCGTGGGCAAGGGCCAGGTCGTCACTCCGTGACGGGTGCCGACCGCCCGGTGCGCATCGGGGTGCAGCTCCAGCCCCAGCACGCCACCTACGCCGAGCTGCGGCAGGCCTGTGCCGACGCGGAGGAGCTCGGCGTCGACGTCGTGTTCACCTGGGACCACTTCTACCCGCTCTACGGGGACAAGGACGGTGCCCACTTCGAGTGCTGGACGGTGCTCGCCGCGTGGGCCGAGGCGACGACCCGGGTCGAGCTCGGCGCCCTGGTCACCTGCAACAGCTACCGCAACCCCAACCTCCTGGCCGACATGGCCCGCACGGTCGACCACATCAGCGACGGCCGGCTCATCCTCGGCATCGGCTCGGGCTGGTTCGAGCGCGACTACGACGAGTACGGCTACGAGTTCGGCACGCCCGGAGGCCGGCTCGACGCCCTCGACCGCGACCTGCCGCTCATCAAGGAGCGCTGGGCCAGGCTCAACCCGCCGCCGACCCGCGACATCCCGGTGCTCATCGGCGGTGGCGGCGAACGCAAGACGCTGCGCATCGTCGCCGAGCAGGCCGACATCTGGCACGGCTTCGGCCGGGCCGAGGCGATCGCCCACAAGCACGAGGTGCTCGACGAGTGGTGCCGTCGGGTGGGCCGCGACCCCGACGAGATCGAGCGCTCTGCCGGGGTGTCCCCCACGCCGGGCCGGCTCCCCGAGGACGTCCGCGACTACGCGGCCGGCGCCCAGGCGCTGTACGACGTCGGGACGCGGCTGTTCACGGTGGGCCTGAGCGGGCCCGGCTACGACCTCGGTCCGGTCCGCGACCTCGTCGCGTGGCGGGACGCCCGCTCCGGTTAGCCTGCACCGGTGCCCCCCGCCCCGATCGAGCCTCCCCGGCTCCCCTGCCCGACCCCCGCGCACGCACCCTGCTCGTCACGCTCAACGGGCCCGACCGGCCCGGCGTGACCAAGGCGCTGTTCGAGGCGGCGTCGTCGGTCGGGGCCGAGGTGCTCGACCTCGAGCAGGTCGTCGTGCGCGGACACCTCGCCCTGTCGGTGCTGCTGTCCCCCGGGCGTGACGAGAACGTGCTCGTCGACCGGCTGACCCGCGCCGGCTCGACCCTCGGGATGCGGGTCGACCTCGAGGTCGGCCACGGTGACAACGCTCCTCGCCGCACCGGCCGGGCCGCGGTCGTGCTGATGGGCGCCCCGCTCGAGACCCACCACGTGGCGGCCGTCGCCGCCGCGATCGCCGACCACGGCGCCAACATCGACCGCATCCGGCGGCTCTCGCGCTACCCCGTGACCACCGTCGAGCTCGACGTGTCGGGCGCCGACGTCGGGGACCTGCGGCAGGACCTCGCCATGGTGGCCCACCAGGTCGGTGCCGACATCGCCGTGGCCCCGGCCGGCCTGGCCCGCCGCGGCGGTCGCCTCGTCGTGATGGACGTCGACTCCACGCTGATCCAGGACGAGGTCATCGAGCTGCTCGCCGAGCACGCCGGCCGGGCCGCCGAGGTCGCCGCAGTCACCGAGGCCGCCATGCGCGGCGAGCTCGACTTCGCCCAGAGCCTGCACGCCCGGGTCGCCACGCTGGCCGGCCTGCCCGCGTCGGTGCTCGACGAGGTGCGCGATGCCGTGCGCCTCACCCCGGGCGCCCGCACCCTGGTGCGCACCCTCAAGCGCCTCGGCTTCACCGTGGCGGTCGTGTCGGGCGGCTTCGTCGAGGTCGTCGAGCCGATCGCGCTCGAGCTCGGCATCGACCACGTACGGGCCAACCGGCTCGAGGTCGCCGACGGCCTGCTCACCGGCCGGGTCGTGGGCGAGGTCGTCGACCGCGCCGGGAAGGCCGCCGCGCTGCGCGAGTTCGCCGCGCTCGAGGGACTGCCCCTGGCACGCACCGTCGCGATCGGCGACGGAGCCAACGACCTCGACATGCTCGCCGCCGCGGGGCTCGGGGTGGCGTTCAACGCGAAGCCGATGGTGCGCAACCAGGCCGACACCTCGCTGAACGTCCCCTACCTGGACGCCGTGCTGTTCCTGCTCGGTATCTCGCGCGAGGAGATCGAGGACGCCGACGACGACGACACCGCGCCACTAGGCTGACCCGGTGCCGCGATACCCCTCGACCACCCCCACGCTGTTCATCATCGGTGGGGCGGAGGACCGGGTCGGCAAGGCCTCGCTGCTGCGGCAGTTCGTCAAGCTCGCGGGCGGGCGCCGCGCCCGGCTCGTGGTGGTGCCCACCGCCTCGTCGTTCCAGGACGAGGTGACCGCCTCCTACACCGAGGTGTTCACCCGGCTCGGGGCCCCCGGGGTCGACGTCGTCAACCCGGCGACCCGGGCCGAGGCACACGACCCCGCCCTCGTGGCCCTCGTCGACGGCGCCACCGGGGTGTTCATGAGCGGCGGCAGCCAGCTGCGGCTCTCCCAGATGCTGCCCGGCACCCCGCTCGGCGACGCCCTGCACCGGGCCCACGAGCGCGGCACCGTGATCGGCGGCACCTCGGCCGGCGCCTCGATCATGAGCGACTTCATGATCTCGATGGGCGAGGAGGGCGTGACGCCACGCCAGCGCGCCAGCCAGATCTCCGCCGGGCTCGGCCTGGTCCGCGGGGTGGTCGTCGACCAGCACTTCGACCAGCGTTCACGCTACGGTCGGCTGATGTCCGTGATCGCTCCCTCGCCGCACCTCCTCGGCATCGGGATCGACGAGGACACCGCCATCGTCGTCACCGACCGCCGTGAGTTCACGGTGCGCGGCAGCGGCGCCGTCTTCGTCGTCGACTGCACGACCGCCGTCACCGACGCGGCCGACGCCCGCGCCGGTGCACCGATGCTCGTCTCGGGCGCCACCGTGCACACCCTGCCCGCCGGGTCGACCTTCGACCTCGTGGCACGACGCCTCACCGGCTTCGTCGAGCAGCACCCCGACCTGCTGGTGTCGGTGGCCGCCGCCAAGGCCTGACCGTCCCGCGCCCGTCCCAGCACCCCGCCCACCCCACCCGAGGAGAAGCGCCGATGGACCGTCCCACCCCGACCGGACCCGCCGCCCCCGACCTGCGCATCGTCGAGTCACGGGTCTACCGGGGCGGCAACATCTGGTCGTACGACCCGTCGATCCACCTCGTCGTGGACCTCGGCGTGCTCGAGGGCTACCCCACCGACACCCTGCCCGGCTTCACCGACCGGCTGCTCGAGCTGCTGCCGGGGCTGGAGAACCACACCTGCTCCAAGGGTGTGAAGGGCGGTTTCGTCGAGCGGATGCGCGAGGGCACCTGGCTCGGCCACGTGTCCGAGCACCTGGCCCTGCAGCTGCAGCAGGAGGCCGGTCACGACCAGCGCCGCGGCAAGACGCGCGGGGTCAAGGGCAGCCCCGGGGTCTACAACGTCATCTACGGCTACGCCAACGAGGACGTCGGCCTCGCCGCCGGCCGGCTCGCGGTGCGCCTCGTCAACCACCTGGTGCAGGAGGAGGAGGGCTTCGACTTCGCCGACGAGCTCGAGCGGTTCCTCACCCGGGCCGAGCGCACGGCGTTCGGGCCGTCGACCGGGGCGATCCTCGAGGAGGCGGTCAGCCGCGACATCCCCTACATCCGGCTGAGCAGCGGCAGCCTCGTGCAGCTCGGGCAGGGCGTGCACCAGCAACGGATCCGCGCGACGATGACGTCGAAGACCGGGGCGCTCGCCGTCGACATCGCGGGCGACAAGGACCTCACGACCCGCCTCCTCGCCTCGGCGGGCCTGCCCGTTCCCAAGCAGGAGACCGTGCGCACGGCCGACGGTGCGGTTGCCGCCGCCCGGCGGATCGGGTTCCCCGTCGTCGTCAAGCCGCTCGACGGCAACCACGGCCGCGGCGTCTGCCTCGACCTGCAGAGCGACGGAGAGGTGCACGACGCCTTCACCGTGGCCGAGGACCAGTCCCGACGCGGCTACGTCGTCGTCGAGTCGATGGTGACCGGCCGCGACTACCGCTGCCTCATCGTCGGTGGCCGGATGCAGGCCATCGCCGAGCGGGTGCCGGCCCACGTGACGGGCGACGGCACCCACACCGTCGGCCAGCTCGTCGACATCACCAACTCCGACCCCCGACGCGGTGTGGGCCACGAGAAGGTGCTCACCAAGATCAAGGTCGACGCCCCGGCGCTGGAGCTGCTCCAGGAGCAGGGCTTCACCCTCGACGACGTGCCGCCGGCCGACCTGATGGTCAAGCTGGCCCTCACCGGCAACATGTCGACCGGTGGCATCTCGATCGACCGCACCTTCGACGCGCACCCGGACAACGTGGAGATCGCCGAGGAGGCGGCCCGGCTGATCGGGCTCGACGTGGCCGGCATCGACTTCATCTGCCCCGACATCGCCGCGCCGGTGCGCGAGACGGGTGGCGCGATCTGCGAGGTCAACGCGGCTCCCGGGTTCCGGATGCACACGCACCCGACCGTCGGCGAGCCGCAGTACATCGCCAAGCCGGTCGTCGACCTGCTCTTCCCCCCGGGTGCCCCCTCGCGGGTGCCGATCGTCGCCGTCACCGGCACCAACGGCAAGACGACGACGTCCCGGATGATCGCGCACATCATGAAGGGTGTCGGCCGCCAGGTCGGCATGACCTCGACCGACGGCATCGTCATCGACGAGCGGCTCGTGGTGAAGGCCGACGCCTCCGGGCCGCGCTCGGCCCGGATGGTGCTGCAGAACCCGCGGGTCGACTTCGCCGTGATGGAGGTGGCCCGCGGCGGCATCCTGCGCGAGGGCCTGGGCTACGACCGCAACGACGTGGCCGTGGTCACCAACGTCGCACCCGACCACCTCGGGATGCGCGGCATCGACACCCTCGAGCAGCTCGCCGACGTCAAGGCCGTGGTCGTCGAGGCGGTGCCGCGCGACGGCTTCGCCGTGCTCAACGCCGACGACGCCCTCGTACGCCGGATGCGGCGGCGCTGCTCGGGGTCGGTGGTCTGGTTCAGCCTCGAGGAGCCGGGCAGCCGGGTGCGCGACTTCATCGACAACCACTGCCGCAACGGTGGTCGCGCGGTCGTGCTCGACCGCACCGAGCGCGGCGACATGATCGTCATCCGGCACGGGCGTCGCTCGATGCAGCTCGCCTGGACCCACCTGCTGCCCTCGACCTTCGGCGGCACCGCGCTGTTCAACGTCGCCAACGCGATGGCGGCGGCCGGTGCGGCGTTCGCCAGTGGGGCCGGCCTGCACGAGATCCGCCAGGGCCTGCGCACGTTCACGACGTCGTACTACCTCTCCCCCGGCCGGATGAACCAGATCAACGTGCACAACGTCGACGTCATCGTCGACTACTGCCACAACGCGCCCGGGATGCGCGTGCTGGGCGAGTTCCTCGAGCGCTACGCGGCGATGAAGGCCGGACAGACCGACCTCGGGAAGATCTCGCGGATCGGCATGATCGCGACCGCCGGCGACCGGCGCGAGAGCGACATGCGCGAGCTGGGTTCGGTCGCCGCCGAGCACTTCGACGTGGTCGTCGTGCGCGAGGACCAGCGGCTGCGCGGGCGTGAGCTCGGCTTCACCGCCGAGCAGGTGGCCGACGGCGTGCGCAGCCGGATCGGCGAGCCCGGCGTGCGCTGCCGGCAGGTCGAGATCGTGCTCGACGAGACCGAGGCGGTGCGCCACGTCATGGCACGGGCCAACCCCGGCGACATCGTCGTGCTCAGCGTCGACCAGCACGCGGCGGTGATGTCGGAGCTGGAGTCGATGACCAAGCAGGCCCAGCCCGGCACGCACACCCGCGACTCGGTGGGCGACCCCGACCTCGACCCCGGGACCCTCCAGGAGGAGGCGCGCGAGGCCGGTGACACCGCCGCCCGCGACCTCGAGCCGATCGAGCCCTCGGCCGGCTGACCGGCCGAGCCGGACGTTCGGACGTCACGCAGCAATATCCGCGTGCCGTCCGAAGTGCTGCGTGTCGTCAGCCTCGGTCGTCGAGCTCGGCGGCGTACGCCGTCAGCGCCCGGCGGTAGCGGACGACGTCCGGGTCGGTGCTGGTCGCCGCGACCGCGGTGAGCAGGTCGCCCAGCGCGCGCCCGCCCCCGCCGGCGTCGTGGTGCACCAGGGCGCGGAACGCCGCCACCCCGAGGCTGTCCGGATGCCGTGCCGCCAGGTCGTCGATGACCGCCACCGCCTCGTCGACCCGGCCGACGTTGCGCAGGCTCGAGGCCAGCTGCAGCTGGGCACGGTGCCGGTGCGGCTCGCGCAGCCCCGCGGCCAGGGCCGCCTCGTAGAGCGGCACCGCGGCCTGCTCGTCGCCGGCGCTGTCGTGCGCCCCGGCCAGCTCGTAGGCGATCCGGGCGTCACCGGGGTGCGCGGCGTACAGCCGCGCGGCGACGGGGAGGCGTGCCCCGGCATCCGGGATCTCCCAGAGCGCCGTGATCTCGTCCTCGGCCTCGTGCTCGCCGCGGGCCACGACGACCTTGCGGCGGATCGCGTCGGCGTCGTCGGAGGTCGCGCCGCGGCCGTGCAGCCAGTCGACGATCTCGGCCCGCTCGGCGTGGCACATCACGGCCACCACGTCACCGTCGTCGGCGGCCTCGACGAGGGCCTGCAGCCCCGACAGCTCGGTGGGGTACGACGCGATGTCGCCGACCCCAGCGTGCGCCAGCCCGAGTCGCAGCTGGGCCTCGAGGTCGTCCGTCGTGCGCCCCCGCAGGTAGTGGGCCTTGTGGGCGGCGACGACGTGGTCGGCGCGCAGCCCGGCGATCTCGCCGAGCGCCTGGAGGATGTCGTCGGTGCGGTCGCCGGCCGTGCCGAGCGCCAGGTGCACCCGTCCGCCGGGGGCGACGAGCCCGCGGGCGACGTCGAGCAGGGCCTCGAGGCCGGCCTCGTTGTGCGCGAGGTCGACGACCACGGTGACCTCGCCGGCGTCGACGGGCAGGGAGTAGGTGTTCATCCGGCCCGGGTTGAGCACGTCGTCGGGCAGGAAGGTCCGCAGCCCCTCGACGACCGCCTCCCGCTCGATGCCGAGGCCCAGCGCCGCGGCCGCGCCCGCCAGGGCGTTGAGCACGTTGTGGTGCGAGAGTCCCGACAGGGCCATCGGCAGGTCGACGACGCGCACCAGCCGGTCGGGTGCGGCCTCCGGGCTGAGCACGGTGACGTGGCCGTCGAGCACCGTCATCGCCCGGCCCCCGGACCCGAGGGCCTCGCGCACGGCCGGTGCGCTGGCGTCGGCGGTGAACACCCACGGCCTGGCCCGGATGCCGGCCCGCATCGCCCAGACCCGTGGGTCCTCGCCGTTGAGCACGACCCAGCCCTGCGGGCGGGTGACCCGGGTGACGATGGCCTTGACCTCGGCGAGCTGGTCGACGGTGTCGATGCCCTGCATGCCCAGGTGGTCGGCCGAGACGTTGGTGACCACCGAGACGTCGTTGTGGGTGACCCCCATGCCGCGCAGCAGCATCCCGCCGCGGGCGGTCTCGAGGATGCCGATCTCGACGCCGGGAGCCTCGAGCACGGCCCGGGCGCCGGCCGGGCCGGAGTAGTCGCCCGGCTCGATCACCTCGCCCTGCACGACGACGCCGTCGGTCGAGCTCCAGCCGGTCCTCAGCCCGGCGGTCATGCAGATGTGGGCGAGCAGCCGGGTGGTCGTCGTCTTGCCGTTCGTCCCGGTCACCGAGGCGACCGGGATCCGCGGCGTGACCAGCCGCGGGCCGTCACCCTGGGCCGAGGCGGCGGCGACCAGGGCGGCGCGGTCGGTCACGGCATCCGCGAAGGGGCGACCGGCGAGCAGGTCGTCGAGCACGAGCCCGATGGCGGCCCCGAGGGCCTCCGCCCGCGCGCGGTGCCGCCAGACGAACGCGCAGACGACGACGTCGGTCTCGCTGGCGGCCCGGGTGCGCACCCCCAGCCGGCGGGTGCCTCCCTCGATGGCCAGTGCCCGGGCCGCGCGCTCCACGAGCCGGAGCAGCACCTGCTGGCGCTGCTCGGACCCGGGCGCTCCGGGTTGGCCGCGCCGCAGGCCGGCGTCGGACGACAGCGCCCGCAACGTCTCGACCGGGGCGTCGAGGTAGCCGGGCAGTGCGAGGGTCACCTTCACGG
This sequence comes from uncultured Actinomycetota bacterium, assembly GCA_963707895.1. Taxonomy (GTDB): domain Bacteria; phylum Actinomycetota; class Actinomycetes; order Actinomycetales; family Dermatophilaceae; genus Fodinibacter. Next base: position 193,534 of record CAVPRS010000010.1, on the reverse strand, counting down.
CCGGGCGCGGGAAGTAGAGGTTCGGCCCCTCGAGCACGCGCACCTCGCGGGTGGCGACGCCGGGTCGGGTCTCGCGGGTGTCCGCGGGCTCGCTGCTCACCCCGGGAGCCTAGTGGCCGGGGAACCCGCGCTCACCGGCCGGAGCAGGTGGAACGCTCAGACGCCCATCGCGTGGAAGCCGCCGTCGACGTGCACCATCTCGCCGGTGGTGGCGGGGAACCAGTCGGAGAGCAGGGCGCAGCAGGCGCGGGCGGCGGGTACGGCGTCGTTGACGTCCCACCCGAGCGGCGCGCGGGTGCCCCACTCCTCCTCGAACCGCTCGAAGCCAGGGATGGACTTCGCCGCGGTGGTGCGGATGGGGCCAGCCGCGACGATGTTGCAGCGGATCCCCTTCGGGCCCAGGTCGCGGGCGAGGTAGCGGTTGGTCGACTCGAACGCGGCCTTCGCCACACCCATCCAGTCGTAGACCGGCCAGGCGAACCGCGCGTCGAAGGTGAGCCCGACGACGCTGCCACCCTCGGACATCAGCGGCAGCGCCGCCTTGGTCAGGGAGGCGAGCGAGTAGGCGGAGACCTGCACGGCGGTCGAGACGTCGTCCCAGCCGGCCTCCATGAAGTTGAAGGCGCCCTTCGGGGCGAAGCCGATCGAGTGCACGACCCCGTCGAGGTGCGGCACGTGCTCCTTCACCCGGTCAGCGAGGGCCGCGAGGTCGTCGTCGCTGGTGACGTCGAGCTCGACGACGGGCGGCGTGGTCGGGAGCCGCCTGGCGATGGCTGTGGTGATCTTCATGGTGCGCCCGAACGAGGTCAGCACCACCTCGGCCCCCTGCTCCTGCGCCAGCTTGGCGATGTGGAAGGCGATGGAGGAGTCCATGAGGACGCCGGTGACGAGCAGCTTCTTGCCCTCGAGCAACATGGGCGGACCTTTCGCTGGGGGTCTGTTCGGAGGAGCCGTGCTGGGGGTGCAGGTGAGGTGGCCGCGGGTCAGTGACCCATCCCGAGCCCACCGTCGACGGGGATGACCGCGCCCGAGATGTAGGCCGCGTCGTCGGACGCGAGGAAGCGCACGGCGGCGGCCACCTCGTCGGTGCTGGCGAACCGCCCCGCGGGGATCGCGGCCTTGTAGGACTTCTGGGTGTCCTCGGGCAGGGCCGCCGTCATGTCGGTCTCGATGAAGCCGGGGGCGACGACGTTGGCGGTGATGCCGCGACCGCCGAGCTCGCGGGTGATCGAGCGGGCCAGCCCGACCAGGCCCGCCTTGCTCGCGGCGTAGTTGGCCTGGCCCGGGCCGCCGTAGAGGCCGACGACGCTCGAGATGAAGACGATCCGCCCGCGACGCAGCCGGATCATCCCCTTGCTGGCACGTCGCGCGCACCGGAAGGCGCCGGCGAGGTTGGTGTCGATGACGGTGTCCCAGTCGTCGTCGCTCATCCGCATCAGCAGGCCGTCCTTCGTGACGCCGGCGTTCGCGACGAGCACCTCGATCGGCCCACCGAGCTTCTCCTCGGCCTCGGTGAAGGCCGCGTCGACGGCTGCCGTGTCGGTGACGTCGCAGCGGACGCCGACCAGGCCGTCGGGCGCCTCCCCGGACCGGTGGGTCACGGCGACGTGGTCGCCGGCCGCCGCGAAGGACCGGGCGATGGCCAGGCCGATACCGCGGTTCCCGCCGGTGACCAGGACGGTGCGTGGCTCGCTCATGCCGTCGAACCTAGTGGACTACCGCTGGGTAGCCGGAGCCGCGCGACATACAGTGGACGGGTGTCAGCAACCCGTCACCACCACGACGTCCAGTCGGTGACGAGCGCGCCCGAGGCACGCACCGAGGACCAGGCCCGACGGCTCAAGCAGTACCTCATCACCATGGCCATCCGCACGATCTGCTTCGTGCTGCTCGTGGTCATCGACGCGTGGTACCGGTGGATCTTCGCGGTCGGTGCGGTGTTCCTGCCGTTCGTGGCGGTTGTCGCCGCCAACGCCGTGATGCCCCGGGTGGCCGGGCGCGTCCGGCCGGTGCTCCCGGAGGCCGACGCCACCCCGCAGATCACGAGTGGGCCGCTACGAGCCCTACGTGGCCGACCCGGACGAGCCCTCAGCCACCGATCGCTGACATCGGCCGCTCGGGCTGCTCGAAGTCGGCACGGTCGATACCGTGCCCGGGCTTCTTGGCCCACATCTCGGCGATGACGAGGTCGGCGATCTCCTCGTCGGTCGCGCCGGCCCGCAGTGGGCCGCGCAGGTCGACCTCGCGCCGGGCGAACAGGCAGTTGCGCAGCTGCCCGTCGGCGGTGAGGCGCACCCGGTCGCAGCTGGCGCAGAACGGCGCCGAGACGCTGGCGATGACGCCCACGGTCTGCGGGCCGCCGTCGACCAGGAACAGCTCGGCAGGAGCACTTCCCCTCTCCTGCACCGGTGTCAGCCGGAAGCGCTCCCCCAGCCGCTCGAGGATCTCGGCCTGCGACACCATGAGCGAGCGGTCCCACGCGTGCTGCGCGTCGAGCGGCATCTGCTCGATGAAGCGCAGCTCGTAGCCGCGGTCGAGGCACCACTGCAGCAGGTCGGGCACGTCGGTGTCGTTGACCCCGCGCATGGCCACGGCGTTGACCTTGACGGGGGTCAGCCCGGCATCCGAGGCGGCCTTGAGCCCGGCGACGACGTCGTTGAACCGGTCGCGGCGGGTGAGCCGGCTGAAGTGCTCGGGGTCGATGGTGTCGAGGCTGACGTTGACCCGGTCCAGGCCCGCGGCGGCGAGCGGTGCGGCGAGGCGGTCGAGCCCCACGCCGTTGGTCGTCATCGCGATGCGCGGCCTGGGGTCGAGGGCCGCGACCCGGCCCACGACGTCGACCAGGCTGCGGCGCAGCAACGGCTCGCCACCGGTGAGCCGCACCTGGGTGACCCCGAGGCCGACCATCAGACCGACGACGCGCACCAGCTCGTCGTCGGTGAGCATCTCCGGCTTCGGGAGCCAGTCCAGGCCCTCGGCCGGCATGCAGTAGGAGCAGCGCAGGTTGCACCGGTCGGTGACCGACACGCGCAGGTCACGGCCCACCCGACCCAGGGAGTCGAGGAGGCGCGGGGCGGGCAGGTCGGTCATAGGCGTCCAATGTACGTCGCGTACCGTGTGCTCGTGCTCAGGCGGCTCGCAACACCTCGCTGGCTGGGTGCCCTCCTCCTGGCGGGTGTGCTGGCGTGGGCGTGCTACCACCTGGGTTGGTGGCAGTACCACCGCTACGAGGCCAAGGCGCTGCGCAACGAGCGGCTCGACACCCACTACCGCGCCGACCCCGTGCCCCTGTCGTCGGTGCTCACCCCGGCCGGCCTCGACCCCGACGACGAGTGGACCCGGGTGACCGTCACGGGCAAGTACGACGGTGACCCCGTGTTCGTGCGTGGCCGCACCGTCGAGGGCGAGGCCGGGCTGGAGGTGCTGTGGGCCCTGCGTCCGGATGCCGCGAGCCCGGCCGTCATCGTCGACCGCGGCTTCGTCCATCCGTCCGACGAGGGGGCCGAGGTGCTGCCCACGGTGGACCCCGCCCCTGACGGGACGGTGACGGTGACCGGCTGGGTACGGCGCGGCGAGGCCTCGCGCGGCAAGCAGTCCCCGCCGGGCCAGGTGGCGAGCATCAACGTGCAGGAGGCGGCCGTCGAGCTCGGCCTGTCGGCCGTCGAACCCGGGTACGTGCTGCTGGAGTCCGAGGTCCTCCCGGACGGGTCCACTCCCCCGCGACCTCAGGCGCTCGGTGACCCGGACCGCAGCCTCGGGCCGCACCTCGCCTACGCCTACCAGTGGTGGTTCCTCATGGCGGTCGGCTTCGTGCTGATCCCGTTCGGCATCCGCCGGGAGCTGCGCCTCGAGGACCCCGAGAAGTACGCCCGTGCGCCCGGGAGGACCCGGATCTGGGACGAGGAGGACGAGTAGCCCACGCGGCTCAGTCGCGCGGGACCGGGAAGACGCGCGCGTCGCCGGGCTGGTCCGGGTCGTCGACGATCTCGCGGCCGTCGAGCCACGCCGTGATGACGTTGGCCAGCTCGCCGGGGTGGCTGAAGTTGATCGCGTGCGCGGCCCCGTGGATGACGACCACCGTCACGTGCTCGGGCGACATCCGTGCCACCTCGATGACCCGCGGCGGCCCCGGCATCAGGGGGTCACGGCTGCCCAGCACGGCCAGCGCCGGCACCGGGGCGTGCAGCAGCCGCTCGAGGGACGGGAACAGGGTCAGCTGGTGGAACAGGCGCAGCGCGTTGAGCGGTCCGAACCGCAGGTAGTCGGGAACGGCAACCCGGGCCATCCCGGGCACCTCGCGGGTGCCGTCGCGGGCCAGCTGCACCAGGGCCCGGCCCAGAGGCTGGTTCTGCAGGCCCCCGGCCGGCGACACGAGCACCATCCGGTTCACGCGCTCCGGCGCGGCGTGGGCGACCTCGAGGATGACCGGGCAACCCATCGAGTTGCCGACGAGAACGACCTCGGGCAGGGCGAGGGCGTCGAGCAGGGCAAGCACCGCCTCGGCCAGCTCGGGGATGTCGAGGGTGTGGCCGCGGCCGTGGCTGCGGCCGTAGCCGGGAAGGTCCGGCACGATGTTGACCCCGTGCCGCACCAGCAGCCGCGCGGTGGGCATCAGGTAGGAGCCGGAGATACCGAACCCGTGCACGTGCAGGATCGGGACCGCGTCGGTGGGCCCGGTGCCGAGCCGGTAGAACAGGTCTCGGCCCCCGACCCGCACGCGGTGCTCGCTCCACTCGCTCACGTCGCCGGCCACGCGCGGATCATCGCACGACGACCCGCGCATCAGGCGCGGGTCTCGAGCACCTCGCCGAGCTCGTCGTCGAACTGCGTGCGGTACAGCTCGCTGTAGAGGCCGCCCGCGGCCACCAGCTCGTGGTGGGTGCCACGCTCGACCACCGTGCCGCCCTCGACCACGAGGATCTGGTCGGCGTGCCGCACCGTGCTCAGCCGGTGCGCGATGACCAGGGCCGAGCGGTCGCGCAGCGCCTCGTCGAGGGCCCGCTGCAGTGCCTGCTCGGACTCGCTGTCGAGGTGGGCGGTGGCCTCGTCGAGGACGATCAGCCCAGGGCCCTTGAGCAGCAGCCGGGCGATCGCGAGCCGCTGCTTCTCGCCGCCGGACAGCCGGTGCCCGCGGTCGCCGACGACGGTGTCGAGGCCGGAGGGCAGCGAGTCGACGAGCGACCAGACCTGCGCGGCCCGCAGCGCGGCCACCATGTCGGCCTCGCTGGCCTCGGGCGCGGCGTAGGCGAGGTTGGCCCGGATCGTGTCGTGGAAGAGGTGGGCGTCCTGGGTGACCACGCCGACGGCGTCGTGCAGCGACTCCTGCTGCGCGTCGCGCAGGTCGAGGCCGTTGATGCGCACCGCGCCTGACGTGGGGTCGTAGAGCCTCGCCACGAGTGCCGTGAGGGTGGTCTTGCCGGCACCGCTCGGCCCGACCAGGGCCACGAGGGTGCCCGGCTCGACGGTGAACGACACGTCGTGCAGCACCGGGCCGCTGCCCTTGCGGTCTCCGGTGGCCGTGGTCTCGAGCGAGGCCAGCGAGACCTCGTCGGCGGACGGGTAGGAGAAGGACACGCCGTCGACCTCGACGCGCACCGGACCCGCCGGAACGGGCCTGGCGTCGGGCGCCTCGGCGACGAGCGGCTCGAGGTCGAGCACCTCGAAGACGCGCTCGAAGGACACCAGAGCGGTGAGGATGTCGACCCGCACGTTGGAGATGGCCGTGAGCGGCCCGTAGAGCCGCGCGAGCAGCGCGGTGAGGGCGAGCAGGGTGCCGACGGTGAGGACGTCGTTGACGGCCATCACGCCCCCCACGCCGTAGACCATGGCGGTGGCCAGCGACGCCACGAGGGTGAGTGCGACGAAGAACACGGAGCGGTTGACCGCGATGCGCACCCCGATGTCACGCACCGTGGCGGCGCGGACGGCGTACTCCTCGTCCTCGACGGCCGGGCGGCCGAACAGCTTGACGAGGAGGGCGCCGGCGACGTTGAAGCGCTCGGTCATCCGGGTGCCGACCTCGGCGTTCTGCACCATCTGCTCGTGCGCCAGCGAGGCGAGCCGGCGCCCCATGAGGCGCGCGGGGATCAGGAAGAACGGGACGAGGGCCAGCGCACCCAGGGTGAGCGGCCAGGACAGCAGGGCCATCGCACCGACGATCAGCACCAGCGTGATGGCGTTGCTCACGACGCTGGACAGCACCGAGGTGAACGCCTGCTGTGCGCCGATGACGTCGTTGCCGAGGCGGGTGACCAGGGCGCCGGTCTGGGCCCGCGTGAAGAAGGCCACCGGCTGGCGCAGCACGTGGGAGAACACCTGGGTGCGCAGGTCGTAGATCAGGCCCTCGCCGATGCGGGCCGAGAACCAGCGCTCGACGAGGGTCAGGCCCGCGCCGACGACGGCGATCAGGGCGACGAGGAGCGACAGCCGCACGACGACGGCGGCGTCCTTGGGGTAGATGCCGTCGTCGACGAGCGACTTGAGGATCAGCGGCGAGGCGACGACGAGAAGGGACTCGATGACGACGATGCCGAGGAACCAGGCGATCTGGACCTTGTAGGGCCGGGCGTAGCCCATGACCCGGCGCGTGGTGCCGGGCGCCAGGCGTCGCTCCTTGACGCTGGAGTCCCTGCTCAGGCTGTGCAGCGCCTGCCACCCTTGCATGCTCACCGGTCGTGCTCCTCAGTCGTCGTCTGGCCTGTCAGTCAACCACCGGCCACCGACAGGTGTTCCGTGGTCACCCCCTGTGCGAGGAGGTCGCCCACCGACGATGATGGCGACGGCACCGCCACCCGGGCGGCGTCACCGAGGAGAGGTACGCCGTTGACCGCACCACTTCGCCACAAGGTCCTGCTCGACGAGGACGAGATGCCGACGCGTTGGTACAACCTCGTCCACGACCTGCCGACTCCTCCCCCGCCGCCGCTGCACCCGGGAACCGGGCAGCCGGTCGGCCCCGACGACCTCGCCGCGATCTTCCCGATGGACCTGATCGCCCAGGAGGTCACCACCGAGCAGTACGTCGACATCCCGCAGGAGGTGCAGGACGTCTACCGGCTGTGGCGGCCCTCTCCGCTCTACCGGGCCCACCGGCTCGAGAAGGCCCTCGGCACCCCTGCCCGCATCTACTACAAGTACGAGGGCGTCTCGCCCGCCGGCTCGCACAAGCCGAACACCGCGGTGCCGCAGGCCTACTACAACGCGCGAGCCGGCATCCGGAAGCTGACCACCGAGACCGGCGCCGGCCAGTGGGGCACCGCGCTGGCGTTCGCCTGTGCGCAGTTCGGCCTCGAGTGCGAGGTGTGGCAGGTGCGCGCCTCGTACGACGCCAAGCCCTATCGCAAGATCATGATGGAGACCTTCGGCAGCACGGTGCACCCGAGCCCCTCCGACCTCACCGAGGCCGGCCGGGCGATGCTCGCCCTCGACGCCGACTCCCCCGGTTCGCTCGGACTCGCGATCAGCGAGGCGGTCGAGATGGCGGCCCAGGACCCCACGGCCAACTACGCGCTCGGCTCGGTCCTCAACCACGTGCTGCTGCACCAGACGATCATCGGCGAGGAGGCGCTGCTCCAGCTGGCCAAGGTCGGTGAGAGCGTCGACCTGATCGTCGGCTGCACCGGCGGCGGCTCGAACTTCGGCGGGCTCACCTTCCCCTTCCTCCGGGAGAAGCTCGCGGCGGGTGGCGCCGGGCCGGTCATCCGGGCGGTGGAGCCCGCCTCCTGCCCCAGCCTGACCCAGGGCACCTACGCCTACGACTTCGGCGACGTCGCGGGCCTGACGCCGCTGCTCAAGATGCACACGCTGGGCCACGACTTCATCCCCGACCCGATCCACGCGGGCGGCCTGCGCTACCACGGCATGAGCCCGCTCATCAGCCACCTCTACGACCAGGGCCTGATCGAGGCGGTCGCCAAGACGCAGAAGGACTGCTTCGCGGCCGGTGTGCTCTTCGCTCGCACCGAGGGCATCGTCCCGGCGCCCGAGCCGACCCACGCCCTCGCGGCCGCCGTCGACGAGGCGATCGCCTGCATCGAGACCGGCGAGGAGAAGGTCATCCTCACGGCCCTGTGCGGCCACGGGCACCTCGACCTGCCCGCCTACGACGCCTACCTGCGCGGCGACCTGGTCGACCACACCTGGGACGACACCGAGCTGCAGGAGGCCGTGGCCGAGGCGCTCACCCGGCTGCCCGCCATCCCGGGCTGACCGGTCGGGGGCGACGATGGCGAGCTGGCAGACCCGGGCCGTGCGCCTCTACCTGCGCGCGACCCGCAAGAAGCGCTACCGCACGGTGGAGGCCGGGCGGCACAGCATGGCGAACGGACTCCCGGCGGCGCCGCTGCCGGATGACCTGGCCGGCCGCAGCGAGGTCACCGTCCTCGGCGGTGGCGAGGTGGTCTCGGTGCGGCCGGCCTCGGCCACGGCGGATGCGGGCGCGCTCGTCTACCTGCACGGCGGCGCCTTCGTGAACGGCATCCAACCGCAGCACTGGACGCTCATCGCGCACCTCGCCGACACGACGAACCGGGTGGTGCACGTCGCCCGCTACCCACTGGCGCCCGCGGCCGACGTCACCGACGCGCACACCTTCCTCGACGCGCTGCACGAGCGGTACGCACCCGAGGCGCCGCTGCACGTGCTCGGTGACTCGGCCGGCGGCACGCTGGCGCTACCTTCGCCCAGGGCCACCCCGACGACGGCACCGTGGCCGGGCTGACCCTCATCGCGCCGTGGCTCGACCTGTCGATGGGCAACCCGGCGATCGACGCGGTCGAGCCGCACGACCCCTGGCTCACCCGCGCCGGGATGAAGCCGATCGCCGACCACTGGGTGGCCGGGCGCGACCCGAGGGACCCGCTGGTCAGCCCCCTCTTCGGCGACCTCACCCGGATGCCGCCCACGCTCGTGCTCGTGGGGTCGCGGGACATCTGTCGGCCCGACTGCGACCGGCTGGTCGAGCTGGCCCCGTCGTCGGCCGACCTCGAGCTGCACGTCGAGGACGGTTCGCCGCACGACTACCCGCTGCTGCCGACGCCCGAGGGGCGTGCCGCGCGGCAGGCCGTCACCGAGCACGTGCTGCGCACGCTCGAGCCGACCTGAGCTCAGCCGAGGTCGGCGAACAGGCTCTCGTAGTGCCCGGCCATGCCCTCGTAGTCGGGCCACGCGACCGCGGCGACGTCGCCGCCCGACTCGGCGGCGGTGAGCCGGTCGAGGTAGTACTCCCACCCGGGTCCGACGTCGCGACCGGTCGCGGTGTCCGGGATCCGCTGGGCGAAGGTGAGGGTGGTGACGCCGTCGTCCTCGGCCAGGTCGAGCTCGACGTGCCACCGGCCGCCGGTGGCACCGGACATCCAGCTCAGCACGAGCCGGCGGGGCGGGTCGCACTCGTGGACCGTCATCGGCTCGGCCTCGATGTCCTCGCCCTCGGCCGTCATCCGGAACTGGACCGTGCCGGATGCCGGGTCACCGGCCCAGGTGCCGATCCAGCGCTCGAGGCGCTGCGGCTCGGTGACGGCTGCCCAGACGTCGGACACCGGTGCGCGGAAGGTGCGCTCGATGACGACATGGGGCACGCCGCCCCGGTCGTCTCGCCGCCCGACGGCCTCCGGTCGCGGTGTGGTCGTGGTGTCGTCGGTGCTCATGCGCTCTCCCCGTTCGCTCTGCCCGGCTCGTCGTCCCGGTGCCGGTCGGACCGGCGGTCGCGGCCGACCCGGCGCACCTCGAGGTCGAGGGCGTCGAGGGCGACCGCGCTGACCGGCGGTGTGGCCTTCGGTGTGACCGGTGGGCGGGCGGGCCCCGGCGCGAGGTCGGCGACCAGGTCGACCACCGGCGCGAGCCCGTCCGGACGCAGCCGGTAGTGGCGCTCCCGGCCGAGGTCGTCGGCGACCACGAGACCGGCGTCGGCGAGCACCCTCAGGTGCTTGCTCACCGCGGGTCGGCTGATCATCCGGCCGGCGGCGAGGTCGACGACCCGGGTCGCTGCCGGTGGACAGCACCCGCAGCAGGTCACGTCGCACCGGATCGGCGATCGCGGCGAAGGCATCCACCCGAATAGGTAACCATGTGGTTACCGATCTGTCGAGGGATGCCCGGCCGAACCTGTCGTCAGTGGATGAGGACGACCCGGTCGGTGAAGGTGCCCCCGTCGACCGGCACGAACCGAGCGGTCAGCCGGTCGGCGGTCACCTGCACGTCGAGCGAGCCGTGCGCAGGCGTGCGGTTCTTCCCGCTCAGCGCAGTGAAGTAGCGACGCTCGGAGTCCGCACCGTGCACGTCTCGCAGGGGGGTGCCACCCGTGCCGACCGTCACGAAGGTGGTGCCGCCCCCGCTCGCGACGCACTCGGAGTCGTAGCTCCCCGGGCGGATGGTGCGGCAGCCGGCGGCCAGTGCCAGTGGTCGGGTTCGCTCGTAGAGGTGCTCGTGCCCGGTGAGCACGAGGTCGACGCCAGTGTCGAGCAGCAGGTCGACGACGTCGGCACCGGGGTCGCACTCGTAGTTGCCGACCGACAGGCAGGGCTTGTGCATGCCGACGACGACCCACGGGATGCCGGCCGCACGCGCCCCGGTGACCGCCGTCCGCAACCAGTCGTAGTGGGGTGTGCCCTTGGCGTAGGACCACGAGCCGTGCCCGAAGTCGAGCGCCGGCGAGATCATCACGACCCGCACCAGCGGATGGGTCGCCGGCTGGTCGACGTACCACTGGCGCCCGTAGCTGCCGACCAGCCCCGGCAGCCGGTTCGGCAGGCACCGTGCGAACCGCTCGATGTTGCCGTTCTCGCCGTTCGACTCGTGGTTGCCCGACACCAGCTCGAACGGGTGCTCGGCGCCGACCCGACGGGTGACGAACCGGCACCAGGCCTCCTCCTCGCCGTCGGCGCCGTACGACAGGTCGCCCAGCGCAAGGGTGAAGTCGTCGTGACGGTCGGCGATCGAGCGCAGCACGGCGTCGGACGCGGCCGTCGAGTTGATGTCGCCGAGCGCCGAGAACCGCACCGAGCCGGACGTGGCGGATGCCGTGGGACTCGGAGCCGTCGTCGCGGGCGGCGCGCTCGTGGACGGGGCCGCAGTGGTGGTGGCTTGGGCGGTCGACGGCGAGCCGGGCGCAGTCGGTGACGGTCGCCGCATCCGGGCCGGAGCAGGCACCTGCGGCCAGGAGCACCCCGAGGCACGCGAGCACCGGTGCGGCCGTGCGCCGAGGGGTCATGACCGCAGTATGACCCGCCCGTGCCAGCCCCTCAGGCGAGGGTCGACGAGGTCGCGGTAGTCGGAGCTGAACAGGTCCTCGACACCGTCGGGCAGGAGCAGGATGCGCTCGGGCTCGAGGGCGTCGACGGCGCCCTCGTCGTGGGTGACCAGCACGACGGCGCCCTCGTAGGTGCGCAGGGCGCCGAGGATCTCCTCGCGAGAGGCGGGGTCGAGGTTGTTGGTGGGCTCGTCGAGGAGCAGCACGTTGGCCGACGACACGACGAGCAGGGCGAGCGAGAGGCGGGTCTTCTCGCCACCGGAGAGCACGCCCGCCGGCTTGGAGACGTCGTCGCCGCTGAAGAGGAACGAGCCGAGCACCTTGCGCACGTCGGTCTCGCCCAGGTCGGGGGCGGCCGACTTCATGTTCTCGAGCACGCTGCGGTCGACGTCGAGGTTCTCGTGCTCCTGGGCGTAGTAGCCGATCTTGAGCCCGTGGCCCGGCTCGACCTGGCCGGTGTCGGGGGTGTCGACGCCGGCGAGCATCCGCAGCAGGGTCGTCTTGCCGGCGCCGTTGAGGCCGAGCACGACGACGCGCGAGCCGCGGTCGATGGCCAGGTCGACGTCGGTGAAGACCTCCTGCGAGCCGTAGGAGCGCGACAGGCCGCTCGCCCGCAGCGGCGTCTTGCCGCACGCCGAGGGCTTCGGGAAGCGCAGCTTGGCCACCTTGTCGTGGGCCCGCTCGGCCTCGAGCCCCGACAGCAGCCGCTCGGCCCGGCGTGCCATGTTCTGCGCCGCGACGGTCTTGGTGGCCTTGGCGCGCATCTTGTCGGCCTGGGCCATCAGCACGGTGGCCTTCTTCTCGGCGTTGGCCCGCTCCCGCTTGCGGCGGCGCTCGTCGGTCTCGCGCTGCAGGAGGTAGGCCTTCCAGCCCAGGTTGTACTGGTCGAGCTCACCGCGGTTGGCGTCGAGGTGGAAGACCCTGTTGACCACGGCGTCGAGCAGCTCGACGTCGTGCGAGATGACGACCAGCCCGCCGCGGTAGCCCTTGAGGTGGTCGCGCAGCCAGGCGATCGAGTCGGCGTCGAGGTGGTTGGTGGGCTCGTCGAGGAGCAGGGTCTCGGCGCCGGAGAACAGGATGCGGGTCAGCTCGATGCGGCGGCGCTGGCCGCCGGAGAGGGTGCCGAGCTCCTGGCCGAGCACCCGGTCGTCGAGCCCCAGTGCGCCGGCGATCTGCGCGGCCTCGGACTCGGCGGCATACCCGCCGGCGGCGGTGAACTCGGCCTCCAGCCGCCCGTAGCGACGCATGGCGCGGTCCTGCTGCTCACCGGTCTCGGTGGCCATCGACTGCTCCGCGGCCCGAAGGTCGCGCACGATGGTGTCGAGCCCACGCGCCGAGAGCACCCGGTCGCGCGCGGTGATGTGCAGGTCGCCGGTGCGCGGGTCCTGGGGCAGGTAGCCCACCTCACCGCTGCTGGTGATCGTGCCGGCGGCAGGCTGGGAGACCCCCGCGAGAGCCTTGGTCAACGTGGTCTTGCCGGCGCCGTTGCGACCGACCAGGCCGACCCGGTCGCCCGGCGCCACCCGGAAGCTCGCGGCGTCGAGGAGCAGGCGGGATCCCGCTCGCAGCTCGACGGCGGCAGCGGTGATCACGGTGGCCTCTCGGTGGTGGGGTGAACGCGCACGTCAGGGCTGCGCGCAGGGCACGGCGACGGGCTGTCGGCGTCTAGTCTAGGTGCCGCCGCGCTCCGCGCGGTCCATGCACCTGGCGACGGAGGCCCCGGATGAGCTTCAACGACAACGTCACCCTCGACACCTCGCAGGTGCGCTCGGGCGGGGGCGGCGGTGGCGCCCCGGGCGGCATGGTCGTCGGTGGGGGCATCGGCGGCATCATCATCCTGATCCTCACCCTGCTCTTCAACGGGGTCTTCGGCGGGGGCGGTGACCCCACGGGTGGGGCGAGCGGCTTCGACCCCAGCCAGGTGGCGGCAGCCGGGGACCAGGACAGCGCCGCGGCGTTCCAGCAGTGCAAGACCGGCGCCGACGCCAACAAGTACACCGAGTGCCGCGTCATCGGCACGGTGAACTCGGTGCAGACCTACTGGGGCGCGGAGATGCCGCGGTACGGCAAGGAGTGGCAGCCGACGAAGACGGTGCTCTACGACGGCAGCGCCCAGTCGGCGTGCGGGACCGCGAGCAACCAGGTCGGCCCGTTCTACTGCCCCCTCGACAAGCAGGTGTACATCGACGCCAGCTTCTTCAAGATCCTCGAGGACCAGTTCGGCTCCAGCGGTGGGCCGCTCGCGCAGGAGTACGTGATCGCCCACGAGTACGGGCACGCGCTCCAGGACCAGCTCGGCCTGCTCGACCGCGCCCAGCAGGACCCGCAGGGGGCCAACTCCGGCGCCGTGCGCACCGAGCTGATGGCCGACTGCCTCGGCGGTGTGTGGGCCAAGAACGCCACGACCGCGAAGGACGAGGACACCGGCACGCCGTTCCTCAAGCCGCTGACGACACAGGACATCAAGGACGCCCTCTCCGCGGCCTCCGCAGTGGGCGACGACCGCATCCAGCAGGCCACCCAGGGCCGGGTCAACCCCGAGAGCTGGACGCACGGCTCCGCCGAGGCCCGTCAGCGCTGGTTCCTCCAGGGCTTCAAGACCGGCGACCTCAACCAGTGCGACACCTTCTCGGCGGCCACCGTCGAGTGACCGCGTGACGCTCCCCCAGGGTCCACCACGGACCTCCAGCGTCGTCACCGGCGGAGCCGGGGGCATCGGCCTGGCCGTCGCCGAGCGGCTGGCAGCGGTCGGCCCCGTCGTCGTGCTCGACGTCGCCCGTCGGCTCGACCGGGCGCACCCCGGCATCATCCTGGTCACGGGCGACGCCGCCGACCCGGAGGCGTCCCGCGAGGCCGCACACCGGGCCGAGGAGGCCGCCCCGTTGACCGGCTGGGTGAACAACGCGGCCGTCTTCGACGACGCCGCCCTGCTCGTCGCCTCGGCCGAGCGCGTGCTCGAGCTCGTCACGGCGAACCTCGCACCGGCGGTGGTCGGCTGCCACACCGCCGTGAACCACTTCGTCAGCCGCGCCCGGCCCGGGGCCATCGTCAACGTGTCGTCGCACCAGGCCCGGCGCCCGGTGCGCGGAGCCCTGCCGTACGCCACGGCGAAGGCCGGGGTGGAGGGGCTCACCCGCGCCGTGGCCGTCGACCACGGGCCCGACGGCATCCGCACCAACGCCGTGGCGCTGGGCTCGATCGCGACGGCTCGATCGGAGGAGTACCGGGCGCTCCATCCCGAGGTCGACGCCCAGCTGGCCGCCCTGCACCCGCTGGGGCGGATCGGCACCGCCGAGGAGGTCGCCGAGGCCGTCGCCTTCCTGCTCTCGCCCGCCGCCGGCTTCGTCAACGGGGTCGTGCTCCCCGTCGACGGGGGGCGTTCGGTCAACGGCCCGGACCCCGAGGCCCGGTGAGTGGCGGCGCACTGCGGCGCTACTCCTCGATGGTGACCCGGGCGGCGCGACCACGCAGGAGCGGCCTTCTCGAGCACGTCGAGGCGGGGGTCGGGCAGGTCGTAGAGCTCGCGTCGCGGCAGGTCGCGCAGGGCGGCCAGCCGAGGGTCCTCGAGCAGGCTCGCCACCAGGGCCTTGTCGCCCCCGAGTACGACGGCACCGGGCCGGATGCCGGTCAGCAGCCGCACGGCGTGCTCGACGGCCGCCCCGACGAGCCCGTCGGCCTGGTTCGCCCGGCGCCGGGCGAAGCGCTGCTGGCTCCAGCCACCGGCGGCGGTGCGCGACTGGACGTAGCGGGTGCCCACCTTGTGGGCGGTGAGGCGCTCGCCCGTGGCGACGCCCACGGCATACCCACCGCGTCGCACGAGGACGACGGCGAGCGGGTCGTGGTCGAACCGCTCCACGCCGGCGACCCGCTGCGGACCGTCGGGGTTGTTGGCTGCGAACCGCTCGAGCCAGCCGTCGAGGCGCGCGGGGGCGACCTCGACGACGCGGCTGGTCACGAGCTGCGGATCAGATGTTGAAGCCGAGGGCGCGCAGCTGCTCGCGGCCGTCGTCGGTGATCTTGTCGGGGCCCCACGGCGGCATCCAGACCCAGTTGACGCGGTAGCTCGACACGAGCCCCTCGAGCGACTGCTGCGTCTGGTCCTCGATGACGTCGGTGAGGGGGCACGCGGCGGAGGTCAGGGTCATGTCGATGACGGCGTGGTTCTGGCCGTCGACGGTGATGCCGTAGACGAGGCCGAGGTCGACGACGTTGATGCCGAGCTCGGGGTCGACGACGTCGCGCAGGGCCTCCTCGACGTCGGCGACGTTTGCGGGAGTGGTGGTCTCGGTCATGCGTTGGCTCCTTCGGCCTGGTGCAGGGCGTCGGTGAAGGCCATCCACGACAGGAGGGCGCACTTCACTCGGGCGGGGTACTTCGCGACGCCGGAGAGTGCGACGCCGTCGCCGATCTGCTCCTCGTCGCCGGGGTCCTCACCCTTGCTGGTGAGCATCGAGCGCATCGCCTCGAACGTCTCACGCGCGTGGGCCACCGACTCTCCGGTGACCTCCTCGGCGAGGATCGACGCCGAGGCCACGCTGATCGAGCAGCCCATGGCGTCGTAGGACACGTCGTCGACGACCGCGTCGTCACCGGCTCCGGTGACGTGCACGCGCAGGGTGACCTCGTCACCGCAGGTGGGGTTGACGTGGTGCACCTCGGCGTCGAACGGGTCGCGCAGACCCGCGCGCACCGGGCGCTTGTAGTGCTCGAGGATGAGCTCCTGGTAGAGGTCCATCAGACCGCCACCTCGAGCCCGAACATGGCCGGCACCCGGTCGAGCGCCTCGAGCAGCGCGTCGACCTCGTCGGGCGTGCTGTAGGCCGCGAAGCTGGCCCGGGTGCTCGCCTGCGCCTTGAGCGCACGGTGCAGCGGCCACGCGCAGTGGTGCCCCACCCGCACGGCGACGCCACGGTCGTCGAGCACCTGGCCCACGTCGTGGGCATGCACGCCGTCGACGACGAACGCCACCGCTCCCCCGCGCTCGCGCAGGTCGTCGGGGCCGAGCACGCGCACCCAGGGGCGGGCGGCGAGACCCTCGAGGAGCCGGCGGGTGAGCGCCTGCTCGTGCGCGTGGACGCGGTCGAGGCCGAGGTCGGTGAGGTAGTCGCAGGCCGCGGCCAGTCCGACGGCCTGCGCCGCGACGGGCACGCCGGCCTCGAACTTCTGCGGCGCCGGGGCGTAGGTGGACCCCTCCATGGTGACCGTCTCGATCATCGAGCCACCCGTGAGGAACACCGGCATCTCGTCGAGCAGCTCGGGCCGGGCCCAGAGCACGCCGATGCCGAGCGGCCCGAACATCTTGTGCCCCGAGAAGGCCAGGAAGTCGACGCCCAGGTCGTCGACGTCGACCCGCAGGTGCGGCACCGACTGGCAGGCGTCGAGCACGACGAGGGCTCCGACGGCGTGGGCCCGCTCGGTGAGCTCGGTGACCGGGTTCAGCGTGCCGAGCACGTTGGAGACGTGGGTGAACGCGAAGACCTTGGTGCGCTCGGTGAGCAGCGTGTCGAGGTCGGTGAGGTCGAGCCGCCCCTCGGGCGTCACGGGCACCCAGCGCAGGGTGGCGCCGGTGCGGCGGCACGCCTCCTGCCACGGGATGAGGTTGGCGTGGTGCTCCATCTCGGTCACGAGCACCTCGTCGCCCGGGCCGAGGGTGAAGCGGTCGCCGTGGCCACCGCCGCCGCCGTGCGCGCCGTTGGTGAAGGCGTAGGCGACCAGGTTGACCGCCTCGGTGGCGTTGCGGGTGAAGACGACCTCGTCGGCGCGCGCCCCGATGAACCGGGCGATGGTCGCCCGGGCCGACTCGTAGGCGTCGGTGCCCTCCTCGGAGAGCTGGTGGGCGCCCCGGTGCACGGCCGCGTTGGTGCGCTCGTAGAAGTCGCGCTCGGCGTCGAGCACCTGGCGGGGCTTGTGCGAGGTCGCACCCGAGTCGAGGTAGACCAGGGGGTGCCCCCCACGCACGGTGCGCGCGAGGATCGGGAAGTCGGCCCGCAGGTGGGCCAGCTCCTCGTCGGTGAAGGGGGCGGTAACCAAGTCAGGCCTCGACGGTCTCGGTCAGGAAGCGGTCGTAGCCCTCGGACTCGAGGCGGTCGGCGAGCTCCTTGCCGCCCTCCTCCGCGATCCGGCCGTCGACGAAGACGTGCACGAAGTCGGGCTCGATGTAGCGCAGGATGCGCGTGTAGTGCGTGATGAGCAGCACCCCCGCGCCGGTGGTCTCCTTGGCGCGGTTGACGCCCTCGGAGACGACGCGCAGGGCGTCGACGTCGAGGCCGGAGTCGGTCTCGTCGAGCACGGCGAACTTGGGCCGCAGCAGCTCCATCTGGAGGATCTCGTGGCGCTTCTTCTCGCCGCCGGAGAAGCCCTCGTTGACGTTGCGCTCGGCGAAGGCGGGGTCCATGCGCAGCTGGCCCATGGCGTCCTTCATGTCCTTGACCCAGGTGCGCAGCTTCGGCGCCTCGCCGTCGATCGCGGTCTTGGCGGTGCGCAGGAAGTTGGAGACGGTGACACCCGGCACCTCGACGGGGTACTGCATCGCGAGGAAGACGCCGGCGCGGGCGCGCTCGTCGACCTTCATGGCGAGCACGTCCTCGCCGTCGAGGGTCACCGAGCCGGAGGTCACCTTGTACTTGGGGTGACCCGCGATCGAGTACGCCAGCGTGGACTTGCCGGACCCGTTGGGGCCCATGATGGCGTGCGTCTCGCCGGATCGGATCGTCAGGCTGACGCCGCGGAGGATCTCCTTGGCGCCCTCCTCGGTGTCGACGGAGACGTGGAGGTCCTTGATCTCAAGGGTGGACATGCGGTGCTCAGCTCTCCTCGGACAGGGCGACGAAGACGTCGTCACCCTCGATGCGGACGGTGTGGACGGCGATGGGGACGATGGCCGGTGGGCCGGTCGGCTCCCCCGTGCGGAGGTCGAAGCGCGAGCCGTGCAGCCAGCACTCGAGGGTGCAGCCGTCGAGCTCGCCCTCGGACAGCGAGACGTTGGCGTGGCTGCAGGTGTCGTCGACGCAGTGCACGTCGCCGTCGGCGGTGTGCACGATCGTGACCCGGCGGCCCTCGATCTCGGCCAGGGCAGCGCCCACGGCCGGCAGCTCGTCGAGCCGGCAGACCCTCACGAAGTCGGTGTCGGTGACCTGCTCGCTCATGCGGCACCCCCGGCGAGCTCGCGCTCGATGGCGGCCATCAGGTGCTCCTGCACCTCGGGGACGCCGATCCGGCCGACGACGCTGGCGAAGAACCCCCGCACGACCAGGCGCCGGGCCTCGTCCTCGGGGATGCCGCGCGCCATCAGGTAGAACAGCTGCTGGTCGTCGAACCGGCCTGTCGCGGAAGCGTGCCCAGCACCCTTGATCTCACCGGTCTCGATCTCGAGGTTGGGCACCGAGTCGGCGCGGGCGCCCTCGGTGAGCACCAGGTTGCGGTTGAGCTCGTAGGTGTCGGTGCCCTCGGCGCTCGCGCGGATCAGCACGTCACCCACCCACACGGTGTGGGCGGTGTCGCCCTGGAGGGCGCCCTTGTACTCGACGTTGGACCGGCAGTGCGGCGCCCCGTGGTCGACGAACAGCCGGTGCTCGAGGTGCTGCCCGGCATCGGCGAAGTAGACGCCCAGGCCCTCGAACGAGCCGCCCGGCCCGGTGTAGGAGGCGTTGGTGTTGAACCGCACGATGCCGCCGCCGATCGTCACGGCGATGTGCCGCACCGTGGCGTCGCGACCGATGACCAGGTCGTGCTGGGCGAGGTGGTGGGCGTCGTCGTCCCATTCCTGCACGGTGACGAGGGTGACCTGGGCACCGTCGCCGGCCACGACCGAGAGCAGCTCGCTGTAGTCGGAGGTGCCGGCGTGCTCGAGCACGATCGTGGCCCTCGCGAACCGGCCGACCCGCACGAGCAGGTGGCCGTGCACGGTCTCGCGCTCGGTGCCGGTGAGCCGGATGCGCACGGGCTCGTCGAGCTCGGCGTCGGCGGGGACGTCGAGCACGGCGACGCCACCACTGTGGGCGGCGGCGACGGCGGCGGCCCGGTCTCCGGGCGCCGGGGCGCCGCTGGCGCGCCACTCCTCGACGGATGCCGTGCCGAGCGTGACGCCATCGGGGAGCGTCTCGCTCCACTCCAGGCAGGCACCGGTGGCCTCGTCGCGGAACAGCACCCCGAGCCGGTCGACCGGCGTGAACCGCCACTCCTCCTCGCGGCCCGTGGGCTGCGGGAAGTCGGCGACGGCGTACGACGTCGTGCGCTCGGCGCGCGACTGGTTCGGGACCATCGTCGCGGCGCTGTCGGTGTGCGCGCCCGCGGAGGGGCGCTGGGGGGTCAGCAGGGACATGCTCAGCCCACTGCTCCTTCCATCTGCAGCTCGATGAGGCGGTTGAGCTCGAGGGCGTACTCCATGGGGAGCTCCTTGGCGATCGGCTCGACGAAGCCGCGCACGATCATCGCCATCGCCTCCTCCTCGGTCATGCCTCGGGACATCAGGTAGAACATCTGGTCCTCGGACACCTTGGAGACCGTGGCCTCGTGGCCCATCTGCACGTCGTCCTCGCGGATGTCGACGTAGGGGTAGGTGTCGGAGCGGCTGATCGTGTCGACGAGCAGCGCGTCGCAGACGACCGAGCTCTTCGAGCCGTGCGCGCCCTCGAGGATCTGGACCAGGCCGCGGTAGGACGTGCGGCCACCGCCACGGGCGACCGACTTGCTGACGATCTGGCTGCTCGTGTTGGGGGCGGCGTGCGACCATCTTGGAGCCGGCGTCCTGGTGCTGGCCCTCGCCGGCGAACGCGATCGACAGGGTCTCGCCACGGGCGTGCTCACCGAGCAGGAAGACGGCGGGGTACTTCATCGTGACCTTGGAGCCGATGTTGCCGTCGATCCACTCCATCGTCGCGCCCTCGGCGCAGGTGGCCCGCTTGGTGACGAGGTTGTAGACGTTGTTGGACCAGTTCTGGATGGTCGTGTAGCGCACCCGGGCGTTCTTCTTCACGATGATCTCGACGACCGCGCTGTGCAGGCTGTCGCTCTTGTAGATCGGCGCGGTGCAGCCCTCGACGTAGTGCACGTAGGAGCCCTCGTCGGCGATGATCAGGGTGCGCTCGAACTGGCCCATGTTCTCGGTGTTGATCCGGAAGTAGGCCTGCAGCGGGATGTCGACGTGCACGCCCGGCGGGACGTAGATGAACGAGCCGCCCGACCACACGGCGGTGTTGAGCGAGGCGAACTTGTTGTCTCCGGCGGGGATCACCGAGGTGAAGTACTCGCGGAAGAGGTCCTCGTGCTCGCGCAGACCGGTGTCGGTGTCGACGAAGATGACGCCCTTCTCCTCGAGGTCCTCACGGATCTGGTGGTAGACGACCTCGGACTCGTACTGCGCGGCGACACCGGCGACGAGGCGCTGCTTCTCGGCCTCGGGGATGCCGAGCCGGTCGTAGGTGTTCTTGATGTCCTCGGGCAGGTCCTCCCAGGAGGTGGCCTGCTTCTCGGTGGACTTCACGAAGTACTTGATGTTCTGGAAGTCGATGCCGGACAGGTCGGAGCCCCAGGTCGGCATCGGCTTCTTGCCGAACAGGCGCAGCGACTTCAGGCGCAGGTCGAGCATCCACTGCGGCTCGCTCTTGCGCGCCGAGATGTCGCTGACGACCTCGTCGTTGAGCCCGCGGCGGGCGGTCTCGCCCGCGGTGTCGCTGTCGGCCCAGCCGAACGCGTAGGTCCCGAGGTCCTTCAGACCCGGGTTGAGCTCTTCGATGTGGCTCGTCATGACGTGGGCCTCTCGGTGGTGGGTGTGGGGACGAAGGTCGTGCAGACGTGGTCGCCGTGCGCCAGGGTGGCCAGGCGCTGGACGTGGACGCCGAGCAGGCGCGAGAACGCCTCGGTCTCGGCCTCGCAGAGCTCGGGGAACTCGGTGGCGACGTGCTGGATCGGGCAGTGACCCTGACACAGCTGAACCCCGGCGCCGGGGACGCTGTTCCCGGCCGGGCGCCGACCGGGCGCGCGGAGGCCGCGTAGCCGTCGGCGTTGAGGGCGTCGACAAGGGCGTCGGCCCGGGCGGTGGTGGTCGTCGCCGGCGGACGCGAGCCGCTCGGCGTAGCGCTCCTCCAGGGCGGCGATGCGCTGGTCGGCGAACGGCCTTGCACGGCGGTCTCGCCGACGGTGGCACGCATGAAGCGCAGGGCCTCGCCGGCGAGGTGGTCGTAGTCGCTGACCAGAGCGCGGTGGCCACGGTCGGTGAGCACCCACGACCTGGCGGGCCGCCCCCGCCTCCGCGGACCGGTGGCCTCGCGGGGCTCGACGAGGCCGTCGCCCTGCAGGGCGTCGACCTGGCGGCGCACGGCGGTCTCGGTGAGGCCGAGGCGCTCGACGAGGGCGGTGATGCTGACCGGTCCCTCCTGGCTCACGACGCGCAGCACCCGGTCGCGCGTGCGCGACTCCAGGACCCTGGCATCGGTATTAACCACACACCCATGTTAGGTAATTGCCGCGAGCGTGTAAAAGGAAGGTGACCCTAACCTTGGACGGGCTCGTCGGAGCACCCGTCGGCGTCGGGCCCGTGGTCGTCCTCGACCTCGGTCAGGGCGTCCTCGTCGTCGTCGTCGAGCGGGAGGAAGACCGACGGCATCCGGCGGCGTGGCGGGGCCACGGCATCCGGCCCGAACCAGCGCTCGCGCAGCGGCGCGGTGAGCACGCCGAGCGGGGCCGTGAGCACGTAGCCGTAGGCGACGACCAGGCTGGTCAGCCCGGGTGCGAGCAGCAGCCCGGCCAGGATGGCGACGCCGACGCCCGCGGTGGTCAGGCGGCCGTTGCGGGTGCTCGGCGCGAGCAGGTTGCGGAACGAGCGGAAGCGCACCGTCATGACCATGAGCAGGGCCGGCACGATGCTGACGAGCAGCGGGAACCAGGCCAGCCAGGGGCCGGTGCCCGGGCCGAAGTGCGGCGAGTCGAGGGCCAGGATGGTCGCCATCACCACCAGGGCGGCGCCGGGCGAGGGCAGCCCCACGAAGTAGCGCTTGTCGGCCAGCGGGTCGATCGTCACGTTGAACCGGGCCAGCCGGAAGGCCGCGCAGGCCAGCCAGAAGAAGGCCGCCAGCCAGGACAGCACCGGCCAGTCCTCGAGCGCCCAGGTGTGCACGAGCACCGCCGGGGCCAGGCCGAACGAGACCAGGTCGGCGAGGGAGTCGAGCTGCAGGCCGAACGGCGAGGTGGCGCCGATCAGCCGGGCGACGAAGCCGTCGGCGATGTCGAGCACGATCGACACCGCGATGAGTGCGGCGGCCACGGTGAAGTGCCCGTCGAAGGCCAGCATCACCGACGACAGGCCGCTCATCATGTTCAGCGTGGTGAACGCGCTCGGCGCGAGCAGCCGGGCCCGCTCGCGCTTGGGCAGCTGGCGCAGCGAGACCACCCGCGCGCCGGTGGGCGACACCAGCCGCCAGCGTTCGAGGATGCGGCGGCGGCCCGGTGCCGCCGGCGTGCTCACGGGGTCACCGGGACGGGCCGCGCCCAGCGGGCGATGACGGTCTCGCCCGCCACGACCCGGTCACCGGTGGAGACGAGCAGGTCGCACTCGGGTGGCACGAAGACGTCCATCCGCGAGCCGAACTTCATCAGTCCCACCCGCTGACCGGTGCCGAGCTCGTCGCCCTCGCTGACCCGGGTCACCACCCGGCGCGCCATCAGCCCGACGATCTGGCGGAAGTGCACCCGGCGCAGCTCGTCACCCACCCGACGCTCGACGGTGATGTCGCTGCGCTCGTTGAGGTGCGCGCTCTCGTGCTTGTACGCCGCCAGCCACTTGCCGGGGCGCTCGACGACCTCGACGACCCGACCGCCGTACGGCGTGCGGTTGATGTGCACGTCGAAGGCCGACAGGAAGATGCTGACCTGCTGCCACTCCCCCTCCGGGGCGACGCCGTCCTGGCCGGCGCCGGCGTGCATCACCTTGCCGTCGGCCGGGGAGAGCACGTCGTCGACCGGCACCGTGGCGTGGTCGGGGGTGCGGTCCGGGTCGCGGAAGAAGGCTGCGACCGCGACCGGGAGGACGCCCAGCACGGCCGCGGTGCGCGGGCGACCGAGCAGGAGGGCGAGGGCGGCGGGCGCGGCGGCCACCATGGTGGCGGGCGCGGCCTCCCTGTCGATGCGGGGCATGGGCGCCAGCCTAGGATGTCGAGCCGTGACCGGTGCAGTGGTTGTCCGCGAGCTGCGCAGGTCGTTCGCCGCGACCACCGCGGTCGACGGCGCCTCGTGGTCGGCGGCCGCAGGCACAGTCACCGCGCTCCTCGGCCCGAACGGTGCCGGAAAGACCACCACCGTCGAGTGCCTCGAGGGGCTGCAGCGCCCGGATGCCGGCTCGGTGCAGGTGCTCGGCATCGACCCGTGGCACGCGGGTCCCGACCACCGGTCCCGCGTCGGGGTGATGCTCCAGGAGGGCGGGCTCGCGACGACGAGCCGACCGCTGCCGCTGCTGCGCCACCTCGCCGCGCTGTACGCCGCGCCCGCGCCCCTCGACGAGCTGGTCGACCGGCTGGGGATCACCGGGTTCGAGCGCACGACCGTGCGGCGGATGTCCGGTGGGCAGCGCCAGCGGGTGGCGCTGGCCGCCGCCCTCCTCCCTCGGCCCGAGGTGCTCTTCCTCGACGAGCCGACGGCCGGGCTCGACCCGCACGCCCGGCTCGAGGTCTGGGACCTCGTGCGGGCCGAGGCGGAGCGGGGTGCCTGCGTCGTGGTGACCACGCACTCCTTCGAGGAGGCCGAGCGGCTGGCCGACCGGGTCGTCATCATGGCGTCGGGCCGGGTCGTGGCCGACGGCACCCTCGACGACGTGCGCGCCGGGCGGACCCTCGAGGACGTCTACTTCACCCTCACGACCGGGGCCGCCCGGTGAGCGCTGTGGCCCCCGCCCGCCCGGCCGCGGCGCCCACCCGGCAGCGGGTGCTGGCCCGCGCCTCGTTCGAGACCCGCATCCTGCTCGCGAACGGTGAGCAGCTGCTCGTCTCGCTGGTGCTGCCCGCCCTCGCCCTGGTGGGGCTGACCGTGTCGTCGGTGCCCGAGCTGGGGCCCGGCGCCCGTGTCGACCTCGCCACCGCAGGGGCGCTGGCCCTCGCGGTCGTGTCGACGGCCTTCACCGGCCAGGCCATCTCGACCGGCTTCGACCGGCGCGCGGGCGTGCTGCGCCTGCTCGGCACCACTCCCCTGGGCCGCGGCGGGCTGCTCGCCGCCAAGTGCGTGGCGGTGCTCTCGGTGCTCGGGCTGCAGGTCGTCGTGCTCGGGGCGCTGGGCGGGGCACTCGGCGCGCGACCCGAAGCCGGCGGCATCCTGCCGTTGCTCGCCAGCCTGCTGCTCGGCAGCGCGGCCTTCGTGGCGCTCGCCCTGCTGCTGGCGGGGACCCTGCGGGCCGAGGCCGTGCTGGCCGTCGCCAACCTGCTCTGGGTGCTGCTGCTCGGGCTGGGCGTGCTGGTGCCCACCGACCGGCTGCCCGGGGCGCTCGGGACCGTCGCGGCGCTCCTGCCCTCGGGGGCGCTGGGCGACGCCGTGCGCATGTCGTTCGTCGACGGCGGCTGGCCCTGGGCGCAGTGGGCGGTCCTCGTCGGGTGGGGCCTGCTCGGGGCGCTGCTCGCCCGGCGCTTCTTCCGCTGGGGCGACTGACCGACCGGTCACGACCACCGCCCCGTGCGGCCGTAGCCTTGTCCCGTGACGAGCACCAGCACCACCTCTCCGGACGCCCCGCCGGCCGCCCGTAACGGCTCCCGCTGGCTGTCCGTCATCCTGATGGCCAACCTGGTGGCCGAGGTCGGGATCGTCGTCACGGGTGGGCTCGTGCGGGTCACCGGCAGCGGGCTGGGCTGCCCCACCTGGCCCGAGTGCGTCGACGGCTCGGTGACCCCCACCGTCGAGCAGGCCGAGGGCTTCCACAAGTACATCGAGTTCGGCAACCGCACGCTGACCAGCGTGCTCGTCGTTCTCGCGGTCGCCTCGGTGCTGGCCGTCTGGTTCGCGGCGCCGCGCCGGCCGATGAAGGTCGCGGCCCTCGTGGTGCTCGCTGGTGTCTTCGCACAGGCGCTGCTCGGCGGCCTCACCGTGCTGCTCGGCCTCAACCCGGCGACCGTGGCCGCTCACTTCCTGCTCTCGATGGCCCTGGTGGCGGCGTCCTCCTACCTGTGGTTCGCCCGCCACGAGGAGACCGGCCCGCCCCGCCCCCTCGTCGCTCCCCTCGCCGCCCGCCTGGCCTGGGTCACGGTGGCCGCAGGGGCGCTCGTGCTGGCGCTGGGCACCGTCGTCACCGGCTCCGGTCCCCACTCCGGCGACGCCGACGAGCCCAACCGGCTCGGTTTCGACGCCCGCACCGTCTCGTGGCTGCACGCCGACGTCGTCATGCTCTTCCTCGGCCTGGTCGTCGCCACCTGGCTCGCGGCGCGGCTGACCGCCGTCGACGACGTGCGCGGCCCGGCGCGGGCCTGGCTGGTCGTGCTGGCCGTCGCCCTGGCGCAGGGGTTGATCGGCTACGTGCAGTACTTCACCGACCTGCCCGAGGCGCTGGTCGTCGCGCACATGCTCGGTGCCAGCCTGCTCGTGGTCAGCCTGACCCACGGCATCCTCGCCCTGCGCACCCGCACGGCGGCAACGGAACCCGTGAACGGGTCGGTGTCGGCCGGCTGAGCGTCGCTCAGTCGTCGAGCAGGCCCGCGGTGCGGGCCACCGCCACGGCCTCGCCCCGCGATGCCGCGCCGAGCTTGGCCAGGATGTTGGACACGTGCACGCTGGCCGTCTTGGTGCTGATGAACAGGGCACGCCCGATCTCGCCGTTGGAGCGCCCCTCGGCCACCAGCGCGAGCACCTCGGCCTCGCGGGCGGTGAGGTTCGTCGTGGCGCGCGGGCGGCGCGGGGCGAGCCGGTCGAGGGCCTCGACGAGGGGCACTGCGCCCAGCGAGCGGGCGGTGTCGCGGGCGGCGCCGAGCACCTCTGGGGCCCCCCGGTCGCCCGCCGCGAGCAGCACCTCGGCGAGCCTCCACCGTGAGCGTGCCGTCTCGTAGGGGTCGCCGTGCTCGGCGAAGAGGTCGACGACGTCGCGCCAGCGTGCCACCAGGCCCTCGACCGCGACGTCGTCACCGGCCGCCCACCGGGCGCGCTCGTGCTCGGCGTCGACCCGGGCGGCCCAGGCCCGGCCCTCGATCGACGGGGGATGGAGCAGCGACCCGGCGCCGAAGACGACCGCGGCCTCGGCGCGGAGCCGGTCGGCGTGGGCGAGCAGCTCGGTGCGCCGAGCCGATGCCCCGGTGCGCAGCGCGGTGGCGAGGTGCCCGATGACGACGGCGGCCAGCCGCACCTCGGCGGCGACTCGGCCCTCACCCCAGAGCCCGCGCAGGAAGGTGACCAGCTGGGTGTGCAGGTCGAGCATCCGCTCGACCTCGCCGTCGCGGCCGAGCACGTCGAGGGCCGCGACGCCGCTCTGCACGGCCATGCGTCCCTCCTCCGCCCACCACGAGCGGGTGCTGGAGAGGAGCTCGGCGGACGACGCCAGGCCACGGCCGGCCAGCACCAGCCCCGACGACGCGTCGATGCTCGCCGCGGCCCACGTCGGGATGGCGACGTCTGCGGTGTGGTCGGCGACCTCGAGCGCGTGGTCCCACTCCCCCATCTCGTACGCCGTGGTCACCGCCATCGCACGGGCGTCGAGACCGTAGGCCGACCACTCCAGGCCGGCGCGCCGCGCCTCTGCGGCGGTGCGCTCGAAGGCCGCCAGGGCCGCCGGATGGTCGGCCTGCCGGTAGTGCACCGACGCGAGGACGTACATCGCG
Organism: uncultured Actinomycetota bacterium; assembly: GCA_963707895.1. Lineage (GTDB taxonomy): Bacteria > Actinomycetota > Actinomycetes > Actinomycetales > Dermatophilaceae > Fodinibacter. The sequence continues at coordinate 166,513 of CAVPRS010000010.1, read as the reverse complement.
CGCAGCAGGGCGAGGTCGGGTTCGCTGGTCCAGGCGGCGACGGCGCCCTCGAGCCGCCGGATCGACTCGCCCGGGTCGCCGGCTGTCTCGCTGAGCCGGGCGAGCACGGACGCGAGGTCGGTGCGGTCGACGGTGAGCTCGTGCTCGACGGCCAGGGCCATGGCCTCGTCCGCGACCGCCAAGGCCTCGGCGGACGCGCCGTCGTCCATGAGCGCTTCGGCACGGCGGGCCAGCAGTCCCACCCGCAGTCCGACCGGGGCGTCGTCGCCGAGCAGGGCGAGGCCCTGCTCGGTGAGGGACAACGAGTCCACGCGCTCCTCGGTCATCCGCGCGGCAAGCACCAGTGCCGAGATCAGCTCGGCGCGCTCGTGGTCGGTGGGCAGGTCGGTGTCGAGCCGGGCCCGCAGGAACGCCATGCCACGGGCGGTGCGCCCGCTGCCGGTCGCCGCTGCGGCCGCGCGCAGGGTGAGGTCGTGGGCGGATGCCGGGTCGGCGTCGGCGAGCATCAGCGCGGTCTCGTAGTGGCTCAGGGCCTCGGCCGGGCCACCCATCCGGCGGGCGGCGTCGCCGGCCATCACCGAGGCGTCGAGCGCGACCTGTCGGTCGCCGGCGGCGAGGGCGTGCCGGGCGAGGTCGGCGGAGCTGCCGAGGGTGGGGTCGGCGCGCAGCGCCTCGACGCAGAGCCGGTGGAGCTGCAGCCGCTCGGCGGGCAGCAGGTCGTCGGTGACCGCCTCCGCGAGCAGGGCGTGCCGGAACTCGTAGCCGCGCTCCCCCCAGGGCTCGAGCACGTGGTGCTCGACGGCGGCGCGCAGCGCGGTGCCGAGCGTGACGGCGTCGACCCCGGCCACCCGCTCGAGCAGGGTGTGCCGCACCCGGCGGCCGATGACCGCGGCGACGCGCACGACCCCCTGGGCGGCGTCGTCGAGCCGGTCGACGCGGGTGAGCAGGAGCCGGGCGAGGTCGCCGGGATCGGCACCACCGCGCTCCCCGGCGGCGGCGGCGAGCTCCTCGGCGAAGAAGGCGTTGCCCTCGGCGCGCTCGGCGACCCGCTCGACGAGGTCGTCGGTCAGGCCGGTGCCGGCGCGGCGCACGATGCGGCGCAGGTCCGGGTCGGGCAGCGGCCCGAGGTCGATGCGGGTGAGCCCGGGCAGGCGTGACCACAGGGCGAGCGCCCCCGCCAGCGGGTGGCGGCGGTGCACGTCGTCGCTGCGGTAGGTGACGAGCAGGGCGACGCCGTCGGGCAGCCCGCGGGTGAACAGCAGGGTCAGCAGCTCGCGGGTCGACTCGTCGGCCCAGTGCACGTCCTCGACGACGACCAGGAGCGGCCCACGCCTGCCGAGGTCGGCGAGGGCGCCGTGGACGGCCTCGACGAGGTCGGCGCGCACGGCGTCGCCGCGGGCTCCCGAGGCCACTCGAGGCACCAGGGGCACCAGGCCGGGGTGGTCGGCCACGAGCTCGTCGACGAGGTCTCGCTCGCGGGCGTCGAGCCCGGCGAACATCTCGACGAACGGCAGGTAGGGCAGGCTGGTGCTGCCCTCGCCGACGCAGTGGCCGACGAGGGTGCGGCGGTCGGCGCCCAGGCGGGCGACGTGACCGACGAGAGCGGTCTTGCCGATGCCGGCGTCGCCGCCGAGGAGGACGGCCCCACCGCCCCCGTCGGCCCAGCCCAGGGCGTCGAGGAGCCGGTGGACCTCCTCCTGGCGGCCGACGAGCTCGGTGGTGGTTCGGGGCGGCACGGCCCCGATCATGGCACCCGGCGCCGACGTGAGCGTGCTCACGGGTGGCGCGGCAGGCCCGAGGCGACCGTCGTGGTCCGGCCCGAACGCTTCCGGGACGGTGCCGCCGGGCCGCCGACGAGGCGGGCGACGAAGGCAGCCAGCGGGTGCGCACCGAGCGGACGGGCCGGCAGGTCGTTGCGGTGACGGTCGTGGTTGTGGGTGTCGTGGATGTCGACTCCGGCCAGCTCGAAGCGGCGGTCGATCTCGGCCTGGACCACGTTGGTGTCGGTGTAGAGGCTCACGATGTGCTCCTTGGTGGTTCCGTGTCGGTGATCGGTCGATCCCGACGTCCTCAAGGCTCGTCGGCTGAGGTGGGGCCGCACATCGGGCGCCCTGCGTATATCGGGACCACACCGCACGCTCTGAGGTACCTCATTCCCGGTCCGCACCCCTGGTGGATGCGGATATGCACAAGGGTTCTTGTGCAATAGGTCTTGTGGGTTTACCGTGGTGGGCATGACCCGACCCGAGGTACGCACCCTGCGCGACGCCGCGCCCCTGGCGGCGCTGGCCCACCCGTTCCGCTCGCGGATCATGGACGCGCTCAAGGTCGACGGTCCGTCGACGGCATCGATGGTGGCGGCGCGCACCGGCCAGGCCGTCGGCAACGCCAGCCACCACCTGAAGGTGCTCGCCGAGGCCGGCCTGGTCGAGGAGGCCCCCGAGCTGGCCCGCGACCGGCGCGAGCGCTGGTGGCGACTGGTGAGCGCGGGCACCCGGTGGAGCCGTCGCGACCTCGTCGACCAGGCAGCGGTCACGGCCGCCGAGGAGGCCGAGGCCCTCGTCCTGCGGCGTCAGCAGGAGCGCGTTCGCGACTGGCTGGTCAACGCCACGAGCGACCCCGAGTGGGACGACGCCGCCTTCGCCACGCAGCACTGGATGAGGCTCAGCCCCGCCGAGCTCACGCAGCTCACCGACGAGGTGCTCGAGGTGCTCGGCCGCTGGAGCAGCCGCACCGTGCCCGACGACGGCGTGCACCGCGAGCCGGTCTTCGCGTTCGCGCGCGCCTTCCCGAGCCAGCCGTGAGCCACGACACCGCCAGCGCTCCCAGCGCTCCCAGCGCTCTCGCCGCTCCCCCGGTCGCCGGCAACCGCAACTTCCGGCTGCTCTGGTTCGGCGAGGGCGTCTCGGTGCTCGGCTCGATGACGACCGCCGTCGTCGTGCCCCTGGTGGCCGTCACGGCGTTCCACGCGGGCGCGGCCTGGATGGGCGTGCTCACCGCGGCCGCGTGGCTGCCGTGGCTCGTCGTGGGGCTGCCCGCCGGGGCCTGGGTGGACCGCGCCGACGCCCGCCGGGTGATGATCGCCGCCGACCTCGGCGCCGCCGTGTCGATCGGCTCGGTGCCGGTCGCGTGGGCGATGGGCCTGCTCACGCTCCCCCACCTCGTGGTGGCCGCGCTCGGAGTGGGCACCGCCTCGGTCTTCCTCCGGGCCGCCTACCTCCCGCTCGTCCCCCGGCTCGTCGCCCCGGACGACCTCGCCACCGCCAACGCCCGGCTGGTCGGCACCGAGTCGGCGATGCAGGTCGTCGGTCCCGGCCTCGGCGGTGCCCTCGTGGCGCTGGTCTCGGCCGCCTACGCCGTCGTGGTCGACGTGGTCTCCTTCCTCGTCTCGGCGCTGTGCCTGCACCTCATGGACCGCGACCGGATGCTGCCCGCCTCGCCTCCCGAGCGGCGCGAGCCGCTGCGCGCGGAGGTCGCCACCGGCATCCGGGTGGTCGCCCACGACCGCTTCCTGCGCTTCTTCACGCTGCAGGGCGGTGTGTCGAACTTCGCCCTCACCGGGTATGCCGCCCTGCTCGTCCTCTACCTCGTGCGCGACCTGCACCTCGACCCGCGCGGCGTCGGCATCGTGATGTCGGCCGGCAGCGTCGGCGGGCTGGTCGGGGCGAGCGTGGCCAAGCGGGCCACGGCGTGGCTCGGCGACGCCCGGGCCATGGTGGTGCTCCAGGTGCTGTCCGGCCCGCCCGCACTGCTCATCGCCCTGGCCGGGCCGGGGGTGCGCGTCGTGCTCGTGCCGCTCGGCCTGGCCCTCGTCGGCCTGGGAGTGGTGGGCGCCAACGTCATCCGAGGCACCTTCCGGATGCACTACACCCCGCCGCAGCTCCTCGCCCGCACCCTGTCGGCGTCGGCCCTGGTCAACTTCGGCACCGTCCCGCTGGCCGGGCTCGCCGCCGGGTGGCTCGGGGTTCACCTCGGGGTGCGCGAGACCATCGCGGTGATGGCCGCCATCCACCTGGTCGCGGCGGTCAGCCCGGTGTTCGGACCCTACGGCCGGATGAGGGAGCTGCCGACTCAGCCGATGGCGACGTGGAGCAGCGGGTCGACCGCCACCGCGAGGAACACGACCGTCACGTAGGTGATCGAGTAGTGGAACAGTCGCATCGGCTTCAGCGCCGGGCCGACGGCACCGCCCTTCGCGGCCCGCAGCAGCCGGTGCGCCTCGAGCAGGAAGAGCCCGCCGGCCAGGACCGCGGTGAGGGCGTAGACCCAGCCCATCGACGCCACGGGCACGAGCACGAGCGAGGTCGCCACCATGACCCACGAGTACAGGACGATCTGCCGGCCGACCGTGACCGGGCCCTGCTCGACGGGCAGCATCGGCACCCCGGCGGCGGAGTAGTCGTCGCGGAAGGCCATCGACAGCGGCCAGTAGTGCGGGGGCGTCCAGAAGAAGATGAGGAGGAAGAGGATGACGGCCGGCCACTGCACGGTGCCGGTGACCGCAGACCAGCCGATCAGCGTGGGCATGCAGCCGGCCACGCCGCCCCAGACGATGTTCTGCGACGTGCGCCGCTTGAGCAGCACCGTGTAGCCGACCGCGTAGAGCAGGATCGCGGCGACGGACAGGGCGGCCGACAGCACGTTGACGACGAGTGCGAACCACACGGTCGAGACGACGGTGAGCACACCCGCGAAGACGAGAGCGTTGCGCGGCGTGATCTGGCCCGTGGCCATCGGCCGGTTGCTCGTGCGGTGCATCAGCCGGTCGATGTCGCGGTCGTAGACCGAGTTGAAGGTGTTGGCCGCCCCCGCGCTCAGCGTCCCGCCGACGAGGGTCGCGAGCACCAGCCAGAGAGAGGGCACTCCGCCCTCGGCCAGGAACATCACCGGCACGGTCGTGACGAGCAGCAGCTCGATGATCCGCGGCTTGGTGATGGCGAGGTAGTTCGCCATCGTGCGGCGTCGCTCGATGCGCGGGGCCGACGGGGTGTCGGTCGTCATCGGGGTGGTGGCCACGTCGTCCTTCGGGTCGGCCGGGAGGGTGCCCGGCGATTCTAGCCTTGTCGCAGGTTGGCCGACCCCAACCACGGGGTAGTCCAGACACTAGGGTGGACGGCGGACCCGTCCCCACGTGTGCACGACCCGCGAGAGAGGCCCCAGTGAGCACGAAGACAAGCAGCCGCAGCGCCACGCCGACCCAGGGACGCAGTCCGGACATCTCCCGTCCGACCGCCCGGAAGGCGAAGTGGACCGACCTCGACGTCCGAGCGGTCGACACCGTGCGAGTGCTGGCAGCCGACGCCGTGCAGAAGACCGGCAACGGCCACCCCGGCACCGCGATGAGCCTGGCGCCGGTGGCGTACCTGCTCTTCCAGAACGTCATGGCGCACGACCCGTCCGACCCGACCTGGCTCGGCCGCGACCGGTTCGTGCTGTCGTGCGGGCACTCCTCGCTCACCCAGTACATCCAGCTGTACCTCAGCGGCTACGGCCTCGAGCTGAACGACCTCAAGTCGCTGCGCACCTGGGGCTCGCTGACCCCGGGTCACCCCGAGGTGCACCACACCAAGGGTGTCGAGATCACCACGGGCCCGCTCGGCTCGGGGCTCGCCTCCGCCGTCGGCATGGCCATGGCGCAGCGCCGCCAGCGCGGCCTGCTCGACCCCGACGCCAAGCCCGGGCAGAGCGTCTTCGACCACCACGTGTGGGTGCTCGCGTCCGATGGTGACCTCATGGAAGGCGTTGCCTCCGAGGCCTCCTCGCTCGCGGGGCACCAGGAGCTGGGCAACCTCACCGTCGTCTACGACGCGAACCAGATCTCGATCGAGGACGACACCGACATCTCGTTCAGCGAGGACGTCGCCAAGCGCTACGAGGCCTACGGGTGGGAGGTCGTCGACATCGACTGGCGCCGCTCGTCCGACCCGGCGGGCACCGCCGACTACACCGAGGACGTCGACACCCTCCTCGCCGCACTCGAGAAGAGCCGCACCTCGCGCGCCAAGCCCACGCTCGTCCGGCTGCACACCGTCATCGCCTGGCCCGCCCCCACGGCGCGCGGCACCGGCAAGTCGCACGGCTCGGCGCTGGGCGCCGACGAGGTCGCCGCCACCAAGGAGCTGCTCGGCTTCGACCCCAAGAAGTCCTTCGAGGTCGACCGCAAGGTGATCGCGCACACCCGCGAGGTCAAGAAGCGCGGCAAGGCCGCCCACCAGGCGTGGAACAAGCGGTACGCCGCGTGGCGCAAGGCCCAGCCCGAGCGCGCCACCCTGCTCGACCGCCTCGTCGACGGTGCGCTGCCCGACGGGTTCGAGAAGGCCCTGCCGGTCTTCCCCGCCGACCCCAAGGGGATCGCGACCCGCGCGGCGTCCGGCAAGGTCCTCGGCGCCCTCGCCGGCGAGCTGCCCGAGCTGTGGGGCGGCTCCGCCGACCTCGCCGAGTCCAACAACACCACGATGGCCGGTGAGCCGTCGTTCATCCCCAAGGGCAAGCAGACGCACGAGTGGAAGGGCGGCCCCTACGGGCGCACCCTGCACTTCGGTATCCGCGAGAACGCCATGGGCATGATCCTCAACGGCATCGCGCTCGAGGGGCTGACCCGCCCCTACGGCGGCACCTTCCTCGTGTTCTCCGACTACATGCGTCCCGCGGTGCGCCTGGCGGCGATCCAGCAGATCCCGGTCACCTACGTGTGGACGCACGACTCGATCGGCCTCGGCGAGGACGGGCCCACCCACCAGCCGATCGAGCACCTCGCCGCGCTGCGCGCCATGCCCGGTCTGGCCGTCGTGCGCCCGGCCGATGCCAACGAGACCGCGCAGGCGTGGGCCGAGATCCTGCGCCGGGGCACCCCGGCCGGCCTGGCCCTGTCCCGCCAGCCGCTGCCCACCGTCGACCGCACCGAGCACGCCAGGGCCACCGGTGTCGCCAAGGGGGCCTACGTGCTCGTCGACGCGGCCTCGGGTGAGCCCGACGTCGTCATCATCGCCACCGGCTCCGAGGTGTCGCTCGCGCTCGAGGCCCGCAGCCGCCTCGAGAAGTCCGGCGTGGGCACCCGCGTGGTCTCGATGCCGTGCCGGGAATGGTTCGAGGAGCAGCCGCGCTCCTACCAGAACAAGGTCCTGCCGCCATCGGTCCGCGCGCGCGTCAGCGTCGAGGCGGGAGTGTCGATGGGATGGCACGACCTGGTCGGTGACTCCGGTCGCTGCATCAGCATCGAGCACTTCGGTGCCTCGGCGGATGCCGCAACCCTGTTCCGCGAGTTCGGTTTCACACCCGAGGCGGTCGTCAAGGCCGCGAAGGCCTCCCTGACCGCGGTCCGCAACGCCAACGGGGTCCCGGCCGTGAACGACACCGCGCCGCGTGCCCGCAAGGACACCGGCACCGACGTAGCCACCAAGAACGCGCCGAGCCGCAAGAGTGCGGCCAAGGCCGGGAAGTGAGCACACCATGACCAGCACCGCCCTGAAGGACCTCGCCGCCAACGGCGTCTCGATCTGGCTCGACGACCTGTCGCGGGAGCGCCTCACGTCGGGCAACCTGCAGCAGCTCATCGACGACAAGGGGGTCGTCGGGGTCACCACGAACCCGTCGATCTTCCAGGCCGCCCTCTCCGAGGGCCACGCCTACGACACCCAGGTGCGCGAGCTCGCGGACGCCGGGAAGACCGTCGACGAGGCGGTGTTCGCCCTCACGACCCAGGACGTCCGCGACGCCTGCGACGTCTTCCTCCCCGTCTACGAGGCCACCGGCGGCCAGGACGGCCGGGTGTCGATCGAGGTCGACCCGCGGCTCGCCCACGACACGGCCGCGCACCATCGAGGAGGCCAAGGCCCTCTCGGCCGCGGTCGACCGCCCGAACGTGCTCATCAAGATCCCTGCGACGGTCGAGGGCCTGCCGGCCATCACCGAGGTGATGGGCGCGGGCATCTCGGTCAACGTCACGCTGATCTTCGCGCTGGACCGCTACCGGGCCGTCATGAACGCGTTCCTCGCCGGCCTCGAGAAGGCGCGCGAGGGCGAGGCCGACCTGTCCGGCCTGCACTCGGTCGCCTCGTTCTTCGTCTCCCGCGTCGACAGCGAGATCGACAAGCGGCTCGACGAGCTCGGCACCGACGAGGCGAAGGCGCTGCGCGGCAAGGCCGGCATCGCCAACGCCCGGCTGGCGTACCAGGCCTACGAGGAGGTGTTCTCGACCCCGCGCTGGCAGAGCCTGAAGGATGCCGGTGCCCACGAGCAGCGCCCCCTCTGGGCGTCGACCGGCGTGAAGGACCCGGCCTACCCCGACACCATGTACGTCACCGAGCTGGTCGCGCCGGGCACCGTCAACACGATGCCCGAGAAGACCCTCGACGCCACTGCCGACCACGGCGAGGTCACCGGCGACACCGTCACGCCCTACTACGCGGAGGCCGCCGAGGTGCTCGACAGCCTCGAGCGGCTGGGCATCTCCTACGCCGACGTCACCGCCCAGCTCGAGCGCGAGGGCGTCGACAAGTTCGAGAAGTCCTGGGGCGAGCTGCTCGGCGGCGTGACGAGCGAGCTCGAGAAGGCCACGGCGTGAGCACTCTCGACGTCGCCGCGACCGGTGCGGCGGCGGACGCCGTCGCGTCCCGGGTGCCGGTGCTGGTCGCCGACCGCGTGGCGAGCCGGCTCTTCGCGAAGGACCACACCCTGTGGGGTGAGGCGGCCGAGGCCGAGTCGGCCAAGCGGCTTTCGTGGACCGGGCTGCCCCGCAGCTCGCGCCACCTGGTCGGTGAGGTCGCCGCGCTCCGAGACGAGCTGGCTGCCACCGGCTTCGACCGCGTCGTGCTGTGCGGCATGGGCGGGTCGTCGCTGGCCCCCGAGGTGATCTGCGCCACCGCCGGCGTGCCCATCGTGGTGCTCGACTCCTCCGACCCCGACGTCGTCCGCGGCGCCCTGACCGACCTCGAGCGCACGGTCGTCGTCGTGTCGAGCAAGTCGGGCTCCACCGTCGAGACCGACAGCCAGCGCCGGGCGTTCGTGCAGGCCTTCACCGATGCCGGCATCGACCCCACCAGCCGGATCGTGGTCGTGACCGACCCCGGCAGCCCGCTCGACGGCGACGCCCGCGCCGCCGGCTTCCGGGTCGTCAACGCCGACCCCGACGTCGGTGGCCGCTACTCCGCTCTCACCGCCTTCGGCCTGGTGCCCAGCGGCCTCGCCGGCGTCGACATCGAGGCCCTGCTCGACGACGCCGAGGCGGTCGCCGACCTGCTCGCCGCCGACGACGACGCCAACCCGGCGCTGCGCCTCGGTGCCGCGATGGCCGGCACCGAGCCGCTGCGCGACAAGCTCGTGCTCGTCGACGCCGGCACCGAGAACGTCGGGTTCGGTGCCTGGGCCGAGCAGCTGATCGCCGAGTCGACCGGCAAGGACGGCACGGGCATCCTGCCCGTCGTCGCGATCGGCACCGAGCCGGCGCACCTCTACGACGACGGCACCGTGGTGCGGCTGGTCGCGTCCGACGACGACTCCGACGACCCCGGCGGCTGGCCGCCTCGGCCTCGGAGGTCACCGTCGCCGGCCCGCTCGGCGCCCAGCTGCTGCTCTGGGAGGCGGCCACGGCCGTCGCCGGTCGGCTGCTCGGCATCAACCCGTTCGACCAGCCCGACGTCGAGAGCGCCAAGTCGGCGGCCCGCGAGCTGCTCGACGCCGGCATCGGCGCGGGTGACGACCCGGCCTTCACCGACGGCGCCGTCGAGGTGCGCGCCCTCGGCGGGGACTGGCTCGGTGACGCCGCCACGGTCGACGCCGCCGTCGACGCGCTGCTGGCCCGGCTCGACGGCTCCCGCGGCTACGTCGCCGTGATGGCCTACCTCGACCGGGAGGCCGACGCCGACCTCGAGCACGTGGCGCGCGACCTCTTCGACCGCACCGGCCGGCCCGCCACCTTCGGCTGGGGACCGCGCTTCCTGCACTCCACCGGCCAGTACCACAAGGGTGGCCCGGCCACCGGCGTCTACGTCCAGGTCACCACGACCCCCGCTCAGGACCTCGCGGTGCCGGGCCGCGACTTCACCTTCGGCCAGTTCATCGCCGCGCAGGCCGGCGGCGACGCCACGGTGCTCGCCGACCACGACCGACCCGTGCTGCGCCTGCACCTCACCGAGCACGACGCGGGGCTGGCCCAGGTCCGCGCGGCGCTCGGGCGAGGCCGCGAGTGAGCCCGGCGCGCGTCGCAGCGGGGACGAACCCGCTGCGCGACCCCCGCGACAAGCGACTCCCCCGCATCGCCGGCCCGTGCTCGCTGGTGCTCTTCGGCGTCACCGGCGACCTCGCCCGCAAGAAGCTGATGCCGGCCATCTACGACCTCGCCAACCGCGGTCTGCTGCCGCCGGGCTTCTCGCTGATCGGCTTCGCCCGGCGCGACTGGGCCGAGGAGGACTTCGGCAAGATCGTCTACGAGTCGGTGCGTGAGCGGGCCCGCACGCCGTTCCGCGAGGAGGTCTGGCGCTCGCTCGCGGAGGGCATCCGGTTCGTGCCGGGGACGTTCGACGACGACTCCTCCTTCGACCTGCTCGCCCAGGTGGTCGCCGAGCTCGACGAGCAGCGGGGTACGGGTGGCAACCACGCCTTCTACCTGTCGATCCCTCCGTCGTCGTTCGCCACGGTCTGCCAGCAGCTCGAACGGTCCGGGCTCTCCACCCCGCAACCGGGGTCGTGGCGCCGGGTCGTCATCGAGAAGCCGTTCGGCCACGACCTGAAGTCGGCCCGTGAGCTCAACGCCATCGTCGAGAACGTCTTCCCCGCCGACTCCGTCTTCCGGATCGACCACTACCTGGGCAAGGAGACGGTGCAGAACCTGCTGGCCCTGCGCTTCGCCAACCAGATGTTCGAGCCGGTCTGGAACGCCAACTACGTCGACCACGTGCAGATCACCATGGCCGAGGACATCGGCATCGGCGGGCGGGCCGGCTACTACGACGGCATCGGTGCCGCGCGCGACGTCATCCAGAACCACCTCCTGCAGCTCATGGCACTCACCGCCATGGAGGAACCGGTCTCGTTCGACGCCCCGGGCCTGCGGTTCGAGAAGGAGAAGGTGCTCTCGGCCGTGCGGCTGCCCGCCGACCTCGCGTCAGGTACGTCGCGCGGCCAGTACGCCGCCGGCTGGCAGGGTGGCGAGGAAGTGGCCGGCTACCTCGAGGAGGACGGCGTCGCCCCCGGGTCGCGCACCGAGACCTATGCGGCGGTGCGCCTCGACGTCGACACCCGTCGCTGGGCGGGGGTCCCGTTCTACCTGCGCACCGGCAAGCGGCTCGGCAAGCGGGTCACCGAGATCGCGGTGGTGTTCAAGAAGGCTCCGCACCTGCCGTTCTCGAACACCGCCACCGAGGAGCTCGGCCAGAACGCCGTCGTCATCCGGGTGCAGCCCGACGAGGGCGTCACCCTGCGGTTCGGCGCCAAGGTGCCCGGCGCGCAGATGGAGGTCCGCGACGTCACGATGGACTTCGGCTACGGTCGCGCGTTCACCGAGAGCTCCCCCGAGGCCTACGAACGGCTCATCCTCGACGTGCTGCTCGGGGAGCCGCCCCTGTTCCCGCGGCACGAGGAGGTCGAGCTGTCCTGGCAGATCCTCGACCCGATCGAGCGGTTCTGGGACAAGAAGGGCAGGAAACCCGACCAGTACACGTCGGGCGGCTGGGGGCCCGACAGCGCCGACGAGATGATGCGGCGCGACGGACGCGAGTGGAGGCTACCGTGATCGTCGACCTGCCCAGCACCACGACCGCCGACGTCGCCAAGAAGCTGGTCCGGCTGCGCGCCGACACCGGCTCGATGGCCCTGTCACGGGTGCTCACCCTGCTCGTGGTCGTCGACGAGTCGGACGCCGACTCCGCGATCGACACGGCGAACCGGGCGAGCCGGCAGCACCCGTGCCGGATCATCGTCGTGGTCGCCGGCAACAGGCGCGGGATCGCCCGGCTCGACGCCCAGATCCGGCTCGGCGGCGACGCCGGCGCGTCGGAGGTCGTCGTCCTGCGCCTCTACGGTCGCCTCGCCGCCCACGGCCGCTCCGTCGTCACCCCGCTGCTGCTCGCCGACTCCCCCATCGTGGCGTGGTGGCCCACGAACGGTCCGGGCAAGCCCTCGGCCGACCCGATCGGCGCGATGGCCCAGCGCCGGGTGACCGACGCGGCTCAGTCGAGCCAGGCGCCCCGCACCGTGCTCCGCCGCCTGGCCGAGGGCTACGTCGACGGCGACTCCGACCTCGCCTGGTCCCGGATCACGCTGTGGCGGGGCCTGCTCGCGGCCGCGCTCGACCAGCCGCCCTACGAGCCGGTGACGCACGTGACCGTCGTCGCGGCCACCGACTCCCCCTCGGGCGACCTGCTGGCCGGATGGCTCGCCGTGCGGCTGCGCTGCCCGGTGTCCATCGCCCGCGCCCGCAACCGCAGCGGCATCATCTCGGTGCGGCTGGAGCGGGCCAGCGGCACCGTCGACCTGGTGCGCCCCCTCGACGGCAACACCGCCACACTGTCCCAGCCCGGTCAGCCGGTGCGCACCCTGGCACTGGCGCACCGCGGCGACGCCGAGTGCCTCGCCGACGAGCTGCGCCGCCTCGATCCCGACGAGGTCTACGAGGACGCGCTCGTGACCGGTCTGCGCAAGTGCACCGTCTCGCGCCAGACGGCCACCGAGGCGATCCGGGCCGGCAAGGCCCCGTCGGTCGCGGAGGCCGAGCGCACCGCGGCCCGGCTGCGTCGTGCGGCTCGGGCCAGCGGCAGCAGCAAGATGGTCGAGGCGCAGCCGATGCCCGGCCGGGCCGACGACCCGGCCGCGGTGAAGAAGGCCGCGGTCAGGCAGCTCGTCGAGGTCAAGGACCGCCGCTCGTGAGCGGGCCGACCGCCATCGTCGTCGTCCACCGCGGCCGGCAGGCGCTGGCCGACGCCGCCGCGGCGCGTCTCGTCGTGGCCCTGGTCGACGCGCAGTCGGCGCGCGGGGTCGCCCACGTCTCGATGACCGGTGGGTCGATGGGCTCGCACATCATCTCCTCGCTGGGCCGGGTGCCGGCACGCGACGCCGTCGACTGGTCGCAGGTGCACGTGTGGTGGGGCGACGAGCGGTGGCTGCCCGCCGGTGACGCCGACCGCAACGACACCCAGAACGACGCGGCGGGCCTGGCCTCCCTGGGCCTCGACCCGGCCAACGTGCACCGGGTGGCCGGCCCCGACACCAGCGACTCGGCCGAGGAGAGCGCACGGCTCTACGGCGAGGACCTGCACCGGGCCGGCAGCGGCCTGTTCGACGTCATGGTGCTCGGGGTCGGCCCCGACGGCCACGTCGCCTCGCTGTTCCCCCACCACCCGGCCGCGCTCAGTGAGGGCTCCCCGGCCGTGGCGGTCCACGACTCCCCCAAGCCGCCGCCGACGCGGGTGTCGCTCACCCGCGAGTGCCTCGAGCGCTCCCGCGAGGTGTGGTTCCTGGTGAGCGGTGCCGACAAGGCCGATGCCGTGCTGCGCGGGGTCTCCGGCGCACCCTTCGAGACCACCCCCGCCGCGCACGTGCACGGAGTCGAGCGCACCCTGTGGCTGGTCGACGCCGAAGCGGCCGCGGACCTGGAGCGCTGAGCACCATGGGTCTGTTCGACCGGCTGCTCGGCCGCGACGACGACCCGAAGGGGCCCGACGACGACCCGGACGCCGTCAGCGGCTCGACCGGCGACGAGACCGCGGGCGTCGAACCGGTGGAGGAGGTCGGCATCCGCCGGCTCACCGCCGACGAGGAGGCGGCCCTGGCCGCCGTGCGGGAAGGCTATGCCGGACACGGCATCGACCCCGCTGACCTCGAGAGCATCGCGGCGGCCTACGACCGGGCCCTCGACGCGCACGACGACGACCACGACTCCGCGTCAGTGGTCGAGCTGCTCGGCACCGCCGTCGGTGACCACCTCGTGGTGGCCGGTGGCTACCGCTGGGTGGTCGCGACCGACCCGTTCGGCACCGACCTCGCGGTCGAGCCACCCCGGCGGGGCGTGCCGGTGGTGACCCGGATGCTCGTGGCCGTGCGCTGGATGGGACGCGAGCGCGGCTGGGTCAGCGGCGTCGTCGGCCACCTCGTCGACGTCGGCCGCACCTGAGGGCTACTGGATGAGGCCGCGGTCGCGCAGCGTCTGCAGCGCCTCGTCGAGGATGGCTTCGCCGTCCTCGTCGGAGCGGCGCTCCTTCACGTAGGCGAGGTGGGTCTTGTAGGGCTCGACCCTCGGCGCCGCCGGGGGGTTCTCCTTGTCGCGCCCGGCCGGAAGGCCGCACCGTGGGCAGTCCCACTGCTCGGGGATCGCGAGACCGGGCTCCTCGGAGAAGCTCGGTCGCGTCTCGTGCCCGTTGGAGCACCAGAACGAGATGTGCACCCGCGGGGCCACCTCGCCCCGCTCGGCCTCGCCCATCGGGCCCGCACCGACGCGCGAGCCACGGATCGCGTTACCACCAGCCATGTCTACCTACCTGTCAGGCGAAACGAGCGAGGACGCCGAGGCCGACGACGACGGTGAACCACACCAGCGCCACCCCGACGGTGATCCGGTCGAGGTTGCGCTCGGCCACCGAGCTGCCACCCAGCGAGCTGGACATGCCACCACCGAACATGTCGGACAGGCCGCCGCCCTTGCCCTTGTGCAGCAGGATGAGCAGGGTCAGGAACAGGCCGGTGATGACCAGGAGGACCTGGAGGCCGATTTTTACCGCTTCCACGAGCAATCCTTCGTGCGGGGTCGGGGGCAACCGGTCAAGCATAAGCGTTCGGGTGCCCGAGCGAGGTCAGCCCGGGGTCGAGCAGCGGTCAGGACGTCTGCAGGTGGTCACGGAACCGGCAGATCGCGGCGAACTCGACGGGGTCGATCGACGCCCCGCCGACGAGGGCGCCGTCGACGTCCTCCTTGGCCATGATCGCCGCGACGTTGCCGGACTTCACCGAGCCGCCGTAGAGCACCCGGATGCCGTCGGCCACGTCGCCGCTGTAGAGCTCGGCGAGCTTGGTACGGATCGCCGCGCAGACCTCCTGGGCGTCCTCGGGCGTCGCGACCTCACCGGTGCCGATCGCCCAGATCGGCTCGTAGGCGACGACGACGCTCCTGGCCTGCTCGACGGGCACGTCCTTGAGCCCGGCCTCGACCTGGGCGAGCACGTGCTCGACGTGGGTGCCGGCCTGGCGCACCTCGAGGCCCTCACCGCAGCAGAAGATCGGCGTGACGCCGTGCCGGAAGGCGGCCTGCACCTTGGCGTTGACGACCTCGTCGCCCTCGTGGTGGTACTCACGGCGCTCGCTGTGCCCCACGGTGACGTAGGCACAGCCGAGCTTGGCGAGGAAGGCCCCGCTGATCTCACCGGTGTAGGCACCTGCATCGTGCACGGAGAGGTCCTGGGCGCCGTGCTTGAGCTCGAGCCGGTCACCGTCGATGAGCGTCTGGACGCTGCGGATGTCGGTGAACGGCGGCAGCACCGCGACCTCGACGGCGCCGAAGTCGTGCTTGCCGTCCTTCAGGGTCCAGTCGAGCTTCTGCACGAGGTGGGTGGCCTGGAGGTGGTCCAGGTTCATCTTCCAGTTCCCCGCCAGAAGGGGGGTGCGGCCGGCGGCCATGGGGTGCTCCTTGGGTGAACGGTCGGGCGGGAGATCAGGACAGGATGGCGATGCCGGGTAGTTCCTTGCCCTCGAGGTACTCGAGCGAGGCGCCGCCGCCGGTGGAGATGTGGCCGAACTGGTCGTCGGTGAAGCCGAGCTGGCGCACGGCCGCGGCGGAGTCGCCGCCGCCGACGACGGTCAGCGCACCCTTCGCGGTGACCTCGACGAGGGCCTCGGCCAGGCGGCGGGTTCCCGCTGCGAAGGGCGCCATCTCGAAGGCACCCATCGGGCCGTTCCAGAACACGGTGCGGGTGTCGGCGACCTTCTCGGCGTAGAGCTCGGCGGACTTCGGCCCGATGTCGAGCCCGATCATGTCGGCCGGGATCGCGTCGGCCGCGACCGTGACGGTCTCGGTGTCGGCGGCGAACTCGCGACCGCAGACGACGTCGACCGGCAGCACGATCTCGACGCCGCTCTCCTCGGCCCGCTTCAGGTAGCCCTTGCACGCCTCGACGCTGTCGGCGTCGAACAGGCTCCTGCCGATCTCGTGTCCCTGGGCCGCGAGGAAGGTGAAGAGCATGCCCCCGCCGATGAGGAGGCGGTCGGCGGTCGACATCAGGTTGTCGATGACGGCCAGCTTGTCGGCGACCTTCGCACCGCCGAGCACCACGGCGTACGGGCGCTCGGGGTCCTCGGTGAGGCGCTTGAGCACGTCGACCTCGGTGTGCACCAGGCCCCCCATCGCGGCGGGCAGCCGGGTGGCGACGTCGTAGACCGAGGCCTGCTTGCGGTGCACGACCCCGAAGCCGTCGGAGACGTAGGCGTCGGCCAGGCCGGCGAGGGCGTCGGCGAACCCGGCGCGCTCGTCGTCGGTCTTGGCGGTCTCCCCGGGGTTGAAGCGAAGGTTCTCGAGCAGCACGACGTCGCCGTCGGACATGCCCGCGACCGCGGCCTGCGCGCTCTCACCGACCGTGTCGGCGGCGAAGGTGACCGGGCGGCCGAGCAGCTCGGAGAGCCGTGGCACGACCGGGGCCAGCGAGTAGCGCTCCTCGGGAGCGCCCTTGGGCCGGCCGAGGTGGGCGCACACGATGACGCGTGCGCCCGCCTCGGCGAGGCTCGAGATGGTCGGGACCGAGGCCCGGATGCGGCCGTCGTCCGTGATCGTCGTGCCGTCGAGCGGCACGTTGAGGTCGGAGCGGACGAGCACGCGCTTGCCGCGCAGGTCGCCCAGGGAGGCGATGTTCCCCATGGTCGGGTCGGTCCCGGTCGCTCTAGAGGCTCTTGCCGACGAGCACGACGAGGTCGACGAGGCGGTTGGAGTAGCCCCACTCGTTGTCGTACCAGCCGACGACCTTGACCTGGTTGCCGATGACCTTGGTGAGGCCGGCGTCGAAGATGCACGAGCTCGGGTCGGTGACGATGTCGGCCGACACGATCGGGTCCTCGGTGTACTTCAGGAAGCCCTTGAGCGGGCCCTCGGCGGCAGCCTTGACGATGGCGTTGACCTCGTCGACCGTGGTCTCGCGGCCGGCCTCGAAGGTGAGGTCGGTGGCGGAGCCGGTCGGCACGGGCACGCGCAGGGCGTAGCCGTCGAGCTTGCCCTTGAGCTCGGGCATGACCAGGCCGATGGCCTTCGCGGCACCGGTGCTCGTCGGGATGATCGACAGGGCGGCGGCGCGGGCGCGACGCAGGTCGCGGTGCGGGCCGTCGAGCAGGTTCTGGTCGGAGGTGTAGGCGTGGATGGTGGTCATCAGGCCCTTGACGATGCCGAGCTCGTCGGACAGCGGCTTGGCCATCGGGGCGAGGCAGTTCGTGGTGCACGACGCGTTGGAGATGACGTGCTGGGTGGCCGGGTCGTAGTCCTCGTGGTTGACACCCATGACGAAGGTGCCGTCCTCGTTGGAGGCCGGGGCCGAGATGATGACCTTCTTGGCGCCACCGTCGATGTGGGCGTGCGCCTTGGTGGCGTCGGTGAAGAAGCCGGTCGACTCGATGACGACGTCGGCGCCCACGTCGCCCCAGGCGATGTCGGCCGGGTTGCGCTCGGCGAAGATCTTGATGGTCTGGTCGCCGACGGTGATCGAGTCGTCGGTGAAGGACACGTCGTCGGCGAGCACGCCGAGCACCGAGTCGTACTTCAGCAGGTGCGCGATGGTCTTGTTGTCCATGAGGTCGTTGGCGGCGACGATCTGCACGTCGGCACCGGACGCCTGGACGGCCCGGAAGAAGTTGCGGCCGATGCGGCCGAAGCCGTTGATTCCTACGCGAACGGTCACGGTGTGAGCTGCCTTCCATGTGGTGCGGGGCGTGCCGCAGGGTCACGGCACCTTGGGGTTGTCTCCACCCTAGACCTCGCGATCACGGCGCCTGACACCGTCCGAGGTACGGGCGAGTAACCGCTTCCGCACGCTCAGCGGTGCGGGATCCGCAGGGCCGCTCGGGGGCGGTCAGCTGTCGAGCATGTCGGGGGTGAGCACGGCCTCGGTGTTGGGGATGCCGTCGTCGGACGCCCGCTTGTCGGCCATCGCCAGCAGGCGGCGGATGCGACCCGCGACGGCGTCCTTGGTCATCGGCGGCTGGGCCAGCTGGCCGAGCTCCTCGAGCGAGGCCTGCTTGTGCTGCAGGCGCAGCTCGCCGGCCTCGCGCAGGTGGTCGGGGATGTCGTCGCCGAGGATCTCGAGCGCGCGCTCGACCCGGGCACCGGCGGCCACGGCCGCGCGGGCGGACCGGCGCAGGTTGGCGTCGTCGAAGTTGGCGAGCCGGTTGGCGGTGGCCCGGACCTCGCGGCGGATGCGGCGCTCCTCCCAGGCGAGCACGGCGTCGTGGGCGCCGAGCCGGGTCAGCATCGCACCGATGGCGTCGCCGTCGCGGATGACGACCCGGTCGACCCCGCGCACCTCGCGGGCCTTGGCGGAGATGCCCATCCGGCGGGCAGCCCCGACCAGGGCCAGCGCCGCCTCGGGGCCGGGGCAGGTCACCTCGAGGGCCGACGACCGGCCCGGCTCGGTGAGCGAGCCGTGGGCCAGGAAGGCACCACGCCACGCGGCCTCGGCGTCGCAGACCGACCCGCTGACCACCTTGGGCGGGAGCCCGCGCACGGGTCGGCCACGACTGTCGATCAGACCGGTCTGGCGAGCCAGCGACTCGCCGTCCTGCACCACCCGCACGACGTAGCGGCTGCCCTTGCGCAGCCCACCGGCCGCGAGCACGAGCACCTCGGGGGTGTGGCCGTAGACCTCGGAGAGCTCGCGACGGAGCCGGCGCGCGGCGTTGGCCGTGTCGAGCTCGGCCTCGACGACGATGCGCCCCCCGATGATGTGCAGTCCCCCGGCGAACCTCAGGGTCGCGGCGACCTCGGACTTGCGGCAGCACGGCTTGGTCACCACGTGCCTGCTCAGCTCGTCCTTCACCTTTGCCGTCATCGCCATGGCGGTCATCCTGCCACGCGTCAGCGGACCGGTCTCGGGGTGGCCAGAATGTCCCGGAGTGCGGCGGCGAAGCGCAGCGGGTCGTGCTCGCCGGGTCGGTCACGGTGCCCGACGGGGGTGACGAGCAGCGAGGCTCCGAGCCGGGCGCACTGCTGCGCCAGGGCCGGCTCGTCGTCGACGACCGCCGGGTCGGCGAGCACCGCGTCGAGGCGGAGGTTGGGCGCCAGGGTGACGAAGGTCTCGAGGTGCCGACCGGCGCTGAAGCCCGCGGTCTCGCCGGTGCCCGGGTCGAGGTTGAGCACCAACAGCCGTCGGGCCCGGGTGACCTCGAGCGCCTCGCGCACCTCGGGGACGAGCAGGTGGGTCATCACCGAGGTGAACCACGAGCCGGGTCCGAGCACCACCCAGTCGGCGCTGCGGATGGCGGCCACCGACTCCGGGTAGGCGGGCGGGTCGGCCGGCACCAGGCGCACCGCCCCGACCGAGCCGGGCGTCACCGCGACCTGGGCCTGCCCGCTGACGGTGCGCACGGCATCCGGGTCGGTGGGGTCGAGCCCGGTGACGTCGGCCTCGATGGTGAGCGGCACGGCGGCCATCGGCAGCACCCGGCCCTGGGCCTGGAGCAGGCGGGCGACGAGGTCGAGCCCGGCCACGGGGTCGTCGTGCAGCTCCCAGAGGGCGACGATCAGCAGGTTGCCGAGGGCGTGCCCGCCGAGCGGGCCGTCGCCGGCGAACCGGTGCTGCAGCACGTCGCGCCACGTCTGGCCCCACTCGCTCTCGCTGCACAGGGCGGCCAGGGCCATCCGCAGGTCGCCCGGCGGCAGCACGCCGAACTCGTCGCGCAGCCGGCCCGACGAGCCGCCGTCGTCGGCGACCGTGACGATGCCGGTGATCTCGTCGGTGACGTAGCGCAGGGCGGTCAGCGTGGCAGCCAGGCCGTGGCCGCCCCCGAGTGCGGCGACGACCGGCCCGGTCACTCTCGCCCCAGGTCGCGGTGCACGACGAAGGTGGCCACCCGGTCGGTGGTGAGCCGGGCGGCGACCGCCTGGGTCATCGCCACCGAGCGGTGCTTGCCACCGGTGCAGCCGATCGCGATGGTCGCGTAGCGCCGGCCCTCGCGCAGGTAGCCGTCGGTGACCGGCTCCATGAGCGCGACGACCCGGTCGAGGAACTCGGTGGCCCCCGCCTGGCTCATGACCCAGTCGCTCACCGGGGCGTCGGCGCCGGTGAGCGCCTTGAGCTCGGGCACCCAGAACGGGTTGGGCAGGAAGCGCATGTCGAAGACGAAGTCGGCGTCGAGGGGGACGCCGTACTTGAAGCCGAACGACATCAGCGCCAGGCGCACGCTCGGACCGTCGTCACCACCGAGCAGCGGGGTGAGCTTGCGCCCGAGCTGGTGGACGTTGAGCCCGGAGGTGTCGATGACCACCTGGGCCTCCGCGCGAAGGTCGCGCAGCATCTCGCGCTCGGCCTGGATGCCGTCGAGCAGCCGGCCGTCGTTCTGCAGCGGATGCGGCCGCCGCACGCTCTCGAACCGGCGGACCAACGCCTCGTCGGTGGCGTCGAGGAAGATCAGGTGCGGGTGCCAGCCGGCGTCGCGCAGGGCGGCCAGCCCGGCCTGCAGCTCGGAGTGGAACGCGCGTGCCCGCACGTCGACGACGGCGGCGATGCGCAGGTCGCTGACCCCGGTGTCGCGCACCTGCCCCGCGAGCTCGGCCATCGGCGAGAGCAGCTGCGGCGGAAGGTTGTCGACGACGTACCAGCCCCGGTCCTCGATGACGTTGGCGGCCGTCGACCGCCCGGCGCCGCTCATGCCGGTGACGATGACGAAGTCGGTGGACCGCGGCACCGGTGGCAGGCCGCCGCCCCCGGGCCCGTCGTCAGCCACTGCCCGATCCATCGGCACGGCCCACCCCTTCGTCGTCGACGACCTCGCCGGTGGCGAGGTTGACCGCTGGCATGGCGTCGGCGGTCGAGCCCAACTCTGCCGCAACCACCGCTGCCAGCGCAGGCCCAATGCCCGGCACGGCCGCGAGCTCCTCGACCGACGCGGCACCGATCCGCTTGACCGACCCGAACGCCTTGAGCAGCGCCTTGCGCCGCTTCTCCCCCAGGCCCGGGATGCCGTCGAGCCGGCTGGTCGTCATCGCCTTCGACCGGCGTTGCCGGTGGAAGGTGATGGCGAACCGGTGCGCCTCGTCGCGCAGCCGCTGCAGCAGGTAGAGCCCCTCGCTGGTGCGGGGCAGGACGACGGGGAACTCCTCCCCCGGCACCCAGACCTCCTCGAGCCGCTTGGCGAGGCCCACGACCGCGACGTCGACGACCCCGACGTCCTCGAGCGCCCGTGCGGCGGCGTTGACCTGCGGCAGGCCGCCGTCGACGACGACGAGGTTGGGGCGGTAGGCGAACCGGGCGGGACGCGACCCGACCTCGGGAGCAGGCCCGTCGGCATCCGCACCCTCCAGCTCGGCCTCCAGGGCCTCCTCGCGCTGGCCACGCCGGAAGCGTCGGGTGAGCACCTCGTGCATCGCCGCGGTGTCGTCGGTGGCCCCGGTCTCGTCACCGCGCACGATGAACCGCCGGTACTCGGACTTGCGCGGCAGGCCGTCCTCGAAGACGACCATCGACCCCACGACCTGGGTGCCCTGCACGTGGCTGATGTCGAAGCACTCGATGCGCAGCGGGGCCTCGTCGAGCTCGAGGGCGTCCTGGAGCTGTTGGAGGGCCTGGCTGCGGGTGGTGAGGTCGCCGGCCCGCGCCACCTTGTGCCGGGCCAGGCTCTGGCTGGCGTTGCGGGCGACCGTCTCCATCAGGGTGCGCTTGTCGCCGCGCTGCGGGACGCGCAGGTCGACCCGGCTGCCGCGCAGCGCCCCGAGCCACAGCGCGAGGGCCTCGGCGTCGTCGGGCAGCACCGGGACGAGCACCTCGCGGGGCACGGCGTCGCCGGCCTCGCTGCCGTAGACCTGCTGGAGCAGGTGCTCGACCACCTCGGGGGTGGTCTCGGCGTCGCGCTCGGCCACCCAGCCGCGCTGACCGCGCACCCGGCCGCCACGCACGTGGAACAGCTGGAACGCCACCTCGAGCTCGTCCTCGGCGAGGGCGAAGACGTCGGCGTCGGTGGCGTCGGGCAGCACGACGGCCGACTTCTCGAGCACCCGCTCGAGGGCCCCGATGTCGTCGCGCAGGCGGGCGGCGCGCTCGAAGTCGAGCTCGCCCGCGGCCTGCTTCATCTCACGGGTGAGGCGCGTCATGAAGCGCCCGGTCTCGCCCGCCATGAAGTCGCAGAAGTCCTCGGCGATCTCGCGGTGCCGGGCGGCGTCGACCCGGCCGACGCACGGGGCGCTGCACTTGTCGATGTAGCCGAGCAGGCACGGCCTGCCGACCTGGCCGGCCCGTGTGAAGACCCCGCTCGAGCAGGTGCGCACGGGGAACACGCGCAGGGCGAGGTCGAGCGTCTCGCGGATCGCCCAGGCGTGGGCGTAGGGGCCGAAGTATCGGGTGCCCTTGCGCTTGGCGCCGCGCATGACCTGCGCCCGCGGGAACTCCTCGCCGAGCGTCACCGCCAGGTAGGGGTAGGACTTGTCGTCGCGGTACCTGACGTTGAAGCGTGGGTCGAACTCCTTGATCCAGGCGTACTCGAGCTGGAGGGCCTCGACCTCGGTGGTGACCACGGTCCACTCGACGCTGGCACCGGTGCGCACCATCGTGGCCGTGCGGTGGTGGAGCGCCGAGACGTCCTGGAAGTAGGAGGACAGTCGCTGCCGCAGGCTCTTGGCCTTGCCGACGTAGATGACCCGCCCGTCCTTGTCGCGGAACCGGTAGACGCCGGGGTCGGTCGGGATCTCACCGGGCCGCGGACGGTACGTCGACGGGTCAGCCACGTCGCAACACTACGACCGCCGACCGACACCCGGCGGAGCGGGCCGGCCCCGGCCGTGCCGGTCGCGGCCGCGGCGGTGGCTCAGGTGACGGTGATGCCGTCCGCGCCGACCGAGACGGTCTTGGCCGGCAGCGGCTTGGTGGCAGGCCCCTGCTTCACCTCACCGGTCGCGATGTCGAAGGTCGACCCGTGGCACGGGCAGGTGATGACACCGTTCGACACGCCGTTGACCGTGCAGCCCTGGTGGGTGCAGATGGCCGAGAACGCCTTGAAGTCGCCCTGGGTCGGCTGGGTGACGACGACCTTGAGGCCGTCGAAGACCTTGCCGCCACCGACCGGGATGTCCGCCGCCGCGATGGCCCCGCTCGCCGCCGAGCCCGAGCTCGAGACGGCATCCCCCGTGCTGGAGCCGCAGGCGGCGAGGCCTGCGGCGCCGGCCACGGCGACCCCCACGGCCTTCATGCTCTCCCGCCGTGACCAGCACGTGCACGCGGCGCCGGCGCCGTCGAGGGGTTCGCAAACGCGCTGGTGGGTGGTCTGGTCGGTGCTCATCGTGGTCCTCGCTGTCGTTCGGGGTGCCGCGGTGCCGGGCCGGTCGCACGAGTATCCCCACACGATCCTGTGCCCTGCCTATGCGACCTTCGGACAGTGGCCGAGAGTCCCAGGTCGGGCGCCCCACGGCCGGGTCGGGGTCAGGTAACAAGTCGGCACCACTCTGCGGGCAATGCTGGGCCGCCCCCCGTCCCTGTGGTTACAGTGCGGGGGCCCGCGAGACCTGCGGGCGATCGAGCACACCTGCTCACTTTTCGTAACAACACAGGAGGAAACGTGCCTCAGCGTTCCGTGGTTGCCATTGGCGCCTCGCTGCTCGTGGCTTCGCTCGCGCTCGCCGGTTGTGGCACGCGAGACGACAGCGGCAACGACGCGTCCGGATCTGCAGCCAACAAGGTCGCCAAGATCGGCGTCATCGCGCCTCTGTCGGGCGACCTGGCTGCCCTTGGCAAGGGAATCCAGAACTCGGTCGACCTGGCCATCAAGCAGGCCAACGAGAACAAGACCATCCCGGGCTACACCCTGGAGATCGAGCCCGAGGACGACCAGGCCACGCCTGACGTCGGCAAGAACGCCGCCACCAAGCTCGCGTCCGACAAGGACGTCGTGGGTGTCGTGGGCACGCTGAACTCCAGCGTCGCGCAGAGCGTCCAGCCGGTGCTCAACTCCGCCAAGATCTCGATGGTCTCCCCGGCCAACACGAACCCGTCCCTCACCCAGGGCGCCGACTTCGCGACCTCCAAGAAGCGCACCTACCCGAGCTACTTCCGCACCGCCACGACCGACTCGATCCAGGGCCCGTTCGCGGCGCGCTACCTGTTCGAGAAGGCCGGCATCAAGGAGGTCGCGACGGTCAACGACAAGAAGACCTACGGCCAGGGCCTGGTCAAGGCCTTCACCGAGGAGTTCACCAAGCTCGGCGGCAAGGTCGTCGCAGCCGAGACGATCAACCCCGACGACGACAAGTACGACGCCGTCATCAGCAAGATCAAGCCCTCGAACCCGAAGGCCGTGTACTACGGCGGCGAGTTCCCGCAGGCCGGTCCGTTCTCGCAGCAGATGAAGGCCGCCGGCCTCAACGTCCCGCTCATGGGTGGCGACGGCATCTACTCCGGTGAGTACGTCAAGCTCGCCGGTGCGACCTCCGAGGGTGACCTCGCCACCTCCGTGGGCGCCCCGACCGAGACGCTGCCGTCAGCCGCAGCCTTCGTCGAGGCGTACAAGGCCGCCGGTTACGCGGAGCCCTACGAGGCCTACGGTGCCTACGCGTTCGACGCGGCCAACGCCATCATCAACGCGCTGAAGGTCTCCCTCGCCAGCGCGGACTCGCCCGAGGCGGCCCGTCAGGCCACCATCGACGCACTGGGCAAGGTCGCCTTCGACGGCGTGACCGGCAAGGTGGCGTTCGACGAGTTCGGCGACACCACCACCAAGGTCCTCACCGTGTACGAGGTGAAGGACGGCAAGTGGGTCCCGAAGAACACCGCGGCCTTCGAGGAAAAGTGACCTCGGTCAGCTAGAACCCGTACGACGACGACGGCGGGGGTGGTCCACCAGGACCGCCCCCGCCGTTCTCGCGTCGAGGGAGCCTCGTCCTCCGCCAGGTGGACGCGGCGCCACCGGTACCGCGTGGTGTGGGACAGCACACCGTGCAGCCGCTACGCTCCCCCCAGCCCTCAACCCTCAACCAGGAGGTCGCGGTGGACGCCTTCGCCCAGCAGCTCGTCAACGGGCTGACCCTGGGATCGCTCTACGCCCTGATCGCGGTCGGCTACACGGTCGTCTACGGCATCGTCCAGCTGATCAACTTCGCCCACGGCGAGATCTTCATGATCGGTGCGTTCGGCGCCCTCTCGACCTGGCTGATCTTCTTCGAGGGCAACACCTCCTTCTGGGTGCTGCCCTTCATGATCATCGGAGCGGTCCTCGCCTCGGTCACGACGGCCGTGCTCATGGAGCGCATCGCCTACCGTCCACTGCGCAACGCGCCGCGGCTCGCCCCGCTCATCACGGCGATCGGTATCTCCGTGTTCCTCCAGGAGGCCGTACGCCTCTTCTACGGCAAGGTTCCGTTCTTCGACTTCCCCGACGCCAAGCAGCGCGTCCCGTTCCCCCAGATCGCCGTGGTCACCGGCCCGGCGTTCCAGCTCGGCGGCGTCACCATCCAGCGCTCGGCCCTGTTCACCATCGGCTGCCTGATCATGTGCTCGGCGGGCCTGTGGTACTTCGTCAACCGCACCAAGACCGGCCGCGGCATGCAGGCCGTCTCGCAGGACCCCGACACCGCCCGCCTGATGGGCATCAACGTCGACCGGATCATCGTGGTCGCGTTCGCGGTCGGCGCCACCCTCGCTGCCATCGCCGGTGTCGCGCAGGGCCTGGCGGTCACCAACATCAACTTCCGGATGGGCTTCCTGGCCGGCCTGAAGGCGTTCACCGCCGCGGTCCTGGGTGGCATCGGCAACGTCTGGGGCGCGGTCGTGGGTGGGCTCACCCTCGGCATCGTCGAGGCGATGGCCGTGCAGTTCATCCCGGGCACCTTCGGCGGTAGCCCGTGGAAGGACGTCTGGGCGTTCGGCCTCCTGATCCTCGTCCTGGTCTTCCGACCGCAGGGCATCCTCGGCGCGAAGGTGGTGGACCGGGCATGAGCAAGCTCTCCTTCTCGGACGACGTCAGGACCGCACAGGGCCCCAAGGCCCCGTGGCTGGCCATCGGCGGCGGCGCGCTGATGCTGATCAGTGGGCTCTTGTCGTGGTCCTACGACAACCGGATCCTGGGCAACATCGCGGTCCGCTTCTACCCGGCCGGCATCCAGCTCTACGCCATGATGTTCGGCCTCCTCGCCGTCATTCTGGGCGTGCTGCTGCTGCGCAGACCTGCGTGGATGAGCCCGGCGCGCGGCCTGCGCATCCTCGGCATCACCGCCCTGGTGTTCCTGGTCTGGGTGCTCGGCTCGATCACCTACCAGACCAGTGGCCTGATCAACCTCAACGAGGGTGGTTGGGTCGCCCTGGTCGGAGCGGTGCTGATCACCGTGGCCGGCCACCTCTCCCCCGACGTCGACATCGACGTGCGGACCTGGCCCAAGCTGAGCAGCACCGTCGAGATCATCATCATCATCGTGCTGATGGCGGTCCTGCTGTTCACCGTCGCCTACACGCTGAACATCCAGGACGGCGTCATCTTCGCGTCCTTCCTCGTGGCCATCATCGGAATGGTGGGCGGCCTCCTCGGAACCGGCTTCGGCGGCTACCTCGGCTTCCTCGCCGCGAACAACCGTCGACCACTGCTGCTCGCCGCGTTCCTCGTGGCCTTCCTCTTCCCGTTCACCCAGAACGGCTCCGACGCCAACATGTCGATCGCGACGCAGATCCTGATCTTCGCCGCCACCGCCCTGGGCCTGAACATCGTGGTCGGCCTGGCCGGGCTGCTCGACCTGGGCTACATCGCCTTCCTCGGCACCGGCGCCTACATCGGTGCCATGCTGTCGAACTCGGCGTTCTCGACGGTCGGCTGGCACCCGCCGTTCGTCATCGTGATGCTCGTCGGCGCGGCCACCGCAGCCACCTTCGGCCTGATCATCGGCACGCCGACACTGCGCGTCTCCGGCGACTACCTCGCGATCGTGACGCTCGGGTTCGGTGAGATCTTCCGGCTGGCGATGTTCAACCTCGACGGCAACAACGGCCCCGACCTCACCAACGGGCCCAACGGCATCCCCGCCATCCCCGACCTGAACTTCTTCGGGTTCGACTTCGGTGTGGAGCACACCCTCGCGGGCATTCCCCTCGGCCGGTTCAGCAACTACTACTTCCTGCTGCTCCTGCTGCTCATGTTCGTCATCCTCGTGTTCACCCGGCTCAACGACAGCCGGATCGGGCGCGGCTGGGTCGCCATCCGTGAGGACGAGCGCGCGGCCGAGGCGATGGGCGTCAACGTGTTCGGCCTGAAGCTGCTGGCCTTCGCGGTGGGTGCGTTCCTCGCCGGCCTGGCCGGCACGATCAAGGCCCACCAGGACACCTCGGTCAGTCCCGACCAGTACGTCTTCCTCGAGTCGGCGTTCCTGCTCGCGGCCGTCGTGCTCGGTGGCATGGGCACCGTCATGGGTGTGCTCGTCGGTGCGACGATCCTCAAGCTGCTCCCCGAGAAGCTGCGCGAGGTGAACGACTACCGGCTGCTCATGTTCGGGCTGCTGCTCGTCATCATGATGCGCTTCCGCCCGGAGGGCCTGGTGCCCAGCAAGCGCCGCCAGCTCGAGTTCCACGAAGAAGACTCCGAGCTCGCCGAGCTACTCCAAGCCGAGCACCTCCAGGAGGCGAAATGACCGTCACCGACACCCCGGCCGGCGCGCCGGGCACCACGCGGGAGCTGGTCCTCGAGGCCAGCGACGTGACGATGCGGTTCGGCGGCCTCACCGCCGTCGACGGCGTCAGCATGAAGGTGCACGAGGGCGAGATCGTCGGTCTCATCGGACCCAACGGGGCCGGGAAGACGACCTTCTTCAACTGCCTCACCGGGATGTACATCCCCACCGAGGGCCGGGTCACGCTCAACGGTGACACCCTGCCGCCGAAGCCGCTCGCGGTGGTGCGGGCGGGCATGGCCCGCACCTTCCAGAACATCCGGCTCTTCGCCAACATGACGGCCCTCGAGAACGTCATGGTCGGCCGCTACTGCCGTACGTCCTCCATGGCGCTCACCTCGATCCTGCGCGGGCCGAAGTTCAAGCGCGAGGAGGCGGCCACCCGCGAGCGCGCCCAGGAGCTGCTCGACTACGTCGGGCTGTCGAGGTCGACCGAGCTGCTCGCGCGCAACATGCCCTACGGCGACCAGCGGCGGCTCGAGATCGCCCGAGCGCTGGCCACCGACCCGCAGATCCTCCTCCTCGACGAGCCCACCGCGGGCATGAACCCGAAGGAGACCGAGGCGACGATGAACCTGATCTTCAAGATCAGGGACAGCGGCCTGGCCGTGGTCGTCATCGAGCACGACATGCGGTTCATCTTCAACCTGTGCGACCGGGTGCTGTGCCTGGTGCGCGGCACGCTGCTCATCGAGGGCACGCCGGGCGAGGTGCAGAGCGACCACCGGGTGATCGAGGCCTACATCGGCGGCGACGACGAGGAGGAGGAGAGCGCGTGAGCGCCATGCTGGAGGTCAAGGACCTCGAGGTGTCCTACGGCAAGATCAAGGCCGTCAAGGGCATCTCCTTCGACGTCAACGAGGGCGACGTCGTCTCGCTGATCGGCACCAACGGTGCCGGCAAGACGACCACCCTGCGCACCATCTCGGGCCTGCTGCGCCCGGTGGCCGGCTCGATCACCTTCCAGGGCAAGGACCTCACCACGGTCGCCGCCCACGACATCGTCCAGCTCGGTCTGGCGCACTCCCCCGAGGGTCGGCGGATCTTCCCGCGGCTCTCCGTGGAGGAGAACCTGCGCCTGGGTGCGTTCTCCCGCAAGGACAAGGGCGTCAACGCCGACCTCGACGCGGCCTTCGCGCTCTTCCCGATCCTCGAGGAGCGCCGCGCCCAGCCGGCCGGCACCTTCTCCGGTGGCGAGCAGCAGATGCTGGCCATGGGTCGGGCGATGATGAGCCGGCCCAAGCTGCTCATGCTCGACGAGCCGTCGATGGGCCTGTCGCCGCTGATGATGAAGCGGATCATGTCGACCGTGACCACCCTGCAGCAGCAGGGCACCACGATCCTGCTCGTCGAGCAGAACGCCCAGGCCGCGCTGAAGCGGGCCACGAAGGGCTACGTGCTCGAGGTCGGCTCGATCGTGCTGTCCGGCACCGGCGCCAGGAACTGCTCGCCAGCGACGACGTCCGCAAGGCCTACCTCGGCGAGGACTGACCCGCCTCGGCCGGGTCCCACGCTCTGCGTGGGCGGCCTGACCTCTTGCCGTAGTCACACCTTTCCCGCCCCATCCCGGAACCTTCACCTTCGCGCCGGAACGGTTGTCCTGCGAAGGTGAAGGTTCTCGCACCGGGCGGGAAAGGTGTGACGGGTGGGTCAGCTCGCGGCGCGCTTGGCCGCCGAGGTGCGCGCCGTCGCGGTCTTCTTGGCCGAGGACGACGTCGTGGCGGCAGCCGTCGTCGCGGGCCGGGCCGTCCTCGTCGCAGCCTTCGCCGCCGTGGCTGACTTGGCCGCGGTGCCGGCCTTCGCCGCCGCCGTCGTCGTCTTCCCGGCAGTGGGCGACTTCCTGGCAGTGGTCGCCTTCGCTGCGGTCGTCGTCTTCGCGGCGGTCGACGCCTTCGCGGCGGATGGCCCTCGACGCCGCCGCGCGCGCGGTGCCGGTGGCCCGCGTCGTGGTGCGGGCCGTGCGGGCCAGCACCGGGGCGAGGAACCGGCCGGTGTGCGAGTGCTCGAGCGTGGCGACGTGCTCGGGGGTGCCCTCGGCGATGACCCGGCCACCACCGCTGCCGCCCTCGGGCCCGAGGTCGACCAGCCAGTCGGCACTCTTGATGACGTCGAGGTTGTGCTCGATGACGATCACCGTGTTGCCCTTGTCGACCAGGCCCTGGAGCACCCCGAGCAGCTTGCGGATGTCCTCGAAGTGCAGGCCGGTGGTCGGCTCGTCGAGCACGTAGACGGTGCGCCCGGTGGAGCGCTTCTGCAGCTCGGTGGCGAGCTTGACGCGCTGAGCCTCACCGCCGGAGAGGGTCGGTGCGGGCTGGCCGAGCCGCACGTAGCCCAGGCCGACGTCGTTGAGCGTCTGCATGTGCCGGGCGATGGCGGGCACCGCCTTGAAGAAGTCGGCGGCCTCCTCGATCGGCATGTCGAGCACGTCGGCGATCGTCTTGCCCTTGAAGTGCACCTCGAGCGTCTCGCGGTTGTAGCGGGCGCCGTGGCAGACCTCGCACGGCACGTAGACGTCGGGGAGGAAGTTCATCTCGATCTTGATCGTGCCGTCGCCGGAGCACGCGTCGCAGCGTCCGCCCTTGACGTTGAACGAGAATCGCCCGGGCTGGTAGCCGCGGATCTTCGCCTCGGTGGTGGTGGCGAACAGCTTGCGGATGTGGTCGAAGACGCCGGTGTAGGTGGCCGGGTTGGAGCGCGGGGTGCGCCCGATCGGGCCCTGGTCGACGTGCACGACCTTGTCGAGGTGCTCGAGCCCGGTGACCGTCTTGTGCCGGCCGGGCACGTGCCGGGCGCCGTTGAGCTTGTTGGCGAGCACGTTGTAGAGGATGTCGTTGACGAGCGTCGACTTGCCCGAGCCGGAGACCCCGGTGACCGCGACCAGGTTGCCGAGCGGGAAGGACACCGACACCTTGTCGAGGTTGTGCTCGGACGCCTGGACGACGGTGACCTGGCGGCCCTTCTCCTGCGGTCGCCGGACGCCGGGAGTCGGGATCTCGCGCCGCCCGGAGAGGTACTTGCCGGTGATCGAGTCGGGGTGGGTGAGCAGGTCGGCGACCGTGCCGGAGTGCACGACCTGGCCACCGTGCTCGCCGGCGCCCGGGCCGATGTCGACCACCCAGTCGGCGGTGGAGATGGTGTCCTCGTCGTGCTCGACGACGATGAGCGTGTTGCCGAGGTCGCGCAGCCGGGTGAGGGTCTCGATCAGCCGGTGGTTGTCGCGCTGGTGCAGGCCGATGCTCGGCTCGTCGAGCACGTAGAGGACCCCGACCAGGCCGGAGCCGATCTGGGTGGCGAGCCGGATGCGCTGCGCCTCGCCGCCGGACAGCGTGCCGGCCGGCCGGTCGAGGCTGAGGTAGTCGAGGCCGACGTCGAGCAGGAACCCGAGCCGGGCGTTGATCTCCTTGATGACGCGCTCGGCGATCTGCCGCTCACGCGAGGTGAAGTCGACGTCGTCGAAGAAGCGCGCGGCATCGGCGATGGCGAGCCTGGACACCGCGGCGATCGACTTGCCGCCGATGAGCACGGCGAGCGACTCGGGCTTCAGGCGGGCCCCCTTGCAGACCGGGCACGGCACCTCGCGCATGTAGCCCTCGTAGCGCTCGCGGCTCCAGTCGGAGTCGGTCTCGGCGTGCCGCCGCTTGACGAACGGCACGGCCCCCTCGAACCCGGTGGAGTAGGAGCGCTCGCGGCCGAACCGGTTGCGGTAGCGCACGTGCACCTTGTGGTTCTTGCCGTGCAGCACGGCGTCGCGGGCCCGCTGCGGCAGCGCGCGCCAGGGCGTGTCCATCGAGAAGGCGAGGTCGTCGGCCAGGGCGGCGAGCACCCGCTGGAAGTAGTCGGCCGCGCCGGAGCCGGTGGCCCACGGCGCGATGGCTCCCTGCGCGAGGCTGAGGTCGTCGTCGGGGACGATGAGGTCGGGGTCGACCTCGAGCTCGGTGCCGATGCCGGTGCACTCGGGGCAGGCGCCGAACGGGCTGTTGAACGAGAACGAGCGCGGCTCGACCTCGTCCATCTGCAGCGGGTGGTCGTTGGGGCAGGCCATCTTCTCGGAGAAGCGGCGCTCGCGCTGGGGGTCGTCGTCGTCGAGGTCGACGAACTCGACGACCAGGACGCCACCGGCCAGGCCGAGGGCGGTCTCGACCGAGTCGGTGAGCCGGCGCTTGGACGACGGGTCGTCGGCACCCTTGGCGACGAGGCGGTCGACCACGACGTCGATCGTGTGCTTGACCTGCTTCTCGAGCTTCGGCGGCTCGGTGAGGGCGACGACCTGGCCGTCGACGCGGGCCCGGGCGAAGCCCTTGGACTGCAGCTCGGCGAACAGGTCGACGTACTCGCCCTTGCGGGCGCGCACGACCGGTGCGAGCACCTGGAAGCGGGTGCGCTCGGGCAGCTCGAGCAGCCGGTCGACGATCTGCTGGGGGCTCTGCCGGGTGATCGGCTCGCCGCACACCGGGCAGTGCGGGACGGCCCGCTCGGGCGAAGAGCAGGCGCAGGTAGTCGTAGACCTCGGTGATCGTGCCGACCGTGGAGCGCGGGTTGCGGTTGGTGGACTTCTGGTCGATCGAGACGGCGGGCGACAGCCCTTCGATGAAGTCGACGTCGGGCTTGTCCATCTGGCCGAGGAACTGCCGGGCGTAGGCCGACAGGGACTCGACGTAGCGTCGCTGGCCCTCGGCGAAGATGGTGTCGAAGGCCAGGCTGGACTTGCCCGAGCCGGACAGGCCGGTGAACACGACAAGGCTGTCGCGGGGCAGCTCGATGCTGATGTCCTTGAGGTTGTGCTCGCGGGCACCACGGACGACGAGGTGGTCATGACTCACGCCCGCAATGCTAGGTGGGGCCACCGACAACGCCCTCATCGGTGGACAGGCGGGTAGCGTCTGGACATGGACCCGACCTCTCCCGCCGTCCTCGACGCGGTCGGCGAGCAGACCGCCGCCCTGGTGGTGACCGCCCGCGCGCTCGACGACCCACACGCCCCGTCGCTGTGCGAGGGCTGGACCCGTGGGCACGTGCTCACCCACCTGGCCCGCAACGCCGACGGGCTGGCCGCGCTCGTGCGCTCGGCCGTCGACGGCACCGGCGAGACGATGTACGCGAGCCCGGAGGGCCGCGACGCCGACATCGAGGCCGGCGCCGGCCGGACGCTGTCCGAGCTGGTCAGCGACGTCGAGGCCAGTGCCTCCTCGCTCGCCGCCCAGCTCCCCCGGCTCGGGCCCGACCACGCCGAGCACCGCCTGGAGCGCACCCCGGGCCAGTTCCTGGTCAAGGCCAAGAACATCGCCTTCATGCGGCTGCGAGAGCTGGTCTTCCACCACGTCGACCTGCTCGCCGGCTTCGGCTTCGCCCAGGTGGGCCCTGACGTGCAGCGACTCCTCCTCGACGAGGAGGTGCGACGGCTGCGCGCCGCCGACCCGCCCCCCGACCTCACCCTCCGCACGCCCGACGGCGACCAGTGGAGCGTCGGCGCGGGTACGGCATCCGTGGAGGGCGACCGTGGCGCGCTGCTCGGCTGGCTGGGGCGCGGCCTCACCGAGGGCGTGACCGCCCACCACCTCCCGCGACTCCCCGAAGGACGGTGACGCCATGTCCTACACCGGCCACGTGGTCCCCGGCGGACCCACCGACATCCGCCGCCTCGAGCGAGCGACGATCCGCAAGATGTCCGTCTCCGAGATGCACAACAACGTCTACCTGGTGACCTGCACGGCCACCGGCGAGCAGCTGCTCATCGATGCCGCCGACGACCCGCACCGCTGCCTGCTGCTCGTGCGCGAGGGCACCGGCCGGCTCGACCACCTCGTCACCACCCACCAGCACTGGGACCACGTACGAGCGCTCGAGGACGTCGCCCGCACCACGGGAGCCACGACGTATGCCGGATCCGACGACGCCGACGCGCTGCCGCTGGTCCCCGACGTGCGGCTGGACCAGGGCGACGTGGTGAGGGTCGGGGAGCTCGAGCTCGACGTCATCCACCTGCGCGGGCACACGCCCGGGTCGGTCGCGCTGTCCTGGCGCGACCCCGATGCCGGCGACGCGCACCTGTTCACCGGGGACTCGCTCTTCCCGGGCGGGGTCGGCAACACCAAGAACCCGGGCCAGAGCTTCGACTCGCTCTACGCCGACGTGGTGGAGCGCGTCTTCGCCACCCACGACGACGACACCTGGTTCTACCCCGGCCACGGTGACGACTCGACGCTCGGTGCCGAGCGCCCGCATCTCGACGAGTGGCGCGCCCGCGGCTGGTGATCGGGGCGTCACCCCAACTTTCTGTCCTCCCACTACCGATCCCTCGAACCGTGCAGTACAAAGGAAGCTGCCGGCTGCTGCAGGGGCATCATCACCAGGGGTGGGGTGAGGTCGGCCGCGCCATTCCCATGGGCAGTATGGGGGGCATCGGCATGAACGCAGTCGCTCGCGCCATGGCCATGAGGGCCCTCGGCCAGCGAGGGTCGACAGCGGTTGAGTACGCACTCCTGATCGCCTTGCTCGCCGTGGCGATCATCGGCGCCGGTTACGTGGTCGGCGCCAGCCTGTCTCCTGTCTTCCAGGTGGTCGCCACCAGTCCGGCAACGGCCGGGCCGGCCCCGCCGCAGCCCACGCAGGGGACGGTCGCTCCGCCCGGCGGGCCCTACGAGAACTGCGACGCCGTTCGACTCGCCGGGGCGGCGCCGATTCACGCGGGTGATCCTGGGTACTCGGTCGAGCTCGACCCTGATGGTGACGGGGTCGGGTGCGAGTAGCTCACTCGACGCCGGCTCACGACTCCGTCAGCCGGGATAGAAGCAGGGCCACGTCTCGACGGTGCGGAACCCCATCCGCTCGTACACCGGGTACCCCATGGTGCTCGCCTGGAGGTACGCCGTGCGCGCGCCGGCGCGGACCCCGTCGGCGACGACCCGAGCCGTGACGGCCGCACCGAAGCCGCGTCGCCGCAGCGCCGGCGGCGTCGCGATGTTGAACACGCCGATGTGCCCATCGTCCACCGAACCCAGTCCCGCGCAGCACGGCACTCCCCCCGTGCGCCCCACGTACGCCCGGACACCCGGTAGCGACACGACCTCCGCTGCCATGACGGGCCCCACGAGCTCGACCGACACCTCGAACCCGTCGGCCAGCAGCTGCTGCCCCGTGCGGACCTGCTCGGGGTCGGCCCCGTCGACGACGTCGACCGTGAGCCCGGCCAGGCTGCCCGCGGCGAGCGGCTCCTTCACCGTGTCCGGGTCGACGTGGACCATCATCGGCTCCTGCTCCACGTGGGTCAGCCCGTAGGTGGCGGCCAGCGGTGCCACCCAGGCGGGTGCTGCCGGCCGGCTGAGCAGGGCGAAGGGCAGGCCGCGGAAGGCGAGCTCGTCGAGCCAGGCCGCCGCGGCGGCCTCGTCGGCGTCGGGCCCGAGCAGCACGACACCGTTGAACCGCGGCACCATCAGGCCGGTCGCGTAGGTGACCAGGCCGGGCCCCTCGGTCCACTCACCCTCGGGAAGGGCGCCGAACAGACCGCGCATCGCTGCCACGAAGGCCGCGACCGCGGGCTCAGCCGCGGAGCACACCCGGTCGTCCTCGGCCACTGCGTCCTCCTGACCGTTCGGGCGGTCGATGGCGGACGCTAGCACCTGGTCGGCGTCGCGACGACGGTCCTCGGACGGCCCGCGACTGGCAGAGGCACACATCATGACTAGCCTGAGCCGGTGACATCAGCCGCCGACCGGGTCCCAGCACCCGTCCTGGTCCTGGCGGGCATCGTCTCGGTGCAGTTCGGCGGCGCGCTGGCGGCAACCCTGGTCCCGGTCATCGGCGCCGGCGGCTCGGTCGTCATCCGGCTGCTGTTCGCCACGGCCATCCTGCTCGTCGCCGTGCGGCCGCGGTGGCGGGGTCACTCGAAACAGGCCTGGCGCACCGTCATCGCCTTCGGTGTCGCACTGGGCGCGATGAACTTCACCTTCTACAGCTCGCTGGCGCACCTGCCGATCGGCGTGGCCGTGACCATCGAGTTCATCGGCCCGCTCACCCTGGCGGCGGTGCTGTCCCGCCGGCTCGTGGATGCCGTGGCGGTCGTCGCCGCCGGGCTCGGTGTCGTGCTCATCTCGGAGGCGTTGAGCACCCCGCTCGACGAGCTCGAGTGGGTCGGCATCGCGCTCGCGCTGGCGGCGGGCGCGTTCTGGGCGGCCTACATCGTGCTGTCCGGGCGCACCGGCGCGGCGTTCCCCCGGCTCGAGGGGCTGGCCCTGGCCATGGTCATCGCCACCGCGGTCACGCTCCCGCTCGGTCTGGGGTCGGTCCCGCAGTGGACCCCCGAGACCCTGGTCAAGGGGCTCGGCATCGCCGTCCTCTCGTCGGTGCTCCCGTACTCGCTCGAGCTGCTGGCCCTGCGGCGGCTGTCGGCGAAGGTGTTCGGCATCCTGCTCAGCCTCGAACCCGCTGCGGCGGCCCTCGCCGGGCTGATCGTGCTCGACCAGGTGCTGACGCCGACCCAGCTGCTCGGCATGGGGCTGGTCGTCGCCGCGTCCGCGCTGGTGCTGGGGCTGGGCGCGCGCAAGGACCCCGCGGAGTCGACCGGGGCGTGAGCGTCGGCCCGGGTCAGGCGTCGAGGGCGTCGCGCTCGTCGCGGCGGGTCTTCATCAGGCTGAGGACCGTCGTGGTGCCCAGGATGAGGACGATGGCCGCGAGCGACATCCAGATCGGGATCTCCGGCACCGGGACGTT
Source organism: uncultured Actinomycetota bacterium (assembly GCA_963707895.1). Lineage (GTDB taxonomy): Bacteria > Actinomycetota > Actinomycetes > Actinomycetales > Dermatophilaceae > Fodinibacter. Next base: position 130,002 of record CAVPRS010000010.1, on the reverse strand, counting down.
CTCGCCGCCGTTGATGAACGGCAGCTCGTTCTCGTGCAGCGCGTGCAGCAGCAGCTTGACGCCGATGAAGGCGAGCAGCACGGCCAGCCCGATGCTGAGGTACACCAGCCGCTTGAGCAGCCCACCGATGAGGAAGTAGAGCTGGCGCAGGCCCATCAGGGCGAACAGGTTGGCCGTGAGCACGATGTAGGGCTCCTTGGTCAGCCCGTAGATCGCCGGGATCGAGTCGAGCGCGAAGAGCAGGTCGGTGGTTCCCAGGGCGATGATCACGAAGAACAGCGGGGTGGCCAGCCGCTTGCTGTTCTGGACCGTGAACAGCTTGGTGCCGTCGTAGTCCTTGGTCGCGGGGAACCGGCTCTCCACGAACTTCATGAAGCGGTTCTCCTCGTACTCGTCGTCGTCGCTCTCGCCCCCGCTGATCAGCTTCCACGCGGTGTAGAGGAGGAAGGCACCGAAGATGTAGAAGACCCAGCTGAACTGCTCGATGGCGGCGGCGCCGAGCCAGATGAACAGGCCACGCAGGATGATCGCGATGACGATGCCGACCATCAGTGCGAACTGCTGGAGCTTCTCGGGCACGGCGAACTTCGCCATGATCAGGATGAAGATGAACAGGTTGTCGACCGACAGCGAGTACTCGGTCAGCCAGCCGGCATAGAACTCGCCGGCCAGCTGGGCCCCCGCGAAGTACCACATCCCGAGCCCGAAGAGGATGGCCGCACCGACGTACCCACCCAGGGCCAGGCCCGTCTCGCGGTTGGACGGGCGGTGCGGGTTGCGGGCGATCCACACGACGTCGAAGGCGAGGACCGCGGCGGCGACGCCGATCGTCACCCACCAGACCCACGGGTCCAGGTCGAGGGACTCGGTGGCGGTCGGCAGGATCGCGAGGGTCACCGGGAGAACTCTACCGAGGGGCGAACGCCCTCGACGAACCGGAGCGGTGCGACCCTAGGCTGCTCGGCATGGCGAGCATGCTCGACGACCTGTCCCTCCTCACCTCCCTGCACCGGCAGGTGGTGGTCGAGTCCGGGCGTGCCGACCTGCTCGACATCACCGACGAGCTGGAGGCCCGCTGCCGGGCCGACGACCCCGACGCCCCCACCGAGCTGGTCGCCGCCCTCGACCCCGACACCACCGAACGGATCGCCCGGCTGCTCACGGTCCACCTGCACCTGACCAACCTCGCCGAGGAGCGCCAGCGGGCCAGGTCGCTCCGGCGCGAGGACGGCGAGTTCGGGGGCGGCACCGACACCGGCGACATCGGCCCGGCCGTCGCGGCCTGTGGACCCGACGCACGGGCCCGGATCGAGCGGATGCGGATCCACCCGGTGCTCACGGCCCACCCCACCGAGGCCCGTAGGCGTGCGGTGGCCACGGCCCTGCGACGGATCGCCGCCAGCCTCGACGCCCACGACGACTCCGAGTCGGGCCCCTCGGAGCGCGCCCAGGCCCGCCGCCGGATGCTCGAGGACATCGACATCCTGCAGCGCACCTCGACCCTGCGGATCACCCGGCCCACCCCGGCCGACGAGGTGAAGACCGTGCTCACCGTCTTCCGGCAGTCGCTCGTGCACGCGGTGCCGCGCTTCCAGCGGGCCGTCGAGAGCGCACTGGGCGACATCGACCCCGGGGCGGCACCGATGCCACCGATCGTCCGGTTCGGCTCGTGGGTCGGGGGTGACCGCGACGGGAACCCCTTCGTCACCGCAGAGGTGACCCGCGAGACGGTGGCGGCCCACGCCGACCAGGCACTGCAGATCCTGCACGACGCCGTCGACCGGGTGGCCCGGATGATCACGGTCGACGAGGAGTCGACGCCGGCGACGGCCGCCCTGCGCGACGCGCTGTCCAACGACGCCGCGGCCCACCCGCGGCTGCTCGCCGAGGTCACCAAGGACTCCCCCAACGAGCCGCACCGGCAGAAGCTGCTCGTCGTGGCCGCCCGGCTCGACGCGACCCGCCGGGAGTCGGCCGGCCTGGCCTACTCCGGGCCCGACGAGGCCCTCGAGGACCTCACCCTGGTGCAGGACTCGCTCGTCGCGGCCGGCGACGCCCGCGCGGCCCACGGCGAGCTGCAGGACGTCGTGTGGATGCTGCGGACCTTCGGCTTCCACCTCGCCGAGCTCGAGGTGCGCCAGCACAGCGCGGTGCACCGGGCCGCCCTCACCGAGCTGCTCGGCCTGCTGCCCGCGGGCGGAGGCCGACCCACCGACCCGGCCGCGGCGGCATCCGACGTGGTGGTGCTCGACCGGCTGGCCACGGACGGCTGGCCGGAGCTGACCGGCGCGGTGAGCCCGGCGACGCGCGAGGTGCTCGACACCCTGCGGGTCATGGCCTGGCTGCAGCAGCGCTGGGGACGGCGCAGCTGCGGGCGCTACGTCGTGTCGTTCAGCCAGTCGGCGGCCGACCTCGCTGCGGTGCGCGCCCTGGCCCGCCTCGCGGTCGGGACCCGTCCACTGGCCCTCGACGTCGTGCCGCTGTTCGAGACCGGCGCCGACCTCGACGCCGCCGACACGACGCTCGAGGAGTGGATGGGGCTGCCGTCGACACGGGCCTGGCTCGAGGTGGTCGACCACGAGGTCGAGGTGATGCTCGGCTACTCCGACTCGGCCAAGGACGTGGGGCCGGCCTCCGCGACCCTCGCCCTGCACCGGGCCCAGCTCGCCCTCGTCGAGTGGGCCGCACGGCACTCGGTGACGCTGACCCTCTTCCACGGCCGGGGTGGCTCGCTCGGCCGTGGCGGCGGTCCGCTGCACCGGGCGATCGCGGCGCAGCCGACCGGGTCGGTCGACGGCCGCTTCAAGGTCACCGAGCAGGGCGAGGTGATCTTCGCGCGCTACGCCGACATCCGGATCGCCGAGAAGCACCTCGAGCGCGTGGCCTCGGCCGTGCTGCTCACCGACTCGCCCGCCCACGCCCGGGCACGTGACGAGGCCCTGGTGCGGTACGCCGGTGTGGCCGCCGCCGTCGACGACGCCAGCCGCACCGCCTTCCGGGCGCTGGTCGAGCAGCCCGGGTTCGCCGACTTCTTCGCCACGGCGAGCCCGCTCGACCTGCTCGCCGACCTGCGGCTGGGGTCGCGACCCTCGCGGCGCAGCGGGGCCGAGTCCGGGCGCAGCCTCGACGACCTGCGGGCCATCCCGTGGGTCTTCGCCTGGTCGATGACCCGGGTCAACCTGCCGGGCTGGTACGGCCTGGGCAGCGGGCTGGCAGCCCTCGACGACCTGGAGCAGGCCCGCGAGGCCTACCGGGAGTGGCCGGTGTTCGCGGCCCTGGTCGACGTCGCCGAGATGAGCCTGGCGAAGACCGACGACCGGCTGGCCGAGCAGTTCCTGGCGCTGGGTGGGCGCCCCGACCTGGCCGAGCAGGTGCTCGAGGAGCTGGCGCGCACCCGGCGCGAGGTGCTGCGGCTGCTCGACCAGGACGAGATGCTCGAACGGAAACCGCACCTGCACACGGCAGTTCGGCTGCGTCGGCCGTTCGTCGACATGCTCAGCCACCTGCAGCTGCGCGGGCTGTCGGAGGTGCGGGCGCACGGGGAGGAGGCCGCAGCCCACTGGCACCGACCGTTGCTGCTGACCATCAACGGGCTGGCGGCGGGGCTGCAGAACACCGGCTGAGCGGTGTTCAGGCCGGCCGGCCGCGTGGTCAGGCCTGAGGGCGCTTGGACTTCGGCAGGGTGGCGACGACCAGGTCGTAGGACGTGTCGACCGCCTCGCGCAGGGCACTCGTGGGGATCGCCCCACCGATTCGCAGGCTGTTCCAGCCGTGGCGGCCGATGTAGGCCATGACCGACGCGTCGTCGGGGTACTCGGCGAGCCACTCGTCGGCCTCGGCCCGGGTGCCGCACTTGACCCCGATGCCCTCGTCGCCGAGGAAGCAGAAGATCTTGGCGCCGACCTTGGCGACGTGGTCGCCCTCCCAGGGCTGGTCGGCCCAGGCACCCGGCTTGGCGAGCGCGTAGGAGGCCAGCGGGCTGCTCGACGCGGAGGCGTCGTCGCTCACTTGGTGGCCTCGCTCATCTGGCGCAGCTCCTTCTTCAGGTCTCCGATCTCGTCGCGGATGCGGGCGGCGAGCTCGAAGTGCAGGTCGCCGGCCGCCTGGTGCATCTGGGCGGTGAGCTCCTGGATCAGCCCGGCGAGGTCGGCGGCCGCCACCGGCTCGGACCGGCGGGCGCCGAGGGCGATGTCGGCGGATGCCGCACCGCGACCGCCGCGCCCGCCGTCGCTCTTGCCGCGCGAGCGGGCCCGGCCGGAGCCGAGCAGCTCCTCGGTGTCGGCGTCCTCGCGGTTGAGCAGGTCGGTGATGTCGGCGATCTTCTTGCGCAGCGGCTGCGGGTCGATGCCGCGCTCGAGGTTGTAGGCGACCTGCTTCTCACGCCGGCGCGAGGTCTCCTCGACCGCCTCGGCCATCGAGGGGGTGACCTTGTCGGCGTACATGTGCACCTGGCCGGACACGTTGCGGGCGGCGCGGCCGATGGTCTGGATCAGGCTGCGGGCCGAGCGCAGGAAGCCCTCCTTGTCGGCGTCGAGGATGGCGACGAGCGAGACCTCGGGCAGGTCGAGCCCCTCGCGGAGCAGGTTGATGCCGACGAGCACGTCGAACTCGCCCAGTCGCAGCTCGCGGAGCAGCTCGACGCGGCGCAGCGTGTCGATGTCGGAGTGCAGGTAGCGCACCCGCACGCCCTTGTCGAGGAGGTAGTCGGTGAGGTCCTCGGCCATCTTCTTGGTGAGCGTGGTGACCAGGACGCGCTCGTTCTTCGCGGAGCGGGTGCCGATCTCGTGGAGCAGGTCGTCGATCTGCCCCTTGGTCGGCTTGAGGATGATCTCGGGGTCGACCAGGCCGGTGGGGCGGATGATCTGCTCGACGACGCCGCTGGCCTTCGCCAGCTCGTAGGGGCCGGGGGTGGCCGAGAGGTAGACGGTCTGCCCGATCCGCCCGAGGAACTCCTCCCACTTCAGCGGCCGGTTGTCCATGGCCGACGGCAGCCGGAAGCCGTGGTCGACCAGGCTGCGCTTGCGGGAGGCATCGCCCTCGTACATCGCGCCGATCTGCGGCACGGTGACGTGCGACTCGTCGATGACGAGCAGGAAGTCCTCGGGGAAGTAGTCGAGCAGGCAGTTGGGAGCGGTGCCGGGCGACCGCCCGTCGATGTGCATCGAGTAGTTCTCGATGCCGGAGCAGGAGCCGATCTGGCGCATCATCTCGATGTCGTAGGTGGTGCGCATCCGCAGCCGCTGCGCCTCGAGCAGCTTGCCCTGCTTCTCGAACAGGGCCAGCTGCTCCTCGAGCTCGTGCTCGATGCCGGCGATCGCACGCTCCATCCGCTGAGGGCCGGCGACGTAGTGCGACGCCGGGAAGACGTACATCTCCTGCTCGTCGCGAACGACCTCACCGGTGAGCGGGTTCAGCGTGTAGACGGCCTCGATCTCGTCGCCGAAGAACTCGATGCGCACGGCGAGCTCTTCGTACATCGGGATGATCTCGACGGTGTCGCCGCGCACCCGGAAGGTGCCGCGGGTGAAGGCGAGGTCGTTGCGCGTGTACTGCATCTGCACGAACCGCCGGAGCAGGTCGTCGCGCTGGAGCTCGTCGCCGACCCGCAGCCGCACCATCCGGTCGACGTACTCCTGCGGGGTGCCGAGGCCGTAGATGCAGGACACCGAGGCGACCACGATGACGTCGCGGCGGGTGAGCAGGCTGTTGGTGGCGCTGTGCCGCAGCCGCTCGACCTCGTCGTTGATCGAGGAGTCCTTCTCGATGTAGGTGTCGGTCTGCGGGATGTAGGCCTCGGGCTGGAAGTAGTCGTAGTAGCTGACGAAGTACTCGACGGCGTTGTTCGGCAGCAGCTCGCGGAACTCGTTGGCGAGCTGCGCCGCCAGCGTCTTGTTCGGGGCCATGACCAGGGTGGGGCGCTGCACCTGCTCGACCAGCCAGGCCGTCGTGGCCGACTTGCCGGTGCCCGTGGCGCCGAGCAGCACGGTGTTCTGCTCACCCGCCCGCACCCGGCGGGCGAGGTCGGCGATGGCCGTCGGCTGGTCGCCGGCGGGCTGGAAGTCGGAGACGACCTCGAAGGGGGCCAGGCTGCGCTGGAGGTCGGTGGTCGGACGCATCCCCCTACGGTATGCCGCGCCACCGACAGTGGGCCCGGCCCGGCCACCGGCAGGTGGCCCGGCCGCCGCTCAGTGGTGGGTGGTGACCGTGGTGCCGATGGTCGCGAAGTCGAAGACCCACTTGGCCACCGGGACCGGCAGGTTGATGCAGCCGTGCGAGCCGCGCGACCCGGCGTAGCCGAACGACGAGCGCCAGGGGGCACCGTGCAGGGCGAAGCCGTTGTGGAAGTAGGAGATCCAGGGGACGTCCGGGGTCTCGTACTTGCTGCCGTCGGCGTTGCTGCCGCGCATCGTCTGCAGCTCGCGCTTGATGTACACGTGGAAGGTGCCGACCACGGTGGGCTTGAGGTCGGAGCCGTTGACCATCTTGACCGGCCCGTAGACGACCTTGGCGCCGACGTAGGCGGTCATCGTGTGCCTGCTGAGGTCGACGTCGATCCACTTCTCGCCCTCGGCGGCCGGGTAGGCCAGGTGCTCGGCACCGGCCGCCACCCGTCGCTCGGTCCACTTCGCCGGCGTGGTGTCGTAGGCGAACTTGCCCTTGTAGTCGCGCCCCGCGGCGAGCGCCGCGGCGGTGGCCTTGGCCAGGCCGGAGACGTTGGACACGGTCTTGCCGTCGCGGGCGTCGGTGTAGACGGAGAGGATGTCGCCGTCGGCGTCGACGTTGCGCACGCCCGCCCGCGGCTCGACCTTCGCGGACGTCGCCACCTTCGAGACCCAGGCCTTGACCTTCGCGACGTCGAGGGCGGGGCTGCCGAGCGTGCCGTCGGTGCTCGGGATGCTCACCCACGACGCCTTGAGCGTGCGGGAGGCGGTGTGCTGGTCCTCGCCGTCGGACACGGAGACCTTGCGCGCGACCAGGGCGTTCGCCGCGCGGGCGGCCCGCTCGGCGTCGGCGGTGGTGACGGTGGGCGCGGCGTCGACGAACGTCACCGTCGCCGTGGTCGGGGCGAGGTCGCGGGCGGAGGTGGCGATGACGTCCTGGAAGCTCTCGGGCGCCACGCGCTGCCCCTCGACGGCCGCGACCGCCACGAACGACTTCTTGTCCGACGCCAGCTTCACGCCGGCGTCGCGGCCCGCCCGGTCGGTCTGCTCGATCAGCTCGGTGGCGACCGCGGCGGTCCTGGCCGGGTCGGTCGTCACCACCGCATCGACGTCGCGAGAGGAGACCAGCGAGGTCGCGAAGGACGACCAGGACTCGTTGGCGGAGAACACGGCGTCGACGGTGGCGTCGACGTCGACGGCGTAGCCGAGGTCGGCGAGGTGAAGGGTGCGGGAGTCGCCGGCCGTGCCGGTGTCGATCGTGACCGTGGTGCGAGCGGCCCGCTCACTGACGGTCGCGGCGACCTCGTCGCGCGTCATCCCGGCCACGGAGACGCCACCCAGGGTGCTGCCGGGCAGCGCCCGGTCCTGGAAGTGGGTCGCGTAGGCCGTCCCGGCGCCACCGACCACCAACAGCGCCGTCACGGTGCCGGCGAGCGCCACCTTGCCCCGGGTGTTCATACCTGTCGTTCTGCCTCTCGCGATACCTCGGCGCCGCAGTTGCCGTCAACGCCCCGAGACAATGATGGGGCACGAGTGGCCTCTCGCGCTGCACGTGACCGGGTGCCGGGCCCTTCGTGGCGCCTCCCACGGTTCGGCGGCCACCGCCGGATGTGGCCGAGATCACAGACCTCGGCCCCGGTCAGTGGGCCCCCGCTACCACCATCCCTGCCGCCGCGCCCACCGCAGCAGGTAGAGCGACATCGCGGTCATGGCGGCGACGACGACCGCGAGCTCGACCCAGTGCGTGCGGTCGTTGACGATGAGGTTCATGCCGAAGACCCCGGAGATCGCGGCCACGGGGAGGGTGATCGCCGCGATGACGGCCAGCCGCTCGGCGGCGATCGTCATCCGGGTGTCGGTGCGCGCCCGGTAGAAGGCGGTGACGCCCTCGAGGAACTCGAGCTGGCTCCGGGCGATCTGGTCGAGGCGGTCGTACTGCTCGCGCAGGTCCTCGAGGAGCCGCCGGTCGCCCTCGTCGGCGGCGCCCACCAGGGTCACGGCCCGCCCCAGCACCTGCGCCCCCTGGGCGGCCATGGTGCGCACCGTGAGCAGCGTGTGGCGCACCGTGAACAGCTCGTCGAGGAACTCCTGCGGCTTGTCGTCGTCCTCCGCCGCCATGACCCGCTGCTCGAGCAGCCCGACCTCCTGGGCGAAGTCGTTGACCAGTCGCTCCTGGACGTTGGTGAGGGCCGAGACGTGCGCGTAGACCAGGGCCATCGGGGAGCGGGGGCGCAGCCGGCCGGCCGCCATCCGGGACCACACCTCGTCGGTCTCGCGCACCATGGCGCTGAGCGGCACGACGGGGTTGCGGGGACCGTGCAGCGTCACGACGAACCGGGGGCCGACGAAGAGGTCGAGCTCGAGGTAGTGCACGTGGCCGGCCGATCCGGGCTCCGGACGGTGCAGGGCGAGGTAGAGCACGTCGCCGTAGTGGTGCAGCCGGGCGATGTGGTTGCGACCCAGCGCGTCGCGAGCAGCCTTCGGATGCACCCCGAAGTGGTCGGTGAGCAGCTGCGCCGTGGTGTCGTCGGGCTCGGGCACGTCGACCCACACCCACCCGTCGTCGCGGACGAGCAGTGCAGGGAGGTCCGCGGCCTCGACCCGCTCGGCCACCCCGGACCCACCGTCGACCCACACCACGCCGATGTCGGGCACGGGGCCACTGTAGGGGCCGGGGGCGACCACGGGTACCGGAGCGGACGGGCCTCTGGCCACTGTCGTCGGCCGGTGGCAGCATCGCGGTCATGGCTATCGAGGCGCTCCCCGGGCCGGACCCGGCCGATGACGGCGACACCGGCCTCGACCCGCGCGACTGGGTGGCCTTCCGCTCGCTCGCGCACCGCATGCTCGACGACTCGCTCGACCACATCGCCGGTCGCCGCGACGAGCCCGTGTGGCGTCCCATGCCGGATGCCGTGCGCTCCGGGTTCGACGGCCCCCTCCCCCGCGCCGCCGAGGGCCTGGAGGCCGCCTACGACGACTTCAGGCGCACCGTCGTGCCGTACTCGATGGGCAACGACCACCCGCGGTTCTGGGGCTGGTACATGGGTCCGGGCAACCCGGTCGGCAACCTCGCCGACCTCCTGGCCAGCGTGCTCAACCCCAACCTCGGTGGCGCCGACCACGCCCCGGTGCTCGTCGAGCAGCAGGTGGTGCGCTGGTGCGCCGAGGCCGCCGGCTACCCCGCCTCCGCGAGCGGGCTGCTCGTCAGCGGCGCGTCCGAGGCCAACCTGGTCGGCCTGGCCGTGGCCCGCACCGCCCGGATCGGGCCCGAGGTGCGCACCGACGGCCTCCGCGGCGACCGGCGCTACGCCGTCTACGCCTCGAGCGAGGTGCACAGCTGCCACCGCAAGTCGGTCGAGCTGCTCGGGCTGGGCGAGTCGTCGCTGCGCATCGTTCCGGTCCGCCCCGACTTCACGATGGACGTCGACGCGCTGGCGGCGGCCGTGGCCGCCGACCGGGCCGACGGCATCCAGCCGCTCGCCGTCGTCGCGACGGTGGGCACGATCAACACCGGCTCGGTCGACGACGTCGAGGCGATCGCCGACCTCGCGGAGCGCGAGGGCCTGTGGCTGCACGTCGACGGCGCCATCGGTGGTTTCCTGGCGCTGAGCTCGCAGCCGGGTGCCGTGCGCGGCCTCGCGCGCGCCGACTCCCTCGCGCTCGACCTGCACAAGTGGATGCAGGCGCCCATCGACGTCGGGCTCGCCCTCGTCCGCGACGAGGCGGCGCACCGGGCGACCTTCTCGGTCGTGCCCCACTACCTGCAGCACTCCACCCGCGGCCTGGCGGCAGGTGACGTGTGGTTCAACGAGTACGGCATCGCCCTCTCACGGGGCTTCCGAGCCCTCCGGGTCTGGCTGGCGTTCAAGGCCTACGGCGCCGACGCCTTCGGCCGGGTCATGGACCGCAACCTCGCGCAGGCGCACCGGCTCGCCGACGCGGTCGACGCGCACCCCGAGCTCGAGCGCCTCGCGCCGGTGGGCTGCGACGTGGTCTGCCTGCGCTACGCGCCCGCGTCGGTCCCGTCCGAGCGGCTCGACGAGGTCAACGCCGAGGTCGTGCTGCGCCTGCACGAGAGCGGGGTCGCGATCGTGAGCGACACCGTGCTCGACGGCTCCCTGGCCGTGCGGGTCGCCATCAGCAACCACCGCACCCGCGACGCCGACCTCGACCTGTTCCTCGAGACCCTGCTCGAGCTGGGCGCCGGCGTGGTGCACGACCTCGGCATCGCGCCCTGACCCGTTCGTCCCAGTCCGTCTCGGGGTCAGCCGTAGACCCCGGAGATGAGGGCGATGGCATGGCCGGCTCCACGCGCCCAGGCGCCTGGACATCTCACGCACGTCCGAGGAGACCGTGCGCTCGGACACGCCCAGGTCACGCGCGATCTCGCGATCGGTGGCGCCCTCGACGAGCCGGATCCCGATGGCCACCATCCGCGGGGTGAACGGCGGCGGCTGGCCCTCCGGGACGGCCGGGGCGGCCGACGCCCACAGCCGGTCGTAGAAGCCCACGGCACGGGCGACGTCCGGGGCCTCGCTGGTCCAGATCGTGTCCCCCGCCGAGTCGCCCTTGAGGACCCGGGCCACGTCGCTGATCATCAGCGGGTGCGCCACCGGGGCGAGCCGAAGGTAGCTGAAGGGCTCGACGCGAGGGGCTGCCCAGCGGTAGGGCCGCTGTTGGCTCAGGATCCCGGCGGTGTCCAGCCGGTGCGCGCGGCCCACGCACGGGCCCGGCCGTCCGCGGCGTCGAACCACGGCTCCTTGGCCACGGCGTAGGCCTCGGTGGTGGCGACCCGGGTCGCGAGCTCGGTCTTCATCGTGGCGTAGCCGGCGCGCTCGCCGGCATCCGCGCGCAGCCAGTCACGGAACCGCAGCGCCCACTCCCACCCGGGTGAGCCGACCTCGCGCACGTGCACGTGGGCCACCCGGCCGGGGTCGCACGAGCCGTGGAACCGCTTGGGCCAGGTCGTGCCGTCCTTGTCGTTGTCGTACCACTCCCCCGGCATCCGCACGAAGCCGGCGGCGTCCATCGAGGCCACGAAGCCCGGGTCGTCGGCGTCGGCGAACGAGTGGACCCCGACCTGCAGGTCGACCACGTCCTTCGCGACCAGGCCCGGCACGGCCGTGGAGCCGATGTGGTCGAGGGTGACGGCGGCGTCGCCGACCGCGTGCCGGATCCGGGCGAGGAGCCGGGTGGCCTGGGCCGGGCCAGTCGGGGTTCGGCGCCGAGAGGGTCGGGTGCGACAGGCGAGACCGGATGCCGTGCCGCAGGTTGAGCTCGAACGGCTCGATCCGCTCGTGCCAGAGCCGCAGCACCGTGGCCCGCAACGCCTCGGTGGTCGCCTCGTTGTCGAGCCACACGTCGGCGGCCGCGCGACGCGCGTCGTCGTCGGCCTGGGCGGAGATCCGGGCCCGCGCGTCGGCCTCGGTCATCCCTCGCTGGTCGACCAGGCGCCGCACCCGCACGTCCTCGGCCGCGCCGACGACCACGACGAGGTGGTAGTCGGCGCCCATGCCCTTCTCGACGAGCAGCGGCATGTCGTGCACGACCACTGCGTCGGGGCCGGCGTCGTCGATGATCTGCGCGGTGCGCTCCCAGATCGCGGGGTGGGTCAGGCTCTCGAGGTCGCGCAGGGCCGCGGCGTCACCGAACACGACCCGACCCAGCGCGGGCCGGTCGAGGGCGCCGTCGCGGCCGACGACATCGGGGCCGAACCGGTCGACGACGGCGGCGAGCCCCGGGGTGCCGGGTTCGACGACCTCTCGCGCCACGGCATCGGCGTCGACGACGACCGCCCCGAGCGACGCGAGCTGGGCCGACACGGTCGACTTGCCGGAGCCGATCCCCCCGGTGAGGCCCACGCGCAGCATGTCGGCGACCCTAGCGCGCGGGTCGTGGTGCTCAGGCGTCCGGGTCGGCGAACCGGGCCGGGAATCCGCCGGTGGCGACCGGCCCCCAGCGGGTCGGGGTGACACGCAGCAGCGACTTGCCCTGCTCGACCATCGCCCGGCGGTACTCGTCCCAGTCGGGGTGCTCTCCCGAGATGCAGCGGAAGTACTCCACGAGGGGCTCGACGGAGTCGGGCGGGTCGATGACCTCGCACTCGCCGTCGAGCTGCAGCCACGCGCCCCCGAAGTCGTCGGAGAGCACGAGCACACCGACCCGGGGGTCGCGGCGGGCGTTGACGGTCTTGGCCCGCCCCGGGTAGGTCGAGATGACGATGCGGCCCTGCGGGTCGACGCCGCCGGTGACCGGCGAGGCCTGGGGACGGCCGTCGGCGCGGGTCGTCATCAGCACCATCTGGTGCCGTGGGCGGGCGAACTCGAGGAGGCCGTCGAGGTCGACGTGGGTGGTCGTCGCGATGGTGCGTGCCATGCCTGCACCCTGCCACGCGCGCGGGCGCCGCGCCCCACCCGAGTGGCAGGCCGGGTTCGCGACCGGCGGGGTCCATCCGGCCGTGCCGAGGTGTGCCGCGACCCCCCGGAAACGCCGAGGCCCGGCCACCCTCGTGGGTGACCGGGCCTCGTGCGGTGCGCGACCGGCATCCGCGAACGGATGCCGGCGTGCGTCAGTTGCCGGTGAGCTTCTCGCGCAGGGCGGCCAGTGCCTCGTCCGAGGCGAGGGTGCCCTCGGACGCCGGAGCCGGCGGACGCGGGGCGCTGGCCTCGTCGTCGTCGTCGCCGGGGACCGGAGCCGAACCCGTCTCCGAGGAGTACGAGGTGGCGTCGCTGCCACCCGCGGCCTCGGCGTCGGCCTTGGCGAACGCCTCGACCTGGGCGCGGTGCGCCTCCCAGCGGGAGTGCGCCTCGGCGTACTGCTTCTCCCAGGTCTCGCGCTGCTTCTCGAAGCCCTCGAGCCACTCGTTGGTCTCCGGGTCGAAGCCCTCGGGGTACTTGTAGTCACCCTTGTCGTCGTACTCGGCGGCCATGCCGTACAGCGTCGGGTCGAACTCGACCTGGTTGGCGCCGTCCTCGTTGGCCTGCTTCAGCGACAGCGAGATGCGACGACGCTCGAGGTCGATGTCGATGACCTTGACGAAGATGTCGGTGCCCACGGTGACGACCTGCTCCGGCAGCTCCACGTGGCGCTCGGCCAGCTCGGAGATGTGGACCAGGCCCTCGATGCCGTCGTCGACGCGCACGAACGCACCGAACGGGACGAGCTTGGTGACCTTGCCCGGCACGACCTGACCGATCGCGTGGGTACGGGCGAAGTGCTGCCAGGGGTCCTCCTGGGTCGCCTTCAGCGACAGGGAGACACGCTCGCGGTCCATGTCGACGTCGAGCACCTCGACGGTGACCTCGTCGCCGACCTCGACGACCTCGGACGGGTGGTCGATGTGCTTCCAGGACAGCTCGGAGACGTGGACGAGACCGTCGACGCCGCCGAGGTCGACGAACGCACCGAAGTTGACGATCGACGAGACGACACCGGAACGGACCTGGCCCTTGCCGAGCTCCTTGAGGAAGGTCGTGCGGACCTCGGACTGGGTCTGCTCGAGCCAGGCACGGCGCGACAGGACCACGTTGTTGCGGTTCTTGTCGAGCTCGATGATCTTGGCCTCGATCTCCTTGCCGACGTACGGCTGGAGGTCGCGGACCCGGCGCATCTCGACGAGGGAGGCGGGCAGGAAGCCGCGCAGGCCGATGTCGAGGATGAGTCCACCCTTGACGACCTCGATGACGGTGCCGGTGACGACGCCGTCCTCCTCCTTGATCTTCTCGATCGTGCCCCAGGCGCGCTCGTACTGCGCACGCTTCTTGGACAGGATCAGGCGACCCTCCTTGTCCTCCTTCTGGAGGACCAGGGCCTCGACCTCGTCGCCCACGGAGACGACGTCGTTGGGGTCGACGTCGTGCTTGATCGACAGCTCGCGCGAGGGGATGACGCCCTCGGTCTTGTAGCCGATGTCGAGCAGGACCTCGTCGCGGTCGACCTTGACGATGCGACCGGCGACGATGTCGCCGTCGTTGAAGTGCTTGATCGTCGCGTCGATCGCGGCGAGGAGGTCTTCCTCAGAGCCGATGTCGTTGATGGCGATCTGAGGGGCGGTCGTCTCGACCGTGCTGGCAGTCATGTAGTAGGAACTCCGATGTGGACAGATGGATTCGATGGAAGGGTACGAGCGCACGCGTGACCGAAAGCGGCCACACGGGTGCTGGGTCAGCCTACTCGTGCTCACACACGGGGGGCAAAACGGCCCGGATGCCCTCGGTCCACGTCCCGGCGACGCCCACGACGAGCACGGGGACCGGATGATCGACGACGCGGGCCGGTGGCCGGTCGGTGGGGACGAGACCCGTTCGGCGAACCGGGCCTGGTGGGACGGCGAGGCCGACGACTACTACGCCGAGCACGGCGCGTTCCTCGGCGACAGCCAGTTCGTCTGGGGACCGGAGGGCTGGACCGAGGCCGAGCTCGACCTGCTCGAGGTGCGCGACGGGATGACGGTGCTCGAGATCGGCTCCGGCGCCGCCCAGTGCTCCCGCTGGCTCGCGCGCCACCACGACGTGCGGGTCGTCGCGAGCGACCTGTCGATGGGGATGCTGCGCACCGCGCGGCGGATCGGCGACGAGGGGCTCTCCCTCCTGCAGTGCGACGGGCTCGCGCTGCCGCTGGGCGACGCGAGCGTCGACCGGGTGTTCACGGCCTACGGCGTCGTGCCGTTCGTCGCCGACAGCGGTGCCGTGCTGGCGGAGGCCGCCCGGGTGCTGCGGCCGGGCGGCCGCTTCGTGTTCTCGACGTCGCACCCGGTGCGGTGGGCGTTCCCCGACGACCCCGGGCCGCACGGGCTCACGGCGACCTCGTCCTACTTCGACCGCACCCCGTACGTCGAGAGCGAGGCCGGCGTGGCCACCTACGTCGAGCACCACCGCACCCTCGGCGACCTGGTGCGCCAGGTGGCCGCCGCCGGCCTGGTGCTGGTCGACCTCGTCGAGCCGGAGTGGCCCGCGCGCAACGAGCAGGCCTGGGGTGGGTGGTCCCCGTTGCGCGGCGCGATCCTGCCGGGCACCGCGATCCTCGTGACCGTCAAACCTTCCTGACCTGCGGGATCTCCTCTGCTCCGGAAGCACACACGGCCTCCCGACCGGCCTAGCGTGCGTTGAGGTGCCACCGCAGCAGCGTGGCTCCGTCCGCACCAGACGAGGAGGGGACGATGTCGTCCGACGTCGAGACTGGCCGCATCACCACCGACATACCCGCCCGGCTGGACCGCCTCCCCTGGGCCCGATGGCACTGGATGGTGGTCATCGGCCTGGGCACCGTGTGGATCCTCGACGGCCTCGAGGTGACCATCGTCGGCTCGATGTCGGAGGCACTGAAGTCCCCCGACACCGGGCTCGGCCTGAGCAGCTCCGACATCGGCCTCGCCGGCGCGCTGTACGTGGCCGGCGCCTGCATCGGGGCGCTCTTCTTCGGCCAGATGACCGACCGGTTCGGGCGCAAGAAGCTCTTCCTCATCACGCTGGGCGTCTACACCTGCGCCACCGTCGCGACCGCTTTCGCCCCCGGACCGCTCTGGTACTTCATCGCCCGCACCGTCACCGGCATGGGCATCGGCGGCGAGTACGCGGCGATCAACTCCGCGATCGACGAGCTGATCCCCAAGGCCCACCGCGGGCGCGTCGACGTCGCCATCAACGGCTCGTTCTGGGTCGGCGCCACCCTCGGCTCGCTGCTCACCATCCCGCTGCTGGACCCCTCGATCGTGGACCCGGCGCTCGGCTGGCGGCTCGCCTTCGGGCTGGGCGCCGTCCTCGCGATCGGTGTGCTCCTCGTGCGGCGGCACGTGCCCGAGAGCCCGCGCTGGCTGTTCATCCACGGCCGCGACGAGGAGGCCGAGAAGATCGTCACGTCCATCGAGAAGACGGTCGACGAGGAGACCAGCGGTGGGCTGCCCGACGTCGAGGACGAACCGATCACGATCCGTCAGCGCCGCACCATCTCCATCGCCGAGATCGCCAAGACCGTGTTCACGCTCTACCCGCGGCGCACGATCCTGTGCTTCTCGCTGTTCGTCGGCCAGGCGTTCCTCTACAACGCGTTCTTCTTCACCTACGGCGACAGCCTGACCACCTTCTTCGGCGTGAAGCAGACCGGCTGGTACCTCGCGGTGTTCGCGGTCAGCAACTTCATCGGCGCCCTGCTGCTGAGCAGGCTGTTCGACACCGTGGGCCGGGTGCGGATGATCAGCGGCACGTACATCCTGTCCGGCGTGCTGCTGGGGATCGCCGGCCTGGTCATCGGTGGGCTTAACGCCACGACGCTCACCATCTTCGGTTGCGTCATCTTCTTCTTCGCCTCTGCGGGGGCCAGCGCCGCGTACCTCACGGCCAGCGAGGTGTTCCCGCTCGAGACCCGCGCCCTGTGCATCGCGTTCTTCTACGCCATCGGCACGGCCGTGGGTGGCATCAGCGGGCCGCTGCTGTTCGGCAAGCTGATCGACAGCGCGTCGGAGAGCAAGGACATCACCGTGCTCGCGATCGGCTACTTCATCGGTGCCGCGCTGATGGTGGCCGGAGGCATCGTCGCCGCGTTCCTCGGCGTCAAGGCCGAGGGCCAGTCGCTCGAGAGCATCGCCCAGCCGCTCACCGCGGAGGACGCGTCGGACGGCGGCGGGGCCGACGGTGGCAAGCGCGAGCCGGCGCCGTCATCCGCCTGACCCACCGCACCGACGACGAAGGGCTCCGCCGGTCGGGCGGGGCCCTTCGTGCGTGCGTGGCGCGTCAGACCGCCGCGTGGGCGGGCCTCCCGGTAGGGGCAGCCCCGTCACCATCCGCCTCGTTGCGCGCGGCGCTGAGGAGGAACAGCGCACCGCCCAGGGCGATCAGACCCAGGATGCCGAGCACCCACGGCGCCTTCTGCACCAGCGAGAGCTGGGAGTTGTTGGCCTTGGCGTCCTCGACGTTCGTCGCGACGGTGTCGTCGGTGAAGCTGAGCTCCAGGTCGAGAACCGCGGTGCCGTCGTCGAGCTTGCGCGTCTGCTTCTCGTTCTGGTCGATGATCGAGCCGGTCCCCTGGTCGACCCACATCGTCTTGTCGTCCGAGTACGTGCCCGAGATTCCCGAGCTGATCTCGGCCGGCTCCTCGACCACGAGGACCTGGAACTTGTAGGTCGGCAGGCCGTCGATGTCCTCGGCACCCTGGAAGGTCGCGTCGACGGCACGGCCGAGCAGGCCGTCCCAGAACGGGTAGCTCTTCTGCTCGACCTCGAAGGGGAACTTGTTGACCAGGCCCTCGTGCGGCTCCGCGCCGGCGCCGACGTACTTCTCGTCGTTCACGGCCATGGCCGTCACCCGGTTGGTGGCGAAGCGGTCGGTGCTCGCCGTGACCAGCCTCTTGTCGGGGTCGGTGTCGTCGACGCAGTCGGGTGCGGTGCCATCGGGGTCCTGGACCAGGCACGAGAACGTGTTGAAGACGACGACGTCCGAGGTGGAGGCGTCGCCGTCGGCGACGGTGCGGTTGACCGCCTTCACCGGGGAGCCGGACCCGGTCGGCAGGGCCGTGGCGTTACCCGTGAGATTGGTGGTCGAGTTGACGTCGAGGGGGGTCTTCATCACCTGACCGGGGACCCACACCAGGGCGAGGATCGCCGCAGTGACCAGGAACGCTGCAAGTCCGAGGAGGACCAGACCGACGGTCTTGCGCATGGCACCATTGCCCTTGTCTTCAGAGGTGACGAACGCGCAGACCCTACCAGCCGGTAGGCGTATCGTCCCGCGGTCCCGTGCCGGGCGGCGCTCGTGTCTCTCGTCAGGAGCCAGTACTCGAGGGCACCACGCCTCGTCGCCTATCGTGCGCAGCATGACCGCCCGCCTGCCCGCGCTCGACGGCCTGCGTGCCGTGGCGGCGCTGCTCGTGGTGGCCACGCACGCGGCCTACCTCACCGGGTCCACCGTCAACGGCGGTCTGCTGGGCCGGCTCGCAGGTCGCGGGGACTTCGGGGTCGCGATCTTCTTCGCCCTGTCCGGCTTCCTGCTGCACCACGGGCTGGCCAGTGACGCACGCAACGGGGACACCGACATCCGCGCATATGCCGTCCGCCGCGCGGCCCGGGTCCTGCCGGCCTACTGGGTGACCCTCGCGGTCGTCGTCCTGGTCAGCCAGCCCGCGGCGCGGACCGCACTGGCGCAGGCCCTCGCCGTCCAGACGTACCTCAGCGACAGCGACATCCCGTCGTTCTCGCAGTCGTGGAGCATCCCGACCGAGCTCTCGTTCTACATCGTGCTGCCGTTCGTCGTCTGGCTGCTCGACCGGGTGAGGAGGCGCCGCCCCGACCTGCCGGTCCAGCTCCTCGTCATCAGTGCCGTCGCGGCGACGGTGGCGCTCGCCCTGGTACCGGTGGGCACGGTCGGCGAGGACGTGCTCATCGAGCGCTGGCTGCCCGCGCGGTGGCCCAACTTCGCGGTGGGGATGGTGCTCGCCGAGCTGGTGCTGAACCCGGGCAGCGGGGCGGCCAGGGCCACCCGTCGGATCGCGCGCGACTCGGTGGGCTGCCTCCTCGTGGCCGCCGCGGCCCTGCTCCTCGCCACGACCCCGATCGCCGGGCCGCTGACCCTGGGACTGGTGTCCGGCACGCAGTTGTCGGTGCGCCTGGCCCTGTCGACCGTGGTCGCGGGGTTCCTGCTCGCGCCCCTCGTCCTCGGTCGCCACGACCCGTACAGCGCGGCACTGGGCTCCCGGCCCGCGCGCAACGTCGGTGCGGTGTCCTTCGGGCTCTTCCTCTGGCATCTCCCGGTCTTCAGCGCGATCTATGCCGTCACGGGCGCCACGGTCTTCACCGGCGGCATCCTTCCCCTGCTCGCCGTGGGGCTGCCCATCAGTCTGTTCCTCGCCTGGCTGAGCCACGTGGCCATCGAACGGCCGGCCATGCGTTGGGCGGCACGAGCGGTGCCGCACCGGCGAGCACCCCTGCCGCGATGACGGCGACGGAGGCGACCGCCTCGACCCACGGCCGGGTCTGGTGGGCCGGGTCGTTCAGCGCGACGAGCACACCCGCCGCGGTCACCAGCACGACGACGACGACCGCGACGCCGGCGTCGGAGTCGGTGCGGCGCAGGCGGAGTGCGGCCAGGGCGACCCCTGCGGAGACCGCGGCCCACGGCCCAGCCACGACCAACACGTAGCCGAGGACCCCCACGGCGACCACCCCCGGGTGCAGCCGGGCGTCCGGGCGCACGGCTGCCGGCACGACCACGCGGCCCCGGTCCGGCACGAGCAGGGCAACCGGCAGGAGCAGGACCAGCAGCAGACCCAGCCCGAGGGCCAACCGGTAGGCGGTGTCGGGTGCGAACACGACCTCGAGCTCCCCGGCGGCCCCCTCGGGAAGCACGTAGCCCTGGCGGAACCCGTCGACGACCACCGGGGTCAGGGCCACGCCGCCGAGGGTGGCCTCCCACCCGGCGTTGTGGTTCATCGTCAGCGCCAGCAGCCGCTGTGGTCCTGCGGACACCCTCCCGCTGAGGTGGGTCGGCGAGAGGGAGGTGACCGGCACCGGTGTGGTCGGGGCGGCGGCGGCGTCGGGGCGAGTGCCCTCGGCCCGCAGGGTGACGGTGGCCGGGCGCAGCGCCTCGTCACCGCGCACGACGACGACGTGGGCGGGACTTGGGCCGAGCACTGCTGGGGCGCACGCCGTCCAGGACAGGTTGCCGCTGCCCCACAGCGCGGAGCGGGGGCCGTCCAGTCGGGTGGCGACCTCGGTCCCGTCGACCTCGACGACGGGGCCCTGGCCGCACGGTCGGGTCAGGCGTGCCGCCGGGACGGGGAGGTCCTGGCCGCCCACCGTCACCTCCTCCAGCTCGAGGGCCGCCGCAGCGGTGCGGTCGCGCCCCGGCGGCGGCAGCACCGTCACGCCGATGGTGCTCACGTCGTCGCCCCGGACTGCGAGCCGGCCGTCGGCCGACGCCCGCACCACCTGCACGCGGTCGTCGAGGCGCACCTCGACGAAGGGTCGGTAGCGCGCCATCCAGCCCCGGCGCGCGGACAGGGTCACGCCGTCGACGTCGACCGGCTCGTCCAGGGTGAGCGTGAGCGTCGGCGAGCTGTCGGCGGCAGAGGGGCTCCACGCGGTGCGCTCGTCGCCGTCGACGACAGCCTGGGGCCGCGCCGCCGGGGCCGTGGTGCGGCTGCTGCTCGCGGTGACCTCGACGCCAGGCGCGTCGAGCCCGGGCAGGCTCGGCGCCCAGCGAGAGGCGACCATCGTGCCGGAGGCGCTGTAGCCGCCACCTCCCGCGGCGGTGAACCGGCGGGACAGGACGGCCCCGCCCTCGGGGTCGCGGCCGCCATCGCCGAAGCAGACGACGTCCTCCTCGGGGTGCACGCATCCGTCGGACCCGCGCAGGCCACCGGACAGCACGACCACGTCGGCGGGTTGCGCCCGACCGCTGGGAGCCTCGACGCCCTCCTGCACCGACAGGTCGTCGAGGGCGATGTCGGACAGCCCGGTGAGCACGGCTGCGGGCTCGCCCCGGTCGGTGTCGAGGACCTCGACGGTCACCGAGTCGGTGACGCCCGCCGGCAACGCCACCTCGACCTCCCCGGATCCCGGCACGTCCACGCGCACCTCCCCCGCATCGGTGCGCACGGCGAGCCGGGTGGGGACGCCGAGGCCGGGGTACCGGTCGCGGTCGGTCATCACGTGGATGCGCGCCGTACCGACCGAGCGCGCCCCATCGAGGCGCACCTCCAGGGCGGGTCGCTCGTCGAACTGGGTCACCCAGGAGGTCGACGGGTCACCGTCGAGCGCCGCGGCCGGGCGGTCGGCCGGTCGCAGCCCGGCCAGTGTGTGGTCGGTCGCGAGCGAGGAGCTCGCCCGCACCCCCGCGATGCCGTCGAACACCGCGACCGAGTGCAGCGTGAGGTCGTCCCACGGGCGGTAGTCGCGCGTGCCCTCGAGCTCGTCGGCGGTCAGGGTCGCCGAGGTGTCCCGGCCCCGGGTCGCCCCGAACCACCGCTCCCGTCCGCGGTAGCCGTCGGTGACCACGCGGCGCCCGGGGTCGACACCCGCGATGCGGTCACCGTCGAGCACGGCGAGCCCGGCCACTCCGGCGTCGGCCACGGCGAGCAGGTCCTCCGGCCCCCCGGACACGGCGACGACGTCGGCCACCGGTTGGGTGACGGCCATCGGCGCGGCCGCGCCGAGGTCGTAGATCTCCACCGGGAAGACCCGCTCACCGCTGGCGTCGATCCGCGTCTTCCCGAAGCCGCGGGCCAGGGCGACGGCGGGGGTCGAACGGATGGCCGAGCGGGCAAAGGTGACCGACGGCTGCCCGGCGGATGCCGTGTCGAGGTCGTTGCGCAGCACCAGGTGGCGCACGCCCAGCCGGCGCAGCACGTCGACCGCCGCACCCACGTCCTGGCCGGTCTGCAGGCGCTCCTCCACGGCATCCAGGAGGCGGATGGTGCCGGCCGGGGTGAGGGGCACGGCATCCCGGACGGCGTAGTCGGCGGTGGACAACGGGCGGATCGGCTCGTCGATGGTGCGGCCCCAGTCGTACTCGCCGAAGCTCGAGGCCGGCACGATGAGCGCGCGGCTCCCTTCGGCGTGCTCGGAGAGCCACACCCCGGCCTGTCGCCACTGCGGCGCCATGTCGGGGAAGGTGCCGCGGGGGGCGATCGCCCCGGACAGTCCGGGCGAGACCACCACGAGCAGGACGATGCCGCCGATCGCCGCGCTCGCGAGGCGCACCGCCGGACGACGGCCGGCGAGGACGGTCGCGAGCCGCTCCACGGCCACCGCGAGCCCGACGGCGAGGGGCAGGCGCACGAGCGGGTCGGCCTTGTGGACGTTGCGGAACGCGACGAGGGGTCCGTCGAGCAGGGCCTGCGCCGCGGGGGCCAGCGGCGACGACACCGGTCCCTCGTGGGCGATCGCCAGCACGAACACACCGACGGCCAGCGTCACCAGTAGGAACCGGCGTTCGGGCAGGCCGCGCAGGGCCAGCCCGGCCAGGGACATCCCGGCGAGCAACGCGGTCGTCGCGACGAGCAGCGGTCCGGTGGCGACGGCGTACCCCGCCGGCCACCACGCACCACCGGAGGTGACGACGAAGCCCAGCCAGTGAGTGGTGCCGCGGGCGACGTCGAGCAGGTCGATCTCACGGACGACGTCGGCCGCCTGCTCGATCCAGTCGAGGAACGGTGGCGACCACCGGCCGAGCACGATGACCGGGCCGAGCCACCAGGCACTGGCCACGACGGCCGAGCCGGCCCACCACCACGTGACCCGAGCCCGCCACCAGCGCCGACGGGTCAGCAGCCACAGGCCGGTCGGCACTGCGGCGAGCAGGGTGGCCGTTGCGTTGACGCCACCGCAGCACAGGATGGCCAGGCCCGAGAGGGCGGCAGCCCGGCGTGGGCCGATCCGACCCCTCGTGGCGAGGACGACGGGCAGGAGGATCGCCGGGGCGAGGAGCACCGGCAGGGCCTCGGAGGACAGCCCGCCGATGGTCGAGAGCACGCGCGGGCTCAGCGTGTAGGCGAGCGCACCGGCCACCTGGGCCGTGGGCCGGCCGACCCGGAGCACCCTGAGCAGGCCGTAGGCAGCGAGCAGGCCGACGGTGAGCACGAGGCTCCACCACAGTCGTTGGGCGACCCAGACGGGGAGCACCGAACCCACGACCCCGAAGAACGGGCCCATCGGGAAGAGGTAGCCGTAGCCCTGGTTCTGCAGGACGCCCCACGTGACCTGGGGGTCCCAGAGGTGGGCGGCGCGCGAGAGGAAGCCCCACGGGTCGACGTAGAGGTCGTTCTTGGTGTCCTCGGAGATCCGTCCGGCCGGCACCGACCACGCCACGGCCCACACCAGCAGGACGGCGGCGGCGAGCCGGGCCCGGGCGCCGCGTGTGCTCACCGGCGACGCAGCACCATCAGGAGGTTCCACGTGAGCACCTCGCGCAGCCCGGGCACCTGCAGGATGCCGGTGGCCCACTGCGGGTGGTAGCGCGGCACCAGGGCCAGGACGTCGGCGTCGGGCTGGCGGCGGGCCCACGCCATCCCCTCGCCGACGTGGGCGGCGTACAGGGTGGTGCCGTAGCGGTTCTTGGGCGGGTGCCCGTGCTCCCGCTCGTAGCGGCGCGCGGCTCGCTCACCTCCGAGGTAGTGCCACGGCGCCGTCTCGTGACCGCCGTGCGGCGACCACCACGCGGTGTACGAGATGAAGACGAGTCCGCCGGGACGCACCACCCGCAGCATCTCGCGCCCGAGCACCCCGGGGGCGGGCACGTGCTCCATGACGTTGCTCGACACGACGACGTCGACACTGGCGTCGGCCAAGGGCAGGTGCTCACCACGGGCGGCCACGGCGTGCGCCCGCTCGCCGCCGGCCTGGGTGTGCACGTCGACGTCGAGACCGACATAACGCGCGCCCGCGGCACGGAACGCGCGTGCGAACTCCTCGGGACCGCACCCCACGTCGACGACCGTCGCCCCGTCGAGCGAGTGGTGCTCGAGCACCTCCTGCACCGTGTCGCGGGCGAGGTCGCCGTAGAACACGTGCGGCTCGGTCTGCTCCTTGAGGAAGGACCTGAAGAGTCGGACCGAGCGAGAGGTGGTGCGATATCGTCGCCCGGTTCCGGTTGGCACGCGCTCATGGTAGTCACGCCCCCGGGCCTCCCCGATCCAGACCGGAAAGCCACCATGCCCCGCCTCCGTGTGCTCCTGCTCAACTGGCGAGACCTCCAGCACCCCGAGGCCGGCGGCGCGGAGAAGTACCTCGTCACCGTGGCGGAGGGGCTCGCCGCCCGGGGCCACGAGGTCGTGTTCCGGACCGCCGCCTACCCCGGCGCCCTGCCCGAGGACGTCGTCGAGGGGGTGCGCTACCTGCGCCACGGCGGGCACTACTCGATCTACCCCCGGGCGTTCGCAGCGCACCCGCGCACGTCCTTCGACGTCGTCGTCGACGTCCAGAACGGCGTCCCCTACCTGTCCCCGCTCGCCACCCGGACGCCGGTCGTCAACCTGGTGCACCACGTGCACCGCGAGCAGTGGCCGGTCGTGTTCGGCCCGCGCACGGCTCGGTTCGGCTGGTGGCTCGAGTCCCGCCTCGCACCCCGCATCTACCGCAGCACGAGCTACGTCGCCGTGAGCGACTCCACGAAGCGGGAGCTGGTCTCGCTCGGGGTGGAAGCCGACCGGGTCAGCATCATCCACAACGGCACGGATGCCGTGGCGGACGCGGATGCCGAGCGGTCCCCCGAGCCGCGCGTCATCGTCATCGGCCGCCTGGTGCCGCAGAAGCGGGTCGAGCTGGCCCTCGACGCCGCGGCGGCGCTGCGCCGACGGGTTCCCGGACTGCACGTCGACGTCGTGGGCTCCGGCTGGTGGGAGCCGCACCTGCGAGAGCACGTCGCCGAGCTCGGGCTCGGGAACGATGTCACCTTCCACGGGCACGTGTCGGAGGCCGAGAAGCACCAGCTGTTGGCGCGGGCCTGGGTGCACGCGATGCCCAGCCTGAAGGAGGGCTGGGGACTGGTCGTCGTGGAGGCCGGGGTCCACGGCACCCCGACCGTGGCCTTCCGCAGCGCGGGAGGGCCGGCCGACTCGATCCGCGAGGGTGTGACCGGGCTGCTCGTCGACGACCACGGGTCCGAGCCGGACGTGGAGGGCTTCAGCGAGGCGCTGGCCTCGCTGCTCACCGACGAGCAGCGTCGCGAGCAGATGTCACGCGAGGCGCGCGACTGGGTCTCGAGGTTCCGCTGGGAGGACTGCGTCGACGCGTGGGAAGGCCTACTGCTCCGCGAGGCCGGGCGCTGACCGAGCCCGGAGAAGTCGGGTCGGCGCATGGAACGGCCCCGGTCGAGGACCGGGGCCGAGGGGTCGAGCGGGGCTCAGGGAGCGTCGTAGAGCACGACCTGGTCGGAGGCGGACGCCGGGTTGGCGTCAGGCGTCACCGCAGCGACGCCCCCGAAGATCGCGAGGAGCGCGAGGAAGATGCCGACGGCGACGGACACGACGGCCCCGATACCAAAACCCATGCGGCGGACTCTACCAGTCAGTACGCAACCCTTCGGGCCCTACCCAGCGCGACACACCCGGCCGCGACCGCCCAGGTGATGCAGGTCACGACCCAGCCCCACATCGAGGCAGCCCGGTGCCCCTCGGCGCCCTGCGCGCCACCGGTGAGCTCGATGACCTGGACCGACGGGCCGTCGTGCACGACGCGGGCCGATGCGGGCAGGCCGGCACCGGCGGCCGGGTCCGGGAAGCCCGTGTCCTTCTCGATGACGACCCAGCGCACTCCCTCGTCGGCCAGGGCCTGGACGGGGGTCACGCCGGCGGCGATCCGCGCACCGACGGCCCGTGCGGCAGGGTCCTCCCCCGGCACGATGCCCTCCGCGAGCGGGAGGCTGTCGTCGAGCACGACCCGCTGGTCGACCATGCGGGGTACGAGGGTCAGTGACACGCGGTCGCCGTTCCAGCCGTAGCGGCGGTACTGGGACCACGGGAGGAGCCCCACCGACCCGGGCGGCGCCGCGGACAGCTGCGTGGCGGTGGTGCGCAGGTCGTCGGGCACATCGACGGCGGTGACCCGGCCTCCGACCCCCCACGCGAGCGACGGCAGCAGCACCACGGGCAGGACGGCGACGAGCACCGCCAGGGCGGGGCCGCCGGCGCGGACCCGGACCAGGTCGCGGACGAGCACACCGGCGCCGGCGGCCGCGAGCACCACCCAAGGAGCAACCAGCTTCTGGGCGTCGCGCAGGACGCCACCTCCGGGGACGTGGACCACCAGGGTGGTCCACAGGCCGAACGGGTCGAGGGCCGCGAGCCAGGCGAGTGCCAGGCCGGCGACGGCCGGCACGACCACGGCCCCGACCCCCTCACGTCGGGACGCCCGGGTCGCGACGACCACGGCGACGAGGGCGAGCGCCGCGGCGGTGAGGGAGCCGACGAGCAGCTCCCGGGAGGCCGGGTGCGAGGCAGGGTTCCAGAACGCCCCGCCGCTGACGAGCGATCCGAGCACCCCGAGCGGCGTGTCGGCCCGGGGGGCGAAAGCGGCCACGCCCGCGGCGGAGGACACCACCCCTGCGGTTGCGGCCGGCAGGGCCCACACGGCCGACACCCCGAGGGTCGAGGCAGCCGCGAGCCCGAGCCCCGCCCAGCGTGGGCGCGGAGCGAGCAACACGCCCCCGACGGCGACCGCGCCGATGACGAGGGTGTTGGCGCCTCCCAGGCCGCACGCCGCGAGCCCCACGGCGGGTGCCCACACCGGCGCCCGACCGGCGCGAAGGCGCACACACGTGACGAGGAGGTGCGGCACCGCGGCATAGCCGAGCAGCACGGTCCACTGGCCGACCACCAGCCGCTCCAGGACGAACGGGTTCCAGATCGCGGCGACCGCGGCGACGCAGGCTCCGACGGCACCGACGTCCGGAGCCAGGAGCCGGCACAAGCGCGCCGCCCCGATCCCGGCGAGCACGAGGATCCCCCAGAGCACGACGGCCTGGGCCGCACCGGCCCCGAGCAGCCAGCCCAGCACGACCCCGACCGCGTCGCTGGGGACGGCGCGCGGTGCCGGGGTGCTGGTGCCGAGGGTGAACGGGCGTCAGGCGCGGGTCGGGGGACCAGGCCAGGTCGTACGCCAGGACCACACCGCGCCCGAGCGCCGGCCCGAGCACCACCACCGCGACGACGGCGGAGGTCAGCGCCACCGCGACCTCCCGACGACGCATCTCAGCCTCCGAGCGGCGTGGGAAAGCCCACCTCGAGCGAGGGGACGCACAGCGTCGCGGTCGGGTTGTCGATCGAGGCGGTCACCCGGTCCGCGGCTGCCCCTGACACGACGAGGTCGACGGCGTTGAGCCCCGGCGAGACCTCGAAGGAGTAGGCCCTCCCGCCGAGCTCGACGGTGGCGGTCGCCGACTCGCTCGTGTAGTACCCGATGCGCAGCACCCGTCGGCGGGCGTCGATCTCGCCGGTGAGCGGGATGTCCACGGGCTGGGAGGTGACGTGGTAGCCGCACACGTCGTCGGGAGCCGCCGCGGACCCGACGCCTCCCACCAGGGCCACCTCCCGGATCCGTCCCTGCGGGTCGACCATGTGCAGCCGGGAGGTGGGGACGTCGAACACGGGGTTCTCGGGGGCCGTCGCCAGGACCACCGAGACCCGGGCGTCGTCCCCGAACCAGCCGATCATCATGTCGTCGGGCACGCCGCCGTCGTACAGCACCACCTGCGGGTCGGCCCTCAGGTCGGCGCGCACGGTGTCGACGTACCGCTGGTCGACGGTGTTGAACGTGTGCGGCACGACGACGAGCGTGGTGCACGTGGCCAGCGCCGCGTAGCCGGCAGCCGCCACCACAGCCGCACGACCGCCGACGAGCGCGCGGGTGTCGGAGAGGACAACGGCCGCCAGGACTGCGGCGGTGGGTACGAGGTCGGCCGCGTAGCGCGGGTTGAGGCCGAAGACGGCCCCCAGTTGGCTGCGTCCGAAGAACAGCAGGGCGATGTTGGCGGCGGTGAACGTCGCCATCCCGATCCAGGCCCACCGCGTGGACGGGCCGCCCCTACGGATGGTCCAGACGACCACAGCGATCGTGGCGGCCACCGCCAGCACCCACACGACCGTGAGGGGCTCGACGATCGAGTCGTTGGTCACGGTCGGCCAGACCGGGCCGCCCCAGAGACCGGGAACCGCGTTGCGCAGGACCAGGTTCCCCACCAGGGCGAGCGCGTCGGCGGAACCGTTGGTGTCGCTGGCGATCGGCACCAGGAGCCGGTGCAGCCCCAGGTAGCCGACAACCACCAGCGTGCAGGCGACCCAGAGCTGCCACGACCGTCGCACGGTCTGCCACAGGCGAGCTCGCCACGCGCGCGAGTCGTCGAGCGCCAGTGCGACGAGGAAGACCGTGAGGGGCACGAGCACGCCGCGCTCCTGGAACAGCAGTGCTCCCACGACCGACCCGACCACGGCGCCCCACCACCACGCCCGACGCCGTCCCGCGCGTGCCCTGAGATGGGCCCACACCGCCAGCAGCGTGAAGAAGGTGACCGGGAGGAACTGGATGCTCACCGCCCACCACTGGATCGAGATCAGTGTGAGCGGGCACAGTGCGAAGAACACCAGGACGGGAACCCGGGCCCAGCCCCGACCGGCGATCCGCGTGACCACCACCCACAGCACCAGGCAGCAGGCCAGCTGGAGCAGCACGAGAGGCACGATCCCTGCGACCCAGTCGAGGGGAGTGTGGTTCGCGTGGAACCAGGCGAGGAGGAAACCGCCCGGGAAGAGGTGCCCGGAGTAGCCCTGGGTCAGGAAGTCCCATGACAGGGACCGACCGACCGACCGGGCAAGCATGAGGTAGTCGTCCTGGGTGAACCACGCCCTGCTGAGCATCAGCGCGTGGGCGATGGTCTGGAGCGCGATGACCGCCAGGCCGGTCCGGCCCGACGCCCCGGACCACACCCCGTCCTGCCGCCCCGATCGGGCTCTCATCCGCTCGTCCCTCCGGCTCGGCTCCAGGCGCCCGGGACGCTGAAGGAACGGGCCACGAGCACGGTAACCGACGCCCCGACCGCCAGGTCCACGACCGTGGGCGGGGTCATCGCGGCACCGCCGGTCAGCACCCAGCCGAGCTGGATGGACGCGCCGACGAGGAGCCCGACGCACGCCACCACACCTGCGCGGGACCGAACCACCGGCCAGGCCCAGGCGAGCGCCCCGACGGCCGCGGCGACGCCTCCGAAGAGCAGGCACGCCACGACGAAGACCGCGTAGACCAGGGTCGGGTGTCGCACGCCTCGTCCCTGGCCGTGCGCAGGGGTCGACGTGGTCGCGTGCCCGGAGCCGCGCTCGAGGAGACGCCCCCTCCCGCGGAGGTCGACCACCGCCGACGCAGCCGCACCGAGGACCAGGAGCAGCGCGACCACGGCGCCGAGCAGCAGGGCCCGTCGGTAGGCGGTGTCGGGTTCGAAGGCCAGGTGCACGGCGCCACCGGCACCAGAAGGCACGACGAACCCCTGCTGCCAGCCGTCCACCCGGATCGGGTCGAGCCGCTGCCCGGCGAGATCCGCCGCCCACCCGGGGTTGAAGTTCTGGGCGACGCGAAGGACTGCCTCTCCTCCAGGTCCGAGGTCGACGACCTTGGTCGAGGGGTCGACGACGGTGAGGCCGGCCGAGCGTCGGACCACGGGGTCACTGGCTGCGCCGTGCGGGACCACTCGGACGGTGTCCACCTCGAACCGGTCGGTGGGGCGCCAGTCGAGCACGTGGTCGCCGGGCGCCAGGTGCAGCGGGCCGTCGCACACGGTCGCCCTCAGCGGTAGCCCGTCGCGTACCTCCCGGAGCGTGCCGTCGACCCGGGTCTCGTGAGCCCGGCCGTCGACGACCAGCTGCGGACCGAGCCCGCACGGGGCGCCGGTGACGCTGTCGAGGTCGGGCCGGTACATCCGGTCCTCGAGACCGGTGACCACGAGCTCACCGACGCCGAGCGGCTGGGTCAAGGGCGCGTCAGGGGCAGCGCCCAAGGTGACCGTGAAGCGCCGTCCGGTCAGCGCGGGGAACGACGCCGTGCCCCGGTCGAGCTCGACCTCCCGGGTGGTCTCGCCGTTGCTCACGACCGCAGTGGTCGGCAGCGTCGACACTGCTCGGTCTCCGCTGACCGAGAGTCCGGACACGGTGGCGGGCCGGTCGGTCGACAGGGTGAGCGTGGCAGACCTGGCCAGCGGTTGGGCCAGCCAGTGCGTGCCGGAGTCACCGTCCATCGCGAAGGCGCCGGCGACGGCGGGGTCCTCGGCGAGCACGGAGTCCGCGTGGACGGTGAGGGCGTCGCCGAGCGGGTCGAACAAGCCCGCGCTGGGCGGACCGCTGCGCGCCCTGACCTGGGCGGAGACATCGACGCTGGTCGCCTCGTCGAGGGTGAACCGGCGGCTGAGGCCACCGGCCTCCTCCTGGCCCCGCACGCTGTCATAGCTGCACGAGGGGACGCCGTCGGCCGTCGTGCACGCGCGACGCGAGGGTGCCGTGCGGAAGACGAATGCGGTGTCGGCGCCGGCGGCGGCCGGTGGCACGACGACCCGCCTGCTGGCGCGGACCCCCGGGACGGAGACCTCCGCCAACCCGACGCTCCCCGTGGTCCACTCCCCCGCGACGGCATCGACGGAGACCCTGATCCGTGAGACCTCCTGCCCCGACAGCGTCACAGCCGCTCGGCCCGTCTCGGGCTGGACGACGGCGCGCACGCTCTGGCCGTCGTCGGTCGTCACGACAACGCGCCTGATCGGGACGCCGTCGAGGGGGTTGACCACCGCGAGGACGGACACGGAGGACACCGCCCGTGGCCCTCCGAGGTCGACCTCCCACCACTGGTCGAGGGGGTTCGCGTAGGGGTCCGAGCGCCAGGCCGTGGCGGCGTCACCGTCGACGGCAGCCGCCGCTCCCTGGTCGGGACGCACCGGCCCGACGCTCTCCGCGGATGCCGTACTGGACGACGCGCTCACTCCGGCAATGCCGTCGAACTCGGCGAACGACAAGGGGGTTCCGGCCGTGCCCGGGTAGTCGTGCACGGGTCGGGTGGTGGTGAACGCCTCGTTCGGACCGAGTACGGGACCGACCGACTCGCGGACCAGGCCGAAGGCACGCTCGCGGCGCGCCTGCCCGTCGCCGACGACGTCCGGTGCGGAGTCCCCGCGCCCGGCTGCGAGGGGCCCTGCGTCGCCCACCATCACCGCGGGACGCGCCGCGTCCAGGACGCCGTCCTCGACGGCGGTGACGACGTCCTCGGCACCACCTCGAACCCACGCCAGGCTGCCGGTCTCGACTGCGTCCACGGCGGGGGCGTCACGGTCGACGGCGTAGACGTCGACCTGCGCCGAGCTGTCCGACCCGAAGGTCGCCACTCGCGCTATGCCGGGCGCAGCGTCCAGGGTCCGGGTGACCCGGGCCGTGACGTGGGGGTCGAGGGCCTCCGGTGCCAGGTCGTGGCGAACCACGATGGTGCGCACCCCGGCGCGGGCGAGCACGTCGGCGAGCGCCGCGCCGCCGCCGGAGTCCTCGGTGCGGGCGATGACGGCATCGAGGAAACGGATCGTCTGGGACGGGCTCAGAGGCACCTGGCTGCGGCTCACCCACGCGGACCTGGCGACCGACTGGATCGGCTCGTCGACGGTCCGTCCCCAGGTCTGCTCGCCGAAGCCGGTGGCCGGGAGCACGAGCGTCGTGCCGGAGGGACGCTGCTTCTCGATGTACTCGGTCGCCCGGCTCCACGCCGTCGGGAACTCTCGCCACCCCGCGGAGCGGGCCGGCGCCAGCGCCAAGGGTGCCAGCGCGGCGACGAGGAGCGCCACGACGAGCGCCGGCACGAGCAGTGCGCTCACTCCACGGGATGCGCCGGCACCCGCCCGGACGCGTGGACGGGCCCCCGCTGCAACCACGGCGACCGCGTGCCCGAAACCCAAGGCGAGGGGCAGCCGTACCAGCGGGTCGATCTTGTGCACGTTGCGCAGCATCGCCAGCGGCCCGTCGAGCAGCCACCGCACGCCTCCGGTCAGCGGGCTCTCGAGGACGCCGCTGTGACCGATGGTGAGGGCCACCAGGCCCAGGCTGAGCGAGGCCACCAGCATCCGCCGGTACGGCATGTCAGCACGGGTCAGCCCGAGCAACGCGGGGATGGCGACGGCCCAGGTCAGCAGCACGCCCAGCGCGGTGGTGTGCAGCGCGTAGGCACCTGGCAGCGAGGGCTCCGCCCCGGTCGAGGTGAACGCCACCCAGTGGACGGCGCCACGGGCGACATTGGCCCACCCCAGGGGAGCAGTCGTCGCCTCGCTGGTCTCGATGAAGTCCAGGAAGGGCGGGCTGTACCGGCCGAGCAGCACGAGCGGGACCAGCCACCACAGCATCGCGGCGGTGACGCCCACCGCGGTCCAGACGGCCACCGGCCGCCTGGCCCCGCGCCGGGACGGCGCCGACCACGGCGATCAGGAGGAGTGGCAGGCACGCGATGACGGCCACCGCGTTGACGCCACCCATCAGCAGCACCGCGAGGCCGGCGGACAGCCCGGCCGTGCGGGCGGAGATGCGTCCTGTGGCGTACGACGCCACGGCGAGCACGGCCCAGGGCAGCAGCGCCGGCGGGGTCACCTCGGAGCTGATGAAACCGGCGATGCCACCGATCCGCGGTGCCGCGGCGTACGCCAGACCCGCGAGGATCGCGGCGCCAGGCGGGACCGGACGACGCCGAGGAAGAGCGAGGAAGAGCCGCCGCACTCCTTCGTAGGCCACGATCAGGACGACTGCGACCCAGAGGCGCTGTACGACCCAGGCAGGCACCCCGAGGAGCTCGCCCGCCCAGGCGAAGGCCCCCTGCGGGAAGAGGTAACCGTAGGCCTGGTTCTGCAGCTCGCCGAAGGACGCCTGGTCGTTCCACAGGTGCAGGCTGCGCGAGAGGAACTCACCGGGGTCGACGGCCAGATCGGACTTGGTGTCGAACGTCGTCTCGCCGAACGGCGCCCGGAACGCCGCAACGGCGAGCAGCAGCCAGACAGCGAGGTTCCAGAGCACCGCAGGCGGGACCGTCGTGGGCCCGAGGTCACGACCGACCGGGGCCTGTGCGTGAATGGGCCCTCCTCGACCGACCGAGCGTACTGTCCAGTAATCTGCCCGCGAGAGTCTAACCCCGGCAGCCTGACATCGGAGTCACCCCAGATGGAGTCACCCCCCACCGGAGCGTCGTTCGCCGACGCGTGGGCCGTCGCCGACGAGATCAAGGGGTGGCTGACCCGCGACCAGGGGAAGCTGCTGTGGGACGAGGCGGTCGCTCTGGGCCCGCGGTCCACGATCGTCGAGATCGGCAGCCATCAGGGCCGCAGCACGGTGGTGCTCGCCGCGGCCGTCGCGGCATCCGGCTCCACGGTCGTCGCCGTCGACCCGTTCGTCGACGGACGACTGTTCGGGGGCCTCGCCACGAAGGACGTGTTCGAGGCCAACCTGGACCGAGCCGGCGTCGCCGACACCGTCACGCTGCTGCCCGAGTACAGCACCAGGGCCCGGCGCGGCTGGACCGCCTCGATCGACGGCCTCTACATCGACGGCAAGCACGACTACTGGACCGTCTCCGACGACCTGCGATGGGCGGACCACCTGCCCGCGGGTGCGCCGGTGCTGGTGCACGACTGCTACTCCTCGATCGGCGTCACCCTGGGAGTCCTCGCGCACGTCCTCCCGTCGCGCCGGCTGCGCTACGAGCGCCGGGCCGGGTCGCTCGCCCTGTTCCGGGTCGGGAGCCCGACGAGGGCCGACCGGCTCCGCATCCTGGCGCAGCTGCCGTGGTGGCTGCGCAACGTCGGGCTGAAGATCCTGCTCCGCCTCCGGCTGCGGCCGGTCGCCCGCGCGTTCGGACACGACTCCCCCTATGACCCGTACTGATCCCGGCTCCGGCCGGCCCGGGTCCACCGCCGCGGCGATCCTCCGGTCGGCCCGTCCCCGGCACTGGGTCAAGAACGTGCTGGTCCTGGCCGCACCTGCGCTGTCGGGCCGGATCACCGAACCCCCCGTGCTGCTCGCCACGGCCGTCGCCTTCGTCTGCTTCTGCCTGGCCGCCTCGGGCACCTACCTGGTCAACGACGCCCGCGACGTCGAGGTCGATCGCCTGCACCCCGTCAAGCGCCACCGTCCCGTGGCGGCCGGAGAGCTGTCGCCTCGCACCGCCACCGTCGCCGGCGCGCTGCTCATCGTGGCCGCCCTGGTCATCGCGGGCGTTCAGGGGTGGCCGCTGCTCCTCGTCGTCGGGGCGTATGCGGCCATCTCGATGGCCTACTGCTTCGGTCTCAAGAACGAACCCCTCATCGACATCGTTGCGATCGCGTCGGGCTTCATCCTGCGGGCCGTCGCGGGAGGTGTCGCGGCCGGCATCCCGCTGTCGGAGTGGTTCATCCTGGCGACGTCATTCGGGTCGCTGTTCATGGCCGCCGGCAAGCGGTACGCCGAGATCAACGACATCGCGATCGTGCCCGGGTCGACGCGCGCCTCCCTGGCCAGCTACTCGGCCACGTACATCCGATTCGTGTGGACCCTCTCCGCAGGGGTGCTGATCATGACCTACGGCCTGTGGGCGTTCGACCGGGAGATGGCCCTGTCCTCCGTGCTGCCCGTGCTCTCGGTCTTCCCCTTCGTCGTCGCCGTGCTGCGCTACGCGATGCACGTCGACGGCGGTGCCGCGGGCGAGCCGGAGGACATCGTCGCCCGCGACCGCTGGCTGCAGCTGCTCGGGGTCGTCTGGGTCGTGCTCGTCGCCTGGCCGCTCGTGTTCTGAGCGCAGCCTCAGCGCATCAGCTGCTTCAGCGCCCGCAGGGCGCCCTGCCGGGCGGGGCTGCGGTGGTGCGAGGCATTGGCGGACCCGGGGTCCTCACGGTGGACGAGGTACCAGTCGTACGACTCCCGGAACATCGAGTCGGTGTCGTGCACCCCGCGCCAGCCCAGCTCCTCGTGCGCCGCGGTGAGGTCGAACCACATCTCCTGGCCGTACATCATCCAGTGGTAGGGCCCGAAGGGGGCCAGCCCCGTGCGTGACAGGGCCGCCATCGCGACCGACGCCGGACGCCCGGGCACGGAACGGACCCGCGAGCCCGTGCCGGCGTACTCGCAGAGGTGCTCCAGCGTCTGTCGCATCGTCTGCACGTCCTCCGAGCCGATGTTGTACGTGCCGGGCCCGGTCCGGGCGGCCGCGTGCAGGCACGCCGAGGCGAGGTCGCCGGCGTGGACGAACTGGTAACGGTTCTCGCCCGACCCCAGGACCGGCACCGACGCGCCGTCGGCGATCCAGTCGAAGAGGATGCCGAAGATGCCCAGCCTGCCGTGGCCGAGGATGGTGCGTGGGCGCACGATGCTGACGTCCAACCCGCGGCTCGCGGCCGCGCGGCAGAGCAGCTCACCGTCGTACTTCGCCCGGCCGTAGGCCTCCATGGGGTGCGGTGGGGTGCGCAAGGTCACCGGGTTCTCCCGGGGCACCCCGAACACGGCCGACGACGACGTGTAGACGACCTTGCGGACCCGGGCCTCCATCGCGGCCTCGAGGAGCGTCGCGGTGCCCGTGACGTTCACCGACTGGAAGAGCGCGGCGTCGCGCGCGAGCGGCACCTGGGCGACGTTGTGGAACACGACGTCGACGCCCTCGCACGCGGAACGCACCGCGTCGGGGTCGGTGATGTCACCCCGGACGAACTCGACTTCCGCCGGACGGTCGTCCGCGTCGTGCAGGTCGAGGACCCTCACCGCCCAGCCCTGTCGACGGAGCATGGCCACGAGCAGCGAGCCGAAGTACCCGCTCCCGCCGGTCACGAGCGCCGTTCCGACCGTTGGGTCCGCCGCGCCCGTCACAGCACGATCCCCTGGTCGCGGCACCAGCGGATCGACTGTCGCATCCCCTCGGCCAGGCCGATGGTCGGCTCGTACCCGAGCACCTTCGTGGAGTACGAGATGTCGCACGCGATCGTCTTGTCGAGCTCGCCGAGCACGTGCACCTGCTGCTGGTAGAGGCCCCTGGCCTGCAGCGCGCGGTCAGCGCGCTCGGCAGCCCTGGCGACGAGCGCCGGCACGTGCAGGCTGCGCGACGAGACCTCGTACCCCTCCTCCACCAAGGCCTGTCGCACGGTCTCGACGATGACGCTCAGCGGGTAGGGCTCCGCGTCGGCGATCCAGAACGCCTGACCCGCGGCTTCGGGAACGTGGACGGCCCGCACCACCCCGTCGACGAGGTTCGCGACGTGCACCATGGACCGGCGCTGCTCTCCCGAGCCCACGACCGGGAAGCGTCCGGTGCGGATCATCGTGAAGAACGTCGTCTGCCGCTCCGGCTGGAAGGGCCCGTAGAACCAGGGTGGGCGGACGATCACCGTCTCGATGCCGCGGGCTGCGCCCACGGCGACCTCGGCCGCCATCTTTGACGTGCCATAGCCCAGGTAGGGCTGGTACGGCTCGTCGTGCCCGAAGACGTCGTCGGGTCGCGCGTTGGCGCCGAACGGGGAGTTGGACGAGACGTGGACCAGCCGCCGGATGCCGGCCCGCTCGGCAGCCGCGACGACCACCCGCGTGCCGTGCGCGTTCACCCGCTCGAAGTCCGCCACGCGCGCCGGGTGGATCACTCCTGCAGCGTGGACGAGCACGCTGCCCGAGGCGTCCCGCAGGACCCGGCCGAGGAAGGCCTCGTCGGCCACGTCGCCGACGAAGACCTCGACGCCCGGGTGGACCGCGAGGACGTCCGGCACCTGCAACGGCTGGGCCACCACGGCTCGGACCCGACCACCGCCGACGAGGTCCGGCTCGCGATGGAGGCGGTCGAGCAGGGCACGGCCGAACCAGCCGGCGGCACCGGTGAGAACGAGGTCCGCCGCCATCAGCGCAGCATCTCCTGGACGTTGCGGTGCGCCAGGGCCATCAGGGTGCCCTGCGGGTTCACGCCGACCGCCTCCGGGAAGAGGGACGCGTCGTTGACCCGCAGCCCCTCGACGCCATGGACCCGGCCCCACGAGTCGCAAGCGCTGGCCGACCCGTCGCCGCCCATCCGCGCCGATCCCATGAGGTGCACCGTCATCACGCTGGCCGTGCCGCGGTTCAGCGCCGCCGTCGCCAGCGGCACGTCGGTGGCGTCACGGACCACGGCGCCGCCTGCCGTGCCGGGGTACACCTCGTCGGCCCCGGCGGCGAGCAGGAGGTGGAGCAGCCGGGCCATCCCGCTGCGCAGGCCGGCGAGGTCCTCCCGGGTCAGGGTGTACGTGACGATCGGGTCGGCACGTCCAGGGAGAACCCGCACCCGACCACGCCCTCGGCTGGTGATGGCCGCGTAGTACGACGACGACCGCCGCCAGTCGGTCAGTCGTGACCCGTACGCCGGCCAGCTGTCGGCGAGATGGAGCGCGAGCAGGGGTGGGCCGCTGGCCGACCCCCCGATGCTCAGCCAGGAGCCGAGCTTCACCTGGTAGGTCGCGACGTCGAAGGGATCGTTGATCTCCTCGCCGAAGCGCGCCACGGCCTTGACCGTGGGGTGAACCGCGAGGTGGCGGCCCACCTGGCCGCCCGCCGTGACGCCGCTGCGCAGGAGCAGTGCCGGTGTCTGGACGGCGCCACCGCACACGACGACCGTGCCGGCGGTCCGCAGCTCCTCGGTCCGGCCGGTGGTGGAGTCCCGGACGACGACACCGGCGCACCGGCCGTCGTCCACGATCAGCCGCTCGACGCGCACCCCGGCGCGCACGTCGGCTCCCGCCGCCACGGCATCCGCGAGGTAGGTGCGGGTCATCGTCTGGCGCGTCACCGGGGCGCCGCTCCCGTCGGGTTCAGGTGTGGCCCACCGGGGTACGTCCACCCCACCCCAGCCCAGCGCTTCGGACCCCCTTCGGAGCACCTCGGACGCAGGCGAGAGACCGGTGGCGACCCGTTGCACGGCGAGCCGGGCCTCGACGGTCTCGTGGTGCGGCGCCAGCCCTTCGGCCGAGAGGTCGTCGATCCGGTACGTCCTGGCCCAGCGCTCGAGCAGCCCGGCAGGCGGACGGTGGTACAGGCCGGAGTTGACCTCGCTGCCGCCGCCGACGCACCGGCCCTCGGTGTAGGCGACGGAGGGCCGGCCGAGCGCCACGGTGAGCCCCTCGTTCCGGTACTGGCGCCGCATCTGCTCCAGGCTGAAGGGTGCGACGGTACCCGGCTCGACCCACTCCCCCTCCTCGAGCACCGTCACCCGTAGACCCGCCCGGGCGCACTCGCGTGCCGTGACCGACCCGCCCGGGCCGGACCCGACCACGATGACGTCGGCCACGGTCATCCCATGGTCCCGAGGCGGCTGCGGTGGTCGACGACGGCGACCAGCGCCAGGCCACGGGTGAGCTTGACGAAGTCGGCCACGACCGGGATGGGGCGCCGGCTCAGCACATCGACGACCTCCTCCTGGCGCGGAGGGCTCGCCCTGAGGAAGTCACCCCGCCCGTGGGCCACGAGTATCGCCAGGCAGAGGCCGGCGGCGACCCGCACCCCCAGCAGGGTGGTGTCCGGAAGGGCCCGCACTCCCCTCCTGATCGCGTCGTCGGCGACGGCGACCTCGGCAGGGTCCAGGTCCCCGAGGTCTCGGCGGAGCAGGGCCACGCCGACCGTGCCGGCGGTCCGCTCCACGAAGCTGGTTCGGGACGGGCGCGACGACACGAGGGCAGCGTAGCGGCCGGGGGTCGGCCCGCCGGGCCACCCTCCTACAGTGACGGGGTGAGCGACGAGGACCGGCCGACGACCGGCATGTCCGATGGGGTCGTCGTCGCCGTCGCCATCGTCGTCATGAACGTGGCCACCTACGGGCTGACCGTCGCGGCAGCACGCCTGATGGGGCCCTCGGGATTCGGCCAGTTCTCGGCCGTCATGGGCATCCTCATGGTGCTGAACGTCCTGGCCCTCGGTCTGCAGGCGACCGGGGCCCGCCGGGTGGCCGTCGCAGGTGACCGGGCCCGGGAGGAGGTCGAGATCCGCCGGGCGGCCTACCGGGGTGCCCTCGGGCTCACCGCCGTGACCCTGCTGGCGGCACCGGTGCTCAAGGTGGTCCTCGACCTCGACTCCTGGTTGACCCTGCTCGCGCTCGCGATCGCCTCCGGCTGCCTCACCGTCGTCGGGGCCCTGGCCGGGCTTCTCCAGGGCGAGGGCCGGTGGTGGCCACTGTCCGCGGTGTTCGTGGCGATCGGGCTGGCCCGGTTCGCGTTCGGCGTAGGCGCACTCACGCTGTCGTCGTCGACGGCATCCGCCATGGTCGGTGTCGCGGTCGGCACGGTCGTGCCACTCGCCATCGGCTGGTTCGCGCTGTCCCGCCGGCGCACCTCCCCGCCCGGCACCGAGGCGGCGGGGACCCACACCCGCGGAGTGCTCACCGAAGTCGCCCACAGCACCCACGCCCTGCTGGCCTTCTTCGCCCTGTCGAACATCGACATCATCCTCGCGCGGGCCGTCCTGCCCGACCACGCGGCGGGTCTGTTCGCGGGTGGGCTGATCGTCAGCAAGGCGGTGACCTTCCTGCCCCAGTTCGTCATCGTGCTCGCGTTCCCCGTCATGGCGCGTCGTGGCGAGTCCGACCGGGCCCACGTCGTGGGCCTCGCGCTCGTGGCTGTGATCGGGCTGGCCGCCACGGCCGCAGTGGTGGCGCTGCCCAGGCTCGCGGAGGTCTTCATCGGGGGCCCGTCGTACTCCGACATCACCGGCGACCTCTGGCTGTTCGCGCTCGTCGGCACCGTGCTCGCCTGCATCCAGTTCCTCGTCTACAGCTCGCTTGCCCTGGAGCACCCCGGCGCGGCCTACGTGCTGTGGGCCGGAGCCGTACTGTTCGCCGTGGTGGGGCTGACCGCGCACGACACGGCGACTTTGGTGGTCGACCGGCTCTGGACGGCGTTGCTGACCGCAGTGGTGCTCGCGGTCGTACTGACCCGCGGCCGCTCACCGCGGGTCAGTGGGCCGCCTCGTGCCAGCTCCGACCGACCCCGACGCTGACGTCGAGCGGGACGTCGAGGTCGACGGCCGCTCCCATCTCGCGGCGGACCAGGGCCTCGACGGCATCGCCCTCGCCCGGCGCCACCTCGAGCACGAGCTCGTCGTGCACCTGGAGCAGGATGCGCGACGAGAGCCCCTCGGCGAGCAGTGCCGCGTCGACGCCCTTCATCGCGAGCTTGATGATGTCGGCGGCCGACCCCTGGATGGGTGCGTTGAGCGCCATCCGCTCGGCTCCCTCACGGCGCTGGCGGTTGTCGCTGAGCAGGTCGGGCAGGTAGCGGCGCCGCCCGAGCATGGTGGCGGTGTAACCGGTGGCCCGGGCCTCGGCCACGACCTCGCGCAGGTAGTCGCGCACCCCGCCGAACCGGGCGAAGTACTCGTCCATGAGCCCCTGGGCCTCACCGGTGGAGATGGTGAGCTGCTTGGACAGGCCGAACGCCGACAGCCCGTAGGCGAGGCCGTAGCTCATCGCCTTGACCTTGCTGCGCATCGCGGGCGTGACGTCGGCGGGCTCGACCCCGAACACGCGCGCCCCGACGAAGCGGTGCAGGTCCTCACCCGTGCGGAAGGCCTCGATCAGCCCGGCGTCACCGGACAGGTGGGCCATGATCCGCATCTCGATCTGGCTGTAGTCGGCCGACATCAGCGACTCGTAGCCCTCGCCCACGACGAAGACCTCGCGGATGCGGCGGCCCTCCTCGGTGCGGATCGGCACGTTCTGCAGGTTGGGGTCGGTGGACGACAGCCGCCCGGTGGCCGCGATGGTCTGGATGTAGGTCGTGTGGATGCGGCGGTCGGGCGCGACCGACTTGATCAGCCCCTCGACGGTGACCCGCAGCCGGCTGGTGTCGCGGTGCCGCAGCAGGGCCTCGAGGAACGGGTGCTCGGTCTTGGCGAACAGGTCGGCGAGCGCGTCGGCATCGGTGGTGTAGCCGGTCTTGGTGCGCTTGGTCTTGGGCATGCCGAGCTGGTCGAAGAGCACCTCCTGCAGCTGCTTGGGGCTGCCGAGGTTGACGTCCTGGCGGCCGATGGCGTCGTAGGCGTCGAGCTGGGCCTGGCGCATCTTGGCGGCGAAGTCGGCCTCGAGGTCGGCCAGCGCCGGCTCGTCGACGGCGATGCCGGTGCGCTCCATCCGGGCCAGGATCTCGACGAGTGGCAGCTCGAGGTCGCGCAGCAGCTCGGTGCCGCCGGTCTCGTCGAGCCGCTCGTCGAGCACGGAGGAGAGCTCGAGGACCGCGCGCGCCCGCACCATGGCGTCGCGGGCCGCGGTGTCGTCGTCGGCGGCGAAGTCGAGCATGCCTTGCTCGCCGGTGGCCTCCTCGGCCTTGAGCTCGCGGCCCAGGTGGCGCACCACGAGGTCCTCGAGGTCGAAGGAGCGCTGGTCGGGGCGCACCAGGTAGGCGGCCAGCGCGGTGTCGCACGTGACGCCGGCCAGGGTGAGCCCGCGGGTCGCCAACGCCTGGAGCTGCTCCTTGGCGTCGTGCAGCACCTTGGGGGCCTCGGGGTCGCCCAGCCACGCCGCGAGGGCGGCGTCCTGCTCGGGGGTCAGGGTCGTGAGGTCGAGGTAGGCCGTGGCACCGTCGGCGCCCGCCAGCGCCACGGCACCCGCGTCGCCGCTGCCTCCGCGGAAGTGGCCCACGACGACGACCCCGTGCGGCACCCGGCGCCCAGGCGCCCCGTCACCGAAACGCACCGCGAGGTCGTCGGCGGTGAACACCTCGCCCTCGAGCTCGAAGCCGCCCTCGACCTCGTCCTTCTCGACGTCGAAGGTCTGGAACAGGCGTTCGCGCAGCACCCGGAACTCCAGGCCGTCGAAGACCTGGTGCACCTCCTCGCGGTCCCACGAGTGGCGCTCGAGGTCGGCGACCCGCAGCGGGAGCTCGACGTCGTCGACGAGCCGGTTGAGGCGGCGGTTGCGCAGCACGCCGTCGAGGTGCTCGCGCAGGTTCTCGCCGGCCTTGCCCTTGATCTCGTCGGCGTGGGCGACGACCCCGGTGAGGTCGCCGTACTGGGTGAGCCACTTCGCGGCGGTCTTGGGACCGACACCGGGCACACCGGGCAGGTTGTCACTGGACTCGCCCACGAGCGCCGCCAGGTCGCTGTAACGGTTCGGCGGCACGAGGTACTTCTCCTCGACCGTCGCGGGGTCCATCCGCCACACCTCGGAGACGCCGCGCACGGGGTAGAGCAGGGTCACCTGCTCGGAGACGAGCTGGAACGCGTCGCGGTCACCGGTGCAGATGACGACCTCGGCCCCCTCGGCGACGGCCTCGCGGGTGAGGGTGGCGATGACGTCGTCGGCCTCGAAGCCCTCGATGCCGACGTGCCGGATGCGCAGCGCGTCGAGGACCTCGCGCAGCAGCGGGAGCTGGCCGGAGAACTCGGTGGGCGTCTTGTTGCGGCCCGCCTTGTAGTCGGCGTACTGCTCGAGGCGGAAGGTCTGGCGCGACACGTCGAAGGCCACGCACACGTGGGTGGGGGCCTCGTCGCGCAGCACGTTGATCAACATGGAGGTGAAGCCGTAGACGGCGTTCGTGTTCTGCCCGGTGCTGGTGGAGAAGTTCTCGACCGGGAGGGCGAAGAAGGCCCGGTAGGCGAGGGAGTGTCCGTCGAGGAGGAGGAGCTTCACGCATGGCAGCCTAGCCACCATGACCGACACTCCCGGCGCCCCCGACCCGGCCACCGACCCGTCCCCCGACGCGACCGCCCGGCCCGCTCCGGCCGGCTCCCCCGACCTGGTCGCCGGCGTCGCCGCCCTGCGGGCGATGAACCCCGACTCGCTCATGGACCGGATGGGCATCGAGGTGCTCGAGGCCTCCCCCGACCGGCTCGTCGCCACGATGCCGGTGCAGGGCAACACCCAGCCCTACGGCCTGCTCCACGGCGGCGCCTCGGTGGTGCTGGCCGAGACCCTCGGGTCGATCGGCGCGGCCCTGCACGCCGGCCTCGGCAAGGCGGTCGTCGGCCTCGACATCAACGCCACCCACCACCGCGCGGCGCGCTCGGGCCTGGTCACCGGCACGGCGACCCCGATCAGCCTGGGCCGCACGCTCGCCTGCTACGAGGTCGTCGTCACCGACGACCAGGGCCGACGGGTGTGCACGAGCCGGATCACCTGCCTGATCCGGGATGCCGCGCCGGGCGCCTGACGCGACCCGCCGGCCCGCCCGGCGAACCACCCCGGGCGAACCGCCCGGCGCACCTCCCGCACCCGGCACCGGCCAGGGCCCGGTCAAGCGTCGGTCTGCTGTTGGTCAAGAGCTGGTCAAAACCGGCCGGATGGGGGCCGTTGGGCCGATGCAGGCTGACTGAACGGCGGAGGCACGGCCCCCACCTCGCCGCCACGCTTGGGCTCGTGCCCCCTGCACTCCCACGCCGCTCAGCGGCCGCAGCCATCGTCGCGTCCGCCGTCGACGCCATCACGCCGGTGCCCGACGCCCGCGCCCGTTCGGCCTCGCGCCGGGCCGCCGACGCGGCCCGCCAGGCAGCGGCAGCCGACGCCGCCGACGCCAAGGACGAGCCCGTCGACGGGTCGAGCCAGTACGACATGCCGGTCGCCCGGCCGGTCTCCACGTCGGCGCCGACCGCTGCCGCGGTCGACCGGGCCTACGCGCCACGCACCGCCCTGTCGGTGCTGTCCCCCGTGACCTCGCGCGTCGTCCGCTCGGGCCCCACCGCCACCATCGCTGCCGCCCCCGGAGCCCTGCACCTCGCGCGCCGCGCCAGCTGGGGCGCCACCCCGGCGCTGGTCGCCGAGATCACCACCCGGGGCGCCACCGCGTGGCTCGACGCGCAGCTCAACCCGCTGTCGGCCGTCCCGGACACCGCGATGGACCAGCTCGTCGCCGCCCAGTGGCCACGCCTGGCCCTGAAGACGTGGGAGGTGCACGACACGTACTACCCGAACAGCACCGGCGACCTCGGCTACGACGTGCTCGGTGCCTACGTCGCCCGCGCCCTCTGGTCGCGTCGCCAGCTGCTCGAGGTGATGGTCGACTTCTGGACCAACCACCTCGTGGTGACCGCCCCCTGGGGCGACGCGTGGGACAGCGTGCACCGCTACCAGATCGACGTCATCCGTCGTTTCGCCCTGGGCCGCTACGCCGACATGCTCGTCGCCGCTGCCAAGCACCCCGCGATGCTCGCCCAGCTCGACAACGAGTCGTCGACCAAGCGCGCGCCGAACGAGAACTTCGGCCGTGAGGTGCTCGAGCTGCACACGGTCGGGGTCGCCGGCGGCTACCTCGAGAGCGACATCCGCCGCTCGGCGCTGGCCCTCACCGGCATGTCGACCGACGAGGAGTCCGGCGAGTACTACTACCGCCAGATCCGCCACCACAAGGGCGCGCTGAGCATCCTGGGCTGGTCGAACGCCAACGCCTCGGCCCAGGGCGAGAAGGTCGGGGAGGCCTACCTGACCCACCTCGCCCGCCACCCCAAGACCGCTCGGCGGATCGCCACCAAGCTCGCGGTGCGCTTCGTCGCCGACAGTCCC
Organism: uncultured Actinomycetota bacterium; assembly: GCA_963707895.1. Classification (GTDB taxonomy): domain Bacteria; phylum Actinomycetota; class Actinomycetes; order Actinomycetales; family Dermatophilaceae; genus Fodinibacter. The sequence continues at coordinate 85,902 of CAVPRS010000010.1, read as the reverse complement.
CCGTCGTCCCTGGTCGACAAGCTCGCCGACGTCTACCTCGCCAACGACACCAAGATCGCGCCGGTGCTCAAGGCCCTCTTCACGTCGGCCGAGTTCGCGGCGTCGAGCGGGCAGAAGGTCAAGCGACCGCTGGAGAACATCGTCTCGACGGCACGAGCCCTCGGCGCCACCCCCGGCCCCGACACCAAGGGCTGGCTCGACGGCCTGGTCTGGACCGCGCGCAACGCCGGACAGGCCCCCATGGGCTGGCCCGCCCCGAACGGCTACCCCGACGTCGCCCCGGCCTGGGCCGGTGCCGGCGCCGTGCTCACCGTCTGGAACTGGCACATGGGCCAGGGCTGGGCCGCCACCCAGACCACGGGGAACCAGGTCACCTACCCGGCGCTGACCTCGCTGCTGCCCTCGACGCTCCCCACGACCCACGGGGCCCTCGTCGACGCCCTCGCGTCCCGCCTGCTGCTCGGCTCGGTGCCGGCGGCCTCGCGCGATGCCATCTGCGCCTTCCTCGACAAGACCGCCGCGTCCCCCCTTCGCTCCACCGACGCCGCCGTCGGCTGGCGCCTGCCGTACGTCGTGGCCCTGGTGCTCGACACGCCCCAGTTCGCCGCCCGGTGAGGATGCCGACCGTGACCGATACCGCTGCCACCCCACCCACCGCCGGTCCCCCGGTCGAGGGGTGCGGCTGCCCCGACTACGTGCGGGCCTCCGGCGGGGTGTCGCGCCGCGGCGTGCTCGCCGGGGCGTCCGGGCTGGGCGGCGCGCTCGCGGCATCCGGGATGTTCGCCTCCTCGGCCGAGGCGACCACGAGCCTGGCCTTCGCCGACGCCGGCTACACCGGCGACACCCTCGTCGTGCTCTCGTTCCGAGGCGGCTTCGACGGGCTCTCGGCCGTGGCCCCGGTGGGCGACGCCGAGTACTACACGGCGCGGCCCAACATCGCGGTGCCGCAGTCGCGCGGGCTGCCCCTGGGCGGCCGGTTCGCCCTGCACCCCGCGCTGGCGCCCCTCCTGCCGTTCTACACGGGCGGCAAGCTCGCCTTCGTGCACGCCGTCGGCCAGCCCAACCCCACCCGGTCGCACTTCACCGACATGGACGAGATGGAGCGGGCCGCCCCCGGCTCGTCGCTGCGCACCGGCTGGCTCGACCGGATGGTCGGCGCCACGACCACGCCGGGGCCGTTCGCGGCCACCACGCTCGGCTCGTCGAGCTCACCCCGCTCGTTCCTCGGGCCGACCTCGGACCTGGCCCTCCGGTCGGTCGACTCGCTCGAGGTGAGCGGCGCGTGGAACGACGCGGAGAACACCCGCTGGGCCACCGCGCTGCGCGCCCTGCACGTGGGGGCACCCGACGTCCTCGGCGTGCCCGCGCGCTCGACCCTCGACGCCCTCACGACCGCGGCGGCCCTGCGGACCGCCGGCTACACGCCCGCCAACGGGGCCGCCTACCCCGGCGGCTCGCTCGGCGACGCGCTGCGTGACACGGCCCGCCTGGTCAAGGCCGGCGTCGGGCTGCGCGCGGTGACCATCGACTCGGGCAACTGGGACATGCACTCGGGCCTGGGACGCAGCGACAACGGCTGGATGGCGGGACAGCTGACCGAGGTGGGAAAGGCGCTGGCCGCGTTCATGACCGACCTCGGCACCTCGGCCGACAAGGTCACCCTCGTGACCCTGTCCGAGTTCGGGCGACGGGTCGCCGAGAACGGCTCGGGCGGCGTCGACCACGGCTACGGCAACGTGTCGTTCGTGCTCGGCGGCGGCGTCAACGGGGGCAGCGTCTACGGCAGCTGGCCCGGCCTGGCCGCCGACCAGCTGCAGGCCGGGGACCTCAAGGCCACGACGGACTACCGGGTCGTGCTCGGCGAGATCCTCGAGAAGCGCTGCGGGCTCACGGCGAGCACCGTGCTGCCGGGCGTGCCCACGACGCGGATCGGCGTCGTGAAGGCGCGCTGACCGACGGTTCGGCCCGTGAGGTCCGGAACGTGACGTCAGACCGGGCGCGAGGACGCCGCGAACGCGCGGCTGCGCAGCGAGCGCCGGCGACGCAGCAGCTCGTGACCGACCTCGACACCACCCGGTGCGAGCTTGCGGCGCAGCTGTCCGGTGGACACGATGCGGCGCACGATGACCGAGGAGAACCCGAGGCGGGCGAAGAACCGGTTGGCGTCGCGGCTGGTCGTCGGCACGTTCGAGACGACGAGCTCGCAGCCGGCCCGCTCCGCGGTGGACAGCACCGCGGCGATCAGGGCCTTGGCCACCCCGTGCCGACGGGCTTCGGGGCCGACCCAGAGCTGCTCGATGGCCAGCTCGGCCTGGGGACTGAGCCCGAACGGGTTCTCGGTGGTGATGGCGTAGCCCACGGCCTCGCCGTCGAGGCGGGCGACGAAGGCCTGCACGCCCGGCCGGCAGAGCGCCGTGGACAGCCGCCCGTCGGTGACGCAGCGGTTCGCCGCCTCCTTGCTGGAACCGGAGTCGACCCGGGCCGCCAACCAGAGACCGGTGACGTCCCGCAGGTCGTCCCGGTCCACCGGCACCACGTCCACTGTCCGCTTGGGCACAGCACCTCCGTCGTCGGTTCGTGTGGGCGGCGCCTCGCTGCGCCGCCGGCCGGGAGAGGACTCCCGAGCACCCGACCCTAGACCCCGGGCACGCCCGGGGGAAGACCGGATAGATGATCATTGAACCATCCCCGTAGGGTGGCCGGGTGACCTCGCTGTTTCCCGGTTTCGGAACCGTGCTCAACGTTCTCACAGTGCTCATCGGCGCCGGTCTCGGGATGCTGGTCGGTCACCGCCTGCGCGAGCACACCCGGTCGGTGGTCACCGACTGCCTCGGGCTCGTGACCCTGCTCGTCGCCGGGCTGTCGGCGGTCGCCGTGACCGACCCGGCCCTGCGCGACGCGGTCGGCGCCGGCTTCCCCGTGCTCATCGTGCTCGGGTCGCTGCTCATCGGGTCGATCACCGGCTCGGCGCTGCGCATCGAGGACCGGCTCGAGGGCCTGGCCGGCCGGATCCAGGCCTGGGTGGCACGGCGGTGGCGCAGCGAGGGTGGCACGGACTCCGCCGCGAGGGAACGGTTCATCGAAGGGTGGCTCACGGCATCCCTGCTGTTCTGCGTCGGCCCGCTCACCATCCTCGGCTCGCTCAACGACGGCCTCGGCCGCGGCATCGACCAGCTGGCGCTGAAGTCGGTGCTCGACGGGTTCGCGGCGATGGCGTTCGCGGCCAGCTTCGGGGTCGGCGTGCTGCTCTCGGCCGCGTCGGTGCTCGTCGTGCAGGGGCTGCTCACGCTCTTCGGCGTGCTGCTGGGCGGGCTGGTGCCCGACTCGCACATCTCGGCCCTCACGGCCACTGGCGGCCTGCTGCTGGCCGGCATCGGGCTCCGGCTGCTGCGCATCCGCGACGTGCCGGTGGGCGACATGCTGCCCGCCCTGCTGGTCGCTCCCCTGCTCACCCAGGTCGTGGTCTGGCTGCGCTGAGCGCGTCGCATTTCCGCGCCATCACAGTGATGACGCGGTTGTTCTACGAGGGCGCGGAAGCTTGCGCGTCATCGTGGAAGTTCTGCGCCGTCACCGTGGTGGCCCAGAAGTTCACTCCACGAGGACGGCGACCGACCCGAGGGTCAGGCCTTCTCCATGCCGGCCACGACGGCGTCGGCGACCTCGCGCATCCCCATCCGCCGGTCCATGGCGGTCTTCTGGATCCACCGGAAGGCGTCGGCCTCGGTGATCTTCAGCTTGGCCATCAGCACCCCCTTGGCGCGGTCGACGGCCTTGCGGGTCTCGAGCCGGTCGCCCAGGTCGGCGACCTCGGCCTCGAGCGCCTTGAGCTCGCTCCACCGCGACAGGGCGATGTCGAGTGCCGGGGTGACGTCGCTCGCCGTGAAGGGCTTGACGACGTAGGCCATCACGCCTGCGTCGCGCGCCCGCTCGACGAGCTCGGTCTGGCTGAACGCCGTGAGCATGACGACCGGGCAGATCCGCTCCTTGCCGATCTGCTCGGCGGCGGTGATGCCGTCCATGACCGGCATCTTGACGTCCATGATGACGATGTCGGGCTTGAGCTCGATCGCCATCGCGACGGCCTGCTCGCCGTCACCGGCCTGGCCGACCACGTCGTAGCCGGCCTCGCCGAGCATCTCGGCGAGGTCGAGGCGGATGATCGCCTCGTCCTCGGCCACGAGCACGCGCTTGGTCGAGGGTCGGGCCGCGGGCGGCGGGGTCTCACTCATGTGCCGGGAGCGGGACTTGAACCCGCACGCCCTTGCGGGCAGAGGATTTTGAGTCCTCCGTGTCTGCCATTCCACCACCCCGGCCGGGGCGACGTCAGTCTATCGACGACGGACCCCCGGCCTCAGACGGCCCCGGTCGCGATGTCGCTGTAGGCGGGCGCGACCCGGTTCTTGGCGTCCCCGATGCGGTGGACGCGCAGTGCGTTGGTGGACCCGGGGATGCCGGGGGGCGAGCCCGCGACGATGACCACGTTGTCGCCCTCGACGACCCGGCCGGCCGCCAGCAGCACCTCGTCGACCTGCATCGCCATCTCGTCGGTGTGCCGGGCGTCGTCGACCAGGAAGGTCTCGACACCCCAGGTCAGCGCGAGCTGGCTGCGGGTCCACTGGTTGGGGGTGAAGGCCAGCATCGGGATGCGCGGGCGCACCCGCGACAGCCGCCGGGTCGAGTCGCCGCTCGTCGTGAAGGTGATCAGGTACTTGCACCCGAGCAGCTCGCCGATCTCGGCCGCCGCCGCGGTGACCGCGCCGCCCTTGGAGTTCGGCCGGGTGCCGAGCGGGCGGATGCGGTGCAGCCCGTGGTCCTCGGTGTTCTCGATGATCCGGGCCATGGTGCGCACGGCGGCGAACGCGTGCTTGCCGACGCTGGTCTCGCCCGACAGCATCAGCGCGTCGGCCCCGTCGAGCACGGCGTTGGCGGCGTCGGAGGCCTCGGCGCGGGTGGGCCGGCTGTTCTCGATCATCGACTCCAGCACCTGGGTCGCGACGATCACCGGCTTGGCACGCCGGCGGGCGATCTCGCAGGCCCGCTTCTGCACCAGCGGCACCTCCTCGAGCGGCATCTCGACGCCCAGGTCGCCGCGCGCCACCATGACGCCGTCGAACGCGCGGATGATCTCGTCGAGGTTGTCGACGGCCTGCGGCTTCTCGATCTTGGCGATGACGGGGAGGCGCAGCCCCTCCTCGTCCATGATCTGGTGCACGTCGCGGATGTCGTCGGCGGTGCGCACGAACGACAGCGCGATCATGTCGGCCCGTATCCGCAGCGCCCAGCGCAGGTCGTCCTTGTCCTTCTCGGACATCGCGGGAACCGAGACAGCCACCCCGGGGAGGTTGATGCCCTTGTTGTTCGACAGCATCCCGCCCTCGAGCACCTGGCACACGACGTCGGTCTCGGTGACGGCCGTGGCGATCAGGGCCAGCTTGCCGTCGTCGATGAGGATGCGGTCACCGGAGGTGACGTCGCCGGGAAGACCGGCGTAGGTGGTGCCGACCTCCTTGTCGTCACCGGGCACGTCGCGGGTGGTGATGGTGAACGTCGCGCCGGGCACCAGCAGGATCGGGCCGTTCTCGAACCGCGCCGTGCGGATCTTCGGGCCCTGCAGGTCGACCAGGATGCCGACCGCGCGTCCGGTCTCGTCGCTCGCCTTCCGCACGTCCCGGTAGACCTGCTCGTGGTCCTTGTGGTCGCCATGGCTGAGGTTGAGCCGGGCGACGTCCATGCCGGCACGGACGAGCTCCCTCAGGTTCTCGGCCGAGCTGGTGGCGGGTCCGAGAGTGCAGACGATCTTCGCGTGACGCATGGTGCCGAGCCTATCCGTGCAAGCGCTTCCACCGTGACGGGTGCCACAGTGCGGACCCAGCCGCCGAGGCCCGTGCCGTCAGGCGAGGAGCGGTCGGTCAGTGGGGTTGATCGGGCGCGGCAGGCGGGACGGCTTGCCCATCAGCCAGGCGTCGACCTCGTGCGCGGCAGAACGCCCCTCGGCGATCGCCCAGACGATGAGCGACTGCCCGCGACCGGCGTCGCCGGCGACGAACACGCCGGGCACGTTGGTCATGTAGGCGTCGTCGCGCGCCGCGTTGGTACGGGCGTCGCGCTCGACACCGAGCTGGTCGAGCAGCTCCTGCTGCGGTCCGAGGAAGCCCATCGCGAGCAGCACGAGCTGCGCCGGGATCTCCTTCTCGCTGCCCTCGACCTTCTCGAAGCCGTTCTCGCCCATGACCACCTCGTGCACGCGCAGCGCGCGCACCCGCCCCTGCTCGTCGCCGACGACCTCACTGGTCGACACGGCATACACGCGGTCGCCGCCCTCCTCGTGCGCTGACGCGACGCGGAAGGTCATCGGGTAGGTGGGCCACGGCTGGTGCGCGGCCCGCTCGGCCGGGGGCTGCGGCATGATCTCGAGGCTGGTGACCGAGCGCGCGCCCTGACGGTGGGCGGTACCGATGCAGTCGGCCCCGGTGTCGCCGCCGCCGATGACGATGACGTCCTTGCCTGCGGCGGTGACCTGGCCGGTCACGCTCTGCCCCAGGGCGACCCGGTTGGCCGGCGGCAGGAAGTCCATGGCCTGCATCACGCCGTCGAGCTCACGCCCGGGCACCGGCAGGTCGCGCGGCACGGTGGCACCGATGGCGACGACGACCGCGTCGAACCGCTTGCGCAGGTCTGCCCCGGTGAGGTCCTTGCCGACGTCGACGCCCGTGCGGAAGCGGGTGCCCTCGGACTTCATCTGCCCGATCCGCCGGTCGAGGACCGACTTCTCCATCTTGAACTCCGGGATGCCGTAGCGCAGCAGGCCACCGGCCCGGTCGGCCCGCTCGTAGACGGCGACCGTGTGGCCGGCGCGGGTCAGCTGCTGTGCGGTGGCCAGGCCCGCCGGGCCCGAGCCGACGACGGCGACGGTCTTGCCCGACAGCCGGTCGGGGGCCTCGGGGGTGACCGTGCCGTTGGCGAAGGCGCGGTCGATGATGCTGACCTCGACCTGCTTGATCGTGACCGCCGGCTGGTTGATGCCGAGCACGCAGGCCGACTCGCAGGGCGCCGGGCAGAGCCGCCCGGTGAACTCGGGGAAGTTGTTGGTGGCGTGCAGACGGTCGATGGCCTGGCGCCACTCCCCCTTCCACGCGAGGTCGTTCCACTCGGGGATCAGGTTGCCGAGCGGACATCCGCTGTGGCAGAAGGGGATACCGCAGTCCATGCAGCGGCCGGCCTGACGCTGCAGCTCGGTGGCCGGCTGCTCCTCGTAGACCTCCTTCCAGTCCTTGATCCGGACCGGAACGGGACGACGGCGGGGCAGCTCGCGCTCGCGCGTCCTCAGAAAGCCCTGGGGGTCAGCCACGGGAGGCCTCCATGATCCGCTCCCACACCTGGGCGCCGTCGGGGTCGAGGCCCTCCGCCGCCGCCTTCGACCGCACGTCGATGACGCGCTGGTAGGCACGGGGCAGGACCAGGGTGAAGGCCGACCGGGCGGTGTCCCAGTCGGCGAGGAGCCGCGCCGCGACCGGTGAGTCGGTCCACGCGTGGTGCCGCTCGAGCAGGTCGTGGACGACGAGCTCGTCCTCGGGCCGCAGCGGGCCGAGGTCGACCAGCTCGCGGTTGACGTTGGAGTGGTCGAGGTCGAGCACGTAGGCGACGCCACCCGACATCCCCGCGGCGACGTTGCGCCCGGTGGGGCCGAGCACGAGGGCGGTGCCACCGGTCATGTACTCCAGACCGTGGTCGCCCACGCCCTCGACGACCGCCGTGGCGCCGGAGTTGCGCACGCAGAAGCGCTCGCCGACCCGGCCTCGCAGGAACACCTCGCCCGAGGTCGCGCCGTAGCCGATGACGTTCCCGGCGATGACGTTGTCCTCGGCGACCAGCGCGGAGCCCGGGGCAGGCCGCACGACGACCCGGCCACCGGAGAGGCCCTTGCCGACGTAGTCGTTGGCGTCGCCCTCGAGCCGCAGGGTGATGCCGGCCGGGAGGAAGGCGCCGAAGCTCTGGCCGGCCGAGCCGGTGAGCGTGTAGTCGATGGTGCCGTCGTCGAGGCCCTGCGGGTGCGCCTTGGTCACCTCGTGCCCGAGCATCGTGCCGACGGTGCGGTTGACGTTGCGGATCGGGAAGCGCGCGGTGACCGCCGCGCCGTGGTCGATCGCGTCGCGGGCGGCCGCGATGAGCTGGTGGTCGAGGGCCTTCTCGAGGCCGTGGTCCTGCGCGACCGTGTGGTGCGTCCCGGAGCCGTCGGGGCTGTGCACCTCGGCGAGGACCGGGCTGAGGTCGAGGCCGGCCGCCTTCCAGTGGCTGATCGCCTTGGTGGTGTCGAGGTAGCGGATCTGGCCGATGGCCTCCTCGATGCTGCGGAAGCCCAGGGCCGCGAGGTGCTCGCGCACCTCCTCCGCGATGTACTCGAAGAAGGTCTCGACGAACTCCGGCCTGCCCGAGAAGCGGGCGCGCAGCTCGGGGTTCTGGGTGGCGATGCCGACCGGACAGGTGTCGAGGTGGCAGACCCGCATCAGGACGCAGCCGGACACCACGAGGGGCGCGGTGGCGAAGCCGAACTCCTCGGCCCCGAGCAGCGCCGCGATGACGACGTCGCGCCCGGTCTTGATCTGGCCGTCGACCTGCACCACGATCCGGTCGCGCAGCCCGTTGAGCACGAGCGTCTGCTGGGTCTCGGCGAGGCCGAGCTCCCAGGGGCCGCCGGCGTGCTTGAGGCTGGTCAGGGGGCTGGCGCCGGTGCCGCCGTCGTGGCCGGAGATGAGCACCACGTCGGCGTGCGCCTTGCTCACGCCCGCCGCGACGGTGCCGACGCCGACCTCGGAGACCAGCTTGACGTGCACGCGGGCCTGCGGGTTGGCGTTCTTCAGGTCGTGGATCAGCTGGGCGAGGTCCTCGATCGAGTAGATGTCGTGGTGCGGCGGCGGGCTGATCAGGCCCACGCCCGGAGTGGAGTGCCGGGTCTTGGCGATCCAGGGGTAGACCTTGGGGCCGGGCAGCTGGCCGCCCTCCCCCGGCTTGGCGCCCTGCGCCATCTTGATCTGGATGTCGTCGGCGTGGGTGAGGTAGAGCGAGGTCACCCCGAAGCGACCGGAGGCCACCTGCTTGATCGCCGAACGGCGCTCGGGGTCCATCAGGCGCTCGGGGTCCTCACCGCCCTCGCCGGTGTTGGACCGCGCCTTGAGCCGGTTCATCGCGATCGCGAGGGTCTCGTGGGCCTCCATGCTGATCGAGCCGTAGCTCATCGCACCGGTGTTGAAGCGCTGCACGATCGAGCTGACCGGCTCCACCTCGTCGATCGGCACCGCCGGACGAGGGTCGTCGCCGCCGAGCTCGAAGAGCCCGCGCAGCGTCATCAGCCGCCCGGACTGCTCGTCGATGCGCGAGGTGTACTGCTTGAAGACGTCGTAGCGGCGGGCCCGGGTGGCGTGCTGGAGGCGGAAGACGGTGTCGGGGTCGAACAGGTGCGGCTCGCCCTCGCGGCGCCACTGGTACTCGCCGCCGACCAGCAGCTTGCGGTGCGCCTGCCGGATGCCGTCGGGCGGGTAGGCGGCCTCGTGCCGGGCCGCCGTCTCGGCGGCGATGACGTCGAGGCCCACCCCGCCGAGCTGGCTGACCGTGCCGGTGAAGAACTCGTCGACGAGGTCCTGCGACAGGCCGATGGCCTCGAAGACCTGGGCGCCCCGGTACGACGCCACCGTCGAGATGCCCATCTTCGACATCACCTTGAGCACGCCCTTGCCGAGCGCCTTGATCAGGTTGGCGACCGCCTTCTCCTCGGTGACCGCGGTGATGGCGCCGTGCCGCACCATGTCCTCGACGGTCTCCATGGCCAGGTACGGGTTGATCGCCGCCGCGCCGTAGCCCACGAGCAGTGCCACGTGGTGCACCTCCCGCACGTCGCCGGCCTCGACGACGAGGCCGACCTGGGTGCGGGTCTTCTCGCGGATCAGGTGGTGGTGCACGGCGGAGGTGAGCAGCAGCGAGGGGATCGGCGCGAGGTCACGGTCGGAGTCGCGGTCGGAGAGCACCACGAAGCGGGCGCCGTCGGAGATCGCGGCCGACACCTCGGCGAAGATCTCGTGCAACCGCGCCCGCAGCGCTTCCTCGCCACCGTGCACGTCGTAGGTGCCCTTGACCACGACGGTGCTGTAGCCGGGCAGGTCGCCGTCGGCGTTGATGTGCACGATCTTGGCGAGCTCGTCGTTGTCGATGACCGGGAAGGGCAGCACGACCTGCCGGGCGTGTGCCGGTGTGGCGGCCAGGACGTTGCCCTCGGGGCCGATCGAGCTGCCCAGCGAGGTGACGAGCTCCTCGCGGATGGCGTCGAGGGGTGGGTTGGTGACCTGGGCGAAGAGCTGGGTGAAGTAGTCGAAGATGATCCGCGGGCGCTCGGACAGCACCGCGATCGGGGTGTCGGTTCCCATCGAGCCGAGGGCCTCACCGCCGGAGGCGGCCATCGGGGCGATCAGGATCTTCAGCTCCTCCTCGGTGTAGCCGAAGGTGCGCTGGCGCCGGGCCACCGAGGCCGGCGTGTGGATGATGTGCTCGCGCTCGGGCAGGTCGGCCAGGCCGATCAGGCCGGCGTGCAGCCACTCCTCGTAGGGGTTCTCCCCGGCGAGGGTCGACTTGACCTCCTCGTCGCTGACGATGCGCCCGGCGGCGGTGTCGACGAGGAACATCCGGCCCGGCTGCAGCCGGCCGCGGCGCACGACCCGCTCGGGCTCGATGTCGAGCACGCCCGCCTCCGAGGCCAGCACGACCAGGCCGTCGTCGGTGACCCAGTAGCGCCCGGGGCGCAGCCCGTTGCGGTCGAGGACCGCTCCGATCAGCGTGCCGTCGGTGAAGGTGACGCAGGCCGGGCCGTCCCAGGGCTCCATGAAGGTGGAGTGGAACTCGTAGAACGCCCGCCGCGCGGGGTCCATCGACTCGTGGTTCTCCCAGGCCTCCGGGATCATCATCAGCACCGAGTGCGGCAGCGACCGGCCACCGAGGTGGAGCAGCTCGAGCACCTCGTCGAAGGTGGCCGAGTCGGACGCGCCGGGGGTGCAGATCGGGAAGGCCCGGTCGAGGTTGCCGGGGAACAGCTCGGAGGAGATCTGGCTCTCGCGGGCCCGCATCCAGTTGCGGTTGCCCTTGACGGTGTTGATCTCGCCGTTGTGCGCGATCAGCCGGTAGGGGTGGGCCAGCGGCCAGCTGGGGAAGGTGTTGGTCGAGAAGCGCGAGTGCACGAGCGCGAGCTCGGAGGCGAAGCGCTCGTCGGACAGGTCGGGGAAGAACGGCTCGAGCTGGCCGGTGGTGAGCATGCCCTTGTAGACGATGGTGCGCGCCGAGAGCGACGGGAAGTAGACCTCGGCCTCGTGCTCCGCGCGCTTGCGCAGGCAGAAAGCGACCCGGTCGAGCTCGATGCCGCTGAGGCCCCGGTCGGACGCCACGAAGAGCTGGCGGAAGTAGGGCATGCACTCGCGGGCGGCCCGGCCGACCAGGTCGGGGGTGACCGGCACGTCGCGCCAGGCGACGACCCGCAGGCCCTCGCTGGCGGCGATGTCCTCGATGCGGGTCTCGGCGATGCCGCGCTCTGCGGCGTCGTCGGGCAGGTACGCCATGCCGACCGCGTAGGCACCCGCCGGCGGCAGGTCGGCATCCAGCACGGCGCGGAAGAAGCCGTCGGGCACCTGGGTGAGGATGCCGGCACCGTCACCGACGAGCGGGTCGGCGCCCGTGGCGCCGCGGTGGTCGAGGTTGCGCAGCGCGTCGAGCGCGTGGACGACGATGTCGTGGCCGGCCGTGCCCCGCATCGTCGCCACCATGGCCACACCGCAGGCGTCGTGCTCGTGCTCGCGGCGGTACAGGCCGGTGTCGGCGGGCTGGGCGGAGAAGCGGGCGACGGTCACGTCGCATCACCGTCCTCGGGGTCGTCGGCCGCTGGGGGACCGGGCACGGCAAGGTCAGGCGCGGACGGCTCTGGCCACGTCCCGGAAGGATATCGCCAGCCCCTCGCGTCTTGCCATCTGAGCCGGGCTATCCCACATCCTGGGACTTCGGTTCACCTGCTGGAGGCTCCGCCGTATCCGCCGGCGGCTCCCCCTCGACGTCCTCGCGCTCCGTCCGCGCCGCCCGCCGGCCGGTGTACCAGAAGATCCAGACCCCCAGCAGGAACACGACGATGCTGGTCCAGACGTTGAGCCGCTGGCCGAAGATCATCTCGGCCTCGTCGGTGCGCATCTTCTCGATGACGATGCGCCCGACCGGGTAGCCGGCCACGTAGAGCCCCATCAGCTGGCCGGGGGCGAGCGAGCGCCGCTTGTCGACGACGAGGAGCAGCGTGCCGAGCACCACGAGGAAGACCGCCTCGTAGAGGAAGGTCGGCTGGAAGATGCCCTTGAGCACCGGGTGGCCCGCCGAGTCCAGCTGGGCGCGCCCCGCCGAGGAGTCCCACTCGTAGATGCGCAGGCCCCACGGCGCGGTGGTCGGCCCGCCGTAGAGCTCGTTGTTGAACCAGTTGCCGAACCGGCCGATCGCCTGCGCGAAGGCCACACCGGGGACGGCCGCGTCGGCGAAGGACAGGAAGCTGATGCCGGCCCGCCGGCACCCGATCCAGGCGCCCAGCGCTCCCAGCGCGATGGCGCCCCAGATGCCGAGGCCGCCCTGCCAGATCTTCAGGGCGTCGACCGGGTTGCCGCCCTCGCCCCAGTAGGGACCGGGCGTGGTGATGACGTGGTAGAGCCGGCCGCCGACGATGCCGAACAGCACCGCCCAGGCGGCCACGTCGAGGGCCTGGCCCGGCTCCCCGCCCCGCGGCACCAGCCGGCGTCCGGTGAGCCACACCGCGACCACGATGCCGATGAGGATGCACAGCGCGTACATCCGCACCGGGAGCGGTCCGAGGTGCCAGACCCCGACGGTGGGGCTCGGGAGGTAGGAGGTCACTTGGTGGCGTTCTCGACGGCCTTGGTGAGCAGCTCGGGCGTCGCGATGGTCGAGATGTCGACGTCCTTGCCGTTGATGATCACCGTCGGCGTGCCCTTGAAGCTGGGGATCTTGAAGGCGGCCTCGTTCACCGAGTTGACGTACCGGGTGTAGGTGCCGTCGGAGACGCACTTCGTCCAGGTCGTCAGGGGGTCGCCGGTGATGCCGGCCACGCCCGCCCACTTGGCCAGCTGCGCGTCGGTGACGTCCTGACCCTCGGCCACCTGGTCGGCGAAGACCGCGTTGTGGAACTCCTGGAACTTGCCGTCGGCCGCGGCGCAGAAGGCGCCGTTGGCCGCCGGGGTGGAGTTCTGGGCTCCGGTCTTGTCGTCGAGGAAGTTCAGCACGTGGTAGTTCAGCTTGAGCTTGCCCTGGGCCGCGAGCCCCTGGATCGTCGAGCCGAGCTGAGCCTCGAACTGCTTGCACACCGGGCACTGGAAGTCCTCGTAGAGGTCCATCGTCGGCGCCCCGCTCACCGGCGTGGCATCGGCGAACGCCGGGAAGCCCCCACCCATCGACGCACCGGCGGGCACCGCGGTGGAGGTGCCGACGGCCGCCTCCTGCTTGCTCTGTGACCAGACGACGCCACCGACGACGGCGATGATCGCGACGATGACGACGACGGTCGCCACGACGATCTTGTTGGCCCCACTGCCCCCGGACTTCTGGGCGGCCTGGATCTTGGCCTGCCGAGCCGAGGCGGGTTGCGTGGTCGAGGACTTCTTGGCCATGGTGGCTCAGGGTCTCCTTCAGTGTCCGAACAGGATGCGGTCGAGTGAGGCGAGGGTGCGCGGGCGCCACCACAGCCACGCCCCGGCGAGGGCGAAGGAGGCGTCGCGGGCGATCTCCTGGGGGTACTTGGTGTCGGCGGCCCCGATCTCACCGCCGCCGCCGAAGCAGCCGCAGTCGATGGTCAGGCCGCGGGCCCAGGCCTGCGAGATGCCGATGATGAACGCCACCATGAGCAGGGTCGAGACGATGGCGACCGGCCGGGTGAACAGGCCGAGCACGAGCAGCACTCCGAGGATGATCTCGAGGAAGGGCAGCGCCAGCCCGATCGTGTTGGCGACGCCGTCGGGGAAGATCTCGTAGGCCTGCACCGCCCGCTGGGCCGTGAGCGGGTGCCCGACCTTGCTCGCACCGGCGTAGATCAGCACGACGCCGAGGAAGAGCCGGGCCAGGGTGCCGACGACGTCGAGCACCCGCTCGCGCCCCGGGGACGGCTGCTCCTGCGCCGCGACCGGGGTCGCGCCGTCCATCTGCGTGCTCATCGGCGCCTCGTCCTCACTCCGTCGGCCAGCTCCGTCGTCAGTGCCCGCAACGCGTCGAGGCGGTCGGGGAGTTCCCCCGGGCCGGACAGGGTCCGCACCAGGGCGGACCCGACGATGACGCCGTCGGCGTAGGCGGCCAGCTCGGCGGCCTGGGCCCCGGTCGACACCCCGAGTCCGACGCACACCGGCAGGTCGGTGACGACCCGGGTGCGCTCGACGAGGCCGCGGGCGTCGCCGTCGACACTGGCACGGGCCCCGGTGACGCCCATCGTGGAGGCCGCGTAGACGAAACCCCGGCAGGCCCTGGTGACCTTGGTGAGCCGCTCGGGGGTCGACGAGGGTGCGACGAGGAAGACCCGGTCGAGGCCGTGCCGGTCGCTGGCGGCGAGCCAGTCGTCGGCCTCCTCGGGGATGAGGTCGGGCGTGATCATCCCGGACCCGCCGGCGGCGGCCAGGTCGGCGGCGAACTCCTCGACACCGCGCCGCAGCACGAGGTTCCAGTAGGTCATGACGAGGGCGCTGCCGCCGGCGTCGCGCACGGCCGCCGTCGCCCGGAAGACGTCGTCGACCCGGGAACCGCCGGCCAGGGCCGTGGCCACCGCGTGCTGGATGACCGGCCCGTCCATGAGCGGGTCGCTGTAGGGCACACCCACCTCGATGACGTCGCAGCCGGCGTCGACGAGCACCCGCATCGCCTCGATCGAGCCCTCGACCGTGGGGAAGCCGACCGGCAGGTAGCCGACGAGCGCGGCGCGGCCCTCGTCGCGGCACCGGCGCAGCACCGACTCGACGCCCTGCACCGTGGTGGTCACTGCGTCCCCTCGTCGACGAGGCCGAACCAGGCGGCGGCGGTGTGCATGTCCTTGTCGCCGCGACCGGAGAGGTTGACCAGGAGCAGGGCGTCGGGGCCGAGCTCGCGACCGACCTCCATGGCACCGACCAGCGCGTGCGCCGACTCCAGCGCCGGGATGATGCCCTCGGTGCGGCAGAGCAGCCCGAACGCCTCCATGACCTTGTCGTCGGTGGCGTAGCGGTACTCGGCCCGGCCGGTGTCGCGCAGGTAGGAGTGCTCGGGCCCGACGCTCGGGTAGTCGAGCCCGGCGGAGATGGAGTGGGACTCGACCGTCTGGCCGTCGTCGTCCTGCATCAGGTAGCTCATCGCGCCGTGCAGGACCCCGGGCGACGCCGTCGCGAACCGGGCCGCGTGGCGTCCCGACTCGACACCCTCGCCACCGGCCTCGACCCCGATGAGTCGAACGCCCTCGTCTGTGATGAACCGGTGGAAGATGCCCATCGCGTTGGAGCCACCCCCGACGCAGGCGATGACGGCGTCGGGCAGCCGGCCGGTGAGCTCGAGCACCTGCCCGCGGGCCTCCTCGCCGATGATCTTGTGGAAGTCGCGCACCATCTCGGGGAACGGGTGCGGCCCCGTGACGGTGCCGATCAGGTAGTGGGTGGTCGTGACGTTGGTGACCCAGTCGCGCAGCGCCTCGTTGATGGCGTCCTTGAGCGTGGCGCTGCCGTGGTCGACGGGCACCACCTCGGCGCCGAGGATCTTCATCCGGGCCACGTTGAGCGCCTGGCGCTCGGTGTCGACCCGGCCCATGTAGACCGTGCAGTCCAGGCCCATCAGTGCGGCCGCGGTGGCCGTGGCGACGCCGTGCTGGCCTGCCCCGGTCTCGGCGATGACCCTCGTCTTGCCCATCCGCTTGGTGAGCAGCGCCTGGGCGAGCACGTTGTTGATCTTGTGCGACCCGGTGTGGTTGAGGTCCTCGCGCTTGAGGATGACGCGCGCCCCACCGCAGTGCGCCGCGAACCGCGGCACCTCGGTGATGATGCTCGGCCGGCCGGTGTAGGTGAGGTGCAGCCGGGCCAGCTCGTCGATGAACTCGGGGTCGACCGCGGCCTTCTGGCGGGCCTCGTCGAGCTGCTCGAGCGCCGGGATGAGCGCCTCGGGCACGTAGCGCCCGCCCCAGGGCCCGAAGCGCCCCGGACGAGGCAGCTCCTCCGGGACCAGGTCGGCGGTGGCGTCGTCGGTGGTCGGGTCAGCCACGCAGGTCCTCCGTGGTGGGTCGCGCCGCACCGGCCGCGACGAGCGCGCCGGCCGCGGTGCGCGGGTCGCCGGTGCGCACGAGGGCCTCGCCGACCAATACGGCATCGGCGCCCTGGGCCGCGTAGGCCGCGGCGTCGTCGGGCCCGGCGATGCCGGACTCGGCCACCGTGACGCAGCCGTCGGGGATGAGGGGACGCAGCCGCGAGAACGTCTCGGGGTGGATCTCGAGGGTCTTCAGGTTGCGGGCGTTGACGCCGACCACCCTGGCACCGGCGTCGACGGCACGCTGCGTCTCGACCTCGTCGTGCACCTCGACGAGCGCGGTCATGCCGAGCTCGCGCACGCGGGCGAGCAGAGCGGCCAGCTCGGGGTCGGTGAGGGCCGCGACGATCAGCAGCACCAGGTCGGCGCCGTGGGCCCGGGCCTCCCAGACCTGGTAGTCGGTGACGACGAAGTCCTTGCGCAGCACGGGGACCCCGACCGCAGCCCGCACGGCGTCCAGGTCGTCGAGGCTGCCGCCGAAGCGACGCTCCTCGGTGAGCACCGACACCGCGGACGCCCCTCCGGCCTCGTAGGCCACGGCGAGCGCGGCGGGGTCGGGGATGTCGGACAGGGCACCCTTGCTCGGGCTGGCGCGCTTGACCTCGGCGATGAGCGACAGGCCCGGGCGGCGCAGCACGCCGTCGGCGTCGATCGGCGGACGGGCGGCCAGCACGGCGTGCTCGACGTCGGAGAGCGACGTGCGGCGCTCGCGGACGGCGAGGTCCTCGCGGACGCCGGCGACGATGGAGTCCAGGACGGTGGTCATGCCCGGACCGCCATCAGTGGATCGACGGTGCCTCGTCGCGGTCGCGCTCGGCCGAGCCGTAGCCGGCCATCGACAGCACCTTCCCCGCGACGACACCGACGAGCACCAGCACGGCGCCCCCGGCGAACACCCAGCCGTTCGGGAACAGCACGGCGAACGACATGACCGCGGCGGCGATGATCAGGATGATCACGGCGCTCCAGGCGGCGACGCTGTGACCGTGGTTGTCGTCGTGCTCGCTCATACCGTCAACTTTCTGGCAGGGGTCCTCGGACCCGGTGGCTCGCCGTCGATTCTGTCAGGTCGGGGCGTCCGGGCCCACATCGGTCGGGTCACGTCCGGCGCTCAGCTCGTCCCAGTCGCTCGCGACCCGCTCGCCGCGGGGACCCGCGACGTCGCCCGCCGCACCCTCGGGCACCTCGTAGCGTCGGGACGGGCCACCCCAGCGACGCATGCCGACCACCGCACCGGCCAGCCCGAGCAGTGCGACCAGGCAGGCGATGAGGGCGACCCAGGGCCAGGCCGTGGGCTCGGCCACCGTCTCGACCGAACCGGTGCGACCCACCCGAGCGGCGGCGACCGGCCCGAGAACTCCCTCGGGGTCGAGCAGCACGCGTACGGCGAGGGCGGCCGCGATGGCGACGCACAGGGCATACGCCACGACGGCGACGAACCTGGCGATCCGCCCGGCCGCCACGACCGCGATGGCGGCCGCCCCGATGGCGAGCGCGACGGCGGTCAGGCCCGGTGCGACCTCGGCACCGGTGGCGCTGATCCGGGTCGCGCCGAGCACGGCGTCGTCGACGGCACCGGTGACCCAGGGGCGGAAGGCGCTGACCAGGAGGAGGCCGGCGCCGACGAGCGCGAGCAGGACGACGACGCCCTTGGACGACAGCCGGCTCACGTGACGGTCCGCATCGCGCCGGCGGTGGCGACCGCGCGCAGCGCCGCGGTGGCCTTGTGCACGCACTCCTCGAACTCGCGGGCTGGCACCGAGTCGGCGACGATGCCGGCGCCGGCCTGGACGTGCGCGACGCCGTCCTTCACGACGGCCGTGCGGATGGCGATGGCCATGTCGAGGTCGCCGTGGAAGTCGAGGTAGCCGACCACCCCGCCGTAGACGCCCCGCCGCGAGGGCTCGTAGTGCTCGATGAGGGCGAGGGCGCGGGGCTTCGGGGCGCCGGAGAGGGTGCCCGCCGGGAACGTCGAGACCAGCACGTCGTAGGCGCTGACGCCGGGGCGGGTGTCGCCGACGACGGTCGACTCGATGTGCATGACGTGGCTGTAGCGGCGCACGTCCATGAACTCGACGACGTCGACCGTCCCGGGGCGGCAGACCCGCTGGAGGTCGTTGCGGCCGAGGTCGACGAGCATGACGTGCTCGGCGCGCTCCTTGGGGTCGGCGAGCAGCTCCTCGGCCAGGCGCACGTCGTCCTCGGGGGTCTTGCCCCGCGGCCGGGAGCCGGCGATGGGATGGGTGATGGCCCGCTCCCCCGTGACGCGCACCAGGGCCTCCGGGCTGCTGCCGACGATCGCGTACGACGAGCCGTCGGGTGCCGGGATCCGGAACAGGTACATGTAGGGGCTGGGGTTCGAGGCCCGCAGCGCACGGTAGACGTCGAGCGGGTCGGCGGGGCAGTCCATCGAGAACCGCTGCGAGAGGACGACCTGGAACACCTCGCCCGCACGGATGTCCTCCTTGGCGAGCTCGACGACCTCCTCGTAGCGTTCGCGCGTGGTGTTCGAGCGCACCCGCGCCATCGCGTCGTCGACGGCCTCGGTGTCGACCACGGCGACCGTGCTCTCTGCGGGCGCCGCGAGGGCGCGGGTCATCGCGTCGAGCCGCGCCACGGCATCGGCCCAGGCGAGCTCGACCCGCTCGTCGGTGTCGTCGTAGTTGACCGCGTTGGCGACGAGCAGGATCGAGCCGTCGGTGTGGTCGAGCACGGCGAGGTCGGTGGCGAGCATGAGGGCCAGCTCGGGCAGCCCGAGCTCGTCGGGGGTGGTCTCGGGCACCCGCTCCCAGCGGCGCACGGCGTCGTAGGTGATGGCGCCGACCATGCCTCCGGTGAGCGGCGGGAGGCCCGCGATGGGTTCGGTGGCGAGCGCCTCCATCGTCGCCCGAAGGGCGTCGGTCGCGAGGCCGGTCGTCGGCACGCCCACGGGCGGCTCGCCGACCCAGTGCGCCTGACCGTCACGCTCGGTGAGGGTCGCCCGGCTCGCGGCTCCGACGATCGACCACCGCGACCAGACCCCGCCGTGCTCGGCCGACTCGAGGAGGAAGGTGCCGGGCCGCTCGCCCGCCAGCTTGCGGTAGACCCCGACCGGGGTCTCGGCGTCACCCATGAGGCGGCGCACGACGGGGATGACCCGCCGGTCACGGGCGAGCACGCCGAAGACGTCGAGCGAGGGCCAGGTCTGCCCGTAGGCCAGGTCCGGCGTGGTCGCCGAGGCCGATGTCGTGCTCACGCGTCGCTCACGACCGCACCGAGGTCGTCGGCGTCGAAGCAGGTGCGCGCGCCGGTGTGGCAGGCCGCGCCGACCTGGTCGACCCGCACGAGCAGGGCGTCGCCGTCGCAGTCGAGGGCCACCGAGCGCACGTGCTGGACGTGGCCGGAGGTGTCGCCCTTTCTCCAGTACTCGCCGCGGCTGCGCGACCAGTACGTGACCCGGCCCTCGGTGAGGGTGCGCCGCAGTGCCTCGTCGTCCATCCAGCCGAGCATGAGCACCTCACCGGTGTCGTGCTGCTGCACGACGGCGGCCACGAGGCCGGCCGCGTCGCGCTTCAGGCGCGCGGCGATCGCGGGGTCGAGGACGGCATCCGGGGTGGGCACCCCGTCATTCTGCCGTGGCGACGGTGGGCGCCGGGTCGGGGGCCGGGTCGCGGACCGGCTCGGGCCGCATCCGGCGGTCGATCCAGACGGCGAGAGCCGACACGGCGAGGAACACGACGGTGACACCCAGGCAGCTGACGAACACCGCGCCCGCGCCCTTGGCGTCGAGGTCGAGGAACGGGTAGGGGTACCAGCCGGTCACAGAACCCTGGGCGAGGATGACGACCAGCCAGAGGATCGGCCAGGCCAGGGTCGTCCACGCGACCGACCATGCGGCCCGCGGGCGGGGGCCGACGAGGAGCCAGGCGACGACGGCCAGCACCGGGACGACCATGTGCAGCAGCTTGTCGGCGAGGTAGCTCGCACCCTCGAGGTGCAGCAGCGGCCGGAGCAGCACGAAGTGCACGAGCCCGGTGACGGTGATGCCGACGATGGCGGCGAGCCGCACCGGCCGCCACCAGCGGCCGTCGCGGGCCGGGTTGCCCACCAGCTGCCACGAGGTGACCGCGACCAGGAGGTTGCTCTGGATCGTGAAGTAGGCCACCAGCCGGGCCAGCCGCGCACCCAGCGGCGGCACCTGGGTCTCGTCGAGCACTGACGAGCCGCGCAGGACGAGCACGGTCTGCAGGACCAGTGCGAAGGTGGTGACGAGGGCGGTGACGAGGTGCACGGTGCGGGCGCGGGAGGCGGTCACCCGCCCGAGCCTAGGTGCCCACCGTGCGGAACGTTCGACGCGCGCGGGCTCGATCACCGTGGCGCTGACCGATGATGGGCCGATGACCTCCGACACGCACGTCCCCGTGGTGCAGGCCGAGCGCAGCGCCATCAGCGACACCCTGCTCGCGCTGGGGCCCGACGCCCCGACCCTGTGCGAGCCCTGGCGCACCCGCGACCTCGCCGCCCACCTCGTGCTGCGCGAGCACAACCCGTTCCTGGCGACCGGCATCTGGTTCGCGCCGCTCGAGGGGCGCATGGAGCGCGGCCAGGCGTCGCTCGCCTCCGGCGACTACCCCGCGCTCGTCGAGAGGGTGCGCTCCGGGCCGCCGTGGTGGGCGCCGACGCACCTCGACAAGGTCGACGCGTTGTTCAACACCACCGAGCTGGTCATCCACCACGAGGACGCCCTGCGCGGTGACGGCGCTGTCGGGCCCAGGCGTGAGGTGCCGGAGCGCACCGCCCGCGCGGTGCTGAACGCGCTGCGCAAGTCGGGCTCGCTGATGTTCCGCCGGGCGGGTGTTCAGGTGCGGCTGGTCGCACCCGGCGCCGAGCCGATCACCGCGGGCAAGGGCGACTCGGTCGTCACGGTGACCGGTGCCCCGGTGGAGCTGCTGCTCGTGGGGTCGGGTCGGATGCGGGTGGCCGCCGTCGAGCTCGACGGCTCACCCGAGGCCGTCGAGACCCTGAGGAAGGCCAGGCTCGGCGTCTCCTGAGGGCTGTCAGCACGCAGTAGTTCGGGGCAGACGCAGCAATAGGTGCGTGTGATCCGAACAACCGGTCGGCCGGTGGCTCGGGTAGCGTCCCGGCATGCCCTCATGGCCGCCCGGCTGGGCCACCGACCTCGCCATCCTCGAGCAGACCGGCTCGGTGGTCGAGCACCACGAGCACCACCTGGTCGTGCGCACGCCGGGCAACCCCGACTTCCACTGGGGCAACTTCCTGCTCGTCACCGATGAGGACGCGGTGGACGACGCGGGCCGGTGGGTCGACGCCTTCCACCTGGCCTTCCCCGGGGCGACCTGGGTCG
Source organism: uncultured Actinomycetota bacterium (assembly GCA_963707895.1). Lineage (GTDB taxonomy): Bacteria > Actinomycetota > Actinomycetes > Actinomycetales > Dermatophilaceae > Fodinibacter. The sequence goes on along the minus strand of CAVPRS010000010.1, from coordinate 64,235 downwards.
CGGTCGGCCTGCCGCGGATGCCGGGTGCCCGCGGCGCCTGGGCCGCGCACGACGTCGACCTGGAGCTCGAGGACGTCCTGTCGACGACGACGCTGCCCCGCTCGACGCCACTGCCCGGCGGCTACACGGTGCGCCGGTTCACAGACCGCGACTGGGACCAGGACCTGGCCCGCGCCGTCGCGGAGAACGACCACGCTCGGGAGGAGGACCCGGTCTCGTTCCTCCGCTTCGCGCAGGGGCAGCTGGAGGCCCGGCAGGACCTCTCGGCGCGTGACCTGGGGGCCTGGTTCGGCGCCTTCGCCGACGGCGCGCTCGTCGCCGACCTCGGCATCGTGCGGTGTGGGCCGACCGCGCGCTACCAGGACGTCACCACCGACGAGGAGCACCGAGGTCGCGGGCTGGCCTCGCACCTGCTCGGCGTCGCCGCGCAGTGGGCCGCCGAGCGTGGCTGCGAGCAGTGGGTGATCGTCACCGGCGCCACCAACCCCGCCGGCCGCGTCTACCGCCGCCTGGGGTTCGCGCCGGACGCCGGCACCGTGCAGGCCTACCGACGGCCGCCCGGCTAGCGGACGGGCAGGCCGTCGTCGCGCAGGGCGTCCTTGACCTCGCCGATGGTCAGCTCGCCGAAGTGGAAGACGCTGGCGGCGAGCACGGCATCCGCACCGGCGCGCACGGCGGGCGCGAAGTCGGCGGCCGCCCCGGCACCACCCGACGCGATGACGGGCACCGTCACCTCGGCGCGCACGAGGCGGATCAGCTCGAGGTCGAAGCCGTCCTTGGTGCCGTCGGCGTCCATCGAGTTGAGCAGGATCTCGCCCGCCCCGAGCACCTGCGCGCGCACGCACCACTCCACGGCGTCGATGCCCGTTCGGGTGCGTCCGCCGTGGGTCGTCACCTCGAACCCGCCTGTCGCACGCCCGGACTCGTCGCGCCGGCGCCGCACGTCGGCCGACAGCACGAGCACCTGCGCGCCGAACCGGTCGGCGGTCTCGGCGATGAGTGCCGGCCGGGCGACGGCGGCCGTGTTGACCCCGACCTTGTCGGCCCCGGCCCGCAGCAGGCGGTCGACGTCGTCGACGGTGCGCACTCCCCCACCGACGGTCAGCGGGATGAAGACCTCCTCGGCCGTGCGCGCGACCACGTCGAACATCGTGGCGCGGTCGCCGCTGCTCGCCGTGACGTCGAGGAAGGTGAGCTCGTCGGCGCCCTGCTCGCCGTAGCGACGGGCCAGCGCGACGGGGTCGCCGGCATCGCGCAGGTTCTCGAAGTTGACACCCTTGACGACCCGGCCGTCGTCGACGTCGAGGCACGGGATGACGCGGACCGCCACGGACATGCGCCCAACCTACCCAGCACTAGAGTCGCGGCCATGACCCTCCCGCCGGTCGAGCAGCCCGGCCCCGTCGACCACGCGGACCCCACGCAGGTCGCGGCGGTGGTCGCACGCGGCCCGAGCGACGGCCCCACTGCGCGGGAGCACCGTCGTGGTCGCCATCGACGGGCGCAGCGGGTCGGGCAAGACCCTGCTCGGCAGCGCGGTCGCCGCGGCCCTGCGCTGCCCGGTCGTGCACCTCGACGAGATCTACCCCGGCTGGGACGGCCTCCAGGCGGGCGTCTCGCTGGCCACCACCCACGTGCTCGAACCGTTGGCGCGCGACGAACGAGCCACCTACCCACGGTGGGACTGGATGCGGTCCCGCCCGGGTCGCACCATCGCGGTCGACCCCGCGACCCACCTCGTCGTCGAGGGCTGCGGTGCGCTGGTTCCCCCGGCGGCCGGGTACGCCGCACTGCGGGTCTGGGTCGACGCGCCCACGGCGGTGCGACGGGAGCGGGCGCTGTCGCGCGACGGCGAGACCTACGCCCCGCACTGGGACCGGTGGGCGGCGCAGGAGGATGCGGTGTACTCCACCGCGCGCCCGTGGGACTGCGCCGACCTGGTGCTGCACACGGTGCCGGCGTGAACCTCGACGACCTGCGTCCGGAGCTCGGGCGACGGCTGGGCCGGCTGCGCACCCGGTGGGTGTTCCTCGTGCAGATCGGGGTCGCGGTGCTCGTCGCGTGGACCGTGGCGACCCGGCTGCTCGGTCACACGCTGCCGTTCTTCGCACCGGTCACGGCGATCCTCTGCCTGGGGATGACGTACGGCCAGCGACTGCGGCGGATCGTCGAGGTGACCGTCGGCGTCGCGATCGGCGTGCTCGTCGGCGACCTCATCGTCACCGTGCTCGGCACCGGACCGTGGCAGATGGCCGTCGTGGTGGTGCTCGCCATGGCGATCGCGATCGTGGTCTCCTCGGGCCAGCTGCTCGTCATCCAGGCCGGGGTGCAGTCGGTCTTCATCGTCGCGCTCGTCGCCGACCAGAGCGTCGCCTTCTCGCGGTGGCTCGACGCAGTGGTGGGTGGCCTGGTGGCGCTCCTCATCGGGGCGGTCGCCCCCACGTCACCGGTGCGGCGGCCGCGGGCGGAGGCGGCGCGCACGGTGCGCGCCGTGTCGTCGACGCTGCGCGACGTCGTCGCGGCCCTGCGCGGCCGCGACCGGGAGCTCGCGTCGGCCGCCCTCGACGGCGCCCGGTCGATCGAGGGGCAGCTCGCCGAGCTGCGCACCGCCGCCGCCGAGGGGGTGGCCGTGGTGCGCCAGTCCCCGCTGCTGCGGGGGCACGCCCCGCTGGCCCAGGCGGCCTCGGCCCTCGTGGTCCCGCTCGACCGGTGCGTGCGCAACCTGCGAGTGCTCGCCCGCCGCGCCTCGGTGGCCGTGGCCCGCGACGAGACCGTCCCCGAGCGCTACGTCGACCTCGTCGAGGCACTCGCCGATGCGGCCGACGACCTCGCCCGGGTGCTCGACGAGCACACCCTGCCCTCGGCGGCACGCGGGGTGCTCGAGCGCGTGGCGGGGCTGTCGGCGCGGGTCGACCCGGCCGCCGGCCTGTCGTCGGAGATGATTCGCGGTCAGGTCAGGTCGATGGTCGTGGACCTGCTCGTCGTCGCGGGGCTCGACGACGACGAGGCCCTGCAGCTGGTGCCCGAGTCGTACCTTCCCTGACCGCTCTGGAATGCTCGGGACGGTGACCACGCCAGACGCCACCGCCACCGGCGCCCCCTCGTCGTCGGCCCGGCGCGCGGTGCCCACCTGGGCCGTGGTCGCCGCGCTGGTGCTGGTCGCCGCGAACCTGCGCACCCTGATGGCCAGCCTGCCGCCGCTCGCCGAGACCATCCGCGCCGACCTGGGCCTCAGCAGCGCCTGGATGGGGGTGCTCACCACCCTCCCGGTGCTCTGCATGGGCCTGCTCGCGCCCGTGGCGAACCAGGTCGCCCGCCGGATCGGCACGGCGTCGGCGGTCGGCGGCGGCATCACCCTCGTGCTCGCCGGACTGCTGCTGCGCGGGTCGGGCGGCGGGCAGGTGTGGTCGCTCTACGCCGGCACGGTGGTGGCCGGCGCGGGCATCGCCCTCGCCGGCACGCTGCTGCCCGGGGTGGTCAAGACGGTCTTCCCGGCGCGCCGGTCGGGGCTCGGCACCGGGCTGACCATGGTGGCGATGATGGGTCTGGCCGCCGTGGCCTCGGCCGCGAGCGTCCCGCTGGCCGACGCGCTCGGTGGCTGGTCGGCATCCCTGCTGGCGTGGGCGCCGCTGGCCGCCCTGGCCCTGCTCACCTGGGTGCCGATGGCGCGAGCGGTGCGGCGGCACTCGGTGCCCGAGACGCCGCAGCCCGACGTGTCGCACGCCCTGCCCTGGGCGAGCCTGACCGCGTGGCTGCTCGCCATCTTCCTCGCCTTCCAGTCGTGGCAGTTCTACTCGTCGCTCGCCTGGCTGGCGCCCACCTACGAGTCGGTCGGGTGGACCGCGCGCGACGCCGGGCTGCTCATGGCGGTGTTCACCGGCGCCCAGCTGGTGTCGGGCCTGCTCGCGCCGACGCTGCTCGACCACGTGCGCGACGCCCGCGTCCTCCTCGTCGGCGCCACCCTGCTCGGTGGCTCCGGGGAGCTGGGGGTGTGGCTCGCCCCGGAGGCCGCGCCGTGGGTGTGGGCCCTCCTGCTGGGGGCGGGGCAGGGCGCCTGCTTCGCGCTCGGCCTGGCCCTGCTCGTGCGGTATGCGGCGACGCCGCGGGACAGCGCCCGGCTCACCGCGATGGCGTTCCTGGTCAGCTACACCATCGCGTCGTTCGGGCCGGCCACGATGGGCGCCGTCGAGGACGTCACCGGCGGGTTCGCGGCGCTCGTGGGCGCTGCTGGCCTCGTGTCCGTGCCGCAGCTCGTCTTCGCGCTACGGCTGCGGCCGGACCTGCCCGGGTGGGCGCCGAGGCGAGCTACCGGCTGACGCAGATCGCGCCCGTGGGGATGTCGGTCACGCAGGTCGTGCGGATCCACTGGTTCGAGGTGGCCGTGGGGCCGCTGATCGCCAGCTCCATGTCCCTGACGTCGGTGGCGTTGTCCAGGGCGGTGTTGCCGATCAGCACGTTCTGCGTCGCCCCAGCGGAGACCCGGATGCCGTTGGACGAGTTGCGTAGCGCCGTGTTGCCCTGGACACGGACCTTCCGGTTGCCCGGCCCCACGGCGATGCCCTCGTAGCTGTCGGTGACGAGGTTGTCGCTGACGACCGCTCCGGTGGGCTGGGAGTTTGGGGCGAGCAGGATGGCCCGCCCGGGGATGGAGGTCGAGTGCATGCCGCTCACCGTGTTGCGGGTGACCACGAGACCCGTGGTGGGTTGCTCCTCCCCCGGGAACGAGACCACCACCCCGTTCACACCGCTGGAGTCACCGGCGCTCGTGATGACGTTGTCTGCGACCCGTACGCCCGCGGACCCGGGCGCGACGAACACCCCGTAGGTGTTCACTTGCAGCTCGTTGTGCGACACCTCGACGTCGCTGGACTCGGTGACGTAGTACGTCGCGTAGCCGGCACCGGACGACACGTTGTGGTCGAACCGCACGCCGTGCGAGGGAGCGTGGGACGCGCCGAGCTCCCAGGCGATCACCCCGGTGCCGACCGTGGTGTTGTGGTCGACGCGAGCCTGCCGTAGGTCGTAGCGCTGGTTGGCGAGGTCCCAGTCGTTGCCGCGGAAGCAGTTGTCGTCGACGCGGCTGTCGGCCGCGCCGAGCTCCACCCCGAAGGTGTTGCCCTGCACCACGTCGCGGTCGAGGCGGATGCCGGACCACTCGTCGCTGGCCGCGATGGCGGCGTCGTAGTACAACGTGCCGGGGACCGGCTCCTCAACCGTCGTGTCGATGAAACCCTGCACGACCAGTCCGGTGACCCGGATGCCGTCGGCCGCGAGCCGCAGCAGGGTGGCCTCGCCCTGAGGCGGCGGCTGCAGGATGGCGAACCGTGACGGGTCGAGGTCCTCGACCGCCGATGCATCTCGGGTCCGGGCAGCCGAGGTCGGCCACAGCCTGTGGAGTGCCTTGGATGGTCACGCTGACGGGCACGAGGACGCGCTCGGCGTAGCGCCCGGGGCAGACCACGACCGACCCGCCGCGTCCGGCACGGTCGACGCCGGCCTGGATGCTCGTCACGTCCGCCTGCGGGCACTGGGCGCCGTCGTCGTCGACGACCACCGGCCTGCCGGTCGCTCCGGATCCACCAGTCGCGGGGCTCGCCAGGGCCGTCGCTCCCGGGGCGACCGCGACCACGAGGCCCGTGACGCACGCCACCAGCATCGTGAAGGCCACCCGCCGGCCCGGGAGCGGCCGGCAGATCACGACGCCACCCGGATGCCGGCGGCGACGAGGACCCCGCCGCTGCGTGTGGTGCCCCACGCGTCGACCGCATAGCCGATGGTGGGCGACACGATGCCGCTCACGTCGATGGCGGCAACGCGGACGAAGGCTCCGCAGAACATTCCCGGCGGGCAGGGAGGCTCTGTCCCGGTCACGTACACGTAGCGGGCGTCCGTCCACTCGACGGGCGCACCCACCAGGGCGACCCGGGTACCCGGCGCCAGGACGTCGTCGGCGATCTGGTCGACCGTGGCGACGCACCAGGCCGACCCGTCGTGCTGCACGGTGCCAAGTGCGCAGGTCGTCGTCGGCGACGGGCTCGGGCTCGGTGTGATCGTCGGTGTCGGTGTCGGTGTCGGTGTCGCGTCGTCGGCGTCGGGTTGTGTCGGGGTCGGCGTCCGCGTGTTCGTCACCGTCGGCGTGGGCTTCGGGGGCTTGGCCTTCGGGCCGGTGCCCGCCGAGGCCACCCCGGAGGCGAGCGCCACGAGCACTGCCGCGACGGCGGCCGACGCCACGATCCGTGGCGCCGGCCGTCGTCGTGCCCCCTCTGCCCGGTGTCCTCGCACGACCCTCGTCATGGCCCCTCCGTCCCCGGCGGGGGGAGGCCTGCCCCTCGCGTGGACCGCCCGACACCGATCGGACCACGGTAGGGAAGGCGCTGACCCGCAGGCCAGAGGCACCTGATCAGCTCTGGTGATCGCCCGCCCTGGGGCCGCCTCCACCAGGCGCCGACGACGCCGTGGCCCGAAGTCCCTCGCGGGCGGCCTCGACCAGGTCGCAGGTCAGGGGCCACCCGTGACGTACGACCACCTGCAAGGGCGCCCGCAGCGGCTGCGTCAGGGGTCGCACGACGGCACCCGAGGCCCGAGGTACCGCGATGTCGGTGGGCCACAGCCCTACCAGGCCGCTGCGCGCGGCCTCGGTCGCCATCTCGGGAGTCTGCTCCGAGGTCAGGTGCACCGGCGTCGGGCGCGAGCTGTGGGGTGGGAACCAGAACCGGGTGAAGGCGTCGCCCATCTCGATCGGGGGCACGGCGCGAAAGTACGGCACGACCTCGTCGAGGTCGACGGCGGTCCGCTCGGCCAACCAGTGGTTGCGGGGCAGCAGCACGCCGACCGGTACGTGGCCGACCGTGACGACGTGACGCGGCCCGAGCTCGTCCACCGGGCCGTGCAGGAGCAGTGCGTCGACGTCGCCGCGGTCGAAGGCGGGCAGGACGGTGGAGAACAGGAGGGGGGTGACGATCGGCTCGAGGTCCTGGCGCGCCGCGGCGAGGGCCTGGACGGCCGGCCAGGTGGCCGGCCCGATGCCGTCGGGGCCGAGCCCCACCCGCACCCGGCGGCGACGTCCGGGCGCCGGGTCGGCTCCCGCCAGCTCCGCAAGGTCCTCGGTGCTGCGCAGCACCTCACGGGCAGCGGGAAGCAGCTCCGCACCTCGTGGCGTGAGCCGGGTACCACCCGGGCCGCGGTCGAACAGCACGACCCCGAGGTCGCGCTCCAGCTGGTGCAGCTGCGCGGTCAGGGTCGGCTGGCTCACGAAGAGGCGGGCCGCGGCGCGGCGGAAGTTCAGCTCCTCGGCGAGCACGACGAAGGCCCGAACCTGCTCGACCCGCATCTCACGCCCCCCACCGCCGCCCCTGCGACGGCCGCCCCGGTGTCGGCGGCCCGGTGGCGAATATCCTCCGCGCGTCACTCCCCTGCACGCCGGGGCGACGAGGTCCTTTCAGGGAGTCCTCAGGTCATCGCCGCAGGTCGCGCAGCTGGCCGGTGTGCGCCGGCAGGTGCACGCTCGCCTGGGTCTCGGCGGCCAGGCGCCCCCACGGCATCGGTGCGTCGAGCACCAGCTCGCCGTCGTGGAACAGCCGGCAGGCCACGGGCGTGGCCAGCTGCTCGGGGTCGAGCCGGGTGGTGGCGGCCATCGACACCGTCGCCAGCTCGCGGCCGCGAGCCACCAGGGCCGCCAGATCCCCGGTCGTGGCGACCCAGTCGGCGAGCACCTGCGGGTCCTGGCAGGTGGTGTTGCCGAAGGCGAGGTCGGTGCGACCCTGCACCAGGGCCTGCGCCACGGCCGTCATCGCGAGGTCGTTGAGCGCGACGTGTGCCAGCACCCGGGCTGCGTCCCACTCCCCCGGCGGCGGCTCACCGAACCCCCCACGCCCGGCCTCGGCGAAGAAGGCGTCGTAGGCGGCCGCGACGGCGGTGAGGTCGGCGGCATCCGGGCGTGCGTCGGCGACGTCGGCGAAGTGGTCGAGAACGTGTCCCCAGGCACCGGGTCCGACGTAGCCGTGGCGGCGACGCATCGCGCTGTCCCCGAACCGTTCCCAGCCGCGGTGCTCGAGCTCGACCCTCGTGCCACCCCCGTCGGACGTCGCGAAGCGCACCTCCACCTCGGATGCGGCGTCCGCCCCCTGCCCCGGGTGCCAGGTGAGCACGACGCGGTGCGGCGGCTCCCAGGCCAGCACCTCGCCCCACACGCAGGTGCGCCCGTCGACGGCCCGCTCGACGAGGAGGCCGTCCTCGAAACCGAGCCCACCGGCATCCGCCCCGAACATGCCGTGCGTGGGCAACGGCCACCACGCCCCGATCTGCCGGGTGAAGACCTCGAAGGTCTCCTCGAGGGGCCGTGCGACCTGGGCCGAGCGGAGCACGGGCGGGACGGGGGCGGGCGCGGGGGTCATCGGCCTGCCGCACCCTCGGCGTGCGTGACGAACGCGGCGAGGGCGTCGTCCCAGAAGCCGTCGACCCAGGCGCGCAACCCGGCGAGGCCGTCGAGGTCGACCCGGTAGAGGCGGCGGGTGCCCTCGGGTCGCACCGTCACGAGGCCGGCGTCGCGCAGCACCCGCAGGTGCTGGGACACCGCCGGCTGGCTGACGACGGTGGCGTCGGTGAGCTCGCGCACGCTGCGCTCACCACCGCGCAGCAGCTCGAGGACGGCCCGTCGGGTGGGGTCACCGAGGGCGTCGAGGACACGTGCTTCATCGGCCATCACTTATCATAAGCACACGCCGATGAATGCCGTCAAGCCCGGGCGTTCCAGTGCCGCTCGACGATCCGTGCCAGTCGCAGGGCCTCGTCGCGGGCGAGCTGTCCGTCGGCCCGCTGGATCGCCATGACGGCCACCTCGTCGGTGTCGTCGAGCTCGAGGGTCACCCACGGCGCGCCGTCGGGGAAGCGCACCTCGAGCACCTCGTCCCAGGTGACCCGGCGGGTGAGCATCAGGTTGCGCACGGTGAGGCCGACGGCGTCGGGCACCGCCCGGATGCTCGCGTAGCGGCCGAGGAAGGCGGCGATCGCCAGCCCCAGCCCGACGAGCGCGAGCTGGTCCCCGACGGCCCACTCCCCCGCGCGGCCCATGCCGACCGCCACCACCGTGCAGACGACCACCGCGATCGCGGCCATCACGAGCGGCAGCACCCGCCCGCGCCGGGGCCGGAACGGGGCGTCCGGTGCGCCGGGCGCGACCGGGTGCGGCCCCGCCGGCGGGCTCACAGCCGGCAGGCCGTGATGTCGGTGACGAGGATGGCGCGCGCCCCGAGGTCGTAGAGCTCGTCCATGACCGCGTTGGTGCCCGAGCGGGGCACCATCGCCCGCACGGCGCACCAGTCGCGGTTCAGCAGGTGCGACACCGTCGGCGACTCCAGCCCCGGGGTGATCTCGCAGGCCCGGTCGACGAGGGTCGCGGGCACGTCGTAGTCGAGCATCACGTAGTGCCGCGCGGTGATGACGCCCAGCAGCCGGCGGCGCAGCACCTCGACGGCGGACTGCTCCTCGCTGCCCTCGCGGCGGACCAGGACGGCCTCGCTGCGCAGGATCGGCTCGCCGAACACCTCGAGGCCCTGGCTGCGCAGCGTCTGGCCGGTCTCGACGACGTCGGCGATGACGTCGGCGACGCCGAGCGTGATCGCGGTCTCGACGGCACCGTCGAGGCGCACGACGGAGGCGGCGATGCCGTGGTCGGCCAGGTGCTTCTCGACCAGGCCCTGGTAGCTGGTGGCGACCCGGTGACCGGTCACGTCGGCGAGCGCGGTCGCGGTGCCCGGGCGTGCGGCGTACCGGAAGGTCGACGTGCCGAAGCCGAGCGCCATCAGCTCGACCGCGGCCGAGCCGGAGTCGAGCAGCAGGTCGCGGCCGGTGATGCCGCAGTCGACGGTGCCGGAGCCGACGTAGACGGCGATGTCGCGCGGGCGCAGGTAGAACAGCTCGACCCCGTTGTCGGCGTCGGAGACGACGAGCTCCTTGGGGTCGCGCCGGGTGCGGTAGCCCGCCTCCTTGAGCATGGCGGCAGCAGGCTCGGACAGCGAGCCCTTGTTGGGGACGGCGATGCGCAGCATGGTCGTGGCCTCAGAGGTGCTTGTAGACGTCGTCGGGTGAGATGTCGGTGGCGAGCATGAGCACCTGCAGGTGGTAGAGCAGCTGGCTGATCTCCTCGGCGGTGCGCTCGGTGCCCTCGTGCTCGGCGGCCATCCACACCTCGGCGGCCTCCTCGACGATCTTCTTGCCGATGGCGTGCACGCCGGCGTCGAGGGCCGCGACGGTGCCGGACCCGGCGGGTCGGGTGCGGGCCTTGTCGGCCAGCTCGGCATACAGGTCGTCGAACGTCTTCACGAGGGACAAGGGTACGGGGGCGAGGGGTGACCCCTCGCCCCCGTCCAGTGCTGCGTCAGCCGACGTGGGCCGGCTCCACCTCACGCTCCGCCTCGGGGCGCTCGGTGCGGGTGACCTTGACCCACTGGGTGAAGCCGTAGATGACGAACATGCCGTAGAACGTGTACATCACCGCGGTCGGCACATAGCCGGTGGCGAAGCCGAGCGGGACGCCGACGAGGTCGACGGCGATCCAGGCCAGCCAGAACTCGTTCCAGCCGCGCGCCATCGCGTAGGTCGCGGCGATCGAGCCGACGAAGATCCAGGCGTCGCACCAGTAGAACCACCACTGCGGCGTGAAGAACGGGTTCGGCGAGAGCTCCCACAGGGCCACGAAGGCCTGGTGGACGATGACCGTGCCGATCAGCCAACCCACGATCATGATGACCCGTTCGCGCTGGACCATCCAGCGCGGCACGATCGCCGGCGCATCGCTGGCGGCGCCCATCCGGCGGCGGTGCTGGGCCCACCGGATCCAGCCGTAGATGCTGACGATGATGAAGAAGACCTGCCGGCCGGACTGGCCGAAGAGGGGAACGCGCTGGTCCTCGAGCCCGAAGGCGCCGCCGATGTAGACGAAGAACAGCATGATGTTGGCGGTGATGCCGACCGGCCACGCCCAGACAAGACGTTTCATGCCGAGGTAGGCCGAGGCGACGCCGATCGAGACGCCGATCAGCTCGAGCCAGTAGAGCTTGTACTGCCCGATGGGGATGTACGCGTCGATGATCGTCTTGAAGACGTTCTGCGACGGGTCAGTGGCCGCAATGAGGGTGTTCATGAGGGGTGTTCGTCCTTTGGGTTCGTTGTGCTTCTCGGACGAACTCCGGGGACGTGCACCACGGGCGGGCCGGGGGTCGACAGACCTCCGGCACAACCGTCGTACGTGCTGCCTACCATCCGGACTTTCACCGTCGGTCCAGGAGTTGCACCTGGTCAACCGGCCGCTGGCTGCGGTCGGGTCGCGGACTGTCACCGCCGGCTCGGAGTTTCACCGACCCCGGAGCACGTGCCTAGCAGTATGCCGCACCGCGGCGGAGGCCGTCGGAGGCGTCTTGCTGTGGCCTCCCTCACCTGCGCGCGACCCGTCGTCGTCGAGAACCCTCGACAAACGGCGGCCGTCGCTGGCCCGCTCCGGGCCCCGCAGGGCGCATCATGGTCCCGGCGAGGACGAGGAGCAGCATGGTGGCGACCGGGTTGGCGTCGCAGGTCACGGTCAACGGGGAGGTCCTCGACCTCTCCGGCGCCGACCCGTGCACGAACGCCCTGGACTGGTTGCGTGCCCGGGGGTTCACCGGCGCCAAGGAGGGCTGCGCGGAGGGCGAGTGCGGAGCCTGCGCCGTGATGGTCGCCCGGTCCGACGGAGCCGACGGCGCCCGCTGGGCGGCGGTCAACGCGTGCCTTCTTCCCGCAGGTTCCCTCGCCGGCCAGGAGGTGGTCACCTCCGAGGGCCTGGGTACCCCCGAGTCGCTGCACCCCGTGCAGCACGAGATGGCGGTCCGCGGGGGGTCGCAGTGCGGGTACTGCACGCCGGGCTTCGTCTGCTCGATGGCGGCCGAGTACTACCGCGCCGACCGTCGCCCGGATGCGCGGCTGCGCGGTGGCGTCGGTGACCCCCGGCGTCGACCCGCTGGACCCGCCCGCGCACGACGACCTCGGCCCCAACGGTTTCGACCTGCGCGCGATCTCCGGCAACCTCTGCCGGTGCACCGGGTACCGCCCGATCCGCGACGCCGCCTTCGCCCTCGGACCGCCCGCGACCGACGACCCGCTCGCCCGCCGGATGACCGACCCCGCGCCCAGCGCCGCCAGCACCCGGGTCGACCGGGGTGGCCGGGCGCTACGAGCGACCGGCCGACCTGGCCGAGACGCTGCAGCTGCTCGGGGAGCACCCCGACGCGGTGCTCGTGGCCGGGTCGACCGACTGGGGGGTCGAGGTGAACCTGCGCGGTGCGCGCACACCGCTCGTCATCGGCATCGACCGCCTCCAGGAGCTGCGGACCCTGACGCGCGGCCCGGACCACCTCGAGCTCGGGGCCGCTCTCACCCTGGCCGAGCTCGAGCACGACCTCGCCGGCGAGGTCCCGCTCCTCGCCGCGGTCTTCCCGCAGTTCGCCTCCCCCCTGATCCGCAACGGGGCGACCATCGGTGGCAACCTCGCCACCGGCTCCCCCATCGGTGACCTCGCGCCTGCCCTGCTCGCGCTCGAGGCCTCCGTCGTGCTGCACGGTGGGACCGGCGAGCGGGTGGTGCCCCTGGACGGGTACTTCACCGGGTACCGGCAGAGCGTGCGTCGAGTCGACGAGCTCATCCGTGCCGTCCGGATCCCGTTGCCGCTCAGCGGGGTCGCCGCCTTCCACAAGATCGCCAAGCGGCGCTTCGACGACATCTCGAGCGTCTCGCTCGGCCTCGCCCTGCACGTGCCGGACGGGGTGGTCGAGCGGGCGCGGATCGGTGTCGGCGGCATCGCGGCCACGCCCCTGCGCGCGACCGCGACCGAGGCGGCGCTCGAAGGACGGCCCTGGACGCGGGAGACCGCCGTGGCCGCGGGTGCGGTGCTGCGGGAGGAGGGCACGCCCATCGACGACCAGCGGGCCAGCGCCGACTACCGGCGCGCCACGCTCGCCACCTCGCTGCTGCGGCTGTGGGCCGACGGCGCGACCTCCGGAGCGGTGCAGCCATGAGCAGCACCCCCGCCGTTCCTGCCGTCCCCGCCGAGCGCGTCGTCGGCAGCCCGCTCCCCCACGAGTCGGCCGCCCTGCACGTCACCGGTGCGGCCCTGTACACCGACGACCTGGCGAACCGGATGCCGGGTCTGCTGCACGCCCATCCCGTGCAGGCACCGCACGCCCACGCCCTCGTGCGCCGCCTCGAGGTCGCGCCCGCCCTCGCCCTGCCCGGCGTCGTGCGCGTGCTCACCGCGCGGGACGTGCCCGGGGTCGGCGACGCCGGCGTCAAGGGCGACGAGCCGCTCTTCCCGACCGAGGTGATGTTCCACGGGCAAGCCGGTCTGCTGGGTGCTCGGTGAGACGCTCGAGGCGGCCCGGCTCGGGTCGCTGGCCGTCGAGGTCGACTACCAGCCGCTGCCGGCCGTGGTCACCGTGCGCGACGCCATCGAGGCGAGCAGCTTCCAGGGCGGGATGCCGCGTCTCGAGCGCGGCGACGTCGACACCGCCTTCGCCCTCGCCGCCCGCGTCTTCAGCGGCGTGACCGAGTGCGCCGGCCAGGAACACTTCTACCTCGAGACCCACTGCTCGCTCGCCCACGTCGACGAGAGCGGACAGGTCGTCGTGCAGAGCAGCACCCAGCACCCGAGCGAGACCCAGGAGATCGTCGCCCACGTGCTCGGCCGGCCGAGCCACGCCGTCACCGTGCAGTGCCTGCGGATGGGGGGTGGGTTCGGGGGCAAGGAGATGCAGCCGCACGGGTTCGCCGCCGTCGCGGCGCTGGGGGCGACCCTCACCGGACGCCCGGTGCGGCTCCGGCTGAGCCGGGCGCAGGACATGACGATGACCGGCAAGCGGCACGGCTTCCACACCCGGTGGCGGGTGGCCTTCGACGACGACGGCCGCCTGCTGGCGCTGGACGCGACGCTCACCTCGGACGGCGGCTGGAGCCTGGACCTGTCGGAGCCGGTGATGACCCGTGCCCTGTGCCACGTCGACAACGCCTACTGGATCCCGAACGTGCGGGTGAACGGCCGGATCGCGCGCACGCACAAGACGTCGCAGACGGCCTTCCGTGGCTTCGGCGGCCCGCAGGGGATGCTCGTCATCGAGGACGTCCTCGGTCGGTGCGCGCCGCGCCTGGGCATCGACCCCGTCGAGCTCCGCCGCCGCAACTTCTACCGCGAGGGCCAGCGGACCCCCTACGGCCAGGTGGTGCGACATCCGGAACGGGTCCTGACGTGCTGGGAGCAGGTGCTCGCCACGGGTGATGTCGCACGCCGGCTCGAGCTCGTCGCCCGGTTCAACGCGAGCCACGAGCACGCTCGGCGCGCGATCGCGGTGACCCCCGTGAAGTTCGGGATCGCCTTCAACTTCACGGCGTTCAACCAGGGTGGCGCCCTCGTGCACGTCTACAAGGACGGCTCGGTGCTCGTGAACCACGGCGGCACCGAGATGGGCCAGGGGCTGCACACGAAGATGCTCCAGGTCGCGGCGACGGCGCTGGGGGTGCCCCTCGACCTCGTGCGCCTGGCGCCCACCCGCACCGACAAGGTGCCCAACACCTCGGCGACCGCGGCGAGCTCGGGCGCCGACCTCAACGGCGGCGCCGTGCTCGACGCCTGCACGCAGATCCTCGAGCGGCTGCGCCCGGTGGCGGCCGAGCTGCTCGGCTGCGAGCCGGCGCAGGTGCGGGTGCACGACGGGCAGGTCGCCGCCGGAGCGGACGACCGCGGCACCGTCGTCGACGCGTCCTTGAGCTGGGCGGAGCTGGTGGCTGCCGCCTACGTGCAGCGGGTGCAGCTGTGGGCGGCCGGGTTCCACCGCACCGAGGGCCTGCACTGGGACTCCACGACGATGCAGGGCTCGCCGTTCAAGTACTTCTCCTACGGGGCTGCGGCCACCGAGGTGGAGGTCGACGGGTTCACCGGCGCCTTCCGGGTGCGGCGCGTCGACATCGTCCACGACGTCGGTGACTCGCTGTCCCCCTCATCGACCTCGGCCAGGTCGAGGGCGCGTTCGTCCAGGGCGCCGGCTGGCTGACCCTCGAGGACCTGCGGTGGGACGAGTCGGACGCGCCGACGCGCGGCCGGCTGACGACCAACGCGGCAAGCACCTACAAGCTCCCGAGCTTCTCGGAGATGCCCGACGACTTCCGTGTCGCCCTGCTCGAGCGGGCCCACGAGGACGGTGCCGTCTACGGGTCGAAGGCGGTCGGCGAGCCCCCGCTGATGCTCGCCTTCTCCGTGCGGGAGGCGCTGAGGCAGGCCGCGGCGGCGTTCGGGCCGGAGGGCGTCGCGGTCGACCTGGCCTCGCCCGCCACGCCGGAGGCGGTCTTCTGGGCGGTGGAGCAGGCGCGCGGCGGGGCGGTCCCACCCGGGCTGGAGGCCGTCGTCGAGGGAGCGCCGGGCGTCGTGCCCGACCAGCCCCCCGTCGACGCCCATCCGCTCGAGCCGGCATCCGAGGACCTCGTCCCCACTCCGGGACCGGGGGCCTGACGTGCACTGGCTCACGGCCGTCGAGCGGCTGCGCACCACGCGTGAGGCCGGGGTGCTGGTCACCCTGGTGTCGGTGCGTGGGCACGCCCCGCGGGACGCCGGCGCGAAGATGGTCGTGTCCGCCCGGGCCACCTGGGGCAGCATCGGTGGTGGCAACCTCGAGCAGACGGCGGTCGAGCGAGCCCGGCAGCTGCTCGAACACGCCTTCACCGCACCGGAACAGCTGAACGTCGCCCTCAGCGACAAGGCGCGCACGGAGCACGGGCGGCAGTGCTGCGGCGGCGAGGTCGGCATCCTGCTCGAGCCGCTGGCCGTCGTGCCCAGCATCGCGGTGTTCGGCGTGGGCCACGTCGGCGACGAGCTCGCGCGTCTCCTCAGCCGTCACGACCTCGACCTGCACCTCGTCGACTCACGCGAGGAGCGCGTCGACGAGGCGCGGATGCCGTGGCTGGCCGACGCCGTCGCGCGGGTGCACGTGCACCACTCGCCGCTGCCCGAGATGGTGCTCGACCAGGTGCCACCCGGAACGCACGTGCTCGTCATGACGCACGACCACGCAGAGGACTACGCCCTGTGCGACGCCGCACTGCGGTGCTCGCACCTGGGCACCGTCGGCCTCATCGGGTCGTCGGCCAAGTGGGCCCGGTTCGAGCGGCGGCTCACCGATGACGGCCACTCCGCCGAGGCCGTGGCACGCATCCGGACGCCCATCGGGGTTCCCGACCTCGGGGGGAAGGAGCCGGCGAGCATCGCCGTCGCCGTCGCGGCGGACCTGCTCCGCGTCCTGTCCCCCGACCCGGTCGTGGCCGACCAGGCCCCCTGAGGCCGACCGGGCGTCACCCTTCCTGCGAGGGCCACCGCGCCGACACGGCCGCGTGGGCTCGCCGGGCCCCGGGGACCTCGCGCAGGGCGCTACCCAGCTCGGTCGGCGGCGACGCGGGCGCCCCCAGCACCCAGGAGTGCCTCCACCGCGTCCCTGACGTCCTGCGCGGTCGCGGCGTTGGGGTCGAGGCAGGAGCCCACTCCACCGCGTTCGACGGCAGCCGCCCCGCCGAACTGGTCGGTCGACAGGGGCAGCACGAGCAGGGGCACTCCGGCCGTCAGTGCCTCGGTGACGCTGTTGTTGCCGCCGTGCGACACCGCAACCGCCGAACGAGCCAGGAGCCGCACCTGCGGGAGGAACTCGCGCACGAGCCACTCCCCCGGGAGCGGGCCGAGCGCGCTCCGCGGGGCTGAGCCGGTCGCGAGGGCCACCCGGACGTCGAGCGGCCGCAGTGCCCGCGCGATGACGGCGAGCAGGTCGGCGCGGGCGGAGAGGAAGCTGCCGAGGCTGACGTAGACGACCGGCCGGTCGTCCGCGGCGAGCCAGGTCTCGACCTCGGCGTCGCGCGGCTCCTCGCGCACGGCCGAGCCCAGGAAGGTGTGGGCCGGCAGCAGCGCCGTGCGCCGCGGGTCGTGGAGCCGTCCGGGGTAGTTGAGCAGCAGCAGGTCGCCCGTCTCGGCGAACGCGTCGCGTGCTGGGTGCCGCGGCCGTGTCGAGCTCGGCCAGCCCAGCGTTCCACTGCGCCGTGAACGCGTCACGGACGTCGACGCAGAGTGCCCGCAGCTCCGCCAGCGCGGCGGAGTCGGGGTCGAGGCAGCGTGGCCAGGCGGTCGGGTACCCGTAGACCTCGTCGCCCACCGTCAGCGCCGAGGGGTGCCCGAGCACGACGTCCGCGTGCGGCACGCCCGCGCTGACCAGGCCCAGCCGGGCACCGAAGGCGAGGTGGTCGACGAGTACGGCGGTCGGGCGGGTCTGCTCGACGAGGTCGTGAACGGCCCGGCCCACGCCGACCGCGTTCCACAGCAGGTCCTCGCCGCGGGCGCGCGCCTGGAACGCCAACGCCGCGACCGCACCCTGGCGGGTGGCCTCGAAGAAGCCGCGCAGCGCGTCGTCCTCACCGGGCGGCTGCTCCTCGGCGCGGATGACGCCCGGGTTCGATCCCCGGCCGAGCTGGAGGTGCGCGCGCTCGTAGCCGAACGAGCGGACCACCGCGTCGGTGGCCGGGCCCGTCGCCACGACGACCCGCTCGCCCACGTCGCGCCAGGCACCGGCCAGGGTGGCCAGCGGGTAGAGGTGCGACGCGTAGTCCGGGCTGATGACGAGCAGGGTCACGGGGTGGCTGCGATCCGGCCGGTCGGGCCGACGTGCGCCGCCGCGACGTGGGTGTAGACCTCGGCGACCGCGGCCGCCATCGTGTCGATGCCGAAGCGTTCGCGCACCACCACCCGTGAGCGGCGGCTGCGCAACGTGGCTCCCGGCGACGTCGCGAGGTCGAGGGCCCGTCCCACGTCGGCGGCCAGGTGTCTGCCGCTGCCCGGGGTCGGTGAGGATGCCGGTGACCCCGTCGTCGACGTAGGTCGCGGGGCCGCCCCCGTCCGGGGCGACGACGACCAGCCCCACGGCCATCGCCTCGAGGATGGCGATGCCGAACTCCTCCTTGAGGCTGGCACACACGTAGACGCCGCCGGGCGCGGACCTCCCCGGCCGGCCCTGCTGGGCGGCCGCCAGCCAGGCGGTGGTCGTGGCGTTGGCGCGGTGCCCGGCGAGGAACAGGCCCGCACCGCCGGACTCGTCGGCGGCGACCAGGTCGCGGATCCGCGAGAGCTCGGCCTCCTCCTCCGGGCTCGGGTCGTCCAGCTCGCCGCCGACGACCAGGAGGTTGCAGCGTCGTCGCAGCGCCGGGTCGCCCATCCAGGAGGCGACGAGGGTCGCCATCCCCTTGACCGGCGCCAGCCGGCCGACCGACACCGCGAGGGCCAGCGATGCGCGCTCGGGGGGTAGCTGCGCGAGCAGGCTGTCGAGGTCGGCGAGCGCCGCGGCGGTGACCGGGCTTCTCGGTGCGTCGCCCCGGACCTGCCTCGCGACGCGGTCGAGGCCCACGACGTCGACGCCCTCGCCGACGACCGTGACCTGTTCCGGGTCGGACGACACGTCGATGCCGACCAGGCGGGAGATGCTGCGCTCGACGTCCGGACGGGGGAAGAGGACCAGGTGCTCGGCCTGCTCGGCGAGCCGGCGCAGCAGCCGGTCGCGGAACCAGAGGTGCTCCACGGAGTCGGCCGCGCCGAAGGCGGCGCGGGGCAGCGTGCCGTCGGCCTCCCGAGCGGCGAGCAGCGCCTGGGGGTCGGGGGCGACGGTGAGGACGACCGGGATGCCGAGCTCGGCGGCCACCTCGGCCGCGACCATCGACCCGACGTCGGCCATCCGCAGGTGCACGACGTCGACGTTCCCCGCGGCGCGCAGGACCCGCCGGATGCCGCGCCGCGCCTCGACCCGGTGCGGCCACGCCGTCGACGCACCGGTCGACGCCGTGCGCAGCGGGACCCGCGCGTAGTGGTGGCCCTGCTCGGCCAGCTCCTCCGGCAGCTGGTTGCCCGGCACCTCCTCGGCCGGTGAGCCCGCCGCCGCGGACACCGCGCCCCAGCCACCCGAGACGGTGATGACCCGCTCCACCCGAGACCCCTGCCGCAGCAGGGCGTCACCGAGGTGCACGAGCAGGGTGGCGATGCCACCGGTGTCACCACGGCCGGAGTGGCGCAGGCTGCCGTCCACGTCGCCGTGGAGGAACAGCTGCACGACGGTGAGGCCGGCCGGCCGCCCGGCGCGCGCCTGCACCGGTGCCGCTGCCGCTGCGTCCCCGTCGGACCGGGCGAGGTCGGCGACCCGCGCGAGCGGCCCGCTCGACGCGGAGACGGCGGCCAGGGCAGCTCGGGCCGCCGGCGCGTCCGGCACGTGACGGCATCGAGGGTCGGCGAGGAGGTCGCCGAGGGCGGCGACGGCGGCCGCCCGCACCAGCGTCGCCTCGGCGTCGTCGCCCGCGACCCGGGTGAGGAGGCGGAGGGCGGCCGCACCCGGGACGAGACCCACCGTCTCGACCAGACGGGTCCGGGCCTCGGGGTGGCGCTCGGACCCGAGCGCGGACACCAGAGCGCCCAGGACGGCATCCGGAGCTCTGAGCGCCCACGTCTCGAGGGTGCGCTGCCCGAGCATCCCCGCAAAGCCGCCGCCGGCGCAGCACCGGACCAGCGACGCGACGCCTCGTGGCTGCGGGGCCACGCCCGCGAGGGCCTCGACGGCGTGCTCGGCCACGTCGGCCCGGTCGTCGGGGAGGAGGGCGACGAGGTGCGCTGCCGCGCGCGCGCCGCCCTGGGCACCGAGGGCGCGCACCGCGGCGACGGCGGTGATCGGGTCGGGATCACCCGTGGCGCTCTCGAGCAGGGCGACGCCATCCGGGCCGCAGTGGCGGGCGACGTGCTCGAGCCGCTCACCGGCGCGCAACCCCTCGAGGATGGTGCCTGACGACCGTACGGCCGCCAGTGCGGCTCGGACCTCCATGCGTCGACCCTAGGCGGGCCGGCCGGTCACATCCGTATCCACGACGTCGGTCTGTCTAAGGTTTGTGACGGGTCGTTGGGCGGCCGGCGCCCGCGGCATCGAGGCTCCCGGCCTCGAAACCCCGTGGACCCGGTGCGCTCGCCGGTGCTCCACTGACTGCGTGCTCCAGCCCACCCCCGACCTCTTCCGCGGCCTCGCCCGCTCGTCGCCGTGGCGGTGGCGTGCGCTCGCCTTCGACCTGCAGCGCCGGCCGGTGCACGGGCCGGAGCACGCCGTGCACGCCACCGTGGAGCGGGGTGTCGGGCTGGAGGTGCGGCTCGCCGACGGGGAGCGGCACCGTGACGCTGCCGCGCGCATCCGCGCCGGGTGGAGCGAGGTCGGCACCGGGCGGCACGGCATCCTCGAGCTGCCGTTCGCCTGGGAGCTGCCCGTCGACGTCGATGCGTTCGGGTTCGTGGTGCGGCGGCCGGCCACGGCGACGAGCGAGGACCCGATGTGGCAGGACTACCAGTGGGTGGCCATGCTCGACCCGGTCGAGCTCGCCGACGGAAGTGTGCACGGCCGGTGCCCGACTCCGGTGTGGGCGCAGGTCCGGATGACGTCCCGCCCCCCGCGCTCGACGTGCACCGCCTCGACGCGTCGGTGCGGCACGGGCGGGACACCTGGTGGGCCGAGGTCGCGCCCCGCGAGGAGTACGCGCCGCGGTGCTCGTGCTGTCCACTGCTCCTCGACCACACCACGGCCTCGCTCGTCGCGCTCGACGTCGCGACCGGGGTGTGCGTGCACGTCGAGCACCTCGACGGCGACCACGCCGGTCGTGGGCTTCTCGATGCGGATCCGCTCGGTCGACGGCGTGGACGGCGACGGTGACGACGACCCGGACGTCGTGCGCCGGGAGTGACCACGGTTGCTAGGCACCGGAACCTTCAGCTTCGCCTCGGAAATGTTCCGGTGCGAAGGTGAAGGTTCCGGGATCGGGCGAGAAAGTTGAGGCGCGCGGGGGTCAGTCCTCGACGACCAGGCCCATCGCGGCCAGGAGCCCGGCCGTTCCGGACGCCTCGACCCGCAGGCCGCGCACCCGGTTCTCGGACGGGTCGAACGCGTAGCCGACCGCACCGAGCAGGCTCGCCCCGCGCAGGTCGGTGCCCACGAACACCGCTCCGGACAGGTCCGAGCCGGCGAAGTCGACGCGCTGCGCGTCGGCGCCCCCGAAGTCGGCCTCGCGCAGCGAGCACCCCACGAGGCGCGAGCCGGCGATCGCGCCCTCCTGGAACGACGCGAGGTCGAGCCGGCACCGCTCGAGGTCCCACGGTCGCGCCGACAGGGCCGCCTCCCCCGCCCGGGTCCAGATCACCGCGAGGGCGGTGCACTCGACGAACCGGCAGTCGCTGAACCGCGACCCGCTGAGGTCGACCCGGTTGAGGTTGCACCCGGTGAACACGCAGTCGGTGAAGGTGCAGTCGCGCAGCACCGCACCCTCGAGCACCGCCCGCTCGAACCGGCAGGCCTCGAGCTCGACCCCCTCGAGCACCTCACCTGGTCGCAGCCCCTCGGTGACCGTGAGGTCGGCGGCGTAGCCCCCGCTGTCGGCGAGCCGCTCCAGCAGGGATGCCGACCCGCCGGTCACGGGTGCGCGTGCCGCGCTGCGAGAGCGCGCAGCTCGTCGACGGCCCCGCTGACCGAGTCGGCGCCGTAGACGGCCGATCCCGCGACGAACACGTCGGCACCGGCCTCGGCGCACTGCTCGATGGTCGAGGCCGACACCCCGCCGTCGACCTGCACCCAGACCTCCCCGCCGTGGCGGCGCACTGCCTCGCGCACCTCACGCACCTTGGCCATCTGGTCGGACATGAACGACTGGCCGCCGAACCCGGGCTCGACGGTCATGACGAGCACCATGTCGACCTCGGGCAGCAGGTCGGCGTACGGCGCGAAGGGGGTGCCCGGCTTGACCGCGAAGGCCGCCCGCGCACCCGCCGCCCGGATCGCGCGGGCGGTGCCCACGGCATCCGACACCGCCTCGACGTGGAAGGTGACCGACCGCGCGCCCGCCTCGGCGTACCCCGGCGCCCAGCGGTCGGGGTCCTCGATCATCAGGTGGCAGTCGACGGGGATCGGCGACACCTTGACCAGCGCCTCGACGACCGGCAGCCCGAGGGTCAGGTTGGGCACGAAGTGGTTGTCCATGACGTCGACGTGCGCCCAGTCGGCGTTCGAGATGGCGGCGAGCTCGCGCTCGAGGTTGGCGAAGTCGGCCGACAGGATCGACGGGGAGATCTGCACGCGCGACACCCTAGCGACCCCACGTGGGGTCACCCGTCGCGCCGCCACGCGGGGAACAGGTGGGCGAGAGCCAGGGCACCGAAGAACAGCGTGTTGACTCGCCACGAACTGGGCGAGCGCGGCGTACCAGTCGGTCTGCATGACGCTGGCCGGCAGCAGGATCCCGTTGACGATGACGACCAGTGCCAGGCCCTCGCGTCGCACGTAGTTCCACCCCGCCTCCTTGCGGGTGAAGACCTGGCCCAGCGATGCGACGAAGCAGGCCTGCAGGAACAGGGCGTAGCCGAGCTCGAGGAAGATCGGGGCGGCGAGGGCCCGGGCCTTCCACCCGGCGGCCCACACGGTGACCAGCCGCTCGACGACGAAGATCACGCCGACGATCGTCCAGAACCGGGAGGGCGCGAACTCGTCGGCGGCGAGCAGGGTGATCAGGCTGAGGAGCAGGAACGCGTTCAGGGCGATCACGCTGTAGGCCAGGGTCAGCTGCTGGCCCCAGTACAGGGCGGTCGACCGGGTGAGCCCGTAGGCGCCGATGTTCTCGAGTGCGCCACGCTGCCAGCGCAGCCGCTGGCGCCACAGCGCCCTCCACGTGGGCATCAGCTCGGTGGTGACCTGGGCGGCACGCGGCGAGGTCATCTTGGCGCCCAGGGTCTTCAGGGCCAGGGTCAGCTCGTTGTCCTCGGTCATGGCGTGGGTGTCGTAGACGTTCCCGCGGACCCCGGGGACGAGCTCGCCGCGAGCCTGCGCCACCGCGGACAGGGCCACGGTGCGGATCAGCGAGGCGGTGCCGGTGAGGACGAACACCCGACCCGACTTGCGGGCCACGAGCCGCTGGTACCGGGCGTACTCGTTGCGCTGGAACTGGCCGATCAGCCCGTAGCCGGGCTCGCCGTAGAACAGGCCGCCGACGGCCATCAGCGCCGGGTCCTCCTCCAGGCGGCGGAGCCCGTCCTCGAGGAACTCCGGGCCGATCGTCGAGTCGGCATCCATCACCATGACGACGTCACGCTCGTCGCTCGCCGGGAGCAGCCGGCGCAGCTGCTGGTTCAGGGCGCCGGCCTTCTTCTCGGTGTTGCCGACGGTCTCGACGACCTCGACGCCGTGCTCGCGAGCGATCTGGACCGTGGTGTCGGTGCAGTTGTCGGCGATGACGATCACCCGGTCCGGTGGTCGGGTCTGCTCCTGCAGGGACCGCAGCGCGTTGCCGAGGACGAGCTCCTCGTTGTACGCGGGGAGCAGCACCGTGCACCGCACTGTCTGCACCGGCGCCCGTGGCTGGCGACAGCGCCGACGCGGGCCACTCCGGTGTGGACATCAGCGGGTCCGCGGCCAGGGCTCCCGCACCCGCGAGGCCGACCCGCAGCACGTGGGGCTGCTGCTTCGGCAGCGGCCGGTCCGGGGACAGCACCCTCATCGCCGCGGCGGTCTCGAGCGCTGCGACGCCCACGTAGGCGGCGACCACCCAGGCGGCACCGGCGGCCGTGAGCCAGAGCTGCCACCGGGGGTCGTCGAAGAGCAGCTCGTTGTCGGAGCCCGGCCCGAGCTTCTCCGAGATGAACGCCCACACCCCCACGAGAAGGACCAGCACCGCGACGACGGCCAGGGCCGTCGCGCTCCAGCCCAGCCTCGCGGCTCGGTGCCTCCAGGTCCCTGGGCTCGGCTCGACCACTGCAGGCCACCCCTCGTCGTCGGTGTCGTCCTCGCACGTGCTGCGGCCGGCGACCACGGCGGGTCGGGCCGCTGGTCAGGCTACGGGAGCCTGCGCAGCAGCGCGAGGAACATCGCGTCGGTGCCGTGCACGTGGGGCCAGAGCTGCACGTAGGGCCCCTGGCCCAGGCCTTCGAGCGGCCGGCCGACGGCGTCGGTGAACAGCGGGCGAGCGTCGACCACCTCGATGTCGTGCCGGCGCTTGAGCACGTCGCTGACGACGAAGCGGGTCTCGGCGACGTGGGGGCTGCACGTGGCGTAGGCGACGACGCCGCCGGGCGCCACGGCATCCAGTGCGGAGGTCAGCAGGGCACGCTGCAGCGGCGCCAGCTCGGCGACGTCGGACGGCTGGCGACGCCAGCGCGCCTCGGGCCGACGGCGCAGGGCCCCGAGCCCGGTGCAGGGGGCGTCGACGAGCACCCGGGCATACGCCGCGGGCTCGTCCTCGCCGAGCACCCGGCCGTCGGCCGTGCGCACCTCGACCCGCCGGCCCAGGCTCTTCGCCCGCCGGGTGAGGGCGCGCAGCGTCGAGCGCACGAGGTCGGCGCGGTGCGGGCTGACCTCGATGGCGGTGAGGTCGGCGCCGGCCTCGACGGCGAGCGCGCCGAGCACGCCCGCCTTGCCGCCGGGACCGGCGCAGAGGTCGAGCCAGCGGCCGGGCAGCCCGGCCGGGACCTCCGCGGCGGCCAGCGCGAGGGCGACGAGCTGGGAGCCCTCGTCCTGCACGGCCGCGCGCCCGTCACGGACCTCGGGGACCAGCCCGGGGTCGCCGGAGCCGAGCACCACGCCGATCGGCGAGATGCGGCTGGGCTCGACGTCGTCGTAGGCACACAGCTCGTCGACGTCGACCAGCCCGGGTCGGGCGACCAGGTGCACCCGCGGCGGCTCGTTGTCGGCAGTCAGCAGGGCGGCGAGCTCGGCGTCGACGCTCTCGGAGGTGGCACGGCCGTGGCCGAGCAGGGCGGCCCGCAATGCGGTGACGACCCACTCGGGATGGCTGTGCCGCACGGCCAGGGCGGCCACTCCCCCACCCTCGGGCACGACGGCGTCGCGCCACTCCTCGAGGGATCGCTCGCTGAGCCGACGCATGACGGCGTTGACGAAGCCGCTCGCACCCGCTCCGGCCACGACCTTGGCGAGCCCGACGGTCTGGTCGGCGGCGGCGTGGGTCGCCACCCGCATGCCGAGCAGCTGGTGGGCCCCGAGCCGGAGCACGTCGAGCACCTGCGGGTCGATGCGGTCGGTCGGGCGCGCCGCGGCCTCGGCGATGACGGCGTCGTAGAAGCCCTGCCAGCGGATGGTGCCGAACGCCAGCTCGGTGGCGAACGCCGCGTCGCGCGCCTCGAGCCGGTGGCGACGCAGGATGGTCGGCATCTCGAGGTTGGCGTAGGCACCGTCGTCGACGGCGCGCAGCAGCGTGTAGGCGGCGAAGCGGGTCGGCTCCGCCCTTCGGGTGCGCTCCGAGGGCGCGGTGGCGCTGCGCTGCCGCGGGCCTCGTCCACCCGGCCGGCCGCCACCGCTCTTGCCGCTGCCCTGGTCAGTCATCGAGCCGCTCCCCCGGTGCGATGCGGATGCCGCGGGCCCAGTCGGCGGCCGCCATCGGCTTCCTGCCGGTGGGCCCGACCTCGCCGAGCTCGACCGGGGTCGAGCCGGTACCGACGAGCACGGCGGACTTGGTGACGTGCAGCTCTCCGGGCGCCAGCACGAGCGGGTCGCGGGCGGCCATCACCCGGGACGGCCCGCCGCCGACCCGGTCCACCCGGTCCACCCGGTTCGCCGCGCGGCACGCCGATGCGGACCGGCCCGAGCTTGAGCCGCTCCCCGCGGAACGTCGACCAGGCGCCGGGGGCGGGCGTGCAGCCACGCACGTGCCGGTCGACGACGTGGGCCGGCAGGGACCAGCGCACCCGCGCCTCGTCGGTGCCGAGCTTGGGCGCGAGGCTGACACCCTCGGCCGGCTGCGGCACCGCGTGCAGCGAGCCGTCGGCGAGGGCGTCCATCGTGGCGACGAGCAGACCGGCTCCGGCGTGGGCCAGCCGGTCGAGCAGGGTTCCCGCGGTGTCGTCGGGCCGCACCGTCTCGGTGAGGGTGCCGAGCACCGGCCCGGTGTCGAGGCCCTCCTCGAGCACGAAGGTGGTGGCGCCGGTGACGTCGTCACCCGCCATGATGGCGCGCTGGACGGGCGCGGCACCGCGCCAGGCCGGCAGCAGCGAGAAGTGCAGGTTGACCCAGCCGTGGTGGGGGACGGCGAGGGCGGCGCGCGGCACGAGCGCCCCGTAGGCGACCACCGGGCAGCAGTCCGGCTCGATCTCGGCGAGCCGGGCCAGGAACTCGGGGTCGCGCGGGGTCGGCGGCGTGAGCACCTCGATGCCGTGCTCGAGTGCCACCTGCTTGACCGGGGACGCCGCGAGGGTGCGGCCCCGACCGGCCCTGGCGTCGGGCCGGGTCACGACGGCCACCACGTCGTGCGGCGAGGCGAGCAGTGCGAGGAGCGAGGGCACCGCGGTGTCGGGTGTGCCGGCCAGGACGAGTCGCACTCAGCGCCTCCCGAAGGTGCTCGCGTGCGGGCTGGTGCGCACCACGGGGGCGGCACCGGCCCAGTCGGCCTCGCGGACCAGGCGCATGGCCTCGCGGCGCTGCTCGGGGTCGAGCCGGTCGACGAACAGGATGCCGTCGAGGTGGTCGGTCTCGTGCTGCACGGCCCGCGCCAGCAGGTGGGTGCCCTCGACGGTGACCGGCTCGCCGAACGCGCTGAACCCGCGGGCCACCACACGCACCGCACGGGGGGTGTCGAACCGCAGCCCCGGAAGCGAGAGGCAGCCCTCCGGACCGGTCTCCTCGTCGTCGCCGAGGGTCAGGTCGGGGTTGACCAGGTGACCGGGGACGCCCTCGACGCAGTAGGTGAAGACCCGCAGCCCGACCCCCAGCTGGGGGGCGGCGAGGCCGGCCGCCCCGGCATCCAGCATGGTGTCGGTGAGGTCGCCGACCAGGCGACGCAGCTCGGCGTCGAAGTCGACGACGGGCTCGGCGGGGGTGCGCAGCACTGGGTCGCCGAACAGGCGGATGGGAGTGACGCTCACGCCGCGGAGTCTAGGCGTGAGTCGGAGCCGCGCGTCGCCACGAGGGTGACGACGATGAGTCCCCCGATGACGGCCGCTGCGACGAACACCAGCCGGCCACTGACCACCGCCAGCACCACGAGTGCGACGGCCGCGGCGACCACGAGGCCGGTGAGGAGGTGCGGGATGCCGGCCCACCGGTGCCGGAGGGCTCTCGGACGCGGTACCTCCTCCGGCCGGCGCTCGGGCAGGGGGACGACCCGCTCGGCGGGGACGGCGCCGTCGACCCGCGCCACGGCCTGGTCACCCGCGCGCCACATCGTGGGCTCGAGGGTCATCGTCCAGCCGTCGGCCGCGACCACCTCCCGCCCGCCGTCCGGCGCCGCCAGCACCGCCGCGACCTCCCCCAACCGGACCCCCTGCCAGCTGCGGCCGTGCCCGATGTGGATCGACCCGTCACCCACGACCAGCCTGCGCCGGTCGGCCGGTGCCTGGTGGGAGCGGTGCGACCTGCCCCGAGGTCGGTCCTGCGGCGTCGACCCGGTCAGCAGCGGGACACCCTCCCTCCAGGTCGCCTCCGCCGGTACGCCGAGCAGCAGTGACGCCGCGAACCCCTCCGCCACCTCGCGCACGTCGTCCACGGTGACCTCGGTCAGTGGCCCGCCGGTAGGAGCTCGGGCCGGGTGCCGCCCGCCCGTCGAGGTGGTCCGATGCCGCCGCGTCGGCGAGGTGCACGACGTTGTCCGGGTCCTCGAGCCGTCGGACCGCCGCCGCCGCCACCTCGGCCAGCTCCTGCGGGTCCGGGCCGTTGCGGCAGAGCGTCTCGACCGCCCCATGGGTGTACTCGACGACCCGGTCCATCAGCGGACGCGCGACCCGGAACCCCGCCACGACCACGGCGGACTGAGGCCCGACCGACTCGTAGGTGGCCCAGACGGGGTCGCGCAGCTCGACCAGGTCCCGCTCGACGGCCCGCTGCAGCAGCTCGGGGAGCACCGACGCGACGGGGGTGTGCGGGACCTCCCCGGAGACCGACATCGTGTCGTCCGCGACGAAGGCCGCCGGGCGCGGGTCGCCGGTCACCGGGAGCGGCGGCACCGGCCGTCGCGCGCCGTCGCGCAGCGGGAGCCGGAAGCCCTCCGACGGCGGGCCGTCGAGCACGAGGGCAGCGTTGCCCCGGGTGAACCAGGCGTGGAGCAGGCCGCGCACGGCATCCGGCGACGCCCCGTGCAGGGCCGGCTGGCGGAAGCCGACGAGACCTGGGCCCGCCGCGCCGTAGCGCCGCAGCAGCGCCAGGGCGTGCGGGCTGCGGTCCGTCGCCTCCAGCTCCTGGCGCAGCACGGACCCCTCGCTCTGCACCCGGCTGAGGTCCGGGGCGTCGAGCCACTCGCAGACGTCGACGAGGAAGCGCCGGACACCGGACACCGACCCGTTGGCGTGGAAGGTCGTGCGCAGCAGGCCCGTGCTGCCGCCGACCTCGCGGTCCTGCCGAGGGGGCAGGCCGAGCAGCGCGAGGTGCTGGGCCAGGTGGGTCAGGCCGGACGTGGGGAGGGTCTCGTCGGCGCTGCCCGTGCGGAACTGGAGGTGGGCCGTGAGCGTCGGCCGGCCGCTGTCGACCCAGAACACGGGGACGCCGTCGATCTCGGTGCGACGCACGCTCGCGAGAGCCGTCATCGCGCTCCTCCTCTCCGGGTCGGCCGGCAGCCCTGCTCCGCCTCCGTGCACCGTACCGATCCGGGACCGGCGGGGCGTGGACGGCGGGCTCAGGCCGTGGGGTCGGGCGGGTCGACACGCACCGCGACCGGGTCGGGCTCCTTGCGGGCGGAGGCACGGGCGCGCATCGCGGCGAGCTCGCGGGCCATCGCGGCGCCGTCGGGGCGGGGCACCGTGACGAGGGTGCGCCAGCGGTCGGTGGCTCCGTGCGGCAGCGGGCCGAGCACTGCTGCCGCGGCCGGTAGGTCGAGCTCGGCCGTGGCCGCCTCGAGCGCGGGCCGGGCACCGGTGAGCACGGCCAGCCGGGCGGCCGGGGGCAGTGAGAGCTCGCGCCGCTCGTCGAGCTCGCGCTCGGCGAACCAGGCCGGGTCCCAGCGCACCAGCGCCTCGACGGCGGGCACCGACACCTCGGTCGGGGCCCCGGCGAGCACGACCCGCCCACCCTCGGATGCCGGACGCACCAGTGCCGCGGCCGCCAGCCAGCGGCGCAGCGACTCCTCACCCGCCGTGAGGCTCGGGCGCTCGAGCAGGGCCCACGCGTCGAGCAGGAGCGCGGCGGCGTAGCCCTCGGGGGCCACCGGCTCGGCGCCGGGCGTCGACACGACCAGGCGTGGCCCGGCGGCGACCGTGGCGAGCACGGTGCCGGCCCCGGATCGCTCGACCGGCGTGCCCGGGAAGGCCCGGCCGAGCTCCTCGGCGGTGCGCCGGGCGCCGACGACGGAGGAGCGCAGCCGGTGGCCGCCGCACGCCGGGCAGGCGAACGCCGTCTCGACCCTCCCGCACCACCGGCAGGCCGGCGGCCCCTGGGGCCCCGGCAGGCCGAGCGGGCCGGCGCACACCGTGCACCGGGCCGGGCGCCGGCAGTCGTGGCAGGACAGCGAGGGCAGGTAGCCCCGGCGGGGCACCTGGACCAGCACCGGCCCGCGCTCGAGGGCCTCCTTGGCGGTGCGCCAGGCGACGGAGGGCAGGTGCGCGGCCGCCACGGCGGGGTCGCGGGCGGCGTCGTGGCCCTCACCCGCCACCCGCACCGACGGCACCGCGCGCCGCAGCTCGGCCCGGGGCGCCTCGACGGGGGTCAGGACCTCGCGGGCGACGAGGTCGGCCACGGCCACGGAGCGGACGAAGCCGGCCGACAGCACCGCGGCGCCCTGCACGCCCGCCCGGGCGAGCAGGACCTCGCGCACGTGCGGGTAGGGAGCCCGGGGCTCGTCGAGCAGGTCGTCGCCGTCGTCCCACCAGGCGACCAGGCCGAGCTCGCGCACCGGGGCGAAGGCGGCCGCGCGGGTGCCGACGACCACCTGGGCGTGCCCGCGCAGCACCTTGAGGTAGGCGGTGTAGCGCGCCTGCGGACCCTGGTCGGCGGTGAGCCGGGTGTGCCGGCCCGGGCCGAGGACGTCGAGCAGTGCGGCCTCGACCCGCGCGACGTCACGGTGGTCGGGCACGACGAGGACCGCGCCCCGGCCACCCTCGACGGCAGCGCGCGCCGCCTCGGCGAGCAGCGCCGGCCAGTCGCGGTCGGGCGCCACGGACGGCACGGTCAGCAGCGAGGCGGTGGGGGCCCCGCCGGAGGTCAGGTGGGACAGGAACGCCGGCCCCTCGGCATACGGCCGCCAGGCCTGCGCAGCGTGGACGGGCAGGGCCGCGTGCTCGGGCGGCTCGGTGGCGAGGGCCTTCTCGGCGGTGGCGTGCCGCGGTGGCACCGCGAGCCGGAGCACGTCGCCGAGCGAACCGGCGTAGCGGTCGGCGACCGCGCGGGCCGCGCTGAGCACCTCGGGGGTGAGCACCGGCTCGGGTGAGACGACCCGGCGCAGCGGGCTGAGCCGGCCGACGTGCTCGGCACCGGCCCGCCGCTCGAGCACGAAGCCGTCGAGGTCCTGCCCGGCGAAGCGCACCTTGACGCGCACCCCCGGCGACGCGGTGTCGGTCATCGACGAGGGCACGGTGTACTCGAACGGCCGGTCGAGGTGGGCCAGCCCGGTGTCGACCTGGACGAGCGCGACCGGGAGCGTGTCGGCGGTCGGGTCGTCGCCGGCGAGCCGACGAGGGCGGCGCACCGCGGCGGCCGGTGAGAGCAGCGCCAGCTGCTCCGCCCCACCCGTGTCGTCGGCCGTCGTCATGGGCCCGAAACTAGCGGAGCCCACCCACCCCGTCGGGGTCGGTGGGCTCGCGCTGTGGACAACCCGGCGGTTCAGGCCCTGACCGCGCGCTGCAGCGCCTCGACCCGGTCGGTGTGCTCCCAGGTGAACGGGTTCTCGACGCCGTCGGCGTGGGTGCGTCCGAAGTGGCCGTAGGCCGCGGTCACCTTGTAGATCGGCCGGAGCAGGTCGAGGTCGTGCAGGATCGCGGCGGGCCGCAGGTCGAAGGTCGCGAGGATGGCGGCCTGGATCTTGTCGGCGGGGACGGTCTCGGTGCCGAAGGTCTCGACGTAGAGGCCCACGGGCTGCGCCTTGCCGATGGCGTAGGCGACCTGCACCTCGCACCTGCGGGCCAGACCCGCGGCGACGACGTTCTTGGCGACCCAGCGCGTGGCATAGGCGGCGGACCGGTCGACCTTGCTCGGGTCCTTGCCCGAGAAGGCACCGCCACCGTGGCGGGCCATGCCGCCGTAGGTGTCGACGATGATCTTGCGACCGGTGAGGCCGGCATCCCCCATCGGGCCACCGATGACGAACTTGCCGGTGGGGTTGATGTAGGCGCGGTAGCCGTCGGTGCGCAGGTCGGTGCCGGCCTCGGCGAGCTCGGCGAGCACCGGGTTGATGACGTGCTGGCGCACGTCGGGCTCGAGCAGGCCGTCGAGCGAGACGTCCTCGGCGTGCTGGCTGGACACGACCACGGCGTCGAGCGAGACCGCCCGGTCGCCGTCGTACGCGATGGTGACCTGGGTCTTGCCGTCGGGGCGCAGGTAGGGCAGCTCGCCGCTCTTGCGCACGGCCGTCAGCCGCTCGGCGAGGCGGTGCGCGAGGAAGATCGGCAGCGGCATCAGCTCGGGGGTGTCGTCGCAGGCGTAGCCGAACATCAGGCCCTGGTCGCCGGCGCCCTGCTTGTCGAGCGGGTCGACGGCGCCGGTGCGGCTCTCGAACGCGGTGTCGACGCCCTGCGCGATGTCGGGGCTCTGCTGGCCGATCGAGGCGCTGACGCCGCAGGACGCGCCGTCGAAGCCCTTGGTCGAGCTGTCGTAGCCGATGGTGAGCACGGTGTCGCGCACGATCTTGGGGATCTCGACGTAGGCCTCGGTGGTGACCTCGCCGGCGACGTGGACCAGACCGGTGGTCACCATCGTCTCGACCGCTACCCGGCTGTGGGGGTCCTGCGCCAGCATCGCGTCGAGGATCGAGTCCGAGATCTGGTCACAGATCTTGTCCGGGTGACCCTCGGTGACGGACTCGGACGTGAAGAGGCGTGCGGACACGCGGTACTCCTTCGCTGGGTGGGCTGCCACGGCGACCAGCCACCGTGTGTGCGCGTGACAATCTACCGGGGGGCGTGCGGAAAGACCGACTCGGTCCACGGCACTCGGTTGCGTCTGCGATCATGGGCCGCGTGTCTGACCAGTCGACGCGCGAAGCCATGGCGCGAGACGCGGGTAGCGCTGCGCCCGCGAGCCCCGTCGACGAAGCGCTGTCCCTGCTCACCCGCGCCCAGAACCTCGCCGACCAGCTGCGCGCCGACGCCAACCGCGAGGTGAGCGAGGCCCGGGCCGAGGCGACCCGGGTGCGCGGCGAGACCCAGGACGCCGCGCACGAGCTCGAGCAGCTGCAGGCCACCGTGCGCTCGGCCCGCGAGGACGCCGAGCGGCGCCTCGAGGAGACGCGCTCCGAGGTCGAGATCATGCTGGCGGACGCCGCCGACCAGGCCTCGCTGCTGCGCGCCCGGGCCACCAAGGCCAGTGACGAGGCCGTCGCGCTCGCCGAGGAGCAGGCCGAGGCCCGCCTCGCCGAGGCGCAGCGGAACGCCGACGACCTGCTCGAGCGAGCCCGGCTCGAGCACGAGGGCACCCTGACCCGGCTCGCCGAGGAGGAGCGCGTCCACCAGGAGCGCTGGGGGCTCGAGCACGCCGCGCACGCCGCCGAGCTCGCCCAGCTGCGCGAGTCGACCGAGTCCGACCTCGAGCGGATGCGGCGCGAGACGCGCGAGTACGCCGCGGGGCACCGGAGCGAGGCCGAGGCCGAGGTCGCGGCACTGCTCGCCGAGATCGAGAACCGCGACACCGGGTCGCGCACCGCTGCCGACGAGCTGCTCGAGCAGGCCCGCGCCGACGCCGCCGTGCTGCTCACCGACGCCCAGGCCGAGGCCGACGAGGTCGTTGCCGCCGCGCAGGCCCACCTCGCGTGGGCGCAGGGCACCGTGCGCGAGATCCTGGCGAAGACCGACGCCGAGGCCGACGCACGGGCCCGCGCCCACCACGAGGAGCTCGCCGAGCGCACCCGCACCCACCGGCACCGCGTGCAGACCCTGCTCGGCAGCGCCACCGCCAAGAGCCGCGACCGGCTCGCCGAGGCGGAGTCGGAGTCGACCCGGATGCGCGACCTCGCCGAGTCGGTGCTCGCCGAGGCACGGGCGGATGCCGCCCGCACCCGTGACGCCGCGCAGCGCGAGTCCGAGCGCCTCCTCGAGGACGCCCGGGTCCGCCAGTCCGAGGCCCTCGAGCGGTCCGAGCGCCGCGAGTCCGAGGCCGAGCAGGGCGCCCGCAGCGTGCGCCAGCGCGCGGCCGAGGACGTCGAGCGGATGCACCGCGAGGCCCACGAGTACCACGCGGCCGCCCGGGCCGAGATCATGAAGGCCTCCGAGGAGGCCCGCCTGCGCGCCGACGCCGTGCGTGCCGAGGCCCAGGCCGCCGTCGAGCGCGCCCGGGCCGAGGTGCACACGCTGGCCGCCCGCCGCGACGCCATCACCGCCCAGCTGGGCAACCTCAGCGGGGTCATCGATGCCCTCGCCGTCTCCGACGAGCCGATTCCGGTCCACTCCCCCGACGACCACGACACATCCACCGCCCCTGCCATCCCCTCCACCCCTGACCAGGAGATCTGATGAACCAGCCCGAGTTCCCGACCGTCTTTCGCGGGTACGACCCCGTCCAGGTCGACCAGCACTTCTCCGCACTCCAGCAGGCCGCCGACGCGGCCAAGCAGGAGGCCGCGGCGAGCTCGGTCGAGCTGACCAAGCTGCGCCAGTCGCACGAGGCGCTCAGCCAGGAGCTCGAGGGCCAGCGCCGTGAGCTGGGCCAGCTCCAGGAGCAGGCCCGCAAGGTGTCGAGCCCGACCTTCGCCGACCTCGGCGACCGGATCGGCTCGATGCTGGGCCTGGCCGACGAGGAGGCCACCTCGATCCGCGCCGCCGCTGCCGCCGAGGTCGAGCAGGCCCGCCACGCCGCCGACGAGTCCGCCGCCCTGGTGCGGGCCGAGGCCGACCGCTACGCCGAGGAGGTGCGCTCGCGCGCCGACGTCGACGCGTCCGAGGCCGTCTCGCGCGCCAAGAAGGAGGCCGACTCGATCATCGACGACGCCGCCCGCGAGGCCGCGGCCCGCCGCGAGGAGGCCGAGGCCTACTACGAGAAGCAGCGCGCCACCGCCGCCGCCTCGGCCGCCGACTTCGAGCGCACCCTCGGCGAGCGCCGCGAGAAGTCGGCCGCCGAGTTCACCGCCCAGATGGCCCAGCAGGACCAGGCCCTGGCCGCCGTGCAGGAGCGTGCCGACCTGCTCGGTCGCGAGGCCGAGGACGACCGCCAGGCGGCCGCCACCGAGGCCTCGCGCACCCTCGAGGCCGCCCGCACCGAGGCCGCTGCCCTGGTGCACTCGGCCAAGGAGCAGGCCGACCGCATCCGCCGCGACTCCGAGCGCGAGCTCGCCGCCGCCACGGCCCGCCGCGACAGCATCACCGCCCAGCTGAGCAACGTGCGCAACATGCTCGGCACCCTCGGTGGCGGCGCCGCCGTCGGGCTGCCGGCCGAGGAGGAGCACCACGACGAGGCCGCACCGGCCGACGAGGCCCCCGCCGCGGAGGTCGAGTCGCACGAGTCGCACGACGAGGCCGTGGCCGAGGTCGACACCACCGACGACGCCGCACCGGCCGAGGGCGACGAGGTCGACGAGGTCGAGGACGTCGACGCCCACCGACGAGACCGAGCCGGTCGAGGGCGAGGAGTCGCAGGAGTCGCAGACCGTCGAGGTCACCGACGAGACGCCGAAGCCGTCGAAGGCGCACGCCCGCCGCTGACGCCTCGTCGAGAGTAGAGAACACGCCGCTGCGGAGCTTTCCGCGGCGGCGTGTTCTCTACTCTCGACCGGCTGACCGGCCAGGGGTGCGGCTCAGAGCAGCGGCAGCACGGCGTCCCAGACGGCGTGCGCCACCACCAGCTTGGATGCCGGGCCCACCTGGGTCGCGTCGTCGGTGCCCGGGCGCAGCAGGTGCACCGTGCTGTCGTCGTGGCCGAAGGTCGTGTCGGTGCCGACCTCGTTGACGACGAGCAGGTCGCAGCCCTTGCGGGCCAGCTTCTCGCGGGCGTGGTCGAGCACCGAGCCCTCGGCATCGCCGGTCTCGGCGGCGAACCCCACGATCACGGGCGAACGAGCGCCTCCCCGGGCGGCGACCAGTCCGGCGAGGACGTCGGGGTTGCGCACGAGCTCGACGGTGGGCGCCGACTCGTCGGCGGCGCCGTCATCCCCCGCCACGTGCGTCTTCTTGATCTTGGAACCGGCGTAGCTGGCCGGCCGGAAGTCGGCCACGGCGGCCGCCATGACGACGACGTCGGCGTGGCGCACGGCCTCGGTGACCGCCGCCTGCAGCTGCAGGGCCGTCTCGACCGGCACCACGGTGACGCCGTCGGGGGCGGGCAGCGACGACGACGAGACGAGGGTCACCTCGGCGCCGCGCTCGGCCGCCGCGCGGGCCAGGGCGTAGCCCTGCTTGCCCGACGAGCGGTTGCCGAGGTAGCGCACCGGGTCGAGCGGCTCGCGGGTGCCGCCGGCGCTGACGACGACCCGTCGCCCGGCCAGGTCGCCGGGCACGCGGCCGTGGGCGGATGTGGCGTGGGCCGCCGCGTGCGCGGCGTCGCCGGCCGCGCGGGCCAGCTCGCGCTCGCACACGGCGTACAGGTCCTCGGGCTCGGGAAGGCGCCCCGGGCCGGTGTCGCGGCCGGTCAGGCGACCGGAGGCGGGCGGCACGACGTGCACGCCGCGTTCGGTGAGCGTGGCGACGTTGGCCTGGGTGGCGGGGTGCTCCCACATCTCGGTGTGCATGGCCGGTGCCATGACCACCGGGCAGCGGGCCGTGAGCAGCACGGTGGTGAGCAGGTCGTCGGCCTGGCCGGTCGCGGCGCGGGCCAGCAGGTCGGCGGTGGCGGGCGCGACGACGACGAGGTCGGCCTGCTGGCCGATCCGCACGTGCGGGACCTGCGTGATGTCGGACCACACGTCGGTGTGCACCGGCTTGCCGGACAGGGCCGACCAGGTGGCCTCGCCGACGAAGTGCAGCGCGGATGCCGTGGGCACGACGGTGACGTCGTGGCCGCCCTCGGTGAGCAGTCGCAGGAGCGAGCAGGCCTTGTACGCCGCGATGCCCCCGGCGACCCCGAGGACGACCCTCACGCGGTCACTCCTCGGTGGGAGTGGAGGTCAGCAGCCCCTCGTTGATCTCGCGCAGCGCGATGGACATCGGCTTCTCGTGCACCTCGGAGTCGACCAGCGGGCCGACGTACTCGAGCAGGCCCTCCTGGAGCTGGGCGTAGTAGGCGTTGATCTGCCGGGCCCGCTTCGCCGAGTAGAGGACGAGGGCGTACTTGGAGTCCGCACGCTCCAGCAGCTCGTCGATCGGCGGGTTGGTGATGCCGATGGGGTCGGCCTTGGTTCCGGACACGCGTCAGTCTCGCTTCGCTTCGGGTACGGGTGATCTCATCAATGATACGAGTTCCTCGGCCGCGCGCCGAACGTCGTCGTTGAGCACGGTCACGTCGAACTCCTCGGCGGCCGCCAGCTCGACCCGGGCGGTGGCCAGCCGGGCCTCGCGTTCCTCGGCCTCCTCGGTGCCGCGGCCGACCAGCCGGCGCACCAGCTCCTCCCACGTGGGAGGGGCGAGGAAGACGAAGAGGGCCTCCGGCATGCTCTCGCGCACCTGCCGGGCGCCCTGGAGGTCGATCTCGAGCAGCGCCGGTCGACCGGCCGCCAGGGCCTGCTCCACGGGTGCCCGCGGCGTGCCGTACCTGGCGCGGCCGTGCACCACGGCCCACTCGAGCAGCTCGCGGTCGGCCGCCATCCGCTCGAACTCCGCGTCGGACACGAAGTGGTAGTGGATGCCGTCGACCTCACCGGGGCGGGGACGACGGGTGGTCGCCGAGACGGAGAGCCAGACCTCGGGGTGGTGCTGCCGCACGTAGGCCGCGACGGTCCCCTTGCCGACGGCCGTCGGTCCGGCGAGGACGGTGAGGCGGGAGGCTCCCGTCACGACCGCCCGAAACGATCGAGGAGGGCGGCGACCTGGTTCTGGCCGAGGCCGCGCACGCGGCGGCTCTCGGAGATGCCGACCTCCTCCATGATCTGGCGGGCGCGCACCCGGCCGACGCCGGGCATGGACTCGAGGAGGGCGGAGACGCGCATCTTCCCGATCACGTCGTTGGACTTGCCGGTGGAGATGACCTCGCCGAGGGTGACGCCGGAGTGCTTGAGGCGGTGCTTGACCTCGGCGCGCTCGCGTCGTGAGGCCGCTGCCTTCTGGAGTGCCGCGGCGCGCTGTTCGGGGGTGAGCGGCGGAAGAGCCACAGGAGAAATCCTTCGTCGACATGCAGGCGCTGGCTTCTCAACACCCGGCTGTACGCCGTCGACTCTATCGCGACGGGCCCTCCGCCACGACCCACGAAACGGCACGTCGTCGGGGACGTCGCCCCCGGTCAGGGGCGTGCCGGCCGGTTCCGGCTCAGCCCGCCAGGGTGGTGGTGAGGTCGTCGGCGGCGCGGCGTGCGGCGTCGCGCAGCGCGACGGCGTCGGGCCCGGCCACGAGCACCTCGCGGCTGCTCGTGCCGAGCACCTGGGGCAGCGCCGAGCCGAAGGTCGCGCGCAGGGCCGCGGCCGTGCCGCCCTGCGCCCCGAGGCCCGGTGCGAGCAGCGGGCCGGCCGAGCCGGTGAGGTCGAGCCCGAGGTCGGCGACCGCGCTGCCGACCGTCGCCCCGACCACCATCCCGACGCTTCCCAGCCGCCCGGATGCCGCGGCAGCCGCGTTGTCGCGGGACACGCCTGCCACGACGGATGCCGCGACGCTCGCCCCCTCGTGGGTCGCGTGCTGCACCGACGGGCCTTCGGGGTTGGAGGTCAGGGTCAGCACGAACACACCCCGACCCGTCTCGGCGGCGAGGTCGAGCGCCGGGCGCAGGGACTCGTAGCCGAGAAAGGGGCTGACCGTGATGGCGTCGGCCCGCAGCGGTGAGTGGTCGGAGAGGTAGGCGTGGGCGTAGCCGGCCATCGTCGTGCCGATGTCGCCGCGCTTGACGTCGAGCAGCGAGAGCGTGCCGGTGTCACGCAGCCCGGCGAGAGTGCGCTCGAGCACGGCCACCCCGGCCGAGCCGAACCGCTCGAAGAACGCCGACTGCGGCTTGACCGCCGCCACGGCTCCCCCGAACGCCTCGACGCAGGTCATCGCGAAGGTCTCGAGGCCGCCCACGGTGTCGGGCAGCCCCCACTGGTCGAGCAGGGCGGCGTGCGGGTCGATGCCCGGGCAGAACGGGCCGAGCGCGTCCATGGCCGCGCGCAGTCGGTCGCCGTAGGGGGTGGGCGTCTGGCTCATGGGCGGGCCGTCCTCTCGTGGGCGATGCCGACGACGTCGGCGAAGCGGACGAACCCGTGCCGGGCGATCTCCGCCTCGAGCTCGTCGAGGACCCGGCGTGGTGCGCACGGGTCGTTGAAGGTGGCGGTGCCGACCTGCACGGCGCTGGCGCCGGCGGCGACGAGCTCGAGCGCGTCGCGCCCGGTGCGCACGCCGCCGACACCGATGAGCGGGGCCGAGGGCAGCCGTCCCTCGCGCATCGCGGCGGTGACCTGCCACAGGGCCCGCACGGCGACCGGTCGCACGGCGGGGCCGGAGAGGCCACCGGTGACGCCGGCCAGCTGGGGCCGCAGCAGGTCGGTGTCGATGACCATGCCGAGCAGCGTGTTGATCATGGTCAGGCCGTCGGCGCCGGCCTTGAGCGCCGCGTGGGCGATGGTGACGATGTCGGTGACGTCGGGGGTCAGCTTGGCGAACATCGGTGTGCCCTCGGGGAGCCGCTCGCGCACCAGGTGCACGACCCGTTCCGACGACAGTGCGTCGCACGCGAAGACCAGCCCGCGGTTGGCGACGTTGGGGCACGAGATGTTGACCTCGACGCCCACGACCGCGTCGAAGGCCGGGCTGGCGGCCAGCCGCTCGGCGACGTCGCCGAACTCCTCGGCCGTGTTGCCGGCGATCGACACCAGGACCCGCGCCCCCACCGACTGCAGCCAGGCGAGGTCCTTCTCGACGAACGCGTCGATGCCCGGCCCCTGCAGGCCGATCGAGTTCAGCATCCCGGATGCCGTCTCCGCCATCCGCGGTGTCCCCCGGCCCGAGCGCGGCTGCGCCATCACCGTCTTGGTGACGAAGGCGCCGAGCTCGCTCACCGGGAAGAAGCGGTGCAGCTCCTGTCCGTTCGCCGCGCAGCCGGATGCCGTCATCAGCGGGTTCGGCAGGGTCACCGGGCCCAGCGTGGTCGCCATGTCGACCATCAGTGACCACCCGCCCGCGGTGCCCCGAGCGCGTCGCCGGGCACCCGGCCGATGCCGTCGCCGAACGCGTCCCAGCGCACCCGGTCGCCCCGGAACACCGGGCCCTCGACGCAGGAGCGCACCATCCGGGTGACTCCGTCGTTGCCGGTGACCGGCATGACGCAGGTCATGCAGACGCCGACGCCGCAGGCCATCGACTCCTCGACGGCCACCTGCGCCACGGCGCCGTGGGCGCCGGCGATCTCGGTGACCGAGCGGAGCATCGCCATCGGCCCGCAGCCGTAGACCACGCCGGCCCCGGTGCGGTCGATCACCTCGCCGAGCACGTCGCTCACCCAGCCTCGGCGTCCCGAGGAGCCGTCGTCGGTGGTGACCGTGACGCCGTCGGCCGTGCGCCGCGCCTCGACGACCCCGAACAGCCGGTCCTCGGATGCGGCACCGAGCACCATCTCGACGTGGCAGCCGCGCTCGCGCAGCGCCTCGGCCAGCCAGAACAACGGTGCCGAGCCGTAGCCACCGCCGACGAGGACGCAGGCGACCGGTTCGGCGGGCAGCGGAAACGGCCGGCCGAGGGGGCCGACGACGTCGACGGGGTCGTGGGCGCGCAGCCCGGTGAGCCACACGGTGCCCGGGCCGTGGGCCGCGACGACGACGTCGACGGTGCCGCCGTAGGTGCCGGACGGCTTGACCCGGTGGATCGAGAAGCAGCGGCGCAGCAGGTTCGCCGAGGTCGGGCCGCCGACGGCCAGGGCGACGAACTGGCCCGGGTGGGCGAGCTCGGCGACGCCGGGCGCCACGAGAGTGAGGTGGTGGTAGGCGCCGACCCGGCGGGTGGCGATCAGCTCACCGGTGACCTGGACCACCCCGCTCACGCCGGTGCCTCCACGCCGTAGAGGTCGAGGGCGGCCGCGTGGTCCTGCAGCGAGGTGACGTCGAGGTCGCCGAGCCGCACGGCCTCGATGGCCTGCACCGCCGCCGCGAGCTGCTGCACCGTGGTGATGATCGGCTTGTCCATCGCCGTGGTCGCCGCGCGGATGGCATAGCCGTCGGCCCGCGCCGACGCGCTCGGGCCGCTCGGGCTGTTGACGACCATGTCGATCTCGCCGGCGTTGATCCAGTCGACGATCGAGCGCCCCTCGGCGCCGCGCTCGGCGTGCTTGAGCACGACCTCGGCCTCGATCGAGTTGCGGCGCAGCACGTCGGCCGTGCCCGAGGTCGACACGATGCGGAAGCCGAGGTCGACCAGGCGCTTCACCGGGAAGATGATGGCCCGCTTGTCGCGGTTGGCCACCGACACGAACACCGTTCCCTCGGTGGGCAGTCCGCTGATCGCGCCGAGCTGCGCCTTGGCGAACGCGCGTCCGAAGTCGGTGTCGATGCCCATGACCTCACCGGTCGAGCGCATCTCGGGGCCGAGGAGGCTGTCGACGACGAGCCCCTCCTTGGTGCGGAAGCGCTTGAAGGGCAGCACGGCCTCCTTCACCGACATCGGTGCGTGCACCGGCATCCGGCCGCCGTCGGTGTGTGCGGGCAGCACGCCCTCCTCGCGCAGCTGGGCGATGGTCGCGCCGAGCATGATCCGGGCGGCCGCGTTGGCGAGCGGCACGCCGGTGGCCTTCGCCACGAACGGCACGGTGCGCGACGCCCGGGGGTTGGCCTCGAGCACGTAGAGGATGTCCTGCGCGAGGGCGAACTGCACGTTCATCAGGCCGCGCACGCCGATGCCCTGGGCCAGCTTGAGCGTGGACTCGCGCACCCGGTCGAGCTCGGTGGCCCCGAGGGTGACCGGCGGCAGGGTGCACGAGGAGTCGCCGGAGTGGATGCCGGCCTCCTCGATGTGCTCCATGATCCCGCCGAGGTACATCTCGGTGCCGTCGTAGAGCACGTCGACGTCGATCTCGATGGCGTCGTCGAGGAACCGGTCGACGAGCACCGGGTGGTCGGGGCTCGCGATGGTCGCCCGCTCGACGTACCCCGAGAGGGTCTCGTCGTCGTAGACGATCTCCATGCCGCGCCCGCCGAGCACGTACGACGGCCGCACGAGCACCGGGTAGCCGATCTCCTTGGCGATCTCGACCGCCTCCGGAGCGCTGTAGGCCGTGCCGTGCTTGGGGGCGGGCAGACCCGCCTCGTGCAGCACCCGGCCGAACGCGCCGCGGTCCTCGGCCAGGTCGATCGCCTCGGGCGAGGTGCCGACGATCGGCACGCCCTCGGCCTTGAGCGCCTTCGCCAGGCCGAGCGGGGTCTGCCCGCCGAGCTGAACGATGACGCCCGCGATCGGGCCGGCGAGGCTCTCGGCGTGCACGACCTCGAGCACGTCCTCGAGGGTCAGCGGCTCGAAGTAGAGCCGGCTGCTCGTGTCGTAGTCGGTCGACACGGTCTCGGGGTTGCAGTTGACCATCACCGTGTCGTAGCCGACGTCGCGCAGGGCGAAGCTGGCGTGCACGCAGGAGTAGTCGAACTCGACGCCCTGGCCGATCCGGTTGGGGCCCGAGCCCAGGATGAGCACGGCCGGGCGCTCGCGTGGGGCGACCTCGGTCTCCTCGTCGTAGGTGCTGTAGTGGTAGGGCGTCAGGGCCGCGAACTCCGCCGCGCAGGTGTCGACCGTCTTGTAGACCGGGCGCACCCCGAGGGCGTGGCGCACCCCGCGCACCACCGCCTCCGGCATCCGGCGCAGTGACGCGATCTGGGCGTCGCTGAAGCCGTGCCGCTTGGCCAGCCGCAGCAGGTCGGGAGCCAGCTCGGTGGCCGCGGCGACGGCATCCGCGACGTCCTCGATGAGGGCCATCTGGTCGAGGAACCACGGGTCGATGCCGGTGGCCTCGTGCACCTCCTCGACCGACAGCCCGCCGCGCAGCGCCTGCTGCACGAGCACGATGCGACCGTCGGTGGGGCGCCGCGCCTCCTCGAGGACGGTGCGTGCCTCCTCGGTGCTCGGGCGCGGGCCGTCCCAGTGGAAGCTGCTGCCCGTCTTCTCCAGCGAGCGCAGTGCCTTCTGCAGCGCCTCGGTGAAGGAGCGGCCGATCGACATCGCCTCGCCGACCGACTTCATCGTCGTGGTGAGCGTGTCGTCGGCGGCGGGGAACTTCTCGAACGCGAACCGCGGCACCTTGACCACGACGTAGTCGAGGCTCGGCTCGAACGACGCCGGCGTCTCGCGGGTGATGTCGTTGGGCACCTCGTCGAGCGTGTAGCCGATCGCCATCTTCGCGGCGATCTTGGCGATCGGGAACCCGGTGGCCTTCGACGCCAGGGCCGACGAGCGCGAGACCCGCGGGTTCATCTCGATGACGATGATCCGGCCGTCGACGGGGTTCACCGCGAACTGGATGTTGCAGCCCCCGGTGTCGACGCCGACCTCGCGGATCACGGCGATGCCGATGTCGCGCAGCCGCTGGTACTCGCGGTCGGTGAGGGTGAGCGCCGGGGCGACGGTGATCGAGTCGCCGGTGTGCACGCCCATCGGGTCGAGGTTCTCGATGGAGCAGACGACCACGACGTTGTCGGCGTGGTCGCGCATCACCTCGAGCTCGTACTCCTTCCAGCCCATGATCGACTCCTCGAGGAGCACCTCGGTCACCGGTGAGTACTGCAGGCCGGCACCGGCGATGCGGCGCAGCTCGTCCTCGTCGTGGGCGAAGCCCGAGCCCAGG
Source organism: uncultured Actinomycetota bacterium (assembly GCA_963707895.1). Lineage (GTDB taxonomy): Bacteria > Actinomycetota > Actinomycetes > Actinomycetales > Dermatophilaceae > Fodinibacter. The sequence continues at coordinate 21,195 of CAVPRS010000010.1, read as the reverse complement.
CCGCCCATCGTGAACGACGGGCGCACGACGACGGGGTAGCCCAGGTCGCCGGCGGCCACGAGCACCTCGTCCATCGTGTGGCAGATGAACGAGCGTGCCGACTCGGCCCCGCAGCGCTGCACGACGCCCTTGAACTTCTCGCGGTCCTCGCCGAGCATGATCGCCTCGACGTTGGCCCCGATGAGCGGGCAGTCGTACTTCTCGAGGATGCCGCGCTCGTGCAGCTCCATCGCGCAGTTCAGGGCGGTCTGCCCACCGAGGGTCGCGAGCACCGCGTCCGGACGCTCCTTGGCGATGATCTTCTCGACGATCTCGGGGGTGATCGGCTCGACGTAGGTGGCGTCGGCGAACTCCGGGTCGGTCATGATCGTGGCCGGGTTGGAGTTGACCAGGATGACGCGGATGCCCTCCTCGCGCAGCACCCGGCAGGCCTGGGTGCCGGAGTAGTCGAACTCGCAGGCCTGGCCGATGACGATCGGGCCGGAGCCGATGACGAGCACGCTCGTGATGTCGTCGCGCTTGGGCATCAGGCGTTGGCTCCTTGGATGAGGTCGACGAACCTGTCGAAGAGGTAGGCGGCGTCGTGCGGGCCGGCCGCTGCCTCGGGGTGGTACTGCACCGAGAAGGCGACCAGGCGCCCGTCGCGGCGCACCTCGAGCCCCTCGACGACGTCGTCGTTGAGGCAGACGTGGCTCACCGTCGCCGTGCCCCACGGCGTCTCGGTGGGCCGGTCGAGCGGTGCGTCGACGGCGAAGCCGTGGTTGTGCGCCGTGACCTCGACCTTGCCGGTCGTGCGGTCCATGACCGGCTGGTTGATGCCGCGGTGGCCGTACTTGAGCTTGTAGGTGCCGAACCCGAGCGCCTTGCCGAGGATCTGGTTGCCGAAGCAGATGCCGAAGTAGGGGATGCCGTCGTCCATCACGGCACGCAGCAGCCCGGCCTGGACCTCGGCCGTCGCCGGGTCACCGGGGCCGTTGGAGAAGAAGACGCCGTCGGGCGCGACCGCCCTGACCTCGTCGATCGTCGCGGCTGCCGGCAGCACGTGCACCTCGATGCCGCGCTCGGCCATCATCTGAGGTGTCATCGCCTTGATGCCGAGGTCGACCGCTGCCACGGTGAGGCGCCGCTCCCCCACCGCCGGAACCACGTAGGCCGTGTCGGTGGCGACCTGCTCGGCGAGCGAGGCGCCCTCCATCGGCGGTGAGTCGACGACCTGGGTGAGGAGCCGCTCGCGGGGCGCGCTCGCGGCATCCCCGGAGAAGATGCCGACCCGCATGGCGCCGCGCTCGCGCAGGTGCCGGGTGAGCGCCCTGGTGTCGAGCTCGCAGATGCCGACGACGCCCTGGGCGTCGAGCTCGTCCTCGAGGGAGCGCCGCGAGCGCCAGCTCGACGGCCGCAGCGCCGGGTCGCGCACGACGTAGCCGGCGACCCAGATCCGGCCCGACTCGTCGTCCTCGTCGTTCCAGCCGGTGTTGCCGACGTGCGGGGCGGTCATGACGACGACCTGGCGGTGGTAGCTGGGGTCGGTGAGGGTCTCCTGGTACCCGGTCATGCCGGTGGAGAAGACGGCCTCGCCGACCGTGGTGCCCCGGTGGCCGTAGGCCCGGCCGGTGAAGGTGCGGCCGTCCTCGAGGATCAGGACTGCGGGCTCGCGGGTGGTCAGCATGCGGTGGGCTCCCCTCCGCGGGCCGTGACGCGGCCGCGCAGGATCGTGGTGTGGACGGCTCCGACGAGTCGGTGGCCGTGCCACGGGGTGTTGCGGGACAGGGACTGCGACGCGTCGCGGTCGACGGCGACCGTGGCGGAGGGGTCGACGAGCACGAGGTTGGCGGGTGCACCGGCGGCGACCGGGTGTCCGTGGTCGGCCAGACCGGCGATGCGGGCCGGACCGGTCGACATCAGCCGCGAGAGGTCGGCCCAGCCGAGCCGTCCGTCGGCGACGAGCAGGTCGTGCACCACCGCGAAGGCGGTCTCGAGGCCGAGCATGCCGAACGCCGCGTCGACGAAGGCGTGCTCCTTGTCGTGCCGGGCGTGTGGTGCGTGGTCGGTGGCGATCGCGTCGATGGTGCCGTCGAGCAGGCCCTCGACGAGCGCCTCGCGGTCGATGCCCGGCCGCAGCGGCGGGTTGACCTTGTAGACCGGGTCGTACCCGGCGAGCAGCTCGGTGCCCAGCGCCAGGTGGTGCGGGGTGACCTCGGCCGTCATCCGGATGCCGCGCGCCTTCGCCCAGCGCACGACGTCGAGGCCCTCGGCCGTGCTGACGTGCGCCACGTGCACCCGGCTGCGGGTGTGCTCGGCAAGGAGCGCGTCACGGGCGATGATGCTCGCCTCGGCGACGGCCGGCCAGCCGGGCAGCCCCAGCCGACCCGAGGTCTCACCCTCGTGGCAGCAGGCCTGCGGGCCGGCCAGGGCGGGGTCCTGGCTGTGCTGCGAGACCACGCCGTCGAAGGCCCGCACGTACTCCAGGGCCCGCCGCATCACCCGGCCGTCGGCGACGCAGTGGCCGTCGTCGGAGAAGACCTTCGTGGCGGCGCGGGAGCGGTGCATCAGGCCCAGCTCGGCGAGCTCGGTTCCCTCCAGGCCCTTGGTGACCGCACCGACCGGCACGACGTCGACCCGCCCGGCGGCCAGGCCGAGGTCGAGGATGCGCTCGGCCGCCTCGGCGGTGTCGGTGACCGGGGTGGTGTTGGCCATGGCGAGCACCGCCGTGTAGCCACCGACCGCGGCGGCCCGGGAGCCGGACGCGATGGTCTCGGTGTCCTCGCGGCCCGGCTCGCGCAGGTGGGTGTGCAGGTCGACGAAGCCGGGCAGCAGGGTGAGTCCGTCGGCATCGACCCGCTCGACGTCCTTCGGTGCCTCGACGCTGCCGAGCTCGGCGACGACGCCGTCGCGCAGCAGCACGTCGCCGCGCTGCGCGGTGCCGTCGGCGGCGTACCAGGTGGGCCCGGTGAGGAGCACGGCGCTCACGCGACCGCCCCCTCTCCGGCGAGGAGGTGGTAGAGCACCGACATCCGCACCGCCACCCCGGCCGAGACCTGGTCGAGCACCAGGCTCTGGGCGGCGTCGGCGGCGTCGGCGCTGATCTCGAGGCCGCGGTTCATCGGGCCGGGGTGGCAGATGACGGCCTCCGGGTTGGCGTCGGAGAGCGCCCGCAGGCGCTCGCGGGTCAGGCCGAAGCCCACGGTGTACTCGCGGGCGGTGGGGAAGAAGCCACCGCTCATCCGCTCGCGCTGCACCCGCAGCATCATCACGGCGTCGGGCCCCGAGGCGAGCACGGCGTCGAGGTCGTCGGTGAGCTCGAGGCCGTCGGCCGCCGCCCAGGCGCTGATGCCGCTCGGCATCAGCGTCGGCGGGGCGACGAGGGTGACGTGCGCTCCGAGGGTGCGCAGCGTGATCGCGTTGGAGCGGAAGACCCGGCTGTGGGTGAGGTCGCCGACGATCGCGACCCGCGCCCCGTCGAGGTCGCCGAGCCGCTGCTCGATCGTGTAGGCGTCGAGCAGGGCCTGGGTCGGGTGCTCGTGGGTGCCGTCGCCGGCGTTGATGACGCTCGCGTCGACCCACTGGGACACCTGGTGCGCGGCCCCGCTGGCCATGTGGCGGATGACGATGGCGTCGACCGACATCGCGTCGATCGTGCGCACCGTGTCGCGCAGCGACTCGCCCTTGCTGGCCGAGCTGCCCTTGCCCGTGATGTTGATCGTGTCGGCCGACATCCACTTGCCCGCGATCTCGAAGCTGGACCGGGTGCGGGTGGAGTCCTCGAAGAAGAGGTTGATGACGGTGCGCCCCCGCAGGGTGGGCAGCTTCTTGACGTCGCGGTGCTGCACCTCGTGCATCTCGGCCGCCGTGGTGAGCAGGGTGCGCACGTCGTCGCGGGTGAGGTCGGCGCTGGAGAGCAGGTGGCGGTTCACCGGGCCTCACCCCCGGCGATGCGCACGACGTCGTCGCCGCCGTCGAAGCCGGCGAGCCTGACCTGAACCTTCTCGGAGTGGCTCGTCGGCAGGTTCTTCCCGACGTGGTCGGCGCGGATCGGCAGCTCGCGGTGGCCGCGGTCGACGAGCACCGCGAGCCGGACGGCGCGGGGGCGGCCGAGGTCGGAGAGGGCGTCGAGCGCGGCCCGGATCGTGCGGCCGGAGTAGAGCACGTCGTCGACGAGCACGACCACCTTGTCGTCGATGCCGCCCGGCGGGATCACGGTGTGCATCGGCGCGCGGGTGGGCTGGTGGCGCAGGTCGTCGCGGTGCATCGTGATGTCGAGGCTGCCGGTGGGCACCTCGGTGCCCTCGACCTCGTGGACCAGCGCAGCAAGGCGGTGGGCGAGCTCGACGCCGCGGCTGGGGATGCCGAGCAGCACGAGGTCGTCGGCGCCCTTGTTGTGCTCGAGGATCTCGTGCGCGATGCGGCGCAGGGCCCGGGACACGTCACTCGCGGAGAGGACGGTACGACCGGTCGGGTCGAGCGGGTGCCCGGGGGGCACCGTGGTGTCGGCGCGCGTCATGAACGCGGACCTCCTTCCCTGCCTCACGGGACAGGTCGTTAAAGGATGTCGGAATGCGCTGCCCACTCTACGGGGTGGACGGGTCGCCCTCGGAGGTGGCTCGCTGGGCGGGACCCCGCGTCTCGGATCAGTCGTCCGGATCGCGAGAAACCCATAACACGACACTATGCGTGCCCCAACACGATGTGATGCAATGGTGGCTCGACAGCAGCACCGCACGCGCCGCGAAGGAGGCCACCGTGACCACGACCACGACGACCGACTCCCTTGCTGCGCTCTGTGCCGAGCCGGGCACGCCCGCGTCCGGCGCGGTGTCGCCGTCCCCCCTCGCGCAGCCGCTCTTCCCACCCAAGGACGCCGATGCCGAGACCCGGCGGCGCTGGCTGGCCAGCTCGCCGTGGCCCGAGGTCGTCTTCGCGGCGGCCGGCGCCTGAGGCCCGGGCGCGGGCTCGGCCTCAGTCGGTGAGGTCGCGCACCATCGCGACCCGGCGGCCGTGGCGCGACATCCCGAACGCCTCCTCGCCGTCCCAGACCGGCTGCAGGTGTTCCGGCAGCACGTCGAGCTCGACGTAGCCGTGCTGGGCGTAGAACGGTGCGTTCCACGGGATGTCGGCGTACGTCATCAGGGTCACCTCGGGGTCGACCACGTGGGTGAAGCCGACGACGGCTCCGTCGTCCTCCGCCACGAGCAGGATGCCGGGCTCGGCCGCCCGCTCCTCCCCCGACGTCGCGGGCGAGGCGGATGGTCGTCATCCTCGGGAGTATGCCGTGGCCACTCCGCCACGGGGGTGGCCGCACTGCCGCGGGCCGAGGATCATCGCCGGGGAGGGCACCACGCGGGCGCCCGACGGACGAAAGGGCGGCGCCATGGCACACACCTACGGCATCAGCGAGGTCGTCGGCACGTCGACCACCTCGATCGACGAGGCCATCACGACGGCCGTGGCGCGCGCGTCGACGACCGTGCGCGGGCTGGACTGGTTCGAGGTCACCGAGATCCGTGGCCACCTCGAGGACGGCGTCATCGCGCACTACCAGGTGGGTCTGAAGCTGGGTTTCCGCCTCGACGAGTGAGATCGGCCACACGCCGACCGGGCGGCCGTGCCCAGGGCCGAAGAAGGCCTGCACCCCGGGACGGCGGGGTCGTTTTCCGGTGCTAGGGTCCCGCAGATGCTTCGACCGCCCCCTGCCCTTTTCCGCCGTATCGCCCTGCTGCTCACGACCTCGCTGGTCGCCGCGGGGCTCACCGTGGCCGTGGGCGCGACGCAGGCCGCGGCGGCGGGTCGAGGCGCCGACGGAGCCGGGTCGGCCCCCGTGGGCAGTGCCTCCTACGCCGCACCGGCCACCGCGGTGTACGCCGCTCCGTGGGGCTCCGACTCCGCCTCGGGGTCGGCCACGGCGCCGGTTCGCACGCTGGCCCGGGCCGTCGCGATCGCCCCCGCCTCCGGGACGGTGGTCCTGCGAGCGGGCTCCTACCAGGAGTACCTGGTCGTCACCAAGACCGTCACGATCCAGAACGCCCCCGGGGAGGAGGTCTGGCTCGACGGCAGCAGCCCGGTCAGCGGCTGGGTGAAGGACGGGACCCGGTGGCGGCACGACGGCTGGACCACGCGCTTCGACCACAGCCCCACCTACACGCGTGGCGCACCCGACTCCACCAACGCCGACTGGCAGTTCGTGAACCCCGACACGGCGCCCATGGCGGCGCACCCCGACCAGGTCTGGGTCGACGGGGCCCGCCAGGCGCAGAAGAAGTCACTGGCCGAGGTCGGCGCTGGCGGCTTCTACCTCGACGAGGCGACCTCGAAGCTCTACGTCGGCTCGGACCCGACCAGCAAGGAGGTCAGGGCCAGCGTCCTCCAGCAGGCCCTGAGCGTGCGGGCCCCGGGCGTCGTCCTGCGCGGCATCGGGATCCGTCGCTACGCACCCTCGGTGTGGCAGATGGCCGCGGTCGTCATGGAGCAGCCCGACGCCGTCATCGAGAACGTCGTGGTGTCCGAGATGGCGACCACGGGGATCAGCGTCCTCGCCCGGGACGCACGCCTGCGCAACGTGACCGTGGAGTGGTCGGGGATGCTCGGCATCCACAACCGCTTCGCCGACGGCATCACCTACGACCGCGTCAGGTCGAGCCACAACAACGCGGAGCACTTCAACGTGGCGCCGGTCTCCGGAGGGGTCAAGATCGGGCAGACGCGCGGCGTCACGGTCACCGAGAGCGCCTTCGACGACAACTTCGGCCACGGCTTCTGGACCGACATGTCGGTGTACGACACGGTGGTTCGCCGCAGTGACTTCAACCGCAACGTCGGCGAAGGGCTCTTCCTCGAGATCTCCGCGCGGGCCCTGGTCGTCGACTCGATGTTCCTCGGCAACCAGCGCAGCGGCATCAAGGTCAACAACACCAGCAACGTCAAGATCTGGAACAACACCATCGTCGGCAACGGCCGATCGCTCTGGCTCGCCCAGGACGCCCGCCGCAACACCAACCCCTCGGACCCGGCCGTCGACCCGCGCGTGCCGTTCCCCGACCCCGAGATGCCGTGGGAGCTGCAGGACCTCTCGATCAGCAACAACGTCATCGGGCTGCCGGAGGCGAGCACCAACTGCGTGCTCTGCGTCGAGGACTACAGCAACAAGGAGAGCGGGGAGGCCATGCGGATCCTCACCGACGGCAACATCTACGACCGCAGCTCCTCGAGCAACCCCTCCTGGCTCGTCATCTGGTCGCGGGGGGCGACCAGCCCCTCGGTCCACACGACGCTGGACTCCTTCCGGGCAGCGACCGGCCGTGAGGCACGAGGACGCGAGTACGTCGGCACCGCGGTCGTGAGCCCCTCGGGCGTCCTCAGCGACGCTGTCCGGGCCGTCACCGACGACGTCGCCCTGCCCCTGCCGGCCGACCTGGCCGGCCACGCCGGGCAGGCGACCGGGGTACGCCACCTCGGGGCATGGGTCGACGGCGGCACCGTGACGCCGCCGCCGCCCACCACTCCGCCGCCGCCCACCACTCCGCCGCCGCCCACCACTCCGCCGCCGCCCACCACTCCGCCGCCGCCCACCGAGCCTTCCGTTCCGGCGCCGGGTGCGGTCGTCGGCAGTGACACCTTCACCCGCACGGTGCGCTCGGGCTGGGGCAGCGCAGACCTCGGTGGGGCCTGGAGCATCCCGGCCGGCGGCGACCAGTTCTCGACCGCCAACGGTGGCGGTCGGATGCGGCTACAGCCCGGCGACGGGTACCAGGCGACGCTGGACGCCGTGCGGCTCACGACCACCGACATCACGGTGGCCACCAGCGCCAGCACGGTGCCGGACGCCGTCGGCCACTACACCGCCGTCCTCGCCCGGTCGGTCGGGTCCGCCAGCGACTACCGCTTCAAGGTGCGCACGGCGGCCGACGGCTCGGTGGCCGCCTGGCTGGTGCGCCGGGTGGACGGCGTCGAGACGGTGCTCTCCTCGGCGGCACACCCCAGCCTGAAGGTGCCCACGGGACAGGCCCTGCTCATGAGGCTGCGCGTGTCGGGGCAGGGAACGAGCACGCTGCAGGCCAAGGTGTGGGCCGCCGGGACGCCCGAGCCGGACTCCTGGTGGCTGACCGCCACGGACGGCACCGCGAGCCTGCAGGGCGCGGGGTCACCCGGGCTCTACGCCTACAGCCACGGGTCGGCGCGCGGCCGGGCGGTCACCATCTACTGGGACGCGCTCGTGGTCCGCGGCGGCTGATCAGCGGAAGACCATCCCGCTGGTGGACGTCGAGTACGTGGGGTAGCTCGTGTCGGATGCCGGGGCGTAGACCCTCGACGTCACCGTGCCCGCGCCGGTGTTGATCTCGATCAGACGCACGGGGTCGGTGGTGCTGTGGAACGTCTGGAGGAACGAGACCACCTTGTTGCCGTTGACGCCGGTGTCGGTGCGCACGGCCGCCTGGCCGACGTGGCCCGAGAGGACCATCGTGATGTTGGGGTGCAGCTTGATCAGGTTGTCGAACAGGTACCGCGGCGAGGTCGACCCGTAGCCGCCGTTGCTCGTGCTGATCGTCCCGTCGGCGGCCAGGTACGAGTGCGTGCTGACGATGACGTTCTTCGTCGGGTTGGCTGCCACCACGCTGTTGGCCCAGGCCACGACGGCGGGGCGCGCCCACAGCTCGAGGGTGAGCACGAGCCACTCCTTGCCCGCCGCCGAGAAGGTCGCGTAGGAGTTCTCGGACTTGCCCGGCTCGAAGGTCCCGCGCAGGTTGGGGAACCGTGAGGGCGGGAAGTAGCGGTTGAACGCCGAGACGTCACGAACCGTCACGCTCGCGTCGGCGCCCGGGCAGGCCGAGCCGCCCACGCAGACCGCGGCGGTGTCGTGGTTCCCGGCGGCGACGCTCCACGGGATCACCGCCTCCAGGGGCTTGATCTCGGTGCTGGCCTTCTGGAACTGCTCCGGTGCCACGTTGCCCCAGTTGCTCAGGTCACCGATCTGCACCGCGTACCGCAGGTCGAGGCTGACCCGGTGGTCCACCAGCCAGGCCACCCGCTTCGAGAACCGGGTGTCCGTGCTCGAGCTCAGCTCGTTCTGGGTGTCCGGGATGGCCGCGATGGAGAAGGTCAGGTCGTTGGCGTCCGGCGGAGGGGTCGGAGACGGGCTCGGGGTCGTGGGTGCCGGGGGCGGCGGGTTCGCGGGCCCCTCGTCGGTGGCCACGTAGAAGGTGGCCCCGTCGACCACCCAGCCGTCGGCGAGCATGGCGACGGTCTGCGCCCGGGGCACGACCCGGTGCACCCCGTCACGCTCGAGGCGGTCGACGGCGGTCAGGCAGCTCTGCGGGGTCGGTGAGACGTAGAACTCCACGAACTGGCGCTGGTAGCCGCCGGCCACGAAGTCGTCGGCGTCGGCACCGTCGGTGGCCCACACGAAGTCACCGGCCCGGTACAGCCGCCACACGGGCACCAGCCCCTCGCCGGGCCGGCCGGCAGCCCGGGCCACCACCCCGAGGTCCTCGGTGAAGCCGTAGAGGTCCCGGGCGCTCTGCGCCTCCGAGCCCCAGCGGGTCAGCAGGCTGGCCTCGCTGGTCGGGTTGACGAGCTGGCGCAGCTCGGTGCTGAAGGCGTCGCAGTCGACCACGTCGGCGGCGCGGGCACCCGATGTGCCGAGCAGGGCCGTGCCGGCCGCGAGGGTCAGCGCCGTCATGGCGGTCAGGAACCGGTTTCTGCTGAGAGTCATCGCCACCCTGCCCGTCGAGCGCCCCTGGTGGACCAGGTGCGGCCGGGGGTGGCACCTGTTCCCGTTCGCTGCTGACGATACGCGCCATCAAGGCGATCGGCGCGGGGTCGCCGGCATCCACCGCGAAATCGCGGCGGGTCAGGCGAGGGTCGGCTTGACCTCGACGAGCCGGGCCAGCAGCCCGTTGACGAAACGCGGGCTGTCGTCGGTGGAGAGCTCGGTCGCCAGGCCGACCCACTCGCTGATGGCGACCGGCTCGGGCACGTCGGCGGAGTACAGCACCTCGTAGGCCCCGAGGCGCAGGATCGCGCGGTCGACGGCCGGCATCCGCTTGAGCGTCCAGCCCTGTGCGTAGGTGGCGATGAGCTCGTCGAGCTGGCCCCAGTGGTCGACGACGCCCATGACGAGGTCGGCGGTGAACTCGGACAGCGGCGCCTCGGTCACCGGTGCCGCGAGCCGCTCACGCAGCAGGTCGGCGGCGTTGACCCCGCGCTGCTCGGCCTCGAAGAGGAGGTCGAGGGCGCGCTTGCGGGCCTTGGTGCGGGCGGCCACGGGTCAGCTGACCCGGCCGAGGTAGGACCCGTCGCGGGTGTCGACCTTGATCTTGGTGCCGGTCTCGAGGAACAGCGGCACGGCGACCTCGGCGCCGGTCTCGACCGTCGCCGGCTTGGTGCCGCCGGTGGAGCGGTCGCCCTGCAGGCCGGGCTCGGTGTAGGTGATCTCGAGGATCACCGACGCCGGCAGCTCGATGAACAGCACGTTGCCCTCGTGCCGGGCCACGATGACGTCCTGGTTCTCGAGGAGGTACTTCGCGGCGTCGCCGACCGTCTCGGGACGCACCGGGATCTGGTCGTAGGTGTCGCCGTCCATGAAGATGAAGTCGGTGCCGTCGTTGTAGAGGTACTGCATGTTGCGCTTGTCGACGCTCGCGGTCTCGACCTTGACGCCGGCGTTGAAGGTCTTGTCGACGACCTTGCCGCTCATGACGTTCTTCAGCTTGGTCCGCACGAAGGCCGGGCCCTTGCCGGGCTTGACGTGCTGGAACTCCACCACGGTCCACAGCTGGCCCTCGATGTTGAGGACGAGGCCGTTCTTGAGGTCGTTGGTCGATGCCACTGGTGGTTCTTCGCTTTCGTCACGTCGGTGCTGACGCAGCGCCCGGCCGCGGGCGCGCGTCACCCCCGCGAGGGGATGGGGAATGCCCCGATCCTATCGCGCCACAGCACCTCCCCCGTCCGGTCTCCGGCGCGGTCGCGGGCTCAGACGCCGATCGTGAGGTTCGCGACATAGCCGCTGGTGGCGTCGCCGGTCACGGTCGCGATCTGGTGGATGCCGCCGTCGTCGCCGAAGACCATGTCCCCGGCCAGCGATGTGCGCGAGAGGTTGTCGCTGCTCGTCGGGTAGGTGGCGGCGTCCTGGTAGACCTGCTCGCAGGTGGCCTGCGGCAGTGCGATCTGGCTGGTCTTGACGATCTGCCCGTCGCTGGTCGCCTCGGCGGTGCTGCGGTAGACCTCGAAGTGGATGTGCGGCCAGCGGCCGTCGTAGCAGCCGGGGACGACCGTGGTGAAGCTCGCCGTGCCCGCGGAGTCGGTCGGCTGGACGCCGCGCAGGTAGTTCTCGTTCTCGACCCCCTGCGAGTACATCGAGTAGCGGCCCTCGGCGTCGGCGTGCCACGCGTAGACCGCCACGGCCTCCATCGGGCCGTAGCCGTTCCCGGCGTCGAGCACGGTGAGGTTCACGGTCAGCGGGGTGCCGGCAGCAGTCGTCGTGGAGGTGCCGAACGAGGAGCGGATGTCCTGCCGCACGATGCCCGAGTCGTCGAGCACGTCGGCGCCGTTGCTGCCGTCGCCCGGGTAGGGACCGGCGGTCTCGTCCGGCACCGTGCTGTCGACGGCCGCCGTGCCGGATGCCGTGGCGGTGGCGCTGGTGGCGGTGGCGGTCGCCCCGGTCGTCGCCGTGCCGGTCGTCGCCCCCGGGGCGGTGCCGTCGGAGCAGCCCACGAGCGCCAGCAACCCCGCGCCGGAGATCAGTCCCAGTGCCGAGCGCCGCGCGAGCAGGGTGCGCACGTCGAACTCGAGCCCGCGGTCGTGATCCGGGTGCACGGCCGGCTCGGGTCGCTCGGGGGTGGGCGGCATCGCGGTGGTCATGGCGTCCACGATGGCGTGCGCCCCCGGTGGGTTGTCCATGCCCCGCCTGTGCCCTCCCTGTGCGTTGCGCCTTCAGGGTTGGGTGCTCAGCCGGCTGCCCAGGCAACCACCTGAGCACCCAACTCGCAGGGTCAGGCGGAGAGGGCGTCGAAGGCGTCGCGCAGCCAGGCCTCGTCGGGCCCTTCGAGCCGCACCGGACGCCCGACGTCCTCGAGCACGACGAAGCGCAGCAGGTCACCGCGCGACTTCTTGTCACGGCGCATCACGGCCAGCAGCTGGTCGAACGACCCGTCGGGGTACCTCGTGGGCAGGCCCACCGACGACAGCACCGACCGATGGCGGGCGACGACGGAGGGCGAGAGCCGTCCGGCGCGCAGGGCGAGCTCCGCGGCGTACGTCATGCCGATGGCGACCGCCTCACCGTGGCGCCGCCGGTAGCCCTCGGCCTGCTCGACCGCGTGGCCGAGGGTGTGGCCGTAGTTGAGGATCTCGCGCAGCCACGACTCGGTGAGGTCCTGCGCCACGACGTCGGCCTTGACCGCGATCGCCCGCTCGACGAGCTCGCGCGTGTGCGGGCCGTCCCACCGCGTCGCACCGTCCGGGTCGGCCTCGACCAGGTCGAGGATCACCGGGTCGGCGATGAACCCCGCCTTGATGACCTCGGCCAGCCCCGCCACGAGGTCGGCCCGCGGCAGGGTCGCGAGCACGTCGAGGTCGCAGACCACCCCGGCCGGCTCGTGGAAGGCGCCCACGAGGTTCTTGCCCTCGGCGGTGTTGATGCCGGCCTTGCCCCCGACGGCGGCGTCGACCATCGCCAGCAGGGTCGTCGGCACGTGCACCACCGCCACTCCGCGCAGCCAGGTGGCCGCGACGAAGCCGGCGAGGTCGGTGACGGTGCCGCCGCCGACCGCGACCACGGCATCCGAGCGGGTGAAGGCCAGCTCGCCCATGACGCTCCACAGCCGGGCCGCCACGGTCACGTCCTTGGCGGACTCGTTGTCGGGCACCCCGGCGAGGTGGACGAGCAGCCCTGCGCCGGAGAGCGCCTCGGCCACGACCGTGGCGTAGGTGTCGAACCCCTGCGGGTGCACCAGGAGCACCTTGCGCGTGCCGTCGCCGAGCAGGCCCGCCACCCGGTCGATGACGCCGTGCCCCACGACCACGTCGTACGACGTCCCGACGGGGATGACGGTGGCGCCGTCCGCCACAGCGCCATCGGTGCCGCTCACGACTCCCCCAGCAGCCCGGCGACCTCGGCCGCGATGTCCTCCGGCGTACGACCCGCGGTGTCGACCCGGAAGGTTGCCACCCGTTCGTACAGCGGGCGCCGCTCGTTCATCAGGCGCACCCACGACGCGCGTGGGTTCACGGCGAGCAGCGGCCGGCTCTGGTCGAAGCCGACCCGCTTCGAGGCGTCGGCGATGCCGACGTCGAGGAACACCACGGTCTGGCCCTCGAGCAGCTGCTCGGTGGTCGGGTCGACCGTTGCGCCACCGCCCAGGGCCAGCACCCCCGGTTCCTCCGCGACCGCCCGGGCCACCTCGGCCCGCTCGAGCGACCGGAACGCCGGCTCGCCGTCGTCGACGAAGATGTCGGAGATGGTGCGCCCGGCGGCGGCCTCGATGGCCGCGTCGGTGTCGTGCAGCGGGACCCCGAGCAGGTCGGCCAGGGCCGCCCCCACGGTGGTCTTGCCCGACCCGGGCGGCCCGACGAGCACGACGCGCGCCATCACTCGTCCCAGGTGCGCATGGAGGCCGGGATGGCGGCCAGGTAGGCGGCGTGGTTGCGCGCGGTCTCGCCCACCGAGTCGCCGCCGAACTTCTCCAGGCAGGCCTCGGCGAGCACGAGCGCGACCATCGCCTCGGCGACGACGCCCGCAGCCGGGACCGCGCAGACGTCGGAGCGCTGGTGGATGGCGCGTGCGGGCTCGTCGGAGGCCACGTCGACCGTCTCGAGGGCGCGCGGCACGGTCGAGATCGGCTTCATCGCCGCCCGGACGCGCAGCAGCCCGCCGACCGACATCCCGCCCTCGGTGCCGCCGGCGCGGCCGGTGCGGCGGCGGATGACGCCGTCGGCGCCGCGCTCCATCTCGTCGTGGGCGACCGAGCCTCGGCGGGCCGCGGTGCGGAAGCCGTCACCGACCTCGACGCCCTTGATCGCCTGGATGCCCATCAGCGCGCCCGCGAGCCTCGCGTCGAGCCGGCGGTCCCAGTGCACGTGCGAGCCCAGACCCGGGGGCAGTCCGGTCACGACCACCTCGACCACGCCGCCGAGGGTGTCGCCGTCCTTGTGGGCCGCGTCGACCTCGGCGACCATCGCGGCCGACCCCGCCGGGTCGAAGGCGCGCACCGGGTCGGCGTCGAGGGCGGCGACGTCGTCGGCGGTCGGCAGCGGGGCGAGGTCGTCGACCGAGGCCAGCCCGATGGCCACCGTGTGCGACACCAGCCGGATGCCGTAGGCCTGCTCGAGGAACCGCGCCGCCACCTCGCCGAGCGCCACCCGGGCGGCCGTCTCGCGGGCCGAGGCCCGCTCGAGCACCGGACGGGCGTCCTCGAACGCGTACTTCTGCATGCCCACGAGGTCGGCGTGGCCGGGTCGCGGCCGGGTGAGCGGCCGGTTGCGGGCGATCTCCTTCTCGGCGTTGACGTCGTCAGCGGCGGCGAGGGCGTCGGCGTCGACCGGGTCGGGGCTCATCACGGTCTGCCACTTGGGCCACTCGGAGTTGCCGACCCGGATGGCGACCGGCGACCCCAGGGTGCGGCCGTGCCGCACGCCCCCGAGGAACTCGACCTCGTCCTGCTCGAACTTCATCCGGGCACCGCGGCCGTAGCCCAGCCGGCGGCGGGCCAGCGCGGCGGCGACGTCGGCCGTGGTGACCTCGACCCCCGCGGGCAGCCCGTCGATGGTCGCGACGAGCGCGGGCCCGTGCGACTCCCCGGCGGTCAGCCAGCGCAGCATGTGGCGAATCCTTCCACGGCCCTCAGCCGCCCGTGAGCCAGGTCAGGATCCGGGACGTGAAGCCGACGGCGACCCAGGCCCCGAGGCACATCGCCGGGCCGTAGGCGATCGAGCTGCGCAGCCCGACCCGGCGCAGGGCCAGCAGGGCCACGGCTGCCAGGCCGCCGACGAGGAACCCGGCGAACAGGCCCACGGCGACGTAGCCCGGCCCGAGCCAGCCGAGCAGCCCCCCGATGACGGGGGCGAGCCGAACGTCGCCGCCGCCCACGCCGCCGCCGGGCAGCACCGCGAGCAGCAGGTAGACCGCCCCCATGACGACCGCGCCGACGAGCGCGACCACCCAGCGGCGGTCGCCGGTCGCGAGCGAGGCCACGGCGAGCAGCCCGATGAGCCACCACGCGGTGGGCACGACCAGACCGATCGGCAGGCGGTGCACGTCGAGGTCGATCCAGACCAGGCCCACCGTCAGCCAGGCGAAGAGCAGGTAGGTCGGCAGTGCCGCCCAGCCGCCCAGGTCGCCGACCGACCACGCCGCCAGCGCCGCGAGGGCAGCCGTGCCGAGGCCCGGCCACCAGTTGCGGCCCGGCGCGTGGCCTGCCTCGTCCTCGACGATGCGGTAGCCGCCGGTCGCGAGCTCGCGTCCGGTCACGTGCCCCACCAGCCCCATGGCGAGGGCCGCGGCGAGCACGACCCAGGCCGGGGTCACGCCTGCCCCAGGGCGGCGCGGCCGGCGGCGGCCATCGCGTCGACCGGGGCCGGGACCCCGGTGAAGAGCCGGAACTGCTCGGCGGCCTGGTGCACGAGCATGTCGAGTCCCGAGACCACGGTCATGCCGGCAGCGGCACCGGCGCGGGCGAGTGGCGTCGGCCACCCTGCGTACACGACGTCGAGCAGCACGCCCGAGTGGGCGGACGGCACGGTGGCGGCCGCGACCTCACCCGCCGACCCCGGCAGGGTCGACACGACCAGGTCGTCGCCGGTGGTGAGCCACGGCCCCAGTGCCGCGACCGAGCCGTTGCGGATGCCGACACCCAGGTCGAGCGCCCAGGCCAGGAGGTCGGCGGCGCGGCTCGTGTCCCGGGCCCGCACGGTGAGCGTGGTGGCGCCGAGCTCGGCCAGGGCCAGCACGGCCGAGCGTGCCGTGGCCCCCGCTCCCAGCACGAGGGCGCGTTCCGTCCGCTCCGCGAGGTGCGGTGACAGGGCCCGGACCAGGCCGACGACGTCGGTGTTGGTGGCGTCCCAGCCGCCGTCGTCGCGGCGCACCAGGGTGTTGACCGCAGCGGCCCGCCTCGCGACCTCGGAGACCGTGCTCCCGACCTCGGCGGCCGCCTCCTTGAGCGGCATGGTCAGCGACAGCCCGCGCCACTGCGGCCCGAGCGCGCCGACGAACCCGGGCAGCCCGGCCGCGTCGACCTCGTGGGCGTCGTACTCCCACCCCGAGAGCCCGGCGGCGGCGTAGCCGGCGCGGTGCAGCACCGGGGAGAGCGAGTGGGTGATGGGCGAGCCGAGGACGGCCGCCCTCACTGACCGCAGTCCTGGGGTTTGGCGGCGCAGTAGGCGTTGAGCTCGGCGACATTGGCGTTGTGCTCGGCCAGCGTCGTGGCGTACTTGGTCTCGCCGGTGATCGGGTTGACCGCGACGAAGAAGAACCAGGGGCCGTCGGCCGGGTTGGCGGCGGCCTCGATCGACGCCGCCCCGGGGTTGCTGATCGGGCCGGGCGGCAGCCCCGGGTGGATGCGGGTGTTGTAGGGGTTGCTCGCGTCGTCGAGCTCGGCCTTGCTCGGGAACAGCGAGCGGCGCTTGGCGCCGTACGACACGGCCGCGTCGGACTGGATCAGCCCGTAGGCGGGGGCGCCCTTGGTCTCTCCGGTTGAGGAACACCCGGGCGATCTTGGGGCGGTCGTCGTCGAGCTTCGCCTCGGCCTCGACCAGGGAGGCGAGGGTCAGCACCTTCTGGCGGTCCCCGGCCTCGACGCCGGCGTTGTCGAGCTCCTTCACGGTCTGCGCGACCATCTGCTTGAGCTGCTGCGTGGCGGTCGACTTGTCGGAGAACTCGTAGCTCGACGGGGCCAGCCAGCCCTCGACCTTGCCATCGGCCTCCTTGGGCAGGCCGATCGCCTTGGTGTCCTTGGCCGCCTTGACGTACTCCTTGACCCGGATGCCGGTGGCCTTCGAGAGCACGGCATAGGTCTCGCTCGCCCAGAGCCCCTCGCGCACGGTGGTGCGGTTGACCGAGCGGTTGGCGGGGTCGGCGAGGGCGTCGAACGCGGACTGCGCCGTCATCCCCTTGAGCAGCACGTACGTGCCCGGCTGGATGCCGGCGGCGCTCTTGGGGTCGGCGGCCGCGACCTCGAGGTAGGCGCCGCGCGACTTGACGACGCCGGCGTCGCGCAGCGTGGTGGCGATGTCCTCACCGGTCTGTCCCGGCTCGACGACGACGTCGACCTGGCCCTCCCCGGGCCGTCGTAGTCGGCGGCCTCGGACTGGCTGAACAGGCCCTTGGTCATCGGCGCGAGCACGCTGTAGGCGGCGTAGCAGGCTCCGCCGACGAGGAGGATGGCGAGCAGGAGGATCAGCCAGCGCCGGTTCTTCCTGTGCGGCGGGCGACTGCGATGCAGGTCGCGGCGTCGCCGCGGTGGCGCTGCCGGCTCACCGAAGATCGTCTCGGTGAAGTCGTGCTGCTGCGTCACGGCCTCGCGTCCTTCGTCCGTGGCTTGCGCCGTCCAGGTCCGACCTGCTCCCGGGAGGGGCGCCGGTGCTGCGCTCCGTGTCGAGGGCCGTCTGCAGGATGAGCACGGCGGCGGCCTGGTCGACCACTGCTCGCTGACGCCTGCCGGCGACCCCGCTCTCACGGAGCGTGCGGTGTGCATCGACACTGGTGAGCCGCTCGTCGACGAGACGTACCCAGACCGGCGCGATGCGCGCCGCCACCACGGCAGCATACTTGCGCGCCCGGGCCGCGGCGGGACCTTCGTCACCCGAGAGCGAACCGGGCAGACCGACCACCACGCCGACCGCCTCGTGCTCCAGCACCAGGGCGGCGATCTGCTCCACGTCGGCGTCGCCGGCCGCCGGCTCCCCCTCCGCCGTGCGGGCCACCGTGGCCACCGGCGTCGCGAGGATGCCGTCGGGGTCGCTCAGGGCGACCCCGACGCGCACCGACCCGACGTCGACGCCGAGGCGCACACCGCGTTCGCGCGGGGCCGGCATCAGCCGGCGAGCTCCCCGACGCGCCACTCGACGGCCGCGAGGGCATCCCCGACCTTCGACGCGTCCTGGCCACCGCCCTGGGCGATGTCGTCCTTGCCGCCGCCGCCGCCACCGAGCGCCGTCGCCGCCACCCGCACCAGCTCGCCGGCCTTGATGCCGCGAGCCGTGCCGACTCGTTGGTCGCCACGACGACGACCGGGCGGCCCTTGGCCGCACCGGTGATGGCCACGACGCTCGGGCGCTCGGTGCCGAGCCGGCCGCGCAGGTCGAGCACCATCGTGCGCACGTCGTCGGCACCGGACTCGCCCGCGTCGTGACCGAGGTAGGTCACGCCGTTGACGTCGCGGGCCGCACGGTGAGGTTGCCGGCACCGCCTGCACCTGCTCGCGACGGGCCCGGTCGAGCTCGCGCTCGGCGTCCTGAAGCCGGTGACCATCGCGACGACCCGCTCCGCGACCTGGTCGGGCGCGCGCCCACCCGCAGGCCGGTCAGCCCGGCGACGATCGCCCGCTCCCGCGCCAGGTAGCCGAAGAAGCCGTCGATGCCGACCAACGCCTCGACCCGGCGCACGCCGGCGCCGACCGACGCCTCGCTGGTGACCGTCAGCGCGCCGACCTGGCTGGAGTGCTGCACGTGGGTGCCGCCGCACAGCTCGCGGCACCACGGGCCGCCGATCTCGACGACGCGCACCTCCTCGGCGTACGTCTCCCCGAACAGCGCCAGCGCACCGATCTGGCGGGCCTCCGGCAGCGGCGTATAGAACGCCGACACCGGCAGGTCGTCCCGCACCGCGAGGTTGGCGACCTCCTCGACCTCGCTGCGGGTCGCCGCGGACAGCGGCTGCGGCCACGAGAAGTCGAGCCGCAGGTAGCCCGGCCTGTTGTAGGAGCCGGACTGCAGCGCGGACGGGCCGAGCACCTGGCGCAGCGCCGCGTGCACGACGTGCGTGCCCGAGTGGGCCTGGCACGCACACAGCCGCCACTCGGGGTCGACCTTCGCGCCAGCACGGCCGCGCCGGTACGCAGCGGACCCGTGACCACCTCGACGGTGTGCACGACGAGCCCCTTGACCGGCCGCTGCACGTCGACGACCCTCAGCTCCACGCCGTCGGCGGTGATCGCGCCCTCGTCGGCGATCCTGGCCGCCGGACTCCGCGTAGAACGGCGTCACGTCGAGCACGACCTCGACCTGCGCGCCGGGCTCGATCTCGTCGACCCGCTCGCCGTCGAGGACGAGGCCGAGCACCGTCGCCTCGCTCCTGAGCTCCTGAGTGCGCGAGGAAGTCGGTCGCGCCGACGACCGCAGGTCCCGGCACGCCGCCGTGGCCGCGTGGCCGACTCTCCTTGCGCACTTCGCGTCGGCCTTCGCCCGCTGGCGCTGCTCGTCCATCAGCCGGCTGAACCCGTCCCCGTCGACGTCGAGGCCCTGCTCGGCGGCCATTTCCAGGGTCAGGTCGATCGGGAACCCGTACGTGTCGTGCAACTGGAACGCCTGGTCGCCCGCGAGTGTCGTCCCGCCGGACTGCTTGGTCGCCCGACCGCGGTGTCGAGGATGGTGCGGCCCGCAGCGACGGTGCGCCGGAACGCCTCCTCCTCCGCGTACGCATCTGGATGATGCGTCGAAGCCGCTCTGCCACCTCCGGGTACGACTGCTTCATCCGCTCCCGCGACACCGGCAGCAGCTCGGGCAGCGACGCGTCGTCGTAGCCCAGGAGCCGCACCGAGCGGACCACCCGGCGCAGCAACCGGCGCAGCACGTAGCCGCGGCCCTCGTTGGCGGGCGTGACCCCGTCGGCGATGACCATCAGCGACGAGCGCACGTGGTCGGCGACGACCCGCAGCCGGACGTCGTCGGGGTGCGACTCGCTGACCATGTGGCCGGATGACGCCGTACGCTTCCCGCTGAGCTCGGCCGCCCGCTCGAGCACGGGGAAGACCTCGTCGATCTCGTAGAGGTTGTCCCGCCCTGCAGCAGGGTCGCCATCCGCTCGAGGCCCATGCCGGTGTCGATGTTGTGCTTCGGGCAGCTCACCGAGAATCTCGAAGTCGTCCTTGCCGCGCACCGCCGGAGCTCGTCCTGCATGAACACGAGGTTCCAGAACTCCAGGTAGCGGTCCTCGTCGACGACCGGGCCGCCCTCGCGGCCGTAGTCCGGGCCGCGGTCGAAGAAGATCTCCGTGCACGGGCCGCCGGGCCGGGCACGCCCATCTACCAGAAGTTGTCGGCCATCCCGGCGGGTGATCCGCGCCTCGGGCACGCCGATCCCTTCGCGCCAGATCGCGAACGCCTCGTCGTCGTCGTCGTAGACCGGTCGGCCAGATCAGGTCGGCGTCGAGCCCGTAGCCGCCCTGCGCCTGCGGCGTGGTGATCAGGTCCCAGGCGAGGGTGATGGCCCCCTCCTTGAAGTAGTCGCCGAACGCGAAGTTGCCGTTCATCTGGAAGAACGTGCCGTGTCGTGAGGTCTTGCCGACCTCCTCGATGTCTCCGGTGCGCACGCACTTCTGCACGCTGGTGGCCCGGATCCACTGCGGGGTCTCCTCGCCCAGGAAGTAGGGCTTGAAGGGCACCATGCCGGCGTTGACGAACAGCAGGTCGGGTCGTCGTGGATGAGCGGCGCGGAGGGCACGACGGTGTGGCCGTTCTTCTCGAAGAACGCCGGCCAGCGACGCCGGATCTCAGCGGTTTCCATGGGGAATCAGTCCTCGGTTGTCATGGGTGCCACCGGGCACGGGCACGCGACATCGTACTGCCGGTGCGCGCCTGGGGGTCGGTCGGGTCGGGGCGTGGGGCGGGCGGAGGGGAAGGTGGGGGCGCACCGGCCCCTACGGAGCTCGCTCGCCCGTGGGGTCGAGCAGCAGCGCGCGCGCCTGCTCGGGCGTCAGCGAGCGTCCCGGGTCGTCGGCGCCGAGGGCGGATGCCGGGGCGCCCGCCCCGCGGGCGCGGTCGCGGTTCCAGCCGGCGTCGACCTCGAGGTCGAGCATCGGACCACGCGGCGTGGCGCGGCGCCCGGCTCGTGGCGTCGGTCTCGACCGCGACCTCGACGGCCTCGCGCAGCTCGGCCCCGCGACGGGCGGAGGCGTCCTTGAAGGTGGTGACGAAGCGCTGGGTGACCGGCATCTTCCACAGGGCGTAGCCGACCCCGACGGCCGCGGCGGCCAGCAGCACGGTGCGGCCCCTCACG